>NZ_RPOI01000014.1 GCF_003818115.1 Citrobacter youngae | reverse complement strand
CTTCACTCTTTATAGAATCCCGCTTCGGCGGGGTTTTTACTTTGTGAGACAGAGTAGATGAATGACTGTCCACGACGCTATGCTCAAAAGAACGCGGCTTATCGGTCAGCTTCACTCTTTATAGAACCCCGCTTCGGCGGGGTTTTTGCTTTGTGAGACAGAATAGATGAATGACTGTCCACGACGCTACGCTCAAAAGAACGCGGCTTATCGGTCAGCTTCACTCTTTATAGAATCCCGCTCCGGCGGGGTTTTTGCTTTCTGTGGCGTAGCCCACAGGAAGTCATCATTCTGTCCGTTGTAACATAAATTATGTTCTCTCCTTTGAATTGCCATCTTCTACTTTATTCATATCAGAAATACCCGTTTTTGGCGTGATAAACAGGGTGTCTTTAAATTACTCATGATCTTTAACATTAAAGCAATACCATCAACAAAAAATTACATTATTAATAAATTATCGTCGTGATTTTTTTCTGATTATTTTAGTGTCGCCTTTTCTTTATTCAGGTCGAATAAAAGGGGACAGAGTCAATTATTAATAAAATGGTTAAAAAGTGAGCGGAAAAACCGCTCAAAAAAAATTGATTCATTATTATTTTTGATTGTTGTCACAATAATGGACATTTCTATTCATAACAATGACCCACGAATTCAGTACGAATTTCCACTTATTGCAAAATTTTAAATTAATAGGAAACCATTATGGGAACAGTAAGCTCAGGCTCTGCTCATAAAATGGGAGTCATTGCCCTAACGTTAGTGACTGCATCAAATATGATGGGGTCTGGCGTATTTATGTTGCCAACTAATCTCGCAGGCATAGGCTCCATCTCAATATGGGGATGGGTATTTACCATCATCGGTGTTATTGCACTTGCATTAGTTTTCGCTAAAACCAGTTTAATTACACCTCGTACCGGCGGTATCGTTGCTTATGCCAGTGATGCCTTCGGCCCATTCATTGGGTTTCAGACAACAATGTGCTATTGGATCAGCGCATGGGTAGGTAACGTTGCATTATTGGTCGCAGGAGTCGGCTATCTCAGTTTCTTTTTCCCGGAGCTTAAAAATCCAACTTACGGTTGTATTGCCGCAATTATTATTCTGTGGGCATTTGTTTTCCTTGCTAGTTTTGGTGCCAAAGTTGCGGGGCGGGCACAATCCTTTACCGCAACCTGTGGGTTAATCGTAATATTAGGCGTAGGATTTATTGGGTGGTTCTGGTTTAACCCGTCGCTCTATACTGAAGTTTATAATGGAACGGGACATAGTGATTCCTCGGCAATTATTTCTGCTGCGTCGATTGCGCTATGGGGCTTCCTTGGTATTGAATCTGCAGTCGTTTCTACCGGTCAGGTCGAAGATCCTGAACGCACGGTTCCTCGGGCTACCGTTATGGGGTTATTAATCGCTTCCGTATGCTATGTTGGTAGCTGCACTGTTATTATGGGGTTGGTACCACATAATGTTCTGGTAGATTCAGCCGCACCTTTTGCTGATGCCGCACGCTATATGTTCGGTAATACGGCAGGGAACATTGCTTCCGCACTGAGCATCATTGCCTGCTTTGGCTCAATTTCAGGTTGGTTGATACTTCAGTCAGAAGGCCCGCGCGCAGGTGCTCAACAAGGACTTTTCCCGAAATTCTTTGAAGAAACCAACAAGCAAGATGTCCCGATGAAAAGCCTCGTTTTTACCGGTGTATTAATGAGTATTGTCTTGCTTCTGACGGCATCTCCGAATCTGGCGAAACAATTCCAGGCTGTAATCTTGATGTCGGTATTTGCTTCTCTTCTGCCATATATGTACGCCCTGATTTCGCTTCCAATTATCCTTGTTTCAAAGAAAGCCAATCGTGGAAGATCGTTTATGTTTTACTGCACGTTGGTTGTTATTGGCATGATTTACTGCATTTTTGCTTTGCTTGGTTCTGGCAGCGACTCCATATTCTGGGGCATCTTGATGATGATGGTAACCATTCCATTGTTCTCATTTGTTGCTGCCGGGCGTAGTAAGAAAGGTCAGGATATTCTTTATTTAGATAAACGTATCTAAACGTATCCAACTGTATTGGTTTTATCCACGGGAGTTTAAAATGACATTATCTATTGTCGATCAGAATAAGCTCGATGCTTTTTGGTCATATTGCGTAAAAAATCAGTATTTTAATATAGGTTATCCGGAGTCAGCCGACTTCGATTACACGATACTGGAACGGTTTATGCGTTTCTCCATAAATAATTGTGGTGACTGGGGGGAGTATTGCAATTATTTGCTGAACTCGTTTGATTTTGAAAAAGAAGTAATGGAGTATTTCGCCAGTATTTTCAAAATCCCATTTGAAGAAAGCTGGGGTTACGTTACCAATGGGGGAACTGAAGGTAATATGTTTGGCTGCTATCTGGGGCGTGAACTGTTTCCAGAAGGTACGCTTTATTACTCGAAAGATACTCATTATTCCGTTGCGAAAATTGTTAAGTTGTTGCGCATTAAATCAAGTCTGGTGGAATCACAGCCGAATGGTGAGATGGACTATGATGATTTGATTCGTAAAATTCAACGCGATAACGAAGAACATCCGATTATTTTTGCAAATATCGGCACAACCGTTCGTGGCGCTATTGATAATATTGCTGAGATCCAACAACGGATTGGTCAACTGGGTATCAAACGTGACGATTATTATCTACACGCTGATGCTGCGTTGAGCGGTATGATTTTGCCGTTTGTGAACGATCCGCAGCCTTTTAACTTCGCTGATGGTATTGATTCTATTGGCGTTTCAGGTCACAAAATGATTGGTTCGCCTATTCCCTGCGGCATCGTGGTAGCGAAAAGGAAAAACGTTGACCGGATTTCTGTCGAAATTGATTACATCTCTGCACACGATAAAACCATTTCTGGTTCTCGTAACGGCCATACACCGCTAATGATGTGGGAAGCTATTCGCAGCCATTCCTGGAGCGACTGGCAACGCCGCATTGAACATAGCCTGAATATGGCGCAGTACGCAGTCGATCGCTTACAGGCTGCTGGTATTGATGCCTGGCGCAATAAAAACTCTATTACCGTGGTTTTCCCTTGTCCGTCAGAAGTCGTCTGGAAGAAGCACTGTCTGGCCACCTCCGGTGACATCGCTCACCTGATTACCACTGCGCACCACCTTGACTCCAGCAAGATTGATGAGCTGATTGACGATGTGATTGCTGACCTGAACCAGCAGGCCGCATGAAGAAAGGGCAGTGATAATCATCACTGCCCTCAGGGGCGGCGCAACCGATGCCGAGACCAATCATTATCGGTTGCGTCTATCAGGCTCTGTTCTTACAGAGCCTTCAACGAGATTAACGCTTTACCGATGGGTTGTAACGACAAACTTTGGCCCTGGACATGCGCGGGAGGAGTCCCGTTCATCTCACTATGATCTATTAAATGAGGACTGGCATGGATAAATGTTGCGCGAAGACAAACCAAATGGGTCTGCTTGCGCTGACCATGATGACAGCATCAAATATGATGGGTAGCGGTGTGTTTATGCTGCCTGCCACGCTTGCGAGAATAGGTTCAATCTCTGTCTGGGGATGGGGACTCGCGTTTTTAGCGATTGCTGCCCTGGCACTCATTTTCTGCAAAATGAGTGAGTTATTTCCGCGCAATGGCGGCATCATAGCCAGTATTACTGCCAGCTTTGGCCCCTTTATCGGCCTACAAATGACATTGTTCTATTGGTTGTCAACGTGGATTGGCAACTGCGCGCTGCTGTTAGCCGGCGTGGGATATCTCTCTTTCTTCTTCCCGGTATTACACAACCCACTTTATGGTACGACAGCATGCATTGTGCTGCTTTGGTGCTCTGTTCTTTGGGGATTACGTGGAGCGAAACGGGTTGGCTATATGCAAATGTTCACGGGCAGCTGCATGGTGCTGGTGATCCTCAGCATCGGCGTCATGGGCTGGGGACATTTTGACGTTGCGCGTTATCAGGCAGCCTGGAATCTTAGTGGCGTCAGTGATCATCAGGCAATCATTAACGCGGCAACTATCTCATTATGGGGTTTTCTGGGCATTGAATCTGCATCTGTCTCGTTTAGCCAAGTGAAAAACCCACGCCGCACAATACCTCTGGCCACCTTGTTAGGGTTGGGGCTCGCTGGGTTATGTTATGCCAGTTCAACCAATGTCATGATGGGGCTACTCCCCCATGATGTGCTGATGAACTCCTCCTCTCCTTTTGCCGACAGCGCAAAAGCAATGTGGGGAAGTACGGTTGGGGCGATTATTTCAGCCATGGTCGTTATCGCTTGCCTCGGGGCGATGCCTGGTTGGCAAATCCTGCAAACTGAAGTGCCCAGGGCTGCGGCGGAAGATAATTTACTCCCTGCTTTTTTTGCCCGTACTAACCGCCATGGTGTTCCCTGGTGTGGGTTGATTTTTACTGCAGCGCTGATGACTGCGCTCCTGCTATTCACATTGTCGCCAAATCTGCAGAACCAGTTCCAGAGCGTGATTACATTGGCCATCTCTGCCAGCTTACTCCCCTATGCATTTGCTGCAGTATCACTGCCGGTCATGATAGTTGTTCATCGCCGGGGAGGTGATGCCAGTTTCTGGAGTTATTGCTGCCTCAGCCTGGTTGCGTTGAGCTTTATTGCACTGGCGCTAATGACAGAGAGTGCCTCTACCGTGGTATGGGGCATTATTTTACAGATGATCACCATCCCTCTTTACCTTCTTTATGTTGCCCGGCGCCATCGTCTGAACAAGGGTGTCCCGCAGCACAATTTGACTGAACAATCTTTTTCTTTATTAAGCAAGGAGTTGTCATGAGCAAAATTCAGGCTATACGAGGTATGCGCGATGTGCTGCCTGACGAAACACCAATGTGGCAGTGGCTGGAGCGTAAATTTCATCAAATGGCGTTTCGTTATGGATACCAGGAAATGCGTCTGCCGCTCCTGGAGCCCGTTGCGCTCTTTGAACGTGCGGTGGGTGAAGCGACCGATATCGTCTCAAAAGAAATGTACGATTTTACCGATAAAAGCGGTGAGCATATTACCTTGCGTCCGGAAGGGACCAGCGGATGTATGCGTGCGGTCCTGGAAAATAACATGTGTTACAACAAGTCACAGCGTTTGTGGTATCAGGGACCGATGTTTCGTTACGAGCGTCCGCAAAAAGGGCGGTTACGCCAGTTCACGCAGTTTGGCGTCGAAGCCTTCGGAATGTCCGGTGCCGATGTTGATGCTGAACTGATCTTTATGGTGCGCGATCTATTTGAAGATTTAGGCATATCACAGAACGTCCGGCTGGAAATTAACTCATTAGGGACGCCGGAAGAACGCCAGGCACATCGCAGGGAACTGGTGAGTTGGTTTACTCAACATAGAGACTTGTTGGACGAAGACAGCATCAAGCGTCTGGACGTAAACCCTCTGCGTATCCTCGATAGTAAAAACCCTGAAATGCAAGAAATGATAGAGAACGCACCTCGTTTACTGGATTTTCTGGAGGATGATTCACAGCGGCATTTCAATACGTTGCGGACTCTGCTCGACAATGCCAATATAACCTATCACATTAACCCACGCTTGGTGCGCGGGTTGGATTACTATTCACGCACTGTTTTTGAATGGATTACCGATGACTTAGGTTCTCAGGGGACAGTCTGCGGTGGTGGTCGTTATGATGGTCTGGCTGAGTTATTTAATGGTAAGAAATTGCCCGCCTGTGGGTTTGCCATAGGTATCGAGCGATTGTTGCTTCTGCTGCAGACTGTTTATGACGGTCTGAATCCTCAGTGGCAATTCCATCCTGACGTTGTGATTACCAGCGAGCTGGAGGATGGGGGCATACAGGTGCAAGTGCTGGCTTGCGCGCTTCGTCGAGACTTGCCTGGTTTACGTGTCCTCACTGATTGTAGCGGTACCAAACTTAAACGACAGCATCAAAATGCCCTTAAGAGCGGTTGTCGTTTTATTCTGACCATTAATGCTGATCAACAAATTCGTCTTTGGGATTTACAAAATAACCAGCAAAATTTACTAGCGATTCAAGATATTGCATTACGACTTGATGAGCTTAACCAGAAATAAGTGAACTGGGCTATCAAAAGGTCATCTTGTTGTCTTTTGGTAGCTCCTGTAAGATTCTCTAGAAATCCTAATATATTAACAGACGTGGCTTATGCACTAATAAAAAACACTATTTAGCCAACTTAAATATTATTTAAACATTATTCCTATGCCACGAAAAAACCGATTATTTATCGATGGAATTCCTCACCTCGTGCAATTGTGCGGGCATAATGATGAAACTATTTTTAAAGGTGAAGAAGATTACCAGTATTTTTATCAATGCGTCGATACTGCAATGAGTATCTATGCGGTAAGATTACATGCGTATTCACTTTCATCAAAGAAAATATTTTTATTTCTGTCCGCTCCTGATAAAGAATGCCTCGGGCGTTTTATGCAATATATCGCCAAAGGTTACACCCACTACTTCAACCACCGTCACCAACGCCATGGCACGCTTTGGGATAGTCGATACAATTGCTGCCCCGTCGAACCCAACGCCTATTTCTTACTGACAAAAAAATACGTTGAATGCCATTGCGTGGATGAAACTCCGCATCATAGTTTTGCTGATTCCCCCGAAGTGCGGATCACTCCCCATGAAGAGTACCTGCGCCTCGGAGAAAATGCGGCGCAGCGTTCCGGTGCCTACCAGCGCTTTTGCCTGGGGATGATTGTTCCGGCAGTCATTACGCGTATTGAGTCATCACTGGCGCAAAACTGCCTACTGGCAACGACACCTTACTCTCAGTCGCTGGAAGAAAAATATCAGCGGAATCTGCGGCCACGAAAAAGTGGTCGTCCACGTAAGCATTACCAGAACCCCGCCGCGGACTGGGAGTGGCTGGAAAAAAAAGCGGAGTATTTATTGCAGCAGTATTGCTACAAGGAGATCCGCATGCCGCTTCTTGAAAGGCTGGAAGAAAACGCTACGAGGTCTTTTTCCGGTGAAAGTGATGAGCTAATGCTTAATCATCAGGCGTTATTTCGCGGTGATGGAACGATGGGCTGTCTACGGCTTTTATCGCAATATCAGAATTTACAAATTGGCACACGATTATGGTATCTGGGGGCAATGTTCCGCCGTCAGAACCAGCAGAACATCAGCCAATTTCATCAATTGGGCGTGGAAGCGTTTGGCTATCCAGATATTGGCATTGAGATTGAACTCATTTCCTTACAGTACGATTTTTTCAAATCGCTACAACTGTTGCCGTTTGTCGAACTCAAAATCAATACATTAGGCAATGTCGAAGAGTTCACTCAATTTCGCCGTCACTTGCAGCAATACTATCAGTCGCTGGCATCACTGCTTAATGCCAGACAGTTAGCTTGCCTGGAGCAACATCCTGAGCGCTTACTGAGTGATAAAGATAATTTGATGCTGCGGCTGGCAGAAAAGGCACCGCAACTTGAAGCATGCCTGTCATTACAATCCCGTCAGCGTTTTACGCACCTTTGCGACTCACTGACTGCACTGAATATCCCTTTTACCCACGATAAAAATCTCTTCCCCGTAAATGACTATAACGACCAGCTTTTTGAATGGTATGCGGATTCGTTGCATCACAATAAATTACTGTGTCGGGGCGGGCGTTACGACAATAGCGCCAGTCGGCTAATTGGGCATCCTGTCTCTGCATGCGGCTTCGCTTTCATGCTGGAACCGATTATGCAGTTGCTTACCGCTACGAAAAAAAGCAGCGATTATGCTAAGCATGTCGATGTTGTCATCATACCCAGCCAGGAACGGGCACGGGATCAGGCAATACTACTTGGCCGCCGGCTCAGGCGTAATTTCCCGCATTTGAGCATTGTCAATGACTGCTCCACGCTACGCTTATCGACCCGGCAGAAGAACGCGCAACGCCAGGGAGCACGTTTTATTTTGCTTATAGACGGCAGCGACAATGAGGTCACTTTTTGTGATGAAGAAAACCATTGCTGGGTGCAAATCCCCCTTCATGAAGTGACAGCGCATTTAAGTATGGCGTTAATGATGTAACCCGGTGGCTCGCAATGAGAAGTGGCCTTCCCTTTATTGAAGGGGATAACGTTCTTTATCTGGTAAAAGGTACTGGTGGATATTTCCCGTTTTGTGACAACCAACACAAAACGCTGTGCGATACGTTTCTCTCGAGAATAAATGAACGCAATCGATCGCCATCACAAAATTACTCGCTGATAAATCGCACAAAATCAGTGTTAATACAATGTTGCATATGATAATTTTATGTGTGATTTGGTTTAAATATTAATAAATGCAATGTTTCTTTACAAACAAATAAGGCGAAAAAATGTGATGCATGGCGTTATTTATTCATGGTTACAATTAAAATATAATTAAATTTGATAAGTTGCTTATTAAATTTAAGCATCATTTTGCCGGATAATTGCTCTGTAATTGATTGAAATATAGCCTTTCGCGATTTTTGGAAATAGCGGAAAAAACAGGTGTGTTATTGCCATAAAATTCCGTTATCCCCCCATCTTTTTTTGATTAAAGTCAGGTTAAAGTGAGATCGTGTTTTTGTAATTTATTGATTATAAAGAATTTTATTGTTTAATAATAATCTTACAAAATGTAAGTGAAGGGGATTTGTGAGTGGTCGCACATATCCTCGATTGCTTAATTTGGTACACTTCCTGCCGTCAACAAAGTAATTAACGCAGGTCGATATGAATACTATTACTCTCCCTAAAACACAGCATTTAGTGGTCTTTCAGGAAGTCATTAGAAGTGGTTCTATCGGCTCGGCTGCAAAAGAATTAGGTTTAACTCAACCCGCTGTCAGCAAAATCATTAACGATGTTGAGGCTTATTTTGGCATTGAGTTAGTCGTACGTAAAAATACCGGTGTGACACTGACCCAGGCAGGTCAGGTGATGCTTTCATGGTCTGAATCCATTACCCGCGAAATGAAAAACATGGTTGATGAGATGAACAGCATGACCAGCAACGCGGTCGTTGATGTGTCGTTTGGCTTCCCTTCACTGATCGCCTTTACCATCATGTCCGGCATGATAAAAAAATTTAAAGAGGTGTTCCCGAAAGCGCAGGTTTCCATGTATGAGGCTCAGCTCTCCTCTTTCTTACCTGCGGTACGCGATGGGCGTCTGGATTTCGCCATTGGTACGCTGAGCGATGAGATGAAACTGCAGGACCTCCATGTTGAGCCGCTTTTTGAGTCAGAGTTTATTCTGGTGGCCAGTAAGTCCCGAACATGCACCGGCATCACCTCGCTGAGCGCGTTGAAAAACGAACAGTGGGTGTTGCCACAAACGAATATGGGTTACTACAGCGAACTTCTCACCACGTTACAAAATAATGGCATCAGCAGTGAAAACATCGTTAAAACAGACTCCGTTGTCACGATTTATAATCTTGTTCTCAATGCTGATTTCTTAACAGTAATTCCCTGTGATATGACCGCCCCATTTGGTTCAGACCAGTTTATTACTATCCCGGTAGAAGAAGCCTTACCGGTTGCACGTTATGCCGCCGTTTGGTCTAAAAAATATCGAATAAAAAAAGCAGCATCTATTTTGGTTGAATTAGCCAAAGAATATTCATCATATAATTCTTGTAGGCGAAAGCAATTAATTGAAATTGATTAAAGATTGAACTTGTTTTAATGAGAAATTAACGCCATCGGTCTATATCAGACGTTGGTCACGGCTATCTATTTACTTTAATACCCAGGTAAGAGGTTCTAATGCACATTACATACGATCTCCCAGTTGCAATTGAAGATATCCTCGAAGCGAAAAAAAGACTGGCGGGGAAAATTTATAAAACGGGAATGCCTCGCTCTAACTATTTTAGTGAACGTTGCAAAGGGGAAATTTTCCTCAAGTTTGAAAACATGCAGCGTACCGGTTCATTTAAAATCCGTGGCGCTTTTAACAAGCTCAGTTCCTTAACTGAAGCAGAAAGAATGAAGGGCGTGGTGGCGTGTTCTGCAGGTAACCATGCGCAGGGCGTTTCTCTCTCCTGCGCTATGCTCGGTATCGACGGCAAAGTGGTGATGCCAAAAGGCGCGCCGAAGTCTAAAGTGGCGGCAACCTGCGATTATTCCGCAGAAGTTGTGCTGCACGGCGACAACTTCAACGACACCATCGCGAAGGTCAGCGAGATTGTGGAAACGGAAGGCCGTATCTTTATTCCGCCATACGATGACCCGAAAGTTATTGCGGGCCAGGGAACGATTGGCCTGGAAATTTTAGAAGATCTGTACGATGTCGATAACGTGATTGTACCAATTGGCGGTGGCGGACTGATTGCGGGTATTGCCGTAGCAATTAAATCTATCAACCCAACAATTAGAATTATTGGTGTGCAGTCTGAAAACGTTCACGGCATGGCGGCATCTTTCCACGCTGGAGAAATAACCACGCACCGAACGACCGGCACCCTGGCGGATGGTTGTGACGTCTCTCGCCCGGGTACTTTAACGTATGAAATTGTTCGTGAGTTGGTGGATGACATTGTCCTGGTCAGCGAAGATGAAATTCGCAACAGCATGGTGGCATTAATTCAGCGAAATAAAGTTGTGACTGAAGGTGCCGGTGCGCTGGCATGCGCAGCATTATTAAGCGGGAAATTAGATAGCTATATCCAGAACAGAAAAACAGTCAGCATTATTTCTGGCGGTAATATCGACCTTTCTCGTGTATCTCAAATTACTGGTTTAGTTGACGCTTAATATACTTCGTTGAGGATAGGATATGAGTACTACTGATAGCATTGTATCCAGCCAGACAAAACAGTCGTCCTGGCGCAAATCGGACACCACCTGGACACTGGGTTTATTTGGTACAGCCATCGGCGCAGGGGTGCTGTTCTTCCCTATCCGCGCAGGTTTTGGCGGACTGATCCCCATTCTGATCATGCTGGTGTTAGCATACCCCATCGCCTTCTATTGCCACCGTGCGCTGGCACGCCTGTGTCTTTCCGGTTCTAATCCTTCCGGTAACATCACAGAAACGGTTGAAGAGCACTTTGGTAAAACGGGCGGCGTGGTTATCACGTTCCTCTACTTCTTTGCGATTTGTCCGCTGCTGTGGATTTATGGCGTCACCATTACCAACACCTTTATGACCTTCTGGGAAAACCAGCTGCAGATGCCCGCGTTAAACCGTGGCTTCGTGGCACTGTTCCTGCTGCTGTTGATGGCATTCGTCATCTGGTTCGGTAAAGATCTGATGGTTAAAGTGATGAGCTACCTGGTATGGCCGTTTATCGCCAGCCTGGTGCTAATCTCTCTGTCACTGATTCCTTACTGGAACTCTGCGGTTATCGATCAGGTTGATCTCAGCAATATCGCACTGACTGGCCATGACGGCATCCTGGTTACCGTATGGCTGGGTATTTCCATCATGGTGTTCTCTTTCAACTTCTCGCCAATCGTTTCTTCCTTCGTGGTCTCTAAACGCGAAGAGTATGAGAAAGATTTCGGTCGCGAATTTACCGAGCAGAAATGTTCCAAAATCATCTCCCGCGCCAGTATGCTGATGGTTGCCGTGGTTATGTTCTTCGCCTTTAGCTGCCTGTTTACGCTGTCTCCGGCAAACATGGCGGATGCGAAAGCACAGAACATTCCAGTACTGTCTTACCTGGCGAACCACTTCGCGTCACTGTCCGGTACGAAGTCCACCTTCGCGACCGTTCTGGAGTACGGTGCTTCTATCATCGCCCTGGTCGCTATCTTCAAATCTTTCTTCGGCCACTATCTGGGTACGCTGGAAGGTCTGAACGGTCTGGTGCTGAAGTTTGGTTACAAAGGCGATAAAACGAAAGTTTCCGTCGGCAAACTGAACACCATCAGCATGATCTTCATCATGGGCTCCACCTGGGTTGTGGCTTACGCCAACCCGAACATCCTGGACCTGATTGAAGCAATGGGCGCGCCGATTATCGCCTCACTGCTCTGCCTGCTGCCGATGTATGCCATCCGTAAAGCGCCGTCACTGGCGAAATACCGTGGCCGTCTGGATAACGTGTTTGTTACCGCGATTGGTCTGCTGACCATCCTGAACATTGTCTACAAACTGTTTTAATCCATAAGCTCAGGATGAGCGGAGTAGTGAAATGAATGAGTTTCCGGTAGTACTGGTTATTAACTGTGGTTCATCTTCCATTAAATTCTCAGTGCTGGATGCAGCAAACTGTGAAGTTTTACTGGCGGGAATTGCAGACGGTATTAACTCTGAAAATGCGTTCATAGCAATTAATGGAGGAGAGCCAGCTAAGCTGGCTCACCACAGCTACGAAGACGCATTAAAAGCCATTGCCGTTGAACTGGAGAAACGTAATTTAATGGACAGCGTGGCCTTAATTGGCCACCGCATTGCCCACGGCGGAAATATCTTTACCGAATCAGCCATTATTACTGATGAAGTTATCGAAAATATCCGCCGGGTATCGCCTTTAGCGCCTTTACATAATTATGCGAACTTAAGCGGAATCGAATCTGCTCAGCATCTTTTCCCAGGCGTGCAGCAGGTTGCGGTATTTGATACCAGCTTCCACCAGACAATGGCGCCTGAAGCGTATATGTACGGTTTACCGTGGAAATATTTTGAGGAGCTGGGTGTTCGTCGTTACGGCTTCCACGGCACGTCGCATCGCTATGTTTCTCAACGTGCGCATGAGCTGCTTGAGCTACCGCACGATGATTCTGGCCTGGTTGTGGCTCACCTCGGGAATGGGGCGTCTATCTGTGCGGTGCGTAATGGACAGAGCGTGGATACCTCGATGGGGATGACGCCGCTGGAAGGCCTGATGATGGGGACACGCAGCGGTGATGTGGACTTCGGTGCGATGGCGTGGATCGCCAGTGAAACCAACCAGACGCTAAGCGACCTTGAACGCGTAGTGAATAAGGAATCTGGCCTGCTGGGTATTTCCGGTTTGTCGTCCGACTTACGTACGCTGGAAAAAGCCTGGCACGAGGGACATGAGCGTGCGCAACTGGCGATTAAAACGTTTGTGCATCGTATCGCGCGTCATATCGCCGGGCATGCCGCATCGCTGCATCGTCTTGATGGGATTATTTTCACCGGTGGAATAGGTGAAAACTCGGTATTAATTCGCCGCCTGGTGATTGAGCACCTTGCTGTTTTAGGTGTGAATATCGACAGTGAAATGAATAGTCTGCCAAATTCCCATGGCGAAAGAATTATCTCCAATAAAGATGCTCATGTTATTTGTGCGGTTATTCCCACGAATGAAGAGAAAATGATTGCGCGTGATGCCATTGCGTTAGGCAAAATTAATACACCAGTAGAATTTGCATAATTAATTTTCAGCAGAGAGATTATTTTTCATGAAGGTAAATATCGATACCAGCGATATGCTGTATGCCGAAGCCTGGAATGGCTTTAAAGGTACGGACTGGAAAGAAGAAATTAATGTCCGTGATTTTATTCAGCACAACTATACACCTTATGAAGGGGATGAATCTTTCCTCGCCGAAGCCACGCCTGCGACCACAGCATTGTGGGAAAAAGTCATGGCGGGCATCCGTATTGAAAACTCGACGCATGCGCCGGTTGATTTTGATACCAATATTGCGACGACAATTACCGCACACGATGCGGGTTATA
The DNA here is from genome assembly GCF_003818115.1 of Citrobacter youngae. Classification (GTDB taxonomy): domain Bacteria; phylum Pseudomonadota; class Gammaproteobacteria; order Enterobacterales; family Enterobacteriaceae; genus Citrobacter; species Citrobacter youngae. The sequence continues at coordinate 154,156 of NZ_RPOI01000014.1, read as the reverse complement.
TTGAACAGGAACTGGAAAAAATCGTCGGTCTGCAAACGGATAAGCCACTCAAGCGTGCTCTGCATCCGTTTGGCGGCATCAACATGATCAAAAGCTCTTTTGATGCTTATGGCCGTGAAATGGATGCTGATTTTGAGTACCAGTTTACTGAACTGCGTAAAACCCATAACCAGGGTGTATTCGACGCCTACTCTCCGGATATGCTGCGCTGCCGTAAATCCGGCGTGCTGACCGGTCTGCCGGACGGCTATGGTCGTGGCCGTATCATCGGTGACTATCGCCGCGTGGCGCTGTACGGTATTCGCTACCTGGTGCGCGAGCGTGAACTGCAGTTTGCCGATCTCCAGTCGAACCTGGAGTGGGGCCAGAATCTTGAAGCCACGATTCGTCTGCGTGAAGAGCTGTCTGAGCACCGTCGCGCTCTGCTGCAAATGCAGGAAATGGCGGCGAAATATGGCTGCGATATCTCCCGCCCGGCGCGTAATGCGCAGGAAGCGGTACAGTGGGTGTACTTTGCTTATCTGGCTGCGGTGAAATCGCAGAACGGCGGCGCGATGTCGCTGGGTCGCACCGCATCGTTCCTCGACATCTACATTGAGCGCGATTTCAAAGCGGGAATTTTAGACGAGCAGCAGGCGCAGGAGCTGATCGACCACTTCATTATGAAGATCCGTATGGTACGCTTCCTGCGTACGCCGGAATTCGACACCCTGTTCTCAGGCGACCCTATCTGGGCGACCGAAGTTATCGGTGGTATGGGGCTTGATGGCCGCACGCTGGTGACGAAAAACTCGTTCCGCTATCTGCATACGCTGCACACCATGGGCCCGGCACCAGAGCCGAACCTGACGGTGCTGTGGTCTGAACAGCTACCAATCGCCTTTAAAAAGTACGCCGCCCAGGTGTCTATCATCACCTCGTCTTTGCAGTATGAAAACGACGATTTGATGCGTGCCGACTTTGACAGCGATGACTATGCCATTGCCTGCTGCGTCAGCCCGATGGTTATCGGCAAACAAATGCAGTTCTTCGGGGCGCGTGCCAACCTCGCCAAAACTTTGCTGTACGCAATCAACGGCGGTGTGGATGAGAAGCTGAAAATCCAGGTCGGGCCGAAAACAGCACCGATGATGGATGACGTGCTGGACTACGATACGGTGATGGAGAGCCTGGACCACTTTATGGACTGGCTGGCCGTGCAGTACATCAGTGCGCTGAACATCATCCACTACATGCACGACAAGTACAGCTACGAAGCCTCGCTGATGGCGCTGCACGATCGTGATGTCTATCGCACGATGGCCTGCGGCATGGCGGGTCTGTCCGTAGCGGCGGATTCTCTGTCGGCTATTAAGTACGCCCGCGTGAAACCGATTCGCGATGAAAACGGCCTGGCAATTGATTTCGAAATCGAAGGCGACTATCCGCAGTACGGCAACAACGACGAGCGCGTGGACAGCATTGCCTGCGACCTGGTCGAACGCTTTATGAAGAAAATTAAAGTGTTGCCAACTTACCGTAACGCGGTGCCGACGCAGTCCATCCTGACCATCACTTCCAACGTAGTGTACGGACAGAAAACCGGTAACACGCCGGACGGACGTCGCGCAGGTACGCCGTTTGCGCCAGGGGCGAACCCGATGCATGGCCGCGATCGTAAAGGTGCGGTGGCGTCGTTAACCTCGGTCGCCAAACTGCCGTTTACCTATGCCAAAGACGGTATCTCGTACACCTTCTCCATTGTGCCGGCAGCGCTGGGCAAAGAGGACAGCGTACGTAAAACCAACCTGGTCGGTCTGCTGGACGGTTACTTCCATCATGAAGCGCATGTGGAAGGCGGGCAGCATCTGAACGTTAACGTCATGAACCGTGAAATGTTGATGGATGCCATTGAGCACCCGGAAAACTATCCGAACCTGACGATCCGCGTGTCTGGCTATGCGGTGCGCTTCAACGCGCTGACCCGCGAACAGCAGCAGGATGTTATTTCACGTACTTTCACCCAGGCGCTCTGACGCCGGAGGGACTATGAGAAAAGTTATTGCAACCGAATGTGCGCCAGGGGCGATTGGGCCTTACGTACAGGGTGTGGATCTGGGCAGCATGGTATTGACGTCAGGTCAAATCCCGGTGTGTCCACAGACCGGTGAAGTGGCGGAAAACGTAGCCGATCAGGCGCGTCAAAGCCTGGAGAACGTGAAAGCGATTGTCGAGTCTGCAGGTTTGAAAGTGAGCGATATCGTGAAGACCACCGTTTTCGTTTCCGACCTGAACGACTTCGCCACCATCAATCAGGTGTACCAGCAGTTCTTTGATGAGCATAAGGCAATCTACCCTACGCGCAGCTGCGTGCAGGTCGCTCGCTTACCGAAGGATGTGAAGCTGGAGATTGAAGCCATCGCCGTACGTGGCGACATGCTGTAATCCCTTGCGGGGCGATCTCAGGATCGCCCCGATCCTTAATGAGTGTGAAACCTGGTCTTCACTGAACGGCAATCCGAGGGTGTGGATATGATTAGCGCATTCGATATTTTCAAGATTGGCATTGGACCTTCCAGCTCCCATACCGTGGGGCCAATGAATGCAGGTAAAAGCTTTATTGATCTGTTGGTCAGCAGCGGGGAACTTCCCAGGGCCACACATATTGTGGTCGATCTTTATGGATCGCTTTCCCTGACCGGAAAAGGTCATGCGACAGATGTCGCCATCATGATGGGGCTGGCCGGTAACAGTCCGCAAAACGTTAATATAGATTCAATCGCTGGTTTTACTCAGGAAGTAGCCCGTACCGGACGTTTACCGGTGGCAGAGGGCACGCATATTGTCGATTTCTCCCCAGACGAAAATATTCTCTTTCACGCCGAAACGCTGCCACGCCATGAAAATGGTATGCGTATCACCGCGTGGAACGGCAGCGAGACGCTGTTAAGCAAAACCTATTACTCCGTCGGCGGTGGTTTTATCGTTGAAGAGGAGCAATTTGGTCAGGCGCATGATGTTGAAGCACACGTGCCCTACAATTTTCATTCCGCCAGCGAACTGCTGAAACTGTGTGAGCGCAACGGGCTGTCTGTTTCCGGCCTGATGATGCAAAACGAACTGGCGATGCGCAGCAAAGAAGAAATCGATGCTGGCTTTGCTGCCATTTGGGACGTCATGCATGCCGGGATTGAGCGCGGCATGAATACCGAAGGTGTGCTTCCGGGCCCGCTTAATGTACCGCGTCGCGCCGTGGCACTGCGTCGGCTGCTGGTTTCCAGCGACAACCTGTCCAGCGACCCGATGAACGTCATTGACTGGATCAACATGTTCGCGCTGGCCGTGAGCGAAGAAAACGCCGCCGGGTGTCGGGTGGTGACCGCACCGACCAACGGTGCATGCGGGATTATTCCCGCCGTCCTGGCCTATTACGACAAGTTCCGCCGTCCGGTGAATGCCAACTCCATCGCCCGTTATTTGCTGGCCGCGGGGGCGATAGGTGCGCTGTATAAGATGAATGCCTCGATTTCGGGTGCCGAAGTCGGCTGCCAGGGGGAAATTGGCGTAGCCTGTTCAATGGCGGCTGCCGGGTTGACAGAGTTGCTTGGCGGTAGCCCGTCTCAGGTGTGTATTGCGGCGGAAATCGCTATGGAGCATAACCTGGGGCTGACCTGCGATCCGGTGGCCGGGCAGGTGCAAATCCCGTGCATTGAACGTAATGCGATCAACGCAGTGAAAGCCGTCAACGCCGCGCGCATGGCGCTACGTAGGACGTCAGAACCACGCGTTTCGCTCGATAAAGTGATCGAGACCATGTATGAGACGGGCAAAGACATGAACGACAAATACCGTGAAACTTCACGTGGAGGCCTGGCTATCAAAGTGATTTGCACTTAACTGAATTTGTGTTTATTTCTCCTTTGGGCGCACTTGAGTGCGCCCTTTTTTTTGTTGTGATCTGCTTCAAAAATAGAAAATAATCCCATTTTGTAAATATAAAATAGAATAATTTTATTAAACATCATGAAATGAAGGGGTATTTATGTGAAGTTTTTCTCTGACCCTCGGCGTATGATTTCTCCATTCTAACGAACTCGCCTGCACGACTCGTACCGCGTATCGCATTGATGCGGAACGGAAAAATAATAAAACCTTACCCTACATTTTGAGCGAGATTTTTATGGAAACGGCAACGAATAACAGCGTAATACTCGACGCATCAGCGCCTGCGCGTCGGGCGGGAATGACCGAAAGCGAATGGCGGGAAGCTATTAAGTTCGACAGCACGGACACCGGCTGGGTCATTATGAGTATTGGGATGGCGATTGGTGCGGGGATTGTTTTCCTTCCCGTTCAGGTGGGTCTGATGGGGCTGTGGGTTTTCTTGCTCTCCTCCATTATCGGCTATCCTGCGATGTATTTATTCCAGCGCCTGTTTATTAACACGCTGGCGGAATCTCCGGAATGCAAAGACTACCCGAGCGTAATCAGCGGCTATTTGGGTAAAAACTGGGGCATCCTGTTAGGCGCATTATATTTTGTGATGCTGGTAATCTGGATGTTCGTCTACTCCACGGCTATCACTAACGATAGCGCCTCTTATCTGCACACTTTTGGCGTTACTGAAGGTTTACTGTCCGACAGCCCGTTCTATGGCCTGGTGCTGATTTGCATCCTGGTGGCCATCTCGTCACGCGGAGAAAAACTGCTGTTTAAAATCTCCACCGGCATGGTGCTGACCAAGCTGCTGGTGGTGGCTGCGCTTGGTGTATCGATGGTGGGAATGTGGCATTTGTATAACGCGGGCTCACTGCCGCCGATGGCGCTGCTGATCAAAAACGCAATTATCACGCTGCCGTTTACCCTGACTTCAATTCTGTTTATTCAGACGCTAAGCCCGATGGTTATTTCGTACCGCTCTCGTGAGAAATCGATTGAGGTGGCACGCCATAAAGCTCTGCGTGCTATGAACATCGCATTCGGTATTCTGTTTGTCACCGTCTTTTTCTACGCCGTTTCCTTCACGCTGGCGATGGGGCATGACGAAGCGGTTAAAGCCTATGAGCAGAACATTTCCGCTCTGGCGATTGCTGCGCAGTTTATCAGTGGTGATGGTGCAGGTTGGGTGAAAATCGTCAGCGTTATCCTGAACATTTTCGCCGTGATGACCGCCTTCTTCGGTGTTTACTTAGGCTTTCGTGAAGCGACTCAGGGGATCGTAATGAACGTGCTGCGCCGCAAAATGCCAGCCGAGAAAATCAACGAAACCCTGGTTCAGCGCGGCATTATGGTTTTCGCCATCCTGCTGGCCTGGAGTGCAATTGTGCTCAATGCGCCGGTGCTGAGCTTTACCTCTATTTGTAGCCCAATCTTCGGCATGGTGGGCTGCTTGATCCCGGCATGGCTGGTCTACAAAGTTCCTGCATTGCACAAATACAAAGGCGCCTCTCTATACCTGATTATCGTCACCGGCCTGTTGTTGTGCGTTTCTCCGTTCCTGGCATTTTCCTGAGTTATCTGAGCAAGGGTTGTTGTTATGTTTGAGACTACATTGAATCCATTATGGGATAGTTTTATTCGCGCGGTGCAGGAAGAAGTAAAACCTGCGCTGGGTTGTACTGAACCTATCTCTCTGGCTCTGGCGGCAGCGGTCGCATCCTCTGAGCTGGACGGCGCGGTGGAACGCATTGATGCGTGGGTCTCACCAAACCTGATGAAAAACGGCATGGGCGTTACCGTGCCGGGTACCGGGATGGTAGGTCTTCCCGTAGCGGCTGCGCTGGGGGCTTTGGGGGGAAATGCCGGGGCTGGGTTAGAAGTACTGAAAGACGCGTCACCACAAGCGATTGCTGATGCGAAAACGATGCTTAACGCAGGGAAGGTTGCTGTGATGCTGCAGGAGCCTTGCGAGGACATCCTCTTTTCCCGAGCGAAGGTTTACGGTGCTGAAGGATGGGCGTGCGTGACGATTGTCGGCGGTCATACCAACATTGTACACATCGAGACCAATAACGGCGTGGTGTTCACAACAGAACAGAACGCTGAGGAAGAGAAGCAAGAGTCACCGCTGGCGGTACTGTCTCACACATCGCTGGAAGAGATTGTGGCATTTGTGAATGCTGTGCCGTTTGACGCTATTCGCTTTATTCTTGATGCGGCAAAACTGAACGGTGCGCTGTCTCAGGAAGGACTGCGCGGCAACTGGGGCTTGCACATCGGAACTACGCTGGAGAAGCAGTGCGCACGTGGTCTGCTGGCGAACGATCTCTCCACTGCCATTCTTATTCGTACCAGCGCGGCATCGGATGCGCGAATGGGCGGGGCGACGCTGCCGGCGATGAGCAACTCCGGTTCTGGTAATCAGGGGATTACCGCCACCGTCCCAGTGATGGTGGTAGCTGAGCATTTTGGCGCAGATGAGGAGAAACTGGCGCGTGCGCTGATGCTGTCTCACCTGAGCGCTATTTACATCCATCATCAGCTTCCGCGTTTGTCTGCGCTGTGCGCGGCAACCACGGCCGCAATGGGCGCCGCGGCGGGGATGGCATGGATCGTGGATGGTCGCTACAACACCATCGCGATGGCGATCAGCAGCATGATTGGCGACGTGAGTGGGATGATTTGCGATGGCGCCTCGAACAGTTGCGCAATGAAAGTCTCTACCAGTGCGTCAGCAGCCTGGAAAGCGGTACTCATGGCGCTGGACGATACCGCAGTGACGGGGAATGAAGGCATTGTGGCGCATAACGTGGAGCAATCTATCTCTAACCTGTGTGCGCTGGCGTGTCGTTCGATGCAGGAAACCGACAAGCAGATCATTGAGATCATGGCCAGTAAGGCACATTAATCTTCAGGCCGGGTAAGGCGGAGTCGTCACCCGGCCTAAGTCAAAGCCGCCTTTTCAGGCGGCTTCTTCGTCTTCCAGCCGTAGCTCGGCATCGGCCACAATCGCTTCCAGCTCTGTCAGCATTTCTTCATAGCCGAAGGGAACTGTCTCCCGTTTTTCCGGCGCAGCCTGCGGCTGGCGTTTTTTTGATGACTTCTTGCTCAATAGTCGTACTCCCTTGATTCCAATGACTATACGGGCAAATCTATCAGCAAAGCGCGCAATGGGGTATCGGCAACTAACGTTATGTTAGTTTCATCACGAATAAATGCGCCATCACCGCAGGTAAGCGCCTCTTTTTCGGCACCTGAAGTGACCGCGTGGAACGTGCCATGGATCGACTGCAAATACGCGCGAGGTCCATGTAACTGAAAACTCAGTGATTCACCTTTTTGCAACTCAACATGATGTACCCAGACCTGCTGGCGAAGATGCAGGCTACCCTGTTCACCGTCAGGTGAAGCAAGCAGTTGATGTTTGCCGGCATTCAGCGTCGCTTTTTGCACGCAGGTGTTTTCGCGCTGCGGGCAGGCGTCCAGCCATAGCTGCATTCTGGTCAGGGGCTTATCTTTGCTGATATTGTGCTCGCTGTAGCTGATCCCAGGTTGCGTAGCGAGCAGTAACACCTCTCCGGCTTTGGCCTGAATATGGTTACCTTCGCTGTCGCGATACTCTGCTTCCCCTTCGAGGATCAGATTGACGATATCAACCTTTGGATAGGTACGTGGCTGGAAAGAGGCCCCCGGTGCCAGAACTTCCTGGTTCAGAACACGCAGCGAGGCATAACCCAGCAGTTTAGGATCAAAATAGTGTCCAAAGGAGAAGGTATAACGGGCCTGCAGCCAGCCGTAGTCTGCTTGCCCGCATTGTTTGGCTGTACGGGTAGTAATCATAGTTCTTGACCTCTCTTTACTTCCTTTTATGTTAAATGGCTAGACGCTGCATTGTTAGCCAGATATTCTGCCCGGTATGTTCAAATTTCCTGAATGAGAACGAGATGGCCAAAGAACGGGCTTTAACGCTTGAAGCGTTACGCGTCATGGACGCAATAGACAGGCGCGGCAGCTTTGCCGCCGCGGCAGATGAACTGGGACGCGTACCTTCCGCCCTCAGCTACACCATGCAGAAACTGGAAGAAGAGCTGGACGTGGTGCTGTTTGACCGCTCAGGTCACCGCACAAAATTTACCAACGTCGGGCGTATGCTGCTTGAACGTGGCCGCGTGTTGCTGGAGGCTGCGGATAAACTGACGACCGATGCTGAAGCACTGGCCCGTGGTTGGGAAACGCATCTGACGATTGTCACTGAAGCGTTGGTGCCAACGGCGGCATTCTTCCCGCTTATTGACCGCCTTGCCGGAAAGGCGAACACGCAGCTTTCCGTCATCACTGAAGTGCTGGCCGGGGCGTGGGAGCGTCTGGAGCAGGGCAGAGCGGATATCGTGATCGCGCCGGATATGCATTTCCGCTCATCATCAGAAATTAACTCGCGCAAGCTGTACTCGCTGATGAACGTGTATGTGGCGGCGCCGGATCACCCGATCCACCAGGAGCCGGAACCGTTGTCAGAAGTCACTCGTGTGAAGTACCGGGGCATAGCGGTGGCGGATACTGCCCGTGAGCGCCCGGTGCTGACAGTTCAGCTTCTCGATAAACAACCACGCCTGACGGTGAGTACGATAGAAGATAAACGCCAGGCGCTGTTGGCTGGACTTGGCGTGGCGACGATGCCATACCCGCTGGTGGAAGCGGATATTGCGGCTGGCCGGCTGCGTGTGGTTAGCCCGGAATCGACAAACGAAATAGATATCATCATGGCCTGGCGTCGGGACAGTATGGGCGAAGCGAAGTCCTGGTGTTTGCGGGAAATCCCCAAGCTGTTTGCCGGGAAATAAGAAATACGCCCCTTCAACGGAAGGGGCGTATTTAAATTCAGGACAACTGTTTGGGGTCAGCGCCGAAGCGGTTGCTCCCCGGTGTGCCGTTTTGACAGTTGAAAATAATGATGACCAACCAGCCGACGATCGGGATCAGCAGCACCAGTAGCCACCAGGCTGAACGGTCGGTGTCATGTAAACGCCGGAACTGTACCGCCCACCACGGTATAAAAACCAGAATTGCATAAATCGTTGTTAATACGCCTTCTCCCCCGGTGCGTTGCCAGCCAAACATCCTGTCTAACACGCTCAGCACGAACGTAAAGATGATGTTGACCAAAATAAACATCCAGTACTCTTTGCGCCGTGCACGACCACCAAAACCAAAGTAGTTCTTTAATACGTTTAAATACCAATCCATTTTCGCCTCGTTCTGCGTTCAATTACTTGTTTTTAAAGCAATCAAATTAAGAATAGCTGCGAATGGAATGCTGGTAAATGTTTGTAGTATTAATTATTTGGCCTGCAGATGGGTAATGCTATTCAGTTAACGCCTCAGTTTCAGAAAGTATCGCCTGTGTGGGTAGAAGTTATGAATATGCTCTCTCAGAGAAAGGGTTCCGTTCACCTCATGTTCATAGTTTCTCTGAAACACCGATTCCTGTGAACGTGTAAAGGGCGTTCTCCGCCACGCCCTTTACATTCCCGCCGGGAGCCTGGGTTGCAAGGGAGGCGGCGGTGAGCCTCCCTTGCACGTTCACGGGTATCAGCGCTTCAGAAAAGTGATACCGCTGAGGTGAACGGAACCCTGAGTCGAAATCTCATGTTCTGCAGAATGCTTAACTGACAAGCATTCCCCCCAAGGAGACCTGTGTAAATTATGCAAAACGGCTGTCACGTCCATGAGGTTCGCTGAGGTCCTGCCACGGGCCGATTGAAATAATACCGGTCGGGTTGATCGTTTTGTGGCTACGGAAGTAGTGATTGCGGATGTGATCGAAATTGACGGTCTCCGCAATGCCTGGCATCTGGTAGATATCACGCAGAAAACCGTACAGATTCAGGTAGTCACTGATGCGGTGTTTGTCGCACTTGAAGTGGGTGACATAAACCGGATCAAAACGTACCAGCGTGGTCCACAGGCGAATATCGGCCTCGGTTAGCTGGTCGCCGGTCAGGTAGCGATGCTGACCCAGGATCTGCTCCAGTCGCGCCAGCGATTGAAAGACTTTTTCTACGGCGTCGTCGTAAGCTTCCTGGCTGGTGGCAAACCCGGCTTTATATACGCCGTTATTGACGTTGTCATAAATCCAACTGTTCAGATCGTCAATTTTACTTTGCAGAGTCGGTGGATAGTAATCCCCGGCTTTCGCACCCAGCGCATCAAACGCAGTGTTAAACATGCGGATGATTTCTGCAGATTCGTTGCTCACGATGGTGTGATTTTTTTTATCCCACAGCACCGGAACCGTTACCCGGCCGCTGTAGTGCGGATCGGCGTGTAAATACAGTTGATAGAGAAACTCGTGCTGGTAAAGCGTATCGCCGGTGGCCGCTGGGAAGTTGTCATCAAAGGTCCAGCCGTTTTCCAGCATCAGCGGATTGACAACGGAAACGGAAATAAATGGTTCCAGCCCTTTGAGTTTACGCAAAATCAGCGTGCGATGCGCCCACGGACAGGCCAGAGAAACGTACAGGTGATAGCGGTCTTTTTCGGCGGCGAAGCCACCTTCACCCGTTGGGCCTGGGGCGCCATCCGCGGTGAGCCAGTTACGGAAAGCCGATGCAGAGCGTTGAAATTTCCCCCCGGTTGATTTGGTGTCGTACCAGGTGTCATGCCAGACGCCGTCAATGAGTTGTCCCATAATTTTCGCTCCTCAGATAGCAAAAGCGAGGAGATATCTCCTCGCTTTTTGATGTGTTCAGTATAGTTTGCTTACCACTTTTTATTCAGTACGCGGTCAATACTGAATGCGCCCGGACCGGTGATAGCCAGCAGCAGGAAGCCGCCTGAGATGGTCAGGTTTTTCATAAACATCAGAGAGTTCACACCTTCCGCAAAGTTGCTGTGGAAGAGGAATGCCGTCAGCAGCGTGAAGCCTGCGGTGAACAGCGCGGTAGTACGGGTCAGGAAACCGAACAGAATTGCCAGACCGCCGCCAAACTCAAGCAGAATCACCAGCGGCAACATAAATCCTGGGACGCCCATGGCTTCCATGTACTGTTGGGTACCCGCATATCCGGTGATTTTTCCCCAACCTGCGGTAATAAACAGGATTGGCATCAGAATGCGCGCTACCAGTACACCAACATCTTCTAATTTCTTCATCATACTCTCCAGGAAACCACTCAGGCGGCTTATTGTGTTTTTTGTGCAACGACGCCGCAGAGGGCGTCATTGCTGTCGATGAAGAGAATAATAAACGTGGCTAATGAGAATTGTTAGCAAGGAAAACTGTCAGAAATTTTCAAAAAATTTGAGGTTAGGTGGAAGGTGAGGGGATCAGCCGCGCAACTGCTGTTGTCTGATGGTCGATTTCACCAGACGCCAGATGCTCCAGGCGCTAAAGCCGCGTTTGGCCCAGCGTACCAGCAGGTTCGGATTACGGATGGTGCGAACCGCCATAATACTGCTCCCGACTAACACCCAACCACGCAGGTTCAACAGCGTTTTCCAGCCGCGATCGTAGACTTCAGTAGCCTCCAGCCAGTCGCGGCGAGTGGCTGACAGATCCAGCCGTTGCTGCTGGATCTGTCCAAGCAGTTGCGCCTTACGCTGTAGACGTTCGACTTTACTGCTCATTATGCCTCATCCTCCAGGGCCTTCCTGTCGTTAGCGAGTTCATTGCGCGTATGGCGCAGCAGCGTTGTTTTACGCGCTTTCCGCAACGTCCATAGCCCACCGATAAGCGCTAAAAGCAACAGCACAACGGTAGTGGCAATCATGGCGTTCAGGCGATATTGAGGGTCGATGGCCCAGATGATAAGCACCATCAGGCTCATCAGACCAAACGCCGCGAACAGCATGGTCAGCCCAAGCATCAGCAGGATCTGGATGAGATTGGCTTTTTCCTCTTCCAGCTCAACGACGGCCAACCGCAGCCGCGTCTCTACGATCTCAACAAAAATCGTCAGGACCCGTTGTCCAATCCCCAGGACGCTTTTGCCTGGACCTTGTGCGTGTTGAGAGTCAGCCATTGTTAGCGGCGCGACAGCAGTACACCAAGCACCACACCGACCGCAGCGCCAATGCCGACGCCTGTCCATGGGTTTTCGCGCACATAGTTGTCGGCTTTAGCGGCCGCTTCACGGGTTTGCTTAGCAATCACATCGCTGGTCTCGCTCAGACGATGGCGGCTCTCGCGCAGCGCATGTTCGGCTTTGCTGCGAATTTTACTCATCTCTTCCTTCGACTTATCGCCAGAGGAGCTCAGTACTTCTTCGAGCGTATCCGCAAGGGATTTCAGTTCAGCGCGCAGATTTTCCGTAGCGTTATCTTTTGACATAGTTTTCTCCAGGTGAGTGGGTAGTTACCTTACTTAGTAATCGCGGGTCTCAAGTTCTTTCAGCTCTTTCTGAGCTTCTGCAAGCTTACGTTCGCGTTTTGCGATTTTATCCGCATCGCCTTTTTGCTTAGCTTCGGCTAAATCACGCTGACGTTCGGCTATCTCATTTTTCTGCTCTGCGATTTTTTTCTGGTGATTCGCGCGCAGTTTGCTGTCAGTACAGTTTGCCCGAACTTCACTAAGCGCTTTGTTTAACCCATTGATGCGGCTCTGATTATTGTGCTTTTCGGCATAACTAATTTCCCGCTGAATATCTTGTTCTTTTTCCTGACAGAGGGTGGACGCGTAGCTGCCGGCGCTGAGTGCGAAAAGGCTAATGGCCAAAGCGATGCGGTATTTCATTCTTGAACCTTCCATTGTGATGCGACCCGATGTTTTGTGGTCGATGCTCCAGAATAATAAAGCTGTAGGTCATAACTTCAGTTTATTAATCATAGGCACTAAACGGTGAAATCACCAAAGTGAGTGATCTAATTCAGATTCCTGGAGATTAACCAAAGCGATGCGGTGTATCCCGTAAACGAGATAACCACTGCACTGCCTGATTGTCATCATCCTGTTGAGCGATAACGAAGCCGTGTGGCAACGTTCGGTTCAGCACGACCTTTGCGGCTGCGCTCTGCGCGCTGGAATCAAAGGTGATCAGCAGCGCGTCATTTTGCGGAGTAATGCTTTTAAAGCGAATGCCGTTGGCGTCCAGGTGATGCCAGATAGAGAAGCCATCAGGCATGCTGGCTCCTTGGTTTACAGCACGAATGGCAAGCGTTGACTCCTGCTGGCGGATGACCGACCAGGTCAGGAGCAACGCGCCGATAAACAACATAAAGGTGGTGGACCAGGCCAGTCGTCGGATCGTTATGCGTGATTTCAGCATAATTTACCCTCGGTTCCCGTATTTCTTTTTCCAGAGTACAACCAGTGAACCGGCCAGGCCAACCACCAGTAATACGACAGGAAGCAGCATCAGGCAAGACATCAACTGATCTTCATACTTAAGAAAAACAGGTGTTTTGCCCAGTAGATAGCCTAGCGTGGTCAGAATCAGTACCCACAATAGCCCGCTCATCCAGTTGAAGAACTGAAAACGTGCATTATTCAGGCCTGACAGCCCGGCAATGGTCGGCAGTAATGTTCTGACGAACGCAATGAAGCGACCGACCAACAGCGCGGATAAGCCATGCTTGTGGAAAAGATGATGCGCGCGTTGGTGATAATGAGCCGGAAGATGTGAAAGCCAGTTCTGCACAGTGCGGGTATTACCCAACCATCGGCCCTGAATATAGCTGAGCCAACAACCGAGGCTGGCTGCGGTGGTGAGTAGCAGTACCGTTTGCGGAAAACCCATTGCGCCTTTGGCAATAAGAACGCCGACCAGTACCAGCAAACTGTCACCAGGTAAAAAGGCCGCGGGTAGCAACCCATTTTCCAGAAACAAAATTGTAAACAGTACAAAATACAGCATACCAATCATGGAAGGATTGGCCAGAGTTTCAAAATCCTGAGCCCATAAAGCATTCAATAATTGAGTCAGTAGTTCCATTCAATATTCCTGGAGAATCGGTTGTTGTCATGCCGGTTTTCTGGAGTTTGTAACGCCGCAATTTTATTGGTGTTTTTTACATGGTTCGCGGTCTGACACAAATTCACGGCCTGAACTATTCCCTGTAAAGTTGTGAAGTAAGCAAGCTCTCAAACATAAAAATTCAAATAGCATCTAATTGTAACAAAGGTCAACGTTGTCCGTTATATAAATTACGGTGGTTGAACTCTGATTTTGCTGATCGCAAGGGAGTGAGGCGAGAGGATTTACACAGGCTGACACTTTATACCTAATGCTTACTGAGTGTCAGAAACAGGCGCTGTTATCGCGCCTGTGAAAGTCAGAACGTTTATTTTGTGCTGTTTGCCGCGGTATCCAGATGAACGACCGGATTTTCCGTGAAAAGGTAACGATCCGCGTTGAACTCGAAATCATCGCTGGTTTCGTTAAACAGCATCTGTTTCGTGTTCTCAAGGTGCTGCCACATCGCCAGCTTGGCTGCATGCGGATCTTTGCGAATTAATGCCCGCAGGATCTGGTCATGGTCATCACACCAGTTGTCTACCGTGCGCAGATCAATGTGATCGTGCAATTTCTTCCAGTAGGGGTTGTGAACGCGCTGAGTCCACATTTTTTCAACAATGGCGGCCAGAGCTGAGTTTTGCGTCGCTAGCGCGACCTGAACATGGAACTGCAGGTCCCATTCGGAGTCACGAAAGCTTTTTTCGTTGCGCGACTTCTCCTGGATTTCCATCAGTTTCATGATGTCCTGCTTGGTCACCTGGGTGGCGGCAAACTCGGCGATGTTGCTCTCAATAAGCTGACGCGCTTGCAGCAATTCAAAAGGACCGTAGCTGGCGAATTCCAGACCTTCGTCGGGAGCAACATAATGTTTGGGTTGGTTAGAGATGACGTGGATACCTGATCCTTTACGCACCTCAACGTAGCCTTCAACCTCGAGCATGATAATCGCTTCACGAACCACGGTACGGCTGACATTCTTTTCATCGGCAATAAAGCGCTCGGCGGGAAGTTTATCGCCCACCAGATAGACGCCTTGCTCGATGCGTTCTTTTAGGTCGGCAGCAAGTTGTTGGTACAAACGTCGTGGTTCAGTGATTTCCATATGCACTCCAGGCATGATACAGCAGACTATATTTGTTATACCACTTTTGCGATGGCGGCTCTACTCGCACCGACAAAAAAGCCGCCAGTTAACTGGCGGCTCTGCATTATATACCTATGACGACTAGCGTCAGGTTAATTTTGCGTAGCGGGAGAGCCGGTTTGCGGACCTGAATCAATCTCGCTTGCCGATTTGTTCTGCAGTACCGTCCAGATGACTAACGCACCGAGCAGGTCGAATACTGCCAGTACGGCGAACAGCGGGCTAAAGCCGATGGTATCAGCCAGGGCGCCAACGACCAGGGCAAACAGAGTACTCGCCAGCCAGGCTGACATCCCCGTCAGGCCGTTAGCTGTCGCGACCTCATTGCGGCCAAATACGTCAGAAGAGAGCGTAATCAGCGCGCCAGACAGTGCCTGGTGAGCAAAACCACCGACGCACAGCAGGGCAATAGCAATATACGGGCTGGTAAACAGACCAATCATCCCTGGGCCAATCATCAGCAGTGCACCCATGGTGACGACCATTTTACGGGACACGATCAGGTTTACGCCGAACCAGCGCTGGAACAGTGGCGGTAAGTAACCCCCGATGATACAGCCCAGGTCAGCGAACAGCATTGGCATCCACGCGAACATCGCGATCTCTTTCAGGTTAAAGCCGTAGACTTTAAACATGAACAGCGGGATCCAGGCGTTGAATGTCCCCCAGGCTGGTTCTGCCAGAAAACGTGGCAGTGCGATACCCCAGAACTGGCGGTTACGCAGGATCTGGCCAAGCGACATTTTCTTCGCTGTGCTGTTTTTATGCTGTGATTCCTGACCGTTAAGGATGTAATCACGCTCTTCGTCAGACAGTTTTTTCTGGTCGCGCGGGTGCTTATAGAAGACAAGCCAGGACATCGCCCAGATGAAGCTCAGGGCACCAGAAATAATGAACGCCATCTGCCAGCTGTGCATGACGATAGCCCACACGACCAGCGGCGGAGCGATCATCGCGCCAATAGAAGAGCCGACGTTAAAGTAACCTACGGCAATCGAACGCTCTTTTGCCGGGAACCATTCTGAACTGGCTTTCAGACCCGCAGGGATCATCGCGGCTTCTGCGGCACCGACTGCGCCTCGTGCCAGTGCCAGTCCACCCCAGCTACCAGCCAGAGCCGTGGCACCACAGAAGACGGCCCACAGAACGGCGAACATCGCGTAGCCTACTTTGGTGCCGAGCACATCCAGCACGTAGCCAGCAACGGGTTGCATTACGGTGTAAGCAGCAGAATACGCTGCGATGATATAGGAATACTGTTGAGTGGAGATGTGTAACTCTTCCATCAGAGTTGGCGCAGCTGCCGCCACAGTGTTACGTGTCAGGTAACCCAGCACGGTGCCAAGCGTCACCAGTGCGATCATGTACCAACGTAACCCTTTAATTTTACGCATGTAAAACCTCATCGTTTTGTTATGTCCGCTAACGAGCGGTCATCTTCCAGTCCAGGGCGGAGGATGTTCTTTTACGAAGGGCGTGACCGAAAAAAAACCGGCACTGCCCCGAACTTTGCCATGTCAATGATTGTGCTAATTCGGTTTCCGTACCGGTCAATCCGATGGCGGACCATCGGTAATTTGCATTCCGTCGGCTTATGTATCGCGACGGCAAAAAGATAACTTGTCATACAGCTTTAAAAGGTGAGTGCCATCACAAAAGTGTGAATCTTCGTGTGGTCATTAATTCGATTCAGCAAAGCCAGTGCTGGCGCGGCTTGCCGTGAGTTTTACCTCTTTGAGAGTAATTTTTTTGTCATCATTTGTTGATCTAACTCACGAAAATATCTTCAGCGCATGGAAATTGGTGTGATAACTTTGACAACATCAAAACATAAGCAATCTGACGCACTCGCTGAGAGGAAGACGATAATGACCCCGTTTATGACTGAAGATTTCCTGCTGGATACCGAATTTGCCCGCCGTCTGTATCATGATTACGCTAAAGACCAGCCAATCTTCGACTACCACTGCCATTTGCCGCCGCAACAAATCGCGGATAACTACCGTTTTAATAACCTGTATGACATCTGGCTGAAAGGTGATCACTACAAGTGGCGCGCCATGCGCACTAACGGCGTCGCTGAACGCTTGTGTACCGGTGATGCGTCCGATCGCGAGAAGTTTGATGCATGGGCCGCGACGGTCCCACACACCATCGGTAACCCGCTCTACCACTGGACGCATCTTGAACTGCGTCGCCCATTTGGTATTACAGGTAAGCTGTTGTCTCCTGCAACTGCCGATGAAATCTGGAATCAGTGCAACGAATTGCTGGCGCAGGATCGGTTTTCCGCACGTGGAATCATGCAGCAGATGAATGTGAAAATGGTCGGTACCACCGATGACCCGATCGATTCTCTGGAGCATCACGCAGCGGTCGCGAAAGACAGCACCTTTGCTATCAAAGTGCTGCCAAGCTGGCGTCCGGATAAAGCCTTCAACATTGAACTGGCGACCTTTAACGATTACATGGCGAAGCTCGGTGAAGTGTCCGACACCGAGATCCGCCGCTTTACCGACCTGCAAACCGCGCTTACTAAACGTCTTGATCACTTTGCTGCGCACGGCTGTAAAGTCTCCGACCATGCGCTGGATGTGGTGTTGTTTGCCGAGTCTAACGAAGCTGAACTGGATAACATCCTGGCGCGTCGTCTGGCGGGTGAAACCCTGAGCGAGCATGAAGTTGCCCAGTTCAAAACTGCCGTACTGGTGTTCCTTGGCGCTGAATACGCACGTCGCGAATGGGTGCAGCAGTACCACATTGGCGCACTGCGAAATAACAACCTGCGTCAGTTCAAACTGCTGGGCGCGGATGTCGGTTTCGACTCCATTAACGATCGTCCGATGGCTGAAGAACTGTCCAAACTGCTAAGCAAGCAGAATGAACAGAACCTGCTGCCGAAAACCATCCTGTACTGCCTGAACCCGCGCGATAACGAAGTGCTGGGCACCATGATCGGTAACTTCCAGGGCGAAGGTATGCCGGGCAAAATGCAGTTCGGTTCCGGCTGGTGGTTCAACGACCAGAAAGACGGGATGGAACGTCAGATGACCCAACTGGCACAGCTCGGTCTGCTGAGCCGTTTTGTGGGTATGCTGACTGATAGCCGCAGCTTCCTGTCTTACACGCGCCATGAATACTTCCGCCGTATTCTGTGCCAGATGATTGGCCGTTGGGTTGCCGCCGGTGAAGCACCTGCCGACATCCAGCTGCTGGGTGAGATGGTGAGAAATATTTGCTTCAACAATGCGCGTGATTACTTCGCCATTGAACTGAACTAAGAGCCTATCCATTAGGCTATTTTACTTGCCAGTTTGAACCTGGGCAGTGCTCAAAATCCTCACGTACTGCGTGTACGCTCCGGTTTTTGCGCGCTGTCCGTGTCCAAACTGGCTGCGACAATATACGCCTACTGAGATAGGCTCTAAGGTCCGGGTTGATATGCAATACATCAAGATCCATGCGCTGGATAACGTCGCGGTAGCGCTCGCTGATTTGGCTGAAGGGACGGAAGTTACCGTTGATGGTCAGGTCGTCACCCTGCGCCAGGCGGTGACTCGCGGTCATAAATTCGCTTTACGCGATATTGCGAAAGGCGAAAACGTCATTAAATACGGTTTGCCAATCGGCCATACGCTGGCGGACGTTGCGGCGGGTGAGCATATTCATGCTCATAACACGCGCACCAATCTGAGCGACCTGGACACGTATCGCTACCAACCTGATTTCCAGCCGGAAGTCGCGCAACCTGCCGATCGCGATGTGCAGATTTATCGTCGCGCGAACGGTGACGTTGGGGTGCGTAATGAACTGTGGATCCTGCCAACCGTAGGCTGCGTCAATGCCATGGCGCGCCAGATGCAGAACCGTTTCCTGAAAGAAACGAATGACGCTGACGGTATCGACGGCGTGCATCTCTTCAGCCACACCTACGGCTGCTCGCAGCTTGGCGATGACCACATCAACACTCGCACCATGCTGCAAAACATGGTGCGTCACCCGAATGCGGGGGCGGTGCTGGTGGTTGGCCTCGGTTGTGAAAACAACCAGGTGGATGCTTTCCGCGAAACGTTAGGGGAGTATGATCCTGACCGCGTTCACTTTATGGTCTGCCAGCATCAGGAAGACGAAGTGGAAGCAGGGATTGAACATCTCCATCAGCTGTACAACGTGATGCGTAACGATAAGCGCGAGCCGGGTAAGCTCGGCGAGCTGAAGTTTGGTCTGGAATGTGGCGGATCTGACGGCTTGTCCGGGATCACCGCTAACCCGATGCTGGGACGTTTCTCTGACTACGTGATCGCCAACGGCGGGACTACCGTGCTGACTGAAGTTCCGGAGATGTTCGGTGCCGAGCAGCTATTAATGGACCACTGCCGCGATGAAGAAACCTTCGGTAAGCTGGTGACCATGGTCAATGACTTCAAGCAATACTTCATTGCTCACGACCAGCCGATCTACGAGAACCCATCGCCGGGGAACAAAGCGGGTGGTATCACCACGCTGGAAGATAAATCACTGGGCTGTACACAGAAAGCGGGTTCCAGCAAAGTTGTCGATGTACTACGCTACGGTGAACGCCTGAAAACGCCTGGTCTGAATCTGTTAAGTGCTCCGGGTAATGACGCCGTTGCGACCAGTGCGCTGGCGGGGGCGGGCTGTCATATGGTGTTGTTCAGTACCGGGCGCGGTACACCGTACGGCGGTTTTGTACCGACGGTGAAAATCGCGACCAACAGCGAGCTGGCCGCGAAGAAAAAGCATTGGATCGATTTTGATGCCGGGCAGCTAATCCACGGTAAAGCGATGCTGCAACTGCTGAACGAGTTTGTCGATACCATCGTTGAGTTTGCTAACGGCAAGCAAACCTGCAATGAGCGCAACGATTTCCGGGAACTCGCGCTGTTTAAGTCGGGAGTGACGCTGTAATAAATCCCTGATGGTGCCTGCAGGTCTGCGCAAACCGTAGGCCTGATAAGCGTAGCGCCATCAGGCACAAACCGTTGCCGGATGCTGGCGAACGCGCCTTATCCGGCCTACAAAATGGAGTTGGGGTTGCTTGCATGACCGCGTATTGGCTGGCCCAGGGCGTAGGTGTCATCGCCTTTCTGATCGGTATTACCACTTTTTTTAATCGTGACGAGCGCCGGTTCCGGCTACAGCTCGCCGTCTATAGCGCCACCATTGGCGTGCATTTTTTCCTGATGGGGGCCTGGCCCGCGGGAATGAGCGCTGAGCTTAATACCATCCGCACGCTCGTCTCAATGCATACCCGCAAACTGTGGGTAATGACCGTTTTTATTGTCCTCACGCTGGTTCTTGGGTTGGCAAAATTGCAGCATGCTATGGAGCTACTGCCTATTATTGGCACGCTTGCCAGTACCTGGGCACTGTTTCGTTGCAAAGGGCTAACCGTGCGCTGTGTGATGTGGTGTGCAACCGCCTGCTGGGTTGTTCATAATTTCTGGTTAGGATCGATTGGCGGGACGATGATCGAAGGCAGCTTTCTGGTGATGAACGGCCTGAACATTATCCGCTTTCGGCGGATGCAAAAGCGCGGAATTGATCCGTTCAAAATTGAAAAAAGCGTACAGCAAGATAACCCCTCCGCCCGCTGACGGAGGGGAGAAACGATTAGCCGCGCAGGGCGTTGTTTGCCAGACGCTCGTCTTCAGCCTGGCAGGCTGCTGCGGTAAACAACACGTCAGTAGAAGAGTTCAACGCTGTTTCACAGGAATCCTGCAATACACCGATGATAAAGCCAACGGCCACCACCTGCATGGCGATGTCATTCGGGATACCGAACATATTGCACGCCAGCGGGATCAGCAGCAGGGAGCCACCCGCTACGCCCGATGCGCCGCAGGCGCACAGCGACGCCACCACGCTCAGCAACAGCGCCGTCGGTAAATCAACCGGGATCCCCAGCGTATTCACTGCCGCCAGCGTCAGTACGGTAATGGTGATCGCCGCGCCCGCCATATTGATGGTGGCGCCCAGCGGGATAGATACCGAGTAGGTGTCACGGTCCAGATTCAGCTTCTCACACAGCGCCATATTCACCGGAATGTTGGCGGCAGAGCTGCGGGTAAAGAAAGCGTACACGCCGCTTTCGCGCAGACAGGCCAGCACCAGCGGATACGGGTTACGGCGAATTTTCCAGAATACCAGCAGCGGGTTGACCACCAGCGCCACCAGCAGCATACAGCCGACCAGCACGGTCAGCAGTTGAGCGTAGCCCCACAGCGTGGCAAAACCGGTGGTTGCCAGCGTGGAGGAGACCAGACCGAAGATGCCGATCGGGGCGAAACGGATCACCAGCTTCACCATAAAGGTGACGGCATTGGACATATCATTGACCAGATTTTTGGTCGTTTCATTACCGTGGCGCAGCGCAAAGCCCAGACCGACGGCCCAGACCAGAATACCGATATAGTTGGCGTTAACCAGGGCATCAATGGGGTTAGAAACCATGCTCATCAGCAGGCTACGCATTACTTCAACAATGCCGGACGGCGGCACGATATCGCCAGCGCTGCTGGAAAGGTGCAGTGTCGACGGGAAGGCGAAGCTGAAAACGACGGCCGCTAACGCGGCTGAAAACATTCCGAGCAGGTAGAGGAACAGAATCGGGCGGATATTGGTTTTTTGCCCGTGTTGGTGGTTGGCGATAGAGGCCATGACCAGCATCAGAACCAGAATTGGCGCGACGGCTTTTAATGCGCCGACGAACAGCGTACCCAGCAGACCAACGGCTTCTGCCGCAGGTTTTGACACCAGTGCGAGTAAAATCCCCAGTACCAGGCCAATCAAAATTTGTTTAACCAGGCTCCCTTGCGCCAAACGCGAGAGTAGCCCCGATGAACGTTGCGTAGTCATGTCGTGATCCTTTCATTGTGTTGTTGCTCATCCATCCTGCGCTCTTACGACGCATCTTTCTGGATGTAACAAAGTGTTTGCGCGGTTGAGTATAAGGAAAGATAACGCTTCGGGAAGATAAATATCCTGGATTCCCCGTTGAGATCATATTTTATAACTTTGAATTAACATTGTTTTGACATGATGAACAAAAAGCCCGACGCACATAGTGTGCCGTCGGGCTTTTCAGCTAGCAGATAACGTTACTGTATTTGCTGCTTTTTATCGTGCTGGTGGTTGACCCACGCGTTCACAATCAGCGTTACAAACAGAATACCGAACACTACGCCTAACGAAATAGCGATCGGGATATGGTAGAAATCGACGATCAGCATCTTGATACCGATAAACACCAGAATGACCGCCAGACCGTACTTCAGCATGGAGAAACGCTCTGCAACGCCTGCCAGCAGGAAGTACATCGCGCGTAGACCTAAAATAGCAAACAGGTTCGAGGTCAACACGATGAACGGATCGGTGGTGACGGCGAAGATTGCCGGAATACTGTCGACGGCGAAAATCACGTCGCTCAGCTCAACCAGGATCAATACCAGCATCAGCGGCGTGACAAACAGCAGACCGTTTTTACGCACGAAGAATTTTTCATCTTCGATGGTATCGGTCATGCGTAAATGGCCGCGCAGCCAGCGTACTAACGGTCTGTCGCCGATACCGGAGGCATCTTCTTTTGCCAGCGCCATCTTCACGCCGGTAAACAGCAGGAAAGCGCCGAACACGTACAGCAGCCACTCAAACTGGGTGATAAGCCAGCTGCCCGTGAAGATCATGATCGTACGCAGAACAATTGCTCCCAGCACGCCATACACCAGTACCCGGCGCTGCAACGCAGGCGGCACTGAGAAGTAGCTGAAGAGCATCAACCAGACAAAGACGTTATCTACTGCCAGCGATTTTTCAATTAAATAACCGGTCAGGAACGCCAGCGCCTGCGGGTCGGCAACGGCGCGACCCTGAGTCTCAGCCAGGTACCACCAGAATGCCGCGTTAAACAGCAACGACAACGTTACCCAGACGATTGACCAGGCCGCAGCCTGCTTCATCGACATCGTGTGCGCGCCACGACGACCCTGCAACAGCAGGTCAATGGCCAGCATAATGACCACCACAACAGCGAAGCCACCCCATAACAACGGTGTGCCGACAGTATTCATTTTATTTCCCCATGCATAAAAAAACGGCCAACGCCGAATGACGTTAGCCGCTGCTTTTTATGCATAGACCTTGCCATTCGGCAAGGTCTCACTTACAACAACAAAGGAATACGATGGCGTATTCCTTTGTTATCGCCCGGTGACCGGATGTGGTTTTTCACACATCGTAATGACGATCAACCGACAACGAAGTTACTCCCCTTTGCGGGTTACAAAATATTACAGGCCATGTTTTCAGTCAATGGCCTGCAACATTCCATTTACACACTTTTACGCAGTCAGCGGGATTACCGTTTCGTCTGCCGGGAAAACCACGCCGGTCTGGCGGCGAATTTCCGTTTGCAGTTTAGCGGTGATACGACTGACGGCCAGTGCCGGGTGATCCACTTCGCCGGATTCAACCAAATGGGCAAACGCCTCTGCCTCATACAGCATAGTATTGATGTGCTGAGGCACCGTAAGATCCTGCGTTTTGCCCCCGCGCGGAATAAAGCACACTTTCTGACACTCGGAAATTTTCTCGACAACCAGTGACCCTGATTCGCCCTGAATTTCGCTGGCCAGTACGGAATCACTGACTTTCGAGTGCTGCAACGTGACGCTAAAATCGCCGTAATTGAGTACGACCACGCCGTGGGCATCCACGCCGCTTTCCAGTAGGCTGGCGCTGGCCTGAACGCTCTGTGGTTCGCCCCACAGCGCAACCGCCGAGGCCAGGCAGTAAAAACCGATATCCATAATCGAGCCATTGGAGAACGCCGGATTAAACGTATTGGGATTTTCACCGTCGAGATAGCGTTGGTAACGCGAGGAGTACTGGCAGTAATTGATAAACGCTTTTCTGATTCTTCCAACTTTGGGAAGAGATTCCTGTAACAGCAGGAAGTTAGGCAGGCTGGCGGTCTTAAATGCTTCAAACAGCACCACCTGGTTTTCACGCGCGCAGGCGATAGCGGCTTCGGCTTGCGCCAGGTTTGAGGCCAGCGGTTTCTCGCAAATGACATGCTTTTTGTGCTGTAGAAACAGCGTTGTCTGCGGGAAGTGCAGAGAGTTCGGACTGGCAATGTAAACGGCATCAATCGCGTCGCTTTGCGCCATGGCCTCCAGCGAGGTAAACAGATGCTCGACGGGGTAATCGTTGGCGAAGGTCTGCGCCTGCTCAAGGCTACGGGAATAGACTGCGGTTAACTTATACTTGCCGGTTTCATGGGCGGCATCGACAAACTGGCGGGTGATCCAGTTTGTGCCAATTACTGCGAAACGTATCATAAAGGCCTTCAGGCTGCGAAAAGGGATCCTTGCGTCAATTTAGCATGCCCTGAAGACAAAGCCAGTGCGCTACGGCGCAGTTTGCTTTAACGATTGTTGCGTTAACCACAGGCGGGTATCGAACTCCAGTTGGTGATACTGAGGCTCCATATGGCAGCAGAGCTGGTAAAACGCTTTGTCGTGCTCTTTTTCTTTCAGATGCGCCAGTTCATGCACGACGATCATGCGTAAAAAGGGTTCGGGGGCATTGCGAAAAACGGTCGCCACGCGGATCTCCGCTTTAGCCTTTAGCTTACCGCCCTGCACGCGGGAGACGGCGGTATGCATCCCCAGCGCATTTTTCAGCACGTGTATCTTACTGTCATACATGACTTTATTCAGCGGCGGGGCGTTTCGCAGAAACTGATTTTTCAGATCCTGGGTATATTGCCAGAGCGCTTTGTCGGTCGCGAAGTCATGCGTACCCGGATAGCGCTTCTCCAGCACCGCCCCCAGACGCTGTTCAGCAATCAGCGTACGAACCTGGGAAAGTAAATTCTCCGGGTAGCCTTGCAGATAGGTCAACTGACTCATTAGTGCCCCATATAAAGTATAAAAAGTGTATACTCACGCACCCTTTTCAGGGATACGCCGAAATTTTACCATTCAGGAGGGCCGATGAGCCACATAGACAACGGTTTCCGTTCGCTGTCACTTAAACGTTTCCCGGAGACGGATGACGTTAACCCGCTGCTGGCGTGGGAAGCTGCAGATGAATATCTGCTGCAACAGCTGGACGATACCGAGATTAGCGGCCCGGTGCTTCTCCTGAATGATACTTTCGGCGCGCTGGGCTGTGCGCTGGCGGAACATACGCCGTATAGCATTGGCGACTCTTATCTCAGCGAGCTTGCCACACGCGAGAACCTGCGTCACAACGATATTGCCGAGTCGAGCGTCAAATTCCTCGACAGTACCGCTGAATATCCGCAGGCGCCGGGCGTGGTGCTGATTAAGCTGCCAAAAACCATGGCGCTGCTGGAACAGCAACTGCGCGCGCTGCGTGAAGTGGTGACGCCACAAACGCGCATCATCGCGGGCGCGAAGGCGCGCGATGTGCATACCTCGACGCTGGAGCTGTTCGAAAAAGTGTTGGGGCCAACCACCACGACGCTGGCGTGGAAAAAAGCCCGTCTGATCAACTGTACGTTCAGCAAACCTGAGCTGGCCGCTGCCTCGCAAACGTTGAGCTGGAAGCTGGAAGGCACCGACTGGACCATCCACAACCACGCCAACGTCTTCTCCCGTACCGGGCTGGACATCGGCGCGCGCTTCTTTATGGAACATCTGCCGGAAAACCTGGAAGGCGAGATTGTCGATCTCGGTTGTGGCAACGGCGTGCTGGGCATGACGCTGCTGGCGAAGAATCCAGAAGCCAGCGTGGTGTTTGTTGATGAATCACCGATGGCGGTCGCTTCCAGCCGTCTTAACGTGGAAACCAACCTGCCGGACGCGCTGGATCGCAGCGAATTTATGATTAATAACGCGCTCTCCGGCGTAGAACCGTTCCGCTTCAACGCGGTGTTCTGCAACCCTCCATTCCACCAGAAGCATGCGTTGACCGATAATATCGCCTGGGAGATGTTCCACCACGCGCGCCGCTGCCTGAAAATCAATGGTGAACTGTACATCGTGGCCAACCGCCACCTCGACTACTTCCATAAGCTGAAGAAGATTTTCGGCAACTGCGTGACCATCGCCACCAATAATAAATTCGTGGTGCTGAAAGCGGTCAAAACCGGTCGTCGCCGCTAATCGCGTGTGCCGGATAGCAGCTAACGCCTTATCCGGCCTACGAAAGACGTGACGTTAAATTTCCAGTGCCAGTCGGGTGCCTTGTGCAATAGCGCGTCGGGCATCCAGTTCCATTGCCACATCGCAGCCGCCGATCAGATGCACCGTTTTACCTGCCGCGTGCAGCGGATCGACCAGTTCACGGCGTGGCTCTTGTCCGGCGCAAATCACCACGTGATCCACATTCAGGATCTGTAGCTCGCCGTTGATCATCACGTGTAACCCGTCATCATCGATCTTCTGATAGCTCACCGCCGGGATCATTTTTACGCCGCGTGAAAGCAGGGTAGCACGGTGGATCCATCCCGTTGTTTTGCCTAAACCTTGCCCTGGTTTACTGGCTTTACGCTGCAACATCACTATCTGGCGTGGGCTGCGGGGTAGATGTGGGCCTTCCGGACATAAACCGCCGGGCTGTTGCAGACTGGTGTCGATTCCCCATTCCACGCAGAACTCGGCAATGTTCTGGCTGGTGGGATCGCCAGGCTGGCTCAGATACATGGCGGTATCAAAACCGATCCCGCCACAGCCAACGATCGCCACGCGTTTACCCACTGGCGTCTTATCGCGCAGGACGTCGAGATAGCTCAGCACTTTAGGGTGATCGATCCCCTCGATCGGCGGCATGCGCGGCTCGATCCCGCTGGCGAGGATCACTTCGTCGAAGGTGTGCAGATCGCGTGCGCTGACAAAGTGATTCAGTTTCAGGGTCACGCCAGTCACGTCGATCATCCGGCGGTAGTAGCGCAGGGTTTCATAGAATTCTTCCTTGCCGGGGATCTGTTTGGCGATATTAAACTGCCCGCCAATCTCGCCATATGCGTCAAACAGCGTAACGTGATGCCCGCGCGCGGCGGCATTAATGGCGAAGGCGAGACCCGCAGGGCCCGCGCCGACCACCGCCAGATTTTTCGGCTGAGTGGCCGCAACGATCGGCATTTTGGTTTCATGGCAAGCGCGCGGATTGACCAGGCAAGAGGTGACTTTGCCGACGAAGATCTGATCCAGGCAGGCCTGGTTACAGCCGATACAGGTATTGATCTCATCCGCTCGTCCGGTTTGCGCTTTTGACAGCAGTTCGGCATCGGCGAGGAACGGGCGAGCCATCGACACCATATCGGCATCGCCACGGGCCAGAATATCATCGGCGACTTGAGGATCGTTAATGCGGTTGGTGGTGACCAGTGGGATCGTCACATGCCCTTTCAGCTTTCGCGTCACCCAACTAAACGCGCCGCGCGGTACCGGGGTCGCGATAGTGGGAATGCGTGCCTCATGCCAGCCAATACCGGTGTTAATAATGGTGGCGCCTGCAGCTTCTATCGCCTGTGCAAGCTGGACGGTTTCGTCGAAGGTTCCGCCGTTTTCCACCAGGTCGAGCATCGACAGGCGGAAGATAATGATAAAGTCATTGCCGGCGCGCTGGCGTACCGCCCGTACCACCTCAACGGCAAAACGCATGCGGTTGGCATACTCGCCGCCCCATTCATCATTACGCTGATTGGTGCGCAGAGTCAGGAATTCGTTGATCAGATACCCTTCGGATCCCATCACTTCCACGCCATCGTAGCCCGCTTCCCGCGCCAGTTGGGCGCAATGGGCAAAATCTTCAATCAGTTGCAGCACTTCATCGTGCGTCAGCTCATGCGGCGTAAAGCGGTTAATAGGGGCCTGAATGGCTGAAGGCGCAACCAGATGCGGTTGATAGCTGTAGCGACCAGTGTGCAGGATTTGCAGGGCGATTTTCCCGCCTTCATCGTGAACCGCATCGGTAATGACGCGATGGTGTGCGAGCTGGCTGGTGTCGTTCAGCATCGCCCCGCCTTCCATACCCACGCCCGATAACGCGGGCGCAATTCCTCCGGTCACAATCAGGGCTACGCCGTGACGAGCGCGTTCAGCATAGAACGCGGCCAGCCGTTCTGCACCATCAGGATACTCTTCCAGACCGGTATGCATTGAACCCATCAGCACGCGGTTTTTAAGCGTGGTGAATCCCAAATCGAGCGGGGCGAACAGCGACGGATAGCTCATAAAGGTGTCCAGTATGTAAAATTATTGTTATGTGGTCGGATGAGTTACTAATTTAGCCGTCGCCGCGTAAAAGGGAAAAGGGGAATGCCGTGATTGTGATGGGATTCAAAAAAGAGGCTCTCCTTTTCAGGAGAGCCAATCGACGTTACTGCTGTTTAAGAAAATCGTTATACAGCATGTAGAGATGCGCGGCGCTCCAGGAGAAGTTAGGTGCGCCCTGCTGTGCGCCGGTCAACGGGTTGTAGTTTTCCTGAATTGGACCTTCTGCCGTCAGCCCTTTGGCATGCTGGAAGAAAGTATCGGCCAGTTTTAATGCTTCAGCGCGATAGCCATAACGCGCCATCCCTTTTAGCCCGAACCAGAACTGATCCACCCAGACGCGTCCGCGCCAGTATATGTCCGCGCCGAAGGCTGGATTGGTCAGTGCTGCGGTGCCAAGTGGGACATATGTGTTGAACTCTTTCGGATCGAGCATCACGCTAACTACCGCATCCGCATGGGATTGTGTGGCCGCACCGTTAAACAGCGGTGACCAGCCTTCCGGTCCTTAACCGGCCTACAAAGGAGGTCCTTTAGTAGACCGGATAAGATACGTTAGTATCGCCATCCGGCAGTGGTTACACCTGCTCCACGCTCACCCGTAATGCGGCCAGGGCTTTGCGGGTTGATCGCAATACCAGTTCGCATTGCTCGATCGTTAATGTTAACGGCGGTTCGATACGGATCGTCTTCGCGTTATTCAGTGTTCCGGCGACCAGCACTCGCTGACGGAACATTTCACTGGCAAAGCTGTAGCCAATCTCATTATCGACAAACTCAATCGCCATCAGCATGCCTTTGCCGCGAACGTCGTGTACCAGATCCGGATATTCACGCGCCAGATGACGGAAACCATCCAGCAACATATCGCCTTTCTGCTCTGCCTGAGCGGGTAAATTTTGCTCCAGCAGGACGTTAATGGTCGCCAGCGCCGCCGCGCATGAGAGCGGGTTGCCACCGAATGTGGTGGTATGCAGGAAAGGATTGTCGAACAGGACGGAGAACACTTCTTCAGTGGCAATGGTCGCGCCAATTGGCATTACGCCACCCCCAAGCGCCTTGGCCAGACACAGAATGTCAGGCTGCACGTTTTCATGTTCGCAGGCGAACATCTTGCCGGTGCGCCCCATGCCGGTTTGCACTTCGTCGAGGATCATCAGCGCGCCAAACTCATCGCAAAGTTTACGTACCGCGGTTAAATACCCTTGCGGCGGCAGGATCACGCCTCCTTCCCCCTGGATTGGCTCCAGAATCACGGCGGCAACATCGTCGCCGGTCTTTTTGCATTCGCTCAGGACGGTGCGCATGGCATCAATATCGCCAAAAGGAACATGGCGGAAGCCCGGCAGCAGCGGCATAAACGGTTTGCGGAAGGTTGATTTAGCGGTGGCGGATAGCGACCCCAGCGATTTACCGTGGAAGGCTCCGCTGGTGGCAATAAATGTAAATTTACCGCGCGGCGATTGATACGCTTTCGCCAGTTTTAGCGCCGCTTCAACCGACTCGGTCCCACTGTTACTGAAGAAACTGTATTTCAGCTTTCCGGGAGCCAGTGCAGCAAGCGTTTTTGCCAGCATGGCCCGTAATGGGTCAAGTAATTCCTGGCTGTGCAGAGGTTGTTTCGCGAGTTGATTCTGTACGGCGGAGACCACTACTGGATTACGGTGCCCCACGTTGAAAATTCCAAAACCTCCCAGGCAATCGACAAACTCCTGTCCCTGGGTGTCGACAAGCGTATTCAGGCTTCCCGCTTGCCACTCTACGGCTCCGTAATCCCCGCCGGCAGTTACAGATTTTCTATACTCTAAGAACCCCGGATTGACATGCTCTTTGAAGTAATCAATCACCTCTCGGTTTAGTGCTTTCATTTCCTCATGATCAAGCGTTCGCTTCTCGATGAGATTCAGTGCGTGTGCGCTGCAGGCCAGAGCCGATGCGCTGGAAGGTAACCTGTTCAAAATATGCTCCCGGAGCTCGCGTATCACATGATACTGAATTAAGTATTGCAGGGATTGCGCCATCCCGACGCGCTTAACGAAAATCGGGATAAACACCAGGGAAGATCTTGCTTGTACAACATTTAATCTCAAACATTAACATTTGCTGGCATTTTGCCCAGGTTTACGCGCGTAAAACCGACGAGAAAAACGCGTTATTGCGCTAAAAGTGGGCGAAAATTGCACTATTGCGGTGCGCTGAGTGAAGGCGCGTTGAATAGTTACGCAATGAAAGTATTTTAAATCAATGAATTAGAAAACATACAAATTTTGAGGTTTAATCGCAAATTGCGATCTAAATCAAATTTAACAACTAAAGTTAAAAAGATTAGCGCCGAAATAACATAAGCCGAAAGAGTTAACAACCAGATAACCTGCACAGGACGCAACCATGTCTTCTCATCCCTACGTTAGTCAGCAAAATACACCGCTGGATGATGATATCACCCTCATGTCGACCACCGATTTACAAAGCTATATCACCCATGCGAACGATACCTTTGTTCAGGTCAGCGGCTATCAACTGAATGAATTGCTTGCTCAGCCGCACAACCTGGTTCGTCACCCGGACATGCCGAAAGCGGCGTTTGCGGATATGTGGTACACCCTGAAACAGGGGGAACCGTGGAGCGGTATTGTGAAAAACCGGCGGAAGAATGGCGATCACTACTGGGTGAGGGCCAATGCGGTGCCGATGGTGCGGGAAGGACGCGTAACCGGGTATATGTCGATCCGTACCCGGGCGACGGAAGCGGAAATCGCGGCGGTCGAACCTTTATATAAAGCACTCAATGAAGGCCGTTGTCATCGGCGCGTCCATAAGGGGCTGGTGGTACGTAAAGGCTGGTTGGGTAAACTCCCGTCGCTTCCGGTTCGCTGGCGGGTACGCAGTGTCATGGCTTTTATGTTTGTCATCCTGGCAACTGCGCTACAGCAGATGGGCGCTGAATGGCCGCAACTGTTGGTGAGCGCGCTGGTGATGATGCTGGCGACGGTTATTTTCGAATGGCAGATTGTGCGCCCCATTGAGAATGTTGCCCAGCAGGCACTGAAAGTCGCGACCGGTGAGCGCAACAGCGTGACCCATCTTAACCGTAGCGATGAACTGGGTCTGATGCTACGGGCGGTGGGGCAGCTAGGGTTAATGTGCCGTTGGCTTATTCATGACGTGTCGAGTCAGGTCAGCTGTGTGCGTAACGACAGTGAAACGCTGGCGAAAGGCAGCGATGATTTAAACAAGCATACGCAGCAGACGGTAGAAAATGTGCAGGAAACGGTCACCACCATGAATCAGATGGCGGCATCGGTGAAGCAAAACTCTGCGACAGCAGCGGCGGCTGACAAGCTGTCTATTGCCGCCAGCAGCGCAGCGACACAGGGCGGTGAGGCGATGGATACAGTCATTAAAACAATGGACGATATTGCCAACAGCACCCAACGGATCGGCACTATCACGACCCTGATTAACGATATCGCCTTCCAGACAAATATTCTGGCGCTGAATGCGGCGGTTGAAGCGGCCAGGGCTGGCGAACAAGGAAAAGGATTTGCGGTGGTGGCCGGAGAGGTACGCCATCTTGCCAGTCGTAGTGCAAGCGCAGCAAATGACATCCGTAAACTGATTGATGCCAGCGCCGACAAGGTGCAGTCCGGCTCCGATCAGGTTCATGCCGCAGGGCGGACAATGGATGATATTGTGGCGCAGGTCCAGAATGTGACGCAGTTGATTGCTCAAATCAGCCATTCAACGCTGGAGCAGTCAGATGGTCTTTCCAGCCTGACCCGTGCCGTAAATGAGTTGAGCAATATTACGCAGAAAAATGCCGAACTGGTCGAAGAGAGCGCGCAGATTTCAGCAATGGTGAAACATCGTGCCGGTCGCCTGGAAGATGCGGTGACCGTGCTGCATTAATTCTCACCCTATCCCATTTTCCCGCCAAACGCTTATCGTCCCCGGTAGGCGTTTTTTGTAATGATTTTGTTAATCATATATTAAATAATACCACTTTGGTATTACGATTCTATTTTCCTTATTCCGTTCTGACCGCGAGCGTCCTGTTTTTAAATATTGTTAAATATCGCTTATATAACGATCGGTCTTGCTTTATTCATCGTCAAAAACTATTTCGTAACATTGATGAAAATTAAAAAACGATCAATATCATAAAGTTAGGTGAGTATTGACCGATAAGGATATCTGTCTGAAGAAAACTGTCTCCAGGGAGAAAATATGTTCTTGCATAACGTAAAGATTCGCTCGAAATTATTTATCGCGTTTGGTTTGTTTATTGTACTGATGATGGTGAGTTCGGGCCTTTCGCTGTTGAGTCTGGATCGTAGTAACAGTGGGATGCAGAACATCATTACCAATGACTATCCGATTACGGTAAAAGCCAATCTGCTCATTGATAATTTTCAGGAGTTTGTCAGTACTCAACAATTGATGTTATTGGATGAGGAAGGCAAATGGACCCAGGCGTCCCAGAAAAAGCTCGATACCATCAGCCAGCAAATTTCTGCTCTGCTGGATGCGCTGAGTGCTGCACCTCTCAATGATGCATCCAAAAAAATTGTTGCGGATATCCGCGATGTGCGTGAGCAGTATCTGGCTTCCCGATTCCGCATTCTGCAGGCGCTGCAGAATCACGATCGCTCCGGTGCGATGCACGAGATGATGACCCGCACGGTGAATGTGCAGCAGGCGTATAAAGCAAAAGTGCAGGAATTGATCGCCATTGAAGATGCCCAGATGCAGAAGGCGGGCGCTCAGGTGGAATATGATTTCCACACCAATCGCGCGCTGTTGATTACTCTGGCGCTGATAAGCATTGCCGCCGGTTGTGTGATGGGTTGGTATATTGTGCGCTCAATTACCCGACCTCTTAATGAAGCCGTGCAGTTTGCCGAGGCGATTGCGCAGGGCGACCTTACTCGCAACATCAGTATGGAACAGAAGGATGAGACCGGTGTGCTGCTGCAAGCGCTGATGGCAATGAAAACCCGACTGTTAGAGATTGTCGAGGACGTGCAAAACGGCTCCGAAAATATCTCTGCGGCGGCGGCGCAGATTGTCGCGGGTAATCAGGATTTGGCTGCGCGTACCGAAGAACAGGCAAGCTCGGTAGAACAGACTGCGGCGTCAATGGAACAAATTACCGCGACGGTCAAAACGACGGCAGACCATACCCATGAAGCGACGAAGCTGTCTACGGGAGCGGCGGCGGTGGTGAAAAACAACGGTGAGATGATGAATCAGGTGACGCAGAAAATACGCGTGATTAATGAAACCTCTAACCGTATGTCAGAGATTATCAACCTGATAGATTCGATTGCTTTTCAAACCAATATTTTGGCGCTGAATGCGGCTGTCGAAGCGGCGCGCGCCGGTGAGCATGGACGTGGTTTCGCGGTAGTAGCCGGAGAAGTGCGTCAACTGGCGCAAAAAAGCGCATCGTCTGCCAGTGAGATCCGCAATCTGATTGAAGACTCCACCAGTCAAACCCGGGAAGGACTGGTGCTGGTTGAAAAAGCCAACGCGTTGATCAATGGAATGGTCACTAACGTTGAAGAAATGGATGTGATATTGCGGGAAATCGGTCAGGCCAGCCGCGAGCAGACGGACGGTATTTCGCAGATTAACAGTGCGATTGGCCTGATCGACACCACCACGCAACAGAACTCCTGTCTGGTAGAGGAGTCCGTTGCGGCAGCGGCGTCATTAAACGAACAGGCATTACACTTAAAAGAGATGATTAAAGTGTTCCGCGTACGTAAAGAGGACGCGCAGCCTGCTTAATCAAGCTGGGTGATGTCCAGCGATGCGCGATCGATAATACCGATGATCTTCTTGATTTGCGCTTCGCTGGTGTCACCGTGATTGACCCGCAGATCCAGCACGGCTTTAAAATTCTCCAGTGCTCTTTTCATCTGTGGATTCTTGCGTAATTCAAAGCCGACACAGCGTGCTTTAATACGTTCGTGGATATGTTCCAGATGTTCCTGGTTCTCTTCCAGCCATTGCAGGCCTTGCTCGGTGATTGTGATTTGCTTACGTCCGCCTTCCTCGTCACGGATGGCGATAAGCGACTGATCCTGCAAGAAATCCAGTGTCGGATAAATCACGCCCGGGCTTGGGGTGTAATTACCCTGAGTCAATGTTTCAATGGCTTTGATTAGCTCATAACCGTGACTGGCATCGCGGGTCAAAATATCGAGAATCACCAGCCGTAATTCGCCGTGGCCGAAGAAACGCTGACGTCGACCGCCACCGCCGCCGCGACCGTGGCGGTGTCCGCAGCCATGCTCATGGTGGTGTTCTTTGTTACAGCCTTCGTGATGACGTTCTTCACCTTTACAGCAGCCTTCGTGCTGGTGTTCTGCATGTTTGCAGCACCCTTCATGATGATCTTGCATCATTCATCTCCTGACGTTATTTAGATATATCTAATTTATATCTAAACTTTTTCTATTTGCAAGTGCATGCAGAAATATTAATTTAATTTATTGATTTATATATTTATTTTTTTTGTTTCACGTTTGAGGGGCGCTATCCATACTCTATCAAAAAAGTTCTTGCAATATTCTCAATTAGCAATCATTATCATTTAAAATTTATTTAGATATATCTAATCTCTGTCACGAAGGCGAAAAAATGACAAATAACATTCCACGCTATCCACAGCGCGTTCGCAATGAGCTGCGCTTCCGTGAACTGACCGTCCTGCGGGTTGAACGTATCAGCGCGGGTTTCCAGCGCATTGTACTGGGCGGTGACGCTCTGGATGGTTTTAGCTCACATGGTTTTGACGACCACACCAAGGTCTTTTTCCCTGAGCAGGGCAGTCACTTTGTGCCGCCCGTAGTGACGGATGAGGGGATTGTCTGGCCGGAGGGTGTGCGTCCGGTATCCCGTGATTACACGCCGTTGTATGACCAGGCACGCCATGAACTGGCGCTGGATTTTTATATCCACGACGGCGGCGTGGCGAGTACGTGGGCGATGAATGCGCGTGAAGGTGACAAATTGACGATTGGCGGACCGCGTGGCTCGCTGGTGGTACCAGAAGATTATGCGTACCAGGTTTACGTGTGTGATGAATCTGGAATGCCTGCGCTACGTCGTCGGCTGGAGGCGATCGGTCGTTTAGCGGTACGTCCAAACGTCACGGCGCTGGTTAGCGTACACGATGCAGCGTATCAGGATTATTTCGCTCATCTCGATGGTTTTACGATTCAGTGGTTTGTCGGCCATGACGAACAGGCAGTGAATGATCAGCTTTCACAGCTGACCGTACCTGCACAGGATTATTTCATTTGGATAACTGGCGAAGGAAAAGTGGTGAAAAACCTGAGCGCCCGCTTTGCTACTGAGGCTTTCGATCAGCAGTTGGTGCGTGCCGCGGCTTACTGGCATCAACGTCGGAACGTTAATTAATAATGTGACGGTGAAACGCCAAACGCCTGGCGGAATGCATAACTAAACGCTGCGGTGCTTGAATATCCCACATCGAGCGCCACGGCGGTTACGCTTTTATTTTTCTTCAGCATGAGTACAGACTCCAGAATTCGCATTTTTTGCTTCCAGACGCTGAAGGGTAATCCGGTTTCTTTTTTGAAATGACGCGAAAAGGTACGGGCAGACATACCCAAATGTTGTGCCCAATACTCTACTGAATGTTCCAGCGCCGGTGACGCTTGTATTGTTCGGCACACATGGGTTAATTCACGATCCTGCGGCCAGGGTAATACAAAGGCGACCTCTGGTAATTGCAGAATAATGTCAACCAGCACACTGACCAGTTTGCCTTCTTTTGACTGGCTATCATAATGGCCTGAAATTGAATTCGTGGCGTAATGAATAAACTCTCTGGCGAAATCACTGATCGCCACGACTTTACACTCATGGATACTTTCTTCGAGAAAACCCGGTTTAATATCCAGATTCTCTAAATGCACATCATCCAGCGCCCAAACTGCATGCTCAGTATTATTGGGGATCCAGATGCCGTAATGCGCGGGGATTATCCAGCACTTGCCGGCGACATCAATGCGCATACTGCCTTTGCGGGCAAAATGAAACTGCATAAAAGCGTGCGAGTGCTGCGGAACATGGTGGTTGGCTTCCAGGACATAAGAGCGAAAGTAAACGTCCTGCGGCAGTTCTGCCATGGAATCGTCCGGGAAGGAATTCCAATGTTTTTGCGCGAGAGTTTCCATAAATAAATCGTCAATGCTCCCGGTGGTGTGGCCGCTGTTCGATAGATCTTGTCCGCAAATCATAATACATACATTCTTTTTTCCATAATAATCTTGCGTAATAATTAATAGCCCACTTTTGGTAAATACCATGAACACGCTTTGTTCAGATGCTGTCATCGTCAATGAAACAAATGATAACTGGACCCGAATGGGAAAAGAGCTGCTCCAGCAAGCAGATATTCAGATCAATGGTTCCCGCCCCTGGGACATTCAACTTCATCATGCCGGTTTCTTTAAACGGGTGCTGCAACAAGGCTCCCTGGGGCTTGGCGAAAGCTATATGGAAGGCTGGTGGGACTGTGAACGCCTCGATGTTCTGTTTTGCAAAATTCTGAAAGCAAAACTCGACCAGCAAATGCCGGGAAATCTGAAAGATATATTACGTATTGCCAGCGCCCGCCTGTTTAATTTGCAGTCTCGCAGTCGTGCGTGGATTGTCGGTAAAGAACACTACGATATTGGCAACGATCTCTTTGCACTCATGTTGGATCCCCACATGCAATATTCCTGTGGCTACTGGAAAGAGGCAACCACTTTAGAAGACGCGCAAAACGCCAAATTAAAAATGATTTGCGAGAAGCTGCAACTGAAACCGGGTATGCGTTTACTCGATATTGGTTGTGGCTGGGGCGGGCTGGCCGAATATGCGGCGCGTCATTACGGCGTGGCGGTAGAAGGCGTCACTATCTCGAAAGAGCAGCAAAAAATGGCGCAGCAGCGCTGTGAAGGGCTGGACGTTAATATTCTGCTGCAGGATTATCGCGACCTCGATAAACACTACGATCGTATTGTCTCCGTGGGGATGTTTGAACACGTAGGGCCGAAAAACTACGACACCTATTTCAGCATCGCCGACCGTTGTTTAAAACCGGATGGGCTGTTCCTGTTACATACTATTGGTAGCAATAAAAAAGGGATGAGCGTCGATCCGTGGATCAATAAATATATTTTCCCGAATGGCTGCTTACCGGCGATTTCTCATATTGCTGAAGCGAGCGAGTCGCGATTCGTGATGGAAGACTGGCATAACTTTGGCAGTGACTATGATAAAACGCTGATGGCCTGGCATGCGCGGTTTAATCAGGCGTGGCCGGAGCTGTCATCGCGTTATTCCGCGACTTTCAGAAGGATGTTCAATTATTACCTGTGCGCTTGTGCTGGTGCGTTCCGCGCCAGAGATATTGAGCTGTGGCAAGTACTGTTTAGCCGGGGCGTAGAAGGCGGGATCCGCGTTTATCGTTAACGTTCCGCCGGATGTCGGCGTTGCCTTATCAGGCCTACAAAGCTTTGCACTCGTAGGCCTGATAAGCGCAGCGCATCAGGCACTTATGGCTTATCCCAACTCACTCTCTGCCAGTGCTTTAAACACCATCGCTACGGCGTGCGCGCCGGGATCCATATTGCCCAGCAGGCTTTCGCCGCTGAGATACGATGCGCGGCCCGCATTGGCTTTGCTCGACAGACAGGTACGTTCTGCGCCTGCCTGTGCGGCGTCAAAAGCGGCTTGCAGGTTTTGCGGTTGTGCCAGCAGAGACGTCAGTGCGGGTTGCAGCGCGTCAATCATCGTACGGTCACCTTCGTCTGCACCACCGTAGAACTTCATCTGCGCCAGGCCCGTATTCAGCGCCTCGGCAACGTTAGCCCCTTGTTCGAGTTTCTGCCCGGCGGCGGTAAAGAAGATGGACATCAGTACGCCGCTGGACCCGCCCATCACCACGGTCAGGCGTTCGCCGATCAGGGCGAACAGCGTGGCAAGGTTATCCAGTGGCAGTCGCTGACGATGCAGCAGGTCAGCGATTTCACGTGCACCAGCGGCAAAAGTTGAACCCGTATCACCATCGCCTACTTTGGCATCCAGAGCGTTGAGGTGTGTTTCCAGATCGGAAAGCGTTCCGGTGACCTGCTCAATAATCCCGGCAACCAGCGTGTTGGCTGAGGGCTGAAATTCGACACGCGCGCTGCGCTGCGATGACGGCACACAGTTGATTTCGCGTGGTGGGACCGGGGTTGGCCAGCTGCTGGTTTCTACTTCGGTTAACAGTGCTTTTTCGATGCTCTCTTCCAGTACGATGGCGGTCAGCGAGAAACCTTTCATATCCAGGGCGGTGACCAGCGAGGCCGGGCCAATCAGCCAGTCGATACGCGGATGCAGTGGGCTGTTTGCCAGTTCCCGAGTGATAATAGCCATTTCAGCAACGGACACGCCGCCCAGGTTATTAATCATTACTGCCAGACGGCCGGTTTCGGGCAGTGCCGCCAGCAGTTTATCCACCATCAAATTCACCACCTGCGCACTGTTTTGCGTGTCGATAACCGAAGCACCTGGTTCGCCGTGAATGCCCATGCCCAGTTCGGCATGGCCCGCATGATGGCGCGGTGCGGCGTCGGTTTCCTGCGGCAGGTGGCAACTGGAAATGGCGACACCCAGGCTGAAGGTGTTACTTGCTGCATACTGCGCTTCACGCAGGACGGTAGCGAGGTTGTAGCCGCGTTCAGCGAAATAGCCTGCCACTTTATGAACCAGGATGGTGCCCGCAATCCCGCGAGGATGCTTGTTATCCGGCAGGGAGATATCGTCGCCGACAATCAGCATTTCGACGTTATAGCCAAGGCGGCGTGCTTTTTCGGCGGCGAGGCCGAAGTTAAGACGATCGCCGGTGTAATTTTTAACGATCAACAGACAGCCTGCCTCGCCAGTTACCGCCTGGATTGCGGTCAGCACTGCATCTACGCTCGGGGACGCAAACACGTCGCCGCAAACCGCAGCGGTGAGCATGCCTTTACCGATAAAACCAACGTGCGCAGGTTCGTGTCCCGAACCGCCGCCAGAAATGACCGCCACGTTATCTTTGTTGAGATCGCGACGTACCACGATGCGAATAGCCGGATCGCTTTCCAGACGCGCCAGATTGTTCCACGGACTGGTGATAATCGTACCGTCGATGACGTCGTTAACGAGTTGGGTACGCTGATTAAAAAAGAATTGAGACATAACGGCTCCTCGAGGTTGAGTGTAAGACAAACCCCCGAATGCATTGTCATGGTGCGGAGGCGATGGGGAGATTCTGGCGGAGTCAGCGTGGAAAAAAACAGCGACAAAATGAGTTTCATTACGGAACGTAATTGTTATTTTTTGTTCCGTAATGGAACGCATTTGTGAGATGAACGATCACAATGCGAGCCCGCTCGACTTTTTTATCGCCTTTTCAATGCTGGCCACACCGCACAGTAAACGTTTTGTTACTGCTTTTAACGGCGTCAGAGAGGGGCAAAGGGAATTTGATTTTCGCGTTCTGCAAGGATTTATCGGAAAATGAACGGATCGGGATCGCAAACCTTAGTATTTTCAGGGTTAACCGTTTCAATATGGAACGCATGTCATTTTTATCTGTTTCATATCAGAACAAAAAGACGAATGATTTTTTTGTTCCCGCCTCGCCATACAGTTATTGCATCGCTCCGGTCTCCCGTTTTCGCCGTTCGCAATAGGCTAAACAGGTTAACGCCAGGGCTCACCATGTAAAAACATGTACTTATTTGAGGATGAAAGGAATGCTAAAAGTTATTCAATCTCCAGCCAAATATCTCCAGGGTCCTGACGCTTCTACCTTATTTGGTCAATACGCTAAAAATCTGGCAGACAGCTTTTTCGTGATTGCAGATGACTTCGTCATGAAACTGGCGGGAGACAAAGTACTCAATGGCCTGCACAGCCACGGTATTAGTTGCCACGCGGAACGCTTCAATGGCGAATGCAGCCATGTTGAAATTAATCGCCTGATTGCCATTCTGAAGCAGCACGGTTGCCGTGGTGTGGTTGGGATTGGCGGTGGGAAAACGCTGGATACAGCCAAAGCGATCGGTTACTACCAGAAACTGCCGGTGGTGGTGATCCCAACTATCGCCTCAACTGATGCGCCAACCAGTGCGCTGTCTGTTATCTATACCGAAGCCGGTGAGTTCGAAGAATATCTGATCTACCCGAAAAACCCGGATATGGTTGTCATGGATACGGCAATTATCGCCAAAGCGCCGGTACGTCTGCTGGTAGCCGGGATGGGCGATGCGCTCTCGACCTGGTTTGAAGCAAAAGCGTGTTTTGATGCCAGAGCGACCAGCATGGCGGGAGGACAGTCCACGGCGGCGGCCCTGAGCCTGGCGCGCTTGTGCTATGATACGTTGCTGGCAGAAGGTGAAAAGGCTCGCCTGGCGGCGCAAGCTGGCGTGGTGACCGATGCTCTGGAACGTATCGTGGAAGCGAACACTTACCTCAGCGGCATCGGCTTTGAAAGCAGCGGTCTTGCAGGGGCGCATGCGATCCACAACGGCTTTACGATTCTGGAAGAGTGCCACCATTTGTACCACGGTGAAAAAGTCGCCTTTGGTACGCTGGCGCAACTGGTGCTGCAGAACAGCCCGATGGAAGAGATCGAAACGGTGCTGAATTTCTGCCAGAAAGTAGATCTGCCGGTAACGCTGGCGCAAATGGGCGTGAAAGACGGCATCGACGCTAAGATTATGGCCGTTGCGAAAGCCACCTGCGCGGAAGGTGAAACCATTCACAATATGCCGTTCCCGGTGACGCCTGAAAGCGTCCATGCCGCTATTCTGACGGCAGACCTGCTGGGACAGCAGTGGCTGGCACGTTAATCAGACGTCGGTAAGCCTTTTATTTGGCATCTTCTCCCCCTCTGGCAGTCTCTGCCGGAGGGGTTGTCTATGGTAAAACAGCGGAAATGGATATGACGGCGCACACTCATGGCATCGGGAAGGAAGTCTCTTCGGTCATTGCTCAGTCATGGCATCGTTGCAGCAAGTTTATGCAGCGGGAAACCTGGCAGGCACCGCATCAGGCACAGGGACTGACTTTTGCGTCGATTTGTCGCCGTAAGACTGCGCTACTGACGATTGGACAGGCTGCGCTGGAAGATGCCTGGGAGTTTATGGATGGACGTCCGTGCGCACTGCTGATTCTGGATGAATCGGCTTGTATTCTCAGCCGGTGCGGCGATCCGCAGACGGTGGAACAGCTGGCGGAACTTGGCTTTCGTGACGGTAGCTACTGTGCGGAAAGCATTATCGGCAGTTGTGCGCTATCGCTGGCAACGATGCCAGGGCAGCCGACAAAAACCTCTGGCGATCAGCATTTTAAGCAGGCGCTGCATCCGTGGTCGTTCTGCTCGACGCCGGTATTCGATAACCATGGTCGACTGTTTGGCTCTATTTCCTTGTGCTGTCTGGTAGAGCATGAGTGCGTTTCTGATTTGTCCCTGACGCTGGCGATTGCCAGAGAAGTCGGCAACTCTTTGCTGACTGATAGCCTGCTGGCCGAATCTAACCGCCATCTGAATCAGATGTACGGACTGCTGGAAAGCATGGATGATGGCGTGATGGCGTGGAACGAGCAGGGCGTTCTGCAATTTCTTAATGCCCGTGCCGCTTTGCTTTTACATCTGGATGCACAGGCCAGCCAGGGTAAAAACATTAATGACTTGCTCAATCTGCCCATGCTGCTGCGCCGGGCGATAAAACATGCCCGCGGCCTGA
This sequence comes from Citrobacter youngae, assembly GCF_003818115.1. Classification (GTDB taxonomy): domain Bacteria; phylum Pseudomonadota; class Gammaproteobacteria; order Enterobacterales; family Enterobacteriaceae; genus Citrobacter; species Citrobacter youngae. The sequence goes on along the minus strand of NZ_RPOI01000014.1, from coordinate 112,074 downwards.
ATCACGTCGAAGTCACCTTTGAAAGTCAGCATCAGTTTGTTGATGCCGTCATTACCCTGAAGCCGATTGTTGAAGAGCAGGGCAACAGCTTTATTCTGCTGCTGCACCCGGTCGAACAAATGCGCCAACTGATGACCAGCCAGCTCGGAAAAGTCAGCCACACCTTTGAACAGATGTCGACGGATGACCCGGAAACCCGTCGGCTGATCCATTTTGGTCGCCAGGCGGCGAGAGGGAGTTTCCCTATTCTGTTGTGTGGTGAAGAGGGAGTGGGTAAAGAGCTATTGAGCCAGGCTATTCACAATGAAAGTGAACGTGCCAGCGGGCCGTATATCGCCGTGAACTGCCAACTGTATGCCAACAGCGTGCTGGGGCAGGATTTTATGGGCAGTGCGCCAACCGATGATGAAAACGGTCGGCTGAGCCGCCTTGAACTGGCGAACGGCGGTACGCTGTTTCTGGAAAAAATTGAGTATCTGGCACCAGAGTTGCAATCCGCGTTGTTGCAGGTTATCAAGCAGGGCGTATTGACCCGCCTTGATGCCCGCCGCCTGATCCCGGTAGATGTCAAAGTGATTGCTACTACCACGGTTGATCTCGCCAACCTGGTGGAGCAAAACCGCTTTAGCCGCCAACTGTATTACGCGTTACACTCCTTTGAAATTGTTATTCCACCGCTGCGGGCACGGCGTAACAGCATTCCGGCGCTGATTCATACACGCTTAAATAGCCTGAAAAAACGCTTTTCATCCAGCCTGAAGCTGGACGATGACGCGCTGGCGCAACTGGTGGCCTACTCGTGGCCGGGCAATGATTTTGAACTCAACAGCATTATCGAAAATATCGCCATTAGTAGCGACAATGGCCATATTCGCCTGAGTAATCTGCCGGATTATCTGTTTGCCGAACGTCCGGGTCTGGAAGCAGCATCTTCACTGCTGCCGGCCAGTCTGACGTTTACCGCCATCGAAAAAGAGGCGATTATTCATGCCGCCCGCGTCACCAGCGGACGTGTGCAGGAAATGTCGCAACTGTTGAATATTGGCCGCACAACCTTGTGGCGCAAGATGAAGCAGTACGACATCGATGCCAGCCAGTTTAAGCGCAAACATCTGGAGTAGTTTCTTCAATTCTCGCCATCGAAAACAGCGCATCTGACAGACGATTGATGTAACGCTTAAGCTCATCACGCAGCGTCAACGTTCTGTCCATGGCGATGAGGAGTCGCTCCAGCCGACGCGCCAGCGTGCGCGCAACGTGTAGCTGTGCCGATGCGAGGTTTTTCCCCGGAATAACAAACTCTTTTAGCGGACCGCTTTGCGTCATATTGCGATCAATAAGCTGCTCCAACGCCTGAATATCCTCGGGACTAATCGTCTGCGTTAAGCGAGCAAGACCCTTCTCATCGCTGGCAAGTTCCGCGCCGAGCACAAACAGCGTCTTCTGGATGGTATGTAAATCCTGGCGAAGCTCTGCCAGTCGCGTGCTGGCGTAGCAGACGCCAAGCTGGGAAATCAGTTCGTCCACGGTGCCATAGGCATTCACGCGGATATCGTCTTTGTCGATACGGCTGCCGCCAAACAGCGCGGTTGTGCCCTTATCACCAGTGCGGGTATAGATACGGTACATTTATGTTATCTCGCTGAAAGGAAGCACTTTGACCAGTTGACCGGCATTGGCGCCAAGCGTGCGGATCTGCGCCATTCCGGTGGCGATATGACCACGGATCAGCGCCCGATCCTCGGGCAACTGGGCGTGGGTTAAAGCAATATCACCCGTGGCGTTAAGACCAAGACCGACACGCAGCGCGGAGCTTTTGGCCGCAAGTTTGCTCAACGCCAGCGCACAGTCATTCTCGTCGCAACAGACCGTCCGGCATGGGACGCCTTGCTCTTCCAGTCCCCAGCACAGTTCATCAAGCGCGCGGGTATCCTGCCAGCGTGGGTGATAAAACAGATGTACGCCCGGTGATGAAAGTGACATTGCGCCCCCTGTACTATCAGAATGCCTGACGGAAGATCTCGGCAATTTCTTTCTCGTTCCCTTTGCGCGGGTTAGAGAAGGCGTTGCCGTCCTTCAGCGCCATTTCCGCCATGTACGGGAAATCGGCTTCTTTGACACCCAGATCGCGCAGATGCTGCGGAATGCCGATGTCAGCAGAGAGACGAGCAATGGCGTGAATGGCCAGTTCGGCGGCATCCATGGTGGAAAGTCCGTCAGTGTTTTCGCCCATAAACTCAGCGATATCGGCAAATTTTTCCGGGTTAGCGATCAGGTTATAGCGCGCCACGTGCGGCAGCAGTACGGCATTCGCCACGCCGTGCGGCATGTCGTACAGACCGCCAAGCTGATGCGCCATCGCGTGAACGTAGCCGAGATTGGCGTTGTTGAAGGCCATACCTGCCAGCAGCGAAGCATAGGCCATATTTTCACGGGCTTTCAGGTTGCTGCCCAGCGCTACGGCCTGACGTAAATTACGCGCGATCAGGCGGATCGCCTGGATAGCGGCGGCATCGGTGACCGGGTTGGCATCTTTGGAAATATAGGCTTCCACGGCGTGGGTCAGGGCGTCCATCCCGGTGGCGGCGGTCAGCGGGGCGGGTTTACCGAGCATCAGCAGCGGGTCATTAATGGAAACCGACGGCAGGTTACGCCAGCTGACGATCACGAATTTCACTTTGGTTTTGGTATTGGTCAGCACGCAGTGGCGGGTGACTTCGCTGGCCGTACCGGCAGTGGTATTCACCGCGACAATCGGCGGCAGCGGGTTGGTCAGGGTTTCAATCCCGGCATAGCTGTAGAGATCGCCTTCGTGCGTGGCTGCGATACCGATACCTTTACCGCAGTCATGCGGGCTACCGCCGCCGACAGTAACGATGATATCGCACTGCTCTTTACGAAAGACCTCCAGACCGTCGCGCACGTTGGTATCTTTAGGGTTCGGCTCTACGCCGTCAAATACGACCACCTCAATCCCGGCTTCACGCAGATGTGCCAGCGTTTTATCTACCGCACCGTCTTTTATCGCCCGCAGACCTTTATCGGTGACCAGCAGCGCTTTTTTACCGCCTAATAGTTTGCAACGTTCGCCGACAACGGAAATAGCATTTGGGCCAAAAAAGTTAACATTCGGCACAAGGTAATCAAACATACGATAGCTCATAATATACCTTCTTAGATTTAAATTATAGTTCAGAGAAACAATTCAATGCGGTCTCAGCCAATAATCTATCTTGTTCCACAGTACCGCCGCTAACGCCGACGGCACCAATTAATTGACCGTCAAATACAACAGGTAAACCGCCACCAAAAATAACGATTCGCTGTTGGTTGGTTAGCTGTAAACCATATAGAGAAGCACCTGGTTGTACTGCATCGGTAATTTCATGGGTGCCCTGCCGCAGACAGCAGGCGGTCCAGGCTTTATTGAGAGAAATATCACAACTGGTGACAAACGCCTCGTCCATGCGCTGCATCAGTAGCGTGTTTCCGCCGTGGTCGACCACGGAAAAGACCACCGGAACGTTGATTTCAATCGCTTTTGCCTCGACGGCAGTCGCCATTTTCTTTGCGGCCGCCAGCGTAATGGTGGCGATTTGTTGGCTCTTATTCACAGTATCTCCTGACAAGGTTGTAGGGCTGAGGTCGCAAAAAATATCGCGCTACAGCTATTTTTTCTCATTGGGTTTTCTGTATTTTCTCGCGACGCGTTATTAAGTCAATAGTGTGGATTTTTCTAAAATATTAATTTAATTCCCTGCGTTCGGCATTTGTTGATAATGATCATTTAAGCGCGTCACAATTCTTCATGGATATTCCTGTTGACCGTTTCAATATGAAACGCTGACATTTAAATATGTATCAAATTGGAACGTAATTAATTTTATTTTTTTATCGGCCTGCTCATTTAAAGTTCGGCTATTGCTGATAAAGGCGATTGCTGGGGGGATAGAGCACCAGCGATACAGCCTGGCGTCCCTATTCTTTATCTTTTGAGTCTATAAACTATGAGAAGATCAAAACGATTCGAAGTTCTTGCGAAGCGCCCTGTAAATCAGGATGGGCTTATTGGCGAATGGCCGGAAGAAGGTCTGATCGCCATGGAAAGTCCCTACGATCCAGCCTCTTCTGTGAAGGTGGAAAAGGGTCGTATCGTTGAACTGGACGGCAAGCGCCGCGCCGAGTTCGACATGATTGACCGCTTTATTGCCGACTACGCGATAAACGTGGCTGAAACCGAGCGTGCCATGCAGCTCGACGCACTGGAGATCGCCAGAATGCTGGTGGATATCCACGTCAGTCGCGAAGAGATCATTGCCATTACCACCGCTATTACCCCGGCGAAAGCGGTGGAGGTGATGGCGAAAATGAACGTGGTAGAGATGATGATGGCGCTGCAAAAAATGCGCGCCCGACGCACCCCCTCTAACCAGTGCCACGTGACCAACCTGAAAGATAATCCGGTGCAGATTGCCGCCGATGCCGCTGAAGCGGGGATTCGTGGTTTTTCCGAGCAGGAAACGACGGTCGGGATTGCCCGCTATGCGCCGTTTAACGCCCTTGCGCTGTTGGTCGGTTCTCAGTGTGGTCGCCCTGGCGTACTGACACAATGTTCTGTTGAAGAGGCTACTGAGCTGGAGCTGGGAATGCGTGGGTTAACCAGCTACGCCGAAACGGTGTCGGTCTACGGAACGGAATCGGTATTCACTGACGGCGACGATACGCCATGGTCAAAAGCGTTTCTCGCCTCGGCCTATGCGTCCCGCGGCCTGAAGATGCGCTATACCTCCGGTACCGGTTCGGAAGCCTTGATGGGCTATTCCGAAAGTAAATCGATGCTGTACCTGGAGTCGCGCTGCATTTTTATCACCAAAGGCGCGGGTGTACAGGGGCTGCAAAACGGCGCGGTTAGCTGTATCGGCATGACGGGCGCAGTGCCGTCGGGGATCCGCGCGGTACTGGCGGAAAACCTGATTGCGTCGATGCTCGACCTTGAAGTGGCCTCGGCTAATGACCAGACCTTCTCACACTCCGATATTCGCCGTACCGCCCGCACCCTGATGCAGATGCTGCCCGGCACCGACTTTATCTTCTCTGGCTATAGCGCCGTCCCCAATTACGACAACATGTTTGCCGGTTCTAACTTCGATGCTGAAGACTTCGATGATTACAACATACTGCAACGTGACCTGATGGTTGACGGCGGCCTGCGCCCGGTAACCGAAGAAGAAACCATCGCTATCCGTAACAAGGCGGCGCGGGCTATCCAGGCGGTATTCCGCGGACTGGGCCTGCCGACTATCAGTGATGAGGAAGTGGAGGCTGCCACCTACGCTCACGGCAGCAAAGACATGCCTGCGCGCAATGTGGTGGAAGATCTGGCGGCAGTGGAAGAGATGATGAAGCGCAACATTACCGGGCTGGATATCGTCGGGGCGCTAAGCGGTAGCGGATTTGAAGATATCGCCAGCAATATTCTCAATATGTTGAGACAGCGCGTGACCGGTGATTACCTGCAAACATCGGCCATTCTGGATCGTCAGTTCGACGTCGTCAGCGCCGTCAACGACATCAATGATTATCAGGGACCCGGCACCGGCTATCGCATCAGTGCCGAACGCTGGGCAGAAATTAAAAATATTGCGGGCGTGGTTCAGCCCAGCTCGATTGAATAAGGCGGTACACCGTGGAATGCACAACTGAACGTAAGCCCGTTTTTACCTTGCAGGTCAGTGAAGGCGAGGCGGCAAAAGCAGACGATCGCGCTGATGAAGTGGTGATTGGCGTCGGGCCGGCCTTTGGCAAGCACCAGCATAAAACCCTGATTGATATGCCGCACAACGCGATTCTGAAAGAGCTGGTGGCAGGGATTGAAGAAGAGGGGCTGCATGCGCGAGTGGTGAGAATTCTGCGCACCTCTGATGTCTCTTTTATGGCGTGGGATGCGGCGAACCTCAGTGGCTCCGGCATCGGGATTGGCATCCAGTCGAAAGGGACCACGGTGATTCATCAGCGTGATTTACTGCCCCTGAGTAACCTTGAACTCTTCTCTCAGGCCCCGTTGCTGACGCTGGAAACCTATCGCCAGATTGGAAAGAACGCTGCGCGCTATGCACGCAAAGAGTCGCCCTCGCCGGTTCCGGTGGTCAATGACCAGATGGTGCGCCCCAAATTTATGGCCAAAGCCGCGCTGTTTCACATTAAAGAAACCAAGCATGTGGTGCAGGATGCTGCGCCTGTCACGCTGCATATTGCATTAGTAAGGGAATGACAATGAACGACAACATCATGACCGCGCAGGATTATCCTTTAGCTACCCGCTGCCCGGAGAAAATCCTGACCCCCACCGGGAAACCGCTAACCGATATCACCCTTGAGAATGTGCTGGCGGGACATGTAGGGCCGCAGGATGTGCGTATTTCTCAGCAAACGCTGGAGTATCAGGCGCAGATTGCCGAACAGATGCAACGTCACGCCGTGGCGCGCAACTTCCGCCGCGCGGCCGAACTGATTGTCATCCCGGATACCCGCATTCTGGAAATCTACAACGCGCTACGTCCGTTTCGCTCTTCATTCGCGGAGCTACAGGCGATCGCTGATGAGCTGGAACATACCTGGCACGCGACGGTGAACGCCGGATTTGTGCGTGAGTCGGCAGAGGTGTATCAGCAGAGAAACAAGCTGCGTAAAGGCAGCCAGTGACGGAGGGAATATGCCGTTAATCGCAGGGATTGATATCGGCAACGCCACCACGGAAGTGGCGTTGGCGCAGCATGACCGGTTTATCGCCAGCGGGATTGTCGCGACCACGGGCATGAAAGGAACGCGGGACAATATTGCCGGGGTGGTCGCTTCCCTGCAGCAGGCGCTGGAAAAAACGCCATGGTCGCTTAAAGATGTGGCAAAAATCTGTATCAATGAAGCCGCACCGGTGATTGGCGATGTGGCGATGGAAACCATCACGGAAACCATCATTACCGAATCAACGATGATAGGGCATAACCCACAAACGCCCGGCGGCGTTGGCGTGGGAATGGGAACCACCATTGCTGTGCAGAAGCTGGCGGCATTGAGTGAGGATCGATTTGCTCAGGGCTGGATCCCATTGGTGGGTGAGGCAATGGATTTTCTCGAGGCAGTTTGGCTCATTAATGAGGCACTGGATCGCGGAATCAACGTGGTGGCGGCCATCCTGAAAAAAGATGATGGCGTGTTGGTGAATAATCGCCTGCGTCGGCCAATGCCGGTGGTTGATGAAGTCACCCTGCTGGAGAAGGTGCCGGAAGGCGTGCTGGCGGCGGTGGAAGTGGCGGCCCCGGGACAGGTGGTGCGGGTGCTGTCGAATCCTTACGGTATCGCTACCTTCTTTGCCCTGACGCCGGAGGAAACACAAACCATCGTCCCTATTGCCAGAGCGCTGATTGGTAACCGCTCCGCCGTGGTGCTAAAAACCCCGCAGGGCGATGTGCAATCAAGAGTGATCCCGGCGGGTAAGATCTTTATCCGTGGTGAAAAGCGCGGCGGTGAAGCCGACGTAGCGCAAGGTGCGCAGGCCATTATGCAGGCGATGAACGCCTGCGCGCCCGTGCGCGATATTGGTGGGGAAGCTGGTACGCACGCAGGCGGCATGCTGGAGCGAGTGCGAAAGGTGATGGCCTCGCTGACTGGGCATGATATGAACGCGGTGCATATTCAGGATCTGTTGGCGGTTGATACGTTTATTCCGCGCAAGGTGCAGGGCGGCATCGCCGGGGAGTGTTCGATGGAAAATGCTGTCGGCATTGCGGCGATGGTGAAATCCGATCGTTTACAAATGCAGGCTATTGCCAGCGAGTTGAGCGCGCGATTAAACACCTCCGTTGAAGTAGGAGGGGTAGAGGCCAATATGGCCGTGACAGGTGCGTTAACGACGCCTGGATGTGCTGCACCGCTGGCGATCCTCGATTTAGGCGCAGGTTCCACTGATGCAGCCATCATCAATAGCGAAGGGACAGTAAAGGCGGTACATCTGGCCGGTGCGGGTAATATGGTCAGCCTGTTGATTCAGACGGAGCTGGGTCTGAGCGATCCGTTTCTGGCCGAGGAAATAAAAAAATACCCGTTGGCGAAAGTAGAGAGCCTGTTCAGTATTCGTCATGAGAACGGTGCGGTGGAGTTTTTCCGCGAACCGCTCAGCCCATCAGTATTCGCCAAAGTGGTGTATCTGAAAGGTGGCGAGCTGATCCCGGTAGATAACCAGACTTCGCTGGAAAAAATTCGTCTGGTGCGACGTCAGGCCAAAGAGAAGGTTTTTGTGACCAACTGCCTGCGTGCATTGCGCCAGGTGTCTCCCGGCGGATCCATTCGCGATATCTCTTTCGTGGTGCTGGTGGGCGGTTCCTCGTTGGATTTCGAAATCCCACAGATGATTACCGACGCGCTGGCACATTACGGGGTTGTCGCCGGACAGGGCAACATTCGTGGTACCGAAGGGCCGCGTAATGCGGTGGCGACCGGGCTGGTTTTGGCCGGAATGGCGAATTAATCGTGCAGAAAACAGCCGCCGCAAGCGTTTAGCTGCGGGGTAAATCAAATAAAGGCAACGTTCTCTTTGATATCCCGGCGGAGTTGGGTACATAGTATAAATGTGTCTCTCACGTGGTTAATTTTAAGGATAAGAGCATGCCAACAGCAATTGAGAAAGCATTGGATTTTATTGGTGGTATGAACACTTCGGCGTCAGTACCCCATTCAATGGATGAAAGTACCGCTAAGGGAATCCTAAAGTATTTGCATGACTTAGGTGTGCCAGCGAGTCCGGAAGTTGTAATGGCACGGGGTGAGCAGGAGGGATGGAATCCTGAGTTCACGAAAAAAGTAGCCGGATGGGCAGAAAAAGTCGCCTCCGGTAACCGTATCCTTATCAAGAATCCAGAGTATTTTTCGACCTATATGCAGGAGCAGCTCAAAGAACTCGTGTGAGCTGACTATCGAATAAAACGCTAACGGACGTTTCCATCTCTGATGGTAGCGTCCTAATGGCATGCCAGCAATATGGGCTGGCGTATCGCATGATATACCTTATTCCCCGCGTGGCGTGTTCCCAGAGACCATTACACATCCCGAACTACTCAATTATTGGTTTGCCAACAATTGAATATATTTCCCATAACAAAAAGGACCTGCGATTTCTCGCAAGTCCTTGTTTTATTTGGTGGCCCCTGCTGGACTTGAACCAGCGACCAAGCGATTATGAGTCGCCTGCTCTAACCACTGAGCTAAGGGGCCGTGGCGGTGGATTATAAAGTAACTCCGCGTTGCAATCCAGACATAAGCGTACGGATGCTGTTTTTATAAACAATGTATTTTCAGTCCGTTATACTTGTCCCTTGATGTATTGTTCGGAGTAATTATGGTTAAGGACATACTGGCACCGGGGCTGCGGGTAGTATTTTGCGGCATCAATCCGGGGCTCTCTTCTGCGGGTACAGGATTTCCCTTTGCGCATCCCGCGAATCGCTTCTGGAAGGTTATCCATCAGGCGGGATTTACCGATCGCCAGCTTAAACCTGAAGAGGCACAGCATCTGCTGGATTTCCGCTGCGGCGTGACTAAGTTTGTCGACAGACCAACGGTACAAGCCAATGAAGTGAAGCTACAGGAAATGCGTAGCGGCGGTCGTCTGCTTATTGAGAAAATAGAAGAGTATCAGCCAGCCGCGCTCGCAATCCTCGGTAAGCAGGCCTTTGAGCAGGGCCTTAGCCAGCGTGGGGCGCAGTGGGGGAAGCAGACGTTGACCATTGGCGCGACGCAATTATGGGTATTGCCGAATCCCAGCGGGTTAAGCCGGATCACGCTGGATAAACTGGTGGAAGCGTATCGGGAAGTGAACGACGCCCTGCTCAGGCGGGGACTATAAAGAAAAACGCCACCTTGCGGTGGCGTTTATGCTTATGTGGCGAGATTAATCGTCGAGGAAGCTACGCAGTACTTCAGAGCGGCTCGGGTGACGCAGTTTACGCAGCGCCTTCGCTTCGATCTGACGGATACGTTCACGGGTAACGTCGAACTGTTTACCCACTTCTTCCAGCGTGTGGTCAGTGTTCATATCGATACCGAAACGCATACGCAGAACTTTCGCTTCACGAGCGGTCAGGCCAGCCAGAACGTCATGCGTTGCGGCACGCAGGCTCTCGGTGGTCGCGGAGTCCAGCGGTAGCTCGAGGGTGGTATCCTCGATGAAATCACCCAGATGCGAATCTTCATCGTCGCCGATCGGCGTTTCCATGGAGATAGGCTCTTTCGCGATCTTCAACACTTTACGGATCTTATCTTCCGGCATCAGCATGCGTTCAGCCAGTTCTTCCGGCGTCGGCTCGCGGCCCATCTCTTGCAGCATCTGACGGGAGATACGGTTGAGCTTGTTAATGGTCTCAATCATATGCACCGGGATACGGATGGTACGCGCCTGATCCGCGATCGAACGGGTGATCGCCTGACGGATCCACCAGGTTGCGTAGGTGGAGAACTTGTAACCACGACGGTATTCAAACTTATCAACCGCTTTCATCAGACCGATGTTACCTTCCTGAATCAGATCCAGGAACTGCAGGCCACGGTTGGTGTATTTTTTAGCGATAGAGATAACCAGACGTAAGTTCGCTTCAACCATCTCTTTTTTCGCACGGCGGGCTTTCGCTTCACCGATGGACATGCGACGGTTGATATCTTTAACCTGCTCGATGGTCAGGCCGGTTTCTTCTTCAATCTGCTGCAGTTTCTGCAGGCCGCGGTGAACGTCATCTGCCACATCGTGCAGTTTTTCAGACCACGGCTTGTTCATCGCGATTGCCGCGTTGAACCAGGTTTCGCTGGTTTCGTTGCCAGTAAACAGGGTGATGAAGTTTTTCTTCGGCATTTTGCACTGCTCAACGCAGAGCTTCATGATCAGACGTTCCTGAGTACGCACGCGGTCCATCATGACGCGCATGCTGTTTACCAGGTAGTCGAACTGCTTCGGTACCAGGCGGAACTGTTTGAACACTTCGGACAGCTTCTGAATTTCTTCCTGCGCGGCTGCATGGCTGCGGCCTTTCGCTTTGATAGTGTCGCGGGTGATTTCGTACTGAGTACGCAGTTCACCGAATTTTTCACGCGCTAATTCAGGGTCGATGCTGTTGTCGTCATCGCTGCTGTCGTCGTCTTCTTCTTCATCTTCGTCTTCATCGTCGTCCATCTCTTCCTGAGAGAGTTCAGAACCGACGTGCGTCGCCGTTGGCGCCATGTCTTCTTCCGCGTTCGGATCGACAAAGCCGGTGATCAGATCGGAAAGACGTGCTTCTTCAGCTTCAACGCGATCGTACTGCTCAAGCAGGTAGGTGATAGCTTCCGGGTATTCGGCAACGGAGCATTGAACCTGGTTAATCCCGTCTTCGATGCGTTTAGCGATGTCGATTTCGCCTTCACGGGTTAACAGTTCAACGGTACCCATTTCACGCATGTACATGCGGACCGGGTCAGTTGTACGACCGATTTCGGACTCAACGCTGGACAGAACCTGGGCAGCCGCTTCTTCCGCGTCTTCATCGGTGCTGTTGGAGGTTTCAGCAAGCAGCAGATCATCGGCATCAGGTGCTTCTTCCATCACCTGAATACCCATGTCATTGATCATTTGGATGATGTCTTTGATTTGATCTGAATCGACGATATCTTCCGGCAGATGGTCATTGACCTCGGCATAGGTCAGATAGCCTTGCTCCTTACCACGTTGGACAAGAAGCTTCAGCTGTGACTGCGGGTTTTGCTCCATAAGACGGTATCCACACTTAATTCGTTTGATTGGTGTTGGGCGGTAAAACCGCCAACGGCAAAACGAGGGCATACTTATATTTTGCCGCTGCCTCTCCGTGCGGCTGTCGGGGGCTTCCCGATCGATATTCGGCAGTTAAGCCGTTAAATACTTCATCTTTCACGTTGTCTCTGCGTTAGCTGCGTTCGTTTACTTGCTGCCTTGATACAACGCGAATGATTTTGTCTTTCTCTTATTTCCTGGCCAGTTCCTGGTTCAGCGTCCAGAGTTCCCGGCGTTCTTCGCTGCTTAAACCGTGTGTGCGCTCACGAGCTATCAACTCTTCCTGGCGCAGTTCAAGCATCGAATCAAACATATGGTTGAGTGAGTCGGTGAAGGTTTTTTCTGCGATATCTTTATCTGCTATATCGTCCCACATCGACAGTTTTTCAAGGGTCGCAGCATCATTTGTGCCACGATAGTGCTCTAAAAGTTGTCCGGTGGTCAGACCTGGCTGAGCCAGACAAGTGTTGACCAGTTCTCTGAATAAGCCAAGTCCAGGCAGCTTATTGCTATCCAGTGCGCCTAACGGTGGAACCAGCGGGGCGAGCTCCGGGTTTTGCACCAGTAACCCTATAAGTATACGCATGGTCGTACGTTTTAGCTGTGGAACCGGGCGGGAAGCCCCATTTTCTGCCAGTTTTGGCATTAAACGTTCAAGCTGGCTGTCATCCAGAATGCCGAGCTTGTTTCCCAACTCCTGTCGCAGGTAAATGCGCAACGTTTCGCCTGGTACCTGAGTAATCAGCGGTAATGCCAGCGTGCTGAGCTGTGCGCGTCCGTCTGGGGTACTCAAATCCACCTGCGGCAACAGGCTGTTAAATAAAAACGCAGAGAGCGGCAGCGCCTGCTCCATCCGGGCTTCAAAGGCCTCTTTCCCTTCTTTACGCACCAGCGTATCGGGATCTTCGCCGTCAGGTAAAAACATAAAGCGTAGCTGGCGTCCGTCTGTCATATAGGGCAGTGCGGTTTCCAGCGCGCGCCATGCTGCGTCGCGCCCGGCGCGGTCGCCGTCGTAACAGCAAATTACGTTGTTCGTCGCGCGGAACAACAGCTGAATGTGATCGGCGGTGGTGGATGTCCCAAGGGATGCCACGGCGTAGTTAATGCCGTATTGCGCCAGCGCCACCACATCCATATAGCCTTCTACCACTAACAGGCGCTGCGGATCGGCGTTATCCTGCTGGGCTTCATAAAGGCCATACAGCTGGCGACCTTTATGGAAAATATCGGTTTCCGGGGAGTTCAGATACTTCGGCAGGGCATCGCCCAGCACGCGTCCACCAAAACCAATGACCCGACCACGTTTGTCGCGGATGGGGAACATCACCCGTTCGCGAAAGCGATCGTAACTGCGTCCCTGATCGTTGGTAACCAACATCCCCGCATCGACCAGCGATTTGCGATTCTCAGCATTACCGCCAAACCGTTTCAGGACGTTGTCCCAGCCGGGGGGCGCAAAACCAATAGCAAAACGGGTGATAACGTCGCTACTTAATCCTCGCTTTTCCAGGTACTGGCGCGCAGGGGTAGCGGCGGGCTGCATCAAAGACTGTTGATAAAAAGTGTTCAGGCCGTCCATCAATTGATAAAGGCTTTGCCGTTGATGGCGCTCTATCTGACTGGGGCCACTGCCTGCTTCATAGGGCACTTCAAGGTTGTGCATTGCGGCCAGTTCTTCGACGGTTTCCACAAACTCGAGCTTGTCGTAGTTCATGAGAAAGTCGACGGCGTTGCCGTGCGCGCCACACCCAAAGCAGTGATAAAACTGTTTTTCACCGTTTACGGTGAAAGAGGGGGTTTTTTCGTTATGGAACGGACAGCACGCGTGATAATTTTTGCCCTGCTTTTTCAGCTTTACCCGCGCGTCGATGAGATCGACGATGTCGGTTCTTGCCAGCAGGTCATTGATAAATACGCGTGGAATTCGTCCAGCCATATGCCCCTTTTATACACTTCATCCTTCAGCCTGCCTCTGTGTTGGCTGCGCTCGCTCACCCCTGTCACTTACTTATGTAAGCTCCGGGGCTTCACTCACTTGCCGCCTTGATGCATACTGAATGATTTTGTGTATATGCCAATGCATAAACGAAAATAAGCCGCGCATTCCTTCCGGAAGCACGGCCTTACAACTACAACTCAGTCTGAATTGAGAGCTTTGGCTCTCAATAGATTAGTACAGACGAGTGCGGCGTGCGTTTTCGCGAGCCAGTTTCTTCGCGTGACGTTTCACAGCAGAAGCTTTAGCGCGCTTACGTTCGGTAGTCGGTTTTTCATAGAACTCACGACGACGAACTTCCGCCAGAACACCTGCTTTTTCGCATGAACGCTTGAAGCGACGCAGTGCTACGTCGAACGGCTCGTTTTCACGTACTTTAATTACCGGCATGTAACTCTCACCTTTAATAAATTCGGTTTGCCGCTGGCATCAACGCCAGCTTATTTCAAAATGGTGCGGAATTTTACTGCAATTGCTGCTGCTTTGTAAAGCACCGACGCGATTTTGAAAGGGACTTTTATAAGGACAAGGAGTATACACGAGCGGAACTCCTGGGGCGAACAAAGTTTTACATCAACCCGCATTGGTCCTACACTGCGCGGTAATAGAGCGAGGTAAAACAAGTCATGCGTGTACTGGGTATTGAAACATCCTGCGATGAAACCGGCATCGCCATTTACGACGATGAAAAAGGTCTTTTAGCCAACCAATTGTATAGTCAGGTGAAATTACACGCTGACTACGGCGGCGTAGTGCCAGAACTGGCCTCGCGCGATCACGTACGTAAAACCGTACCGCTGATCCAGGCCGCGCTGAAAGAGGCGGGACTGACGGCAAAAGAGATTGATGCGGTAGCGTATACCGCAGGTCCTGGTTTGGTTGGCGCGCTGCTGGTTGGCGCAACCGTAGGACGTTCGCTGGCGTTCGCCTGGGGCGTACCAGCAATTCCTGTGCACCATATGGAAGGGCATCTGCTGGCGCCGATGCTGGAAGATAATCCCCCTGCGTTCCCGTTCGTCGCGCTGCTGGTTTCTGGTGGTCACACGCAGCTTATCAGCGTCACCGGTATCGGTCAGTATGAATTACTCGGCGAATCGATTGATGATGCTGCTGGCGAAGCGTTCGACAAAACCGCCAAGCTGCTGGGGCTGGATTACCCTGGAGGTCCAATGCTGTCAAAGCTTGCCTCGCAAGGCGTTGAAAAACGCTTTGTCTTCCCGCGCCCGATGACCGACCGTCCGGGGCTGGATTTCAGCTTCTCCGGGCTGAAAACCTTTGCCGCGAATACCATTCGTAATAACGAAAATGACGATCAGACGCGCGCAGATATCGCCCGAGCCTTTGAAGATGCGGTAGTTGATACGCTGATGATCAAGTGCAAACGCGCGCTGGATCAAACCGGTTTTAAACGTCTGGTGATGGCGGGGGGCGTGAGCGCGAACCGTACGCTGCGCGCAAAATTGGCCGAGATGATGCAAAAACGTCGTGGCGAAGTATTTTACGCGCGTCCGGAATTTTGTACCGACAACGGGGCGATGATCGCCTACGCGGGCATGGTGCGTTTTAAAGCAGGCGCAACGGCGGATCTTGGCGTAACCGTGCGCCCACGCTGGCCGCTGGCGGAATTACCGGCGGCGTGATTTTTTGCCCGGTGGCGCAATGTTACCGGGCAAGACGCTACATCCGCAGCATTCCCTTCTCTTCCAGAAACGCGATAATTTTTTCCAGACCCTCTCCGGATTTTAAATTACTGAACGTCCACGGACGCTCGCCGCGCATACGTAGGGTATCGCGTTCCATCACCTCCAGCGAGGCGCCGACGTAAGGGGCCAGATCGGTTTTATTGATAACCAGAAAATCGGATTTAGTGATCCCCGGGCCTCCCTTACGCGGGATCTTCTCGCCTTCGGCAACGTCGATCACATAGATTGTCAGATCCGCTAATTCCGGACTGAAGGTGGCGCTCAGGTTATCGCCGCCGCTTTCCACAAAAATCAGATCCAGATTGCCGAATTTCTCGCTCAGCGCCTCTACGGCAGCCAGATTCATCGACGCATCTTCGCGGATGGCGGTATGCGGGCAGCCGCCGGTTTCCACACCGACGATCCTGTCTGGCTCCAGTGCGCCCGCCTCGGTGAGAATGCGCTGATCTTCTTTGGTGTAGATATCGTTGGTGACTACCGCCAGTTGATAGCTGCTGCGCATAGATTTGCATAACGCTTCCAGCAGCGCCGTTTTGCCGGAACCGACCGGGCCGCCAACGCCTACGCGCAGGGGATGCTTGCTGTTACTCATTTTTTCTCCTCAGGAGCGGAATAATCGGGAATATTGGGTTTCATGCCGGGCAGACGCGATAGCGGCCAACGGCGTAGCGGAGCCGAGACTGGCGTCAGGCGTCGCCAGCGCCTGTGCCAGACCCTGCGCATAGCGATCGCAGAGCGCAATAATCAAACGCTGGGCCGCCTGTTGTCCAAAAGGAACCAGCTTGACGCCAGCCATCACAGCGCTCTCAATCCAGCTGTAGCCGAGGCTTAACGCCAGCTCGGTCAGGGGAATTCTCCACCGCACGGCCAGCCAGGCCATGCCGCAAAGCTGGCTGTCGGCGAAGAGAGTGCGCCACTCTCGCGAGCAATCCGCCTCCCAGTCGGTGACCAGCCGCGTAAACGCCGCGCCCCGACTGCGTTCTTCATCCCGCAGTTCGCGGGTTTCCCGGCAGGCCAACAGGTAAGCGCTCCAGCGGCGTGCGGCATCGAGATCGTCCTGCTCGCAGGCGCGATACAGTCTCGCCAGCAGCGGTAGGTCGACGGTAAAAAAGTTTTGCTCCATCTGTTGAATTTGCCAGTAAGAGAAGTCATCGACGCTTTTCACCCAGCCAATCTCCACCGCCCACTCCAGACCCTGGGACCAGGTAAACGACCCCACCGGGAGTGCGCTGCTGGCAAGCTGCATCAGACGCAGCTGTTGGGTGTTATGCATCAGTGCGCATGGCCGTGATGATGCCCGTGTGATTCACTGGCATAAGCGCCTGCTTCCGGTTCAAACGGTAGTTGAGCGAACGTCACCTCGAGGTTGAACTGACGCAGCATGGCGTCCAGCACATGATCGTGGTGGTAACGCAGTTCATCCGGCAGAATTTGCAACGGAACGTGGCGATTGCCGAGGTGATAACAGGCTTTGGCGAGCAGGAAAGGATCGGCGCAGCGCACCACGGAAACCGACTCCGGCGCGGCGATCACTTCGATCACCTCGCTGCCATCGTCGGTGGTCAGCAGGTCGCCACCGCGTAACAGCAAACCGCGCGGTAGCATCAGCCCGGCTTCGCGACCGTCGTTCAGCGCCACTCTGGCACGACTTTTTACCCGCATATCAATGGGTAGCGTGACGCTTGCGGTGACGCGGTGAGCGTGGTCAAGGCGTTGGGTCAGGTAGATCATCGTCACTCCTAAAACAGAAAATAGCGTTGTGCCATCGGCAAAACGTTTGCCGGTTCGCTGGTAATCAGTTCGCCATCAATACGCACCTCGTAGGTCTGAGCATCGACGGTGATATTGGGTTGCAGGTCGTTGTGGATCATGTTGGCCTTTTTCACTGTTCTGCAGCCTTTAACGACGGCGATGGCGCTTTGCAGGTTGAGCTGCTGCGCGATGTTTTGCGCATCAGCGGCCTGCGAAATAAAGGTCAGCCGGGTGTGATGCCGCGCTGCGCCAAGTGCGCCGAACATCATGCGGTAATGCACCGGCTGTGGGGTGGGAATCGAGGCATTGATGTCGCCCATCGGCGCACAGACGATCATCCCGCCTTTAACGATCGTCGCCGGTTTTACGCCAAAGAATGCCGGTGACCACAGCACCAGATCGGCCAGTTTGCCAGGCTCAACGGAGCCGACTTCATGGGCGATACCGTGGGTTAGCGCCGGATTGATGGTGTATTTGGCGACGTAGCGTTTAATGCGCAGGTTGTCGTTGTCACCGGTTTCTTCTGCCAACGGGCCACGCTGAACCTTCATGCGGTGCGCCACCTGCCAGGTGCGCAGGATCACTTCGCCCACGCGCCCCATTGCCTGTGAATCGGACGAGGTCAGGGAAAAGGCGCCAATGTCATGCAGCACATCTTCGGCAGCGATCGTTTCCCGGCGAATGCGTGATTCGGCAAAAGCCACGTCTTCGGCGATATCCGGATCGAGATGGTGGCAAACCATCAGCATGTCGAGATGCTCGTCGATGGTGTTGATGGTATAGGGCAGCGTCGGGTTCGTAGAGGAGGGCAGGATATTCGGATGCGCGCAGGCGGTGATGATATCCGGTGCATGACCGCCGCCCGCGCCTTCGGTGTGAAAAGTATGAATGGTGCGATCGCCAATCGCCGCCAGCGTATCTTCCACGAAACCGGACTCATTGAGCGTGTCGCTGTGCAGCGCGACCTGGATGTCCATCTCGTCGGCCACGGTCAGTGCGCAGTCGATGGCGGCAGGCGTGGCGCCCCAGTCTTCATGGATTTTCAGGCCAATGGCGCCCGCGGTGATTTGCTCGCGCAGGGCGTCAGGATTTGAGCCGTTACCTTTGCCCAGTAAACCGATGTTAACCGGTAACGTGTCTGCCGCCTGCAGCATGCGAGCGATGTACCACGGACCCGGCGTACAGGTGGTGGCGTGAGTGCCCGCGGCCGGACCGGTGCCGCCGCCGATCATCGTTGTCACACCGGAAACCAGCGCCTCTTGCGCCTGCTGTGGGCAGATCCAGTGAATATGCGTATCCACGCCGCCTGCGGTGACGATCTTGCCTTCCCCGGCGATGACTTCAGTTCCCACGCCTATCGGGATCGTAACGTTGGGCTGAATATCGGGATTACCTGCCTTGCCGATGGCGAAGATCCTGCCGGCTTTGATACCGATATCCGCTTTCACGATCCCCCAGTGATCGACGATCAGCGCGTTGGTTATTACCAGATCCACACATGCATCGGTGCGCATTTGCCCCTGGCCCATGCCGTCGCGGATCACTTTGCCGCCGCCGAATTTGACCTCTTCGCCGTAGGTGGTGAAGTCTTTTTCCACTTCGATCCACAGGTCGGTATCCGCCAGGCGCACTTTATCGCCGGTGGTTGGGCCAAACATGTCGGCGTACGCCTGCCGGGAAATGTCACTCATTATCTGCCTCCAGCGCGCCCATCACTTCGCTGCGAAAACCCACGATCCTTTGTGCGCCAGCAACGCGCACCAGTTCGACTTCGCGTTTTTGTCCGGGCTCAAAACGCACCGCTGTGCCCGCAGCAATGTTCAGACGAAAGCCGCGTGCGGCCAGCCTGTCAAAGTGCAGCGCCGGGTTCACTTCGAAAAAGTGATAGTGCGATCCCACCTGGATGGGCCTGTCGCCATGATTTTCCACCACGATCGTGCAGATCTCCCGCCCCTGATTAAGCGCGATATTGCCTTTTGCGATCTGATATTCACCTGGGATCATTGCCGCTCCTTAGACGATCGGATTGTGGACAGTGACCAGCTTCGATCCGTCCGGAAAGGTGGCTTCAACCTGAATATCCGGGATCATTTCCGGTACGCCTTCCATCACCTGATCGCGGCGCAGCACGTGACGCCCGTCCTCCATCAGCGCGGCCACAGTTTGCCCGTCGCGCGCCCCTTCCATGATGAAAGCGCTAATCAGCGCCACCGATTCCGGGTAGTTCAGCTTCAGCCCGCGGGCCAGACGACGTTCCGCCACCAGTGCGGCGGTAAACAGCAACAACTTATCTTTTTCTCTGGGGGTCAGTTCCATAAGGGTTCTCTTAGGTTTGCCAGATTCGCGGGAGTACGGGCACTTTGTGTGTCAGTAGCGGGCGCAAAAACTGCCAGATGTCACGCATAACGCGTTGAACAACCAGGTTGTCGTTAGCAAGAAAACGGATTGTCAGCAGCGAGTCGTTAAGTGTTGCCCCGGCGTAATCGCCAAGCGCCATAAGCCGCTCCCGCGTGCCCTCCAGCATGTGTTCGTTGGCCGGATAACACAGCAACGTGCCGACCCAGGGATGATGCGCGACGCCGCTCAGATTCCCCTCCTGCAATATCAAGCGTTCTATCAGCAGCGGCTGCCCATCTCGCCACACTTCCAGGCGATTTTGCAGCATGCCGTGGCTGAAAGTTTCCTGCATAACCGGTCGGCCAAGACACAGCAGATCCCAGGCCAGCAAGCGGCTCTCTGATGCGATGTGAAATACAGACTGAATAACAGCATTGGCACCGGGAAAGAGGATTGTATCCTGCGGCAGCCACTCCAGCGTGGCGTGCGAGGCGAGGGTAAAGTGCTGGCGCAGCAACGCTTGTGGCCCTCGGCTGCGATAAAACTTGCCCGCGCCGGGCTGGGTGATTAACGCATGGCTGTTTTCGTCGAGCGTGACGGCAATATGAAGCTCGTCCCCGCCAACGATCCCCGCAGGTGGATGCAGCAAATAGAGGTGACAGACCTCCTCTTCCGGGTAAAACGGACGCTGAACCGTCAATGGACCATGATGACGCGCCGAGGCGAGCACCGTTTTGTGCCCGGTGCGGGTAAAATGCAGATCCAGTTCGGCCTGCCAGCCCCGTGTGAGTGTCTCGTGCGCAACCGTGTCCAGAGCGTTTCCCTTATCAGCATGAGGGTGTTTGCATACAAAAAAGTATGCCTCAGCGCATCGGGAAAAGGGTCATATGAGAAGCTTATGGAAAAAGGGGCGACAATACGCCGCCCCAATGGGGTTTACAGTAAAACGAGGGGCATCCAGAGCAGACCGGTGATCACCAGCAGCACGAGGAAAATCAGGCCAAAAATAGCGCCGAGCCGCCAGTAATCCACCGTCGGCAAATAGCCGCTGCCGTAGTAGATAGGGCTGGGACCGGTGGCGTATGGGGTCAGAATGCTGCCCAGACCAATGGCGGCGCCGACCATCAGGCAGAAGACCGGTAATGGGATTTCCGGCATTGCCAGCGCGGCGGCAATCATCATTGGCGCGAGGGCAGAGGTATAGGCCGTGGCGCTGGCAAAGAAGTAACGCAGCAGATAGAACACCACGATCAGCGCTACCATCACCATCACCGGCGAATAGCCACTCAGCCCGTTTGCCAGCAGCTTGCCGAACCAGGTAATAAAACCGGTGTTATTGAGCCCGGTGGCCAGCGTGATCAGCGAGGCCAGCCAGAAAAAGACGTTCCATGCGGCTTTATTGCTGACGATGTCATCCCAGCTAATGATGCGTAGTACCAGCATCAACGCCACCACGCTGTATCCGACCATTGCGGCGTCAATGTAGTCGCCACCGAAGATCCACAGCACTAACGCGCCGACCATCAGCACCAGCATCTTTTTCTCGCGAGCGCAGAGCGGTCCCATCGCTTTTAGCTCTGTATCCGCCCAACGTGGAACCTGATCGCCGGATTTCAGCACCGGTGGATACAGCACGTACGCCAGCCACGGCACGATCAGCACCAGTAAAATGCTCAGCGGCAGCATGCCTAAGAACCAGTCGCCCCAGCTCAGCGCCGTGTGGGACGCGCCTTTCATCAGGCCGATCAACAGCAGGTTCGGTGCCATCGCCGTTAAGAAAATAGCGCTGGTAACGCAGTCAGCGACAATGCCCATCCACATGATGTACGAGCCAATGGAGCGTGAACTGGCGCTATTGGGCTGCGAGTTATACAGCGGCGGCAGGTTGCGGATAATCGGGTAGATTATTCCGGCTCCGCGCGCGGAGTTGGAAGGCGTGACGGGAGCGAGGATAAGTTCGGAGAACATCACCGCATAGCCGAGAAATAACGTCCGGTGCCCCATCTTTTTCACCAGCATCAGCGCGATTCGCCGACCAAGGCCGGTTTTCTCATAGCCGGTACCAAACATAAAGGCCGCGAAGATCAGCCAGATAACCGAGTTTGAAAAGCCCGATACCGCCCAGGACAGCGATTTGGCGGTAAATTTAAAACCGTCCTGCGCGAGTTGCTCCGGGCTGAACAGCAGCCACGGCGAAAGGACGGCGATGATCGAAATGCCAATCATCGCCACCACCGCGCCCGGTACAGGTTCCAGAATAAGCCCGACAATCACACCGGTAAAGACGGCAAAATAGAGCCAGGTGTGACTCTCAAGACCGGTGGGGACGGGCAGAACAGCAATAATGGCGATGACCACCAGCGGAGCCAGGTATCGCCACCAACCAGCTAAAGGTGCCATTGTTGTATCCCTGCGAAGAGGGAGAGGCGTTACGCCCCTCCGGGAGGGTTATTTGATGTAGTGCACGTGCTCGCAGATTTCTTCGACGATAGGATCGCGACG
Source organism: Citrobacter youngae (assembly GCF_003818115.1). GTDB lineage: Bacteria > Pseudomonadota > Gammaproteobacteria > Enterobacterales > Enterobacteriaceae > Citrobacter > Citrobacter youngae. Next base: position 89,954 of record NZ_RPOI01000014.1, on the reverse strand, counting down.
TTCAGCGAACAGCTTTTTGTTTTCGGCAATCAGGTTATTACCGTGGGTATCGATGGAAACGATCAGCGGGCCGAACTCTTTTACCCGGCATACCCACAGAGATTCCGGCATGCCGAGTTCGGTCCAGTGTACCTCTTCAATTTCTTCAACCTGAGTTGCCGCCACGACCGCACAGCCAGCCGGGAAGATGACGTGCAGCGCTTTGAACTGTTTACAGCCTTCTTCCGTCAGCGGTCCCATGCCGCCTTTGCCGACCACCAGCTTGACGCCCGTCTGCTCGATAAAGTCTTTCTCAAACGCTTCCATACGCATGCTGGTAGTTGGGCCGACGGAGACCATCTCCCATTTTTCACCGTTCTTACGGACGATCGGGCCCGCATGGAAAATGGCTTTGCCGTTCAGGTCATAAGGAATCGGGCGCTTCAGTTCGATCAGGCGGCGGTGGCAAACGTCACGGCAGGTCACCAGCGTGCCGCTCAGGTAAATGACATCGCCAACGCGAATGTCAGCCAGATCTTCGGCTTTGATCGGGGTTGTGAGGATCTTTTTCATAACGCGCTCCGGGTGTGAGACAGGTTTTCGAAGGAGAGGTCGGCATGAACCAACAGCGTGCCGCGACGATGCGCCCAGCAGCCGGTAGAGACGGCAACGCCGATAGTTGACGGGTGGCGCGCGGCGGATTCGATATGTACGCCCATCACTGAGCTATTCCCGGTCAACCCTTGCGGCCCAATGCCCAGACGGTTAAGCCCTTCTTCCAGGCGCAGTTCCAGTTCGGCCGCTTTTGGGTTTGGATGGCGTGATCCGATTGGGCGCAGCACCGCTTTACGAGAAAGCACGGCAGCGGTTTCTACAGAGGTGGCAATACCCACGCCCACCAGTACCGGCGGACAGGCGTTGACTGCCAGCGTGGAGATATTTTCGAAGACAAATTTCACCACGCCTTCATAGCCTTCAGAAGGCATTAACACTTTCGAGCGCCCCGGCAGCGTACAGCCGCCGCCTGCCATGTAGACTTCGATTTCCGCGTCATCGTTATCAGGGATGATGTCCCAGGTGACCCACGGCACACCGGTGCCGGTATTTTTTCCGGTATTCACTTCGTCAAAAATCTCAACCGCGTTATGGCGCAGCGGCGCTTTTACCGTGGCGTCTTCAACGGCCTGTTTCAGAATGCTTTGCAGTTCGCCGAGGTGTGGAAAACGGGAACCGACCTTCACAAAAAACATGATTTCACCGGTGTCCTGACAGGCCGGACGATTCAGGTCGATAGCTTTCTGCATGTTGTCAAACATGGTGTGGTAGATGATTTTACCCATCTTTGATGTTTCGCCTTCACGCAGCTGTTTTAATTTATCCACAACATCGTCAGGCATGCGGGTAGAAATCATGGCGGTAAAGTCGGCGACAATGTTCGTCAGCGTAGTTATCGCATGTTGGTTATTTTGATTGCTCATCTTATTAACTCCAGTTCTTTTATTTGTCTGGAAATAAATTCTCCGTCACAAACTACCACTAAAAATGTGGTTTTATATTATTTGGCACTGTGAATATCTAATTAACAGTTCGTGAATGATGTCCAGATAAGGCAATAAAAATTGCGCCAGGGCAGGGTTTAATACGTATGGGAGAATTACACTGCGGTTAATCACATTACGGATTACCGATCATGCTGAACACGTATCCCCTGGCGAAAGACCTGCAGGTGCTGGTTGAAATTGTGCATAGCGGCAGTTTCAGCGCCGCCGCTGCGACGCTGGGGCAGACGCCAGCGTTTGTGACGAAACGCATTCAGATCCTTGAGTCTACGTTGGGGACGACGCTGCTAAGCCGCTCTGCGCGTGGCGTAGCGCTCACGGAGAGTGGTCAACGTTGCTATGAACATGCGCAGGCGATCCTCGCAGGTTATCAGCATCTGGTCGATGACGTTACGCAACTCAAAACGCGTCCGGCAGGGATGATTCGTATCGGCTGTAGCTTTGGTTTTGGGCGCAGTTATATTGCACCAGCAATTACCGAATTGATGCACAGCTATCCTGAATTACAGGTACATTTTGAACTTTACGATCGGCAAATTGATTTGGCGCAGGATAATATCGATTTGGATATTCGTATCAATGATGAAATTCCTGATTATTATATTGCTCATTTGTTAACGAAAAATAAAAGGATATTATGCGCAGCGCCGGAGTATTTACAAAAATACTGTGAGCCGACGACGTTACAGGAATTAATTCGGCATGATTGTCTGGTCACCAAAGAACGGGATATGACTCACGGGGTGTGGGAACTGGATAACGGCCAGGAGAAAAAGTCGGTTAAGGTGGCGGGACATCTTTCCTCTAACAGCGGTGAGATTGTGCTGCAGTGGGCGCTGCAGGGAAAAGGGATCATGCTGCGTTCTGAATGGGACGTACAACCGTTTCTGGCTAGCGGTGAACTGGTGCGGGTGCTACCGGACTATGCGCAAAGCGCCAATATCTGGGCGGTTTATCAGGAGCCGTTGTATCGCAGCGTGAAGCTTCGCGTGTGCGTGGAGTTTCTGGCGACGTGGTGTCAGAACCGATTAGGCAAACCGGTGGAGGGGTATCACATCCCCGAGGCCGGATAAGACGCCGACGCGTCGCTATCCGACAATAAAATCACTCGGGGTCTTTTTCGCGTTTTTTCTTTAGCTTGGTCCAGATCTTCGGCTCCTGACGACGCCACAGACGCTGAATGTTGTCATGGTGACGAAGCAGAATTAAGCACGACAACATGGACACCGGGAAAGTGAACTGGGGATTGAACCACCAGACGTAAAAAGGGGCGATCAGCGCACTGACGATAGCGCCTAACGACGAATAGCCGCTTAACAGGACGGTTAGTAGCCAGGTTCCGGCCATCACGCCGGTTAAGTCCCAGCCAATCGGCGCAATTGCGCCAAAGGCGGTGGCAACGCCTTTTCCACCTTTAAAGCCGAAAAATACCGGCCAAATGTGTCCCAGACAGGCGGCGATTGCGATCAATCCCAGCCAGAAGGGGCTGACGCCTAGCGCATAGGCACCCCAGACGGGTAACATACCTTTCAGGACGTCGAAAATCAGTACCGCGACGGCGGCTCCCTTGCCACCGATGCGCAGCACGTTTGTCGCGCCCGGATTCCCAGAGCCGCTGTCGCGCGGGTCCGGCAATCCAGCAAGGCGGCATACCAGAATAGCACTGGAAATTGAGCCACAGAGGTACGCGAAGATAATCATTCCAGGCGCGATTGCACTCATAAGCTGTTCCGTTTTGAAAATGTCGTGTAAAACGCTACTTCTGTGGATAATACGCATATTTCGCCGGAAGTGGTATCCGGGTTAGCCAAAAAGCAGGCAGGTCGTGATGGATATTGTATTTATAGAGCAACTTTCTGTAATCACCACTATTGGTGTTTACGACTGGGAACAAACGATCGAACAACGGTTGGTGTTCGATATCGAAATGGCATGGGATAACCGCAAATCAGCTAAAAGCGATGATGTGGCTGATTGCCTGAGCTATGCTGATATTGCTCAAACGGTTGTTAATCATGTGGAAGGTGGGCGTTTTGCGCTGGTAGAACGTGTGGCGGAAGAGGTGGCGGATTTGCTACTTAACCGCTTTAATTCTCCGTGGGTGCGCATCAAGCTGAGCAAACTTGGTGCGGTGGCCCGTGCGGCAAACGTCGGGGTCGTCATTGAGCGTGGCAATAATCTGAAAGAAAATAATTAATTTAATAATTTCTAAATCAAACGGGTATAAAAGAGTCCTGACGTCGGCTCTTTTTTGCCGTGCTTTTTCTCTTTCGTTAGGGGTTTATTGATGAGTGATATGCACTCGCTGCTGGTGGCGGCAATTTTGGGTGTGGTCGAAGGGCTGACGGAGTTCCTACCCGTTTCCAGTACCGGCCATATGATAATTGTTGGCCACTTGTTAGGTTTTGAGGGCGATACCGCAAAAACGTTTGAAGTCGTGATCCAACTGGGTTCCATTCTGGCGGTAGTGGTGATGTTCTGGCGACGTCTGTTTGGTTTAATTGGCATTCACTTTGGCAAGGCCCCGCATGAAGGTACTGGTAAAGGTCGGCTGACGCTGGGGCATATCCTGTTGGGGATGATTCCAGCCGTTGTCCTTGGGCTGGTCTTCCACGACACCATCAAGTCACTGTTTAATCCGATCAACGTGATGTATGCGCTGGTGGTGGGGGGCGTGCTGCTGATTGTCGCAGAGTGCCTGAAACCGAAAGAGCCGCGCGCGCCGGGTCTGGATGATATGACATATCGCCAGGCGTTTATGATTGGCTGTTTTCAGTGTCTCGCGCTGTGGCCGGGTTTTTCTCGTTCCGGTGCGACGATTTCTGGCGGTATGCTGATGGGGGTGAGCCGTTACGCGGCCTCTGAATTCTCTTTCCTGCTGGCGGTGCCGATGATGATGGGCGCGACGGCGCTGGATCTCTACAAGAGCTGGTCGTTCCTTAGCGCATCAGATATCCCAATGTTTGCCGTCGGCTTTGTGACCGCGTTTATTGTGGCGCTGGTGGCGATCAAAACCTTTCTGCAGCTGATTAAGCGTATCTCGTTCATTCCGTTTGCGATTTACCGCTTTGTTGTGGCGGCTGCCGTTTACGTCGTGTTCTTCTGATGACTTACCGTGGTGCCGGATGGCGGCGTTTCGCCTTATCCGGCCTACGGGTGATATCCGTTCAGGCGGTGGGTTTAGGACACCGCTTCTCCTTCCAGTTGGCCACCGCCGCGATGCGACGTCGGGTCAGTTCTTCACGAATTGCCTGACCTTTGAATCCCGCTTCCACGACATCTTTCGTGGGTACCGCCTGCGCAACCTGCCAGGCTTCGCGCAACAGCCTGCCTTGCGGGTAATCCGCCGCTTCAAAACCGGTTCGCCCACGCACGTCGGCCTCACTGGTCAGGGCGATTTGCTCCACGCGCTGCGGTTTGCGCCACGCATCGATGGAATCAAACAGCTTAACGATGGTTTTCGGTTGCAGGATCGGGAAGGTATGAATCAGGTCGTGGAACTCGGCTACCAGTTTGGCTAAGTCGCGGATGTCATTCGGCACGCGCAGGCGCTGACACAGTTGCTCGACCAGCTTAACGCCCGCCGGACCGTGGCCGTGGTGGCGCGGCCATAGCGCTTTAGGCGTTAATGCTTTACCGAGATCGTGACACAGCGTGGCGAAACGTACGTCGACCTCCGGACTTAACATGGCTGCCATCGACAGCGTCATCAGCGTGTGAATACCGGTATCAATTTCCGGATGCCACTGCGCGGGCGCGGGAACGCCGAACAGAGCATCTACTTCCGGGAACAGCACGCGCAGGGCATCGCAATCGCGCAGGACCTGAAAAAATACCTGTGGGTTGCGGGTGGTTAAGGCGCTTTCTGTCTCTTTCCACACGCGTTCTGGCGTCAGGTGTTCCAGCTCTCCAGCGGCGGCCATGTTGCGCATCAGCGTCATGGTTTCATCAGCAACACGAAAGCCAAGGTGCGCATAGCGAGCAGCAAAGCGCGCCACGCGCAGAACGCGCAGTGGATCCTCGCTAAAAGCCGGGGAAACATGACGCAGCAGGCGGTTTTCCAGATCGTCGCGTCCGTTATACGGGTCGATAATCTCCCCGTTGTCATCGCGGGCCATTGCGTTGATGGTCAGGTCGCGCCGCTGAAGATCGGCTTCCAGCGTCACATCTGGCGCGGCATAACAGGTGAATCCGGTGTAACCTGAGCCCGATTTTCGTTCGGTGCGCGCCAGCGCATACTCTTCCCGGGAGTGTGGGTGGAGAAACACGGGGAAATCGCGGCCTACCTGCTGATAGCCCGCGTCAAGCATCTCCTGCGGCGTGGCACCGACAACGACCCAATCTTTATCTTTAATCGGTAGCCCTAATAACGCATCCCGAACAGCACCACCGACCAGATAAATCTTCACGCCACTTTCCTTTTGAAAAAAACATCCCTTAATCATATGTCAGTGTGGCGGAGAAGGCGATTCAGTTCATCCAGCGATCTTTGCGTTTACGGCTTGGGATCATGTGCGGCAGAACCAGACCGAGCAGCAGACCAAGACCCAGCACGCCGCCGCCATACATAAACCATTGCATGATGATAGTACGCTGTTTGTCATCAAGCTGAAGGTTGGCTGCGCTTACCTTCTTTTGCGCCACGATAAGCTCGTTCTTCAGCTTCTGGTTTTCTTCCTTCAACCCGTCGATCACGCTGTCGCTTTGCGATACTTTTTGCTGCATATCGGCGGTACGCTGATTCCATGTGGTATCGATATTATTGAGCTTATCGGTCAGTGTTTTAACCTGGTTTTCCAGATCGGGTACACGGGTACGCAGGCTTGGCGTACTGTTCAGCTCTTTCAGTGGGATCCAGGCGGTACGTCCGGTGCTGTCTTTCACCTGGGCGTAGTTGGTGTTGGCATCGGTCTGTAATAGCGTGACTTCCTCGCCGGCGTTAACCGTACCCACGAGGCGATAATTATCTCCCGGACCGCTGCGGACCCAGGTGTTCAGTTCGTCAGAGACATAGCGCTTCTCTTCGGCATGAGAGACTGCAGTGGCGCTAAGTGCGAGTAAAGTTAATCCAATCAGGCGTAATTTTGGCATCAGGCTGTCGTTATTGTCATAGAAAGTGGAACGATAGTAGTGGCATCAGTGTCTCTACGCAAAGCATTCGACATCAATCGGAATCATCTGTGTCCTTTTTGCCACCACCCGAAACTTTTACGCCCGTCAAATTGCTCGTTGCATGGCAATTTGGCGCAAAATACTATCTACTGACCATAAAGAACGAACTTAGTTCGCAGTCAGTTTTCTCAACTGTGACATAACCCATAAGTACAAGACCATGGCCCAGGAAATCGAATTAAAATTTATCGTTAATAGTGACGCTGTAGATGCGCTGCGTGAACGTTTGAATACGCTGGGGGGAGAGCATCATGCGCCCAGCCAGTTGCTGAATATTTACTACGAAACGCCGGATGCGTGGTTGCGTGGTCACGATATGGGGCTGCGTATTCGCGGTGAAAACGGTCATTACGAAATGACCATGAAAATTGCCGGACGCGTGACGGGCGGACTGCACCAGCGGCCGGAATATAACGTTGCACTAAACGCGCCTGAGCTGGATCTCACCTTGTTCCCAACGGAAGTCTGGCCTGATGGCGAGCTGCCCGCTGAACTTGCTTCTCAAGTGCAGCCGTTGTTCAGCACCGATTTTTACCGTGAGAAATGGTTGGTTGATGTTGATGGCAGCCGGATTGAAATGGCCCTCGATCTGGGGGAAGTGAAAGCGGGCGAGTTTGCAGAACCTATCTGTGAGCTTGAACTTGAACTGCTAAGCGGCGATACCCGTGCGGTACTGAAGCTGGCAAACCAGCTGGTTTCGCAAACCGGTTTACGCCAGGGCAGTTTGAGCAAAGCAGCGCGCGGTTATCATTTGGCCCAGGGGAATGCGCTGCGCGAACTCAAACCGACGCGGATTTTGAAGGTTCCGGCGAAGGCGAGCATTGAGCAGGGGCTGGAAGCGGCGCTGGAGCTGGCATTATCACAGTGGCAGTATCACGAAGAGCTGTGGGTACGCGGCGTGAAAGGGGCGAAAGCCGAGGTGCTGGCGGCAATGGGTCTGGTGCGTCACATACTGATGCTGTTTGGCGGTAATGTGCCACGAAAAGCGAGCGCTCACTTACGTGATTTGCTGACCCAATCGGAAGCGATCATTGCGTCGGACGTTTCTGCTATTTCGGCGGTTTACAGTACGCAAACGGCAATGGCCAAGCTGGCGCTGACCGAATGGCTGGTGACCAAAGGATGGCAGCCGTTCCTGGAGGCGAAGGCGCAGGGCAAAATTGCCGACTCCTTTAAGCGCTTCTCTGATACCCATCTTTCACGCCATGCCGCTGAGCTGAAAACCGCTTTTGCGCAGCCGTTGGGCGATCAGTACGCCGATCAGCTTCCACGTTTGACGCGCAACATTGATAGCATGCTGATGCTGGCGGGATACTACGACGAAAATGTCGCATCGGAATGGATCGCTACTTGGCAGGGCTTACGTCGTGCCATTGCGGCCAACCAATATATTGAAATTGAACACTTCCGTAACGAGGCGATTGCACTGGAACCGTTCTGGCTGCACAGCGGAAAACGATAATCAGGGCCGAGGCCGGGATGCCTGATGGCGCTGCGCTTATCAGGCCTACGCGATGTGTGTAACTGTCATGTAGGTCGGATAAGGCGAAAAGACGCATCCGGCACCATTCAAAGGATAACCCGTAAATGAAGCAGCTCTCTTCACCGTTACAGCAGTACTGGCCGACCGTTGTTGAGCGGCTGCCAGCAGCAATATCTGAGTCCTCGCTTAGCGTTCAGGCTAAGTCAGTACTCACATTCAGTGATTTTGTCCGTGACAGCATTATTGCCCATCCCGAATGGCTGGCTGAGCTGGAAAGCGCTCCACCCCTGGCGGATGAATGGCAACACTATGCCAACTGGTTACAGCAAGCATTGGCTGACGTTAGTGACGAAAACACACTGATGCGTGAGTTACGCCTGTTTCGCCGTCGCATTATGGTGCGTATCGCCTGGGCACAGACGCTGTCGCTGGTGACCGAAGAGAGTATTTTGCAGCAGTTAAGCCATCTGGCTGAAACGCTGATTATTGCCGCTCGAGACTGGTTGTATGACGCCTGCTGTCGTGAGTGGGGAACGCCCTGTAGTTCTGAAGGTGTTGCGCAGCCGCTGCTGATTTTAGGCATGGGGAAACTGGGCGGTGGCGAGCTGAATTTTTCCTCCGATATCGACCTGATTTTTGCCTGGCCGGAACACGGCAGCACACAGGGTGGGCGCCGCGAGCTGGATAACGCCCAGTTCTTTACCCGTATGGGCCAGCGGCTTATCAAAGTGCTGGATCAGCCCACAATGGATGGGTTTGTCTATCGGGTGGATATGCGTTTACGCCCGTTTGGCGACAGCGGCCCGCTGGTGCTGAGCTTCTCCGCGCTGGAGGATTATTACCAGGAACAAGGGCGCGACTGGGAACGCTATGCGATGGTTAAAGCCCGCATTATGGGCGATGCCGACGGCACATACGTCAGCGAGCTTCGTGCCATGCTGCGGCCTTTTGTCTTCCGTCGCTATATTGATTTCAGCGTGATCCAGTCGCTGCGTAACATGAAAGGGATGATTGCGCGTGAAGTGCGCCGTCGTGGCCTGAAAGACAACATTAAGCTGGGGGCGGGCGGCATTCGTGAAATCGAATTTATCGTGCAGGTATTCCAGCTGATTCGCGGTGGGCGCGAGCCATCGCTGCAATCCCGCTCGCTGTTACCGACGCTTAGCGCCATCAATGCGCTGCACTTGCTGTCTGATACCGACGCGGAACAACTGCGCGCAGCCTATCTCTATTTACGCCGCCTGGAAAACCTGCTGCAAAGCATCAATGATGAACAGACCCAAACGCTGCCAGGCGATGAACTGAATCGCGCGCGACTGGCGTGGGGGATGAACGTTGATGACTGGCAGCAATTAACCGATGTGCTGGCCAATCATATGGACAACGTACGCCGGGTATTTAACGAGCTGATTGGCGATGACGAGGCCGAAACCCAGGAAGAGTCGCTCTCAGAACAGTGGCGTGAATTGTGGCAGGACGCCTTACAGGAAGATGACACCACGCCAGTGCTGACGCATCTGGCGGATGAAGATCGGCGGCGCGTGCTGTCTCTGATTGCTGATTTCCGCAAAGAGCTGGATAAACGCACCATTGGCCCACGCGGACGACAGGTGCTGGATCATTTAATGCCGCATCTGCTGAGCGATGTCTGTACGCGTGACGACGCCTCAGTCCCGCTGTCACGCATCACACCGCTGCTGGTGGGTATTGTGACTCGCACGACCTATCTGGAACTGCTGAGCGAATTCCCCGGGGCGCTGAAGCATTTGATTTCGCTCTGTGCGGCCTCGCCGATGGTCGCCAGCCAGCTGGCGCGGTATCCGTTGTTGCTCGATGAACTGTTGGATCCGAATACCCTGTATCAACCTACCGCGACGGACGCCTACCGTGATGAGCTGCGCCAGTATTTGCTGCGTGTGCCGGAAGATGACGAAGAGCAGCAACTGGAGGCACTGCGCCAGTTTAAGCAAACGCAGCTACTGCGTATTGCCGCGGCTGATATCGCCGGTACGCTGCCGGTGATGAAGGTGAGCGACCATTTAACCTGGCTGGCGGAAGCGATTATTGATGCGGTAGTCCAGCAGGCGTGGACGCAGATGGTTGCTCGCTACGGGCAACCGACTCATCTTGGCGAACGTGAGGGGCGCGGTTTTGCCGTCGTCGGCTATGGCAAACTGGGCGGCTGGGAACTGGGCTACAGTTCGGATCTTGATTTGATCTTCCTGCATGATTGTCCGATGGACGTGATGACGGACGGTGAGCGTGAGATTGATGGGCGACAGTTCTATCTGCGTCTGTCGCAGCGCATTATGCACCTTTTCAGCACCCGCACCTCGTCCGGTATTTTGTACGAAGTGGATGCGCGGCTGCGTCCATCCGGCGCGGCGGGAATGCTGGTGACATCAACCGACGCTTTCGACGATTACCAGCGCAACGAAGCCTGGACATGGGAGCATCAGGCGCTGGTGCGTGCTCGTGTGGTATATGGCGACCCGCAGTTGACCTCTCAGTTTGATGCGATTCGTCGCGATATCATGACCCTCGTCCGTGATGGGAAAACCTTGCAGACTGACGTGCGTGAAATGCGTGAGAAAATGCGCGCCCATTTGGGCAATAAGCATCGGGATCGTTTTGATATTAAAGCGGATGAGGGTGGCATTACAGATATTGAATTTATTACGCAATATCTGGTGCTGCGCTATGCGCATGAAAAACCGAAGCTGACGCGCTGGTCGGATAACGTGCGCATTCTGGAATTGCTGGCGCAAAACGACATTATGGATGAGCAGGAAGCGCTGGCGCTTACCCGCGCTTATACAACGCTGCGCGACGAACTTCACCATCTTGCCCTGCAGGAACTTCCGGGCCATGTAGCGGCGGAACACTTCAGCGCTGAACGTACGCTGGTGCGTGACAGCTGGCAGAAGTGGCTGGTTGCCGAGTGAAGTGTGCTATTATCGCGCGCAAATTTTAAGACCCTCAGAGAATCTCTCAGGAGACAGGAATGAAAGTAACGCTGCCAGAGTTTGAACGTGCAGGAGTCATGGTTGTCGGTGATGTGATGCTGGATCGCTACTGGTACGGCCCTACCAGCCGTATTTCACCTGAAGCGCCGGTTCCGGTGGTGAAGGTCGATACCATCGAAGAACGTCCCGGTGGCGCAGCAAACGTGGCGATGAACATTGCCTCTCTGGGCGCAAATTCTCGTCTGGTGGGTTTGACTGGTATCGACGACGCGGCGCGTGCGCTGAGCAAAACGCTGGCGGATGTGAACGTAAAATGCGACTTCGTTTCCGTGCCGACGCATCCGACAATCACCAAACTACGCGTACTTTCCCGTAACCAGCAGTTGATTCGCCTGGATTTCGAAGAAGGTTTTGAAGGCGTAGATCCGCAACCGCTGCACGAGCGTATTAATCAGGCGCTGGGTTCTATCGGCGCTCTGGTGCTCTCTGACTACGCCAAAGGCGCGTTGGCAAGCGTGCAGCAAATGATTGCTCTGGCGCGTAAGGCTGGCGTGCCGGTGCTTATCGATCCGAAAGGGACCGATTTTGAACGTTACCGCGGCGCAACGCTGCTAACGCCGAACCTGTCTGAGTTTGAAGCGGTCGCCGGTAAATGCAAAAGCGAAGATGAACTGGTTGAGCGCGGCATGAAAGTGATTGCTGATTTCGACCTTTCCGCACTGCTGATTACCCGTTCAGAACAGGGGATGACGTTGCTGCAACCGGGCAAATCGCCACTGCATATGCCGACGCAGGCGCAGGAAGTGTATGACGTGACCGGTGCGGGCGATACGGTAATCGGTGTGCTGGCGGCGACGCTGGCGGCGGGTAATTCGCTGGAAGAGGCGTGCTATTTTGCTAACGCTGCAGCCGGTGTCGTGGTCGGTAAACTGGGAACCTCCACCGTTTCTCCGATTGAACTGGAAAACGCCGTGCGTGGTCGGGCTGATACTGGTTTTGGCGTGATGAGCGAATCTGAGCTGAAACAGGCCGTCGCCAGCGCCCGCAAGCGCGGTGAGAAAGTGGTGATGACTAACGGCGTGTTCGACATCCTGCATGCGGGCCATGTCTCCTATCTGGCAAATGCGCGCAAGCTGGGCGATCGCCTGATCGTGGCGGTAAACAGCGATGCGTCGACCAAACGTCTGAAAGGCGAAACGCGTCCGGTCAACCCGCTGGAACAGCGCATGATCGTGTTGGGCGCGCTGGAATCCGTCGACTGGGTGGTCTCTTTTGAAGAGGATACGCCGCAGCGTCTGATCGCTGGCATCCTGCCGGATCTGCTGGTCAAAGGCGGCGACTATAAGCCAGAAGATATTGCGGGCAGCAAAGAGGTATGGGCCAACGGCGGAGAAGTGCTGGTGCTGAACTTCGAAGATGGTTGTTCGACGACCAATATCATCAAGAAGATCCAGAAAGACAGCGATAAATAACAAATGCTGGAAACGGGGCAAACTTTTCGTTTCTGTGCGTTTCCCGCTGTTGACGCTGCTGTTTTTTCGACCTAAAGTACAGGAATAAGGGTGAGAGGGGATTTCTCCCCCCTCTGATTGACTGTTAGTAAGCGTGGAAACTTAACAGTAACAGCACAACCAGTATGATGACTCGCTTCATCATAACCCTTTCCTTATTAAAGCCCCTTCTTCGAGAGGGGCTTTCTCGTTGCAGCCCCTTGCTGACCAAGCGATTGTTAGTGAGCGACCTGACAGGCGCAAGGGCTTTCTCCCGCAGGTTTTTTATTGCTGGAGCATCCACGCAAAACGGCGCGCCAGAATAAAAAATCCCCGGCTTTATGGGCCAGGGACGGGGGACATAAGGCAGAAGTCGTTATTCTTCTTTTATCGTTGTCTGATGGTTAACGTCGACTGTTGTCGTGGCGTTTAACGGAGTGGTAAGCGCATTTAGCGAACCGCCGGACAAACCAATTTCATTTAACAGCGAGTCAATCAGCGGCGCTTGTGTACGATAGGCAAGGGCGGCTGATAATGCCTGCTCAGCCAAATTTCCACCGCTTACGTTACCTGCGTTCACTTCACCGACGGCGCCACCACGATTCAGGCCATCAACCTGGATAATCTTGATTCCGTCGATAGACTTCATTGGCTCAACGGATTTCTCAATAACCGCTGGCAGAGACTGCAACAGAGCCAGCTTAAATTTCAGGCTGGTCTGTTCGTCGGAAAGCACGTTGATGGCATCGTTGAGCGCACGCTGGGCTTCGGCTTCTGCGAGACCTTTTTTGCGCGTCGCTTCGGCCAGTTCAACAATTGCCGCCGCCTGCAATTCTGCGGCTTCTTTTTCGGCTTTTGCCCGCACGGTCAATTCAACGGCCTGGGTTTCTGCATCCTGCGCCGCGGCGATCAGCGCGACCTGTTTGGCACGATCCGCTTCTGCGGTCTGGCGGGTGGTTTCTACGTTCTGCTGGGCGCGAACCGCTTCGGCCAGGGCATCGTTAGCTCGCGCTTCAGCCTGAGACTGTTGCTCGGACTTGGCAGCAATGGCGATGGACTTGGTTTGGTTGGCTATCTCCGTTGCCTGCTGCTGTTCGATCTCTTTGATACGAACTTCACGCTCGGCCTCGACTTTTCTGGATCGCACCGCCTGCTCGCGCTCGATTTCTGTTTCCTGAATCTGGCGTTCGGCAAGGATACGCGTCTGTTCAGCTTCACGATGACGTTCGGCTTCGAAGGCGGCGATTTTGGCGTTTTGCTCGGCCGTGCGGGTTTTCACCTGCTGCTCCTGCTCGAGCGTCATGAAGGCTTCCTGCTGTTCGATCTCCAGCTTGCGCGACAGCGCATCACGGTTTTTCTCACGTACCGCAACTTCAACGTCCTGTTCGACTTCGTTACGTTCGCGGCGACGGCGTTCTGTTTCCTGGGTCAGCTTGGTCAGACCCTCGGCATCAAAGGCGTTATTCGGGTTGAAATGGACTTTTTCGGTCTGGTTAAAGTTGGTGAGTGAAACGCTCTCCAGTTCCAGGCCGTTTTTGGACAGGTCTTCCGCGACGGTATTTTGTACGCCCTGAACGAAGTTTTCACGCGTATCCTGCAGTTCATGCATGGTCATCTGCGACGCAGTGGCACGCAGGGCATCGACAAACTTATCTTCTATTAGCACACGTAAATCCTCTGGTGACAGCGTCCGCTGCCCCAGGGTCTGTGCGGCGGTAGCAATCCCTTCAATAGACGGTTTTACACGCACGAAAAAGGCGACGACGACATCCACACGCATACGGTCTTTAGTGATGAGGCTGTCGACAGTCGAACGGCTCACCTCAAGTTTGAGGGTGTTCATGTTGATAGGAATAATTTCGTGGAAGATGGGCATGACAATTGCGCCACCGCTCATCACCACCTTTTGCCCGCCAAGTCCGGTACGTACAAACGCCTGTTCAGCTGACGCGCGGCGATACAGGCGGGCAAAGATAATCCCGATAATTAATAAGACGACCACCGCCACAATAGCGGTAAACATCCATGAAGGTAACATGCCAAAAACATCATCCATTGTGTTATTCCCTTAAAGTAAAAATTACAAAACATTTGGCCAGGGGTTTAGCTCGGCCAGGTAACGCGTTGCGGAGAGTCGGCAGATAATCAGCACCTTGTCTCCTTTTTTGAATTCTTTGCCTGCTTCAGGCTCTAGTAGCACATAGTGGGTCTGCCCGAACTTATCGGTAAATTTCCCTTCGCATGGGGTTCCGGCACTTGCGGAATGTCCGGTAATAATCGCCATGCTGCCGATAAACTCATCTTCTGCGAGAGCGGTGGTTTCATCCCGTGGCAGCCAGGGAGCAATGATTTTTCCGCTGTAATGCACGGCGAAGACGGCAAGAATAAAACTCAGCGGAGCAAGCAGCAGGTTGCTGAGCGGAGCTTGCCACAGTGTGACCGAACCATGTTGAAGAAGGATGCCGAAGAGTCCAAAGAAGCCAGCGAGTAAGCACAGCACGATCAGTGCGGGAATACGTCCGATATTCAAATAGTGCAGCGCTTGTCCAATATTGCCTGAAGTCAGGGCATCGTAGTGATCGAGATGCGCATCCAGTGCGCCCGAAAGGAAGTGCCCGAAAACAAGAGAGATGACTTCCAGTAAGCCAATCAGCAGGACAAATGAAATAGCAAACAGGTAGGGTCCGTTATAATCCGTGAATAAAACCAACTTTCTTCCTCCTGCGACCGCGTTCCCTGATAGTGTCAAAAGTAATGGTTTCACCTCTTACTTTTACATGACGTTACAATAACATGCGTCCTCCTGGTCTTGAATCCGAAAAGAGGCTCATCCCCCTCTTAGATTTCGTAGGAAACTGTGAAGCTGAAGGTTTTTTTGCGCACAATATGTGCAGAATATCTTCGCATCCAGGGAAATACTGAAATCAGAAAAAGCATATGGCCTTAGCAGATATTCAATAACTGGAGGGTATGCTCATGAACAGCAGTATGTATTCAATGAATAATTTCGATTTCCTGGCCCGAAGTTTTGCCAGGATGCAGGCTGAGGGCCATCCCGTTGATATCCAGGCGATAACTGGGAATATGGATGAAGAACACCGTAGCTGGTTTTGCAAACGCTATGCACTTTACTGCCAGCAGGCGACGGAGGCCAGGAAGCTGGAACTGGAACACTAACAGAGAAACGGGCCTTGCGGCCCGTTGTCGTTTTTACTCTTGCGGATCGACTGATGGGATCGCCGGGGCAGGCTTAACTTCTGCCGTTGTTTCACGCGATTCCAGCTCAGTCAGGCGTTGCTCAAGCAGCGCCAGCTTCTCACGAGTACGCAGCAAAACCTGAGTCTGTACATCAAACTCTTCACGGCTTACCAGATCCAGACGGGTCAGCTGTGACTGAAGCGTTTGACGAATTTTCTTCTCGACGTCTTCGCCAAACTCGCGGATCCCTTTCGGCATCGACTCGTGAACCTGACGAGCAATCTGCTCAATTTTTTTCGGGTCAATCATTGTGGTTTCCCTGAACTGGTACGTGTTGCTGCATATTGTAGTGCGAACTGGCACAGGCATAAACCAGAATTGTGTGAAGCTAAGACGAGCAAAGGCGTTGATGAAGGTAATCAATAGCGTTATAGTTAACTCGCTTATTCTCAGGGCGGGGCGAAATTCCCCACCGGCGGTAAATCAACTGATGTTGAAAGCCCGCGAGCGCTTTTCGTGAATGCGAAAAGGTCAGCAGATCCGGTGTAATTCCGGGGCCGACGGTTAGAGTCCGGATGGGAGAGAGTAACGATCCAGTCGGGCATGGACCCGCTCACGTTATTTTTTTGCCGCTTTGACGGCACTCCTAAGACTGCCCTGATTCTGGTAACCATAAATTTAGTGAGGTTTTTTTACCATGAATCAGACGCTACTTTCCTCTTTTGGTACGCCTTTCGAACGTGTTGAACATGCGCTTGCTGCACTGCGTGAAGGACGCGGTGTGATGGTGCTTGACGATGAAGACCGTGAAAACGAAGGTGATATGATTTTCCCGGCAGAAACCATGACCGTTGAACAGATGGCGCTGACCATCCGTCACGGTAGCGGTATTGTTTGCCTGTGCATCACTGAAGACCGACGCAAACAGCTCGATCTGCCGATGATGGTGGAAAATAACACCAGCGCTTATGGTACGGGTTTTACCGTGACCATTGAAGCTGCAGAAGGTGTGACTACCGGTGTTTCCGCAGCAGACCGTGTCACTACAGTTCGCGCGGCGATTAAAGATGGCGCTAAACCTTCCGATCTGAATCGCCCGGGTCACGTTTTCCCGCTGCGTGCTCAGGCTGGCGGTGTGTTAACTCGCGGTGGCCACACCGAAGCCACCATCGATCTGGTGACGCTGGCTGGTTTTAAACCGGCTGGTGTGCTGTGCGAATTGACTAATGATGATGGCACCATGGCGCGTGCGCCACAGTGCATTGAGTTTGCCGGCAAGCACAATATGGCTGTAGTCACTATCGAAGATTTAGTGGCTTATCGTCAGGCGCACGAGCGCAAAGCCAGCTAATAGACTATTACCACGTTAGTTGTGGTAAGCATAAAAAACCGAAGCCGTCTTCCTGGCTTCGGTTTTTTTGTTTCTTGCTCCAATTATTTGGTTCTGGTCAGTTTTAAAGCCCAGGCTCCACTCATTATCACCAGCAGTAGTAAACATAAACCAAAGGCCAGCAAACAGGCCTGTGCCATGTTCATAAAATGCCACGGCGGGAGCAGATACCAGCCTTCAGACTGTTGGTATAGATCGATAAACCACTTTTGCGTACTGCTGAGCGCTACGCCATCGGGAACCACGGGGGCGTCATAGCCGCAATCTCCTGTGGGCTTAAACCACTCCGGAGCCCAGTTTGCCAGCGGCAAATTGAAAGGGAATATCGGATCGGTGGAACATCCCTGGACGCCAAACAGCGAGTCCGGATCCGGGTTATGTACAGCATAATGAATGCCGTTAAGTTTGATGGAGAACTTAATGCCCATGATGCTGCCATAAAATGCCGCGATGCAGCCAATAAGCTTCAGAGCAACATTTTTGGGATTTATTGCCGCGATCAATCCACTGAAAACCATCACAAACATGGCGAAGCGAATGTAGACACACTGCTCGCAGGGAGCCATATAGAGATAGATTTGAAAGAATGAGTGCGCCAGTATTATTAACCCGCCCATCGCGCACGCCATCAGTAGCCACAGAAAGCGCCGTTCCTGCCATCTCACCAGCGTATCAACCGGCGTGGTACGTAAGTCCCGCCAAAATCCTTTTATGAAAGCCATAGCCTGGTCCCTGTTTATTTTGTCGCCAGCTCTCTGACAAGCTCAGCCATGGAGTCAATGGATTTGATACTTTTGGTGTAGATCAGGTATTTACCATTAACGACGTAAGCCGGAACCCCCTGAATTTTGGCGACGTCGTATGCCGCTTTCCATTTCTCCAGCGTTTGCTGAACGGTGGGATCTTGCAGCGCGGCGTCAAAATCTGTCTGGCTCATGCCTGCAGCATCCAGACCTGTTTTAATGAATGCGGCCGGATCTTTACCATCTGACCAGCGCTCTTTCTTGTCGTGGTAAGCAGCGTAATAAGCGAATTTCGCTTTTTTGAACTGCGATTTGGCATCAAATAATGAAATCCCTGCGGCCTGATCTTTAGCAATCATTACTGCAAAAACTTCACTGGCCTGTTTACCATATTCCCCTTTGGTTTCCAGATGAAATGGTGTGAAGGTGACGAGATCGGCCACTTTTTCAGAAACCGGGCCAGTCACGGCTTTATCATATTTGTAACAGAACGGACAGGCGTAGCTAAATACTTTGATTAACGTTTTATCAGCATTCGGAATCGGTTTCTCTAAAACCATATAATCAGTGCCTTCTGTAAAAGCGGAGGCGGCAAACGACGTGGCAAGCGCTGCAGTTAATATCACGCTTTTAAATAATGAAGTAATCCATTTAGATGACATAATTAATCCTTAATCTAACGCGATTATTTAAATATGTGTTGTGGGCGGACCAGTAATGCACGGTAGTGAGTTTGGTTTGGCTTATCTGAAAGGACATCAATCTCAACTTTGACTTCTTTGGTCTTGTAGTCAATTTCATTAATTTTGCCAATGGTTGGTTGCCCAACGTCAAATAAATTAATTGAACCACCAAAGCCAAACATGGTGTCACGGTCTTTCTGATATTCGATAACCGAGGTGATGGGACTATAGAAGTCGTAACCGCGTTCTTTGCCGTATTCCCAGATTTGCTGAACGGTACCTTTTTTCTCGTCAATTTTATATTCGACGAAACGGGAATATTTCATCGTCGGCAATGCTGGTTGTTCGAGCCCACGACCATCGCCGTTGTCAAAGATGGTTAATGTCCCTTTGCTCGAGAGCCATGCGGTGTGCTGTGTATAAGTAAAATCGAAATCGGTGTTTTCGCACTTGCCGTTTTCGTCACATTTTAGCGCGTTGCCTTTACCATCAACCGGTTTTAACAGCTTGCTTGCCAGCGCCTTATTCCAGCCTTTCGACGGAGCGAGGATCCATTTCACCTGTTTATCGCGACCGATTTTAACGACGCCCTGATGGCGGGAAGAGATAATAATGGAGTCATCTTTGGCATCATAGGCAATGGAGTTAACGTGCGCCCAGTTACGACCTGCACCCACCCCGAGGGCGTCACCGTAAGGTGTATCTGGCTCCAGTTTCGCCTGTTGACCGGCATGAGCGAGGTCAACGTTGACGCATACCGCGCCTGCGTCCAGTGCACCCAGAAGCGCATCACGCATCGGATCGAGTATTTTTGTCAGATCCCACACGTCAACCACACGGCCGGACTTGTCTACTTCAATTATCTGATCACGGATGGTTTGCACATGGATGCCATCTTCTTTGCGATAATCGCGTTTGCCCACGCGAAGCAGCACGGTGTCGTTGATTGTTTCGATCGATTCATGCGATGCGTCAAGGAATCCGCGCGGTAGCTTATGATCGGCCAGAATCTGCCCCATCATATCGAATTCGTACCAATGCTGACCCTGAACGGCTGTGAAGGTGCCGCGCGGCGTTTCCCGGATACCCATCAAGTAACCGCGCTTATTGATATCCATGTCATGGCCATCGTAGAAGGTATCTTGATCCAGCCACCAACGATATTCACCTTCCGTATCGACGATAAAGGTGAAGGGGGCAATGTCAAAGGGTAATGCCCCGCCCGCAGGACCCGCATCCAGGATGCCGGCATTTTTATCTTTTTCGCCATGCCAGTGGAATTCCGCCCCTTGTGCCGTGAAGGTATGGGTATTCACCAGATAGAGACGGTCTTCAAAACCAGGCGCTACCTTAATCACTTTCGTTTGCTGTAAATCGGAAATTGAACGGTTATCCATGTAGTGATTAACGATGGTGGACGTTTGCACCACATAATCATCCTTCATGGCTTTGCCATTTTCTTTATATTCAACGGTGACCTTATTAGCAAACTTTTGATAAAGACCAAAAATAGGCACGCCGTCATAGGTTGCTAACGATTCTTTGCCAACAGTATAAGTAACAGGAACTCCTTTCTCGCCTTTGCCATGAACGGTGACTTTAACATCTGAGATAACGTGACTGTCTAATTCCACTAACGCGGTAAGCGGGGCGTTTCCATAAGGATCAACGACTATTGCGCCCAGTTTTCCTGCGGGTTGGGCGGGTTGAAAACCCGCGGCAAAAGAGTTTCCGACTGTTAATCCAAACGTCAGTGCCAGAGTGCCTGCGAGAAGCGTTTTTCGATATTGTATAAACATGGATATATCTCCTTATATTACCTATAAATATAATTATGCTGAATATATTATGTTTTCATAGTGTCGATAAAATATAAAATGGTGTTACTGATTCAACTATTATGGTGAATATATTAATATTGATAAAATGTATTATTTGTGGAAATTATTTTTTATTATTTCCGATAGTATGAGTGAGATATTCTGAGAACAATATTTATTATTGCGTAGTGTGATCTTGTCGACATTGTTTTATTTTCTATAGCGAGTTTGACTATTGGCTTAGCCGCTGGTTTATATGATCGAAATCATATATTTGTTTCTGGAATATGCCACTATAGGAGTATGTCAGAATAAGCTTGTGTAAAATTTTAACGTTAAATGTTTAATGATGTTAAATGTTAAGGGTAAAAGAATGTTTATTGCCTGGTATTGGATCGTATTAATTGCATTCGTTGCATTGGGTTATTATTGCCATATGAAGCGTTATTGCCGGGCATTCCGGCAAGACAGAGACGCATTGCTCGAGGCGCGAAACAAACTCTTTCGTCGCTCTGGTGAAGATAACAGCGTGATTAAGGAACAGGAATAGTCCTTCACGTTCTGCTATGGATGAGCGGATGCTGTAAATGAGCAGGGTGGCATCCGCCCTCTGGATTATCCGATTCCCATGGACTGGAGGATGACGAGGCTTAACCCCATCACCGACATTCCGCACAGGACCCCATAGCTGGGATTATTATTTGGGTCGATCTCTTTTGCCAGTGGCATCAATTCATCGACTGACAGCGCCACCATAATTCCGGCGACCGCGGCCATAATTGCTGCCATCACCACGGGCGAAATCAAACTGCCCAGAATTAACCATGCCAGTACCCCACCTAATATTTCCGCCATTCCCGAGATCCCGGCCCAGAATATAGCGGTACGTTTGGAGCCCGTGGCTGCATAGACCGGACCTGCAACGGCTAATCCTTCAGGAATATTGTGTAATGCGACGGCAAGCGCGATACCAAAGCCCAGTTCGAGGTTGCTGCTGGCGGTAACAAAAGTTGCAATCCCTTCCGGGAAGTTGTGCAGGCTGATACCCAGAGTTAATAAAATCGCAGTACGCTTAATGGAACCGGGTAACGGTTGTGTGGTTTTTTGGACTAAATCCTGAGGGTGAGCGTGCGGCAGCAAACGATCCAGGCCAAAGTAGCCCAGCAAACCAACGATAAACATCCCGTAACCCAGCACCGGCGACATTCCCTCTGCTGCCAGTGCGGCTGGCAACATTTCCATCAGGGAGATCAGCAACATGATACCTGCGGCAAAACCCAGAGAAAACGCGAGAACGCGGTTAGAGGGTTTTTGTCCCAGCACGCCGAGAAATGCACCGATAAATGTGGCGGCGCCTGCCAGTAAGGTCAGAAGTAAAGGTACTGACATCGACAAATAAAACTCCTTATCAATCTGCTGTTCGGGGCGGATCGTCAAAATAACTGATGATCTTCATCATGGTTATCTGAGTTCTTCATCAACCGAAAAAGCGTATTGTGGTGATATCAAAATGACTCCCTCAGTAAGGATATCATCATGTCTTCAACTCGTATGCCAGCATTGTTTTTGGGACACGGCAGCCCAATGAATGTTCTGGAAGATAACGTTTATACCCGTGCCTGGCAGCAACTGGGGGAAACGTTGCCGCGCCCGAAAGCGATTGTTGTGGTATCGGCACACTGGTTTACACGCGGTACTGGCGTAACCGCGATGGAAGCACCTAAAACTATCCACGATTTTGGTGGTTTCCCGCAGGCACTGTATGACACGCATTATCCGGCCCCGGGCTCGCCAGAACTGGCACAGCATCTGGTTGACTTGCTTGCTCCTGTGCCCGTCGCCTTAGACAAAGAAGCGTGGGGTTTTGACCACGGTTCATGGGGTGTGCTAATCAAGATGTACCCGAACGCAGATATCCCGATGGTGCAGTTGAGTGTCGATAGCACCAAACCTGCGGCGTGGCATTTTGAAATGGGCCGTAAGCTGGCAGCGTTGCGCGATGAAGGCATTATGCTGGTGGCCAGTGGCAACGTAGTGCATAACCTGCGTACAGCACGCTGGCATGGTGAGAATACACCATACCCGTGGGCGACCTCATTTAACGATTATGTTAAAGCCAACCTGACATGGCAGGGACCGGTTGAACAGCACCCGCTGGTTAACTATATGGATCATGAAGGCGGATCGCTGTCGAACCCAACGGCGGATCACTATCTGCCGCTGCTGTATGTCCTCGGCGCGTGGGATGGCAAAGAGCCGGTGACGATTCCTGTTGATGGGATTGAGATGGGTAGCCTGAGTATGTTGTCAGTACAGGTGGGATAAAAACGTAGGCCCGGTAAGCATTAGCGATACCGGGCACAACGAATTACTCGACAAAAATATGCGGATAGAAGCGCGAGAGATCCTGGGTGATCAACGCTCTGTCTTCGCGAATGCCGATCCCGGCAGGTTGATCGTTAATCAGCCAGCTGCCGATCAGCATATAGCTGTCGCCAAACTTCGGTAGCTGATGGAACTGCTGCACGATCATGCCTTCTTCACCGTATGGCCCTTCCACGGCTTCGATCGTTTTACCGTTCTCAATGATGGAAACGTTAGCGCCTTCACGCGAGAAGATCGGTTTCACGACAAACTTATCCATCTGCGGATAGTCGTCTTCGGCGAAGTACGCCGGCAGAAGATTCGGATGGTTCGGGAACATTTCCCACAGCAGCGGTAACAACGCTTTGTTGGAGATAATGCTTTTCCAGGCCGGTTCCAGCCAGCGGACGCCAGCGTCTTCCAGCTTGGTGGAGAACATTTCACGCAGCATAAACTCCCACGGATAGAGCTTGAACAGATTGGCGATCACCTGGTCCTGCATGTCCGTGAACTGACCTTTTTCACCGAGCCCGATATCCTCGACATAGAGAAATTCAGTGGCAATTTCAGCCTCAGCCGCGCAATCCTGCAAATACTGGATCGTTCCACGATCTTCGACCGTATCGCGACAGCAGGTCAGATGCAGCAACTGAAAACCGTACTGCTCGCGCAGCGCAGTGAAACGTTCGATCAGCTTTTCCTGCAGGCTGTTGAACTGATCGCTGCCTTCCGGCAGGTTGCCCGCATTAAGCTGATCTTCCAGCCAGATCCACTGGAAAAAGGCGGCTTCGTACAATGAGGTTGGCGTATCGGCGTTGTTTTCTAAAAGCTTAGGTTCACCGGTACCGTCCCACGCCAGATCGAGACGGGAATAGAGCGACGGTTGCTGTGTCAGCCAGGACTGGCGGACAAAGCCCCAGGTATGCTTTGGAATGCGAAACTTGGTCATCAGCTCATCGCTGGCAATGACCTTTTCCACCACTTTGAGGCACATCTGATGCAGCTCTGCGGTGACCTCTTCCAGCTTTTCGACCTGAGCAAGCGTCAGCTTATAGTACGCGTCTTCACACCAGTACGGCTCGCCGTACATGGTGTGAAAGTTGAAACCGTATTCGGTGGCCTTATCGCGCCAGTCCGGGCGCTCAACAATACTGACTCTTTCCATGACGATCAGCCACCCATCGAACGTGTGGTGGTGCCGCTTGCGCTACGCTGCATGGTGCTCTGTTTGGCGACTGACTCACCAAATCCGCCGCGGGTTACGGTAGAGGTGGTGGCAGGTTTCGGTGCCATGGCGGTTTTTGGTACGGTCATGGTGCGGCCCGGCGTTGCTGCGCCGTAGTTTTTGCCGCTGGCGTCAGTATATTTGCCGTATGCAGGGCTGGCCGGGTTTTTCGAGCTGAACAGCGGTTGCTGAGCGCCCATTCCGCCGCCCATCAGTCGGCCCATCATGTAGCCTGCCATCAGCGGCATCCAGAAGCTGCCGCTGCTTTGATTCTGCGCCTGAGCCTGGCCTTCGCCGGTCGGTGCCATGCCCGCCTGCGCAGGTGCCTGCTGGCACTGGCCTTCGCCGAATTCAGCAATACAGTCTTCACGCGTGGCGTATTTTGGCGCGGTGCGTTCAGCTTCTTTCAGCGCGTTGTTAAACGCGGTGGTGCATTCGGCGCTTTTACCCGGATTCGCCGCAGAGCAGTCGTCCGCGTTCTGATAAAGCGAAACCGTTTCGTCACTCTTTTCACAGCCCGCGAGCATAAACACTGCGGTAACTGCCAGGGCGACAGGAGTCAGGTGGCGCGCGCTCCAGCTTTTGCGGAACGAGGCATGATGTATCGATTTTGTCCGTTTCATTTTTGTCTTCCAGGACCCAGTGGTAAACACAGTAAATAATGCTCAGGATAGAGGATGACTGGTCGAAATTGAAGCGGGAAGAGGCGAGAATGCGCAGGAAGGGGCAGATCTTTACGTTGCCTTACGTTCAGACGGGGCCGAAGCCCCGTCTACAGCATCAATTACGGAACGGGTTGTTGCCGTTACTGCTGCTGGTTGTACGTGCTGTTGCCGGTTTGACCGCTGGTGCCGCACTGTTGGCAGTATAACCATCTGCTGCGGCGTCTTGCTGGGTGTTTTCCGGCGCAACGGCGTCAGGCGCGGTGGAAATAGGTTTACCCAGCGTATTGTTCAACGCCACCAGATCCTGCTCGTTAAGCGTACCGAGCGCAGACTTGATGTTTAACTGGTTGATCAGATAGGTATAACGCGCATTTGCCAACTGCTGCTTAGCGTTGTACAGCGTGGTAGTAGCATCCAACACGTCCACAATGGTACGTGTACCTACAGAATAGCCGGCTTCCATCGCATCCAGGGAGCTTTGGGCAGAGACAACCGCTTGTTTGTACGCATTAATGCTACTGATAGACGCATTAATGTTGTTGAATGATGAACGAACGGTCTGTACTACGCTGCGGTGCGCGCTTTCCAGTTGCTCACTGGCGCCAACAAAGTTGTACTGCGCTTGTTTCACCTGCGAGTTAACCATCCCGCCCTGGTACAGCGGCAGCGAGAAGTTCAGACCAATTTTATTTTGACCTTCATTGCTATCGTCATAGCGTGTACCTGCATCACTGGCACGAGTTTTAGATCCGCTGTAAGAGGTATCAGAAACACCAGTAGAGGCGGTTAAACCCAGCGTCGGCAGATGACCGTCCTGTGCCAGACGAATTTGCTCACGCGCCAGATCCTGGCTTAAACGTGCCTGCAATAACGTCAGGTTGCGGTTTTCTGCTTCTTTCAGCAGTGAATTCACCGCCTGCGGTTTGTTGGTTTTAAAGCCATCAACATTCAGCGAAGCCAGTTCCGGGTAGTAGTTGCCGGTGACCTGACGCAGCTGTTCAACGGCGTTGTCCAGGTTGTTACGCGCGGTAACTTCATTCGCCAACACGGTATCGTACTGTGAACGGGCGTTCTGTACGTCAGTGATAGCAACCAGGCCAACGTTAAAACGCTGGGTCGTCTGATCTAACTGACGATAAACGGCGTCTTTTTGTGCCTGGGTATAAGAGAGCACGTCAATCGCGTTCAATACGTTAAAATAGGCCGTGGCGGTATTCAGGATCAGCGTTTGCTGATCGGTCTGATAGGTCACGTCCTGGATGCCCGCTGATTTTTCTTGCAGCGTCAGGGCACGCCATTTTGACATATCGAACAGCGTCTGAGTCAATTGTAATGACGCGCTGGTGGCGTTGGAGTTGATACCATTTGAATCACGGTAGCCATTGCTGTAGGTGTAATCGGCACCTAAGCCCAGTTGCGGCAGTAAAGGACTACGCGCTTCGTTAATTTTTTCGAATGCAGCATCGCGATCGGCGGCGGATTTACGCAATTCCGGGTTGCTCAGGCGTGCTTGCTGATAAACCTGCATCAGGTTTTCTGCCTGGCTCAGAGTACTGAACCCCGACAGGCTCAGGCCGATAAGGATGGGGAGCAATTTCTTCATTTGCATTCCTTGTTGTGAAGCAGTATTTAGCGCTGATCAAATTGTAAAAATAATTGCTGATTCTAGCAGAATCCGCCACTTCAAAAAGTTGGCGTTACGTGCCATACGGCGTTAATTTGCATCAATTTAACACAAGGGCGCTCAAACAGCAGTCAAACGACCTTGAAATTCACATTTTAATCACTATTGGTACCAGGACAGCACAATGCGTAAACCAGACAACTTGCCAATGACATTCACTAAAAATGATGTAGAAATTATTGCACGAGAAACACTATACCGCGGTTTTTTTTCACTGGATCTTTATCGCTTCCGTCATCGCCTGTTTAACGGTGGTATGAGCGGTGAAGTGAAGCGTGAAATTTTTGAGCGCGGACACGCGGCAGTCTTGCTACCCTTTGACCCTGAGCGGGATGAAGTTGTGTTGGTCGAACAAATCCGCATCGCGGCCTATGACACCAGCGAAACGCCGTATCTACTGGAAATGGTAGCCGGAATGATTGAAGAAGGCGAAACCGTTGAAGATGTGGCTCGCCGTGAAGCAATGGAAGAAGCCGGACTGGACGTTAAACGTACGAAACCCGTGCTGAGTTATCTGGCAAGCCCTGGCGGCACCAGTGAGCGCCTGTCTATTTTGGTAGGTGAAGTGGACGCTTCGACCGCAAATGGTATCCACGGTCTGGCGGATGAAAACGAAGATATTCGTGTTCATGTGGTGAGTCGGGAACAGGCTTATCAATGGGTAGAAGAGGGGATAATCGACAACGCGGCTTCTGTCATCGCCTTGCAATGGTTACAGCTGCACTATCAAGAGTTAAAAACTGAGTGGAAAAAATGAAGCGTTACACACCTGACTTCCCTGAAATGATGCGCCTGTGCGAAACCAATTTTTCGCAGTTGCGCCGCCTGTTGCCACGCAATGATGCAGCCGGTGAAACAGTGAGCTATCAGGTAGCAAACGCACAATATCGGTTAACGATCGTTGAATCGACCCGATACACTACGCTTGTCGCGATCGAACAAACGGTGCCGGCTGTCACTTACTGGAGCCTGCCGTCATTGACCGTGCGTCTGTATCATGACGCAAGGGTGGCTGAAGTGTGTTCAAGTCAGCAGATCTTTCGCTTCAAAGCGCGGTATGATTATCCAAATAAAAAGTTGCATCAACGCGACGAAAAGCATCAAATTAATCAGTTTTTGGCCGACTGGTTACGGTACTGTTTAGCACATGGAGCGATGGCGATTCCGGTTTATTAGCGTCGTGAAACCTAAGGACACCATTTGGAAAGCCTGTTAACCCTTCCTTTGGCTGGTGAGGCCAGAGTCAGGATCTTACAAATTACAGACACTCACCTGTTTGCCGAAAAGCATGAAACCTTACTGGGTGTGAACACCTGGGATAGCTACCAGTGCGTACTGGATGCCATACATGCAGAGTCGCCTGAGTACGATCTGATCGTTGCGACTGGGGATTTGGCGCAGGATCAATCCGCTGCGGCCTATCAGCATTTTGCTGAGGGCATCGCAAGCTTTCGTGCGCCCTGCGTTTGGCTACCGGGCAATCACGATTTTCAGCCGGCAATGTACAGTGCGCTGCAGGATGCGGGAATTTCCCCTGCCAAGCGTGTTTTCATCGGCGAACAGTGGCAAATTTTGCTGCTCGACAGCCAGGTGTTCGGCGTTCCCCACGGTGAATTAAGTGAATTCCAGCTCGAATGGCTGGAGCGTAAACTTGCTGATGCACCAGAGCGTAATACCTTGTTGCTTCTGCATCATCATCCTCTGCCTGCGGGCTGTAGCTGGCTCGATCAGCATAGCCTGCGCAATGCCGCTGAGCTGGATAACGTGCTGGTGAACTATCCGCGCGTGAAATATCTGCTGTGCGGGCATATTCATCAGGAACTGGATCTGGACTGGAACGGACGCCGCCTGCTGGCGACGCCGTCGACCTGCGTGCAGTTTAAGCCGCACTGTTCCAACTTCACATTGGATACCATCAGCCCCGGCTGGCGGACGCTGGAGCTTTTTGCTGACGGGACGTTGCAGACTCAGGTACGTCGTCTGCAGGGTAATCGGTTCCACCCTGATACCGCTTCAGAAGGCTACTGATGTCTACGCTTCTCTATCTTCACGGATTTAACAGTTCTCCTCGCTCGGCGAAGGCGTGCTTGCTGAAAAACTGGCTGGCGGAGCATCATCCGCATGTAGAGATGATCGTGCCGCAGTTGCCGCCGTATCCGGCCCAGGCCGCAGAGATGCTGGAATCGATCATTCTTGAACATGGCGGAGAGTCGCTGGGGATTGTCGGCTCCTCATTAGGAGGCTATTACGCCACCTGGCTGTCGCAATGTTTTATGCTGCCGGCAGTGGTGGTGAACCCTGCTGTACGGCCTTATGAACTGCTGGTCGACTATCTCGGTCAAAACGAGAACCCCTACACGGGGCAGCAATATGTGCTAGAGTCACGCCATATTTACGATCTTAAAGTCATGCAGATTGACCCGCTGGAAGCGCCGGATTTGATCTGGCTGCTTCAACAAACGGGCGATGAAGTGTTGGACTACCGCCAGGCGGTGGCGTATTACGCCTCCTGCCGTCAGACAGTTATTGAGGGCGGAAACCACGCATTCACGGGCTTCGAAGATTATTTCAACCCGATTGTCGATTTCCTTGGACTGCACAGTTTCTGACGATCAATTCGAATTGCTTATTTAAACCATGACGCAAACTTATAACGCTGATGCCATTGAGGTACTCACTGGGCTTGAGCCGGTACGCCGTCGCCCTGGGATGTACACCGATACGACCCGTCCGAACCATCTTGGACAGGAAGTGATTGATAACAGTGTGGATGAAGCACTGGCGGGCCACGCGAAACGCGTGGACGTGATCTTACATGCCGACCAGTCTCTGGAAGTCATTGATGACGGACGCGGCATGCCAGTAGACATTCACCCTGAAGAGGGTGTTCCGGCGGTTGAGCTGATCCTCTGTCGTCTGCACGCGGGCGGCAAGTTCTCCAACAAGAACTACCAATTCTCCGGGGGTCTGCACGGTGTGGGTATCTCCGTTGTTAACGCCCTGTCCAAACGTGTGGAAGTGAACGTACGCCGCGACGGACAGGTATACAACATCGCGTTTGAGAATGGCGATAAAGTGCAGGATTTACAGGTTGTCGGTACCTGCGGCAAACGCAATACCGGGACCAGCGTGCACTTCTGGCCGGATGAAAGCTTCTTTGACAGCCCGCGTTTTTCTGTTTCGCGCTTAACGCACGTACTGAAAGCCAAAGCGGTACTGTGCCCGGGCGTTGAGATCACCTTCAAGGATGAGGTCAACAACAGCGAACAGCGCTGGTGCTACCAGGATGGTCTGAATGACTATCTGAGCGAAGCGGTAAATGGCCTACCGACGCTGCCGGAAAAACCGTTTATCGGTAATTTCAGCGGTGAAACAGAAACCGTGGACTGGGCGCTGCTCTGGCTGCCGGAAGGCGGTGAGCTGCTGACCGAAAGCTATGTGAACCTGATCCCAACTATGCAGGGCGGGACGCACGTCAACGGTCTGCGTCAGGGTCTGCTGGATGCGATGCGCGAGTTCTGCGAATACCGCAATATTTTGCCGCGCGGCGTGAAGTTGTCGGCGGAAGATATCTGGGATCGCTGCGCCTACGTGCTGTCGGTAAAAATGCAGGATCCGCAGTTTGCCGGACAAACCAAAGAACGCCTCTCTTCGCGTCAGTGCGCGGCGTTTGTTTCAGGCGTGGTGAAAGATGCCTTCAGCCTGTGGCTGAACCAGAACGTACAGTCAGCCGAACTGCTGGCTGAGATGGCGATTTCCAGCGCCCAGCGTCGTCTGCGTGCGGCGAAAAAAGTGGTGCGTAAAAAGCTGACCAGTGGTCCGGCTCTGCCGGGGAAACTGGCGGACTGTACCGCGCAGGATCTTAATCGCACCGAACTGTTCCTCGTCGAAGGTGACTCGGCGGGTGGATCGGCCAAACAGGCGCGCGATCGTGAATATCAGGCGATCATGCCGCTCAAAGGTAAGATCCTCAATACCTGGGAAGTCTCTTCCGATGAAGTGCTGGCTTCGCAGGAAGTGCACGATATTTCGGTGGCGATCGGTATCGATCCGGACAGCGACGATCTGAGCCAGTTGCGTTACGGTAAGATCTGTATCCTGGCGGATGCGGACTCCGATGGTCTGCACATCGCCACGCTGCTATGCGCACTGTTTGTGAAACACTTCCGCACGCTGGTGAAACACGGTCACGTGTACGTGGCGCTGCCGCCGTTATACCGTATCGACCTCGGTAAAGAGGTGTATTACGCGCTGACGGAAGAAGAAAAAGCGGGCGTACTGGAGCAATTAAAGCGCAAGAAAGGTAAGCCGAACGTGCAGCGCTTTAAAGGACTGGGTGAAATGAACCCGATGCAGTTGCGCGAAACCACGCTGGATCCGAACACTCGTCGCCTGGTGCAGCTCATTATCGATGATGAAGACGATCAGCGTACCAACGCAATGATGGATATGCTGCTGGCCAAGAAGCGTTCTGAAGACCGTCGTAACTGGTTGCAAGAGAAAGGTGACCTTGCGGATCTCGAAGGCTAATTGCATGTAGAAAAGCCGGAGAGGGGCGTAAAATGCCTTATCCGGCTCTCATCTGACGAAGCGATTATATGCCGGATAGCAAAGCCTCATCCGGCAAATCGACAACCTTAAATACCCGATTCCAGAATACGGATATTCATGTCCAGCACGTCGCCTTTCACGGCTTCGCTGTAGGCTTTCATATGCGGGGTCTGCAAATGCGCTTCAAGGTGCGCGATGCTTTCCCACTGTTCAACCATCACGATTGAGTCTGGTGCTGTGGTCTGAAAACTCACACCTGCTGCATGATCGACCATTGGCGCATAGCCGTGGCAGCCTTCTTCTTTCAGTACAGTCGGAACGATTTTAGCAAACTGATCCAGTACCGCCTGGCGGTGATGTTGACCTGGACGTGTACGGATTTCTGCAATAACGGTAAGCATGGTTAACTCCTTCTAATTCCAGGTGACTAGTTAACCAAAAATTTCGGTCAGATGCTTGCGATATTCTGCGATATAACGTGGAACATCTGGCATTTTAATCACGTCATTGGTGATAAAGGTCGGCAGCGCTTCCATTCCCAGGAACTGGTTTGCTTTATGGAACGGGAGATAGACGCCATCAACACCAACGCCATGGAAGAACTGGTCTTTTTCAGTGAAGGCTTCCATTGGCGCGTTCCAGGTCAGGGACAGCATGTATTTTTTGCCCTGAATCAGCCCGCCTGAGCCGTATTTTTTAGAGGCATCTGAACGTGTACGACCATCGCTGGCATACAGCGTACCGTGACCTTCGGTAAACACATCATCGATGTATTTTTTCACGGTCCACGGTGCACCCATCCACCAGCCCGGCATTTGCCAGATAACCGCATCGGCCCAGACAAAATTCTGCACTTCTGTTTTTACGTCATAATCGCTGTCCGCGCGTACGACTTTAACATCATGCCCGAGGTCGCGCAGGATACCGTCCGCGACCTCGGTCAGGGTGTCGTTTAACTGACCGTTAGAGTGGCCGAATTTTTTCGCACCATTGATAATCAGAATGTTGCTCATTTTGTGTCCTCAAGGAAATACGTTTGAGGACGATTTTACCCCCACGGGTGGTGCGGTGAAATTAGCAAAATGTGCAAAGTCTTTTGCATTACTAGCAATAATGCGGTCTTTACCAGCTGATTTTGGCCTCAAACCCGCCTTGCGGAGCATTACCAAACGAGGCAGACATCCCGTGTAAGGTCGCTATACGACGAACGATCGACAGGCCCAGACCACTACCGGTAACACTTTGTCCCGGCGGACGATAAAAGCGTTCACCGATGTGCGTCAGGATTTCCGGCGCAACGCCAGGCCCGTTATCCTTGACGCTGAAATTGCGGGCATTGAGCGTCACTTCCACAATGCTTCCCTGTGGGCTGTAGCGAATCGCATTATCCAGCAGATTACGGACCATCAGGCTGAGTAACAGCGGTTGTCCCGTGTGCGTGATGTGGTGCGCGTTAATCTGCAACCGCACATCGATGTGCGCCTGCTGTGCCGGATGGTAGATATCCATCACCGCGGATTGCAGAAGCTCCTCCAGCGAGATTTCCGCCACATCCTGAAGATTGTCGAGGGAGTCGAGGCGCGAAAGCGTCAGGAGCTGATCAACCAGTCGGGTAGCGCGGTCAATTCCCGTCTGCATCTGCATTAACGCTTTTTGTCGTGCCTGCGGATCATCGTCGGACAACTGCGCGACTTCGGTCTGTACCTTCAGTGCCGTCAACGGACTGCGCAGTTCGTGGGCGGCATCAGAGGTAAAGCGCCGTTCGCGAACCATCATCGAATGTGTGCGGATAAACAGTTGATTGAGCGACTCAACCAGTGGGCGAACCTCGCCAGGAATACCTTTCAGGCTCAGTGGTTCTTCAGATTCCGGATCCCGCACACGTAAAGCCTGCGCCAGCTTTTTTAGCGGCTTAAGTTCAAGGCTTAACAGGACAATCAGGATCAGCAGCATCAGCGGCAGGGCGACCAGCCACGGCACCAATTGGGCCGTCACGATCGCCAGGGCCATATCTTCGCGATATTCCCACTCCTGACCGACCACGATCCGGTACTTTTTATCCGCTGAAGTTAGCCAGATAAAGCGCCATTTATCGTTATCACCGTTCAGATAACCATCGTCAAACCCTTCCCGACGATAGCTATAGGGAATGTACTGACCATTGTCACCATCATGAAGAACCATTTTTCCATCCGGCGTGTAGACCGCAAAGGTCAGTACATCGTCGTCAATATGGCCATGTTTGAACTTTTTCGGTGTCTGCGCGATGCGCTCAGAAGCTTTTAGTTCATCAAGATCCAGCGTGACCAGCCGTTTGGCAAACAGCATCAGCTGCGTGTCAAACATCTCGTCAACGTTATCGGTGGTTTGTTTCCAGGCGACAAAACTGGAAATCAACCAGGTTACCAAAACCAAAATGATAAATATAAGCGTAAGTCTGATGCGTAGACTCAGGCGTTGTGTGAGTTTCATGCGTCACCCAGGGTGTAGCCAATGCCATGTACCGTGCGGATAAAGTCGCTGCCGAGCTTACGGCGCAAGTGATGGACGTGGACCTCCACCGCATTACTGGAGACGTTTTCATCCCAGTTATACAGTTTTTCTTCAATCAGCTTGCGGGGCAGGACGCGCCCTTTGTTACGCATCAGCAGTTCCAGCAGCGCGAACTCTTTTGGCTTAAGCGATAACAGCTCACCCGCGAACGTGGCGACCAGCGCGCCAGGATTAAGCGTTACCTGACCATGGCGCAGTTCGCTGGTGGTCTGGCCGCTGGCGCGGCGTACCAATGCTTCCAGTCGGGCGGCAACTTCGATCAGCGCAAAGGGTTTACACAGATAGTCATCCGCGCCCAGGCGCAGACCTTCCACGCGTTCTGTCAGCGCGTCACGAGCGGTAAGAATCAGCACCGGCTCCTGCTTCCCGTTGGCTCGCCATTCGCGCAGGATATCGCGCCCGTCTATGCCTGGCAGCGTCAGGTCGAGGATCACCGCATCATAAGGGGCGCTGTACAGTGCTTCTTTCCCCTGGCGACCCTCGGTAAACCAGTCGATGCTGAAACCCATTTTACTCAGACCTGTTTTCAGGCCGTCGCCAATCAGCGTGTCATCTTCTACCAGTAAAATACGCATATGTTCTTCCCTGCGGTCGCTCTCATTACCGTCAAGTAAACCTGTGGCTACAGCCTCTGTACAGTAAAAAAAGTATCTTTTTTTGCCTTAAGAACTTGTTAAGGATTAACTTATTTAATAGTCGTAAACCAACATGAAAGGGAGACATGACGATGAAAAAATTAGCTGCAATGGTTGCCGTAATGGCACTGTGTTCCGCACCTGTTCTGGCAGCGCAGCAGGGCGGCTTCTCTGGACCGACGACGACAACACAAAGCCAAAATGGCGGCTTTGTTGGCCCAAACGGTAGCAGCACGACGGTAGAAAGCGCCAAATCGCTGCGTGATGACACCTGGGTTACCCTGCGCGGGAACATCGTTGAGCGTATTTCCGACGACCTGTATGTGTTTAAAGATGCAACCGGCACAGTGAACGTAGATATCGACCACAAACGCTGGAACGGCGTGACCGTCACGCCGCAGGATGTGGTTGAAATCCAGGGTGAAGTGGATAAAGACTGGAACTCCGTTGAAATCGACGTGAAACAGATTACCAAAGTTGCCAAATAATCCTCATCAGGGCCGCAGTCGCGGCCCTTTTCTTTGTGACTCAACACGCCAGATGGGGTAGTATCTGCGGCAATATTGCCCTTCAATAGAGGGGTACAAAGTTGAGGAACCACGATTAATGAGCGATATGGCAGAGCGCCTGGCGCTGCATGAATTCACGGAAAACGCCTATCTGAACTATTCCATGTACGTCATCATGGACAGGGCGTTACCGTTTATTGGTGATGGTCTGAAACCTGTTCAGCGTCGCATCGTTTACGCGATGTCCGAACTGGGGCTGAATGCCAGCGCCAAATTTAAAAAATCCGCCCGTACCGTCGGTGACGTATTGGGTAAATACCATCCGCACGGCGACAGCGCCTGCTATGAAGCGATGGTGCTGATGGCCCAGCCCTTCTCTTACCGTTATCCGCTGGTTGACGGGCAGGGGAACTGGGGGGCACCAGACGATCCGAAATCCTTCGCCGCGATGCGTTACACGGAATCCCGCCTGTCTAAATATGCGGAAGTCCTGCTGGGTGAACTCGGTCAGGGCACGTCGGACTGGGTGCCGAACTTCGACGGCACCATGCAGGAGCCGAAAATGCTGCCTGCGCGTCTGCCGAATATCCTGCTAAACGGCACGACCGGGATTGCCGTGGGTATGGCGACGGATATTCCACCGCATAACCTGCGTGAAGTGGCCAAAGCGGCAATTACGCTGATTGAGCAGCCGAAAACGACGCTGGATCAACTGCTGGATATCGTACAGGGGCCGGATTACCCGACCGAAGCGGAGATTATTACGTCGCGTGCGGAGATTCGTAAGATTTACGAAAACGGACGCGGTTCCGTACGTATGCGTGCGGTATGGACGAAAGAAGACGGCGCGGTGGTGATTTCCGCGCTGCCGCATCAGGTTTCCGGGGCTAAAGTGCTGGAGCAGATCGCCGCTCAGATGCGCAATAAAAAGCTGCCGATGGTCGATGACCTGCGCGACGAATCGGATCACGAAAACCCGACTCGTCTGGTGATTGTCCCGCGGTCGAATCGCGTAGATATGGAACAGGTGATGAACCATCTGTTTGCCACTACCGATCTGGAAAAAAGCTATCGCATTAACCTGAACATGATTGGCCTCGACGGTCGTCCGGCAGTTAAAAACCTGCTGGAGATCCTCACCGAATGGCTGACGTTCCGTCGCGATACCGTGCGCCGTCGCCTGAACTATCGCCTGGAGAAAGTACTCAAACGCCTGCACATTCTTGAAGGTTTGCTGATAGCGTTCCTCAATATTGACGAAGTAATCGAAATTATTCGTCATGAAGATGAACCTAAACCCGAGCTGATGTCGCGGTTTGGTATTTCAGAAACTCAGGCGGAGGCCATTCTTGAGCTGAAATTACGCCACCTTGCCAAACTCGAAGAGATGAAAATCCGCGGTGAGCAGGACGAACTGGCGAAAGAGCGCGATCAACTGCAGGGCATTCTGGCCTCTGAACGCAAAATGAGTAACCTGCTGAAGAAAGAACTGCAGGCTGATGCGGATGCCTATGGCGACGATCGCCGTTCTCCACTGCGCGAGCGTGAAGAAGCGAAGGCGATGAGCGAGCATGACATGCTGCCGTCTGAGCCGGTGACTATTGTGCTGTCCCAGAGTGGCTGGGTGCGTAGCGCGAAAGGCCACGACATCGATGCGCCAGGCTTAAGCTATAAAGCGGGCGACAGCTTTAAGTCGGCGGTGAAGGGTAAGAGCAACCAACCGGTGGTGTTCGTTGACTCAACCGGGCGTAGCTATGCTATCGACCCGATTACGCTGCCGTCGGCGCGTGGTCAGGGTGAGCCGTTGACCGGGAAGCTCACGCTACCACCGGGCGCGACGGTTGAGCATATGCTGATGGAAGGCGACGATCAGAAGCTGCTGATGGCATCTGATGCCGGTTACGGTTTTGTCTGCACCTTCAATGACCTGGTCGCGCGTAACCGTGCGGGCAAGGCATTGATTACGCTACCGGAAAACGCACATGTTATGCCGCCGGTGGTGATTGAAGATGAAACCGATATGCTGCTGGCGATTACCCATGCGGGCCGCATGTTGATGTTCCCGGTGAGCGATTTGCCGCAGTTGTCGAAAGGCAAAGGGAACAAGATAATCAATATTCCTTCTGCGGAAGCTGCGAAAGGCGAAGATGGTCTGGCACAACTCTACGTGCTGCCGCCGCAAAGCACGCTGACTATCCACGTCGGGAAACGCAAAATTAAACTGCGCCCTGAAGAGCTACAGAAGGTAACCGGCGAGCGTGGTCGTCGCGGTACGCTCATGCGCGGTCTGCAACGCATCGACCGTGTTGAGATTGACTCGCCTCGACGCGCCAGTCACGGCGACAGTGAAGAATAACGCCAGCGTCTGGCTCTCCCTGTTTTCGCACAGGGAGAGCTTGTTTTAAAAATTCCCGTGAAACCGTTGTTTATTCGTGCGTTGCGATTAACAATACGCTTTTCCAGAGAGCCACTCTTAACAATGCCCTAACCTGATGCAGTATTCGGAATCAGGTGACGTAGAATGCCAGGCTCTTAGGCCTTTAGAGGTTGTTATGCTATATATTTTTCGTTTAATTATTACTGTTATTTACTGCATTTTGGTCTGTATTTTCGGTTGCATATACTGTCTGTTCAGCCCAAGAAATCCAAAACACGTTGCGACGTTCGGCCATATGTTTGGTCGCCTGGCTCCCCTGTATGGCCTGAAGGTCGAGTGTCGCATGCCGCCTGACGCGAAGAACTATGGTAATGCTATCTATATTTGTAACCACCAGAATAACTATGACATGGTTACCGCAGCGAATATCGTTCAGCCACCGACGGTCACAGTAGGTAAAAAAAGCCTGTTGTGGATCCCTTTCTTCGGACAACTGTACTGGCTCACCGGTAATCTGTTGATCGACAGAAATAACCGCGCCAAAGCGCACAGCACCATTGCGGCGGTGGTGAACCACTTTAAAAAGCGTCGTATCTCTATCTGGATGTTCCCTGAAGGAACGCGTAGCCGCGGTCGCGGTCTGCTGCCGTTTAAAACAGGTGCGTTCCATGCGGCAATTGCTGCGGGTGTCCCGGTTATCCCTGTTTGCGTTTCAACGACCTCTAATAAGATCAAATTGAACCGACTCAATAATGGGCTGGCGATTGTAGAGATGCTGCCGCCAGTGGATATCAGTCATTTTGGTAAAGATCAGGTTCGTGAACTGGCAGCGCATTGCCGCACGCTGATGGAACAAAAAATCGCAGAACTCGATAAAGAAGTTGCTGAGCGGGAAGCTGCCGGTAAGGTTTGATTCGCTCATTTCGGGTTTGTTACAGGAAATGATTTCCTGCGTGTTAATCGCCAGTTTTTCATGGAGCTTATATGTCATTCAGTCGGCGTCAGTTCATTCAGGCATCGGGGATCGCACTGTGTGCAGGTGCTGTTCCGCTGAAGGCTAATGCTGCCGGTCAGCAACAACCGCTACCTGTTCCCCCCCTGCTGGAGTCCCGTCGGGGACAGCCGCTATTTATGACGCTGCAACGTGCGCACTGGTCGTTTACGCCGGGCACGCGCGCACCCGTCTGGGGTGTTAACGGGCGCTACCTGGGGCCGACAATCCGCGTCTGGAAAGGTGATGACGTCAAGCTTATCTACAGCAACCGTCTGACAGAAAATGTCTCAATGACCGTTGCCGGATTACAGGTCCCGGGTCCTCTTATGGGGGGGCCGGCGCGTATGATGTCGCCTAACGCGGACTGGGCGCCCGTGCTGCCGATTCGCCAGAGTGCTGCAACCTTGTGGTATCACGCCAACACGCCAAATCGCACTGCCCAGCAGGTCTATAACGGCCTTGCCGGGATGTGGCTGGTTGAAGATGAAGTGAGTAAATCACTGCCGATCCCTAACCACTACGGCGTGGATGATTTTCCAGTCATTATTCAGGATAAGCGTCTGGATAACTTCGGTACGCCAGAATATAGCGAACCGGGCAGTGGGGGGTTTGTGGGGGATACTCTTCTGGTCAACGGGGCGCAAAGTCCGTATGTCGAAGTCTCCCGCGGCTGGGTGCGTTTGCGTTTGCTGAATGCCTCAAATTCGCGTCGTTATTTGCTGAAAATGAGCGATGGTCGTGCGCTGCATGTTATCTCAGGCGATCAGGGGTTTTTACCCGCGCCGGTTTCGGTGAAGCAGCTATCGTTGGCGCCAGGCGAGCGTCGTGAGATTCTGGTCGATATGACCAACGGTGATGAAGTTTCGATTACCTGCGGCGAGGCGGCCAGTATTGTCGACAGGATCCGTGGTTTCTTTGAACCTTCCAGTATCCTGATCTCCACGCTGGTACTGACTCTGCGACCAACCGGCCTTCTGCCGCTGGTAACGGATAGCCTGCCAATGCGTCTGTTACCCACCGAAATTTTGAGCGGCTCGCCGATTCGCAGCCGTGATATTAGCCTTGATGACGATCCCGGAATCAATGGCCAACTGTGGGATGTCAATCGCATGGATATCACGGCGCAGCAGGGATCCTGGGAGCGCTGGACGGTGCGTGCAGATATGCCGCAGTCGTTCCATATTGAAGGCGTCTCTTTCCTGATCCGTAATGTGAATGGCGCGATGCCGTTCCCGGAAGACCGTGGCTGGAAAGATACCGTCTGGGTTGATGGGCAAGTGGAGTTGCTGGTCTATTATGGGCAGCCTTCCTGGGCGCATTTCCCGTTCTACTTCAACAGCCAGACGCTGGAAATGGCAGACCGTGGTTCTATTGGCCAGATGCTGGTGAATCCGGCACCGTAATAGATATTCCTGTGCCGGGTGGCGGCTTCGCCTAACCCGGCCTGGACCGTGCGAAAGCACAGGAACGGTCAGCGTAGCACCAGCAGAGATGAAATTTAACATCCTTACAATACTCCTTCATTTCCCCTGTTGATCCAGCGTATAATCCCCGGCCTTTGATTATTTTTTTACCATTTTTTTGGAAGCATTATGAGCGCAATATCCCTGATCCAACCGGACAGAGACCTTTTCTCCTGGCCGCAGTACTGGGCCGCCTGCTTTGGGCCGGCACCATTTTTGCCGATGTCACGCGACGAAATGGATCAACTTGGCTGGGATAGCTGCGACATCATTCTGGTTACCGGCGATGCGTACGTCGATCACCCGAGCTT
The DNA here is from genome assembly GCF_003818115.1 of Citrobacter youngae. Classification (GTDB taxonomy): domain Bacteria; phylum Pseudomonadota; class Gammaproteobacteria; order Enterobacterales; family Enterobacteriaceae; genus Citrobacter; species Citrobacter youngae. The sequence goes on along the minus strand of NZ_RPOI01000014.1, from coordinate 50,140 downwards.
CGGCATGGCTATTTGCGGCCGTATGCTGGAAGCGCAGGGCTTTCGCGTGGGGATCATCGCCCAACCGGAGTGGAACAGCAAAGATGACTTTATGCGTCTGGGCAAACCTAACCTGTTCTTCGGCGTAACCGCCGGTAACATGGACTCGATGATCAACCGTTATACCGCCGATCGCCGACTGCGCCATGACGATGCCTATACGCCGGACAACGTGGCGGGTAAACGCCCGGACCGTGCGACGTTGGTTTATACCCAGCGCTGTAAAGAAGCCTGGAAAGATGTGCCGGTTATTCTCGGCGGTATTGAAGCCAGCCTGCGCCGTACTGCGCATTACGATTACTGGTCAGATACCGTACGCCGTTCCGTGCTGGTGGATTCAAAAGCTGACATGCTGATGTTTGGTAACGGCGAACGTCCATTGGTGGAAGTCGCGCACCGTCTGGCGATGGGCGAAACCATTGATCAGATCCGCGACGTGCGTAATACCGCGATTATGGTTAAAGAAGCGCTGCCGGGCTGGAGTGGAGTGGATTCCACACGTCTGGATATGCCCGGGAAAATTGACCCCATCCCCCATCCGTATGGCGAAGACTTACCGTGTGCTGATAACAAACCGGTCGCACCGAAAAAACAAGAAGCGAAAGCGGTAACCGTACAGCCGCCGCGTCCGAAGCCGTGGGAAAAAACTTACGTACTGTTACCGTCTTTCGAGAAAGTGAAGGGCGACAAAGTTCTGTACGCCCATGCGTCGCGTATTCTGCATCACGAAACGAACCCAGGATGCGCGCGTGCGCTGATGCAAAAGCATGGCGATCGCTATATTTGGGTTAACCCGCCAGCGATCCCGTTGTCGACTGAAGAAATGGACAGCGTCTTTGCTCTGCCGTACAAGCGCGTACCGCATCCGGCGTACGGTAACAGCCGTATTCCCGCCTATGAGATGATCCGTTTCTCGATCAATATCATGCGTGGCTGTTTTGGTGGTTGCTCGTTCTGTTCGATCACCGAGCACGAAGGGCGCATTATCCAGAGCCGTTCCGAAGATTCGATCATCAATGAGATCGAAGCCATTCGCGATACCGTTCCGGGCTTTACCGGCGTGATTTCCGATCTCGGCGGTCCAACTGCAAACATGTATATGCTGCGCTGTAAGTCTCCGCGTGCAGAACAGACCTGTCGTCGTCTGTCCTGCGTTTACCCGGATATCTGCCCGCATATGGATACTAACCACGAACCGACGATTAATCTCTACCGCCGCGCGCGTGATCTGAAAGGCATTAAAAAGATCCTTATCGCATCCGGGGTGCGTTATGACATCGCCGTGGAGGACCCGCGCTATATTAAAGAGTTGGCAACTCACCATGTGGGTGGCTACCTGAAGATTGCGCCGGAGCATACAGAAGAAGGCCCATTGTCGAAGATGATGAAGCCGGGTATGGGCAGCTACGACCGCTTTAAAGAGTTATTCGATACCTACTCTAAACAGGCCGGTAAAGAGCAGTACCTGATCCCCTATTTTATCTCTGCGCACCCGGGTACGCGTGATGAGGATATGGTGAATCTGGCTCTGTGGCTGAAACAGCGTCGTTTCCGTCTGGATCAAGTGCAGAACTTCTACCCATCACCGCTGGCAAACTCTACAACCATGTATTACACCGGGAAAAACCCGTTGGGCAAAATTGGTTATAAGAGTGAAGATGTGGTAGTGCCAAGAGGTGATAAACAGCGCCGTCTGCATAAAGCACTGCTGCGTTACCATGATCCTGCTAACTGGCCGTTAATCCGTCAGGCGCTGGAAGATATGGGGAAAAAGCATCTGATTGGCGGTCGTCGCGAATGTCTGGTTCCGGCCCCGACGCTGGAAGAGATGCGTGAAGCACGTCGTCAGAACCGCCATACACGTCCGGCACTGACCAAGCATACGCCAGTCGCGCACCAGCGTCAGACACCTGCGGCGAATAAAAAACGCGGGAAAGTCGCGGGGCGCTAATCTGTCTTGCCCGGTAGTGAAATGCTTACCGGGCCAGACAGACCGTAGGCCGGATAAGGTGCTCGCACCGCCATCCGGCAGACATGCTCAGTATTTATGCTTCGCGAATTCTGGCCGCTAATGCGGCCAGTTTTTCATCGTCAGCCCGTTCGTGGTCATGTGACGACAGATACCCTTCATACTGCTCGAAAAATTTAGTCTGCCGGGACTCAATCGGTTTCCAGTGCGTCAAATCACCTGTGCCATGCATAGGGCTGAGCTTACTGTGCACATGATCCACGCCAAACCCTTCGAAAAACATCCCCGTACGACTGACATCCGGGAAAGCCTTATCCAGTTTTTTCGCCACCTTTTGGGTCGCCAGCATCAGGTCTGCCAGCGCCTGTGGCGGCATATCAAATGCATAGCTTGGGTAGTGCTTTTTCGGGATCACCACGGTAAAACCGTCGGTGTTTGGGAAAATCGACAGAAAGGCCAGGTGATGCTCGTCTTCCCAGACTTTATGGCAGGGCGCTTTACCTTCAACAATTTGACAGAAAATACAGGTCATTCCTTTTCTCCGTAGATAAGACGTTTCGTCAGGACGCAGTGAGTTTAGTACAGACCCAGCATCTTCCACCACATCAGCCCTACAGTGATAAAGACGGCTTGATTGAACAGGCTGATGATGAATCCCGTTCGCCACCAGACTCCCGTCGGTACGTACCCGGCACCAAACAGAATCGGCCCGCGAGCGTGAGTGTACTGAGTGAGGGAACAGTACAGGCTGCTGGTGAAGGCCAGCATCAACGCCGTAGGGGCAGCGGGAATGTTCAAATGCAGGCCGACGCCGAGGAAAACGGCATACAGCGCCGCAATCTGCGCATTACCGCTGGCAAAAAAGTAGTGGGTATAAAAGTACGCGGCGTTGAGCAGCAGCAGGACAACCACCCAACTGGTTCCATGCATAGTACTGCTCAGGCTATCGCCAATCAGGTTGCCAAACCAGGTGGTAAAACCCAGTTTTTTCAACTGATTTGCCATCATCAATAGTGCGGCAAACCAGATCAGTGTATCCCACGCACCTTTCTCGCTTTTGACATCTTCCCAGCTCAGAACGCCGCTGAGCAGCAAGATGGATAAACCAACAAATGAGGCGGTGGTGGCGTCGACGCCCAGCGTATCACCAAAAATCCACAGTACCAGCAGGACGCCGACGGTCGCCAGCATCAGCCATTCCCCGCGTGACATACGGCCCATTTCCGCCAGTTCTTTACGCGCCAGATTAGGGGCATCCGGCGTGTGTTTAATTTCCGGGCGCACAATCCAGTAGACCAGTAATGGAACCAGCAGTAAGGAAACCAGGCAAGGCAGCAATGCCGCCATAAACCAGCTGCCCCAGGTCAGAGTGACCCCCGCATTGGCCGCCAGCTTCACTGCCAACAGGTTGCCGGTATATCCGGTCATAAAGAGCGCGGCGGTGACGTCGTTGACGTTGCCAATACAGGTGATAAGAAAGGTGCCGATTTTACTGCGGGATTCATCTTCCGGGTTCGAGTGGAAACTGCGCGCCAGGGAGTCGGCAATGGGATAGATGACGCCGCCGCAGCGGGCCGTGTTGCTTGGCATTGCGGGGGAAAGTATCAGGTCCGCAAACGCCAGTCCGTAGGCGAGTCCCAGCGTGCGCTTGCCGAGCAGGCGGATCATCTGCAGCGCAATACGTCGTCCGAGGCCCGTTTTGATAAACCCGCGGGCAATCATAAAGGCGACGACAATCAGCCAGATCAGAGAACTGTTCAGTTCGCTCAGTGCGGTGGTAATAGCGCCGCTGGCGGTTTTATCCCCGGCAGCATAAGCGAGGGCAAAAACGGTAATACCGATAATGCCGACTGCGCCAATAGGCAGAACTTTTGCCACGATAGAAGCAATGGTAGCAACGAAGATAATGGCTGAATGCCAGGCTGGCGCACTTAACCCACTGGGTGGGGTAAGCTGCCAGAGCCCGGCAGAAATAAATAGTATAAGAATCAATGGGAGCCATTTGACGCCTTGCTGTGTTTTTTCCGCCATGGTCACGCACCTATAGATATTTGTGATGTGTTCATTAAATCAATATTATTACTGAATAATTAGTAAGTTATATTGCGTAATGCTGCACGTGGATGTGCCATAAATACATCAATAGTTGCGCGTTTATTGTTTCTTAATATTTCGACAGGAGAAAAGCCCGACGGGAATGCCGGGCTGGAGAGGAGAGATTAACCGCCGAACTGATCCGGGTCAGGGCCAAGGCGTTTACCTTGATCGAGTTTTGCTATTTCACCGAGTTCATCTTTGTCCAGGCGGAAGTCCCAGACATTGAAGTTCTCGGCGATACGGGCAGGGGTGACGGATTTCGGGATCACTACCAGGCCGCTATCCAGATGCCAGCGAATGACGACCTGCGCCGGTGATTTGCCATATTTTTCAGCGAGGTCGCGAATGATCTTTTGATCAAATACGTCTTTGCCGCCCTGCGCCAGCGGGCTCCAGGATTCGGTCTGGATTTTATGTGTGGCGTTCCAGGCGTGCAACTGGCGCTGTTGCATCAGTGGATGCAGTTCTATCTGGTTAATCACCGGCGGGACACCTGTTTCATCCATCAGGCGCTGGAGATGATTGATCTGAAAGTTGCACACGCCGATGCTCTTAATCAGCCCCTCTTTTTGCAGGTCGATCATGTTTTCCCACGCTTCAACGTAGTGATCGATCGCCGGAACAGGCCAGTGCATCAGGTAGAGATCGAGGTAATCGAGCTGGAGTTTCTCCATGCTTTCGAGCAACGCTTCCCGTGGGCGTTTCTGATCATCATTCCACAGCTTGGTGGTAATGAATAACTCTTCGCGCGGTACGCCAGCATCGCGTATTGCTTTGCCGACACCTTCTTCGTTTTTGTACGCCGCAGCGGTATCAATTGAGCGATACCCTACTTCCAGCGCTTTATGAATGGCGGTGATGACTTCTTCGTTGCTTGCCTTCCAGACCCCCAGGCCCAGTTGCGGCATGACGTTACCATCCTGTAGTTTGATAATGGTTGGAGTGGTCATAATTCCTCCCCTTAATGACTGTCACCGGAACATACTCCGGTGACATAGGTGTGACTTAAGCCTGGTATAAATAGCCAAAAACGAAAGTCGGAGGTTAAAAAACCTTAGCGGGCAGCTTCGTAAATCCGGCGGCTGACGTCCAGCGTAATGTCCTGATGTTCACCCAGTTTCGTGCCGCCATGCGCTTGCAGTTTTTCCAGCAGTGCCGGGATGGAACTGCCATCCAGACCGTAGTCAGACAGGCGAGTCGGTACACCCATTTGTTCGAAGAATTGACGGGTGGCGGCAATCGCGGCATCAATGCGCTGGTCTTCGGAGCCTTCGGTGATATTCCAGATGCGTTCTGCGTATTGCAGCAGTTTGGCACGCTTGGTATCGCGTTTTTCATTCCACAATGCAGGCAGGACGATTGCCAGTGTCTGAGCGTGGTCAAGTCCGTGCATTGCCGTCAGTTCGTGACCCAGCATATGGGTTGCCCAGTCCTGCGGTACGCCTGCGCCGATCAGTCCGTTCAGCGCCTGAGTGGCTGCCCACATGACGTTCGCACGCACATTGTAGTTTTCCGGCTCCTGCAATGCTTTCGGACCGTCTTCTATCAGCGTCAGCAGAATGCCTTCGGCGAAGCGATCCTGAATTTTCCCGTCTACCGGATAAGTCACGTATTGTTCTACAGTATGAACAAAAGCATCTACCACGCCGTTGGCAACCTGACGTGGCGGCAGAGTATAGGTGTAAACCGGATCGAGTACAGCAAATACCGGCTGGACAAACGGGGTCATGAAGGCCAGTTTGTCGCCAGTCGTTTTGCGCGAAATTACCGCGCCAGAGTTAGATTCGGAGCCAGTTGCCGGCAGAGTTAATACGGAGCCCATTGGAACGGCGCTTTGTACGTCGTTACCGCGTGTTTCCAGAATGCGCCATGGGTCAACACCGTCAGCGTAATGTGCTGCTGCGGCGATGAATTTTGTGCCATCCAGAACAGAACCGCCGCCTACCGCCAGCAGGAATGTCACCTTCTCATCACGCACGATTTTTACCGCGTTCATCAGCGTTTCATAAGACGGGTTCGGCTCAATACCGCCAAATTCCAGCACGTCCAGGCCTTTCAGTGCATCCTGAACCTGTGCCAGAACGCCGGTTTTTTTCACGCTACCACCGCCGTAGGTAATCAGTACGCGAGCATCCTGTGGGATTTGGTCGCGCAGTTCTGCAATCGCGCCTTTACCAAACAGAATGCGGGTTGGGGTATGGAGATTAAAGTTGTTCATTGCTCGTTACCTTGTGTGGGTAAAAAAGAGGGTAGGCGAGTGCCTGCCTGATGGTGAACATTGTGGTCGTCAGAAGCGTTCCTCTCAATGCTCATTTCTGCCAATGTCTTGCCCATTTCTACAGACTACTGGAGAAAATGGATAAAAGTCCGCACTATATCAGGGTTGCAAATCAATGATGAAATGGTGCCCTATGAACCGTGATGAGATCTGTCTCCTGCTGACAGATAAAATTAAACAGCTGAAAAATAATGAAAATAAATTAAATGATCTGCTGCCTGATATTCGCTTACTGTACGGCTCTGAACCTGGGGTGCGCACACCAGTGATGTATCAGCCTGGCATTATATTTCTCTTTTCAGGATATAAAATTGGTTATATCAACGAGCGTGTCTTTCGCTATGATGCCAACGAATACTTACTGCTCACAGTACCTTTACCCTTTGAATGTGAAACGTATGCGACACCGGACGTTCCGTTGGCTGGTATCCGCCTGAACGTCGATATCCTGCAATTGCAGGAATTGCTGATGGATATTGGTGAGGATGAGCTGTTCCAGCCTGCAATGGCGGCAAGCGGGATCAATTCGGCGACGCTATCCGATGAAATTCTCTGTGCTGCGGAACGCCTGCTGGATGTGATGGAGCGGCCATTGGATGCACGTATTCTGGGAAAACAGATTATTCGTGAGATCCTCTACCACGTACTGACCGGGCCGCGTGGTGGCGCGTTATTGGCGCTGGTCAGTCGCCAGACGCATTTCAGTTTGATAAGCCGTGTGCTGAAGCGAATTGAAACCAAGTACACCGAAAATCTCAATGTTGAGCAATTGGCGGCAGAGGCCAATATGAGCGTGTCGGCGTTCCATCATAATTTTAAATCGGTGACCAGTACTTCACCGTTGCAGTATCTGAAGAGCTATCGATTGCATAAAGCGCGGATGATGATGATTCATGACGGGATGAAAGCCAGCGCGGCGGCCATGCGCGTAGGTTATGAGAGTGCATCGCAGTTTAGTCGGGAGTTCAAACGTTACTTTGGCGTCACGCCAGGAGAAGATGCAGCCAGAATTCGGATGATGCAGGGGGGGTGATTTCTTGTCGGCCTTAACGCTGCGCGCCATCAACGAAATGCCGGAGTGACTCCGGCATACGGCTAATACTCAGGCGCTACAGTATTTTTTTTTAATCACCACGAACAGCGTTCCCAGCAGACCTGCGGTTAACAGGGCAACAGGCAGGATCATTAAAAAGGTCATCACCTGATCTTCGTGGCGTTTAACAAACGGGATCATGCTGAGCGCATAGCCGAAACTGGTGACCACAGTGACCCACAGCAGCCCGCTCAGCCAGTTAAAAAACTGGAAGCGACGGTTAGGCAGCCCTGAAATCCCCGCCATGGTTGGCAGTAAGGTACGTACAAACGCCAGGAAACGTCCGGCGAGTAGTGCCATCAACCCGTGTTGGTCAAACATACAGGTAGCACGCTGATGATATTTTTCAGGTAATTGTGCCAGCCAGCCTTTTACCGTCCGCGTGTTGCCCAGCCAGCGCCCCTGAATGTAGCTCAGCCAGCAACCGAGACTGGCAGCGGCAGTCAGAATCGCTATGGTAGGTAAAAAACTCATCACGTCCTGAGCAATCAGCGCTCCTGCCAGTAATAGCAGGCTGTCACCGGGCAAAAAGGAGGCGGGCAGCAGGCCATTTTCTAAAAACAGTGTGGCGAACATCACGAAGTACACCACGCTCACGACGTGTGGGTCCGCCAGCGCGGCAAAATCGTGTTGCCAAAGCGCGGAGATAATATCTTGAATGACTACCATGGACTTTCCTGTGGAACAGCGTTTATAAGTGGATTGTACTCCTGAATTGTCCGGGATGCCTTGATCCCGGACGCAACAATTGCAGACTTTTCCACCAGAAGTGTCTGCATATATGTCCATCTGCGGCAATGTTACTCGATTCGGGCAAATCCTGCGGCTAAATCGGCAATCAGATCGTCAACATTCTCTAAACCGATATGCAAACGGATGAGCGTTCCGCTGAAGTCCACTTTGCCTTGCGGACGGATTGCCGCGATATGTTCCGGTTGGTTAGCCAGAATCAGTGATTCAAAACCGCCCCAGGAATAGGCCATGCTGAACAGGCTGAAGTGATCCAGGTACGCAGACAGTTCTTCATTATTTAGCTTCTTATTCAGAACAAATGAGAACAGACCGCTGCTACCGGTAAAGTCGCGTTTCCAGAACTCGTGTCCCTTGCTGCCGGGCAGTGCCGGGTGATTCACGCGGGCAACCTGCGGATGGTCAGCCAGCCACTCGGCGACTTTTAAGCTGCTTTCATGGTGTTGGCGCAGGCGAACGCTTAACGTCCGCAATCCACGGCTGGTCATATAGGCGGTATCGGCGTCCAGCATTTGTCCCATCAGATAGGCGTTTTCACGCAGTTGATCCCAGCAACGGGCATTGGATACCGCTGTCCCAGCCATGCCGTCGGAATGACCAATCAGATATTTCGTCCCTGCCTGAATTGAGATATCGATACCGAAATCCAGCGCGTTGAACAACACGCCCGCAGCCCAGGTGTTATCAATCATGATGATCGCGTCAGGCACTACGCTTCTGACGGCGGCAACAATGGCTGGAACATCATGAACTTCCATGGTGACAGAACCTGGAGATTCAAGAAAAACGACTTTAGTGTTCGGCTGTATATGCTTCACAATATCCGCGCCAATCAGCGGATCGAACCAGCCGGTTGTCACGCCAAGCTTGCCCAGCACCTTAGTGCAAAAATCCTGGCTGGGTTCATAGGCGGTGTTGGTCATCAGCACATGATCGCCTTGTTCAACAAAGGCAAGGATGGTGTTGGCAACGGCTGCTGCACCGCAGGGGAACAGGGCGCAACCGGCCCCGCCTTCCAGTTCACACATCGCTTCCTGCAGTGAGAAATGCGTCAGCGTGCCGCGACGGCCATAGAAAAGGGCACCGTTTGCGCGGTTATGCGTCGCCTGTTTTTTCGCCTCAACGGTGTCGAATACCAGTGAAGACGCGCGCTGGATCACGCTATTTACCGAACCCAGCGTGTATTTTTTACTACGCCCGGCGTGAACGAGTTTGGTCTCAAGCTGCTTATCTGCCATGTTGTATTACCTATTTTTATACGTCTGGATGTCTAAACTAGCATGAATCTCATCTGCCGCGTCCTGCAGAACAGCCATAAAGTACAAAATATTCTCAAATCGATTTCTGGTGACTTTTTTACTGCGTGAGCGCAAGGAAAAGAAACCAAAGGTGCGGCACTATGTAAATAGTAATGAGAACGACTATCAATTCGACGTCGTTTTGATATGATTACGCTCAGATTTTGTGATTTGCGTCCTGGAGATACAGAGTGGGTAATAATTTGATGCAGACGGACCTTTCCGTCTGGGGTATGTATCAGCACGCCGATATCGTGGTTAAGTGCGTGATGATTGGGCTGATTTTGGCGTCAGTGGTCACCTGGGCTATCTTCTTTAGTAAGAGCCTTGAGTTCTTTACGCAGAAGCGCCGTCTTAAGCGTGAACAGCAAATGCTGGCAGATGCCCGCTCTTTAGATCAGGCAAGTGAGATTGCCGCTGGATTCGATGGCAAAAGCCTGGGCGCTCTGTTGATTAACGAAGCACAGAACGAGCTGGAACTGTCAGCAGGCAGTGATGACAACGAAGGGATCAAAGAGCGTACCGGTTTCCGTCTGGAACGTCGCGTTGCCGCCGTTGGCCGTCAGATGGGGCGGGGTAATGGATACCTGGCAACCATCGGGGCTATCTCTCCATTTGTCGGGTTGTTTGGTACAGTATGGGGCATCATGAATAGCTTCATCGGTATCGCACAAACCCAAACCACCAACCTGGCTGTTGTTGCTCCAGGTATTGCAGAAGCACTGTTAGCAACCGCGATCGGTCTGGTCGCGGCAATCCCTGCTGTTGTTATCTACAACATTTTTGCTCGTCAGATCGGCAGCTATAAAGCGATGCTGGGCGATGTCGCGGCGCAGGTACTGTTGCTGCAAAGTCGTGACCTGGACCTGAGTGCAAGCGCGTCTGCACACCCGGTACGTGCTGCGCAGAAATTACGTGTAGGATAATGTTCCATGGCAATGAGCTTTAATGAAAACCTGGACGATAACGGTGAAATGCATGACATCAACGTGACGCCGTTTATCGACGTCATGCTGGTATTGTTGATCATCTTTATGGTGGCAGCGCCACTGGCAACCGTGGATGTGAAGGTCAATCTCCCTGCATCCACCAGTACGCCGCAACCGCGTCCGGAAAAACCGGTTTACCTGTCAGTAAAAGCCGATAACACCATGTTTATTGGTAACGATCAGGTCACCGATGAGACGATGATTAACGAGTTAAACGCGCTAACTGAAGGTAAGAAAGACACCACCATCTTCTTCCGGGCAGATAAAACCGTCGACTACGAAACTATGATGAAGGTTATGGATACGTTGCACCAGGCGGGCTATCTGAAGATTGGTTTGGTCGGTGAAGAGACCGTGAAAGCCAAATAATCCTTGTTGCCGGGTACAGGTTTGACCTTACCCGGCAAGCTTCTCCTGATATCACTCCTCCGCAAGTCTTTTGCCTTATCTGTTCTCGTCCAACGCCACCGTAGTGATTTTTGTGGGCTCGTAGTTCCCATCGGATAGCTTACGGGTCAGGCGCAGTGTGGCAGTTTCACGTGCAAGCAGATGCTGGTATGTGCTTTCCAGACGGGCCATTATTTTGTCCCGCAATTCTGGTTGCTGAGCGATGATGGCCTCGATAGTGGCACCGTAAATCTCTTCTTTGGCTTGCAGTGCGTAGATTTCATGACGATTTTGCCATTTCATCCGCACCAGTGCGGCGGGTATAGAAACCATCTCTTGAGCAAGGCTTTCCAGCGTCGTGTTTTTATTGGCTATCAACACAGACAGATTTTGTTTTAAGACAAACTCATCGCTTTTGTGGTTATCTAAAGCCAAATAAACATTATTATCTTCAACATCTTTCATTTTATTTCTCTTCCAGAGAATAAAAAATAGGATCGTTGGTTTCGCGAGTAATTAAATTAAGCCAAATTTTGTTGCCTTGTTCATTTATCATGGTGGTTTTTTTGGCCAAAATTTTACTTAATTCCTGGGCATTAATGTCGCCTTCCGCCTGTAATGAATTGAGCAGACGAGTAAATGACTCAATTTTTGCGGCGCGGAAAAGGCGCTCTTTTAAATGACGATCGCACTCTTCAAATAACATATTCCGGGACTGGCCGGTAGCTGCGGAGCTAATCAAAATTTCTGATTCGTAATCACTTAGTTTTATCTTTCCCTGAGTCAAATTTTCACTATTTTCTGTGGTATTTGTATTGTTCGGGGTTGCGGATAAATGAAAACGAGAGGGAACAAGATGCTCGGGAAGCATGTTGAAATATCCTTTGCTGCCAATAATATGATGTTTTTAATAAGGTAGGCCGCGTTGACAATAGCATGGGGTAATTTTAAAATCAAAAAAAATGGAGCCCGCTATGAACAGTATATTTTATTCTGTTATTACCCTGCTATTGCTTACCTGCGGGGTACTTTTGCTAATGCGTAGTGCAAATAAAAACCGTTATGCAGAAGATGTTAACGCACAGCGCCAGCCGGAAATGCTAAGTAAAGAAGAGGGAGAAGATCATTTTTCTGCCCTGATGAATTCGATTACTCCGGTATGGTATTGGCGAGTCAATCACGAATATATTGATTTTATCCACTCCACAGTCAAGAGGATGACAATGGTGGAGCTGAATGAAACGCCCGGGCTCTTTGACGCGCAGCGGCGCTGTAGCGATCTTAACTCTGCGGTTTATAAGTATTATGACAATATTAAAAAGCGCTGCCTCAGCGGGGAGAAAGTCCCGCACGCCGATCTGGATGTGCTTAACTTGCGGCAGTGCTTCAGGGAGTTCAGCCTTGAAGCCTATCCTGCACTTGTCGCACTGGTATGGCCGGAATACCAGCGTCCGTTGATTAAAGAGGACGAGGTGTGAGGCGAGATTTACTTGCCACTCTCATCAGCAGGCCATTAAGGCCGGGTAGGACTACACCCGGCGTAATGTTCAGATCGTTATTTGTCTGATGAGGCCTGCCACAGATTGAGCTTGCCGTCCGCGACATGTTTATCAATCTGTGCCAGTTCTTCGGCGCTGAATGTCAGGTTTGCCAGTGCCTGAACGTTCTCGTCCAACTGCTCAGGTCGGCTGGCACCAATTAATACCGATGTGACCCGGTTATCTTTTAGTAGCCAGCTTAACGCCATTTGCGCCATCGACTGCCCACGTTGTTGGGCCATCTCATTGAGCAAACGCAGACTGTTAAGATTTGCTTCCGTCAGCATATTTTCCGTCAGCCCACGGACTTTTTTCCCTTCACGCTGCATGCGGGAACCATCAGGAATACCGTTGAGGTATTTCCCTGTCAGCAGCCCCTGCGCCAACGGGGTGAAGGCAATACAGCCCATCCCGTTGGATTCCAGCGTATCCAGCAATCCGCTGCTGTCTACCCAGCGGTTAAGCAGGTTGTAGGATGGCTGGTGGATAAGCAGCGGAATTTTCCATTCCCGCAGCAGTTCGGCCATCTTCTGCGTGCGCTCTGGCGAATAAGATGAGATACCGACATACAGTGCTTTGCCACTTTGCACAGCATGGGCCAGCGCGGAAGCGGTCTCTTCCATTGGCGTATTTTCATCAACGCGGTGCGAATAGAAGATATCGACGTAGTCGAGACCCATGCGCTTGAGGCTCTGGTCGAGGCTGGCCAGCAGATACTTGCGTGAGCCGCCAGAACCGTAAGGCCCCGGCCACATGTCGTAACCCGCTTTGGTCGAGATGATCAATTCATCACGATATTGTGCAAAATCCTCGCGCAGCAATCGACCAAAATTCTCTTCAGCACTGCCCGGAGGTGGCCCGTAGTTATTGGCTAAATCAAAATGAGTGATCCCTAAATCAAATGCTTTTCGCAGCAGTGCTCGTTGTGAATCCAGAGCGTGAACGTGTCCAAAACTGTGCCATAAACCCAGCGACAGCGCGGGCAGGCGCAAGCCGCTGCGCCCACAGTAGCGATAGAGCATTTGCTCATAACGTTCAGGATTGGCAAACCAGGCCATGAGATCTCCTTAGTGCAGGTGAATTTCAAAACAACGTTTCTATTCTAGCGGGTTCGTGGTGAATATCCCGTTCACCAGGTCACATTGGGATGAAAAACTGGGCAAAAACAGACCGCTGTGCTTTGCTTAAAAAAACATCACTCAGGAGTGCGACCATGCCGCGTCTGACTGCTAAAGACTTTCCGCAGGAGTTACTCGATTACTATGACTATTACGCCCATGGCAAAATTACGAAACGCGAGTTTCTGAATCTGGCGGCGAAATATGCGGTAGGTGGCATGACGGCACTGGCGCTATTCAATTTGCTGAAACCGAACTATGCCCTGGCAACGCAGGTAGAATTTACCGATCCCGATATTCTGGCAGAATACATTACCTATCCATCGCCTGATGGGCATGGTGATGTGCGAGGTTATCTGGTGAAACCCGCGAAGGTGACGGGGAAGGTTCCGGCGGTGGTAGTGGTACATGAGAATCGTGGGCTGAATCCGTATATTGAGGATGTAGCACGGCGGGTGGCGAAGGCGGGTTATATTGCGCTGGCACCCGATGGATTAAGTTCACTGGGCGGTTATCCCGGCAATGATGATAAAGGCCGGGAATTACAGCAGCAGGTTGATCCCGTTAAGCTGATGAATGATTTTTTTGCCGCTATTGAGTTTATGCAGCGTTATTCGATGGCGACAGGAAAGGTGGGGATCACCGGATTTTGCTACGGTGGTGGTGTGGCGAATGCAGCGGCTGTTGCTTTCCCTGAACTGGCATGTGCGGTGCCCTTTTATGGTCGTCAGGTTCCTGCTTCTGATGTCCCTAAAATTAATGCGCCTTTATTATTACACTATGCAGAACTAGACACACGAATTAATGAAGGCTGGCCCGCTTATGAAGCTGCACTCAAAGTGAATAAGAAAATCTATCAAGCATATATCTATCCCGGTGTTAATCATGGTTTTCATAACGATTCGATACCCCGTTATGATAAAGCAGCTGCTGATTTAGCCTGGGAACGCACTCTTGCCTGGTTTGATAAATATTTGTTATGAAAAACAACGCATTACTTACAGCTTTAGGTTAATTATCTGAATAATAATGCTACCTAATTTCATTAACATTCATATTGATATGACCAGCAGGGATAATAGATAGACTTAAAAAAGTAAAAAAATAAAGAACGTATTATATCTTCTTCATTGCCTGCCGATAACAAGGGGAAGTATCGCCTGATGGCGAATTCCTCATCAATGGCAAGGAAATTATTATGTATTTGCTGAAAAACTTCACTATTCGTATTGTCATGCTGGCGATACTGGGACTTTTTTGCCTGCTCTGGTCGGGCGTGGGTTTATTCAGTCTTCATGCTTTATCAAAAATATCAGAAGGCAACGATATTGACCGTCATCTTGTCAAACAGATGACGGTACTGAGTCAGGGGAACGATCAGTACTTTCGCTTTGTGACACGCCTGAGCCGTGCTGTGGATGTCAAAATTGGTGGTGAAACGCCTGATTTTGCACCTGCCCAGCAATCGCTGGATAATCTGAGCCAAAAGCTCCAGGAGATGAAAACATTGTCTCCAGGACCGATGGACCCGGAAATTTCAGCAGCAGTGCTGGCCAAGTGGCAAGCTTTGCTGGATAAAGGCGTGATACCGCAAATGCAGCTGGCGCAGCAGGGCTCGCTTACGGCGTTTTCGGAACATGCCAGCACGATTACGCCCGCACTGAGCCGTGAATTTGGTGCCAGCGCTGAGCTGTTTAATACCACCGCCGGAAAGAGACTTGATGCGACGCGTATCATGGTAGACGGTAAAACGTCGATCATTCGGACACTGATTATTACTGCCGTTATCCTCGGGATTGCCCTCCTGTTCTTCACCGATCGTTACCTCGTTACCATGATGGTGAAACCTCTCGGTCGCATTCGCTTGCAGTTCCGCCAGATTGCCCAGGGCGATCTCAGCCATCCAATTGAAGATTTTGGGCGTAACTGCGTGGGCCAACTGGTCCCTTTATTGTGCGCAATGCAGGACAGCCTGCGTGAAGCCGTAAGTACGATTCGTTCAGGCAGTGACAACATCTGGCGAGGCGCTACGGAAATTTCTACCGGCAATAACGATCTCTCTTCCCGTACTGAGGAGCAGGCCGCGGCGCTGGAAGAGACCGCTGCCAGCATGGAGCAACTGACCGCTACGGTAAAACTTAACGCCGAAAATGCGCGTGAGGCCAGCCAGCTTGCCGATACCGCAACAGAAACGGCAGGTAAAGGAAGCACCCTGGTTTCTGAAGTGGTCGACACCATGGACGGTATTGCTGCCAGTTCTAAACAGATCGCAGAAATTACCTCTGTCATTAATAGCATTGCTTTCCAGACCAACATTCTGGCGCTCAACGCCGCCGTTGAAGCGGCCAGGGCTGGTGAACAGGGACGTGGTTTTGCCGTGGTAGCAGGGGAAGTACGTAATCTCGCCAGCCGTAGCGCCGGTGCGGCAAAAGAGATTGAGACATTAATCGGTGAATCGTCGCGTCGTGTCGAACAGGGCGCTCGTCTGGTTAAAGAGACGGGATTAACCATGGAAGCGATTCTGCGCGGTGCCACCGAAGTGACCGTTATCATGAAACAAATTGCCTCTGCTTCTGAAGAGCAGAATAAAGGTATCTCGCAGGTTAGTGTTGCGATCACTCAGATGGACAGCGTGACGCAACAGAATGCCGCGTTGGTAGAACAAGTATCCGCTGCGGCAGTGGCGCTGGAACGGCAAACGGAAGAGCTACAACGCTCGGTGCAACAGTTCCGCCTGTCTGCGAATGATGTGCAATACGCCGCTGCCAATACCGCTTCCCCTTCCACAGAAAGCAGAACCTCTGCAGCACCTAAAACGGACGAGTGGGTGTCCTTTTAATCTGGCACAAAAAAGTGCGTGATACCTCTGGCCTTTGCTTAAAAAATCGCTATATAATTTGTTATATAGCGATTGGAGGTTATGCATGGACAACCATTTTGGAAAGGGCCTGATGGCCGGATTGAACGCCTCAAGTGCGGACAGTGCTCGTTCAGTGGCGAATTTTTGTTCAGATTATAAACGCGGTTTTGTTCTGGGTTTTTCACATCGAATGTTTGAAAAAACGGGTGACCGACAGCTCAGCGCATGGGAAGCGGGGATCCTGACGCGTCGTTACGGGCTGGATAAAGAGATGGTGATGGATTTCTTCAAAGAGAACCAGTCGAGTACAACAATTCGGTTTTTCATGGCCGGCTATCGGCTCGAAGCTTGATCCAAAAGGGGTATTATCTTGCTTTAATTAATTACACTATTGACCTACGCCTTCGTTTTGTTGCTCCGCCGAAGTATTATAATGCACATAACCATATAAAAAGTGTGGTAATGGCGCGCCGATCGCAATATGCAACATGCGAATGGTGCAAAATAAAAGCCAGGTCTTCGCAACGGAATAACAATAAAATGACTGGAGATAATTCTCTCATCAATTCGAACGGCATCAATCGCCGTGATTTCATGAAGCTTTGTGCAGCACTGGCCGCTACTATGGGGCTCAGCAGCAAAGCCGCCGCAGAAATGGCCGAATCAGTTTCTCGTCCTCAGCGCCCGCCGGTTATCTGGATTGGTGCTCAGGAGTGTACGGGTTGTACTGAATCGCTGCTTCGTGCGACACACCCTACAGTGGAAAACCTCGTTCTGGAGACTATCTCTCTTGAATATCATGAGGTGCTCTCTGCCGCCTTTGGCCACCAGGTCGAAGAGAACAAACATAACGCTCTGGAGAAGTACAAAGGGCAATATGTTCTGGTGGTAGATGGTTCTATACCACTAAAAGATAATGGTATTTATTGCATGGTTGCCGGTGAGCCAATTGTGGATCACATCCGCAGAGCGGCCGAAGGTGCAGCAGCTATCATCGCTATCGGCTCTTGTGCCGCATGGGGTGGTGTGGCTGCCGCTGGCGTGAACCCAACGGGTGCAGTCGGCTTGCAAGAAGTTCTGCCAGGCAAAACCATCATCAACATCCCAGGCTGTCCGCCTAACCCGCATAACTTCCTCGCCACGGTCGCGCATATCATCACTTACGGTAAGCCGCCGAAGCTGGATACCAAAAACCGTCCGACATTCGCCTATGGCCGTTTGATTCACGAACACTGCGAACGTCGCCCGCACTTTGATGCCGGTCGTTTTGCTAAAGAGTTCGGCGATGAAGGCCATCGTGAAGGTTGGTGCCTCTATCATCTGGGCTGTAAAGGGCCAGAAACGTACGGCAACTGCTCAACATTGCAATTCTGCGACGTTGGCGGCGTGTGGCCGGTAGCTATTGGTCATCCTTGCTACGGCTGTAACGAAGAAGGCGTCGGTTTCCATAAAGGCATTCACCAACTCGCCCATGTGGAAAACCAAACCCCGCGTTCAGAGAAGCCTGATGTCAACATGAAAGAAGGCGGCAACATTTCAGCTGGGGCTATTGGGCTGCTTGGCGGCGTAGTAGGACTGGTTGCCGGCGTCAGCGTGATGGCGGTACGTGAACTGGGGCGTCAGCAGAAGAAAGATAACGCTGACTCACGGGGAGAATAACCGTGAACAGACGTAACTTTATTAAAGCAGCCTCCAGCGGGGCATTGCTGTTGGGCGCCGCGCCGTCCATCAGCCATGCGGCTGCAGAAAACCGTCCGCCGATCCCGGGTTCTCTTGGGATGCTTTATGATTCGACGCTGTGCGTAGGCTGCCAGGCCTGCGTCACCAAGTGTCAGGATATCAACTTCCCGGCGCGTAACCCGGAAGGCGAGCAAACCTGGTCGAACAACGACAAATTGTCACCGTACACCAACAACATCATCCAGGTGTGGCGTAGCGGAACAGGCGTTAACAAAGACCAGGAAGAAAATGGTTACGCATACATTAAGAAACAGTGCATGCACTGTGTCGATCCAAACTGCGTCTCCGTTTGCCCGGTCTCCGCGCTGAAGAAAGACCCGAAAACCGGCATCGTCCACTATGACAAAGATGTCTGTACCGGCTGCCGTTACTGCATGGTCGCCTGTCCGTACAACGTCCCTAAATACGACTACAACAACCCGTTTGGTGCGCTTCATAAATGTGAACTGTGTAACCAGAAAGGCGTTGAACGTCTGGACAAAGGCGGTTTGCCGGGATGTGTTGAAGTGTGTCCTGCCGGTGCAGTGATTTTTGGTACCCGTGAAGAGCTGATGGCTGAGGCGAAAAAACGTCTCGCACTGAAGCCTGGCAGCGAATACCACTATCCGCGTCAGACAGTGAACGCTGGTGATACTTATTTGCATACGATACCGAAGTACTATCCGCACCTGTACGGTGAAAAGGAAGGCGGTGGTACGCAGGTTATGGTGCTGACGGGTGTTCCTTACGAGGATTTGGATCTGCCAAAACTGGATGATCTTTCAACCGGTGCGCGTTCCGAACATGTTCAACATTCCCTGTACAAGGGCATGATTTTACCCCTGGCTGCGCTGGCGGGCTTAACCGTGCTGGTTCGTCGTAACACGAAAAACGACCATCACGATGGAGGAGACGATCATGAGTCATGATCCTAAACCGCTGGGCGGAAAAATAATCAGCAAACCGGTCATTATTTTTGGGCCGCTTATCGTCCTGTGTATGCTCCTGATCGTGAAACGTCTGGTCTTAGGATTGGGTTCAGTCTCCGATCTGAACGGCGGTTTCCCGTGGGGCGTATGGATCGCGTTTGACCTGTTGATTGGTACTGGCTTTGCGTGCGGCGGTTGGGCGCTGGCGTGGGCGGTGTATGTTTTCAACAGAGGACAATACCATCCACTGGTACGTCCGGCGTTGCTGGCAAGCCTGTTTGGTTACTCGCTGGGTGGTTTGTCGATCACCATTGACGTCGGTCGTTACTGGAACCTGCCGTACTTCTACATTCCGGGTCACTTCAACGTGAACTCGGTACTGTTCGAAACGGCGGTCTGTATGACCATCTATATCGGCATCATGGCGCTGGAATTTGCGCCAGCTCTGTTTGAACGTCTGGGGTGGAAAGTTTCTCTCAAGCGTTTGAATAAAGTGATGTTCTTTATTATTGCCCTCGGCGCGCTGCTGCCGACCATGCACCAGTCTTCAATGGGTTCATTGATGATTTCTGCGGGCTATAAAGTACATCCGCTCTGGCAAGCTTATGAAATGTTGCCGCTTTTCTCGGTATTAACCGCCTTTATAATGGGCTTCTCGATCGTCATTTTTGAAGGCTCACTGGTACAAGCGGGTCTGAAAGGTAACGGTCCGGACGAGAAAAGTCTGTTCATTAAGCTGACGAATACCATCAGCGTGCTGCTGGCGATTTTCGTGGTCCTGCGCTTTGGCGAGTTGATCTACCGCGACAAGCTGTCGTATGCGTTTGCAGGCGATCTTTACTCCGTGATGTTCTGGATTGAAGTCGTGCTGATGGTCTTCCCGCTGGTGGTGCTGCGCGTCACTAAGCTGCGCAATGACTCGCGCATGCTGTATCTGTCTGCGCTGAGCGCATTGCTGGGTTGTGCGACATGGCGTCTGTCCTACTCGCTGGTGGCATTCAATCCTGGTGGTGGCTACCACTACTTCCCGACCTGGGAAGAACTGTTGATTTCTATTGGTTTTGTGGCTATTGAGATTTGTGCATACATCGTACTCATTCGTCTACTGCCGATACTTCCTCCTTTAAAACAAAACGATCAAAATCGTCATGAGGCGAGCAAAGCATGAGCCAGAGAATTACTATTGATCCGGTAACCCGTATTGAGGGTCATTTACGCATCGACTGCGAAATCGAAAATGGCGTGGTATCTAAAGCATGGGCTTCCGGTACCATGTGGCGCGGCATGGAAGAGATCGTGAAAAATCGCGATCCGCGCGATGCCTGGATGATTGTGCAGCGTATTTGTGGTGTTTGCACCACGACTCACGCTATCTCTTCCGTTCGTGCAGCTGAAAGCGCGCTGAATATTGATGTTCCGGTAAACGCACAGTACATCCGTAACATCATTCTGGCCGCGCACACCACGCATGACCATATTGTTCACTTCTATCAGCTGTCTGCGCTGGACTGGGTGGATATCACTTCTGCGCTGAAAGCCGATCCAGCGAAAGCATCTGCCATGCTGAACGGCGTGTCCTCCTGGCACCTGAACAGCGCAGAAGAGTTCACCAAGGTTCAGAACAAGATCAAAGATCTTGTTGCCAGCGGTCAGTTAGGCATTTTTGCTAACGGTTGCTGGGGTCACCCGGCAATGCAGCTGCCGCCGGAAGTGAACCTGATTGCGGTCGCTCACTATCTGCAGGCGCTGGAATGCCAGCGTGATGCCAACCGCGTTGTGGCGCTGTTGGGCGGTAAAACGCCGCACATCCAGAACCTGGCGGTAGGTGGGGTTGCTAACCCGATTAACCTCGACGGTCTTGGCGTGCTGAACCTTGAACGCCTGATGTACATCAAGTCTTTCATTGATAAGCTGAGCGACTTCGTTGAGCAGGTTTACAAGGTAGATACCGCGGTTATTGCTGCATTCTATCCTGAGTGGCTGGAGCGTGGTCAGGGCGCGGTTAACTATCTGAGTGCGCCGGAATTTCCGACTGACGGTAAAAACGGCAGCTTCCTGTTCCCGGGTGGTTACATTACTAATGAAGATCTGTCGACCTATCGTCCGATCACCTCTCACTCCGATGAGTATCTGATCAAAGGGATTCAGGAGAGTGCGAAACACGCGTGGTACAAAGACGAAGCGCCGCAGGCTCCGTGGGAAGGCACAACGGTTCCTGATTACACCGGTTGGTCAGATGACGGCAAGTACTCCTGGGTTAAAGCGCCGACCTTCTACGGGAAAACGGTTGAAGTGGGTCCGCTGGCTAACATGCTGTGTAAACTGGCGGCCAAACGCGAGTCTACCCATGCCAAGCTGAATGAAATCATCGCGATTTACACCAAGCTGACCGGTAAAACTATCGAAGTGTCGCAGCTGCACTCTACGCTGGGTCGTATTATTGGCCGTACCGTTCACTGCTGTGAACTGCAGAACGTTCTGCAGGATCAGTACAACGCGCTGATCGTGAACATCGGTAAAGGCGACCACACCACCTTCGTGAAACCGGATATCCCGGCAACGGGCGAATTCAAAGGTGTCGGTTTCCTCGAAGCGCCGCGCGGTATGCTGTCTCACTGGATGGTGATTAAAGATGGCATTATCAGCAACTACCAGGCGGTTGTTCCGTCAACCTGGAACTCTGGCCCACGTAACTTTAATGATGAAGTGGGACCGTATGAGCGCTCGCTGGTAGGAACGCCGATTGCCGATCCAAACAAACCGCTGGAAGTGGTTCGTACCATTCACTCCTTCGACCCTTGTATGTCATGTGCGGTGCATGTGGTGGACGTTGACGGGAACGAAGTGGTCTCAGTTAAGGTTCTGTAATGCGGATATTAGTCTTAGGGGTTGGCAATATTTTGCTGACCGACGAAGCCATCGGAGTACGTATCGTTGAGGCATTAGAGCAACGGTACATCCTGCCAGACTTTGTTGATGTTCTGGACGGTGGTACGGCTGGGATGGAGCTTCTCGGCGATATGGCGAACAGAGATCATCTGATCATTGCTGACGCCATTGTGTCGAAGAAAAACACGCCAGGAACGATGATGGTTCTGCGGGATGAAGAGATCCCGGCGCTGTTTACCAACAAAATCTCACCGCACCAGCTTGGCCTGGCCGACGTTTTGTCGGCCCTGCGTTTCACCGGCGAGTTTCCGAAAAAGCTGACGTTAGTCGGCGTTATTCCGGAATCGCTGGAGCCGCATATCGGGCTAACGCCAACGGTCGAAGCGATGATTGAACCTGCGCTTGAGCAGGTTCTTGCCGCGCTGCGCGAGTCTGGCGTTGAAGCTATTCCACGGGAGAAGGCACATGTCTGAGGAGTTCTTAGGCTTTCAGACAGCCCCGAAGCAGCAAATTCAGGCCGCGTTTGAAGAGGTTGCCCGGCGTTCGATGCACGATCTTTCTTTCCTGCATCCGAATATGCCGGTATATGTCTCTGATTTTACGCTGTTTGAAGGACAGTGGACGGGGTGTGTTATCACACCCTGGATGCTCAGCGCGCTGATTTTCCCCGGGCCGGATCAGGTCTGGCCGGTGCGTAAAGTCAGCGAAAAAATCGGGTTGCGTCTGCCGTATGGCGAAATGACCTTTACCGTGGGTGAACTGGAGGGTGTATCGCAATACCTCTCCTGTTCGCTGATGTCGCCGCTTTCGCACAGCATGTCTGCGCAAGAAGGTGTGCGCCTGACTGACGATTGCGCACGAATGCTGTTATCGCTGCCGGTAAGCGATCCAAATGCGCCGCAGCTCAACCGCCGCGCGCTGCTGCTGGGTCGTCGGAACTGCGAAAATGCATGAGCTGTCCCTTTGTCAGAGCGCGGTTGAGATTGTTCAACAGCAGGCAGAGCAGCACGGTGTCAAACGTGTAACCGGCGTTTGGCTGGAAATCGGGGCGCTCTCCTGCGTTGAAGAGAGCGCCGTGCGTTTCAGTTTCGACATCGTCTGTCAGGGGACGCTGGCCCAGGGTTGTGAGCTGCATATTGATTACAAACCCGCCCAGGCGTGGTGCTGGGATTGCAGTCAGGTCGTAGAGATCACCCAGCATGATGCGCAGTGTCCTCTCTGTCAGGGCGATCGTCTGCGGGTAG
Organism: Citrobacter youngae; assembly: GCF_003818115.1. Lineage (GTDB taxonomy): Bacteria > Pseudomonadota > Gammaproteobacteria > Enterobacterales > Enterobacteriaceae > Citrobacter > Citrobacter youngae. The sequence continues at coordinate 26,943 of NZ_RPOI01000014.1, read as the reverse complement.
ATGCTGGCGATTCACTGAAAGTGAAAAGTATTGAAGTCGAATAGCCCATAGGTTGCTATGGGGCGGAGTCAGATATGTGTATTGGAGTCCCTGGTCAGGTTCTGGCCGTTGGTGAAGATATTCACCAGCTTGCGCAGGTTGAAGTGTGCGGCATCAAGCGTGATGTCAATATTGCCCTGATATGTGAAGGCGAGCCTGCCGAACTGGTCGGGCAATGGGTGCTGGTGCACGTAGGGTTCGCCATGAGCATCATTGATGAAGATGAAGCTAAATTCACATTGGATGCACTTCGCCGCATGGAGTATGACGTCACCAGCGCTTGATTTTATGCCGGATGGCGGCGCAAACGCCTTATCCGGCCTACGCCAGGGCGTCTTTGTAGGCCTGATAAGACGCCCCGGCGTCGCCATCAGGCATTTTAAGCCTGTCGCTTATCTTCAGTATTGGTATCGAAGTCGCTGGCGTCATGGCGTTCATGAAGCTGCTCGTTCAGCGGTCCGTTAGTGCGATTTACAATACGGCCCCGCTTTACTGCCGGACGTGCCGCAATCTCTTTTGCCCAGCGCTGCACGTGCTTGTAGCTTGCTGCATCAAGGAACTCTGCCGCGTCGTACACGTTACCCAGAACCACATTGCCAAACCATGGCCAGACCGCCATATCGGCAATGGTGTATTCATCTCCGGCGACAAACTGATGCTGTGCTAACTGTTTATCCAACACGTCGAGTAAGCGTTTGGCTTCCATGGTGAAGCGGTTGATCGCGTACTCAATCTTCACTGGCGCATAGTTGTAGAAGTGGCCAAAGCCACCGCCGAGGAATGGGGCTGCGCCTTGTAGCCAGAATAACCAGTTCAGCGTTTCGGTGCGTTTTGGTAAATCCTGCGGCAGAAAATAGCCATACTTTTCCGCCAGATAGAGCAGGATTGCGCCAGATTCGAATACGCGAACCGGTGGGTTTTGCGAGTGATCGCGTAGCGCCGGGATCTTCGAGTTCGGATTCACCTCCACAAAGCCGCTGGAAAACTGATCGCCATCGCCGATGCGGATGATCCAGGCATCGTATTCCGCGCCCTTCACGCCCTGCGCCAGCAGCTCCTCCAGCATAATTGTCACTTTCTGCCCGTTTGGCGTACCCAACGAATAGAGCTGCAGCGGATGCTTGCCAACTGGCAGCGTTTTCTCGTGTGTAGCGCCGGAAACAGGGCGATTGATATTGGCGAATGCGCCGCCGTTCGATTTTTCCCACGTCCAGACTTTCGCGGGCTGATAGGTATTGTCTGACATAGTGACCTGCCTTCTGAGTGGTTGTTTGATGCAGTGTAGCAGCCAGGTAGAACTCAATTTAACAGATTGGGACTTTATGCCGTTTTGTGCTGAAAGGGGAAGATAAATCTAACCCGTTCATTGTACCTGGCCCGTACTCCATGAAGAGGAAATCAATGTTGGACGGAAATTGCTACCGTATTCACCATCAAAAATTGGCGGTGAATAAGCAGTAATAATGAAAAAGGGTGTTCCAGGAGTAAGCGGTTATCAGGGCCCGGCGGGTGGGTGGGGCGCGGTAAAAGCCGTCACTGCTTCGTTGTTTTCGCAAAAGGCTGTCGCCCGCGACATTATCGCGATGTTTAAAATGAACCAGGTGAAAGGGTTCGACTGTCCGGGCTGTGCATGGCCGGACCCTGGCCATCGGGCACCGATGGAGCTGTGCGAAAATGGCGTTAAGGCGGTCTCCTGGGAGACAACCAGCAAGAAAGCGTCACCGGAATTTTTCAGCCGTCATCCGGTTTCTACGCTCTGGCACTACAGCGATTATGAACTGGAAAATATCGGTCGTTTGACGCATCCAATGAAATACGATGCAGCGTCCGATACCTGGCAGGCGGTGGATTGGGATATCGCCTTCCAGGAAATCGGCGAGCGTCTGCGCAGTTATGATTCAGCCCAGCAGGTTGAGTTTTACACTTCTGGCAGAACGTCAAATGAGGCGGCGTTCCTGTATCAGTTGTTTGCCCGCGAATATGGCAGCAGCAACTTCCCTGATTGCTCAAACATGTGCCACGGACCGACCAGCGCAGGGCTAACGCCGGCCATTGGCCTTGGAAAAGGAACCGTTGAACTCGATGATTTTGACCACTGCGATCTGGTGATTTGTATCGGGCATAACCCTGGCACTAACCATCCACGTATGCTCACCACGCTGCGCGATGTTGCCAGACGCGGGGCTAAGATTATCTCCATCAATCCGCTGACCGAAAGAGGGCTTGAGCGCTTTAGTTTTCCGCAAAGTCCGAAAGAGATGTTCACCGGCCAGGCGACGGCGCTGAGCCACGACTACTACCAGGTCAAAATGGGCGGTGACGCCTCGCTGCTTAAAGGCATCATGAAGGCGCTGATCGAAATGGATGAAGCGCGGATCTTACTGGATCAGCAGCCAACGCTCGATCATGCGTTTATCGATGAGCACACCGCCGGATATGCCGCGCTGTATGATGACTTACGCCAGCGTAGCTGGGCGGAGCTGGAACAGGACTCGGGACTGACGCGCAGTCAGATGGAAGATCTGGCGCACAGTTACAGTAAATCCCGCGCCACGATTGTTTGTTATGGTCTGGGCATCACCCAACATAAAAACGGCACTGAGAACGTCCAGCAACTGGTAAACCTGTTGCTGCTGAAAGGCAATATAGGTAAGCCTGGGGCGGGGATCTGCCCGTTGCGCGGTCATTCTAACGTGCAGGGTGACCGTTCGGTGGGGATCAACGAGGCAGCATCAGAAGATTTCCTGCAACGCCTTGAGACGTATTTTTCTATCCGTGTACCGCGCAAACATGGCCGCTCCAGCGTGGAAAGTATTCGCGCCATCGAGCGGGGCGATGCAAAAGCGCTCATCTGCATGGGCGGCAATCTGGCGGTGGCGATGCCACAGCCGCAGCGTACTTTTGCGGCGATGAAAAAGCTGGATCTGCAGGTTCACGTTGCGACCAAACTGAACAGATCGCACCTGCTGCTGGCAAAACATAACTACCTGCTCCCCGCGCTGGGCAGAACCGAGCGCGATCTGCAGGCGACGGGCATTCAGTCGGTGACCGTCGAAGACTCGATGTCGATGGTCCACGCGTCCTGCGGGGCACTGAAACCGGCCTCCCGCTGGCTAAAATCAGAGCCCGCGATTGTGGCGGGCATAGCACGCGCCACGTTGCCTCTTTCGCCGATCAACTGGGAAGCGTTAACCGGGGACTACGCGTTGATCCGTGACGCCATTGAAGCCGTGATCCCGGCGTTCCACGATTACAACGCGCGTATTGCTGAACCGGGCGGATTTCGTATGGATACCCCTGCATCGCGCCGTGAATGGCGAACGGTAAATGGCAAAGCCAACTTTATCGTCAGCCATCAGCGGGCGGTAGAGCGGGAAAATCAGCCTGCTGATGCGCTGGTTCTGGCGACGCTACGTAGCCACGATCAGTACAACACCACGATTTATGGTCTGAACGATCGCTATCGCGGCATTACCGGTCGTCGGGATGTGGTGTTTTTAAGCGCCGAAGAAGCGATGAGCCGCGGTCTGAGCCAGGGTGATGTGGTCAACGTTCAGGCGCTGGACGACAACGGTCAGCCCTGCGCGGATCGCATCATGTACGGCTTAACGGTGGTGATTTACAACATGGCGGCGGGCTCAATTGGCGCGTATCTACCTGAAGCGAATGTCCTGCTCTCGTTGGACGCGGTAGATACACAAAGTTTGACTCCGGCCTATAAAAGCGTACCGGTCACCCTGACCAAAGCGTAGTTCCTGCTGTGAATTTTTCGCCTCTGAGCGCCAGCAGCTGCGTTGAGGTGTATGATGATGTCGACCTCTGTCCGGTTAGTGTCGCAGAGCAGGCAACCAGAGCGAAAAATTCACGCCAACCTGCTCAGGCTGTATTGTTTTGAGGTAAGGTGCATGAGCAAAGGAACGACCAGTCAGGATGCCCCATTCGGGACATTATTGGGCTACGCCCCAGGCGGCGTAGCAATCTACTCTTCAGATTACAGCTCCCTTGACCCACGGGACTACGACGATGATGCGGCATTTCGCAGCTATATCGACGACGAATACATGGGCCACAAATGGCAGTGCGTAGAGTTCGCACGCCGCTTTCTTTTCCTAAACTATGGCGTGGTCTTCACCGATGTAGGCATGGCCTGGGAGATTTTCTCCTTACGCTTCCTGCGTGAAGTGGTAAATGACAATATCCTGCCGTTACAGGCATTTCCCAATGGTTCACCCCGCGCACCGGTAGCAGGCGCGTTGCTTATCTGGCAAAAAGGCGGCGAATTTAAAGATACCGGGCATGTGGCGGTCGTTACCCAGTTGCTGGAAAACAAAATCCGTATTGCCGAACAGAACGTGCTCCATACGCCGCTGCCTCCCGGACAGCAGTGGACCCGTGAACTGGAGATGGTGGTTGAAAACGGTTGCTACACCCTGCGGGATACCTTTGACGACACCACCATACTTGGCTGGATGATCCAGACCGAGGATACCCGTTACAGCCTGCCGCAGCCGGAGATCGCCAATGACTCGCTGAAAATTGGCGGCGCACGTCTGGAAGATAACGGACAGTTTGACGGTAAATGGCTGGATGAACAGGATCCGCTGCAAAAAGCCTACGTGCTGGCGAATGGGCATGTGATTAATCAGGATCCGCATCAGTACTTCACCATTACCGAGAGTGCCGAGCAGGAGCTGATCAAAGCCACCAACGAGCTGCACCTGATGTATCTGCACGCGACTGACAAAGTGCTGAAAGACGACAACTTGCTGGCGCTGTTCGATATCCCGAAAATCCTCTGGCCGCGCCTGCGCCTTTCCTGGCAGCGTCGTCGGCATCATATGATTACGGGTCGTATGGATTTCTGTATGGATGAACGTGGACTGAAGGTGTATGAGTACAACGCCGATTCCGCCTCGTGCCATACCGAAGCTGGCTTGATTCTCGAAAGATGGGCCGAGCGGGGCTACACAGGGCAGGGACACAACCCGGCTGAAGGGTTGATCAACGAACTGGCAGGTGCCTGGAAGCACAGCCGCGCACGTCCGTTTGTCCACATCATGCAGGATAAGGATATCGAAGAAAACTATCATGCGCAGTTTATGCAGCAGGCGCTGCGTCAGGCCGGGTTTGACAGCAAAATTCTGCGTGGCCTCGATGAGCTACGTTGGGATGATGCTGGTCAACTGATTGACGGTGACGGTCGCCTGGTGAACTGTGTCTGGAAAACCTGGGCGTGGGAAACCGCGATTGAGCAGGTGCGAGAGGTCAGTGAAACGGAGTACGCCGCGGTACCAATTCGTACCGGGCATACGAATCAGGAAGTGCGTTTAATCGACGTGTTGCTGCGCCCGGAAGTGCTGGTCTTCGAGCCTCTGTGGACGGTGATCCCTGGCAACAAAGCGATTTTGCCGATTCTGTGGCAATTGTTCCCGCACCACCGCTATCTGCTTGATACCGATTTCACTGTTAATGATGAGCTGGCGCAAACCGGTTATGCGGTGAAACCTATTGCAGGACGTTGTGGCAGCAACATCGATCTGGTGAGTCATCAGGAAGAGCTGCTGGATAAAACCAGCGGTAAGTTTGCCGAGCAGAAGAACATTTATCAGCAGCTTTGGTGTCTGCCAAACATTGCCGGTAAATATATTCAGGTTTGTACCTTCACCGTAGGCGGTAACTACGGCGGTACCTGCCTGCGCGGCGATGAGTCGCTGGTGATTAAGAAAGAGAGCGATATCGAGCCGCTGATTGTGGTGAAGGAAGAGTAATCTTTTGGCATGTTCTTGATTGAAATACGAAAAGCTGGAGTATATCTCCGGCTTTTTTATTTATAGTTAAATTGGTGCTGATTAACTTTAAATAAGTTTCGTGATGTATATATATGGGCTTAAATATTTTTAAGGCTAATGTCTTATAACTTAAATGCATTCGTTTAATGAATGTATTCACCAATGATTAATTTTCGTCGCTTGTATCAGATAAATATTTTATTGATTTTAATTTTAAATAATAAACACTAATGTGTTATTTGGCTGATTAGTGATATCGATCATGTTTTCTCCCGTGGAATATATCGGATTCCGACTGCGTACTAATTATAATCATTAATTGTCATTAACAGTCATTATTGACTGCCCACAGAAATGACGTTGTAAGAAACACGTTGAGCGATTAGAAAATGCTCCGTCAGGAAATGCACAATATCGGCAGGAATCGCCGGTCTGAGAGGGACGTATGGGTGACAGTTTTCAGAATGAAGTGCCGACGGCACGCGTTAATATCAAGTTAGATTTACATACCGGAGGCGTGCAAAAAAAGGTTGAATTGCCGTTAAAACTTTTGACCGTGGGGGATTTCAGTAATGGTAGAGAACAACGACCATTATCGGAGCGCGAAAAGGTTGATATTAATAAGAATAATTTTAATGATGTGTTAGCTAAGTTCTCACCAGTAGTTAATTTGAGTGTTAAAAATACGTTGGCTGGTGATGACAGAAAGGACGATATTAACCTTACCTTTAAAAATATCCGCGATTTCGAACCCGAACAGGTCGCAAGAAATATCCCACAATTACGCGTTTTGTTAGCTATGCGTAACTTACTGCGTGACCTGAAATCTAACTTACTCGATAACGCCGCTTTTCGTCGCGAGCTGGAAATCATCCTTAAAGATCCGGACTTGAGTCAGGAATTGCGTGATGAACTGGCAACGATGATGCCGGAAGAGATTTAAGGCTATACAGGGTTTCCTCCGCTAAATCGGCAGGAATAGTAAAGGATCATAAAAGGAATATGTTGATGTCTGTTCAGGAACATACCTCTTCAGTCGCCACCACCACGACCAGTGAACGTAGCGTTTATCAATCCCTCTTTGACAAAATTAATCTTGCCCCGGTTTCGACATTAAAAAACGTCGATGCGTGGCAGAGCGATGAAGCGCTATCTGATGCCGCTCCGGCTGAACGCGTGACCGCTGCGATTCAGGTTCTGGTCTCATGTCTGGCGGATGCTGCGCAGCCCCTGGAACGTCTGGATAAAACGCTGCTCGATGAGCAGATTGCTCGCCTGGATAAGCAAATTAGCGACCAGGTTAATGAAGTTATGCACCATGCTGAATTTCAAAAACAAGAATCGCTCTGGCGTGGTTTGCATTCGATGATCACCGGCATCGATTTTCGCCGAAATGTCCGTGTAGAAATGATGGATATCAGCAAGGATGCGCTGCGTGATGATTTTGACGACGCGCCGGAGCTTATCCAGAGTGGGTTATACCGCCATGTTTATATTGAAGAATATGATCAACCAGGCGGCGAACCCATTGCGGCAATGATTTCAGCGTACGAATTTGATAACAGTCCGCAGGATATTGCACTGCTGCGCAATATTTCTGGCGTGTCGGCTGCTTGCCATATGCCGTTTATTGGTGCCGTGGGGCCGAAATTCTTCCTGAAAGAAAATATGGAAGAAGTCGCGGCCATAAAAGACATCAATGATTATTTCGAACGTGCTGAATACATCAAGTGGAAAGCATTTCGTGATAGCGATGATTCACGCTACATCGGGCTGACTATGCCGCGTGTGCTGGGTCGCCTGCCGTATGGCCCAGATACGGTGCCGGTACGCAGTTTTAACTATGTTGAAGAAGTTAAGGGGCCGGATCACGAAAAATATTTGTGGACCAGTGCCTCTTTCTCTTTCGCTGTGAACATGGTGAAAAGTTTTATCAAGAATGGCTGGTGCGTCCAGATCCGTGGGCCACAGGCGGGCGGCGCGGTTAAAGATTTGCCTATCCATTTGTACGATTTAGGTACAGGTAATCAGGTGAAAATCCCGTCTGAGGTAATGATTCCGGAAACCCGCGAGTTTGAATTCGCCAACCTCGGTTTTATTCCGCTTTCTTATTATAAGAATCGTGATTACGCCTGCTTCTTCTCTGCTAACTCGGCTCAAAAACCTGCACAGTTTGATACTCCGGAAGCGACGGCTAACAGTCGGATTAACTCACGTCTGCCGTATATCTTCCTGCTTTCTCGTATCGCTCACTACCTGAAAATCCTGCAGCGAGAAAACATTGGCACGACTAAAGATCGCCGTCTGCTTGAGCTTGAACTTAACAACTGGCTGCGCAGTCTGGTAACCGAAATGACCGATCCTGGCGATGATTTACAGGCATCACACCCGCTGCGTGATGGGCGTGTCGTGGTGGAGGATATTGAGGATAACCCCGGTTTCTTCCGCGTGCGCCTGTACGCTATTCCGCATTTCCAGGTTGAAGGTATGGACGTCAGTCTGTCGTTAGTTTCACAAATGCCTAAGTCGAAATCTTAACGACGCAGCGCACAGGAGGTGCGATGAAGATCTATCGTCCGTTATGGAGCGAGGGGGCCTTTCTGGCTCCCCAGCAGTTTCAGCAACAGACTCGTTGGGATGCCTATGTCGCTGACGTTGTGGCTCACATGTCACTTTCATCACCGTGGGGCGTCATCAGCGCGGAGTTTGACGAAAGTGCGCTAACGGTTTCCCGTTTGAATCCCGTTAATCTGGTGGTGCGCTTCCCTGACGGTACGTTAGTGGATACAGGTATTTCAGATAACCTGCCTCCGGCGTGTGATTTATCGCACCTTACTGGTTACAACAGCGTTGATATCGTGCTGGCATTGCCGCTGCTTTCGGCTAATGGCGGTAACCTTTCATCAGGCAACGGCGTTAGCCGCCCGTGTCGCTGGCAGCAGGAATGGCTGCCAGTGCAGGATCTCGCAGGCCAGGAGCAGACTGATATGGCGGTGCTGCGGCATGCTATTACCCTCCGGTATGCCCACGACGATAACAGCGCTTATCTCACCTGTCCGGTAGCTTGCCTTATTCGTAATGCTCAGGGGCAATGGGAATTAGGGCACGATTTTTTACCACCCTCGCTTTCACTCTCAGCGAGCCCCTCATTAATCAATTCGCTCGGTGATTTGGTACACCGTATCCAGGCCCGTTGCCGCCGTCTGATGGCCTTGCGCCGTGAAAGTAATGAACGAATGGCGGATTTTGCGGTAGCAGACGTTTCATTGTTTTGGCTGCTGAATGCGCTTAATAGCTCGGAGCCTGTTCTGAAAGAAATGCTGCAAAACCCAGGTCGTCACCCCGAGCTTTTGTGGCGGGAGTTGGCGCGGTTAGCCGGCAGCCTGCTGACCTTTTCATTAGAAAATGATGTCAGCGTTGTACCTCCATACCAGCACGCAAATCCGCAGCAGGTATTCCCGCCACTGTTTGCACTGCTGGTGGAACTACTGGAAGCCAGCCTGCCATCTCGCGTTGTCGCGATTGAACTGACGCAGGAGCGACAGTTCTGGTATGGCGCTCTGTCGGATGCCCGACTGCGTGAAGGCGCTGATTTTTATCTGTCCGTTCGTTCGGCTCTTCCAGCGCATGTCCTCCTGACGCAGTTTCCACAGCTGTGTAAAGCAGGGAGTCGGGCTGATGTGTCGGATGTCGTCAATGTGGCACTTAGCGGCATTCCATTAAAACCGCTGACGCATGTACCCGCAGCCATCCCACTGCGACTGGAAAATCAATATTTTGCTCTTGAGATTAATCATCCAGCCGCCCAGTCCATGCTGGACGCCGGTAATTGCGCTTTCTATGTGCCGGGAACGTTGGGAGAGATTCAACTTGAGCTATTTGCAGTATTAAGGGATTGAAATAAATGAATAAGGATATTGATCAGGTGTTCTGGCCAACCTGGCTTGCTGTAAGCCAATTACGCGATGGGTCGGAAGTCGACGATGGGGCTGCTTTCTATCGCCGGGCCTGCCAATGGATTGATTCTGCACGTGAGGCCTTACGTGACATGGGATACAGCGAACACAGCGTTGAGCACATGCTCTATACGCAATGTGCATTACTGGATGAAAGCGTGTTGAACCGCAACCGCCAGGATAGCGGTTATATCACCTGGCTTGCGACACCTTTACAGGCTCGCTATTTCAACACCACCAATGCCGGGGAAGAACTTTGGGAGCGCATTCGTACCGTACTGCGCGAGCCCGTTCCTGATACCGCCGTATTAACCTGCTTTTATCGCGCAATCACGCTCGGTTTTGTTGGGCGTTATCGTGAGCAAGGAGACGAGCGTCGTGAAGATGTTCTTGAAGCGCTGACGACTCAGGCAATGCCTTTTAAGTTAAAGCACGATGCGCCAGTCATCATGCGGGCTTCCGGATTCTCTGGCGGTAAGCGCCGCTGGTGGCTGGCATGGCTTGTCGGCGCACTGGCGTTGGGTGCTTTATGGCTCACATTTTCTCATGTCTTACAAGGGCAGATTGCTCAGCTTATTGGGCAGGGTTAAGACATGGCTCAGTTGCGAGGGATCGTGAACTATGTACTGGCGACCGTGCTGGCTTTGTTGCTGGTCTGGGGATTCAGTCCGTTAAGTGCAGGTGTTCGCAGTGGTCTTACCGTCTTTATTTTACTGTTTTCCATTCCAGGGATCGTTTATGGCTGGCGCCAGTATGGTCGGTTGACGTCTGCTCATTCTGCTCATGACGTTCCGCTCCCTCCAGAGAGTTTCAGTGGACCTGTTGTGCTGGTATGTGGCGATACTGCTCCCTTGTTTGCCGGACGTGGCGATTCCTGCGAGAGTTCACAGGGCTGGTATTTATCTGTTCAATCCCCAGAGCATTACAGTGCTCTGGTTCGTCAGATAGCTGTGCAGCGTCCGGGGCTTCTTATGCGCGTTTCCGTGATGCTGGCATTGATCCCGGAACGGCATAATGATGAAGACGCGCTTAAGCACATGCTGCTCAGTTGGCGGCGGGTGGTGACCCAGAGTCGGCGTTGGTTATCAGGTATACCGCCGTTTTGGCTGTGTTGTTGGCTGAATTCTCCTCAGTGCAATGAGACTGTGCGTTGGTTTATTCGCACCCCTCAGGATACTGAAGTGCAGTCGGCTACAGGATTAGATGATTTTGTTCCTTTCTCATCGCAAGAGCACTCGGCTCGCCATTCTCATCTTACACATGCAGTGTGGTTAGATACTTTACTGGGTTGGCTGAAGAAGGTACAAGGCGACGCCGAGCGCCATGCTCCGCCACTTTTCTCTGCTTTACGGGTTGTGTGTTTCACCTCATTAGCGGCCTGTGAAAATAACCTGTGGCAGCGGCATATCACCGATCAAACAACGATTTCTCCTGCGGCTTCTGCCGCGTCCGAACTGCTGCCTTTTCCTGATTTAGCATTGCCTTTTTTATCCCGCCGCCGGGCGCTGACAGCATTTCAACGAACTGTGGGTATAAGTGGTCTGCTATGCGGCATTTTTGTTGGACTGGCGATGGCATGCAGCTTTATCAATAACCAGCATCTCATCAGGATCACAAACGATCATCTGACACTATACCGCCATCTTAGCGGCAATCCTGTCGAGCCAAAGATTCAGGCTCAGGATCAACTTCGTCGGGATGCGCAGCGGCTTGATCGCTGGTATCAGCGCGGCGAACCCCTTTCTCTTTCAATGGGATTGTACCAGGGGATGAGATTGATCCCACCTTTGCAGGCCGCAATCAGCGACTGGTTGCCACCTGAAAAACCAAAAGCGATCTCCCCGCAAACCGTGCGTCTCAACAGCATGTCGCTGTTTGATACGGGCAAATGGGCGCTAAAAGCGGGTTCAACAAAAGTACTCATTCGAGCTTTGGTCAATATCAAAGCCAGACCCGGTTGGCTGATAGTCATCGCCGGGCATACCGATGATGTGGGTGACGATAAATCTAATCAACAGCTCTCTCTCAAACGTGCGGAATCTGTTCGCGACTGGATGCGTGATACCGGTGACGTCGCAGAGAGTTGCTTTGCCGTTCAGGGTTACGGTGAATCACATCCCTACAAAACCAACGATACGCTGGAGGGTCGGGCTGCCAACCGCCGTGTAGAGATCAGTCTGGTTCCGCAGGTTGATGCCTGTCGGGTGCCGGGCATGAGGGAACCGTCACCGCAAGATGGTGACGCATTAGCGAAGTAAAAATGGAGAAAGAGTTATGGCAATTCCAGTCTACCTTTGGCTGAAAGATGACGGCGGTGCGGATATTAAAGGCTCTGTTGACGTGAAAGACCGTGTGGGCAGTATCGAAGTAGTGGCTCAGGAACATAACCTGTACATCCCTACCGATAACAACACCGGTAAGTTGACCGGGACGCGCATCCATACCCCATTCCTTTTCACTAAGGAAATCGATGCCTCCAGCCCGTATCTGTACAAGGCTGTAACGACCGGTCAGACCCTGCGCCAGGCAGAGTTCAAATGGTATCGCATTAATGATGCGGGTCAGGAAGTGGAATACTTCAACACCACTCTGCACAACGTGAAAGTGGTGAAAGTAAATCCTGTTATGTACGACATCAAGGATCCGGCTAAAGAGAAGCACAACCACCTGGAACAGATAGAACTGCGCTACGAGAAAATCGTCTGGACGTATAAGGATGGCAACATTATCCATTCTGACGCCTGGAACGAGCGTACCACCGCGTAATGCACTAACGGATGAGGATTTCCTCATCCGTTTTTTTATGCCCTCTGCTGAGCGTCCGGAGTGGGGGGTTAAGCAGAGAGTATCAACGTCACTTATTACCTTATGGGCATTGGATTACGGCCACGGGCGGTAGCATGCCTGAATACAGGGAGTCAGGAACCAAATGGAACACCAGTCAGCAGTGTTATTACGTCGTCTCAATCCCTACTGTGCTCAGGCGCTTGAAGCGGCTGCATCGTTATGCCAGACGCGCGCGCATGCAGAAATCACGCCTGAACACTGGCTACTGAAGTTGCTTGAGCAGGGGGAGGGCGATATTACCGTCATCGCTCGTCGCTATGAATGGGATATCGACAATCTCTGGCAGTCGCTGCTGGCGCATCTGGATGTTCAGCCTCGTTCCGTGAAAAGCCGCCCACAGTTGTCTGATGCGCTTCTTTCTTTAATGCAACAAGCGTGGCTATGCGCCGCAACGGATGAAAATTCGCAGATACGGGGTGTGCATCTGCTGATGGCACTGGTAGGCAAACCTTCACTACTGAAGTGTGATGGCCTGTGGCCTCTTCTGAGCGCCGGACATACTCAACTGGAACGACTCCTGCCGCTATTAAATGTCCAGTCGGATGAACGTCCCGAAAGACAGCAGGAAGCCGCTCTGGCGCAGGTTTCTCCTGATGATGAATCGCGTCCTGGCCTGGCTCAGTCGACGTTGTCGTCAGCATTACAAGGCGTGCTCGATAAATTTACGCAGGACGTCACCGCGAAAGCGCGTGCCGGCGATATCGACCCGGTATTTGGTCGCGATAATGAAATTCGTCAAATGGTGGATGTGCTGTCCCGTAGGCGAAAAAACAATCCCATTCTGGTCGGGGAACCCGGCGTCGGCAAGACCGCTCTGGTGGAGGGGCTGGCGCTGCGCATTGCGGAAGGTAACGTGCCGGATAGCCTGAAAGCGGTGACGTTACGCACGCTGGATCTTGGGCTGCTTCAAGCGGGGGCTGGGGTGAAAGGAGAGTTTGAACAGCGTTTAAAAAATATCATTGATGCCGTTCAGCAATGGCCAACCCCCGTTCTGCTCTTTATTGATGAAGCACATACCATCATTGGGGCTGGTAATCAGACGGGAGGCGCTGACGCAGCCAACCTGCTAAAACCCGCTTTGGCCAGAGGTGAACTACGAACCATCGCGGCGACCACATGGAGCGAATATAAACAGTATTTTGAGCGTGATGCTGCGCTGGAGCGGCGTTTTCAGATGGTGAAAGTGGATGAGCCAGATGATGACACTGCTTGTTTGATGCTGCGCGGTCTGAAATCACGCTATGCGGAACACCATGGCGTTCACATCACTGACGACGCGGTTAAAACCGCTGTTACGCTCTCTCGCCGCTACCTTACCGGGCGGCAGTTGCCGGACAAAGCCGTCGACCTGTTGGACACCGCAGGTGCAAGAGTACGTATCAGCCTTGATACCGTTCCGGAACCACTGACGCGTTTGAGGTCGGAGATCACCGCACTTGAAATCGAAAAGCAGGCGTTGCTTGCAGATCTCGCGCTAGGAAATGGTCAGCATGGTGAAAGGCTGGCGAGCATTGAACAGCAAGAAAATCGTCTGCTTGTCGAGCTGGATGAACGCGAAACCCAGTATGGCCAGGAATTAGCGCTCACTGAGCAACTGCTGGCCAGCCGCCGTGATATTTCCCGTCAGGCGGAGACGGTTGAATTGCAGCAGCAGCTTAGTGTGCTTCAGCAGGGTCATCCTTTACTGTTTCCGGATGTAGACGCGCGCACTGTCGCAACGGTGATTGCCGACTGGACCGGTATACCGTTGTCTTCACTAATGAAGGACTCCCAGGCAGACTTGCTGACGCTTGAAACTCAGATGGGAAAACGCGTTGTCGGGCAGGATTATGCGCTTAATGCCATCGTGCAACGACTGCGCGCATCAAAAACGGGTCTTACGCCGGAAAACGGCCCGCAGGGTGTGTTTCTGCTTACCGGACCAAGCGGTACCGGGAAAACGGAGACGGCGCTGGCGCTGGCCGAGATTCTGTTTGGCGGTGAAAAATCGCTGATCACGATTAATCTGTCTGAGTATCAGGAGCCGCACACCGTGAGCCAGCTCAAGGGCTCGCCTCCGGGATACGTGGGTTATGGTCAGGGAGGGATCCTGACCGAAGCCGTGCGAAAACGTCCCTATAGCGTGGTACTGCTGGATGAAGTCGAAAAAGCGCATCGCGACGTCATGAACCTGTTTTACCAGGTATTTGACCGTGGCTTCATGCGTGACGGCGAAGGTCGTGAAATTGATTTTCGCAATACCGTTATTTTGATGACCTCCAATCTTGGCGGCGATTCCGTAATGCAGCTGCTGGAAGAACAGCCAGAAGCGACAGAGTCCGATCTGCATGAATTGCTGCGTCCACTTTTACGCGAACATTTCCAGCCGGCGCTGCTGGCACGCTTCCAGACCATCATCTATCACCCGCTCAGTGAACCAGCGCTACGCACAATTGTTCAGATGAAGCTGGAGCAGGTCAGCCAGCGTCTATTACGCCACTACGGCATCACCACGACGATATCCGATAGCCTTTCTGACGCCCTGACAGCCGCTTGCCTGCTACCGGATACGGGGGCGAGGAATATCGACAGTCTGCTGAACCAACAAATCTTGCCAGTGCTCAGTCAGCAGTTGTTAACATATCTTTCCCGGCAGCAAAAACCTCTGCAACTTACTTTAAGTTGGCGTGATGAAGAGGGAATTGAACTGATATTTGATAGCAAGTGAAAAATAAAACCCAGTGAAAAGACTAGCGCTGGGTTTTATTTTGTATCGGGATATGCGTTGCGCTAAAGGACTAAATATGGATGGTGCTAAAGATCTTGCAAAAGATATGCTCGAAGCTATTAATGTTGATGATTCTGGATTTATTGCTGCTTTGGTAAAAGGGCTTATATCATTTCCTGTTAGTATGGGGTATTTGGCCTATGATTTTATGGACACAGAACATCGCAGAGCGAATCAAGATGACAAATACAGGTTTGCCAGACTTATTAATAAGGTGGGGTTTAATAAGGAGCTGGTAGGTCAGGTTGTTGGAGTCTTTATTGATGATTTTTCTTCTCGACTGGATGTTGCTTTAATAGCAGAAAAAATAGCTGGAAATAGTGCTGGAAGGATGATTTTCTCAGAGCTAACTGGCGTTAAAATTGGGGCTGTTATTTCTAATCGGCTAGTCACGGCATTTTTTTCAGGTGCTGCTATAGGCTCGCTTCTTACGCTGGGAGCGGAAGTATCCAGAGCAATCTATACATCTCGCTATCTGGCTGCAAGGAGTCCAGGTCATTATCAAAAATTGAAGGATATGGGGGACCTGGATCTGCTTTATTTTCTGATAGAAGATCTTGTTTCACCTTTTGAAAAAGCAATTGAATTTCACAATGCAAATTTAGTTTTTTTTAATGAGGTTTGCCAATGTTTTCTGGACGGATTGGGAAGTTTAGAGAAATAGCCAGATATTTAATGTATTATTTTTCATATCTGGCTGGTAATATCTTATGTATGTTTGGTATTGCCTTTTTTATTTGGTTTCTCTTTATTTCTGACGATGGATTTAGATATTTATGGGGCGCGGGAGGTTTTTTATTGATTGTTTTTGGGTATTTTATGATGAAATTTGGCTGGCCTCACGTACGTAGTAATTGGGATGATTATCTGTGATTTTTATTTAATGGAAAACTGTTTTATTCAGTTTTTATTATGGTTTATAAACGCGTAATTATAGTTTATTAAACGGAGTTAACGCTATGAATATGGAAATAGCATCAGGGCCCACGCTTAACCGCTACAGTTTATCGGTTTCTTCATGCCCGCATGAACTGGATGTGGAACGTTTTGAGGGGCTGGAGCAGTTAAGCGTCCGTTACCATTATTCAGTCCGTTTTACCTGCAGCGCTTCAGAGCTGACTGCCGGTATGTTCCTGAACCAGCCGGCTTTGCTGACCATGAAAGGCGGGGAATTACTGCATGCCCTGCCCGTGAAATTCGTCCACGGCGTGGTGACCCATTTCCGGCGTCTGACGGGGTCGCGCGACCAGGTCAGCCATGAAATCATCATTGAGCCTTATCTCTCCCTGCTGGATAAACAGTTCCGCACGCACCGCTTCTTCATAAACAAATCGGTCCCGGAAGTGGTGAGTGAAATCCTGCAGGAGCACGCCCTGCATGGCTGGGAGTATGAATTCACGCTGACACAGAGTTATCCGAAGCGTGAGCAGATAAATCAGTACCAGGAGAGCGACCTGGCGTTTATTGAGCGTCTGCTGGCGGAAGTGGGGATATTTTACTTCTTCACGCTGCAGCCGGACACCCGGACGGAAGTGGTGCATTTTGCAGACCAGCAGAGCGCCTATGAGTTTGATAAACGGCTGGCGCTGAACAGCCCGTCAGGAATGAGCGACAGCGGGGCGGACTCCGTCTGGGGACTGAACATCCTGCACCAGGTGGCACCGGCGGGAGTGACGACAAAAGACTATAACCACCGCGAAGCGCAGAAAGTGCTGCAGTCGGCGAGGGCGGATATCACCGGCGGCGAAGGCGAGGAAATGCGCTATGGCGAGGTGTATCACTACAAACCGCGCCATCTTGAAACCGGGGATGCATTCGATCCGGCGGCGGAAACCGGGAACTTCTGGGCGCGACTGGACCACGAGCGTTTTCTGGCGGAGCAGACGCTGATAACGGGTTTCAGCACGGATGCGAGGTTACGTCCGGGACAGGTGTTGACGATAACCGACAACAGCGTGCCGTCGACGCTGCCGGGTGTGCTGCAGCAGCCGGTGGTGGTCATCCGGGCCGGGTTCAGCGGCAGCAGGAAGGATGCGCTGAGGGTGACGCTGGCGGCGGTGCCGTACAGTGAGACGCAGTGCTGGCGTCCGGCGCTGAAGGCAAGACCGAAGGTTAGCGGCACGCTGACGGCACGGGTCAGCAGCCCGAAGAGCGGGGATATCTACGCGCATCAGACGGCGGAGGGGCTGTACCGGGTGAAGTTCGATGCCGACCAGGACAGCAAACAGCAGGGGTATGAGAGCATGCTGCTGCGCCTGGCCAGACCCTACGGCGGCGACACCTACGGGATTCACTTCCCGCTGATACAGGGCACAGAAGTGGCGGTGGCGTTCCATGAAGGTGACCCGGACCGGCCCTATATCGCGCATGCGCTGCACGACTCCCGGCATCCGGACCACGTGACGGAGGCAAACCACACCCGCAACGTCATTCGCACACCCGCGAACAACAAGCTGCGCATGGAAGACAAACGGGGTGAGGAGCACGTCAAGCTCAGCACCGAGTACGGCGGCAAGACGCAGCTGAACCTGGGGCATAATGTGGATGCACAGCGTGCGCTGCGGGGCGAGGGAGCCGAGCTGCGCACAGATGACTGGGTGGCGGTACGCGGCGGGAAAGGGGTTTTAATTAGTGCCTATAACCAGCCGCAGGCTCAGGGAGAGATGCTGGATATGCGTGCTGCAATAGCTGAGTTGCAAAATGCACTCGAGCTGGTTACAGCTTTAGCGAACAGCGCCAAAGTATCAGGTTCACTTGATGCTGATATTGCTTCGCAGCAAGAACTGACGAAAACGCTGGCGCAACTAAAAGGGGCGGGTTTGTTACTGAATGCACCTGCTGGTATAGGTGCGGCCACACCCAAAAATATTCAGCTAACAGCGGGTCATTCTCTAACCGTAACGACAGGTGAGAACGCAGATCTGACGTTGTTTAAACGTCTGACCGTTGCCGCTGGCGAGGCAATCAGTTTGTTTGCCCAAAAAATGGGGATGAAAATTTTTGCCGCCAGAGGAATGGTCGATATTCAGGCACAAACTGATGCCATGCGATTGCAGTCAGATAAAACGATGAATATTAATAGCGTTAATGGTGACATTGTTTTAAACGCCCAACAGGGAATTACGCTTACCAGCACTGGCGGAGCGTATATAAAAATCAAAGATGGATCCATCGAGCTTGGCGCACCGGGGAGTCTTAAGCTAAAAAGTCCTGATATCCAGTGGGGCGGAGTAGGTATCCTGGAAAAAGCGCTTAAGCCGATGACTGTTTCTGACCCGCAATATAAATACCCTATGAATGGTTCTTTTCAGATCGTTGATAAAGGGGATGGTAAGCCTAAACCGTACATTAAATATCGTATTGAAACTGAAAGTGGTGAAACTATTCGTGGTGTGACTGATGAGAATGGATATACCCAATCTCATTACAGCCTTGAACCTCAGACTATGAAGTTATTCTTTGAATAAAACCAGGTTGGTATCATGAGCGATACATCCATATTACCCGTAGCAGAGAATCAATTAAGTAAAAAAGAAAATAACACCGTACAGATATCACATGAATCATGTGATATCTATTATTGTACCGGAGAGCAGGAGCTATTGTTTTTAACTACTGATGCGGCAAAAGTACTTGATGAGCATGCCAGTGAAATAATGACGGCAGTTGATGAATTTCATCAGGCTAACGAGGAATACTCTAAAGCTGTTGAGGAATTTGGCGTTTTAAATTCAAAAATAGAGGAAAGTGCCGCTCTTACTGACAAAGGGAGTAATGTCACTCATAAAGAAGCTGATTTGAGTGAGAAAAGAGATGCTTTACAAAAGATTATGGGAAAATTTTCGTCTGAGGGGGCAGGTTATGAGGATGTTGTTGAACTCATCCCCATCTCTCGAAAAAATGGTGGCGCTGGCGCAAAGAAACGCTATTCTTTTGCAAAGAAAGGATATGTTGATAATTTGGGGGCGGGAGTCAGACATAAAGTAAAGTTTAAACAATCTGATGCGGATAATATCCTAAAAAGAGAAAATGGTAATATAACAGGGATTTCAGTTTCTAAATTAAAAAAACAAATTAAAGATCTGGAGTTTGAAAATAAAGGCATAAATCTTTTTGATCCAATCGATAAAAAGCTAATAGATGAGACGTTAACGGACTGGGCAGATAGCTGGAATAACAGTCTGGTTTCGCATAAAGAAATTGGTCAGTTTATCGATTTTTCAGCTGGCGCACAGTTTATGCGCTGCTCGTCTAATTTGGCGGCTTCAGCGGAATGGGATCCAGCAACCGGCGAGTTGGCTATCAAAGGTGAGTTCAAGGCCACGCTTTCTCTGGCTTCTGGCATTGTTGAAACGACATTTTATCTTCCGGATCGTATTGGCTGGAGCCTGACATTTCAACCTGAAAATCGAACTGAACCATTAAAAATGGGAATGCTCAGAGTCTATCTGAAAACCTCACTGATTGGCTTTGTGGGAGCCTCTGCCCAGGCAGAAGCGCAGTTGCAGATTACCACCTATGGCGGTAAGCAAATGATTATGGGTAACAGCGCCGGGCGTCTACCGAGATTTAGCGAACGGCATGTGAGCGGTGCAACCTTCCATAAGGCCAGAGAGGAAAACGAAGATGGCGCCAAAGTGAGCGCAGAAGCGTTTGGCGGCGCGCGCGCAGAACTAAAGCTCGCAGGTGGAGTACAGTGGTTGCAGCCGCCGGAACTTACCGTACGCCAGGGCAAGACCGGAGACGATGCCAAAGAAGCTAACGAGTTCGCCGATTTTTGTACCTTTACTGAAAGCCTGGTAGGAATGGCTGGCGCCGGAATTGGGGGGACTTTTCAGTGTGACTTTGTTAACGGTAAGTTTTGTTTCAAAATCGCCGCCAGCCTCTGTGTCGGACTCGGGGCAAAAGGCAGTTTTGAAGCAGAAGTGGATTTTGACAAATTTTATGAATTTTCAAAATGGCTCATTTATCAACTGTATGGATTAGACTACGCCTTTTTCGAAATAGTGGCACAGAAAGCTTTTGAAGCATTTACCCAAGTTAGTGTTTTGTTGCTTTCGGATATGGAAGAGTCAATAGCTAAAGGGTTCACAAGAAACGTTAGATACAATACAAGTTAAATATACTAGCCTGGTAGAAAGTATTGAATCCGTCTTTGATGAGTCTGAAAGAAGAAATCAGTTAGCAGCAAATATTATTAAGAGCCCCGATTTACTTCTGATGCGTACCCCTGAGGCCAAAGGAATATTACTCTACTTACTTACCCGCCACGGCATCGCAGATCATGTTGATTTTGATAATCGCGGTGATTATCTCATCGATATTTATCAGGAGCGCAAGCAGGCGATTATTGTTGTGTTGCAATCCATTCAGACGCAGCGGGAGTGGTTCCAGATATTTAGCCGATTTAATGCCAGTGGGAGTGACATGGCAGAGGGTAACGCTGCCTTAAAATATATGGTGGCGCAAAATTCAATGAACGCGGTAAGGCGTTTTCTCCAGGAAGGTTTCGATAGAGTCAGTGAAATGGATCTTATCTATAAAAGATTAAGAACGACGCCTGCCTGGGGATATGCCCTGACGATGAACAATACCACTGCGTATCGCTTAACGACGGCGGATAACCCCTTTTATCCGCGTATGGGAGCATTTTCACCGCTGTCTGGCGCAAATCCTGAGGAATAGTCATGAAGATAAAATATCCGTTATTACTCCTGAGTCTGGCTGTCAGCGCGATGGCTGGCTGCGATCATAAAGCTGCCTCAGTCACACCCTTGCACAGTGCGGAAGACCAGGCCCGGCTGCAGGAATTTGTGGCGCAGATAAAGTCAGAGCAGGTATTTGTGGAAGGCGGTGAATACCTGATGGGGGATTTTGGCGAAGAGTATGGCGTGGAAAAACTGCAGTACGACGGGCATAAAGACAGCAAGCCTTTGCACCGGGTGGAGTTAAGCAGCTATTCGCTGAGTAAGTTCAAAGCCAGCAACCAGCAGTACCAGTTTTATCTGGCCTGGAATGGCCTCTCCGGAAGAAAAGTGGACGAACGACTATTAAAACTATGGAGAGAAAAAGGACGAACCCCGGATGCACCTGCGCATGTGGACTGGCACGAAGCGGAGCAGTACTGCGCGTGGCTGGGAGAGGTGACGGGCCTGCCGTTCTCGCTGCCGACGGAGGCGCAGTGGGAATACGCGGCGCGTAGCCGGGGTAAATATGTGGTGGCGCCCACCGATGACGGCACGATACGTATAGAAAACCGCAAGGGCATCAACATTGCCACTGAGCTGGATACTGAAGAGTATGCCAAAAAGACAGGCTCAACCCTCAAGTGGCTATCCCCGCTTCCACGTGATTTCCGTCCCCCCAATCCGCTGGGGATTTACGACATGGCCGGAAACGGCTGGGAATGGATGAAGGACTGGTATGACCCGGAATACTAC
This sequence comes from Citrobacter youngae, assembly GCF_003818115.1. GTDB lineage: Bacteria > Pseudomonadota > Gammaproteobacteria > Enterobacterales > Enterobacteriaceae > Citrobacter > Citrobacter youngae. The sequence goes on along the minus strand of NZ_RPOI01000014.1, from coordinate 5,105 downwards.
AGCCATTCTCCGGTAAAAGACCCGCAGGGCCCGGAGCAGCCGGTATTTAAAGACCCGGACGGGTACTACACGCGGGTGCTGCGCAGCCAGAACTATTCAGGGCCGGGGCTCGGGCTGACCATGGTGCGCTATAAAACCGATCCGGGAAATAAAGGTTATCCACCAACCGACAAAACCGTGCGCTGCGCCGTTAACCAGCCGAGTCCGGTGAAATGAGGGCTGTGATAATGAAAAACGACAGGTTGTGGCCGTGTGCCATTGTGATGGCTGTCAGCGCGATGGCTGGCTGCGATCAAAACCCCGCCTCAGTCAAACCCATGCACAGCGCGGAAGACCAGGCCCGGCTGCAGGAATTTGTGGCGCAGATAAAGTCAGAGCAGGTATTTGTGGAAGGCGGTGAATATCTGATGGGGGATTTTGGCGAAGAATATGGTGTGGAAAGGCTGCAATACGACGGGCGTAAAGACAGCAAGCCTTTGCACAGGGTGGAGTTAAGCAGCTATTCGCTGAGTAAGTTCAAAGCCAGCAACCAGCAGTACCAGTTTTATCTGGCCTGGAATGGCCTCTCCGGGAGAAAAGTGGATGAACGACTATTAAAACGATGGAGAGAAAAAGGACGAACCCCGGATGCACCTGCGCATGTGGACTGGCACGAAGCGGAGCAGTACTGCGCGTGGCTGGGAGAGGTGACGGGCCTGCCGTTCTCGCTGCCGACGGAGGCGCAGTGGGAATACGCGGCGCGTAGCCGGGGTAAATATGTGGTGGCGCCCACCGATGACGGCACGATACGTATAGAAAACCGCAAGGGCATCAACATTGCCACTGAGCTGGATACTGAAGAGTATGCCAAAAAGACAGGCTCAACCCTCAAGTGGCTATCCCCGCTTCCACGTGATTTCCGTCCCCCCAATCCGCTGGGGATTTACGACATGGCCGGAAACGGCTGGGAGTGGATGAAGGACTGGTATGACCCGGAATACTACAGCCATTCGCCGGTAAAAGACCCGCAGGGCCCGGAGCAGCCGGTATTCAAAGACCCGGACGGGTACTACACGCGGGTGCTGCGCAGCCAGGACTTCTCAGGGCCGGGGCGCGGACTGACCATGGTGCGCTATAAAGCGGACCCTGAAAGCAGACCATATCTGCCAACCGACAAAACCGTGCGCTGCGCCGTTAACCACCCGAGTCCGGTGAAGTGAGGTCTGTGATAATGAAAAACGACAGGTTGTGGCTGTGCGCCATTGCGATAGTCGCAGCAGCTGGCTGCGATCAAAACCCCGCCTCAGTCAAACCCCTGCACAGTGCGGAAGACCAGGCCCGGCTGCAGGAGTTTGTGGCGCAGATAAAGTCAGAGCAGGTATTTGTGGAAGGCGGTGAATATCTGATGGGGGATTTTGGCGAAGAATATGGCGTGGAAAAACTGCAGTACGACGGGCATAAAGACAGCAAGCCTTTGCACAGGGTGGAGTTAAGCAGCTATTCGCTGAGTAAGTTTAAAACCAGCAACCAGCAGTACCAGTTTTATCTGGCCTGGAATGGCCTGAAGGGCCGGGAGGTCAAGGGGCGTTTGAGCGGGAGGGACTGGAATGACAGGAGACGGATCCCGGATACGCCAGCCCGCGTGGACTGGAACGAAGCGGAGCGGTACTGTGCGTGGCTGGGAGGGGTAACGGGCCTGCCGTTCTCGCTGCCGACGGAGGCGCAGTGGGAATACGCGGCGCGTAGCCGGGGTAAATATGTGGTGGCGCCCACCGATGACGGCACGATACGTATAGAAAACCGCAAGGGCATCAACATTGCCACTGAGCTGGATACTGAAGAGTATGCCAAAAAGACAGGCTCAACCCTCAAGTGGCTATCCCCGCTTCCACGTGATTTTCGTCCCCCCAATCCGCTGGGGATTTACGACATGGCCGGAAACGGCTGGGAATGGATGAAGGACTGGTATGACCCGGAATACTACAGCCATTCGCCGGTAAAAGACCCGCAGGGCCCGGAGCAGCCGGTATTTAAAGACCCGGACGGGTACTACACGCGGGTGCTGCGCAGCCAGGACTACTCAGGGCCGGGGCGCGGGCTGACCATGGTGCGCTATAAAGCGGACCCTGAAAGCAGATCATACCGGCCAAGCGACAAAGCCGTGCGCTGTGCAGTGAACCACCCGAGTCCGGTGAAGTGATAATTTATTAATTTATGCATCTGAATAATCAGGGAAAAGATTATGAGCGGTTCAAACACGCCAGCAGCAGATCATCAAACGAGTAAGGTTGAGTCAAATGTAAAAATTGTGATTGTCAAATCTTGTCAATGCTATTTCAGGATTGACAAATTACAATTGATTTTTATTGATGAAGCGGATGCCAGCGTGTTTGAAGTTGCTATGAGCAAACTGAGCGACCTGGTAAATAAACAACATATTGCAAAAAATAAATACTCTCAGGCTATTGAAAAATATGGTGTGCAGTTAAAGGATACTGCCAATAAGGACAGGTTGCCCGAACTGGAAAATGAAATATCAAAGGCTGAAGGTGAGCTACAAACGGCAACTAAAAATCTACAGCAGGAGTTGGGGGATTTCAATGAACAAAGTGGGTATAAACCTATAGTTGAGCTAATACCCATTGAAGATATTAAGAAGCGAGCTTTTGGTCGATTTTATTCATATGTTAAAGAAGAAGACTATAAGAAGTTTGAAACAAAATTCACAGTGATTTCCGTGGATGATTTTAGTGGTGATAATATTTTCACCAAAGATGAAGATAATAATATTATTGGTATCGATATAAAATCTTTATCAGAGAAGTTGAAAACAGCCAAGGAGAAGATTAAACAAATGATGGATCGCACAATGACTGTCGGTGCAAACATCAAATTTGAGAAGACATTAACAGAATGGGCCGAGGTATGGAACGATAAAAAGTATAAGCACACGGGTGAATATATTGATGTTTCTGCGGGTGCTCAATTTATGCGTTTGACAGCGAATGCCTCCACGCTTAATAGCTGGGACCCTGATACCGGACAAGTGAAAATAAAAGGTGAGGCTCAAGCTGAATTAACCGTTTTCTCTGGAAAAGTAAACTCCACACTTTTTGTTCCCGACCGGACCGGCTGGCCGCTTAAATTTATGATTAATGATAAGGAAGAAGCCAATATTGGTGTCCTGAGGGCAAAAATAGAAGGGAAATTGACCGGGTATGTTGGCGCATCAGCCAAGATAGAAGCCAATCTGCAGTTTGTGACATACAACCAAAAACAGTTGCTAATGGGGAATCGCACCAAAAGTTCAACATTTGTTGAACGAAAAGAAGGCGTAAAAGTTAAGGGCAATAAAGGCAAAGCAAAAAAAGGACTGGAAGTAAAAGCGGAAGCCTTTGGTGGTGCTAAAGTTGGCGCCAGTTTAGGTGGAACATTACAGTGGCTGAAACCCTTTACTTCACTGGTGGCGGAAATCCCGGCCATGTTAAAAAAATTAGGTCTTGAACCAGACTTAATGCTTGACGCCTCGGCAATGGATAAATTAATTCAACTGCAAAATCAAAAAGAAAAGAATAAAAAGAAAGAAGAGCATTTAGGTGATTTCCAGGATTTTGGTTCGCTTAAAGTCGGTGGCGAGGTTCAGTTAGGCGCTGGGGCCAGCGGTGAGTTTAGGGTTCGTTTTGTTAAAGGAAGATTCAGGTTCCATATGCATGGCAGTTTGTGTTTGGGCCCCGGCGCGAAGGGACTTGTGGAGGGTGAGATTACTCCCGAGCTGTTTATGGAATTCGCCGTATGGGTTATCTATCAACTCTATGGCATGGACTATAAGCACTGGGTGATTATTGAGGAGGAGGCGTTTAATGCCTTGTGGTATATTTTATTGATGGATAAGGAGAAAAAATACAAAGAGTATTATGATAAGATGAAGGCTGATTTTGATGATGTTCTCAAAGATTTCTCTGGGTTTATTAAATCAACGTTTACAGAAATTATGACGGCAAGAGACCAGTCGGCAAAGCGCAATAAATTTGCGCTTAAAATTAATAGCAACCCTGGCAATGTATATCTTTATTCGCCTGAGGCAAAAGGTGCTACCCTGTATCTCCTGACCTTAGACGGCGCCTACGATCGTATTGATATCAATAACCAGGGTGATGGTATTATCCCGGATACCAACCATGAACGAAAAAAAGCGGTATTGTTTATTTTGTCCAGTATTCAAACCAAACGGGAGTGGAAAAAGGTGTTGACGCGTATTACTGCAACGGGAACGGTGTATCCCGGTAATGAGGACGCGATTGTAAAAATGGCGCAAAAGAATATCCGGATATTCCTGCAGACGGGCATTGATAGTGATGACGAGCTGGATAATATCATCGATAAACTAGAGTTGCGAGATTTCGATGAACTGGTGTCGCGTTTAAAGGAAAAACCAACCTACGGTTATTCTTTTTCGCCAAATTGCAGCAAACAATACAAATTACATTGTGATGATAATCCATTTTATAGGTCACTGTGCCATTTTGTGCCGGTTGATCCTCAGTATCAGCAAAAATGGGAGAGTAACGATTAATGGAAAAAAAACGAATTTATAAATATAGCCTGGCGTTGTTGCTGTTGCTGAGCGGTTGCGATAAACCGGAGCCTGCGGCGCAGGATAACGCTGAATTAGCACACTACCTGCAACGCATCACCGGCGATCTGGTGTTTATTCCGGGCGGCACGTTCTGGATGGGGGATTTTTGCTCCCGCACGCACGGTGAGGGGGCGCGCTGTTCACCGGAAAAAGATACCAAACCCGTGCATGAAGTGACGCTGAACAGCTATTCCATCGGTCGTTTCAAGGTGACCCATGAGGATTACGCTTTTTATCTGAAAATGGCGGGATTACCTGCCCAGCAGTTTGATAAAGAATGGCGGAATAAAATCCTGGCGGACATGACCCATTTTAATAACAGTCCGGCGGTGGTGTCATGGACTGAGGCCGAGAATTACTGCCGCTGGCTGAAAAAGAAGACGGGGCTGCCGTTTTCCCTGCCGACGGAAGCGCAGTGGGAGTACGCGGCGCGTGACCGGGGTCAGTATATTCTGGTGGCAACGGATGACGGCGACTGGCGTGAGGATGA
>NZ_RPOI01000013.1 GCF_003818115.1 Citrobacter youngae | reverse complement strand
TTCAATTTAAGTTTGATGCTCGTGAATTAAACTTCGTAATGAATTACGTGTTCACTCAGAGACTTGGTATTCATTTTTCGTCTTGCGACGTTAAGAATCCGTATCTTCGAGTGCCCACACAGATTGTCTGATAAATTGTTAAAGAGCAGTTGCGACGCGCTTTAGCGCTCTGTCGCGAGGTGGCGTATATTACGCTTTCCTCTTTCAGAGTCAACCCTCATTTTCAGGTTTTTCTCTTCAACCGGCCCGGCTGTTTGTGTGAAGTGATTCACATCCGCCGTGTCGATGGAGGCGCATTATAGGGAGTTTCCCTCAGCCCGCAACCCTTAAATGACAGAAAAATGACTGACTGCTGCATTCCACAGCAAAACCCCGCCTTATACCTATTTACGCACAGAGTTATCCACAAACTCACCCATTACTTCTGCGATCCTTTCTGTATATGTACGATCTTCAGCGCTCGAAACGAGGGGCAAAATCGAAAATTAAAAATTCGCGAGCGTTGCGCAAACGTTTTCGTTACAATGCCACCGCACAACAAGGATGCCCCGTAAGGGGCGTTAGCTGAGTTTTTAGCCAAGAATTCACCTAACGCTCTCTGTAATAGTCAAATCCAGGGGATTTACCATGCAACAACGTCGTCCAGTCCGCCGCGCTCTGCTCAGTGTTTCTGACAAGGCCGGTATCATCGAATTCGCTCAGGCACTTTCCGCACGTGGTGTGGAGCTGCTGTCTACAGGTGGCACTGCGCGCCTGTTAGCGGAGAAAGGTCTGCCAGTGACCGAAGTTTCCGATTACACCGGCTTCCCGGAAATGATGGATGGACGCGTGAAGACCCTGCATCCGAAGGTCCACGGCGGCATCCTCGGTCGTCGCGGCCAGGATGATGCCATTATGGAACAACACCACATTGCTCCTATCGATATGGTTGTCGTTAACCTGTATCCGTTCGCCGAGACCGTCGCCCGCGAAGGATGTTCTCTGGAAGATGCCGTAGAGAACATTGATATCGGCGGCCCGACAATGGTGCGCTCCGCTGCCAAGAACCATAAAGATGTAGCTATCGTTGTGAAGAGCAGCGACTACGACGCCATTATTAAAGAGATGGATGCCAACAACGGTTCTCTGACCCTCGACACCCGTTTCGATCTCGCGATTAAAGCCTTCGAACACACTGCCGCTTACGACAGCATGATCGCCAACTACTTCGGCAGCATGGTTCCGGCTTACCACGGCGAAAGCAAAGAAGCCGCCGGTCGCTTCCCGCGTACGCTGAACCTGAACTTCATTAAGAAGCAGGATATGCGCTACGGCGAGAACAGCCACCAGCAGGCTGCCTTCTATATAGAAGAGAATGTTAAAGAAGCGTCCGTTGCCACCGCGCAGCAGGTTCAGGGTAAAGCGCTTTCCTACAACAACATCGCTGATACCGATGCGGCACTGGAGTGCGTGAAAGAATTCAGCGAACCGGCCTGTGTGATCGTTAAGCACGCCAACCCGTGCGGTGTAGCGGTAAGCACCTCTATTCTTGACGCTTACGATCGTGCTTACAAAACCGACCCGACCTCCGCGTTCGGCGGCATCATCGCCTTTAACCGCGAGCTGGATGCTGAAACTGCGCAGGCGATCATCTCCCGCCAGTTCGTGGAAGTGATCATCGCGCCATCCGCCACCGAAGAAGCACTGAAAATCACCGCCGCCAAGCAGAACGTTCGCGTGCTGGTCTGCGGCCAATGGGCTCAGCGCGTTCCGGGTCTGGACTTCAAACGTGTGAACGGCGGCCTGCTGGTTCAGGATCGTGACCTCGGTATGGTGAGCGAAGCTGAACTGCGTGTGGTAACCAAGCGCCAGCCGACCGAGCAAGAGCTGCGTGATGCGCTGTTCTGCTGGAAAGTGGCGAAGTTCGTTAAATCCAACGCCATCGTTTATGCCAAAGGCAATATGACCATCGGTATTGGCGCAGGCCAGATGAGCCGCGTTTACTCCGCCAAAATCGCCGGGATTAAAGCCGCCGACGAAGGCCTGGAAGTGAAAGGTTCCTCTATGGCTTCCGACGCGTTCTTCCCGTTCCGTGACGGGATTGATGCCGCTGCTGCCGCGGGCGTGACCTGCGTGATCCAGCCGGGCGGTTCTATCCGCGATGACGAAGTGATTGCCGCCGCCAATGAACACGGCATTGCGATGGTATTTACCGACATGCGCCACTTCCGCCATTAATCCACGGAGCAGACGATGAAAGTATTAGTGATTGGCAACGGCGGGCGCGAACACGCGCTGGCCTGGAAAGCCGCGCAGTCCCCGCTGGTTGATACCGTTTTTGTCGCACCGGGTAACGCCGGTACCGCACTGGAGCCCGCGTTGCAAAACGTGGCCATCGGCGTAACCGATATCCCGGCTCTGCTGGACTTTGCCCAGAACGAGAAGATCGATCTGACCATTGTTGGCCCGGAAGCGCCGCTGGTGATTGGCGTGGTTGATGCATTCCGCGCCGCCGGTCTGAAAATCTTCGGCCCAACGGAAGGTGCCGCGCAGCTGGAAGGCTCCAAAGCCTTCACCAAAGATTTCCTCGCGCGTCATAACATCCCAACGGCGGAGTACCAGAACTTCACCGAAATCGAACCTGCGCTGGCATACCTGCGCGAGAAAGGCGCGCCGATCGTTATCAAAGCTGACGGTCTGGCTGCCGGGAAAGGCGTTATCGTGGCGATGACGCTGGAGGAAGCCGAAGCCGCGGTTCATGACATGCTGGCCGGCAACGCGTTTGGCGACGCGGGCCACCGCATCGTTATCGAAGAGTTCCTCGACGGCGAAGAAGCGAGCTTTATTGTGATGGTCGACGGCGAGCACGTGCTGCCGATGGCCACCAGCCAGGACCACAAACGCGTAGGCAACGGCGATACCGGCCCGAACACCGGCGGGATGGGCGCTTACTCCCCGGCGCCGGTGGTAACCGATGAAGTCCACCAGCGCACCATGGAACGCATCATCTGGCCAACCGTAAAAGGCATGGCGGCGGAAGGGAACACCTACACCGGTTTCCTGTATGCGGGTCTGATGATCGATAAGCAGGGCAACCCAAAGGTTATCGAGTTTAACTGCCGCTTCGGCGATCCGGAAACCCAGCCGATCATGCTGCGCATGAAGTCCGATCTGGTGGAGCTGTGCCTCGCCGCCTGTGACGGCAAGCTGGATGAAAAAACCTCCGAGTGGGACGAACGCGCCTCGCTGGGTGTGGTCATTGCCGCCGGAGGTTATCCGGGTAATTACAATACCGGCGATGAGATCCACGGTCTGCCGCTGGAAGACGTCGCTGACGGTAAAGTGTTCCACGCGGGCACCAAACTGTCTGCAGACGATCGCGTGCTGACCAACGGTGGTCGCGTGCTGTGCGCCACCGCGCTGGGTAACACCGTGGCTGAAGCGCAGAAACGCGCTTACGCCCTGATGACCGACATCCGCTGGGATGGCAGCTTCAGCCGTAACGACATCGGCTGGCGCGCCATTGAACGCGAGCAACGCTAACGCGAAATTTTCGCCAGCAGCGTTTTACGCGTAATGCCTAACTGACGGGCGGCTTCCGTTTTATTGCCGCCCGTTTTTTCAAGCGCCGCCAGAATCACCTCCTTTTCGACATCCACCAGCGGTTGGATCTCGCCACTGAATTCCGTTTTTATCGGCGTCGCGGCAATCGCCATCGGCAGTTCACGTTCGGAAATATATTCCCCCGTCAGCAGCACCACCGAGCGCTCAATCGCATTTTCCAACTCACGAATATTGCCCGGCCAGTCATAGTGGATCAGCAGATCCATCGCCTGCGGCGTAAAGCCTTTCACCACTTTACGGTTACGCGCGGCAAAACGCTGGAGAAAATGTTCGGCTAACAGCGGAATATCTTCCCGGCGCTGGCGCAATGCTGGCATTTCGATGGTGACGACGTTCAGGCGATAGTAGAGATCCTGGCGAAAGCGCCCGGCACTGACTTCCTCCGCCAGATCTCGATGCGTGGCGGCGATCAGCCGGACATCAACCGCAATAGTCTGGTTGCTGCCAACCCGCTGTACTTCTCGCTCCTGGATAGCCCGCAGCAAACGCACCTGCATCAGCGGTGAGATATCGCCAATTTCATCAAGAAATAACGTGCCACCATCGGCTTCCACAAAGCGCCCTTCCCGTCGTTTATCCGCCCCGGTAAACGCCCCTTTCTCGTGACCAAACAGCTCGGACTCCAGCAGCGATTCATTAAGCGCCGCGCAGTTGAGCGTCACCAGCGGCTTATCGCGACGGGCGCTGCTGGCATGCAGCGCCCGGGCCACCAACTCTTTCCCCGTGCCGGAGTCTCCGTGAATGAGCACTGTCGCATCTGAGGGCGCAACCATCGCGATTTCATTAAGCAACTTCTGCATCGCCGGACTGCTGCCAATCATGCCAAACTGTACCGCCGACGCCGATGGCAGTTCGGCGCCCATTTCCCGCGTATGCGCCAGCGCCTTTTCCAGCGTCTCCTGCAGACGGTCAAAATCCAGCGGCTTGATTAAATAGTCCAGCGCCCCGGTTTTAAGCGCCTCAACGGCGGTCTCTACGCTGGAGAACGCCGTCATGATCAAGACCGGAATCGCCGGATTCAGCGCTTTAATCTCTTTCAGCGTTGCGATGCCGTCCATCTCCGCCATGCGTACATCACACAGCACTAAATCAAATACGCGTTCGCGCACCTGTTCCAGCGCCGCTCGCCCGCTATAGGCCAGCGCGACCTCATAACCCCAGCCGCGCAGCAGCGCCTGTAAAATAGTGCAGTGGCTGATATCGTCATCTACTACCAGAATATTGATTTTTCCGCGCGTCATCCTTGTTAATCCTGTTGTTTCGCTTTGGTCGGCAGCCAAAGAGTAAAGGTCGCACCTTTGCCCTCAACGCTTGCCACCTGAATGGTGCCACCATGCTGTTCGATAATGTTCTGCACTACCGCCAGCCCGAGGCCGGTTCCGTCAGCTTTGGTTGTAAAGTAAGGCGTAAAAATGGCCTCCAGCTGTTCCGCTGCAATTCCCTTCCCGCTATCGGTAACCACAATTTTAACGCGCTCAGCGCTGCATTCACTCGCTTCAACCGTAATCGTGCCCTGGTGGCCAATCGCATGAATGGCGTTCAGATACAGATTCAGCAGGACCTGCGTTAGCCGGTCAGGATCGGCCTGAATGGTTGGTAGTGCAGGATTTATCGTAAACCGTAATTGAATCTCCCGACTTTGAGCATCCTGGCTTACCAGATGCAATGAGTGGGTGATGACCTCGTTGAGATCCACCTGTTGCAGCGTCAGATGCGCTGGCTTCACCAGCTCCAGCAACTCGCTCACCACCCGATTTAAACGGTCCGCTTCTTTCGCCATCACCTGTGCCAGCTCATGCGACTCGCCACCCGGCGGGGTTCGTTCGGCAAAATACTTTGCCAGACCTTTGATGGAAGACAGCGGATTGCGAATTTCATGTGCGACGCCGGCCGCCAGGTGTCCGAGCGCCAGCAGTTTTTCTTTCCGCTTCATCGCATCCTGCAATTCCTTGTACGAACGCTGATAGCGCTGATACCAGAAAAACGTAAGTACAGTTGCCAGTAGTACAGCCGCCAGCGCAGAGAGGACAATCAACGTGTTACGCCACTCTCTTGTCTGGGTCGCCGCCAGATCGCTGGCATCAAAGGCGATAAATATGGTTTGTGCTGGGGTGATAAGCTGCCCGTCATTACTGGCACAGCGCGCCATGCCGTGGCGTCCTGGACCATACATCGGCTGAAACTGGCGATAAATTTCCAGGGCCGGCGTTTTTTCACCATCCCTTGCTGGAATTTCAATATTCCGCCAGCTTTCTTGTTCTCCGGGATTAAGCTGCCGCAGGACATCCGGAGAATAGAGCGTTTTACCGACCATCGCCGAATTGCTGTGAGTCATAATGACGCCATGCTCATCCACAACGGCAAACCATAATACGCCCGGCTGTACGGCCATTTGTTCCAGCAGCGTCTGCTGTTGAGCATGATGCATGCGCATCCCCATGCCTACACGCGTACCAGATTCCAGAGCGCGAATGAGCACACTGCCTTTTTCCAGTAGCGTTTGCCGCGCGGCGCCACTTTCCCGCCCATAGTCCCGAATAGTCATAATCGAAAACCAGCCAACCAAAATCAGGATTGCCGCCAGCAAGAGTCGGCTCAACCACTTTGCCACCGTATCCTTATAAAGACGCATACGCTCTCCCTTCACCCCGCTTGTTCCTTTCATCGTTGCAGGTATACAGCAGAAATCATGCCATTTTTTCCCCCTGATAACCCTGCCCTCAGACACAAACAGCTGAAAGTACCGGGTAAAAATGACTCGCTGGCGCGTTCTGGCGAGTCATTTTTACTCGTTTCCCTGCAAAGACGACGCGCACAACGCCCGCAGGGCAGGGATCAACGCTTTGGCACGGAAGATGCAAAAGAGAATGTAAGCTAACCAACAGGAGAACGAACGATGAAACGGAACAACAAACTGGCACTGATTGCACTTTCTCTTATCGCACTGGGCTCCACCCCGGTACTGGCGCAGAATCACTGGGGATATGGTGATGGAATGCAGCTACGGGGCGGTACCCCAATGACCGCTGAGCAGCAGGCTGCCGCACAGAAAATCTATGATGATTACTACGCGCAGACCAGCGCCTTACGGCAACAACTGACATCTAAACGCTACGAATACAATGCGTTGCTAACAGCCAGTTCACCAGATACTGCAAAAATTAATGCGGTAGCAAAAGAGATGGAGTCGTTGAATCAGTCGCTGGACGAGCAGCGTGTTAAACGCGATGTCGCCATGGCGCAGGCTGGCGTGCCACGTGGCGCGGGAATGGGCTACGGCGGATGCGGCGGTGGCGGTAACCATCGCGGCGGCGGCCATATGGGAATGGGGCACTGGTAAAAGACGTGATGCCTGATGACGCCATACGGTTCAGGCCTGCTGACTACCTGTCTTCAGGTTTTCAGAAAGTTTTGGCTGTAGGCTGCCAGTGACAAAAATCTTCATTGGCGACTAGCAGTATCTGCGACCCTTCGGGCGCTTCCAGCCATGCCACACTCACCTCTACGGATGAATGTTTCTGGCGGCGCTCGATATGGTTTATCGCCCACGACTCCAGGTCTGGCTTCAGCGTTTCACCTTCACAGGTTGTGACCGTGTTATCCGCATGCCAACGTCCCTGACGCAATATCACCCGTCCCTGACGCAGCGCATCGCTGGTCTGGCGAATTTGATCGGCGCGATAGCGGTAAAGCGCGATTTGATCGCTGGAAAGCTGCTGCTTTTGCCCATCGACTTCACGCTGCATGAAGCTCAGTTCGCCCCGGTCATCAAAGCGTATACGGACATGTTCAGCCGGTTTACTGTAAACGTTGAGTTCTATGAGAGAGAGCGAATCACCCTGCCAGCGGTATTCACTGGTAGTGGTTTCGCCTTTTCGCCACGGACTAAATACCGAGAGCAAGTGAACATCGTCACCGGAGTCTTTACGCCAAATGCGTACCGCCCCCTGATCGCCAACATAGCCGCTGGCCGTGAACGGAGGAAGCTCAGAATGGCTACCGCAGGCAGACAGTAACAGAACACCTGAAAGCCAAAGCGTATGACGCCAGATGGACAAAAGGGGCGAAACCGCCCCTTCGTTAAAACTGTTCACTGCCACGCGAATTACTTAACCGCGTCTTTCAGTGCTTTACCAGAAACAAATGCCGGTACGTTAGCTGCGGCAATTTTGATTTCTTTACCGGTCTGCGGGTTGCGGCCAGTGCGCTCAGCACGGTGGTTCACTTTGAAGGTACCGAAACCAACCAGTTGTACAGCATCGCCTTCTTTCAGAGACTCAGTAATAGCAGCCAGAGTGGATTCTAGAGCAGCTTTAGCCTGTGTTTTAGACAGTTCTGCTTTGTCTGCAATTACATCAATCAGTTGAGTCTTGTTCATAAGTTATCCTTACAATGTGTTTATCGCTTGCTAAGCATCGAGTGCGACGGAAATGCCAGAAAAGCACTCTCCTGCATACACGCACCGATAGCCACTTTTTTTCGCCCCCCAAATGTAGACCAGACCGGGGGCGGATGGGAAGCCTTCAGGCACGACAAATCAGGCGTTAAATCACGTTTTGTGGTGTCATTGCTGAAAATTTATACCAATATTGCTCTCGCCAGCCTCGCGCAGGTCTGCACGCAGCCCTTTTATCAGCTCAATATCGCGTTCTTCACAGTCGGCTAAAAGTCGGAAAATTTCCCACTGAATATCCCATTCTTGCTCAACGGCAGGGTTTTCTTTGAGCTCTTCATCGGTCATTTCGCGACCAGCTTGCGTCATTTCCAGCATCGCTACTGTGGTAATTGAAGCCTTACTGACTTCAATAGCGTGTTCCAGCGTTTCACCACTCAGACGTGAATGCATCAGTTCGCTTAATGCCACACAGGCATCAATCGCCGGATAAACGCCGTACAGATCGTAATCGTCTGCAGAAGGAATGGCCTCTTCAAACTTTTCCAGCTGGCTGTCGAAATTGATTTTCGCGTCTTTAACCGTCAGCGCTTCCCAAATCAAATCCAGAATTCGGCGGTAAATCTGCCCATCGCCAAATTCAGTTTGCTTGCAGAACATGGCGTAATTCGGGTACATGCGTTCGCACAGACAGGCCATAAACGTGACGTGCTGCCAGCTTTCCAGCTTCTCCAGACGCAGGTGAATCGGATTTTGTAACATGATGAGTTCTCAAATACGGAAATTAGCCGCAGTTTACCCGATATGGGGCGCTTTTGCTGCAAGCCGCGTAAAAGCCGGGCGTTCGGATGCCACCGCATCTGCCCAGCGCGTTGGTTCCGGCAGACGATAGCCGTTCATACAGCGTTGTACCCACGCCAGTGCGCTGTCCATACTCACGCGGTGACCCGTAGAGATAAACAACGGGTTACAGCGCGCTTTGCTGCGCCAGACCCATGCCAGCTGTTCGCCTTTATCCAGCAACGGCGCTAGCGCACCGGGTTCAGCAGCGAGCGGTTCAAACTTGCCACACAGCCGTTTTTTCGCCACACCGATCGTTGGGACGTCCACCAGCAGGCCAAAATGACTGGCTACGCCCAGGCGACGCGGGTGCGAAATGCCGTGCCCGTCAACGAACAGCAGATCTGGCTTGTGCGAGAGCAATTGCCAGGCGGCCATCAGCGCGGGGGTTTCACGAAAGGAGAGAAAACCGGGAATGTAGGGCATGGTGGTGGCGATACGCGCCACCTTGTATTCAACCAGTTCAAGCGTGGGATACTTCAGTAAGACCATCGCGGCTCGCGTCACTTCGCCACCCTGCTCAAACCCAACGTCCGCCCCGCCGATCAGATCAGGCGGATCGTTCTTCAGACGATCCTCGCGGATCACTGAAGAGGCCAGTTCAAGCTGCTGCGCGCGTAATGACGCGAGATCCATAATGACTCCTTAGCGGTGGTACTGTTCGGACAACCGATGTACCGCCTCCACAAAGACACCCGCATGTTCTGGCGGGACGTCCTGATGAATGCCGTGGCCCAGGTTAAAGACATGCCCTTCGCCCTGACCGAATCCGGCCAGAATTGTCGCCACCTCTTCCTCGATGCGGGCTGGCGGCGCATACAGCATGGATGGATCCATATTGCCCTGCAGCGCCACTTTATGACCTACACGACGACGCGCATCGGCAATGTCAGTGGTCCAGTCGAGACCTAACGCATCACAGCCGGTTTCCGCCATCGCTTCCAGCCACTGACCACCGCCTTTGGTAAACAAGGTCACAGGTACGCGACGACCGTCGTTCTCGCGTAGCAGGCCATCGACGATTTTGTGCATGTAGTACAGGGAGAATTGCTGATAGTCGCGACCGGTCAGAACACCGCCCCAGGTATCGAAAATCATCACCGACTGCGCGCCCGCTTTGATCTGCGCGTTCAGGTACAGCGTGACGCTCTTCGCCAGCTTATCCAGCAGCAGATGCAGCGCTTTAGGGTCGGCATACATCATCTTTTTAATCACGGTGAAGGCCTTGCTGCTACCGCCTTCAACCATATAGGTTGCCAGCGTCCACGGGCTACCGGAGAAGCCGATCAGCGGCACCTCGCCTTTCAGTTCACGGCGAATCGTGCGCACCGCATTCATCACGTAACCCAACCCATCTTCCGGGTCCGGGATCGGCAGTTTGTCGACGTCCGCCTTGCTGGTAATCGGCGAGGTAAAGCGTGGGCCTTCTCCGGCTTCAAAATAGAGCCCAAGCCCCATCGCATCCGGGATCGTCAGGATATCGGAGAAGAGGATCGCGGCATCAAGCTTATAACGACGCAGCGGCTGCAGCGTAACTTCGCAGGCCAGCTCGGCATTTTTGCACAGCGCCATAAAATCGCCCGCCTCGGCGCGCGTGGCTTTATATTCCGGTAGATAGCGGCCCGCCTGGCGCATCATCCATACCGGAGTGACATCAACGGGCTGGCGCAGCAGCGCACGCAGATAACGATCGTTCTTCAGTTCGGTCATTTTTGCAGTTCCTTATTGCGTCAGTCCATCAGTGTATCATCACTTGTTCTTTACTCGTACTCAGCCCGACACATCGCCACAGTGTCTTCAATCAATCGCCGCGCGACGGTGCCAGGCGGGGGAAGCAGCGGTAAATCATCGTAGCGATACCAGTTCGCTTCCAGCAGTTCTTTCGGGTCGATAACAATCTCGCCGCTATCATACTCTGCCATAAATGCGGTCATCAAAGACTGTGGGAACGGCCACGGCTGAGAAGTGACATAGCGCAGGTTTTTCACCTTAATGCCGCTCTCTTCCATGACTTCACGCGCCACCGCCTGCTCAAGGGTCTCGCCCACTTCGACAAAACCCGCCAGCACGGTATGCACGCCGTTGCGATGGCGAACATGTTGGGCGAGCAGGATAGCGTCGTCACGGCGAATGGCGACGATAATACAGGGGGCAATTTGCGGGTAGTAGCGTTCCCGGCAGTGGCTGCACAGCATCGCCCATTCCGTTTTACTCGGGTGCATCGTGTGCCCACAGTAGCCGCAGAATTTATGCGAGCGGTAAAACTCGGCCAGCTGTACGCCGCGTCCGGCCAGTTGAAACAGGCCAACATCCTGGTCAATGACCTGGCGTACCGACCCCATATCGTGGCGACGTTGCTGCTGCACCAGCCAGACCGTCTCCCCTTCCCATTCGCCGATAGAAAGTGCGCGCTGCCCGCTCAAATCAAAACGTGCCGCGTCGCCGTGAGGCAGCTCGCCATGAGGCAACCATAACTTTTGCTCATGACTGACAATCCACCAGCCGCTATCTAATTTTTCAATTATACGATCCATATCTCTTGCGCAACCTTTGCTTCACAGGCATGTTGTTTACATTATTTTTACATTTACGGGTGAGCAGTTCCTAAACACCATCTTGCGGAGTCAATCATGCTAAACCAGCTGGAAAGCCTGACGGAGCACGTCGGAGGAAGTAATAAACTGGTTGATCGCTGGCTACATGTACGTAAGCACCTGCTCGTGGCTTACTACAATCTGGTTGGCATTAAGCCTGGCAAAGAATCGTACATGCGACTCAATGAAAAGGCGCTGGATGATTTTTGTCAGAGCCTGGTCGATTACCTCTCCACCGGACACTTCAGTATTTATGAACGTATTCTCCATAAATTGGAAGGGAACGGGCAGCTTTTAAAAGCCACAAAAATTTGGCCACTGCTGGAAGCCAACACACAACTGATCATGGACTACTATGACACCAGTCTGGAGACCGCCATTGATCATGATAACTTCCTTGAATTTCAACAGGCTTTATCCGATATCGGCGAGGCGCTGGAAGCCCGGTTCGTGCTCGAAGATAAGCTGATCATGCTGGTATTTGATGCGATGCACGAGAGCGGCACTCTCAAACGTCCTGCTTGAGATTTGTCGCATTAACGCGTAGTTTACATTCATTACCTCTAAGATAGAGGTTACTTCTTGTCGGAGTGCCCAGTGCGCAAGCACGGGCTGAGACCGTTAATTCGGGATCCGCGGAACCTGATCAGGTTAAGACCTGCGAAGGGAACAAGAGTCAATCTACAACCGTTCGCCTTTGGGCGATCGTCTCTCTTGCTTCATCCGTCGTCTGACAAGCCACGTCCTTACTTTTTTGGAATGAGCTATGTCTGCCACTACTAAACCATCACGCCGCGAACAGCGCGCGCAAGCCCAACACTTTATCGATACCCTGGAAGGGACCGCCTTTCCGAACTCAAAACGCATCTACATCACCGGTTCGCAGCCGGATATCCGCATCCCGATGCGCGAAATCCAGCTGAGCCCGACGCTGATTGGCGGCAGTAAAGATAATCCGCAGTTTGAAGACAACGAAGCCGTGCCTGTGTACGACACCTCCGGGCCGTATGGCGATCCTGACGTGGCGATTAACGTCCAAAAAGGTCTGGCGAAATTACGCCAGCCGTGGATTGCGGCGCGTAACGACAGCGAAGAATTAGACGACCGCAGCTCCGCTTACACCAAAGAGCGCCTGGCCGACGATGGCCTGGACGAGCTCCGTTTCAGCGGCCTGCTGACGCCAAAGCGCGCCAAAGCCGGTAAGCGCGTGACCCAGCTGCACTACGCCCGTCAGGGGATCGTCACGCCAGAGATGGAGTTTATCGCCATCCGTGAAAATATGGGCCGCGAGCGTATCCGTAGTGAAGTGCTGCGCCATCAGCATCCAGGGATGAACTTTGGCGCGCGCCTGCCGGAAAATATCACTCCGGAATTCGTGCGTGATGAAGTCGCTGCGGGCCGGGCGATTATTCCTGCCAACATCAACCACCCGGAATCCGAGCCGATGATCATCGGTCGCAACTTCCTGGTGAAGGTGAATGCCAACATCGGTAACTCGGCGGTCACTTCCTCTATCGAAGAAGAAGTCGAAAAACTGGTGTGGTCGACCCGCTGGGGCGCAGATACGGTGATGGACCTCTCCACTGGTCGCTATATTCACGAAACCCGCGAGTGGATCCTGCGTAACAGCCCGGTGCCGATCGGCACCGTACCGATCTACCAGGCGCTGGAGAAGGTCAACGGGATCGCCGAAGATCTCACCTGGGAAGCATTCCGTGACACGCTGCTGGAGCAGGCCGAACAGGGCGTGGACTACTTCACCATTCATGCTGGCGTGCTGCTGCGCTACGTGCCGATGACTGCCAAACGCCTGACCGGTATTGTCTCGCGCGGCGGTTCTATCATGGCGAAATGGTGCCTCTCGCATCACAAAGAGAACTTCCTGTTTGAACATTTCCGTGAGATTTGCGAAATTTGCGCCGCCTACGACGTCTCGCTCTCTCTCGGCGACGGCCTGCGTCCGGGTTCGATTCAGGATGCCAACGACGAAGCTCAGTTCTCCGAACTGCATACGCTGGGCGAGCTGACCAAAATCGCCTGGGAATACGACGTGCAGGTGATGATTGAAGGCCCGGGGCATGTGCCGATGCATATGATCCAGCGCAACATGACCGAAGAGCTGGAGAGCTGCCACGAAGCGCCGTTCTACACCTTAGGGCCGTTGACGACAGATATCGCGCCGGGCTATGACCACTTCACCTCAGGCATTGGCGCGGCGATGATCGGCTGGTTCGGCTGCGCGATGCTGTGCTACGTCACGCCAAAAGAGCACCTCGGCCTGCCGAACAAAGAAGACGTGAAGCAAGGGCTGATCACCTACAAGATTGCCGCTCACGCCGCGGATTTAGCCAAAGGCCACCCGGGCGCGCAGATCCGCGATAACGCGATGTCAAAAGCGCGCTTTGAATTCCGCTGGGAAGACCAGTTTAACCTCGCGCTCGACCCGTTCACCGCCCGCGCCTATCACGATGAAACCCTGCCGCAAGAGTCCGGCAAGGTCGCCCACTTCTGCTCGATGTGCGGGCCGAAGTTCTGCTCGATGAAAATCAGCCAGGAAGTACGCGACTACGCCGCCGCGCAGACTATTGAAGTGGGAATGGCGGATATGTCGGAGAACTTCCGCGCCAAAGGCGGTGAAATCTACCTCAAAAAAGAGGAGGCATAATGTACCAGCCTGATTTCCCGACCGTGCCGTTCCGCCTCGGGCTTTACCCGGTGGTGGACAGCGTGCAATGGATTGAACGCCTGCTGGCAGCGGGCGTGCGCACGATCCAACTGCGCATTAAAGATAAACGCGATGAAGAGGTGGAAGCCGACGTTATCGCCGCCATCGCGCTGGGGCGTCGCTATGACGCCCGCCTGTTTATTAACGACTATTGGCGGCTGGCGATTAAGCACAACGCCTACGGCGTGCATCTGGGCCAGGAAGATCTCGAAACCACCGACCTGAAGGCCATTCAGGCGGCGGGCTTACGCCTGGGGGTTTCCACCCACGATGATATGGAGATCGACGTCGCGCTCGCCGCTAAGCCTTCTTATATCGCGCTCGGCCACGTCTTCCCCACGCAAACCAAGCAGATGCCTTCCGCCCCGCAGGGGCTGACTCAGCTGGCAGGTCATATTGAACGACTGGCAGATTACCCGACCGTGGCGATTGGCGGCATCAGCCTTGAGCGCGCCCCGTCGGTGCTGGCGACCGGCGTCGGCAGCATTGCCGTGGTCAGCGCCATTACCCAATCGGCCGACTGGCAGGCAGCCACGGCGCAGCTGCTCGACATAGCGGGAGTCGGCGATGAATGACCGCGACTTTATGCGCTACAGCCGGCAGATCCTGCTCGGCGATATCGCGATTGAGGGCCAACAAAAGCTGCTCGACAGCCATGTGCTGATTGTCGGCCTGGGCGGGTTAGGTTCGCCTGCCGCGCTGTATCTGGCGGGTGCGGGCGTCGGCACGCTGACGCTGGCGGACGATGACGACGTTCATCTGAGCAATCTGCAACGGCAAATATTGTTCACCACCGACGACATTGCTCGCCCGAAAGCGCTGGCGGCGGAACGCCATCTGGCGCGTCTTAACCCGGACAGCGAGCTGGTCGTCCTTGAGCAGCGGCTGACGGGCGATGCGCTCCGGCACGCTGTCGCGCGTGCCGACGTGGTGCTCGACTGTACCGACAACATGGCCACGCGTCAGGAAATTAACGCCGCCTGCGTGTCGCTGAATACGCCTTTGGTTACCGCCAGCGCCGTCGGTTTCGGCGGCCAGTTGATGGTGCTCACGCCACCGTGGGAGCAAGGTTGTTACCGCTGCCTGTGGCCGGATGATGTCGAACCCGAACGCAACTGCCGTACCGCCGGTATCGTCGGCCCGGTTGTCGGTGTGATGGGCACCTTGCAGGCGCTGGAAGCCATCAAACTGCTTAGCGGCATTGCGACGCCCAGCGGAGAGTTACGCCTGTTTGACGGTAAAACCAGCCAGTGGCGCAGCTTCGCACTTCAACGTGCCAGCGGCTGCCCGGTATGCGGAGGGCAACATGCAGATTCAGTTCAATGATGAGCCGATGCAGTGCGCCGAGGGGCAAACCGTCAGCGGGCTGCTCACCGAGCTTAATCAGCTAAAACCGGGCGCGGCGCTGGCGCTCAATCAGCAGATCCTGCCGCGCGAGCATTGGCAGCGGCACATCGTGCAGGAAGGCGACCAGATCCTGCTTTTTCAGGTTATTGCAGGGGGTTGATATGTTACGTATTGCCGACAAAACGTTTGATTCACATCTGTTCACTGGCACCGGAAAATTTGCCTCATCGCAACTGATGGTCGAAGCGATTCGCGCCTCCGGCAGCCAGCTGGTGACGCTGGCCATGAAGCGCGTGGATTTGCGCCAGCATAACGATGCCATTCTGGCCCCGCTTATCGACGCGGGCGTGACGCTGCTGCCCAACACCTCGGGAGCGAAAACCGCTGAAGAGGCGATTTTCGCCGCCCAACTGGCGCGTGAAGCGTTGGACACAAACTGGCTGAAATTAGAAATCCACCCGGATGCCCGCTGGCTATTGCCGGATCCGATTGAAACGCTAAAAGCCGCCGAAGCGCTGGTGAAGCAGGGCTTTGTGGTGCTGCCCTACTGCGGCGCGGACCCGGTACTGTGCAAGCGGCTGGAAGAGGTCGGCTGCGCGGCGGTGATGCCGCTCGGCGCGCCTATCGGCTCGAACCAGGGGCTGGAAACCAAAGCGATGCTGGAGATTATTATCCAGCAGGCGACCGTGCCGGTGGTGGTCGATGCGGGTATCGGCGTGCCCAGCCACGCAGCGCAGGCGCTGGAAATGGGCGCTGACGCGGTGCTGGTCAACACGGCGATTGCCGTAGCGGACTGCCCGGTCACGATGGCCACCGCTTTCCGTCTGGCAGTTGAAGCGGGCCTTCTGGCGCGCCAGGCCGTCCCCGGCAGCAAAAGTTCGCTCGCGCAGGCCACCAGCCCGTTAACCGGATTCCTGGAGGCTTTCGCATGAAAACCTTCACCGACCGATGGCGACAGCTTGACTGGGACGACATCCGTCTGCGCATCAACGGTAAAACCGCCGCTGACGTGGAGCGGGCGCTTAGCGCTTCACAGCTTAGCCGGGACGATCTGATGGCGCTGCTCTCCCCCGCCGCCGCCGATTATCTGGAGCCGCTTGCGCAACGGGCGCAAAGGCTCACCCGCCAGCGTTTTGGCAACACGGTGAGCTTTTACGTGCCGTTGTATCTCTCCAACCTTTGTGCCAACGACTGCACCTACTGCGGTTTTTCGATGAGCAACCGTATCAAACGCAAAACGCTGGACGAAGATGAGATACAACGTGAGTGTGCGGCTATCCGTGAGCTGGGCTTTGAGCATCTGCTACTGGTCACCGGTGAACATCAGGCCAAAGTGGGGATGGATTACTTTCGTCGCCATTTGCCTGCCATTCGCCGCCAGTTTGCCTCTTTACAGATGGAAGTACAGCCGCTGTCAGAGGCTGAATATGCGGAGCTGAAGACGCTGGGGCTGGATGGCGTGATGGTGTATCAGGAGAGCTATCATGAGGCTATTTACGCCCGCCACCATCTGAAGGGGAAAAAGCAGGATTTCTTCTGGCGACTGGAAACGCCGGACCGGCTGGGCCGCGCAGGGATCGACAAAATCGGTCTTGGCGCGTTGATTGGTTTGTCCGACAGTTGGCGGGTGGACTGCTTTATGGTTGCCGAACATCTGCTGTGGATGCAGCAGCATTACTGGCAGAGCCGCTACTCTATCTCCTTCCCTCGCCTGCGCCCATGCACCGGAGGCGTTGAGCCTGCATCGATCATGGATGAGCGACAGTTGGTCCAGACCATTTGCGCGTTTCGTTTACTGGCACCAGAAATTGAGCTGTCGCTCTCCACCCGCGAATCGCCATGGTTTCGTGACCATGTGATCCCGTTGGCGATCAACAACGTCAGCGCCTTCTCAAAAACCCAGCCCGGTGGTTATGCCGATAACCACCCCGAACTGGAACAGTTCTCCCCGCACGACGATCGTCGCCCGGAAGCCGTTGCTGAAGCACTGATGGCGCAGGGATTACAGCCCGTGTGGAAAGACTGGGACAGCTATCTGGGACGCGCGGCACAGATGCCCTAAGTCCAACGCTATCGCATAAACAAAAAAACCCGCTTTCGCGGGTTTTTTCTTCACTAGTGCTTAACTGCTCGGGCTCTGGCCTTCATCGCTATCGTAAGCCTTCGTGAAATTATCGGCGTTTACAGCGCGACAACGTTAACAGCAGACGGGCCTTTAGCGCCATTCTCCACGGAGAACTCCACCTTTTGACCTTCGTCTAACGTTTTAAAATCGTTACTCTGGATAGCGGAGAAATGCACAAACACATCCTTGCTACCGTCCTGAGGAGTGATAAAGCCGAAGCCTTTATCAGAGTTAAACCATTTTACTAAACCAGTCATTTTGTTAGACATAGATACTTCCTTTCATGTTTTTGAGCCGCTTACGCAGCGAAGATGGCCTGTTTTGCAGAAATTAACTTATGGGGCACTTAGGGAGGAGGCTCATGAAGAAGAGTATCTGAGGATAACGCTTGAACTGAGAACTGCTTTACTAAAACTGCTTGCATAAGGTCTGTGTTCCAAACCGATGCCGCTATAGTAGACCTACTTCTAATCATTAAGCAAGCATTAATTTTTTTAATACCCACTGAGTGATGCAATGTTGAACCAACGCGGCTAAGCATCCTGGATAACAGCTTGATCTACAATGAACAAAAGCCCCGACTATTGCAGTCAGGGCTTTACGTTACTACACACTTCAAATTTAACATTAATAAACTTAACGATTTAATACTGCTGATGGTACTACTTTAAAATGTACACGTTTACTACAGATAATATTGGATATTGATACTAACTAAAGCTTTCCTCTATTTACCGTTAAACACATTCCACCCGCTTGATAATAGAACTCAAGGCTGGTGACCTAAACAAGTACACTTCCCCTCGCGACATATACTCTTTGATGCGTTGCCTTATTTCCCTCGTGATAACCAAAAAAGCAGAAATCACGAATAATTACTATTAAATCATGGCGTTACATCGTCGCGTTTTACTGATTTTTTGCGATTAGATATATCAACTACGTGGCCTGAAAGCATTGTCGAAGTGAAAAAATAGCGTTTTCAGCATCGACTATCCCATACAAAAAATACTTCGTGGCCTTTATCGCAAACCCCAATCGAGCTCTACTAACACTTACTACGTTAACAGCAAATGACAACTTCTCCGCTGTTAAGTATTAACATACGGGTTTAAAAAACGCTGTCAATACTGTTTTTTATAACATGTCTTTATTGACAGTAATTATATATTCCAGCATGTGATAAGCGAGTCAAAAAGCCGCTGGCCCCGGTCCAGATCGCAGGGTTTGACCTCTTTTTGTAACCGGTTTCAGAAAAAGCGGCTTTCTTTGTGATGCCTTGCACACAATCGTTGCAAAGCAGTTGTTGCTATAGCTGGCTCGCGATAATTATCAACTCACACATGTTGATCGAGACTGCTTATGAAAAACATCGTTTTATGCTGTGCCGCCGGAATGTCCACCAGCATGCTGGTGCAAAGGATGAAAGATGCCGCCCAGAAAAAAGGAGTCGACGTCACTATCAAAGCCGTCCCGGTGGCCGAGTTTGAAGAGAATATCGCTACAGCGGATATCGTTTTGCTCGGTCCACAAGTTAAGTATGAACAGGCCAAGCTACAGGCGATCGCCGAGCCACTCGGCAAAAAGGTCGCCGTTATCGACATGATGGATTACGGCATGATGAAAGGCGATGCGGTACTGGACAAGGCGCTGAAACTACTGGAGTGATGGTATGGAAGAGTTAGAAACGATCATCATGGAGTTATTGGTAAACGCTGGTGCTGCACGCAGCCAGGCCCTGACGGCATTGCAACTGGCGCGTAAAGGTGATTTCTCCGGTGCAGAACAAGCGATGACGGAATCACGCGAGTACGTTAAACAAGCGCATAAAATCCAGACCCAGCTGATCGGAATTGACGAAGGTACCGGCAAGCTACCGGTTAATCTCATCACCGTCCATTCGCAGGATCACCTGATGAACGCGATGGTGATTCAGGATTTGGCGGGAGATATGATTGAGCTTTATCGGCGGTTACCGCCGGTAAATTAATGACACTGCAGAATGGCTTCGTAGCCTCGTAGACCTGATAAGCGCCATCAGAAATAAACATAGACATAAAAAAACCCGCCGAAGCGGGTTTTTTATTATGGTCGGCAACGATTAATCGTTGTCAGAACCGCCCAGACCTGCGTTCAGCAGTTCTGCCAGGCTGGCAGACGCATCTTCAGCAGTCACCTGCGGTGCAGCTGGCAGTTCGCCCGCTGCGCGACGGCGCATACGATCCTGGTGGTACGCGTAACCGGTACCAGCCGGGATCAGACGACCCACGATTACGTTCTCTTTCAGACCGCGCAGTTCATCACGTTTACCTGCAACAGCGGCTTCGGTCAGGACACGCGTGGTTTCCTGGAACGATGCTGCAGAGATGAAGGACTCGGTTGCCAGAGACGCTTTGGTGATACCCAGCAGATCGCGGGAGAACGTTGCACCCACTTTGCCGTTCGCTTCCAGCTCGCGGTTAGCGATCTTGACGCGGGAGTATTCAACCTGCTCGCCTTCCAGGAAGTCGGAGCTACCAGCGCTTTCGATGGTGGCTTTACGCAGCATCTGACGAACGATAACTTCGATGTGTTTATCGTTAATCTTAACGCCCTGCAGACGGTATACGTCCTGAACTTCGTTAACGATGTAACGAGTTACAGCATGCACACCACGCAGACGCAGGATGTCGTGCGGCGCTTCCGGACCGTCGGAAACCACGTCACCACGTTCTACACGTTCACCTTCGAACACGTTGAGCTGACGCCATTTCGGAATCATCTCTTCGTACGGTTCGCTACCGTCTACCGGGGTGATAACCAGACGACGTTTCCCTTTGGTTTCTTTACCGAAGGAAATGATGCCGCTGATTTCAGCCAGGATTGCCGGCTCTTTCGGACGACGTGCTTCGAACAGGTCCGCAACGCGCGGCAGACCACCGGTGATATCCTTGGTACCGCCGGATTCCTGCGGAACACGCGCCAGGGTGTCACCAGAGCTGATCTGTACGCCATCTTCCAGCTGAACAATCGCTTTACCCGGCAGGAAGTACTGAGCCGGCATATCGGTGCCTGGGATCAGAACGTCGTTGCCCTGAGCATCAACAATTTTCAGTGCCGGACGCAGGTCTTTACCACCCGCAGTACGCTCTGCAGAATCCAGAACCACCAGAGAAGACAGACCGGTCAGCTCATCGGTCTGACGAGTAATGGTCTGGCCGTCGATCATGTCAGTGAAGCGGACGAAACCACTCACTTCGGTGATAACCGGCATGGTGTGCGGATCCCAGTTTGCTACGGTCTCGCCGCCAGCAACCTGTTCGCCATCACCTTTCGCCATAACGGAGCCGTAAGGCACTTTATAGCTTTCTTTGGTACGGCCGAATTCGTCGATCAGTTTCAGTTCGGTGTTACGTGAGGTGATAACCAGTTTGCCGCTGGAGTTCACAACCGACTTCGCATTGCTCAGACGGATGCTACCTTTGTTTTTCACCTGAATGCTGGATTCAGCAGCCGCACGAGATGCCGCACCACCGATGTGGAACGTACGCATCGTCAGCTGTGTACCCGGTTCACCGATGGACTGTGCCGCGATAACGCCGATTGCTTCACCTTTGTTGATGATGTGGCCACGCGCCAGGTCACGACCGTAGCAGTGCGCACATACACCAAAGTCGGTGTCACAAGATACGACGGAACGGACTTTGACGGAGTCAACGGAGTTCTCTTCCAGCAGGTCACACCACTGTTCGTGCAGCAGCGTGTTGCGTGGAACCAGAATATCCGCCGTACCCGGCTTCAGCACGTCTTCAGCAGTTACACGACCCAGAACGCGATCGCGCAGCGGCTCTTTAACGTCACCACCCTCGATAACCGGGGTCATGGTGATGCCTTCCAGAGTGCCGCAATCGTCTTCAGTAACCACCAGGTCCTGCGCAACGTCGACCAGACGACGAGTCAGATAACCGGAGTTCGCTGTTTTCAGTGCGGTATCCGCCAGACCTTTACGCGCACCGTGAGTAGAGATGAAGTACTGGAGTACGTTCAGACCTTCACGGAAGTTCGCGGTGATTGGCGTTTCGATGATGGAGCCATCTGGCTTCGCCATCAGACCACGCATACCGGCCAGCTGACGAATCTGTGCTGCAGAACCACGCGCACCGGAGTCGGCCATCATGTAGATGCTGTTGAAGGAAACCTGCTGCTCTTCTACGCCGTCACGGTTAATAACGGTTTCGGTTTGCAGGTTATCCATCATCGCTTTGGATACACGATCGTTCGCCGCAGCCCAGATATCGATAACTTTGTTATAGCGTTCGCCCGCGGTTACCAGACCAGACTGGAACTGCTCCTGGATCTCAGCAACTTCAGCTTCCGCTTCAGAGATGATCTCGTGTTTCTTCTCTGGGATGACCATGTCATCAATACCAACAGATGCACCGGAACGCGCTGCATAAGCAAAGCCGGTATACATTGTCTGGTCAGCGAAGATAACGGTCGGCTTCAGGCCCAGAATGCGGTAACAGGTGTTCAGCATTTTGGAGATTGCTTTCTTGCCCAGCGCCTGGTTGACGATGGAGAAAGGCAGACCTTTCGGTACGATCATCCACAGAATGGCGCGACCAACGGTCGTGTCTTTCAGGCTGGTGTGCGCAACGAATTCGCCGTTTTCATCTTTTTCATATTCAGTGATACGCACTTTAACGCGCGCATGCAGAGAGGCCAGACCTGCGCGATAGATACGCTCAGCTTCTTTCGGGCCAGTCAGCACCATGCCTTCGCCTTTGGCGTTAACACAGTCACGGGTCATGTAGTACAGACCCAATACAACGTCCTGAGACGGAACGATGATAGGTTCGCCGTTCGCCGGAGACAGGATGTTGTTAGTAGACATCATCAGCGCACGCGCTTCGAGCTGGGCTTCCAGCGTCAGCGGTACGTGAACAGCCATCTGGTCACCATCGAAGTCGGCGTTATATGCCGCACAAACCAGCGGGTGCAGCTGGATAGCTTTACCTTCGATCAGTACCGGCTCAAATGCCTGGATACCCAGACGGTGCAGTGTTGGTGCACGGTTCAGCAGTACCGGGTGTTCGCGGATAACTTCGTCCAGGATATCCCAAACGACAGCTTCTTCACGCTCAACCATTTTCTTAGCGGCTTTGATGGTGGTGGCCAGGCCACGCAGTTCCAGCTTGCCGTAAATGAACGGTTTGAACAGTTCCAGTGCCATTTTCTTCGGCAGACCGCACTGATGCAGACGCAGGTATGGACCTACGGTGATTACAGAACGACCGGAGTAGTCAACACGCTTACCGAGCAGGTTCTGACGGAAACGACCCTGTTTACCTTTGATCATGTCAGCCAAAGATTTCAGAGGACGTTTGTTAGAACCGGTGATCGCACGACCGCGACGACCGTTATCCAGCAGGGCGTCAACCGCTTCCTGCAACATACGTTTTTCGTTGCGTACGATGATATCCGGCGCAGCCAGATCCAGCAGACGTTTCAGACGGTTGTTACGGTTGATCACGCGACGATACAGATCGTTCAGATCCGACGTTGCGAAACGACCACCATCCAGCGGAACCAGCGGACGCAGATCTGGCGGCAGAACCGGCAGAACGGTCAGGATCATCCACTCTGGCTTGTTGCCAGACTGTACAAAGGCTTCCAGCAGTTTGATACGCTTGGTCAGCTTCTTACGCTTGGTTTCGGAGTTGGTTTCGTTCAGCTCCTCGCGCAGAGTTTCACACTCTTGCTCCAGATCCATGCTCTTCAGCAGGGCCTGGATTGCTTCCGCACCCATCTTCGCGTCGAATTCGTCACCGAACTCTTCCAGCGCGTCCAGATACTGCTCTTCAGTCAGGATCTGTTGACGTTCCAGGTTAGTCATACCGCCTTCGATAACCACATAAGATTCGAAGTACAGTACACGTTCGATATCACGCAGCGGCATATCGAGCAGCAAACCGATACGGGACGGCAGAGATTTCAGGAACCAGATGTGAGCGGTCGGAGACGCCAGCTCGATGTGGCCCATACGCTCACGGCGTACTTTGGTCTGGGTCACTTCAACGCCGCACTTCTCACAGATCACACCACGGTGTTTCAGGCGCTTGTACTTACCGCACAGGCACTCGTAGTCTTTTACCGGCCCAAAGATACGGGCGCAGAAAAGGCCGTCACGTTCAGGTTTGAACGTACGGTAGTTGATGGTTTCCGGCTTCTTAACTTCACCGAAAGACCATGAACGGATCATGTCTGGCGAGGCCAGAGCAATTTTGATCGCATCAAACTCTTCGGTTTTAGTCTGCGCTTTCAGAAACTTTAATAAATCTTTCACGGATTTGCTCCCGTCGGAGTTAGCACAATCTGGCGCTGGCTGTTACGCCAGCACCAGTGACCTGTTTGATCGAGAGTTACTCGTCTTCCAGCTCGATGTTGATACCCAGCGAACGAATCTCTTTCAACAATACGTTGAAGGATTCCGGCATGCCTGGTTCCATCTGATGGTTGCCGTCCACGATGTTTTTATACATCTTAGTACGGCCGTTCACGTCATCAGACTTAACGGTGAGCATTTCCTGCAGGGTGTATGCCGCGCCGTATGCTTCAAGCGCCCACACTTCCATCTCCCCGAAGCGCTGACCACCGAACTGCGCCTTACCACCCAGCGGCTGCTGAGTAACCAGGCTGTAAGAACCGGTAGAACGCGCATGCATCTTGTCATCAACCAGGTGGTTCAGTTTCAGCATGTACATGTAGCCAACGGTAACCTGGCGCTCGAACTGCTCACCGGTACGACCGTCGAACAGTGTGATCTGACCGGAAGTTGGCAGGCCACCCAGCTGTAACAGTTCCTTGATTTCAGACTCTTTCGCACCGTCGAATACCGGCGTTGCGATCGGCATACCTTTTTTCAGGTTTTCAGCCAGACGCAGAACTTCTTCATCACTGAAGGTATTCAGGTCAACTTTCTGACGAACATCTGAACCCAGATCGTAAGCACGCTGGATGAATTCGCGCAGTTTCGCGACTTCCTGCTGCTGTTTCAGCATGGCGTTGATCTTATCGCCGATACCTTTTGCAGCCATACCCAGGTGGGTTTCAAGGATCTGACCGATGTTCATACGCGATGGTACGCCCAGCGGGTTCAGTACGATATCTACCGGCGTACCGTTAGCATCGTGTGGCATATCTTCGATCGGGTTGATCTTAGAGATTACACCCTTGTTACCGTGACGACCTGCCATCTTATCACCAGGCTGGATCCGACGTTTAACCGCCAGATAAACCTTAACAATCTTCAGCACGCCCGGTGCCAGATCGTCGCCCTGAGTGATTTTACGGCGTTTCGCTTCGAGTTTTTTCTCGAATTCGTGTTTCAGTTCGTCGTACTGCTCAGCCAGTTGTTCCAGCTGATTCTGTTTTTCTTCGTCGGTCAGGCCGAGTTCTAACCAGCGGTCGCGCGGCAGTTTGTCGAGCTTCTCAGCTTCAACACCACCGGAAACCAGCACAGCGTAGATACGGCTGAACAGGCCAGCTTCGAGGATCTGCAGCTCTTCAGACAGGTCTTTTTTCGCCTGCTTCAGCTGCATCTCTTCGATTTCCAGCGCACGTTTGTCTTTTTCTACGCCATCGCGAGTAAAGACCTGAACGTCGATAATCGTACCGGAAACACCGTTTGGCACGCGCAGAGAAGAGTCTTTAACGTCAGACGCTTTCTCACCGAAGATCGCACGCAGCAGCTTCTCTTCTGGCGTCAGCTGGGTTTCACCTTTCGGCGTTACCTTACCAACCAGAATGTCGCCACCGGTCACTTCTGCACCAATGTAAACGATACCGGATTCATCCAGTTTGGAGAGCGCAGCTTCACCCACGTTCGGGATGTCAGCAGTGATCTCTTCTGGCCCCAGCTTGGTGTCACGGGACACACATGCCAGTTCCTGAATGTGGATGGTGGTGAAACGGTCTTCCTGGACAACACGCTCGGATACGAGGATGGAGTCTTCGAAGTTGTAACCATTCCATGGCATGAATGCCACGCGCATGTTCTGACCCAGCGCCAGTTCACCGAGGTCGGTGGACGGACCGTCTGCCAGCACATCACCACGTTCAACCGGCTCGCCCAGAGATACGCAAGGCATCTGGTTGATACAGGTGTTCTGGTTAGAACGGGTGTATTTGGTCAGGTTATAAATGTCGATACCTGCTTCGCCCGGGTACATCTCGTCTTCGTTAACTTTGATAACGATACGGGAAGCATCCACGTACTGAACAGTACCGCCACGTTTAGCAACAGCAGTAACACCGGAGTCAACGGCAACAGCACGTTCCATACCGGTACCAACCAGCGGCTTATCAGCGCGCAGAGTTGGAACCGCCTGACGTTGCATGTTCGCACCCATCAATGCACGGTTGGCGTCATCGTGTTCCAGGAACGGGATCAGGGACGCACCGACGGATACCACCTGCTGGGTGGATACGTCCATGTAGTCAACCTGATCACGGCTGAACAAGCTGGATTCGCCTTTGCTACGGCAGGTAACCAGATCTTCTACAAAGTGCCCTTCGTCATCCAGGTTGGAGTTCGCCTGAGCGATAACGTAGTTGCCTTCTTCGATAGCAGACAGGTAATGAATTTCATCGGTTACAACACCGTCGGTCACTTTACGGTACGGCGTCTCGAGGAAGCCGTATTCGTTAGTCTGTGCATACACGGACAGGGAGTTGATCAGACCGATGTTCGGGCCTTCAGGCGTTTCGATTGGACATACGCGACCATAGTGAGTCGGGTGTACGTCTCGAACTTCGAAGCCTGCGCGTTCACGGGTCAGACCGCCTGGGCCGAGTGCAGAGATACGACGTTTGTGCGTAATCTCAGACAGCGGGTTGTTCTGGTCCATAAACTGAGACAGCTGGCTGGAACCAAAGAACTCTTTCACTGCTGCAGAAATCGGCTTGGCGTTGATCATATCCTGAGGCATCAGGGTATCCAGATCGCCCAGAGACAGACGCTCTTTCACCGCACGCTCAACACGTACCAGGCCAACGCGGAACTGGTTTTCCGCCATTTCGCCTACGGAACGGATACGACGGTTGCCGAGGTGGTCGATATCATCGACTTCGCCTTTACCGTTACGGATATCGATGAGCTTCTTCATCACTTCGATGATGTCGTCTTTGCTCAGGATACCGGAACCTTCGATTTCGTCGCGCAGCAGAGAACGGTTGAACTTCATACGACCAACCGCAGACAGGTCATAGCGGTCTTCGGAGAAGAACAGGTTCTCAAACAGGCTTTCAGCAGCTTCACGAGTCGGCGGCTCACCAGGGCGCATCATGCGGTAGATTTCTACCAACGCGCTCAGACGATCGTTAGTTGGGTCGACGCGTACAGTTTCAGAAATGTACGGACCGTGGTCCAGATCGTTAGTGAACAGCGTTTCGATACGTTTGTGACCAGACTGGCTCAGCTTAGCCAGCAGATCCAGGCTCAGCTCCATGTTAGCTGCGCAGATCAGCTCGCCAGTAGATTCGTCAACGTAGTCTTTAGCCGCAACTTTACCAGCAATGTATTCAACCGGAACTTCGATATGTTTGATATCGTCTTTTTCCAGTTGGCGAATGTGGCGCGCAGTGATGCGACGGCCTTTTTCGACGTACACTTTGCCGTTAGCTTCGATGTCAAAGGAGGCGGTTTCACCACGCAGGCGTTCCGGCACCAGTTCCATCTGCAGCTTGTTGTCACGAATTTCGAAAACAACTTTCTCAAAGAACAGGTCAAGGATCTGCTCAGTGGTGTAGTTCAGCGCACGCAGAATAATGGTCGCAGGCAGTTTACGGCGACGGTCAATACGTACGAACAAGTTGTCCTTCGGATCGAATTCGAAGTCCAGCCAGGAACCACGGTAAGGAATGATGCGCGCGTTATACAGCACTTTACCCGAAGAGTGGGTTTTACCTTTGTCGGAGTCAAAGAAGACGCCAGGACTACGGTGCAGCTGAGAAACGATAACACGCTCAGTACCGTTGATAACAAAGGTACCGTTGTCAGTCATGAGCGGAATTTCGCCCATGTAGACTTCTTGTTCTTTAATGTCTTTTACGGTGCCTTCCGGCGCTTCGCGCTCGTAGATCACCAGACGCAGTTTTACGCGCAGCGGTGCGGAATAGGTCACGCCACGGATCTGACATTCCTGAACGTCAAACACCGGTTCGCCAAGGCGGTAGCTGACGTATTGCAGCTCGGAATTACCGCTGTAGCTCTGAATCGGGAAAACGGAACGGAAAGCTGCTTCCAGACCATACTGCCCTTCAGGATCTTGCTCGATGAACTTCTGAAACGAGTCAAGCTGGATAGAAAGGAGATAAGGTATGTCCAGTACTTGTGGACGTTTACCAAAATCCTTACGAATACGTTTTTTCTCGGTATAGGAGTAAACCATTAGGGTTCCTCAGCTCGCTGACAAGTCGACCCATCTGTCCGACGAAGGGACAGTTTGTGCAACACTATTTTGTTGACCGGAAAATCGAATACTTTCCGCAATGCCTGTTGCTATCACGCTTAAACCATTTCATTGCGATTTACACAGAACTGACGCTCTGTCGCAGTATATTAAGGCGTCGATAGAAACAAGCATTGAAAGGCACAGCAGTAGTCAAACAGTGTGAAATGCTACTGGCGCCTTACAGCGCAAAAAGGCTGGTGACTAAAAAAGTCACCAGCCATCAGCCTAATTTCTTAGGCTGCAACCAGAAAAGTTGGCTTATTTAACTTCAACTTCAGCGCCAGCTTCTTCCAGAGATTTTTTCAGTGCTTCTGCGTCGTCTTTGCTCACGCCTTCTTTCAGCGCAGCCGGTGCAGATTCTACCAGGTCTTTAGCTTCTTTCAGACCCAGGCCAGTTGCGCCACGTACTGCTTTGATAACAGCAACTTTGTTAGCGCCAGCAGCTTTCAGAATTACGTCGAATTCAGTTTTTTCTTCAGCAGCTTCAGCCGGGCCCGCAGCTACAGCTACAGCAGCAGCAGCAGAAACACCGAATTTTTCTTCCATTGCAGAAATCAGTTCTACAACGTCCATTACGGACATAGCGGATACTGCTTCAATGATTTGATCTTTAGTGATAGACATTTAAATTGTTCCTGAAAATCAGAATAAGTTTATACGTAAGCAGATGCTTGAGAAAGATAACTGCGATTAAGCAGCTTCTTTCGCATCGCGTACAGCAGCCAGAGTACGAACCAGTTTGCCAGCCGAAGCTTCTTTCATGGTTGCCATCAGGCGTGCAATTGCTTCTTCGTAGGTCGGCAGGGTTGCCAGGCGATCGATGTTCGATGCCGTGATCAACTCACCTTCAAAGGCTGCGGCTTTGACCTCAAATTTTGCATTCGCTTTCGCGAACTCTTTGAACAGACGAGCAGCAGCGCCCGGGTGTTCCATAGAGTATGCAATCAGGGTCGGACCAACAAACGTGTCTTTCAGGCACTCGAACTGAGTACCTTCAACGACGCGGCGCAGCAGGGTGTTACGAACAACACGCATGTATACGCCAGCTTCACGACCTGCTTTACGCAGTTCAGTCATTTTATCTACAGTTACGCCACGGGAATCCGCAACTACTGCAGACAGCGCGCCTTTGGCTACTTCGCTGACTTCAGCAACAATCGCTTGTTTGTCTTGAAGATTTAAAGCCATTAGCTTTGCTCCTGGATGTTTGCCGGAACTCATGTTCCGGAACTCACTTCACTCCCCCCAACGGAGAGAGCGTCTAAATACGGTGAGCAGAAACAAGCCAGAGTATCAGAAATAATCTTAGCGTTCTGTCACCGTCTACGCAGGGCATTAAGTTTCTGACGAAACACCTGCGGTCTTCGACGGAGGCCTGGATAGGCCAGGCTCCAACGAACAAATCTTGTCTATGACTTCGCCCTTTGAACCGTAACTGCGTTAGCTGCTCTCGTTCACACCGGTCATGTAGTTAACTACACTCCCAGCGATTCACTCAATTGCTGCCTTGCTACAATTCAAATGACTCGCATAGAGTTCTGTTTATTTCAACAGAAACGTGGGGGTAAGATTGTAGACAAAATCACCGCCCACGTAAAGGCGAATATTAGTTCGCCACAGTCGCAGTCAGACCGGACTGATCAACGGCAACACCAGCACCCATGGTGGTGGAGATGCTAACTTTCTTGATGTACACGCCTTTTGCCTGAGTCGGTTTTGCTTTTTTCAGCGCAACCAGCAGAGCTTCCAGGTTTTCTTTCAGTTTGTCAGCGTCAAAATCCACTTTACCGATGGTGGTGTGGATGATGCCGTTTTTGTCGTTACGGTAACGAACCTGACCCGCTTTAGCGTTCTTAACAGCTTCAGCAACGTTAGGGGTTACAGTACCAACTTTCGGGTTTGGCATCAGGCCGCGCGGACCCAGAACCTGACCCAGCTGGCCAACAACGCGCATTGCATCCGGGGAAGCAATAACAACGTCAAAGTTCATTTCGCCTTTCTTGATCTGGTCAGCCAGATCTTCCATACCTACCAGCTCAGCGCCTGCAGCTTTAGCAGCTTCAGCGTTTGCGCCTTGGGTAAATACGGCTACGCGAACGGAACGGCCAGTACCGTGCGGCAGTACAGTTGCACCACGTACGTTCTGGTCAGATTTACGAGCGTCGATGCCGAGGTTAACAGCAACGTCCACGCTTTCTACGAATTTAGCAGTGGCCAGCTCTTTCAGCAGAGCGATAGCTTCGTTGATGTCGTACTGCTTAGTAGCATCAACTTTGTCACGGATCACGGACATGCGCTTGGTCAGTTTAGCCATTTCTTAGTCCTCCACTACCAGGCCCATGGAACGTGCAGTACCTTCAATGGAGCGAGTCATCGCTTCAATGTCGGAACCAGTCATGTCGGCAGCTTTGGTCTGCGCGATTTCCTGCAGCTGAGCGCGGGAAATTTTACCCACTTTGTCTTTGTTCGGCTTGCCGGAACCAGACTTGATACCAGCCGCTTTCTTCAGCAGAACTGCTGCCGGAGGCGTTTTGGTAACGAAAGTGAAAGAACGGTCAGCGTAAACGGTGATAACAACCGGGATCGGCAGACCTTTTTCCATGGAATCAGTCTTAGCGTTGAACGCTTTGCAGAATTCCATGATGTTCACGCCTTGTTGACCCAGTGCTGGACCTACCGGCGGACTCGGGTTAGCCATACCAGCTGCAACCTGCAGCTTGACATAGGCTTGGACTTTCTTAGCCATTCTAAATTCCTCTGATTGGGTTATAGCGCCTCAAGGAGGCTCCCCGTGATTAAATTCGTTTTACGGATAGGATCCATAAAAACAAAAGGCGCGAAATTGTATTCCAATCTCGCGCCTTGTGCAACGATTAAATCGTCGCTTTTTTGATCGGCGTATTAGGCTTTTTCAACCTGAGCGAAGTCCAGTTCAACCGGAGTCGCACGACCGAAGATAGATACGGAAACTTTCAGACGAGACTTCTCGTAGTCCACTTCTTCAACGACGCCGTTAAAGTCAGCAAACGGACCGTCGCTAACGCGAACCATTTCACCTGGTTCAAACATCGTTTTCGGACGCGGCTTATCGCCAACCTGCTGCAGACGGTTCATGATCGCATCAACTTCTTTGTCGCTGATCGGCGCCGGACGGTCAGATGTACCGCCGATAAAGCCCATCACACGCGGCACACTGCGCACCAGGTGCCAGCTTGCATCATTCATCACCATCTGGACCAGTACATAGCCCGGGAAGAATTTACGTTCGCTCTTGCGACGCTGGCCGCCACGGATTTCGACCACTTCTTCGGTCGGCACCATGACTTCGCCAAACAGCTCTTCCATATTTTGTAACTTGATATATTCGCGCAGCGATGTGGCTACGCGGCCTTCAAAACCGGAAAACGCCTGAACGACGTACCAGCGCTTTTTAGGGGCTTCAGACATCTTAGAACCTCAGGCCAGTGATAAAGGATACCAGGCGAACCAGAATACCATCCAGTCCCCACAGGATCAGTGACATTACCGCAGTGACCGCAGCAACGATCAGCGTGGTGTGCAGCGTTTCCTGGCGAGTTGGCCAAATGACCTTACGGACTTCGGTTCTCGCTTCACGGGCAAAAGCAACGGTCGCTTTACCTTTTGTTGTCAACAGCGCGACACCACCCGCTGCGGCAATCAGAATCACTACGGCCAGCGCACGCAGCGGCAGCATCATGTCACGATAGAGGTAGTTGCCAACGATAGCTACAAGCAGCAATATAGCGACAACAACCCACTTCATCGCTTCCAGGCCGCGCCCGCTTCCTTGAGCTTCGGTATTCGCACTCATAAACCAACCTGTCAGAAGTATTCTACAAACATTTTCACCCCGCGTAAGCGAGGCGATCCAAACCGAAATGCTCTGGTGCGTTTCGGACTAAACGCCCTCTTCAGAGCCTGTCTCAGCAATGATTATGACAAAAAAAATCACTGATGAGCCAGGTTCTGGTGTGAAAGCGTGCAAAAAGGGCATCAAATGATGCCCTTTTATTGCGCATTGCGTCAAATGTTATTCGGCAATTAGCTCATTACTTTGGCAACAACGCCCGCACCTACAGTACGGCCGCCTTCACGGATTGCGAAACGCAGACCGTCATCCATCGCGATTGGGTGGATCAGGGTAACAACCATTTTGATGTTGTCGCCCGGCATTACCATCTCTACGCCTTCCGGCAGTTCGATGGTACCCGTCACGTCAGTAGTACGGAAGTAGAACTGCGGACGGTAGCCTTTGAAGAACGGAGTATGACGGCCGCCTTCGTCTTTGGACAGAATGTACACTTCAGATTCGAACTTGGTGTGCGGCTTGATAGAGCCCGGCTTAGCCAGTACCTGACCACGTTCGATTTCTTCACGTTTGATACCACGCAGCAGAACACCAACGTTCTCACCAGCACGGCCTTCGTCCAGCAGTTTGCGGAACATTTCAACGCCAGTACAGGTAGACTTGGCAGTCTCTTTGATACCAACGATTTCAACTTCTTCACCAACTTTGATGATACCGCGTTCTACACGACCAGTAACAACGGTACCACGACCGGAGATGGAGAATACGTCTTCGATTGGCAGCAGGAACGGCTTATCGATAGCACGTTCTGGTTCCGGGATGTAAGAA
>NZ_RPOI01000012.1 GCF_003818115.1 Citrobacter youngae | reverse complement strand
AGTGGGTGATTAGCTCAGCTGGGAGAGCACCTCCCTTACAAGGAGGGGGTCGGCGGTTCGATCCCGTCATCACCCACCACTTTCTCGCCAGCTGGATTTCTTGTTAAAATGTGAAGTACCGAAGTGGGTGATTAGCTCAGCTGGGAGAGCACCTCCCTTACAAGGAGGGGGTCGGCGGTTCGATCCCGTCATCACCCACCACTTCGGGTCGTTAGCTCAGTTGGTAGAGCAGTTGACTTTTAATCAATTGGTCGCAGGTTCGAATCCTGCACGACCCACCAATGTAAAAAAGCGCCCTAAAGGCGCTTTTTTGCTATCTGCGATTTATACAATTGCCTGATGCGCTACGCTTATCAGGCCTACTGACAATACTCCCCTCGTAGGCCGGATAAGACGTTAGTCGCCATCCGGCACAGACATCATACCATCAAAGCCGCCACCAGTTTTTCCAGCGCTGGCGTGGCCTGCTGCTGTTCATAGACAATATACAAATCCGCCGGAATACGTTCTTCTAACGGCCGGAATACCACGCCAGGCCAGCTCATCTGGGCATAGCTATCGGCAATCAGCGTAATCCCAATCCCCATGCTAATCATCGCCAGCACCGTTTGCGGCTCCCTCACCTCACGAATAATCATCGGTGAAAATCCGGCGCTCAGGCAAACGCGCTGTAAAAATGCCCAGTCGGTATGAATGGAGGGCATCGTGACAAAATATTCATTTCTCAACGCTTCCAGCGGTACGGATTCACAGGCGGTAAGAGCATGTTCTTCCGGCATGGCCACCAAAAATGAGGATTCATGTAAGCGCAGGCTGGTAAATCCGGGAGAAGGTTCAGTAGCCATGCGCCAAATTCCCGCATCCAGTTCACGTCTTTCCAGCATCGTCATCTGCATGGCAGGCATGTTCTCGCGAAACTGCACCTCAACGTTGGGATTTTCCTTCAGAAAACGCCGCATCACCGGACGCATTTTTCCCCACATTGCGGTACCAATGACGCCAAGCTCAATTCGCCCTGCCTCACCGCGACCAATCTGTTCCACTCGTGCCAGCGCCTGATTAGCACTGGATAACAGTCTGCGCGATTCTTCCATCAAAATTTTTCCGGCGTGGGTTAACGCCACGCTGCGGGAATGACGGATAAATAGCAACGTGCCGAGCTGCTGTTCCAGCTCTTTGATATGCGTACTGAGCGGCGGTTGCGACATATTCAGGCGAGCAGCAGCGCGTCCAAAATGCAGTTCTTCTGCGACGGCAAGAAAATAACGCAGTAACTTCAGATCGATGCGGTGCGTGCGTTCCATGGATAATGCGCTCCTGAGTGAAGAATAATGCGCAAAGTTACCACATTGCATCGCAGAAAATGAAACGGCGGGTATCAGAACCCGCCGCTAAAGGAGCATTAATGTGCCGGTGATTTCTGCGCCAGTCGTTCAGGCTCATGCTTATATTTAAAGAACAATGCAAAGATAACCGCCAGGACCAGCGCGTAAGCGGCAAACACCAGCCAGATAGTTTGCCAATCCTTGACGCCATCGACAGAAAAATAGTCCACCGCCATCCCGCTCAGGATTGAACCCACCCACGCGCCAATGCCATTTACCATCGTCATAAACAGCCCCTGGGCGCTGGCGCGAATGCTTGAGTCAACTTCCTGCTCGACAAATACCGACCCGGAGATGTTGAAGAAATCAAACGCGCAGCCGTAAACGATCATCGACATAAGCAGCAACACAAAGCCAAACGGGGACGGATCGCCAAAGGCAAAGAAGCCAAAGCGCAGCGTCCACGCCAGCATGCTCATCAGCATCACCGTTTTGATGCCAAAACGTTTGAGGAAGAACGGGATAGTGAGGATAAAGCCCACTTCCGCCATCTGAGAAACCGACAGCAAAATGGAGGGATATTTCACCACAAAGCTGTTGGCAAACTCAGGGTTACGGGCGAAATCATGCAGGAACGGATTACCAAAGACGTTGGTAATTTGCAGCACCGCCCCCAGCATCATGGCAAACAAAAAGAAAATTGCCATGCGCGGATTTTTAAACAAAACAAACGCATCCAGCCCCAGCTTACTGGCCAGCGTGGCGGATTCTTTTTTCTCCGCAACCGGTATTTTCGGCAACGTCAGCGCATACAGAGCCAGCAGCAGCGATGCGCCTGAAGCGATATACAGCTGCGCGCTGCTCAGCTCCAGCCCCATTAAGCTGACCGTCCACATCGCCACAATAAAGCCAATCGTGCCAAATACACGAATTGGCGGGAACGTGGTGACCGGATCCTGACCCGCCTGCGCAAGGCATGAATATGAGACGCTGTTCGATAACGCAATCGTCGGCATATACGCCATCGCGTTAACCAACATCACCCAGAACATGGTCTGGGGATCGGTAACGGTTGTGGCGTACAACAGCACGCCAGCACACACCAGATGGCACAGCATGTAGGCGCGCTCGGCACGCAGCCACTTATCGGCGATGATCCCCATAATGCCCGGCATAATAATCGCTGCCAGCCCTTTCGAGCTGTAGACCATACCCACATTCGCGCCGGTAAAATCCAGGGTGTTAATCATGTAAGAACCCAAGGTAACCAGCCAGCTACCCCAGATAAAATATTGCAAAAACGACATGAGCTTTAAGCGAGATGCGATACCCATTTTTCCGTTCCTTGCCAAAAAAGTAAGACCCCGCAAGCGGGGTCATGTTTTAATTATTCAGGCCAGTTTGCGCAAAAAGCCGCAGATCAGATTGATAAAATTCTGCTGCGAGAGTTCCGCTGCCGCCAGCGTCTGCGCGTGAGATAACTTCACATCCCCCAAACCTTCCGCCAGGTTGGTGATGGCAGCCACCGCAACCACTTTCAGACCGCAGTGGCGCGCAGAGATAACCTCAGGCACCACCGACATCCCCACCACATCGCCACCAATGATTTGCATCATGCGGATTTCTGCCGCGGTTTCAAAGTTTGGCCCCGGATAAGAGACAAATACGCCTTCGCTCAGCGGGAAACCTTCTTCTGCGGCAACGGTTTGCAGGATTGCACGATAGTCAGCATCATAGGCATTCGCCAGCGAAAAGAATCGCTCGCCAAAACGCTCATCGTTAAGTCCCACCATCGGTGTACCCGGCATCGTATTAATGTGATCGCTAAGCGCAACCAGACTACCCGGCCCAACTTCAGGGCGGAGGGAGCCTGCGGCATTGGTACAAAATAACAGTTCACAGCCCAGCAGCTTCAGTGTGCGAATGGCATCGGTCATCACCGTCATGCCGCGACCTTCATAAAAATGCCCACGCCCTTTCATACAGGCCACTGGAATACCGGCCAGATTTCCCAGCACCAGCTCACCGGCATGACCATGTACGGTACTGACAGGGAATCCCGGCAATTTCTCGTAAGAGATGGCCACTGCATCCTCGATTTGATCCGCCAACGCGCCGAGGCCTGAGCCAAGAATAAAGGCTACGCGCGGCGTGAAATCGGGTTTGCAACTACGAATGATGTCGGCGCTGTACCAGGGATTTTGCGAGAAAAGAGAGTGACTCATGAGATGTCCTTAATACTGAGTAGTCGAAAATAATGTCGCGTACCGCACTGTTATAGCGAGACTACGCAATCGATTACCAATACCGTTTATCCCGACAACCGATAGTAAATCGGTATGGATGAGTCGCACTAAACCAGCCTGAAATCACATTTTTTTCGGGCCAGAAATGGCACAGAAATAGAGATACATGCAGATTTGGGATTTTTATTATTAAACTCTGCTCGGCCGTATTGTCGCTGAAGTTCTGTTCACTAATGCCGATACTCATGTTTTATGGCGTGAGGAATCCGTATGACAACTATCAACGTTTCCACCCCAACTGTTCAAAGCAGTAGCGGCGGAAAAGCACCAGCCGGGAATGATATCTCCGCACAGATTGCGCAAATCACCCAAAAGATAACCAAGCTAACCCAGCAGCTCAAAGATATCCCCAACAGCAGTGGCACTATTGAGCAGAAACGCGAGCAGCAGGAACTTATTCAGACCCAAATCAAGATGTTACAAGCCCAGTTGGATCAATTGTTGCGTCGGCAGGCCGAGGAGTCGCAGCAAAAGCAAAGCGCCGATCAGAGAAAAGCTGAAGGCATCAACACGGCTTCCGACCAACATCAGGTCGATATTTATATCTGATACAACGGATCGCGGGCACGACCGGCGGTTAATTCACTGGCCTGCATTCGCACCACGTCCCACAATGCCTGAGCGGCGGTTGAGAGAGAGCGATTTTTGCGCCGCGCCAACATCAGTTGTCGTTCCACAACCGGCGTCAGGCGCTTAACCTGCAAGTGGCTACCCTGCGGTAAGGGGAGCGCCAGTGCGGGCAGCACGCTGATGCCAATCCCCGCCTCCACCATTGGGAACAGCGTTGCCGGGTGTCCAATCTCCTGAACAATATTGGCATCAATGGAAAAATGGGCCAACGCCGCATCGATCAGCGGTCGGCTGCCGGAAGCGTAATCCTGTAACACCAGACGTTCGTGGTACAAATCCTGCCAGTTTACCCACTCACGTTGGGCTAACGGATGATCATGGCGACACAGCAGCAGGAACGGTTCGGATAGTACGGCTTCACACTGCAGATCGGTCACGGCGCCCGGGTCAATCACAATGCCAAAATCCACTTCCCCCTGACGAATACTCTCCAGTACCCACTGCTGTGGCCGGTCATGCAGGACAAAATCGATTGCCGGATAAAGCTGATTGCTCTGCGCAATACACTGCGGAATGAGATGCGCGGAAATCGTCTGGCTGGCAGCAACCCGCACCGTACCGGTTAACTGCGTACCCACCTGCCCGGCTTCACGCAGCGTACTGTGCAGTTCATCCAGAATGCGTTCCAGCCGTGCCGCCAACTGGTGTCCGGCTTCCGTCAGCACCACCTCGCGCGTTGTACGATCCAGTAGCCGGACACCCGTCTGCCCTTCCAGCTCTTTTACACTATGACTAACCGCCGACTGGCTTAAGCCGATGATATCCCCCGCCCGGCTAAAACTTTTGGCCTGAGCGACGGTGACAAAGATACGTAATTGACGCAAAGAATAATTCATCGATTCTATTCATATATAGATGCAATAAATCAATTTTATTTCTCAAACGGAAAAACGCAAAATGTTGCTACCGAATTTCAGGAGTCTTTATGAAACTTTTTCGTATTCTTGATCCGTTCACGATAACGCTGATTACCGTTGTTTTATTGGCGTCGTTTTTCCCGGCCGAAGGTGGCTTTGTGCCTTTCTTTGAAGGCTTAACCACCGCCGCCATTGCGCTGCTGTTTTTTATGCACGGCGCCAAACTCTCTCGTGAGGCGATTATTGCCGGCGGTAGCCACTGGCGTTTGCATCTGTGGGTGATGTGCAGCACGTTCGTTGTCTTCCCGGTGCTGGGCGTCCTGTTCGCCTGGTGGGCGCCCGTCAACGTTGACCCGATGCTGTACACCGGATTCCTGTACCTGTGTATTTTGCCCGCCACGGTGCAGTCGGCTATCGCCTTTACCTCAATGGCAGGCGGTAACGTTGCCGCCGCCGTGTGTTCCGCTTCGGCCTCCAGTCTGTTGGGTATCTTTCTTTCGCCGCTGCTGGTAGGCCTGGTCATGAATATGCATGGCGCAGAAGGCAGCCTGGAACAGGTGGGGAAAATCATGCTGCAGCTGCTGCTGCCGTTCGTGCTGGGGCATCTCTCGCGACCGTGGATTGGCAACTGGGTGTCAAAACATAAAAAATGGATCGCAAAAACGGATCAATCTTCCATTTTACTGGTGGTTTACTCCGCCTTCAGTGAGGCCGTGGTTAATGGGATCTGGCACAAAGTGGGGGTCGGTTCACTGCTGTTTATCGTGGTTGTTAGCATCATATTGCTGGCAATCGTGATTGCTATCAACGTCTTTGTCGCGAGGAAATGCGGTTTCAGCAAAGCTGATGAAATCACTATTGTCTTCTGCGGATCGAAGAAAAGTCTGGCCAACGGGATCCCCATGGCAAACATCCTGTTTCCGACATCGGTAATTGGTATGATGGTGCTGCCATTGATGATTTTCCACCAAATTCAGCTGATGGTGTGCGCCGTGCTGGCGCGTCGCTACAAACAACAGACGGACGCGCTGCAGGCGCAGCAGAAGAGCCGCGCCGCGAAGGCCTAAAGCGGGCGTTTCAGGGGCTGAACCAGCTGCGTCAGCCCCTCGGTTTTAATCAGCAGCGTGATTTGCATCAGCTCACCCAGTTTGCCCGGCGGGAATTCATCCTTACGGGCAAACCACAGCAGATACTCTTCCGGTACATCAATCAGCCGACGCCCTTTATATTTGCCAAAGGGCATCACGGTATTGGCGATTTCAACCAGCTGCTCTTTTTCCATCTCAGGCACCCAGTAAGCGGATCATTTCAGCTTCGTCGATAACGGCAATGCCCAACTCCTGCGCTTTTGCCAGTTTAGAGCCCGCCGCTTCCCCCGCAATCACCAGATCGGTTTTCTTCGACACGCTCCCCGCCACTTTTGC
Source organism: Citrobacter youngae (assembly GCF_003818115.1). Lineage (GTDB taxonomy): Bacteria > Pseudomonadota > Gammaproteobacteria > Enterobacterales > Enterobacteriaceae > Citrobacter > Citrobacter youngae. The sequence continues at coordinate 134,350 of NZ_RPOI01000012.1, read as the reverse complement.
GCCCAGCTCGGTCAGACGCGCTTTGGCGTCATCGCGTGACATCAGGCTCAGGCTACCGGTCAGCACAATCGTTTTACCGGCAAACGGGCTGTCGATTTCTTCAGCGTTGATAACCACCGGCGCTGGCCAGTGGATCCCCTGCGCCAGAAGTTGCACGATCACCTCGCGGTTACTCTCTTCGGCAAAGAAGTTAAACACGTGAGTGGCCACCACAATGCCCACATCCGGTACTTTTTGCAGCTCTTCAATGGAAGCCGCCTCCAGCGCATCCAGCGTACCGAAATACGCGGCCAGACCCGCAGCCGTCGCTTCGCCGACTTCACGAATACCCAGCGCGTAGAGGAAACGGGCAAACGTGGTCTCTTTCGCTTTTTCCAGCGCATTCACCACGTTTTGCGCCGACTTCGGCCCCATACGATCGAGGCCGGTCAGCTTACCGGCGGTCAGCGTGAACAGATCCGCTGGTGTGTGCACGTACTCTTTCTCGACCAGTTGATCGATAATTTTGTCGCCCATACCGTCAACATCCAGCGCACGGCGGGAAACGAAGTGTTTCAATGATTCCTTCCGCTGTGCCCCGCAGATTAAACCTCCGGTACAACGAGTAACCGCTTCTCCTTCCACACGCTCAACGTCAGAGTTGCATACCGGACAGTGGGTGGGAAACTCGATTTCGCGCGTATCTTCCGGGCGTTCGGAGAGTACGACGTTCACCACCTGTGGGATGACATCGCCCGCACGGCGAATAACAACTTTGTCGCCAATACGCAAACCCAGCCGCTCGATTTCGTCAGCGTTATGCAGCGTTGCGTTACTCACCAGCACACCAGCCACCTGCACTGGCTCGAGGCGAGCGACAGGCGTAATCGCGCCGGTACGACCGACCTGAAACTCAACGTCGCGAACAAAAGTCATCTGTTCCTGCGCCGGGAACTTAAAAGCTACCGCCCAGCGCGGTGCGCGGGCAACAAAGCCCAGTTGCTCCTGCAGCGCCATGGAGTTGACTTTGACAACCACGCCGTCAATATCGAATCCAAGCGTCGGCCGGTCTTCTTCAACCTTATGATAGTAAGCGAGTACTTCCTCCGGAGAGTCGCACAACGTTACCCTGTTGCTGACCGGAAGGCCCCACGCTTTAAACTGCAGCAGGCGACCCAGATGGGTATCGGGCAGTTCGCCGCCTTCCAGCACGCCGACGCCATAGCAGAAGAAAGTAAGCGGTCGCTTCGCTGTAATACGTGGATCGAGCTGACGCAGTGACCCAGCCGCCGCGTTACGCGGGTTAGCAAACACTTTGTTGCCAGTGCGGCGGGCTTCTTCGTTGATTTTTTCAAACCCGGCCTGCGGCAAAAACACTTCACCGCGCACTTCCAGGCGAGCCGGAATATTATCGCCACGCAGTTTTAACGGGATCGCGCGGATGGTGCGCACGTTCGAGGTAATGTCCTCACCAGTCGTACCATCACCACGCGTTGCCGCGCTGACCAGCACACCGTTTTCATACAGGATACTGACCGCCAGGCCGTCCAGCTTAAGCTCGCAGCACCAGGTCAGTTTATCCGTGCTCTTCAGTCTGTCCTGAACGCGCTTATTGAAAGCGAGAAAACTCTCCTCATCAAACACGTTATCCAGCGACAGCATCGGCACTTCATGACGGATCTGGCTGAATGCCGCCAGTGGTGCGGCACCTACGCGCTGGGTGGGTGAATCGGGCGTGACAAGTTCAGGATGCTGCGCTTCCAGTTCACGCAGTTCGCGCAGCAGACGATCGTATTCCGCATCAGGAATTTCCGGCGCATCCATCACATGGTAGAGATACTCATGATGGCGAAGCGTGGTTCGCAGTTCTGTCAGTTGTTGTTCGATTGATTCCATATCGCACCATCAATGATAAAAAACCCCCGACAGGCGGGGGTTCAGAAAGGAGAGGTCACGCCAGAGGAAAATCAGGCGTGAGATTCTTTAACTTCGCGGATGCGGTCCTGATACTCGCGCAGTTTCTGCGGCGTCATCATACGACGTTGATCGTCGAGCACCACACCGCCCACTTCATCGGCAATGTGCTGTGCGGACTGCAGCATCAGCTTGAAGTTTTGCAGCTCGTCACCATAGGACGGAACCTGCATAAAGATAGTGACGCCCGGCGTGCTGAAATCGCCGGTCATCTCAGGGTCAAACGTCCCTGGGTTAACCATATTGGCAAGACTGAACAGCGACGGGCCACTACCATCCGGGCTGAGATGACGATGGAAAATATTCATATCGCCAAATTTAAAACCAGCCTGCTGAATGCTGTTGAGCAACACTTCACCGTTGAGCTCGCTGCCGTGATGCGCCGCAACGTTCATAATGATGACCGCTTCTTTACGCTGCGGTTTTTCAGCTACGGGCGCTTCTTCAACAACCGGTTCAGGCTGCGGTTGCTGTTCAACAACAGGCTCTGCTGGCTGGAAGGTCTGTGGCGCAGGTTGTGGCGCGGGCTGCTGAACCTGCGGCGCAACGGGCTGATGTTGCATCGGCTGCTGCGCAGGTTGCTGCTGAACAGGCTGATGTTGCACCGGCTGCTGCGGTTGTACGGGCTGCGGCGGCTGCTGAACATGCGGCGGCGGTACAGGCGCTTGTGCAGGCTGCTGCGCGTGTTGACGCGGCTGAGCAGACGCATAAGGCGGCTGGTACTGGTGTTGCGGCGACTGAGGAGGAACACCATGTTCCTGAGCGCTGCCGGGAGCATGATTCACACGATGCACGCGGACTTCGCCCACGCCTTCGTCTTCCTCGACGTTGTCGTCGTAGGAATCCTCGTCATCACGTTTAGACTTCATGCGTTTCAGTGGGCGATCGCGGAATATAGAAGACCGTTCTTTACGGCTAGTCCAGAAACCATGTACCAGTAAAGCGATTATGGCGATCGCGCCAACAATGATTAATATCAGACGCAAATCCTGCATCATTATATTCTCTGTTGTTCTAACACCTTGCCACCACGGCAAACATTTACTCACTAAGAGTATTTGCCGATTACGCCAAGTGCAAGTGCACTCTTGGCTTTCACGGCATAAAGATGAATAAAAACGTGCTTTTTGCTGTTTTTTCGAACATTTCTGAACAGCCTAACGCTCAACAACCCGGTAAGATACGCAAAGTTTACCAGAGCTCATATAACAAGGAGTATGTCCTGACCATGGTTTCATCATCTGCAGTTGTACCTCGCAGCGGTTTTTATTACTTTTCTCAGGGATGGAAACTCATCACTCAACCGGGAATTCGTCGCTTTGTTATCCTGCCTTTACTGGTGAATATTCTGCTAATGGGCGGCGCATTCTGGTGGCTGTTTACGCAACTGGACAGTTGGATCCCTGCGCTGATGAGCCACGTCCCGAACTGGCTACAGTGGCTTAGCTATTTGCTATGGCCGATTGTCACGATCTCCGTGCTACTGGTGTTTGGCTACCTGTTCTCTACCATCGCCAACTGGATTGCCGCACCGTTTAACGGCTTGTTGGCAGAACAACTCGAAGCCCGCCTGACAGGTGCAACACCGCCTGACACTGGCGTTCTTGGCATCATGAAAGATGTGCCCCGTATTATGAAGCGCGAATGGCAAAAGCTGGCGTGGTATCTCCCGCGCGCCTTTGTGTTACTGCTCCTCTATTTTATCCCCGGCGTGGGGCAGACCGTTGCCCCGGTACTGTGGTTCCTGTTCAGTGCGTGGATGCTGGCTATTCAATATTGTGATTATCCGTTCGACAACCACAAAGTGCCCTTTAAAGAGATGCGTATCGCCCTGCGCACACGCAAAGTCACCAACATGCAGTTCGGTGCGCTAACCAGTCTGTTTACGATGATCCCGGTGCTCAATCTGTTCATCATGCCGGTTGCGGTTTGTGGTGCCACGGCGATGTGGGTAGACTGCTATCGTGCTAAACACGCGTTATGGAAGTAATGCAAAAATGTGTAAAACAGGGGGGGCTTATGCCGTCCCTTATTCCATACTGACGTCGAATATTTCCTTTCTGAATATAGATATGCTAAATCCTTACTTCCCCATACTTTCTCAACAGGTATGCTGAAGCGGTATCCCAATTTCATACAGTTAAGGACAGGCCATGAGTAAGATTTTTGAAGACAACTCGCTGACTATCGGTCATACGCCGCTGGTTCGACTGAACCGTATCGGTAACGGACGCATTCTGGCGAAGGTGGAGTCACGTAACCCGAGCTTCAGCGTCAAATGCCGTATCGGTGCCAATATGATTTGGGATGCCGAAAAACGTGGTGTACTGAAGCCGGGCGTTGAGTTGGTCGAACCAACCAGCGGCAACACCGGGATCGCGTTGGCCTACGTTGCTGCCGCCCGTGGTTACAAACTCACCCTGACGATGCCAGAAACCATGAGCATTGAGCGTCGCAAATTGCTGAAGGCATTGGGTGCAAACCTGGTGCTGACCGAAGGCGCGAAAGGCATGAAGGGCGCGATTCAAAAGGCAGAAGAGATTGTTGCCAGCGACCCAGAAAAATTCCTGCTGCTTCAGCAATTCAGCAACCCGGCTAACCCGGAAATCCACGAGAAAACTACCGGCCCGGAAATCTGGGAAGATACCGATGGTCAGGTTGATGTGTTTATCTCTGGCGTAGGTACCGGCGGTACGCTGACCGGGGTGACTCGCTACATTAAAGGGACCAAGGGCAAAACGGACCTCATCACCGTTGCCGTTGAGCCGACAGACTCTCCGGTTATCGCCCAGGCGCTGGCGGGTGAAGAACTTAAACCAGGTCCACATAAAATTCAGGGCATCGGTGCAGGCTTCATTCCAGGCAACCTTGATCTGAAACTTATCGATAAAGTCGTCGCTATCACCAATGATGAAGCAATCTCTACTGCGCGTCGCCTGATGGAAGAAGAAGGTATTCTGGCAGGTATCTCTTCAGGTGCTGCCGTTGCTGCCGCGCTTAAGCTGCAGGAAGATGAAACCTTTACCAATAAGAATATAGTGGTTATTCTACCGTCATCGGGTGAGCGTTATCTGAGCACAGCACTGTTTGCCGATCTCTTCACTGAGAAAGAACTGCAACAGTAATGCCAGCATGTTAAAAACGCGTAAAAAAGCACCCTTTTGGGTGCTTTTTTGTGGCCTGCTTCAAAGTTTCAACCCACCTGGCATTGATTCAGCCCGCCGGAACTGGTATTTAACCAAACTAATTATTTTGATGCGCGAAATTAATCGTTACAGGAAAAGCGCTAGCTGAATCGATTTTATGATTTGGTTCAACTCTTCCTTTCGCGGCATAATGTTTAATGACGAACGAAACGTCAGCGGCAAGAAGTTGCCAGCAACGGATTGCACCGAACTCCTTTTGTGTCGCGTCCTGTTTACGTCGACGCTAACAATACAGGCTAAAGTTGAACCGCCAGGCTAGACTTTAGTTCCACAACACTAAACCTATAAGTTGGGGAAATATAATGTTCCAGCAAGAAGTTACCATTACCGCTCCGAACGGTCTGCATACTCGCCCTGCTGCTCAATTTGTTAAAGAAGCAAAAGGCTTTACGTCTGAAATCACTGTGACTTCCAACGGCAAAAGCGCTAGCGCAAAAAGCCTGTTTAAGCTGCAGACTCTGGGCCTGACTCAGGGCACCGTTGTTACCCTTTCCGCAGAAGGCGAAGACGAGCAGAAAGCAGTTGAGCATCTGGTTAAACTGATGGCTGAACTCGAGTAAGTTCAACGAGTTCTTTTAAATATCAGTCACAAGTAAGGTAGGGTTATGATTTCAGGCATTTTAGCATCCCCGGGTATCGCTTTCGGCAAGGCACTGCTGCTGAAAGAAGACGAAATCGTCATTGACCGGAAAAAAATTTCTGCCGACAAGGTTGATCAGGAAGTTGAACGTTTTCTGAGCGGTCGTGCCAAGGCATCTGCGCAACTGGAAGCGATCAAAACCAAAGCTGGTGAAACATTCGGTGAAGAAAAAGAAGCCATCTTTGAAGGGCATATTATGCTGCTCGAAGATGAGGAGCTGGAGCAGGAAATCATAGCCCTGATTAAAGATAAGCACATGACGGCTGACGCCGCTGCGCATGAGATTATCGAAGGTCAGGCCACAGCCCTGGAAGAGCTGGATGATGAATACCTGAAAGAACGTGCGGCTGACGTACGTGACATCGGTAAACGCCTGCTGCGTAACATCCTGGGTCTGGCAATTATCGACCTGAGCGCTATCCAGGAGGAAGTTATCCTGGTTGCCGCTGACTTGACCCCGTCAGAAACCGCACAGCTGAACCTCGAGAAGGTGCTGGGTTTCATCACTGACGCAGGTGGACGTACCTCTCATACCTCAATCATGGCGCGTTCTTTGGAACTGCCTGCCATCGTCGGTACTGGTAGCGTCACCTCTCAGGTGAAAAACGACGACTATCTGATTCTGGATGCCGTAAACAATCAGGTTTACGTCAACCCAACTAACGACGTTATCGAACAACTGCGTGCCGTTCAGGAGCAGGTTGCTACCGAGAAAGCGGAACTCGCTAAGCTGAAAGATCTGCCGGCTATCACGCTGGACGGACATCAGGTTGAAGTGTGTGCCAACATTGGTACCGTTCGTGACGTTGAAGGCGCTGAGCGTAATGGCGCTGAAGGCGTGGGTCTGTATCGTACCGAATTCCTGTTCATGGACCGTGAATCGCTGCCAACTGAAGAAGAACAGTTTGCTGCGTATAAAGCCGTTGCTGAAGCGTGTGGCTCTCAGGCGGTTATCGTCCGTACCATGGACATTGGCGGCGATAAAGAACTGCCGTACATGAATTTCCCGAAAGAAGAGAACCCGTTCCTGGGCTGGCGTGCCGTGCGTATCGCGATGGATCGTAAAGAGATCCTGCGTGACCAGGTTCGCGCTATTCTGCGTGCCTCTGCTTTCGGCAAACTGCGCATCATGTTCCCGATGATTATCTCTGTTGAAGAAGTGCGCGCACTGCGCAAAGAGATCGAAATCTACAAACAGGAACTGCGCGACGAAGGTAAAGCATTCGACGAAAGCATTGAGATTGGCGTGATGGTGGAAACACCGGCTGCGGCAACCATTGCGCGTCATTTAGCCAAAGAAGTTGATTTCTTTAGTATCGGTACCAATGATTTAACGCAGTACACCCTGGCAGTTGACCGTGGTAATGATATGATTTCACACCTTTACCAACCGATGTCGCCATCTGTTCTGACGCTGATCAAGCAAGTTATTGATGCTTCTCATGCTGAAGGCAAATGGACCGGCATGTGTGGTGAGCTTGCAGGCGACGAACGTGCTACACTTCTGTTGCTGGGGATGGGTCTGGACGAATTCTCTATGAGCGCCATTTCTATCCCGCGCATTAAGAAGATTATCCGTAACACGAACTTCGAAGATGCGAAGGTGTTAGCAGAGCAAGCTCTTGCTCAACCGACAACGGACGAGTTAATGACGCTGGTTAACAAGTTCATTGAAGAAAAAACAATCTGCTAATCCACGAGATGCGGCCCAATTTACTGCTTAGGAGAAGATCATGGGTTTGTTCGATAAACTGAAATCTCTGGTTTCTGATGATAAGAAAGACACCGGAACTATTGAGATTGTTGCTCCGCTCTCTGGCGAGATCGTCAACATCGAAGACGTGCCGGATGTAGTTTTTGCTGAAAAAATCGTTGGTGATGGTATTGCTATCAAACCAACCGGTAACAAAATGGTTGCTCCTGTAGATGGCACCATCGGCAAAATCTTTGAAACCAACCATGCGTTCTCTATCGAATCTGATAGCGGCATTGAGCTGTTTGTTCACTTCGGTATTGATACCGTTGAACTGAAAGGCGAAGGTTTCAAGCGTATCGCTGAAGAAGGTCAGCGCGTGAAAGTGGGCGACCCGGTTATTGAATTCGATCTGCCGCTGCTGGAAGAAAAAGCCAAGTCTACCCTGACTCCGGTTGTTATCTCCAACATGGACGAAATCAAAGAACTGATCAAACTGTCCGGTAGCGTGACCGTGGGTGAAACCCCGGTTATCCGCATCAAGAAGTAATTCTTGCCGCAGAGAAAAATGGCGCCGATTGGCGCCATTTTTTTATACACTTCATCCGCCATTAAATGTGCGCGGTCATCGGTCGATAATACGCTTCGCGCATCAGGATTTTCATGCCCTCCGGCCCGCTTTCCAGCATCCGTCGTTCCGAATCCGCCACCAACAACTCACAGTCGTAACCACCCGCAATGCCAAACATGGCCCGCGCCACGCAGATATCTTCCAGCGCTTCTTTCCCGCTGGTGTCAAAATGTCCAACCATACGCCCATTCTGGCGAACCACCAGCCGGTAACTCTTCATCGCGACTCCCCTGCCGGTGGCAGAATTAATTCATCACAACCGCACTGGTGCGTCCACGTCATCACGTCCAGTACGCGCTGTGCAGCGTCATGCGTGGCAGCAGTGAGTGGTTTCCCCAGCACGATACCGCTCACCAGTTCGGCGCAGAACAGATCGCCGGTGCCCTTCAGGTCCGTTTTCACCCGCGGATGGGCTAGCACCTCAACCGTTTCAGCTGTCACAACGGCAACCTGAATGACCTCCTCGGTTTCTCCCGGTGCGCTGGTGATCACCACCCATTTCAGCGTATCAGTGAGCAGCGATTTGGCTGCCGATATCGCTTCATCCAGCGTGCGACACGGTTTACCGCTCAATATCTGCAGCTCAAACACGTTTGGCGTCAGTCCCTGTGCCAGCGGTAACAGATGTTTGCGATACGCCTGCGGTATTTCAGCCTTTACGTACATGCCGCTGTCCGTATCGCCAATCACCGGATCGACCAGAATACACAGATCCGGGTGGGTAGCCCGAACGGTCTCCAGCCACTGTGCCAACAGAGCGATTTGTTCCGCACTGCCCATATACCCCGTGGTCACCGCTTTTAGCTCACGTAACGCATCGCGCTCATTTAAGGCGCGAAGATAGCCGCTAAACCAGTCGGCCGGGATAACACCACCATAAAAGGTCTCATAATGCGGTGTATTACTGAACAGCACCGTTGGGATCGCGGTGACGCGTAATCCCTGCGCTTTGATAGCTGGGACGGCGATACTGTTGCCTACGCTGCCATACACCACCTGTGACTGGACGGCGACAATATCGGTTTGTAACGCCCGATGCTTGTCGTCGAAGAGCACTGACTGAATATCACTCCCCTGCTCCATAAATCTCTCCTCTCGCTGGACAGCGGGCTAACGCCTCACTATTATCGTCATATGCTAAAATTCATTTTGTCATAGGTCAATAATGATCGACGGAAAAACCGCTAACGAAATTTTTGACAGTATTCGTCAACATGTCGCTACAGGCACGTTGGCAGCAGGAGAAACGTTGCCACCGGTGCGTGAACTGGCAACAGCATTGAACGTTAACCGTAATACTGTCGCGGTGGCTTATAAACGCCTTGTCACCTCCGGACTGGCTCAGAGCCTCGGACGCAATGGCACGGTGATCAAAGAAATTTCTGCCCCCGTTGCGCTGGAAGGTGGAAACCCGGATACCCCGCTTACCGACCTTTCCGGCGGTAACCCTGCGCCGACTTGTCTCCCCGATCTCAGCCGTTATTTCGCGCAAATAAATAAGAATCCACGTCTGTATGGCGATGCCGTCGTATCGCCTGAGCTTAAAACCTGGGCCACACGCTGGATGCAGGATGCACTCCCTGGCGTGGGGGAAATTGATATCACCAGCGGTGCTATTGATGCCATTGAACGGCTACTGTGCGCCCATTTATTGCCGGGCGATAGCGTCGCGGTAGAAGATCCCTGCTTTTTAAGTAGCATCAATATGTTGCGTTATGCGGGATTCTCAGCGAGCCCGGTCACCGTAGACAACGAAGGCATGCAACCCGACATGCTGGAGGCTGCGTTACAAAGAGGTGCGCGGGCGGTGATCCTGACGCCGCGGGCTCACAACCCAACGGGATGCAGCCTGAGCGCCTCACGCGCGGCGCAATTGCAGGAAATTCTGGCCCGCTATCCGCAGACGCTGGTGATCGTCGACGACCACTTTGCGCTGCTATCTGCTTGCCACTGGTATCCGGTGATTGCGAAGGAAACCACGCACTGGGCGGTTGTCCGCTCAATGTCGAAAACATTAGGTCCGGACTTACGCCTGGCCATTGTGGCCAGCGATCCGGTCACTTCAGCGAAACTGCGGTTACGACTCAACTCCGGTAGCCAGTGGGTCAGCCATCTGCTTCAGGATTTAGCCTGCGCCTGCCTGAGCGACGAAGAGTATCGACATAAGCTGGTGCAGACTCAGCAGTTTTACGCAACACAGCAGCAAAAACTGACCACCGCTCTCAGAGGATATGGCATTGATCTGCCCGTCGCTGATGGTCTGAATCTGTGGCTGCCTCTGGCGCACCACAGTCAATCACTTGCTTTTGCCCTGGCAAAATCCGGTTGGCTGGTACGCGAAGGCGAGGTATTTGGTGTGAATACACCATCGCACGGTCTGCGCATTACGCTGTCGACCTTAAACGACAACGATATTCATAAGCTGGCGGCTGATATTCATCAGGCGCAAAAACGCTAACAGGAGAGAAAAAGTGCGAGTTCATTTTGTTATTCATGAGTCTTTTGAATCTGCTGGCGCGTATCTGCCGTGGGCCGAATCACGTGGCTATACCATCAGCTGGTCACGGGTTTACGCCGGAGAATCGGTTCCCGCCAATGCCGATGGCTTCGATATGCTGGTCGTCTTTGGCGGTCCGCAGTCTCCACGCACCACGCTGGCGGAGTGCCCGTATTTTGACTCTCAGGCCGAACAGCACCTGATCAACCAGGCGATTGCGGCACGCAAAATTGTGGTGGGGATCTGCTTAGGTTCACAGCTCATTGGCGAAGCACTGGGCGCGAAAGTATGTCAAAGCCCGGAAAAAGAGATTGGTCATTTTCCCATTACACTGACTGAAGCAGGTAAAGCGCACCCGCTGATCGCCCACTTTGGATCGCCGCTGATGGTCGGTCACTGGCACAACGATATGCCAGGATTAACCGACCAGGCGACAATTCTTGCCACAAGCGTTGGCTGCCCACGACAAATCGTACAATACGGTAATTTTGTCTATGGCTTTCAGTGCCATATGGAGTTTACCGCCGAAGCGGTCGAAGGATTAATTCAGCACTCTGAGCAGGAGTTAGCCGAAGCCAAAGGGAAGCGTTTCATCCGTTCTGTCGAAGAGATGCGCGCATGGGATTATCAGCAGATGAATGAGAAGCTGTGGCAGTTCCTGGATAAGCTTGTGGAAAAACGTAACGATTGATTATGGCAGGCCGGATAAGACGCTTTACGTCGTCATCCGGCGATCGTGCCGTACGTTTGCCTGATGGCGCTATGCTTATCAGGCCTACAAACTAAATCCCTAATCCCTGGTTAAAGTGTTCTTCGCCAAACACGCCGGTCGAAAGGTAGCGATCGCCGCGATCGCAGATGATCGCCACCACCACCGCTCCCGGATTTTGTTCGGCCACGCGAATCGCTCCGGCTACCGCGCCGCCGGAACTGACACCGCAAAACACACCCTCTTTCACCGCCAGCGCGCGCATGGTGTTTTCCGCATCATTCTGATGAATATCCAGCACCTCATCCACCAGCGAGGCGTTAAAAATGCCCGGCATATACTCCGCAGGCCAACGACGAATCCCCGGAATACTGCTGCCCTCTTCCGGCTGCAGGCCCACGATAGTGACCGGTTTTTCCTGCTCGCGCAGAAAACGCGACACGCCGGTTATGGTACCGGTGGTCCCCATACTGGAGACAAAGTGAGTAATACGACCTGACGTCTGCTGCCAGATTTCCGGTCCGGTGGTGGTGTAATGCGCGTACGGGTTATCAGGATTGTTAAACTGATCGAGCAACTTACCTTCGCCACGTTGTGCCATTTCCAGCGCTAAATCGCGCGCCCCTTCCATTCCCTGCTCTTTGGTCACCAGTATCAGTTCAGCCCCGTAAGCCCGCATCGCCGCACGGCGTTCCTGACTCATGTTATCTGGCATCAGCAGCTTCATGCGATAGCCTTTCAGCGCGGCAATCATCGCCAGCGCAATTCCGGTATTACCGCTGGTTGCCTCGATCAACACATCACCAGGCTTAATTTCTCCACGTTTTTCCGCTTCGACAATCATCGACAGCGCAGCCCGATCTTTCACCGAACCCGCGGGATTATTGCCTTCCAGCTTAACCCAAATTTCACTGCCGTTATCCGGCGCCAGACGTTGTAGTTTCACCAGAGGCGTATTGCCAATTGTTTGTTCTAATGTGTTCACGTTTTGAGCTCGTAAAAAAGCCCGGGGGCGCAGCGCTTACCGGGCGATAAACATACTTTTTAACCTATCAGGCAGATTCCGCCAGAGCAAGTTCCTCTTCACGCGTTTCAATACGCTGGTCGCCATTATACAGACGCGCATTTTGCAGCCCGACAAACAGCCGTTCGCCGCGGCTTGGGGAATCATCGCCCTGCATGATGACCGTCAGCGGTTCGTTATACCACCCCAGCGGTTGCACAACTAATTGGGTGTAGTGACCTTTCGGGCTGGCTTCCAGTACCTGTACCGGCAACGGGGAATCCAGGCTGGTACGACGGCTCACATCCACTTCCCACGGACGCAGGAACAGGTCGACCGGCCCTTGATACGCTGGCGTATAGCCCAATGGCCAACGGTGTGCGCCGACGTGGAATTGTCCACCGCGAATCGTCCCCTGCAGACGGTTAACCTCACCCATAAACTCCAGCACAAAGCGGGTAGCCGGTTCACGCCAGACCTGGTCCGGCGCATCGGCTTGTTCAATATGTCCCTGGCTCATTACCACCACGCGATCGGCCACTTCTGTCGCCTCTTCCTGATCGTGGGTCACAAACACGCTGGTGAATTTCAGTTCTTCGTGTAACTGACGCAGCCAGCGACGCAGCTCTTTACGCACCTGAGCATCAAGTGCACCAAACGGCTCATCGAGCAGCAGGATCTGCGGTTCCACCGCTAACGCTCGTGCCAACGCCACACGCTGTTTTTGTCCACCGGAAAGTTGCGCCGGAAAGCGATCCGCCAGATGGGCAAGCTGCACCATCTCCAGCAATTTGGTGACTTTCGCTTTGATGGCCGCCGCATTCGGACGCTCCCGCCGTGGCAAAACCGTCAGGCCAAAGGCGATATTGTCGAAAACGGTCATATGGCGAAACAGCGCATAGTGCTGGAATACGAATCCCACTTTACGGTCGCGAGCATGCAAACGGCTGACGTCGGTGCCATGAAAACGGATATGCCCGCTGGACTGATGTTCCAGCCCGGCAATAATTCGCAGCAGCGTGGTTTTGCCCGAGCCAGATGGCCCCAGCAGCGCGACCATCTGACCTGAAGGAATATCCAGCGAGATATCGTTCAGCACCTGGGTGCGACCAAAAGACTTCTTAATATTGGCAATCTCAATGCTCATGATTTTCCTCCTGCTGCGCGCGTTTCTCCTGGTTCTCCAGACGCCATTGCAACATGCTCTTCAAAAACAGGGTAATAATCGCCATCAGCGTTAACAGCGCTGCAGCGGTAAAGGAGCCGACCGTGTTGTAGTCCTGCTCCAGTAATTCAATTTGTAGCGGTAGCGATAGGGTTTCGCCGCGAATCGAGCCGGAAACCACCGATACCGCGCCAAACTCGCCAATCGCGCGGGCATTCGTCAGCACTACGCCATACAGCAACGCCCAACGGATATTCGGCAGCGTCACGCGGCGGAACATCTGCCAGCCGGACGCGCCCAGCAACACAGCCGCTTCATCTTCATTACTGCCCTGGCTTAACATCACCGGCACCAACTCGCGCACCACAAACGGACAGGTCACGAATACCGTCACCAGCACCATTCCCGGCCAGGCAAACATAATTTGCAAATTATGCTCATCCAGCCATCCACCCAGCGGACCGTTAGAGCCGTAAAACAGCAGATAAACCAGGCCGGCGACCACCGGCGAGACGGCAAACGGAATATCCAGTAACGTCAGCAACAGCTGGCGTCCTGGGAAGTTAAAACGGGTCACCAGCCAGGCCAGCAATACGCCAAACACCAGGTTCACCGGTACTGCAATCAGCGCAATCAGCACCGTCAGCCAGATAGCGTGCAGCATGTCCGGGTCGGCCAGGTTCTGTAATACCGGCATTAATCCCTTGCTGAACGCCTGCACGAAGATGTAAATCATCGGCACCAGCAAAATAAATGCGGACACCAGCATGCCAGTGCCGATCAGAAACCATTTACCCCAGTTAATTCGGGGCGCCCCATAGTGTTTCAATTGGGTAATCTCTGCCATCAGTGACCTACCACGCGTCGACCAAAGCGACTCTGCAGGGTGTTAATCGAAAACAGCAGCAACAACGAAGCCCCAAGGATTACTGACGCAATCGCACTGGCGGCCGGGTAGTCAAACTCCTGCAAGCGAACAAAAATCATCAGCGAGGTGACTTCCGTTTTCCACGCGATATTCCCGGCGATAAAAATAACCGCGCCAAACTCACCGAGGCTTCGGGTAAACGAGAGCGCAACGCCCGCCACCAGCGCGGGAGACAACTCCGGCAGCACCACTTTACGAAAACTCTGCCAACGCGTAGCACCCAGCGTTTCCGCCGCTTCTTCATACTCCGGACCTAACTCTTCCAGCACCGGCTGTACGGTACGTACCACAAACGGAATGCTGGTAAACGCCATCGCCACCGCGATACCAAGCCAGGTGTAGGTCACCTTGATATCCAGCTTCGCCAGCCACTCGCCGTAGAAGCCATTAACCGAAAACAGCGACGCCAGCGTCAGACCCGCTACCGCCGTAGGCAGCGCAAATGGCAGGTCCATCAGCGCATCCAGCAGCGTGCGGCCCGGAAAACGATAGCGGGTTAAGATCCACGCCATTAACAGACCAAAAACGCCGTTAAAAATCGATGCCACAAACGCCGACAGCAGCGTGACTTTATAGGCCGCCACGACCTGCGGGTTAGTAATCACATCCCAGTATTGCGCCCAGCTCATCTGCGCCAGTTGCATTACCAACGCACTGAGCGGTAACAGCAATATCAGGCACACAAACAGTAAGCTGGTGCCCAGGCTTAAGGTGAAGCCGGGCAGTACGCGTCGGGAAGAAACAGCAAACATTTACTTGCGCCCCGCCGCCAACAACTTGTCCAGCTCACCACCGCTGACAAAGTGTGTTTTCATCACTTCAGGCCAGGAGCCGAACTTGTCTTCTACGCGGAACAATTCAGTCTGAGGGAATTTATCTTGCAGCTTGTCCATCACCTGGGGGTTATTCACACGGTAGTAATAGTCGGTGATGATGGTTTGCGCCTGCGGGCTGTACAGCCAGTTCAGATACGCTTTAGCCGCTTTCTCTGTCCCGTTGGCCTGCACATTCTTATCTACCCAGGCCACCGGGAACTCGGCAAGAATATTGGTTTTCGGAATAACAACCTCAAAACCCTGCGCTTCATACTGCTTGCGAATGTTATTAACTTCTGACTCGAAGCTGATCAATACGTCACCCAGACCGCGCTCTGCAAAGGTGGTGGTAGCACCGCGACCGCCGGTATCAAACACTTCGACGTTTTTCAGAAACTGGGTCATGAACTGTTCGGTTTTGGTTTTATCACCACCATCAGCTTTATCCGCAGCACCCCACGCCGCCAGATAGGTATAGCGCGCGTTACCGGAGGTTTTTGGGTTCGGGAAAATCAGTTTCACATCAGAACGCACAAGGTCATTCCAGTCGTGAATATTTTTAGGGTTTCCTTTACGCACCAGGAATCCCATTGTGGAATAGAACGGTGAACTGTTGTTCGGCAGACGAGATTGCCAGTCGGCCGGGATCAGCTTGCCTTTGTCGTGCAGGATCTGTACATCGGTCACCTGGTTATAGGTTACCACATCGGCTTTCAGCCCTTGCAGAATCGCCAGCGCCTGTTTTGATGACCCGGCATGAGATTGTTTTATCGTCAGTTTGTCACCGCCGTTATCCTTCGCCCATTGCTGCTCAAACGGGGGATTAAGGGCGGCAAACAGCTCGCGAGACACATCGTATGAACTGTTCAACAGTTCTGTTGCCTGCGCCTGACCCACCAGCAACAGCAGCGCCGCCAGCGTCAGAGTTCTTTTTTTCAGTAAGTTAACGGCCATTGCGCACCCTTATAAATTTAATGACTTTCTTATGGTCATCATATTTATAACCGGCACTAAAGGAGTAACGGTTTTATATACCGTTTGATGATTTGAAAGTTGAAAAGAGAATAAGGGGAAACCCCTCCCCAGGTTCACCGGGGAGGAGACTGGCATCAATCAGATGCCGACGCTGACGCTTTCAGGCAGGGTGCTGCCGCCATCAATCACGTTTTGCGTGCCAGTTAAGTAGCTGGATTCATCCGACGCCAGGAACGCCGCCAGTTCACCCACTTCAAGCGGACAGGCCAGACGGCGCATCGGGATCGCTTTCGCCATGTCGACTAATACCGATTCAGGATCGTCCGGGTTAGACTGACGTGCAATATTTTCCGCCATTGGCGTACGAACGTAGCCCGGGCAAATGGCATTTACACGAATCCCCGATTGCGCGTACTCAACCGCCAGGGACTTGGTTAAGCCGATAATAGCGGCTTTCGACAACGCATACGCCGTTTCACCCGGGTCGGCCACCAGATCACCAGTTACCGATGACATCATCACGATGCGCCCGTCTTTGCGCGCAATCATCTCCGGCAGAACGGCCTTCGTCACGTTCCAGACGCCTTTAATGTTGACATCAATGTGGAAGTCGCGATCTTCATCGCTCATTTCAAGGAAGTTGCCAAGGCGGCATACGCCTGCATTGTTGACCAGAATGTCGATTTTGCCTTCAATTTTCTTCGCGCGTTTTACCGCTTCCGTAACCGACGCAAAATCTCTGACGTCTGCGTGAACCGCTGTGCAGCGATGCCCGCGCCCTGCCAGTTCATCCGCCAGCTTTTCAATCTCATCGGAGATATCCAGCAGGATTAAGTTCGCGCCATGGCGGGCAAACGTTCTGGCGATCCCCTCGCCAATACCCTGAGATGCGCCCGTAATCAATGCTGTTTTGCCCGTGAGTTTTCCCATTTCAATATTCTCCTTTTGAATATGAAGCCTTCACTTCATTCACGCAGAAGATACAGCATTAACAAATTCATGCTGAGGAATAGCTCACTAAATCAGGTTAATTTCAGGTAAAAAAAATCCCCGTCGGGGCGGGGATTTTCAATTTCATGACAGATAAGAACGTGGTAGGCCTGGTAAGCGTGAGCGCTACCAGGCAACACCGGGGTTACAGCGCCATCAGTCGATCCAGCGACGGTGCAAAGTAATAGCCACCGGTGACCGGTTTAGTGAAGCGCAGCATCGCGTCACGTTTACCGTCGGTATCACCAAACATGCTCAGCAGTTGCTGCTCAATATTGTGCAGACGCGCGCAGTACGCGCAGAAATAGAGACCATGCGTACCGCTGGCTGTACCGTATGGCAGGCTCTGGCGCACAATTTTCAGCCCCTTGCCATCTTCTTTCAGATCCACACGGCTCAGGTGGGATGTTACCGGACGGTCGTCACCGTCGATCTCTTCGTTGGCTTCCTTGGTACGGCCAATCATCATTTCCTGGTCGTGAATGCTCATGCGGTTAAGCTGCTTCAGGTTATGTTCCCAACGCTGCACGAATACATAGCTGCCGCCAGCATCGACGCCATCTTTAATAACGGCGACTTCACGGCGCGTTTCTTCGCCTGCCGGGTTTTCCGTACCGTCAACAAAGCCGCTGAGATCGCGCTCTTCGACCCAACGGAAACCGTGGATTTCTTCTTTGACTTCAATACAGTCGCCAAATGCTTCCATTGCCGCCTGCGCAACGGAGAAATTCACGTCATGACGCAAAGAGAGAATATGGATCAACACGTCATATTGGGTTGCTGGTGCCAGACCTTTACCGTAAGGGATAAAGTCTTTTAACTCTTCAGCACCGACGCCGCCGCTCAATGCACGCCAGGTGTTGTTGCCAAAAGCGACAACCGCGCCCAGATGCGCATCCGGGAACTTAGCTTCAAAGGTCGCCAGCTTATCGGCGAAGGTTTTGCTGGCCGCACGCAGGGCCTCAACGTCGCCTTTAACATTGGCTTCAATCCAAATCGCCGCACGGCAATGTTCTGGCAAAATGCCACTCTGAACCTGAGACATTGTTCCTCCTGAAAAAAAGATGCCACGACATCGTGGCATTGATTGGCGCTATTCTACCTGTTTTTTTAACAAGCCGATTTGTTCAGACGCAAATTAACGCCGCCAGATAATTTTGCTTACTTTCCACGCTTTCAGCGTGTCGTCAGACGGCATTATATCCTCAGGCCCGCTCCATTCACCGGAAAAAATATAGCTAATATGTTGACTTCCTTCAGCTTTACACTCAACGCCCGCGCTGTCATCGCCGGTTGCCTTTTGGCAATTACCGAAAGCTTTAGTGTAAAGGTCGCTAAACGGTGTACCGATTTCGACACCCGCGACTGACGAAATATCGTGGTCTAACACATCAATACGACTAATGGTTCCCTGGCTGCCATTGATGACTATCGCCAGCTTGTCGTCTTTCATCGCTTCATAGAAGCGCACCACATTTCCGTTATCAGTCTTCATCCCGCTACGCAGGCGGTAATCACCGTCCAGCGCATCAGCAATAGCTTTTTCATCCAGCGGTGTCGCGCCCGTTAACGCTCCGACGCCCTGCTCTGTGACCTGCGTTGAAGAACCAAACCAGTTCCACGGATTAGCGGCAGACCAGTTCACCGAGGACAACGTTGAACACCCGGCCAGTAGCAGCGGCATCGCGCATAAAGTCAAACGCAGTGATTTCATTTCACTTCCTTCCTTATTTATCAACGTTGCTTGGAGTCCGGTTTCCCCAAAAAGTGCCGTTATTCTTTCTCAAGGGAAAAACAGGCGCGCAGACGTTGATTGGTTAACAGCCAGATCAGTGCGACGATATCCGCCACCAGCAGCGCCAGCCCGACACCGTTGAGCGGATCGCCTGTCAGCCACATCACCGGCTGCCAGCACAGCAGCACCAGTTGAGCGAGAATCAATAATCCGCGCAGCCAGCGCCAGATTACCGGAAACGCAAAGCGTCGCCCGCTGAGTAAAAACGCCAACACGGCGGGAACGCCGGGGAGCAAACCCAGCCAAAATGCGTCATGATCGGGATAAAACAGATTCAGCAACGTGTTGCCCTGCTCACGAGAAGAACCGGCTATCACAAACAAAACCCAGGTGCGTGCCTGCAACAACAGTACGCACCAGAAGAGAAAAGGCAGGCGCAGACGCCCATGACCGTCATAGTCGGCCGGATGAAACTCAGTACTCTTCATCTTCAATCAAACGCTTGCCCAGATTGAGTACATCCGCATGTTCATAGCCCAGACGTTCATACATGCCCTGTACGACGTCATTATCGTCACGCACCATGATTTGAATCTTTGGACAACCACGGGCAATGAGCTTTTTCTCCAGTCGGTTCAGCAGCGCATTAGCAATACCGCGCCCCCTGAATTCAGGATGCACGCCAAGGTAATAGGCGGAGCCACGATGACCGTCATAGCCCCCCATCACTGTGCCGACCACCTCGCCGTTCACTTCTGCGACCAGAAACAAGCTGACGTCATGATTGACCTTGCGTTCAATGTCCATTTCCGGGTCATTCCATGGACGCAGCAGATCACAGCGCTCCCAGAGGGTGATCACCTCTTCGAAATCTTCCTGGCGAAATACGCGTATTTCCATGGTATTGGTTTCCTTTTCAGGACGTTAAAAAGCGATTATGGCGCGAACCACTGATTTAGCCAATATCTGACGCGAAGCGACGGAAAAAATGGCATAATACGGAATTGTCACGTATTGAAATGAAAAGTAAAACAATTCTTATCCCGATCCGTCGCAACGGACAACGCGATACGATATAACGTTTAGAACCTTTTTTTTACAACTCAGGCCGTATGAGCACTTTTAAACCACTAAAAACACTCACATCGCGCCGCCAGGTGTTGAAAGCCGGGCTGGCCGCCCTGACGCTGTCAGGCATGTCGCAAGCCATCGCTAAAGAAGAAGCGCTTAAGACCAGCAATGGTCACAGCAAACCGAAAGCGAAAAAAGCCGGCGCTAAGCGCGTAGTTGTCCTCGATCCGGGTCACGGCGGGATTGATACCGGCGCCATTGGTCGCAACGGTTCAAAGGAGAAGCACGTGGTGCTGGCGATTGCCAAAAACGTGCGCTCGATTCTACGCAACCAGGGGATTGATGCACGACTGACCCGCTCCGGCGATACGTTTATTCCACTGTACGATCGCGTCGAGATAGCCCATAAGCATGGCGCCGATCTGTTCATGTCGATTCACGCCGACGGTTTCACCAATCCGAGCGCCGCAGGTGCGTCGGTCTTTGCGCTGTCTAACCGCGGTGCCAGTAGCGCCATGGCGAAATATCTGTCCGACCGTGAAAACCGGGCCGATGAAGTAGCCGGAAAGAAAACCACCGATAAAGACCATTTGCTGCAGCAGGTATTGTTCGATCTGGTGCAAACCGACACCATTAAAAACAGCCTGACCTTAGGCTCGCATATTCTCAAGAAGATCAAGCCAGTACATCGTCTGCACAGTCGTAGCACGGAACAGGCCGCCTTCGTGGTGCTAAAATCACCGTCAATTCCGTCGGTACTGGTCGAAACCTCGTTCATTACCAACCCGGAAGAAGAGCGACTGCTGGGCACGACGGCGTTTCGTCAAAAAATCGCTACCGCTATCGCCAATGGCATCATTAGCTATTTCCACTGGTTTGATAACCAGAAAGCACACTCGAAGAAACGTTAATCATGAAGCCCGATGCACAGCGCGTAAAACAGTTCCTGCTTAGCCTGCAGGATGATATTTGTCAGCAGTTATCCGCCGTCGATGGCGCAGAGTTTGTTGAAGATAACTGGCAGCGTGAAGCGGGCGGCGGCGGTCGTAGCCGGGTGCTGCGTAACGGTGGTATTTTCGAGCAAGCGGGAGTCAACTTCTCCCACGTCCACGGCGATGCAATGCCAGCATCGGCTACTGCACATCGCCCGGAGCTTGCCGGGCGCAGCTTTGAGGCGATGGGTGTCTCGCTGGTGGTGCATCCGCAGAATCCTTACATTCCGACCAGCCATGCCAACGTACGGTTTTTTATCGCGGAAAAACCGGGCGCCGACCCGGTGTGGTGGTTTGGCGGCGGCTTTGATTTAACGCCCTACTACGGCTTTGATGAGGATGCGATTCACTGGCACCGCACAGCGCGTGATCTGTGCCAGCCGTTCGGCAATGACGTTTATCCACGTTACAAGAAGTGGTGCGATGACTACTTCTTTCTCAAGCACCGTAACGAGCAGCGCGGCATCGGCGGACTGTTTTTCGATGATCTAAATACGCCAGATTTCGACCACTGCTTCGCCTTTATGCAGGCGGTCGGGCAAGGTTACACCGAAGCGTATCTGCCAATCGTCGAACGCCGCAAAGCGATGAGCTGGGGCGAGCGCGAGCGAAACTTCCAGCTTTATCGTCGCGGACGCTATGTGGAATTTAATCTGGTGTGGGATCGCGGCACGTTATTCGGTTTACAGACCGGCGGGCGCACGGAATCGATTTTGATGTCGATGCCGCCGCTGGTACGCTGGGAATATGACTGGCAGCCGGAAGCGAACAGCCCGGAAGCCGCCCTTAGCGAATTTATTCAGGTCCGCGACTGGGTGTAATGGCCTGATAGCGGCACAATTCGTAGGCCGGATAAGCAACGGCAAAACCCGTAGGCCGGATAAGACGTGTTAGCGTCGCATCCGGCACAATAATCTCATCACGCCCACTGACGCATGCGCTGATGCAGCGTCAGCGACGGTTTCTCCGCAAACAACTGCTGGTAATCGGTAGCAAACTGCCCTAAATGCCAGAATCCCCACTGCATCGCAGCGTCTTTCACCGTCGCACTTTGCGACCACGGGCTAATAAGCTCCCGGCGCACGGCATTCAGACGAATACGTTTTAACCAGGCATTCGGTCCGATACCGAGGATTGCGTGAAACGCGTTTTGCAGCGTGCGACGACTCACATGTAGCTGGTTGCACAAGTCGAGTACGGTCAGCGGCTCTGACATATTTTCCAGCACATATTCGCGCGCCCGCGACAGCAGGCGGCGATAGCTCTGATGGCTGATGCTTTCAGCGGTCATAATCGGCTGAGCGTCTTCCAGCATGGTGCCCATCGCCAGCAGCAGGTTATCACCCAACACTTTGCGCACCGCCGGCTGATGAAGGTTCTCAGGATTCTCGCTAAACGTCGCCAGCGCCTGTTGCACAAAGCCCCATAGCGCGGCTTTATGCTGTTCTTTTACCTCCAGCGCCGACTGGTTGCGCAGCATATGCAGCACTCTTTCCGGGTTATGCAGGAAGTTAGCCTGACGCGCAATGGTGTCTTCAGAGATAACGACCCCAAGAATGGTGTAATCATCGGGTGTGCTCAGCTCAAACTCCGTTCCGCCTGGGCGGGTCGCAATTTCAGCACTGCCAAGGCATTGCGTACCAATAAATCCCTGCTCGCCGCGGGTGGCCGGAATACCAAACCAGAACGAGTTCGGCCAGACCAGGCATGACTGGCGCAGCGCAAGACCGGTGTATTCACGGAACACCTGAATATCATCAAGCAGGATTTCCGTGAACTCGCCATGAAATTTTCCCGGATGCAGTTGATCGTAAATCTGCTGCCAGGCGGTAATCGTCAGGGCATGCTCATACACATCTGTTGTTCGCCGTTGGTGAACATTGTCCACCTCGACCTTCGGCGTAAGTTTAACGTCTTCGGGTAATGCTTCATGATAAAGATGGTGCAGGTTTGCAGTACGGGTCTTTTTCATGATCTTTTAAGCCGGAAGCTTCAACGAAGCCCCCGGCCCTCCGACAGGTTAATTTTTTAAGCGATAGCGACTACTGCGTTTACGCAACGCTCCGTCAGAAAAGAGCTGTTCCAGCGCCTTTCTGGCTTCATCAAGTGACCAGCCAAAGTGCGCGGCCACTTCCCCTGCCGTCATTCCTTGACGGGTTGATGCCAACAACGCCAGGAGTTCATCAGAAGATTCAGATGTCACAGGCGTGTCCTGCGTCTTTTCCGCTTTGTCTTCTGGCATCATTTCTGGCTTCGGTGCGGGTTTCTTCGGCTGGCGCGTAAAACCGCCGATCAGCCACTGGGTGTCATCATCCGGCCGCCCTATCTCCTTGCGGCTGACAACACGTCCTGTACGCGCTGCGGCTGCGCTTCCGGCATCCAGCGCTGCACGACACGCGGCCAGATCGCCTTCCACCACCAGAGTCAGCCTGCCAGGATCCAGCACCTGGTGACTGAGCAGACGCACGTTCGCGGCTTTCAGCATGGCATCTGCCGCGTCTACGGCAGCCACCATGCCATCCACTTCCAGTAATCCCAGTGCATTGATCATCACAACCTCTCTTACGCGCGTTGTACCGGATTCCGGGCAATATCCAGAACAGCATCAGCGAAAGCATTACAGGCAGCTTTACAGGCAGCCTGGCTACCAGTTAAAAACGCCGCTGAGTAGTTGGTTTCTGACGGCGGCGGCACGTAGGTGACAATCTGTACATCGGCAGATTTGAGCGCAGCATCAATACCAAACGTTGCTTCCAGCGGCGGAGCCACCAGATACGCCATCGGATCGCCAAGTCGGCATCCTGCGGTCGCCGAGAGATACGAACCGGTACGCGAAACCACGTGCGCAAGGAAGGCGGTATCTTCTGCGTCATTGGCCCACTGGAACGCCGCGCCGCTTTCGATATTGGCGACCATCGCGTCCAGGCCGGCGCGAACTTCGGCCGGGTTAGGTCCACCGAGCATGATCAGCACTTCGCCCGAGGTTGGAGAGGGACTGTGCGCCGCGCCGGCATACAGCGAGCGGCCATAAACCACTTCCACCATCGCCTGTTTTGTCGCTTCGTCTGCAGCAATATACGCCACGTCATCAGAATCTGCTGTGATGAGTCCGAGACTACGTATATGTGGCGGTAATTTAAGTTCACGGGCAAAACCGTCATTTACCGAGGCAATCACGCGCATTGCGGTGACTGAAGGTCTAATCAAATCTAATGCTGGCATGATGCCTCCTTAACGGGTCATATTGATGCCGGACGCTTTTTGCTCCAGCATGCGCTTGGCCAAATCCACAATCACCGCCGCCGCTTCAACCGGTGGCGTACCGCCCTGGTGAATATTCGAGATACAGGTACGGTCAGCTTCAACGGTTGTCGCCACGCGTGGCGAATAGACGGCATAGCAAGAAAGACTTTCCGACTGGCCGAGGCCCGGACGTTCCCCAACCAGCAGGATCACCGCTTTCGCGCCGAGCAGTTCACCGATCTGATCTTCGATTTTCACACGGCCATAGCGAACAAAGAACGGTGTCCCGACTTTTAATCCGGCCTGTTTTAAGCCTGACAACAGCGGCGGCAGGATCTCTTCGTAGTTAGCGGTGATGGCGTCGGTAGACAGGCCATCAGAGATAATCACCTGCACATCCGGGTTCATTACACACTGTGATTTCAGCGCTTCAATGGCTTCTGCGCTCAGACGACGCCCCATGTCCGGGCGCGTCAGATACAGGTTTTTGTCGCTGATTTCTGAGCGTACTTCCAGCAAGCCTTGCGCTTTCACCCACTCTTCCGGGACTTCTTTCAACACTGTGTCTTTTGAACGCGAGTGGTCGGCCAGGAAGCGCAGTAGCGCCTGAGTGCGAGGACGCGGACCGGCACGACCGGTACATACGCGCGCGGCGGTGCTGCGGCGCAGCTCGGTCAGCACTTCGGCACGGTGCGGGTTCTCAACGCCAATCCACGCTTTCGCTTCGGCTGAACCTAAGTCCATCGCACAGCTTTCACCCGTTGGTGCGGCGCACTGCGTAGTGCTGCATTTCGCTTCTGGTGACGGCGCTTGAGCCTGCGGCTGTGACTCCCCCATTGACGCCATTACACTGCGTACAATTTCTTCAATCTGTTTTTGATCCATCGTATGTCATCTCCGCGTCATCAGAAGAACAGTGACGGATCGCCCGCCCGTTTGGTCAGGCGACCGTTTGCCATAATGCCCATGGTTTCCAGCCAGCGTTCAAACTCCGGCGACGGGCGCAGGTTCAGCAACTGACGCACGGTCGCGGTGTCGTGGAAGGCGGTGGTCTGGTAGTTGAGCATGATGTCGTCACCGAGCGGCATGCCCATGATGTAGTTGCAGCCAGCGGTGGCGAGCAGAATCATCAGGTTTTCGTTAAGGTTCTGGTCAGCATCAGCATGGTTGGTGTAGCAGCAGTCGCAGCCCATTGAGATGCCGCTCAGCTTGCCCATGAAGTGATCTTCTAAGCCCGCGCGAATAATCTGACGGTCGTTGTAGAGATATTCCGGCCCGATAAAGCCCACCACGGTGTTCACCAGGAACGGATCGTAGTGACGCGCCAGCCCGTAGTTACGCGCTTCCATCGTCACCTGATCGGCACCAAAGTTAGCGCCAGCGGAGAGCGCAGACCCTTGCCCGGTTTCAAAGTACAGGCAGTTTTCCCCGGCGATGCGGTTGAACTCCGCGCCCACTGCACGCGCCTCATCCAGCATCGCCAGCTCAACGCCAAACTCTTTTAAACCTTTCTCACTGCCGCAGATACTCTGGAAAATCAGCCCGCCCGGTGCGCCGCGACGAATCGCTTCGATCTGGGTGGTCACGTGCGCCAGTACACAGCCCTGGGTCGGAATATTGAACTTGTCGATAACGCCATACACGGTATCGAGCACGCGGCTTAAGTTTTCCACGTCATCCGTGACCGGGTTGACGCCAATTACCGCATCGCCCGCCCCGAAGGACAGCCCTTCATAGATTTGTGCAGCAATACTCTGCACGTCATCACGGGTGTCGTTCGGCTGTAAACGACAGCTGAAGGTGCCCGGCAAACCGATGGTGGTGTTAGCCTTTTTGATCACCGGCATTTTCTTACCGCCGTAGATCAGGTCCGCGTTAGAGCAGATTTTTGCTACCGCGGCGACCACTTCCGACGTTAACCCTTTGCGCGTAAACGCAATGTCATCCACGGAGGTTTCATCGCTCAGCACGTACTCGCGCAGCTCACTGATGCTCCAGTTTTTGATGCGGTTATAGGCCGTTTCGTTGACGTCATCCTGAATAAGACGCGTCACGCAGTCCTCTTCATAGGAAATCACCGGGTTGTTGCGGATATCCGCCACCGTCATTTCCGACAATACCTGCTTAGCCGCCACGCGCTCTTGCGAACTGGTTGCAGCCACGCCTGCCAGCACATCCCCCGAACGCAGTTCGTTGGCTTTTGCCAGCACCTCTTTAACATCCTTAAACTGATAAACATTGCCGAACAATGTGGTCTTTAGTTTCATAAGTCGTTCCCTCAGGAAGGAAATGCGAGTGATTTCACCGTCACCGGCACAACCGATCCGCCAAAAAGAGGCGTACCAATGTCGATATAGTCCCCCGCCCGGACAACCACCTCATCGATGACCGCCAGCGGGTGTTGCTGTAACTGTGGGCGTAACAGCATGCCCAGGGCTTTACCAAAATCCTGCTCAGCTACCACCAGCAGGGGATGCGGATTCGGATAGCGCGCGACAAAGGCCAGCAGCGCATCAATCACCGTTAACAGCGCGGCGTAGCGCACCGGTAGCGAACCGGGCAGCGCCAGCACGTAGGCGTCAGTTTGCGGGTCAAGGTCGAGCTGCAGCAGCGCCTGCTGCCAGGCGGCCACCAGATCAGCCTCATCAACCGGAATCGCCACCGGCAGATTGCGCAGCGGAAGCGCCACACCCTCCAGCCAGATGGTGCTGCCCGAAAGCGACAGCGTATGCGCCCCGGCACCAATCACCGTGGCGCGCACGGTTTGCGCCGGAAATTGCACGTTCATCTCACGCAGGCGCGGATGTTCATGCAGCGCCGTTGCTAACAGCGGCCCAATGTCGGAAAAACAGAACGGATCGGCAGGTTGGTTGCGGTAGCACTCGCCCACCCCGCCGGACAACGTAATCACTTCAGGCTTCACGCCAACAGGCAGCAGACCGGTTTGCATCAGCGCCTGCGCCAACGGTGAAAGCGTGCCGTCAATCACCTCCACAATCAGCGCCGCCATCCGTCGGGCCACCTGAACAAGCTGCGCCGCATTGAGGGTTCGGGCATCAGTGCCTGGACCAAATACGTCATCAACAATCATCTGCCCCGGCTGATGCGCATGTACTACGCGCCCCTGACCGTCCGTTTCCAGTAGCCGCCCGCCGACGTTCAGGCAGGCCGAGCCGCTGACTTTTCCCGCGTCGAACAGGACGTAATTCGACGTACCGCCGCCGATGTCGATATTCAGTACGCGGCACAACTTCTGCTCGGACAGGGTTTGTGCCCCCGCACCGTGACCGGCAATCACCGATTCCAGATGCGGACCGGCGCTGGCAACCACGAAATCCCCCAGCGACTGGGAGAGCGTCATCACCGCAGGTCGTGCGTTGCGGGTTTTGGCGCTTTCCCCGGTAATGATGATCGCGCCGGAATCGACGGTCTCTGGCGCAATCCCCGCCGCCTGATACTGGGCGAGGATCAGGGCTTTCAGTTCGGCCTCTTTCAACCCGCCCTGCTTATCAACGGGGGTAAAGAACACCGGGCTTTGCCAGCTAATTTCGCGTTTGATGAATTCGTAGCGCGGCACCTGCGACACTGCCGCACGGTTAACCAGCTCAAGGCGCGAGAAGATCACCTGAGTGGTGGTGGTGCCGATATCGATACCGACGCTGAGTAGCTGGCGAGTATTCACGATTGCGCCTCCGGATTGGTTTCTGCTGGTGCCGGAACATCTTCGTCTTTCGGTACTAACAGCATAGCCACGCCAATCGCCGTCACGCCGCCAATCAGCTTGCCGACAATCATCGGGAAGATCATGGCGTTCATGTTGGCAGCGGCGAAGCCTAAGTGGTCACCCAGCGCGAAGGCCGCTGAGACCGCGAACGCGCAGTTGATCACTTTGCCGCGGGTATCCATGTTTTTCATCATGCCGAACATTGGGATGTTGTTGGCAAGCGTTGCCACCATACCCGCAGCCGCAATGTTATTGACTTTTAACAGGTTGCCGACGCTCATCAGCGGTTTTTCAAACCAGCGGGTCAGCAGCAGCACCATTGGGTAGGCACCCAGCAGCACACAGGAGATAGAACCGATAACTTCGATGGCGCGCATCACTTCACCCGGCTTGTCGCCTGGCGCCATGAAAATAGGATCAAGACCCGGGATCAGCTCCCAGCCGAGCAGGAACTTGATGACTGCCGCAGCCAGACCGAGGGTGATCAGCGCTACCAGGAACTTGGCGAAGATCTGGAAGCCGTTGATCATTTTTTCCGGGATGAATTTCAGTCCCAGCGCCACCAGCACGGCCACGATCAGCACCGGGATCATGTTCATCAGGATCAGCGCAAAGGTGAACTCCACCGGCTGACCGTTGATTTCCACGCCGGAGTACATCGCGACCAGACCACCCGCAATACAGCCAATCGGAATGGTGACGATACCAGCCAGCACGCCCAACGCCAGATAACGACGGTCAGACGGTTCAATAATTCCCAGCGCAACCGGAATGGAGAAGACCAGCGTCGGTCCCATCATCGCGCCAAGGATCAGGCCAGAGTACAACCATGCCGCCACGTCGCCGCCCGCCAGTTCTTTCGCCAGGAAGAAGCCGCCCATATCGCACGCCAGCAGCGTTCCGGCAAACATCGACGGGTTCGCGCCCAGCATTTCATACAGCGGAATAATTACCGGCCCGAGCACATGCGCCAGCACCGGCGCCAGCGCGGTCATACCGACCATCGCCAGGCCCAGCGCGCCCATTGCCATAAAACCTTCTTCAAACTGACCGCCCGATCCCTCAATGCTCTTACCGAACTTACCGAGGAAGCGCGCCGAACCGCCGAACTGCGACAGGATCCTGTCCACGGCGGCAATCAGCATAAAGAACATCATGATGTACATGATGATTTCGTTAATTCCCATAGCCCCTACTCCCTGTCATTTGTGATTTGTAGGCCGGATAAGACGTTTACGTCGCCTCCGGCATTAACGCCGTGTTATTGCCGGATGGCGGTGCGAGCACCTTATCCGGCCTACAGGCATTACCCGGCAGCCGCGTACAGGTCGATAATCTGTGCCTGCGTGGCGGTGCGTGGGTTACTGCGAATACAAATATCCTCCAGCGCGGCGTGTGCCCATGCGCTGTAATGCTCGGGTTTTGCCCCAACGTCAGCGAGCCGTTTGGTCTGGCCCACTTCGCTAATCAACTCGCTGACCGCGTTGATAGCGTCACGATCGTCTGATTTCTTATTGGTTAACGCCCTGCCGATATGGCTGAAACGCTCACGACACACCATGCGGTTGAACCCCATTACCGTGGGTAGCAGTATGGCGTTAGCCTGTCCGTGTGGGATGTGCAGCGTCGCACCCGGCTGGTGCGCCATCGCGTGACACAGGCCCAGCCCCGCGCTGGAAAACGCCATTCCCGCCATGCAGGACGCCAGTAACATGCTTTCACGCGCCGCCAGATCGTGGCCGTAGCCCACCGCTTTCGGCAGCGATTTGCCGATCATCGCAATCGCGCCAATCGCCAGGCTGTCGGTAAACGGCGTCGCGTTCAGCGCGCTGTACGCTTCAACGGCATGGGTCAGCGCGTCAATGCCGGTCATTGCCGTCACGTGCGCCGGAACGCCTTCCGTTACCGCGGCATCCAGAATGGCGACGTCCGGCATCAGGGTTGCGTGGGCCAGCACTTTTTTGAGTCCGGTGGCGGCGTCGATAATCACCGTAACGTTGGTGGTTTCTGACCCGGTCCCGGCGGTGGTTGGCACGGCAATCAGCGGCAGACGCGGGCGCAGCACGCTGTGCTCCGTCATGTCAGCCAGTGTTTGCGTCGGGTTGGTCACCAGCAGCGCCACTGCTTTAGCGGCATCCAGTACAGAGCCGCCGCCAAAGGCCACCACGCCGTCACATTTTGATTCGCGCAGTTGCGCGACTGCCGCGCAGACGTCCGTAATACACGGCTCGCCGACCGGACATGGCCACAGCGTCATTGCCACGCCTTTCATCGCCAGGCTACGTTCCAGAGCGGCGGTCATCCCCGCCTGATGCAGGAAGCTGTCAACCATGACGAACATATGCGTCAGTCCGCGCGTTTGCGCTTCCTGTCCGCAGGTGCTGAGCGCTCCCAGTCCGCATAATGTGACCGGTGGAACGCTGAACGTTTTTACGCGTTGCAGATTCAGGGCATCGAATGCCTGAAAGAGCGCGGTCTGCAATTCAGCTTGCATAGATTCCTTCCGCTTTTACTTTTCCGCTATTGGCAATCGCCAGCGGGGTCATAAACAGACTGTGCTGCGGTAAATGCACCTGCAGCTCCGGGAAACGCTTACGAAAAAGCTCATCAACACCC
Organism: Citrobacter youngae; assembly: GCF_003818115.1. Classification (GTDB taxonomy): domain Bacteria; phylum Pseudomonadota; class Gammaproteobacteria; order Enterobacterales; family Enterobacteriaceae; genus Citrobacter; species Citrobacter youngae. Next base: position 103,764 of record NZ_RPOI01000012.1, on the reverse strand, counting down.
GGCTGCATACAGGACCCACCGGCCAGCCATAAATCCGTTATCCCTTGTCCGGCAATATGATGGGCGACGATTTCCGCCATCTTTTCGTAAACCGGCTTAACCACCGGCCAGATTTCTTTGCCGTTGCTGCGTTTGAACTGCTCGGCTTCTTCCAGTTGAATACGACGGTTCCCGGCAAGCGTCAGGGAAATGTGGTGCCCACCGGTCGCTTCGTCGGCGGAGTAAGTCACTTTGCCCTGTTTCACAATGGCGATACCGGTCGTACCACCGCCGATATCGACGACTCCGGCGTTATCAAGCACCAGCAGATCCGCCACGGCGGTTGGCTCATCCAGCACATGGCTCACCTCAAGCCCGGCAGACTCCAGCACGTTGATGGAGATACGCGGGTCAGTGCCCGGCGGGAATGAGGTAGCCGCATGAGTAAAACGGCAACCCAGTTGTTGCTCGAGCGTATCGAGATGGCGACGAACAATGGTCACAGCACCGAAGAAATCCCAGACGATGCCATCGCGCACGACGTCAGCCCAGTCCAGACAAACCGCAACCGGCTGCCCATCGCTGTCAACAACCATCGACACCACATCACAGGTCCCCAAATCAACGCCCAGCCACAGCGGTGAATCGCTTACGGCAGGCGTCTGGTTACACAGCGATGCCGCTTTTTGCAGTCTGGGTGTGAGCCACAGTTGTTCGTCATGCGCCATCTCTTTCACTCCTTATACGATGCGAAACGCATCCACCAGCACACAGCGACGCAGGCGTACAAACGTGCGCGCACTGGTCACCCCTTCCCCGGTTGGCGTGGTAATGGTCATGGTCGTCCAGCCTTCGCCGCCAAGCCCAAGGCCGGCAATGCACGGTCCGTTCTTGACGAAAATGCTGGTGTCGATGGCGTTAGCCATACGGTTCATGTTGTCGATGTTGCGTGAGTGCATCGCCGCCGTATGGTGACAACCACCTTCGAGCGTAACGGCCAGCGCAATGGCTTCGTCAACGTTAGCCACCCGCACCACCGGCAGCACCGGCATCATCAGTTCAGTCACTGCAAACGGATGCGTGGCGGAGGTTTCGACGAACAACAAGCGGGTTTGCTCCGGAACATTCAGGCCGATCGCCGCGGCGATTTTTGCCGCATCGCGCCCGACCCAGTCACGGCTGACTGTGCCTTTACCGCGCTCATCGACATTTTTCAGCAGTACCGGTTGCAGCTGTTCAGCCTGGGCGGTCGTCAGTTTGACCGCGTGCTGGCCTTCCATCAGACGCATCAGCTCATCAGCAACGCTATCCACGACAATCAGCACTTTTTCATCGGCACAGATAATGTTGTTATCAAACGATGCGCCTTTGACGATGGACTGCGCGGCGCGGGTCAGATCGGCCGTTTCATCCACCACCACCGGCGGGTTACCGGCACCAGCGGCAATCAGACGCTTGTTGGTATGCTTACGCGCAGACTCCACCACCGCTTCACCACCGGTGACGACCAGCAGTCCGATGCCCGGGTATTTGAACAGACGCTGTGCGGTTTCGATATCCGGGTTAGCAACGGTAACCAGCAGGTTTGCCGGACCACCTGCGGCGACTACCGCCTGGTTAAGCAGGCCGATCGCGCGCTGAGAAACGCCTTTTGCTGCCGGGTGCGGCGCAAAGACGACGCTGTTACCCGCGGCAATCAGGCTGATGGCGTTGTTAATGACGGTCGCCGCCGGGTTGGTGGACGGCGTTACCGAAGCCACCACGCCCCACGGTGCGTTTTCAATCAGCGTCAGGCCGTTATCGCCGGTCAATACCTGTGGAGACAGGCATTCCACGCCCGGGGTACCGCGAGCCTGCGCCACGTTTTTGGCAAATTTATCTTCAACGCGTCCCATGCCGGTTTCACTGACGGCAAATTCCGCTAATTCTCTGGCGTGTTTTTCGCCCGCTTCACGAATGGCGTGAATGGCCAGTTGGCGCATAGCGACGCTTTTCAGCCCCTGCTGGGCCAGTTTTGCTGCCGCCACTGCGTCATCCAGGGAGGCAAAGACGCCCATTTCTTGAACGGCACTGACGGGTTGACTGCTGTCTTTCATTTTCAGCAGCACCGCTTTCACGACCTGTTCAATATCCTGTTGATTCATGATTTTCTGCCTTATTTGTGAAATACCACTTTCCCACCTGCCACCACTTCATCGACGATGCCAATCACGCACAGATCGACAGGCGATGAGTCGTTATGGTGCGCCTGGCGGGCTGAGCTTCCACTGACCAGCAGCACCCACTCTCCGGTTCCCGCCCCGATGCTGTCTATCGCAACAGCGCACTGCCCGTCGGGATTTCCCTGGGCATCAATCATTTCCACCATCAGCAACTTGTCGTGCGCGAGCCCCTGATGGCGAACGGTACAAACAATTTGTCCTGTGACGATTGCCAGTTTCATACCCGCCTCCGTGGCATATTTCAGGTAAAACCTCCCCCTACCCTCCGCAGAAGGTAATGTGAAAAGGAGAGAGGGTGACGCCAGCTTTCTCTTAACGATCCAGTGGCGTCACATGGACGACTTACATATCGTTGCTGTCGCCTTTGAAGCTGATCGGGAACACTTCTTCCAGATCGCCATGCGGACGCGGGATAACGTGTACAGAAACCAGTTCACCGATACGCTGCGCGGCAGCAGCACCGGCATCCGTAGCCGCTTTGCAGGCTGCAACATCACCACGAACCATGGCAGTACACAGGCCGCCACCGATCTGCTTCACGCCAACCAGTTTCACGCGTGCCGCTTTAACCATCGCGTCAGAAGCCTCAATCAGTGCAACCAGGCCCCGGGTTTCAATCATTCCTAATGCTTCCATTGTGCTTTCCTCTTAATCAAAGGGGTCCAGAACGGGACCGTTCATTCAACCAGTGTTTGCGAGACGCTTTCACGGCTCACGTCAGTCTGGCGCGGCACAGCTGCCACCAACGCCAGTTCGATAATTTCCTGTACGCTACAGCCGCGAGAGAGGTCGTGGAGTGGTGCGGCAAGTCCCTGAATCAAGGGGCCAACGGCACGATACCCTCCCAAACGCTGGGCGATTTTATAACCAATATTGCCTGCCTCCAGCGATGGGAAAACCATCACATTGGCATTGCCCTTTAACGGACTGGCGGGCGCTTTTTGCGCGGCGACATCCGGCACAAAGGCAGCATCAAACTGCAGTTCCCCATCCACGGTAAGCTGTGGAGCGCGCTCACGAACGATCTCGGTCGCCTGCTGCACGTTAGCGACATTGGGATGACGAGCACTGCCGTTGCTGGAAAACGACAGCATGGCGACACGCGGTTCTTCACCGGTAATCGCTTTCCAGGTTTCAGCACTGGCGATGGCGATGTCCGCCAGTTGCGCGGCGGTGGGCTGCGGCACAACGCTACAATCTGCAAACCCTAATGACGGCCCGAGATACTGCGGCAGCATCAGGAAAATTGACGACAGCGTTTTGCAACCAGGTTGTAATCCAATAATGCGCAATCCTGCACGCAGCACGTTTGCCGTTGACGACAGGTTGCCCGCAATACACACATCGGCTTTACCGGCGCTGACCATCGCGGCGGCAAACATCAGCGGATCGTTGAGCTTCTCTCGCGCATCTGGCGGTGTTTTTTCGCCCGCGCGGGCCAGCCAGCGCAGAGCAAACTCTTCACGCATCTGTACATTGCTTTGTGGATCAATAACCTGAATACCGTCCATGGCTACGCGATGGCTGAGCGCAAACTGACGCAGCGCAAACGGGCTGGCGACGAGAATGGGGCGTGCCAGACCGTGCTGGTGCAGGTAATTGGCGGCTTTCAGCACCCGTACATCCAGCGCATCCGGGAACACCACCCGAGCCGGCGTTTGTTTGGCGAGTTGGCGAGCACGTTCAATGATCATGACTTCTCCCCCAGTCGCTGTTGGATTTGGCTGACGCTTAGCGGATGCTTCGCCACGCTCAGAATCATCATCACGTAAACCGTGCTGGAAAGACGGTTGAGCGCCTGCAGAATGTCCGGCCGCATAACGTCAAAACTGCGGGTGATAAACACCTGAGCGGCCACCGTTTCCGTTTCGCGGACTTTGGTACGCAGCAGATTAAGCAACGCGCAATCACGTCCGTGGCTGGCTTCCGGCACCAGATGATCGTGGTCCAGGTAACGCAGCGGCTGATGCGAAAGCCGGTGTAAATCTTCGTCGCTTAAGCCAACGATGGCCTGTGCGGCCAGCGGTTCGTCCACAGCATCAGCACGCATAATGTTGCCCAGGCGCGAGCGAATATCCGCCAGCCACGGCTGCCAGGGTTCCGCCAGTTCAATTTGCAACCACACGGCCAGACCAATGGTGCTGTCCAGCGCGGCGCGAAATCCAAGTCTGGGGTCACTTTTGGCGACCATTTTGTCCGCCGTCAGATGCGTCAGCGTGTCAGGTTTCTTCGCCACCGGTTGATGACACAGTTCACAGGTCGCCTGCGGATGTGTATCGCTGCTGGTCAAACCATGTACCGGCTGCGGCTGCTGTTCCTCGTCGTCAACAAACAAGCTTCCCTGCTCGTCGATATACTTAATGCGCAGACGACGGCTTTCCAGCAGCTCCCGGGCAGACGGCGTCAGGCGGGCATCAGCGGGGAGATGAATTTCAACCCCTTCGCTGAGCGTATGATTCGCTCTGAGCCATGCTTCGGTAATGAAATCCTTCATACATCCGCCTTAGCAGGACTGCCAGTTCGCAGGCCAGGCCACATACAGGAACTTCACTGTTGATGGCGTACCAAATTCGATGCTGGAGCCTTTCGGGATAAACATCACGTCCCCGGCTTTGGCAATCATGGTTTCGCCTTCATGGCGAACGTGCAGCTCGCCTTCCAGAATCATGTCGATTTCGTCGTAGTTCAGCGTCCATGGGAAAAATGCGTTATCCCACTGCATAAACCCGGCGGCCATGCTGCTACCGTCCTGGTCAGTGACTAAGTCGGTTAAGCCGACGCAGTGCGGTTGCGCGCCATCAAAACGGCCAAACTTCACGCTGCTGCCGTCGATAACTTTCACGCCGCCTTTGCCGGTCACCGAGTTAAAGCTCGGCTGCATTCCGCCCTGCTCCAGCGACTGCTTTTCTTTCATCACTTTGTCCATCAGCTGCGCGACCAGGCTTTCGGTAAACTGTCCTTCCGGCAGTTGTGCAATGATGGTTTCACGAATACGCTGGCTTTCCGTTTTGCCGTCATCCACCGCAGCAGGTGCGGTGGCAGTTGGCGCGGATTCATCGCATTCAGTGATAGTGACGCCGAGCAGCGCCGCAACTTCGCGCGCCTCCGGGGTGATGATGCTGGCGCGCAGAACAACCGATACGTCCTGTTCGCCGCGTGCGTGGGCCGCACGAATATCGTTAGCTGTGATGAGTTTTTTCACCTGCCCTTTCCTCCTTTTGGCTGAGCTCAGTCAGATAATCCACCAGGTGCTGCACACTGCTTGGGTCGTGGCTATTGAGCTCAAAAATCGGCTCCTGAAACCCTAGCCCGTGAAGTAATTGTCGCGTTGCGGCGACATTGGCATCCGGCACATCCGTTTTGCTGATAACGGCGATTTGTCGTTTACTGGCGCCGATATCCAACAGCCCGGCAGGTAAGCGACTTTCTTTATCATTTGCCGCATGTATATAAATCAACGTATCGACATCCTGCAGCGTGGTAATTAAGGCGTGATACCAGCGCGGATGGCTAAAATATTCTCCTGGCGTATCGATATCGCCGTTTTCATTAAACTCGACAGCCTGTGTTTTTCTGGCGAGGGAATAATTCCCCTGTAGCGCATTAAAGAGCGTTGTTTTCCCCGCCCCCACCGTACCGACGAATGCAATACGTTTCATCGCCGCCTCTGATTAACTTTTTGTCAGGTTGCACAAAGTGAAATTTAATAATCGCCCCAGACCGCTTACCGTCTGTAATAACGCTTCCTCTACCGCGCCAACCGAGCCGTAGATCACCAGCGCGCCGCTGAATCTATCGAGAAAGCCGATGTGTACATCCGCCGCTTTCATGGCTAAGTCACCAGCAATCATTGCGGTTTCACCTGGCGTCAGCGTCATAATGCCGATAGCGCCCGCTTCGGGAACGCCGATCTTTTTCGCCAGTTCCTCACCGGGGTGCGCAATGAGATGCGCCAGCGTGACCTGTTTCCCCGGCACAAATTCCTGAATAATGCGTTCTTTTTCCATTGCTCACCGCCTCCGCTAAAACTGCCCCCATCGTGGCAATTTTTTGTCAGAGTAAATAACAAAATTCGGCAACCAGGTTTAAAAGGTGAAGTGGATCACTAAGAAAAGGGAAATAAAAAGGCGCGGGAGAAACCCGCGCCGGAATTAATTAAAGTGAAATTACAGCGGCTGAGTCTGTGCTTCAACGACCGCCAGCGCCACCATATTAACGATACGACGAACAGAGGCGATCGGTGTTAATACGTGAACCGGTTTCGCTACGCCCATCAGTACCGGGCCAACCGTTACGCCCTCGGAACTTGAAACACGTAGTAAGTTGTAACTAATACGCGCGGCTTCCATATTCGGCATCACCAGAATATTGGCGGAGCCTTTCAGCGGGCTGTCCGGCATGCGGTCATTACGAATACTTTCCACCAGCGCGGCGTCACCGTGCATTTCACCGTCAATCATCAGTTCTGGCGCACGTGCCTTAATCAGCGCCAGCGCTTCGCGCATTTTGCTGGCCGACGGGCAGTTAGATGAGCCAAAGTTAGAATGCGACAGCAACGCTACCTTCGGTTCGATACCAAAGCGGCGCACGGTCTCTGCCGCCATAATGGCGATTTCAGCCAGTTGATCCGGCGTCGGGTCGTCGTTGACGTAGGTATCGGCGATAAAGGTATTACCGCTTGGCAGCAGCAGCGCGTTCATTGCCCCCGCCGTATGCACACCGTCACGGTGACCAAATACCGCGTTCACCACGCTGAAGTGCTCGTGGTAGTCGCCGATCGTACCGCAGATCATCGCATCCGCTTCACCGCGCTGCACCATGATCGCACCGATCACCGTGGTATTAGCAATCACCGCCCGCTGCGCCTGCTCCTGGGTGATCCCACGGCGCTTCATGATCTGATAATACTCACTCCAGTACTCTTTAAAGCGCGGATCGGATTCATTGTTGACTATTTCAAAATCAACGCCCGCTTTGATCTGCAGACCCAGTTTCTGGATGCGCATCTCGATCACGCTCGGACGACCAATCAGGATCGGCTTCGCCAGACCTAAAGTGATCAATTCCTGGGTGGCGTGCAGCACACGCGCCTCTTCCCCTTCCGTCAATACCACGCGCTTCGGCGCTTTGCGTGCCAGCGAGAAAATCGGCTTCATGAACAAGTTAGTTTTGTAGACAAACTCACTCAGCTTATCGATGTAAGCATCAAAGTCGGCAATCGGGCGCGTCGCCACGCCAGAGTCCATCGCCGCCTTCGCCACCGCAGGCGCTATTTTGACGATCAGGCGCGGGTCGAACGGTTTAGGAATAATATATTCCGGGCCAAAGCTCAGGTCCTGATCGCCATAGGCCGAGGCCACAACTTCGCTCTGCTCGGCATGCGCCAGTTCCGCAATGGCATGTACCGCGGCCAGCTTCATCTCTTCGTTGATGGCGGTTGCACCGACGTCCAGCGCGCCGCGGAAGATGAACGGGAAGCACAGCACGTTGTTAACCTGGTTCGGATAATCAGAGCGGCCGGTGCAGATGATGGCGTCGGGACGTACCTCTTTTGCCAGCGGCGGCAGAATTTCCGGTTCCGGGTTCGCCAGCGCCAGAATCATTGGCGCGCGCGCCATTTTCTTGACCATTTCCTGGGTCAGCACTTTCGGGCCGGAGCAACCGAGGAAAATGTCTGCGCCATCAATCACGTCGTCCAGCGTGCGCTTACCGTCATCCACCACCGCGTAGGCCGCTTTGGTTTCGGCCATATTCGGTTCACGATCTTTATAAATCACGCCTTTGGAGTCGCAGACCACAATGTTGTGTTTCTGCATGCCCAGCGCCACCAGCAGGTTCATACAGGCAATCGCCGCAGCACCTGCGCCAGACACCACCATGCGCACGTCGGAGATATTTTTCTCCACCACCCGCAGACCGTTAAGAATGGCGGCGGTACTGATGATTGCCGTGCCGTGCTGATCGTCGTGGAAGACCGGAATATTCATGCGCTCACGCAGCTTTTGCTCAATGTAGAAGCATTCCGGCGCTTTGATATCTTCGAGGTTGATACCGCCAAACGTCGGCTCAAGAGCCGCGACCACGTTGATAAATTTATCCGGATCGAGTTCATCAACTTCGATGTCAAACACGTCAATTCCGGCGAATTTCTTAAACAGAACGCCTTTCCCTTCCATCACCGGCTTGCCAGCCAGCGCGCCAATGTTGCCCAGCCCCAGCACCGCCGTACCGTTGGAAATAACCGCAACCAGATTACCGCGCGCGGTGTATTTGTAGGCGGCCAGCGGGTCTTTTTCAATTTCCAGACACGGAGCTGCAACACCGGGTGAATAGGCCAGCGCAAGGTCACGTTGAGTGGCGAGCGGTTTGGTCGGAGAAACCTGAATTTTGCCTGGTACTGGAAATTCGTGGAAATCGAGGGCGCTTTGTTTTAACTGGTCATCCATCTTGTTGTTCCTTTCACGTATCGATCAAAAAAGTGTCGCAGGTAACCCTTCTATTGAGCCGCACATTATCACCTCTGTCAGCGGCGCAAACTTTGAAGGTCGCCAAACTCTCACTACTCAAAGAAAGAATTTGTTATCAATTTATAACAGCCATGTTACCTGCTTAAGCCAGCAATACCATGCCTGTCTGCTATGCTTTTTGCTGACAACGCCTGCAAATTCTCCAAAAGTGTGAATTAACACACGCTCTAACGCTTTACTTTTCAAGGAGTATTTCCTATGACCCGTAAAGAGCTTGCCAATGCCATTCGTGCGCTGAGTATGGATGCCGTCCAAAAAGCCAACTCAGGCCATCCCGGCGCACCGATGGGAATGGCAGATATCGCCGAAGTGCTGTGGAACGATTTTCTCCGCCATAATCCGAGCGATCCTCACTGGTACGATCGCGATCGGTTTATTTTGTCCAACGGCCACGCCTCAATGCTGCTTTACAGCCTGCTGCATCTTTCCGGCTATGACCTGCCGCTGGAAGAATTAAAGAACTTCCGCCAGTTGCATTCAAAAACGCCCGGCCACCCTGAGCTTGGCTACACACCGGGCGTGGAAACCACCACCGGGCCGCTGGGCCAGGGTTTAGCCAACGCTGTCGGAATGGCGATTGCTGAACGCACGCTGGCGGCGCAGTTTAACCAGCCGGACCATGAGATTGTCGACCACTTCACCTGGGTTTTTATGGGCGACGGTTGTCTGATGGAGGGGATTTCCCACGAAGTCTGTTCGCTGGCGGGCACGCTGGGACTGGGCAAACTCATCGGCTTCTACGATCACAACGGCATCTCAATTGATGGCGAAACCAAAGGCTGGTTTACCGACGATACCGCGAAACGCTTCGAGGCCTACCACTGGCATGTGATACACGATATTGACGGTCACGATCCTGAGGCGGTGAAAAAAGCGATTCAGGAAGCGCAAAGCGTTACCGACAAGCCGTCGCTGATTATCTGCCGCACGGTGATTGGTTTTGGATCACCGAATAAAGCCGGGAAAGAGGAAGCGCACGGTGCGCCGTTAGGTGAAGAAGAAGTGGCGCTGGCCCGACAGAAACTGGGCTGGCATCATCCAGCTTTTGAGATCCCCAAAGAGATTTATCGGGCGTGGGACGCGCGTGAGAAAGGCGAAAAAGCGCAACAGGACTGGAATGAGAAATTCGCGGCGTATCGACAAGCGCATCCGGAACTGGCGGCAGAGTTTACCCGCCGGATGAGCGGAGAACTGCCGGAAGCATGGGAAGAAACGACCCGGAAATATATTACCGACCTGCAGGCCAACCCGGCCAAAATCGCCACCCGTAAGGCCTCGCAAAATACCCTGAACACCTACGGACCGATACTGCCCGAACTGCTTGGCGGCTCGGCGGATCTTGCGCCCAGCAACCTGACCATCTGGAAAGGCTCCACTTCTCTTAAAGAGGATCACGCAGGAAACTACATCCACTACGGCGTGCGTGAATTTGGCATGACCGCCATTGCCAACGGTATCGCGCACCACGGTGGCTTCGTACCGTACACCGCAACGTTCCTGATGTTTGTTGAATATGCCCGTAATGCCGCGCGCATGGCGGCGCTGATGAAAGCCCGACAAATTATGGTTTATACCCACGACTCAATTGGTCTGGGGGAAGACGGTCCCACGCATCAGGCCGTCGAACAGCTCGCCAGCCTGCGACTGACGCCGAATTTCAGCACCTGGCGACCGTGCGATCAGGTTGAGGCGGCAGTGGGTTGGAAGCTGGCAGTCGAGCGTCATAACGGCCCTACGGCGCTGATCCTCTCCAGGCAGAATCTGGCACAGGTTGAACGCACGCCTGAGCAGGTGCAGCAGATTGCCCGCGGCGGCTATGTGCTGAAGGATAGCGGCGGTAAGCCGGATGTCATCCTGATTGCCACAGGTTCAGAAATGGAAATTACATTGCTGGCGGCGGAAAAACTGACCGGTGAAGGCCGTAACGTACGGGTAGTTTCTCTGCCCTCAACCGATATCTTCGACGCCCAGGATGAGGCGTACCGGGAGTCGGTCCTGCCGGCAAACGTCAGCGCGCGCGTGGCGGTAGAAGCCGGTATTGCCGACTACTGGTACAAATATGTTGGGCTGAAAGGGGCGATTGTTGGGATGACGGGCTATGGGGAGTCGGCGCCGGCAGACAAGCTGTTCCCGTTCTTCGGCTTTACGGTGGAGAACATCGTCGACAAAGCGCATAAGGTGTTGAACGCCTGATGGCGACGCTCACGCGTCTTATCAGGCCTACGACATCTATCACCATCAGGCCGTATAAGGCGCAGTCGCATCCGGCATTAAATTAACGCGTAATCCACAGCGTGGGCCAGGCATCTGGTCCATGCCAGTTATCACAGCTTGGCTCTTGTGCGTAACGCACCAAACGAAAGCGCTGGCCGTCAAACCGCCAGCGAGTCTGGATCCCGCAGTCCGATAAACCTCGCCCTTTGGCGAGAGTGACCAATTCGCGAGATTTCTCGTCAAACGTAGCGTTGGTCAGCTCCATGTCGGTACTGTCAGCATCGGTTTTAAATGGCAGGCTCAGACGTACAGCGCGAGAGGTAAACGGTGTGGTACGAGAAACGGTCCATGCCAGATCGATCGTGTTGTATGCCCCTGCTTCGCAGCCGATCATCAGCAGAGCTTTGTCGTCCGTTAAGGCGAAAACCCGCATCTCACGACGCATGGGATCGAGTGAACAGCGGATGCCATTGATCCGCCAGTTGCCATAATCCAACAGCTCATTACGCTCCTGTTGAGTGAGTGGCGTTGGCGTGGAATTAACCACCGCCACACCTTTCAGAGCGGGAGCTGGCGGAACGCTGAGCGGCGGCTCGTCACCTTTCTCAATCCAGGCGGTTTCGCTACCGACGCGCTTTTGTTGCGCATCAATAAACAACAATGCTGCTTTCAGCCCAGACAGAGAAAGCGTTTGCGTACCTTTTTGCAGGGTAATGGCTTTCGCATCCTGCACGGCTTGTAAAAATGTAGCGATGGTAGCCGGATCATCCGTCATCAAATGCCAGGGCGTAAGACGCCAGTGTTCACCGGCCAGTGGGAGTGGTGCGCCGTCCAGCAGCAAGCGCGGCGCAATATCTGCCTCTTTGACATCAGGAGAATCCATACCGCCAAGTTCAATACGCAACACGGCATCGGTATGTGCCCCGGCGCTGCGGCTCAGGGTCATCACCAGACCGTGATGATCTCCCGTATTTCGCGCCACGCAGAAGTTTTGGTTATTGCACGTCACCTGCCAGTCAGCAAACGCCTGTTGCGCAGGTGCCGCCCACAGCAAATGGGCCGGTAGCAGGCCGAGCAGGAACACGAAAATAATGCGATAGCGCATGGACGGTACAACTCCGAAATCAAAACACACAGCCCAGGCGGTATCTTCCTTGCGCGACTAATGAGGCTCAATAAGAATCGTCGGATTGGCCTGTATCTTTGTAAAGAAATATAAGCCCTGCTCGCTAATCCATAAGATGCGACGATTGCAGGTAGTTCAGTAGCAGCACCGTTTTCCCGTCGCGAATCTCGCCCGTTTTGATCATCGACAGTGCCTGTTCAAAAGGCAATTCCAGTACTTCAATATCCTCATCTTCAATACCGCCACCCGCATTTGCGCGCTGACTGTCACTGTATTGCGCGATAAAAAAGTGGATTATCTCCGTCACGCCACCCGGCGACATATATAACTCAAAAAGTTTCCGTGCTTCGCCCACTTCATAGCCAGTCTCTTCAATGGCTTCTTTACGAATGCAAACTTCCGGCTCATCGTTGTCCAGCAACCCGGCGCAGGCTTCAATCAATTGTCCACTTTCATTGCCGTTAACCCAGGTCGCAATACGAAACTGACGGGTCAGCACGACGGTTTTTTTCTCCGGGTTATACAGCAAAACTGTGGCACCGTTACCGCGATCGTAAACCTCACGTTTGTGGCGAATGACCTCGCCATTGCTGCGGGTCAGGTCATAGGTGATATTGCGCAGGATGAAGTAGTTATCGGACAGGACTTTATCTTTGATGAGGGTGATTTTTTGCGACATACCGACTCCACGGTGAGAAGTGAGAAATAATACTACGCCGTGAAACCGGGTTTGTCCTGGAACTATGAATGCCTGATAAGCAAAGCGCCATCAGGCATTCATCCGGCACATTGCCGGATGGCAACGCTAACGCGTTTTATCCGGCCTGGACGCTGCTTAGTGAGATTTGACTGATTTTACACCCAGCCAATCAATGATGCCTTGTGCGGCATGCCGCCCTTCCGCCATCGCTGTAACAACCAGATCCGCACCGCGAACCGCATCACCACCGGCAAAGATTTTCGGGTTGCTGGTTTGATAACGGTATGCGCTTTCAACATCGGCGGCAATACGTCCCCAGTTATCGACCTTCACACCCTGACTCTCGAGCCACGGCATGCCATGCGGGTGAAAACCAAACGCCATGATCACCGCATCTGCTGGCATGACAAACTCACTCCCGGCGATGGGAACCGGGCGACGACGCCCCTGCGCATCAGGCTCACCGAGCTGGGTTCGTAAGAAACGCACGCCGCTGACGCGACCGTCGGCATTCAGCACCAGCTCCACCGGCTGGACGTTAAACTCGAAATTGGCCCCCTCTTCACGCGCGTTCTTCACCTCTTTTTTCGAACCTGGCATGTTGGCTTCATCACGACGATAGGCGCAGGTCACCTGGCTTGCACCGTGACGCAGCGCGGTACGTACACAATCCATCGCCGTATCACCGCCGCCCAGCACGACCACGTTCAGCCCTGCAGTGTCGATAAACGGCTCTTCAGGCAACTCGTCCAGCCCCATCACCTGCTTGGTATTGGCAATCAGGAACGGCAGCGCGTCATACACGCCAGGCGCGTCTTCATTCGGCAGATCTGCCTTCATCGAGCGATAAGTCCCGACGCCCACAAATACGGCATCGTAGTCCTCGAGTAACGCGGCCAGCGCCACGTCCTTGCCGACCTCACAGTTCAGCTCGAAATGAATACCCATGGCGCTGAAGATTTCACGGCGACGCGTCAGCAGCGATTTGTCCAGTTTGAAAGCCGGAATGCCGAACGTCAGCAAACCGCCGATTTCGGGGTGGCGATCGTACACGGTAGCGCTGATACCGCTACGCGCCAGCACATCCGCGCAGGCCAGGCCCGCCGGACCTGCGCCGATGATGGCAACGCGTTTATCGACTTTCTGCACACGGCTTAAGTCGGGTCGCCATCCTTTGCTCAGCGCCCGATCGGAGATGTAACGCTCAATATTACCGATAGTCACCGCGCCATGCTCGTTACGCACCGTGCATGCCCCTTCGCAGAGTCGATCCTGCGGGCATACACGCCCGGTCACCTCCGGCAAGCAGTTGGTTTGATGTGAAAGCTCAACCGCCGCATCGATATTCCCGGCTTTTACCAGTTCAATCCACTGCGGGATGTGGTTATGCAGCGGGCAGGTCCATTCGCAAATACTGTGGTCGCCGCATTTCAGGCAGCGAGACGCTTCCCGTTCAGCCTGCACTGTGCGAAACGGCAGATAGATCTCTTCAAAACTGGTTTTACGCGCCTCAATCGGCAGTTTATCCGGCTCGCCACGCGCAGGCGTCGCCTGCATTTGCTCACGTTTGGTGATGATATGTGGAACAAAATCGGTAGCGCTGGTATGCCATGGCTGGCTTTCCAGACTGGCGGTACGCAACCTGCGCGCTTTTGACAGACCGGTAAGCGAATTCTCCGTCACCAGTTGCAACGCCTGCGCCGGACAGTTCTCCACGCAAGCCGGGCCCTCTTCACGCCCATGACACAGGTCGCATTTGTGCGCCGTTGCTTTTACCTTTCCTTTAGCGACCGGAGTGAGTACGATCTGCATCGTACCAAAAGGACAGGCCACGACACACGATTTGCAGCCAATACACTTTTGCGCATTTACCTGAACGCTGTCGTACTCATGACTAATGGCCCCATTCGGGCAACTTCTGGCGCAAGGGGCATCTTCACAGTGGTGGCAGGTGACTGCACTGCGTTGTTGCTGATGCTTGATGACAGTAATTCGGGGCTGAAAATGCCGTTGGCTCAGGACATGCTGCTCGCCGTTGTGGGCCATGACACAGGCGACCTCACAGGCGTGGCATCCCAGGCACTGTTGGCTATTGACCATAATAAAACGATTCATGGCTTCCTTCTTTTTTGGTTGCGAAAACCTTATTCTTTATATGACTGTTGTTATTAACCGACCCTGAAGAGGGCGGCAATGTTCATTTGCCCAGGAAGCACAACTATTTATCCAGAACCTGTGGCAGATCAATTTATTTCATCGAATATGAAATTGTGTTTCATTTAACAATCAGTTTCATGATTACTTTTTTAACATTTATCAAATACGCTGAATCGTTCAGGTTGAGTCGGAGCGTGGCGTGAATTGTGTGAGGGTGCGCAAGTGACGGTAAAGCGTCCGGTCTCAGCCAGCCTGGCTAAGGCTTTTTTCTATATAGTGTTGCTGTCGATTCTCTCAACAGGTATTGCGCTGCTTACACTGACCAGCAGCTTGCGGGATGCTGAGGCCATCAACGTTGCGGGCTCATTGCGCATGCAAAGCTACCGTTTGGGTTACGATCTGCAAAGCCAAAGCCCACAGCTCAACGCTCATCGCCAGCTTTTCCAGCAGGCGTTAAACTCACCCGCATTGCAAAATCTGAACGCATGGTATGTCCCGCAAGCGGTAAAAAGCCGCTATGGCCGCCTGCATGCCAACTGGCTGGAAATGAACGCCCGTCTGATCGATGGCGATTTAAAATGGTACCAGGCCAATATCAATAGTTATGTCGATCAAATCGATCTCTTCGTGCTGGCACTTCAGCATTATGCCGAACGCAAGGTGATGTTGGTTTTTGGCATATCGCTGGCGGGGGGGATCGGCATCTTCACCCTCGTCTTCTTTACGCTACGGCGTATTCGCCAGCAGGTGGTGCGTCCGCTGAATAAGCTGGTGATGGCCAGCCAGCATATTGAACACGGTCGGTTTGATATCTCACCGCTGGATACACAACTCCCCAACGAACTGGGATTACTGGCAAAAACGTTTAGCCAGATGTCGAGTGAGTTGCATAAGCTGTACCGTTCACTGGAAGCCTCCGTCGCCGAGAAAACCCACGATCTCCACGAAGCCAATCGCCGTCTGGAAGTGTTATATCAATGTTCCCAGGCACTGAATACCAGCCAGATTGACGTGTACTGCTTCCGCCATATTTTACAGATTGTCCGCGAACATGACGCCGCGTATTTCCTGGAGCTCACCGTCGGTGATAACTGGCGAATCAGCGAAGGAACGGCAAGCCCTGAACTGCCAATGCAGATCCTGCCCGTCACGATGCAAGATACAGTTTACGGTGAACTGCACTGGCAAAGCCCGAATGTGAATGCTTCCACACCACTGCTCAACAGCGTATCAACTATGCTCGGGCGCGGGCTGTACTTCAACCAGGCGCAAAAGCATTTTCAGCAACTGCTGCTAATGGAAGAGCGAGCAACTATCGCCCGCGAGCTGCACGACTCGCTGGCGCAGGTGCTCTCTTATTTACGTATTCAGCTTACGCTACTGAAACGCGCTATTCCGCAGGATAACGTTCCGGCGCAAAGCATCATGGCGGACTTCTCCCAGGCGCTGAATGATGCTTATCGCCAATTGCGCGAACTGCTTACCACCTTCCGCCTGACCTTACAGCAGGCCGATTTGCCTTCTGCCCTGCATGAAATGCTGGAAACGTTGCAAAATCAAACATCGGCTAAACTGACTCTCGATTGTCGACTGCCAACACTGGCACTGGACGCGCAAATGCAGGTGCATCTGTTACAAATCGTCCGTGAAGCGGTGCTGAATGCCATTAAGCATGCCAATGCCAGCGAAATTGCTGTCAGCTGTGTTACCGCGCCGGATGGTAATCATACCGTTTATATCCGTGATAACGGTGTCGGTATCGGTGAGCCTCATGAGCCTACGGGGCACTACGGTCTGAATATCATGCGTGAGCGTGCAGAGAGACTCAGCGGTACGCTGACCTTCTCGCAACCTTCCGGCGGGGGAACGCTGGTGAGTATCAGTTTCCGTTCAGCTGAATCAGACAGTGAGCTAACGTAAAGAACCACAAAGCGCCGTCGGGTCTGGATCCAGGCCTGACGGCGTTGGCACGAAAGGTATGCTGTAAACGGGCATGATAATTTACATTATCTTCTTTTTTTCTCCACGTTTGACCCGTACCTTGCCGCTAAAGTGAAGCAAGCCATACCCATAACGATACGCAGAAACACGAGGTCCTCTTTTAATGGCGAATTTTTTCATCGATCGCCCCATTTTTGCCTGGGTGTTAGCTATCCTGTTGTGCCTGACAGGAGCCCTGGCTATTTTTTCGCTGCCCGTTGAGCAATATCCCGACCTGGCACCGCCAAACGTGCGGGTCACCGCCAACTATCCTGGCGCATCGGCTCAGACTCTGGAAAACACCGTCACCCAGGTGATCGAGCAGAACATGACCGGTCTCGATAACCTGATGTATATGTCGTCGCAGAGCAGCGGGACAGGCCAGGCTACGGTGACGCTTAGCTTCGTTGCCGGAACCGATCCTGACGAGGCCGTCCAGCAGGTGCAAAACCAGCTGCAATCGGCAATGCGTAAGCTGCCGCAGGCGGTACAGGATCAGGGGGTCACGGTGCGTAAGACCGGGGACACCAATATTCTGACAATCGCCTTCGTCTCCACCGATGGCTCAATGGATAAGCAGGACATCGCCGACTACGTGGCGAGTAATATTCAGGACCCGCTTAGCCGTATTAACGGTGTAGGGGATATTGATGCTTACGGTTCACAGTACTCGATGCGTATCTGGCTCGACCCGGCCAAACTTAACAGCTTTCAGATGACCGCCAAAGATGTGACTGACGCTATTGAATCACAGAATGCGCAAATTGCGGTTGGGCAGCTTGGCGGTACGCCTTCGGTGGACAAACAGGCGCTAAATGCGACGATCAACGCCCAGTCCCTGCTGCAAACGCCGGATGAATTCCGTGCAATTACGCTTCGCGTTAACCAGGACGGGTCTGAAGTTAAACTGGGCGATGTGGCAACGGTCGAAATGGGGGCCGAGAAGTACGACTACCTCAGCCGGTTTAATGGCAACCCGGCTTCCGGTCTGGGGGTGAAACTGGCCTCCGGCGCCAATGAAATGGCAACGGCAGAGCTGGTGCTTAACCGCCTTGACGAACTGTCACAGTATTTCCCGCACGGGCTGGAATACAAGGTCGCGTATGAAACCACCTCCTTTGTTAAAGCCTCAATTATCGACGTGGTGAAAACGCTGCTGGAAGCCATCGCGCTGGTATTCCTCGTGATGTATCTGTTTCTGCAAAACTTCCGCGCCACGCTTATCCCGACCATCGCCGTTCCCGTCGTCCTGATGGGCACCTTCTCCGTGCTTTATGGTTTTGGCTACAGCGTTAACACCTTAACAATGTTTGCAATGGTGCTGGCAATTGGCCTGCTGGTCGATGATGCCATCGTGGTGGTGGAAAACGTCGAGCGTATTATGAGTGAGGAAGGCCTCTCACCGCGTGAAGCGACGCGAAAATCGATGGGGCAAATCCAGGGAGCGCTGGTCGGTATCGCCATGGTGCTGTCGGCGGTGTTTATCCCGATGGCCTTCTTCGGTGGCACAACAGGGGCTATTTACCGCCAGTTCTCAATTACTATCGTCTCCGCAATGGTGCTGTCTGTTCTGGTGGCGATGATCCTGACCCCTGCCCTGTGCGCTACGCTACTTAAACCGCTGCATAAAGGTGAGCATCATGGTCAAACAGGCTTCTTCGGCTGGTTTAATCGGATGTTTAACCGCAACGCTGAGCGTTACGAAAAAGGCGTTGCGCGGATCCTGCATCGCAGCCTGCGCTGGATACTGATCTACGGACTGCTGCTTGGCGGCATGGTGTTCCTGTTCCTGCGCCTGCCAACGTCCTTCTTGCCGTTAGAAGACCGCGGGATGTTTACCACCTCGGTACAGTTGCCGAGCGGCTCCACGCAGCAGCAAACATTAAAAGTCGTTGAGGAAGTCGAGAAGTACTACTTCACCCACGAAAAAGACAACATTATGTCGGTCTTTTCCACGGTCGGTTCCGGTCCAGGCGGGAACGGTCAAAACGTGGCGCGTATGTTTGTCCGCTTAAAAGACTGGGATGAGCGCGACACCACTACCGGAACCTCTTTCGCCATTATCGAGCGTGCAACCAAAGCCTTCAATAAGATTAAAGAAGCCCGCGTCTTCGCCAGCAGTCCTCCGGCTATCAGTGGCCTCGGAAGCTCTGCCGGTTTCGATATGGAGCTGCAGGACCACGCTGGTGCGGGACATGACGCGTTAATGGCCGCACGCGACAAATTAATTGAGCTTGCCGGGAACGACTCTTCACTGACCCGTGTTCGTCATAACGGCCTGGATGACAGTCCGCAACTGCAAATTGATATCGATCAGCGTAAAGCTCAGGCGCTGGGCGTTTCCATTGATGACATCAACGACACATTGCAAACGGCGTGGGGCTCCAGTTACGTAAACGACTTTATGGACAGGGGCCGCGTGAAGAAGGTTTACGTCCAGGCTGCGGCAAAATACCGCATGCTCCCGGACGATATAAACCTGTGGTACGTGCGCAACAATAGCGGCGGCATGGTGCCTTTCTCGGCCTTTGCCACATCGCGCTGGGAAACCGGTTCACCGCGTCTGGAACGCTATAACGGCTACTCCGCCGTCGAGATCGTCGGCGAAGCCGCCCCCGGCGTCAGCACTGGTACTGCGATGGACATCATGGAATCGCTGGTCCATCAGTTGCCGACCGGATTCGGCCTCGAATGGACAGCGATGTCTTATCAGGAACGGTTATCGGGATCTCAGGCTCCTGCCCTGTACGCTATTTCACTGTTGGTCGTGTTCCTGTGTCTGGCTGCGCTATACGAGAGCTGGTCGGTTCCCTTCTCCGTTATGCTGGTCGTACCGTTGGGTGTCATTGGCGCGCTGTTGGCGACCTGGATGCGTGGTCTGGAAAACGATGTGTACTTCCAGGTCGGGTTACTCACCGTTATCGGGCTTTCGGCAAAGAACGCGATATTGATTGTTGAATTCGCCAATGAGATGAACGAAAAAGGACACGATCTGCTCGATGCCACACTGCATGCCTGTCGCCAGCGCTTGCGTCCGATTCTGATGACGTCACTGGCGTTTATCTTCGGGGTACTGCCGATGACAATCAGCAGCGGTGCTGGCTCCGGCGGCCAGCATGCGGTGGGGACTGGCGTAATGGGCGGGATGATTTCAGCCACGATCCTGGCGATTTACTTCGTGCCTCTGTTCTTTGTGCTGGTACGCAGACGCTTCCCGTTGAAACCACGCCCGGAATAATCGGGCACAAAAAAGGCGACTTACGATGAGTCGCCTTTTTCATCCTTTGCAGGATATGAATTTCTTCCAGAAAATTATTTACGAAGCATCACTTCGATAAAGTCTTTCCAGTTCCCCAGTTCACGTTCAATCATAACAACCTCTCTTATTATTATGAGCATTCTACGAAATCATCCTCATTAAAAGAAGATAATTTAACCGATGGTTGTGATTACATCCTCCAGTGCTTGGGGTCATGTCATCACTATGCGCTATACCCATAAATTTTATGTGACTCACTGCAATATTTTGAAATATTCACACATAATCTACGACTTTGACAATTTTGATGGAAAAACAGACTGATGCAAACAGGTTAATTCTGAAATACCGATCGACGTGAAATTTTGGAACTTTCAGGAATCATTATTCACCGTTGTTCAACAATGTTATATTTTTCTATAACGAATGAATGACAATATGTATTATCAGAAACGCGAGAATACAAGAATAAGTATTCAAAATACGTTAATAAGGATTCACATGATCACCCTCTACGGCATTAAGAATTGCGATACAATTAAAAAGGCCCGACGCTGGCTGGAAACGCAGGGTATTGACTACCGCTTCCATGATTATCGTGTCGACGGTCTGGACAACACGCTGTTACAGTCCTTTATCAACGAGTTAGGCTGGGAGGCGCTGCTCAATACGCGGGGAACCACCTGGCGCAAACTGGATGAAGCAACGCGTAATCAAATCACTAATGCCACTGCTGCCGCCTCATTGATGATTGAAATGCCTGCAATTATCAAACGCCCATTGCTCTGCGCGCCGGGTAAGCCTATGCTGCTTGGTTTCAGCGAATCCAGTTATACGCAGTTTTTTAATGAGGTGTAATCTATGTCGTGCCCGGTTATTGAGCTGACACAGCAGCTTATTCGCCGTCCATCTCTGAGCCCGGATGATGCCGGGTGCCAGGCGTTAATGATTGAACGCCTGCGTGCGGTAGGTTTTACCGTTGAGCGAATGGATTTTGGTGACACACAGAATTTTTGGGCATGGCGCGGAAAAGGTGAGACCCTGGCATTTGCCGGTCACACCGACGTAGTGCCCGCAGGCGATGTTGATCGGTGGATCAATCCGCCGTTTGAACCGACCATTCGCGACGGCATGCTGTTCGGACGCGGTGCGGCCGATATGAAAGGTTCGCTGGCGGCAATGGTCGTGGCCGCAGAGCGTTTTGTCGCACAGCATCCAGACCATCAGGGTCGTCTGGCGTTTTTGATAACCTCTGACGAAGAAGCCAGCGCTAAAAACGGCACCGTGAAGGTGGTTGAAACGCTGATGGCGCGTAATGAGCGGCTGGATTATTGCCTGGTCGGTGAGCCGTCCAGCACCGAAATCGTCGGTGACGTAGTGAAAAATGGACGTCGTGGTTCACTGACCTGCAACCTGACCATTCATGGCGTGCAGGGCCACGTAGCCTACCCACATCTGGCCGATAACCCGGTGCACCGGGCTGCGCCAATGCTCAATGAGCTGGTGGCGATTGAGTGGGATCAAGGCAATGGGTTCTTCCCGGCAACCAGCATGCAGATTGCCAATATTCAGGCGGGCACGGGCAGCAACAACGTCATCCCTGGCGAACTGTTTATTCAGTTCAACTTCCGTTTCAGCACCGAATTAAACGACGAAATGATTAAGTCGCGGGTATTGGAACTGTTGGACAAGCACCAACTGCGTTACACAATAGACTGGTGGCTTTCCGGTCAACCGTTCCTGACCGAACGCGGTAAACTGGTGGATGCAGTGGTGAACGCCATTGAGCACTATAATGAGATTAAACCGCAGTTACTGACGACAGGCGGGACATCCGACGGGCGCTTTATTGCCCGCATGGGGGCACAGGTGGTGGAACTTGGGCCGGTCAATGCCACCATTCATAAAATAAATGAATGCGTCAATGCCGCCGACCTGCAGCTGCTTGCCCGTATGTATCAACGTATCATGGAACAACTCGTCGCCTGATGAGTGTTCCTGCAAGAGGAAATGAGCATGGACTGGCTGGCAAAATATTGGTGGATTTTAGTGCTGGTGTTTCTGGTGGGGGTACTGCTGAATGTGATCAAAGATCTTAAGCGTGTCGACCACAAGAAGTTTCTCGCCAATAAGCCGGAACTTCCCCCGCATCGTGATTTTAACGATAAATGGGACGATGACGACGATTGGCCGAATAAGGATCAGCCGAAGAAATAATTTGTAGGCCGGATAACACATATCACGTTGCTATCCGGCACTATCACTGACTGTCATGCCGGATGGCGGCTTCGCCTTATCCGGCCTACACATTATATCATTTCAATCACATCATCATCGTGAGGCTTACCACCGCTCAGCGCTTCATCAAAGTAGTGCTTCGGTACGGTAAAGCGCAGATGATCAAGCGCGAACTGCATGCTGTGTTCATCAATGGCGTGCCCCAGATTTTCGACGATATCCAGAGTCACATCCCCACCTGCACGAATTAACGCTTCCTGCGCAGCAACCGCATGAGATAACTCAATCACCCGATCTTCACCGCCGTGAATCAAATGCACTGTGGTAGCGGTGGTAGCGGCTTCCGGCAAGGTGGCGTAACGACCATTAAAGGCAATGACCCGCGACGCCAGCCCTGGCTCAGCTTTAATACTCTCGAGTGACATAATCGCCCCTTGCGAAAAGCCAATCAGCGCGGTGGCCTGAGGTGACACACCACTCTGTTTCTGCCAATAGCGAACGGTTTCGATAAACACCGGCATGATGGCATCAATACGCGCCTGACGGTTCTCTTCTGTTACACCCTGAACAGAAAACCATTGACGCCCACCGGCAGCGCTATAAGGCTCAGCGCCACCAATACTGACAATCAGCGCGTCCGGAAACAGTGGTGCAAACCAGGAACCAATTTCGCCCATGGCAACCGGGTTATCGCCGACGCCATGAAACAGCAACAGTAGCTGTTGAGCGGGTTTATCGGGACTTTGAACAACAAAATGGTCATGTTTCATGGCGATCTCCTTAACTGATGAGAATTATTCTACGCCGCTTAACCGCAATGACCATGCCAGGAAATTGAAGAAGTTAGTGAAAAAATTGCCATTGCATAATGCGATTACGTAACCGTTGCTGACGTTCGGTATCCAACTGCGCTAACGCCTGTGCCGCCTCCTCACGCTGAACCAGCAGCAATGCTTTGCGCCCCGAGACCTTCAGCCGCTTGCACAGTTCTGCGTCACTGCATTTTTCCTGTAAACGCCCACGCAGCGCCGGGAGAGGCTGTTCACAGTGCTGGAGAAGACGGCTTAAGCAACCGAGTGAGGTGAGTAACGGCCGATGCGCGAAGGCAAACCCTGCCAGCTCATCCCAGTCATCATCATTAAGCGTAGACTCTTTCAGTGGGACGACCGGGATACACTCATCATTCCATTGTGCGAGGATCGCCGCATCGCGACGCAATCGCTGATGCTCCCGCTCAGCCAGACGCTGCCCGGCATCACTGATGGGAAGCAACGCCATTGCCGTATAGCACCCGCTGCTGGCTTCACGATGATTCCCCATTCGCACCATGACAAAACCGCATCGCTGCCAAAAACGCCACAATTCGGCCGTATAACCAAAACTGACGGAAAGATAGTCACACTGCGAGGAATACTGATGGGCCTGCATAATCAGTTGTTGCCCGATACCTTCCCGCTGGCGAGCGGGATGAACCGCAATACGGCTAACCCGCCGGCCAACCAGCGTTGCGGCCAGAGGATCGCTGCCATGCGCCGCCAGTGACTGCGCAACCAGATTGCCTCTTGGCCGGCGATATCCTGCCCAAACGGCCTGGCTTAATTCTGCGGATAATCCCCCTTCATCGACCAACCAGACGGCTCCCGCAACCGAGCCCGCAACCGAAGCATGCAGAAAATGCTGACCTGGTGCATCCATCATGCGTCGCAGGTCCAGCGGTGAGGTACGGTAATGCGCCCCGGAAAGCAGTTGGTAGACCGCCAGAGGCAGATGCGGATTGCGATGCCAGGCGGTCGACTCAAAGGCAGAGAAGTGGATATTGCCCTGAGGGGGATGCGAAAAGGTTTCGTCGTCGAACACCAGTGCCTCGCTGACGATTTTTTCCAGCGGGCACCCCAGAGCCCACCTGATGGGCTGCTGCAGTTCATAGCGCCGCAGATAGGGGAAGCGAGCGCAGAATTTCAACAAAAACCCTCTGCCAGTTCCTTCATAGCCCTGAACGGTGGTGGTTAACATTGTTCGGGGAAAACGCGCCACCAGTTGGTGTAGCAGCGGCGCGGGGATCGCGGCGGCTTCATCCACGATCAGCCAGTCTGCAGTTGCAGTACTGCTTAACAGCGCATCCGGGGCCATAAAGCAGTAGCGTTCCCCAGCAAATTGCGCCAGTACATCCGTTGCCGCTTTCGCCGGAGCGGTAACAATAGCCGTCCCCGTCATGCGCGAAATCAACTGTCCTGCCAGCGCAGATTTACCCCGGCCACGCGCGGCGGTCACCGCAACCACACCCGGAGGCATATCCAGCAAATGATGTAAAATCTTCGCCTGTTCCGGCAGGGGATCGCCGTTTGCCGCCTGCCAGTCTGCCCGTACAGGAAAGTGCGGATAGGATTTCGCCTGATGCTGTTGCCAGTGCAACGTTTCCCCTTCACGAGTCACGGCTCGCCTGAAGTGTTCAACAAAGTGCGGTGTTGGGATAGGTTCGGCGCAGTCGCTCCAGCGCAGGGAATCCATGTCCGGAGACGTTTGCCAGGCCTGCCAGGGTGGGGTCAGCAACACCAGCCAACTCCCGGCGCGGAGCGTGCCGCTGAGTGCGGCAAACGCCGCCGCGTCAAATCCCTGTCCGGCGTCGAAAACCGCATGACGAAACTCGCGCCCCAGTAACGTTTGCAGCGCCTGTGGTGTGCAACCTGGCTCTGCGGGGGCTGTTGCCCCTACCCACAGCCAGTCGCCGGGCAATGTTTTGCGTAGCGCTAACGCTTGCGCCTGGCACCAGTTTTCTTCGCCGCTGATGACCAGCAGACGACGAATTCCTTCTCTGGCCATGCGTTCAGTGAGCGCACTCAGTGCTGCATTGTCAGACATCCCTGCCTCAATATCTTAAATGCCTTTGCCAAAGGTATTACATTGTCCCGGATCGCCACTGTCAAAGCCGCGTTTAAACCAGGTGTAACGTTGCTGCGAGGTGCCGTGAGTAAAACTATCGGGCACAACGCGCCCTTGCCCCTGCTGTTGCAAACGATCATCACCAATGGCCTGAGCGGCGTTTAGCGCCTCTTCCAGATCGCCAGATTCAAGTACACCCTGCTGTTGCATACTGTGTCCCCAGACACCGGCAAAGCAATCTGCCTGCAGCTCCATACGAACGGAAAGGCGATTCACTTCGGCCTGAGAGGCATTTTGCTGCATCTGACGAACTTTCGGTTCAATACCCAGCAGTTTCTGCACGTGGTGGCCCACTTCGTGCGCAATGACATAGCCCTGAGCAAAATCGCCATCAGCGCCCAGCTTGTTTTTCATGTCATCATAGAATGAGAGGTCGATATACACCGTACCATCCGCCGGGCAATAAAACGGCCCCATCACGGACTGGCCCGCACCGCAGCCGGTACGCGTCGCGCCACGATACATCACCAGCTTCGGCTGTTGGTAGGTCCGGCCCATTTTTTCAAACTGCTGCCCCCAGGTATCTTCGGTCGTTGCCAGTATCACCGAGGTGAATTTTGCCGCTTCATCATCATTTGGGCTAATGGAGTGTGATGATTGCTGTTGGGATACAGGTTGGCCGGTCATTAATCCGGTAAGATCCACGCCATAATAGCCCGCGACAAGCACCACAATCAGCAGGATGATGCCGCCTTTACCACTGGGCAAACGAAAACCCGGTCCGCCCATAGAAGGGCCGCCGCCGGCGCTGTTTCGTCTGTCTTCCACATTGTCACTTTCACGACGCCCTTGCCAGCGCATAATCACCTCAACTTTTTATTCATTATGATGATGATCGTAGGCGGTTCGGAACAGGATTACCATAAGAAACAGTAATCAAAATCGGCGGGATTGATGAGCCGGAGAGCGATCGCCGGCTCAGGGGGGCGTTAGTCTAACTTCACACCCAGACGATGCGCGACAGCTTCATAGGCTTCGATCAGGCCGCCCAGACTCTGGCGGAAGCGATCTTTGTCCATTTTATCCAGCGTTTCTTTGTCCCACAGACGGCTACCGTCCGGTGAGAATTCGTCGCCCAGCACGACTTCGCCTTTGTACAAGCCAAACTCAAGTTTGAAGTCGACCAGAATCAGACCAGCATCATCAAACATCTTTTTCAGCACGTCGTTGGCTTTGTAAGTCAGCTCTTTCATACGTGCCAGATTCTCTTTGCTCACCCAACCAAAAGTTTCGCAATAGGAATCGTTAATCATTGGATCGTGCATAGCATCGTTTTTCAGGAACAGATCAAACAACGGCGGATTCAGTTCAATACCTTCCTCAACGCCTAAACGCTTAACCAGTGAGCCTGCCGCGCGGTTACGTACCACACATTCAACCGGTACCATCTCCAGTTTTTTCACCAGACATTCAGTATCGGATAGCAGTCGCTCCATCTGGGTAGGAATGCCTGCTTCTTGCAGTTTGGTCATAATGAAATGGTTGAATTTGTTATTCACCATACCTTTACGGTCAAACTGTTCAATGCGCGCGCCATCCCCTGCTGACGTATCATTGCGGAATTCGAGCACCAACAGGTCCGGGTTTTCCGTGCTGTATACGGTCTTCGCTTTACCACGATACAACTCAGCTTGCTTTTGCATCTTTATTACTCCTGGGTGTGAATTAACGATAAATATTGCGTTTTTCTGCCGACGCACACGTTTGCGTATCATATCAGAAAAAAAGGGCTGGAGTTATCCAGCCCTTTATTTTTACTTACTGAACGCTGCCTGGAAGACGGCGACCAGCGCGTCGTTCTGGCTTTGCGTCAGGGTATGCCCCTTAGGATCGATAAACTGCAAACTACTGCGGTTGTCTAAATCACCGACCTGCAGTTTGTAGTCGCCGGATACCAAACCCGGATCGCTCGCGCCCAGCTCCTGCCAGTTACTGTCTGACAGTGGTTTGTAAGTCACAGCGATGCTGCCCTGAGAGCGGGTGCTGTCGGTCACTTTCATCCCCACTTTTTCCAGCGCTGCCGGCAGACGCTGCCATACCACGTTGAACGGTCCACGTACCACCAGCATCGGTAAACCGGTGTCATCTGCAGCACTCTGAACGTCCATTGTCGCGGCAGAACGGTTCTGCGCGGCATTCGCGGCGTCGGTGGCGTTCTTATCCAGGCCAGCAGAGATAACGTTCATCATCTCAGCGCTGTAACGCTGCATTGATGCCGCATCGGCTACCGGTTTACCTGCCTGCTCGAGGTTAATCAGTTTCACCGTCACCGCTTGCTGATAGCCCTGCGGTTTAACCGAGATTTGATAACGCCCACGGTACTGTTCGTCTTCATCCAGACGGTTCCAGTCAACCCAATCGGTAGTCAGCGTCTGGCTGGCATCATCACGTTTGGCGATGGTGTAGTTTTTAGACTGAACAACGCTCACGACCTGCGGCCACAGCGTGTTGCCACGACCATTTTCCACCAACAATGTCGCTGTATCGCCCGCGATCTGAGTACGGGCGCCAGTAACTAATGCTAATGGCTGAGCCGGTGGGCGAATATCCAGCGCTTTACCCACGGCACCGCTGCCGTTGGTTACCGGGATGTTATAGTCGCCGGTCATAACCGGCAGAATCATCCCAGCTGGCGCGTGAAGCTCAGCAAGCGGTGCGGCCTCCAGATAGGATTCATCACCGCTCACCTGGCGCTTATAGCGCGAGTCAGAACTACAGGCCGCGAGCAACATAACAAGCGAAACACCCGCAACCTTGGCCAGGCGCGACTTTTGTACTGAGTAAGCCATCAAATCTCCCTAAACTTTACAGCAAACCGGCATGCTTAAGCGCCGCTTTGACGATATCACGAGCATTGTCCGTGATTGGCGTCATCGGCAAACGTAGCGTATCGGTCGCCACAAGTCCCAACTCCTTACATGCCCATTTCACTGGGATAGGATTGGGTTCGACAAATAGTTTGTTGTGTAACGGCATCAGACGTTGGTTGATCACCCGCGCCTCGGCAAAATGCCCTTCTGCCGCCAGTTTGCACATTTCGGCCATATCGCGTGCCGCAACGTTAGCCGTTACGGAAATCACGCCATGACCACCAAGCTGCATGAAGTCCAGTCCGGTCGCATCATCACCGCTAAGCAGAATAAAATCGTCTGAAACCAGCTCTTTGATCTGGTGAACACGACTTAAGTTCCCTGTGGCCTCTTTGATAGCGACAATATTTTTTACCTTCGCCAGGCGACCCACGGTTTCCGGCAGCATATCGCAGCCAGTACGGGACGGCACATTATACAGAATTTGCGGCAGGTCAGTATGTTCCGCGATGGCTTTGAAATGCTGGAACAAACCTTCCTGAGTTGGGCGGTTGTAGTAAGGCGTCACCGTCAGGCAGCCGACAACACCGCTGTCGTTAAAACGCTGCGTCAGACTAATGCCTTCTGCGGTCGCATTGGCGCCCGTTCCGGCAATAACCGGAATACGCCCATCGGCCAGCTCCAGCGTCATCATTACCAC
Source organism: Citrobacter youngae (assembly GCF_003818115.1). Taxonomy (GTDB): domain Bacteria; phylum Pseudomonadota; class Gammaproteobacteria; order Enterobacterales; family Enterobacteriaceae; genus Citrobacter; species Citrobacter youngae. Next base: position 74,912 of record NZ_RPOI01000012.1, on the reverse strand, counting down.
ATCGCCATGTTCATCATGACTCAGGGTAGCGGACTCACCGGTGGTGCCAACCGAAACGATCGCCGAGGTGCCGCTGGCGACATGATAATCAATCAGTTTTTTCAGGCTCGACCGGCAGACTTTACCTTTCTCATCCATCGGCGTAATAAGCGCGACAATACTTCCCGTGAACATGGGCCATCCTCTGTGCAAACAAGTGTCTCAATGGTACGTTTGGTACGACAATAAAAGCAAGCGACCATAGCCCTTCTGATTGTTGTATGCATGTTTTTTTTATGCTTTCCTTATGATTACCTCACCGCTCAAAGGAAGAACAGGTTTGACATCGCCATCGCAACACTATCTGGTCATTACTGCGCTGGGTGCTGATCGCCCGGGAATTGTGAACACTATCACCCGTCATGTCAGCAGTTGTGGCTGTAATATCGAAGACAGCCGACTGGCCATGCTGGGTGACGAGTTTACGTTTATCATGCTGTTATCCGGAACCTGGAATGCCATCACCCTGATTGAATCAACCTTGCCGTTGAAAGGCGCAGAGCTGGATTTATTGATTGTGATGAAGCGTACGACCGCGCGTCCCCGTCCGGCGATGCCCGCCACGGTATGGGTACAGGTCGATGTCCCCGACTCGCCTCATTTGATTGAGCGCTTTACCGCCCTTTTTGACAGCCATCAAATGAATATTGCGGAACTGGTTTCGCGCACACAGCCGGCTGAAAACGGCAAGACTGCACAGTTGTTTATTCAAATTACCGCACATAGTCCTGCGTCACATGATTCGGCAAATATTGAGGATGCGTTTAAAGCACTCTGTACAGAACTCAATGCGCAAGGCAGTATTAACGTCGTCAATTACTCACAGCATGATGAACAGGATGGAGTTAAGTAATGAACCCACTGAAAGCCGGTGATATCGCACCGAAATTTAGCTTGCCGGATCAAGACGGAGAACAAGTAAATTTAACCGACTTCCAGGGACAGCGTGTTCTGGTTTATTTCTACCCGAAAGCCATGACGCCCGGCTGTACCGTACAGGCCTGTGGCTTGCGCGATAACATGGATCAGTTAAAAAAAGCCGGTGTTGAAGTGCTGGGGATAAGCACCGATAAACCAGAGAAGCTTTCCCGATTTGCGGAGAAAGAAGTGCTTAACTTCACGCTCCTGTCTGATGAAGATCATCAGGTTTGCGAGCAATTTGGCGTCTGGGGTGAAAAGTCATTTATGGGTAAGACCTACGATGGCATCCACCGCATCAGCTTCCTTATTGATGCCGAAGGCAAAATTGAACATGTGTTTGATGATTTCAAAACCAGCAATCACCACGACGTGGTACTGAACTGGCTGAAAGAGAACGCCTGATTTACGTTTTGCTGGAAAAAGCCTGATGGCGCTTCGCTTATCAGGCCTACGCAGCTTATTAATATTGCGAAACTTGTAGGCCGGGTAAGGCGTAGCCGCCCCCCGGCATAAAGGTCGTTTATTCAAACGTTCCTTTTACACACGCTTGCTTCTCTTTCACCATGGCTTTCCCCTTTGCCCAAAGGTAATTCACTTCCAGCGCGTCGTTCAGCACCAGAATGTCCGCATCGCATCCCACCGCCAAACGCCCTTTATGCTCTAGTCCCAAAAATTCTGCGACCGTACGCGTCAGCGGACACAGCGCCTGTTCCAGCGGTATGGCATGAACTTTCACCAACTGGCGCACCGTTTCCGCCAGTGATTCAAACCCCGCGACACCGATACCGGTGAGATTACCTAACTCATCAAATTCCGGCTGGCTGCCGTTGCCATCCGAGCTCAGGGTAATGCGCGACAGTGGCACGTTCTGGCGCAACGCTGTAGCAATCGCCATTGCCGGATCAACAGGCTCATCAATGCTGCTGGTGATATCGATATAACCGCCCTGGCGGGCATACTCCAGCGCCGCCTGGAACAGCGGTTCCGCACGATTAACATGCGTTGGCAACAGTTTGGTAATCGGGACATCACAGCACTCGAGGATGTTGTACAACGGCTCCAGCATGCGCGGGCTGTCACCCATGTGGAAAACGCTTACCCCCGGTTTGCGCCCTAACAATCCACCTACCCGCGACTGCGCCGCCATGTTCGCCAGCGCCGAGGTGTCCGGGGCGGAGGAACGATGGTCCGAAACCGCACATTTCACGCCAATGACTTTATCGATCAGCGCCACGTCGCGATCGATACTGCCGGTGATGGTCGGCGATGGCAGAGAATAAGCCCCGGTCAGCATCCATGCGCTGATGCCTTCAAACTCCAGCGCACGTGTTTTCGCCAGCAGCGATTCCGGGTGACGGGTGATGCCATCGGTACCCAGCAATCCCACCACCGAGGTGACGCCAGCTTCCACCAGTCGTGACAAGCGCACTTCCGGCGTGCGGGTATGTGGCCCTGCCTCTCCGCCACCGCCAATCAGATGGACGTGCTGATCGATAAAGCCGGGACAAACAATTGCCCCATCAAGGTTGATGCACTCACAACCGGGAAAATCTTCTGCTGCGATAGACGGGGCGATGGCGACAATTTTACTGCCGGAGACCAGTATATCCTGTCGCCCTAAATCTTCCGGCGCGTACACGTGTCCCTGCCGGAACAACGTCAAATTAAGAATGGAACAGTTCATAACCTTCCTTGTCAGGCAATTACCTGCATAACCCAAATAGAGAGCAGCGCATTAATGACGCATACCGCAATAATCAGCGGGTAGTAACGGGGATGGCCCCCCGCAGTTCCCAGGCAGCGTCCCACATTTTGCACCGGATTGCCCATCAGGTAGATAGCCGGTAGCAATACAGTCGCATCATGTCCCGAAAGCGTACCAGCAACAACCAGACTGGCACAAACGCCGACGCCGCCCCATCCCACTTTTTGTTGCGCGTGTGTGTTGTGGCCCATTTAATTCTCCTGCTGGTCTTATTCCTTGCGTAACGAAAAAAACATCAGGAGGACCAAATTAAAGACAAACACGGAGAAAAACGATACCGGAGGAAATTACTCAGAAAGTGTGGATAGAAGTCAGATAAGTTCAGTTCCGACGGCGTTATGCCGTCGGAACTGACGGATTAGCGATCGTCAACCGTCTGACCATCCGGCCAGGCATGCACCACGGCTTTGATTAGCGTCGCCAGCGGAATGGCAAAGAAAACGCCCCAGAATCCCCACAGGCCACCGAATATTACGACTGAGAGAATAATGACCAGCGGATGCAAATTTACGGCTTCGGAGAAGAGTACGGGAACCAGCAGATTGCCGTCCAGCGCCTGGATTATCAGGTACACGGCAAAACAGCTCCAGAACTCGGTGCCAAGCCCGAACTGAAACAGCGCCACGCCAACCACCGGAATCGTCACCACAAAAGCGCCGATATACGGGATCAGCACAGAGAACCCGACCAGCACCGCCAGCAGCAGAGAGTAGTTAAGGCCAAACATCAGGAAGCCCAGCCAGGTTGCAACACCGACCACCACCATCTCCAGTACTTTACCGCGGATATAGTTGGTGATTTGCTGGTTCATTTCTTTCCAGACCTGTCCTGCCAGTCCACGATTTCGCGGCAGCACCCGGCGCACAGCATTCAACATCTGGCTTTTATCCTTCACCAAAAAGAATACCATCAGTGGGACAAGCACCAGATAGACCGCCAGCGTCAACAACCCAACCAGAGAAGCCAGCGAATATTTCACCACTGAATCGCCCATGGTGAGCATTCGCGAGCGCATATTTTCCGCCATCGCATCAATGATGCCCGCATCCATCAGCGCCGGATAACGCCGAGGCAAGGTGGCGGCAAAATCAGACAATTTATTAAGCATGCCGGGCATGTCGCGGATCAGATAGATCCCCTGCTGCCATGCAACGGGCATCACCACAAACGCCATCAGCAGTAAAATACCGACAAACACCACCAGCACAATTGACGTCGCCCAGCGCCGCGAGCAACCGATATTTTCCAGCCGGGCGGTAGGCCATTCCAGCAGATAAGCCAGCACAATCGCGACCAGCAGCGGCGCCAACAGACCACTAAAGAAGAACAGGATGCCAAAACCGGCAACCAGAATAATCAGCAAGGCAATAGCCTCTGGGTCGCTAAAGCGGCGGCGATACCATTGCGTCAACATTTCGAGCATAAAACCTTCCCTGAACCTCAATAGCGGGATTGCGATCCCGAATTGTATCGAAATGTCACAAAAAAGACTTCGCTTTTTATGACTGATTACGCAAAGTGAAAAGACATTTTTCCTGGGTGTTCATCGTCAGGTTTCACAGTTACACTCCGTAAGCTTGCGGAGTGTGAACGATACTTCACGGCATTGGTCAAATGGCTATCTCAAAAAAGAATACAGGACAGAGGTTATGTTCAGGCAGTTGAAAAAAAACCTGGTTGCTACCCTCATTGCCGCACTGACCATCGGTCAGGTCGCGCCCGCATTTGCAGACACCGCGGACACCCTGCCTGATATGGGAACCTCGGCAGGGAGTACGCTTTCCATAGGACAGGAAATGCAGATGGGCGATTATTACGTACGCCAGTTGCGCGGTAGTGCGCCATTAATTAACGATCCACTGCTGACCCAATACATTAATTCTCTGGGTATGCGTCTGGTTTCGCACGCCGACTCGGTAAAAACGCCCTTCACCTTCTTTTTGATTAACAACGATGAAATCAACGCCTTTGCTTTCTTTGGCGGCAACGTTGTTTTGCACTCCGCGCTATTCCGCTATTCCGATAACGAAAGCCAGTTAGCATCGGTCATGGCGCACGAAATCTCCCACGTCACGCAGCGCCACCTGGCGCGCGCGATGGAAGATCAGAAACGCAGCGCACCGCTGACATGGGTTGGCGCATTAGGCTCGATTTTATTAGCAATGGCCAGCCCGCAGGCAGGGATGGCGGCGTTAACCGGTACGCTGGCGGGTACTCGCCAGGGGATGATTAGCTTTACGCAACAAAATGAACAGGAAGCAGACCGCATCGGTATTCAGGTACTGCAACGTTCGGGCTTTGATCCTCAGGCCATGCCAACGTTCCTCGAAAAACTGCTCGATCAGGCTCGTTACTCTTCGCGTCCGCCGGAAATTTTGCTGACTCACCCCCTGCCTGAAAGCCGTCTGGCGGATGCCCGTAACCGCGCCAACCAGATGCGTCCGGTGGTCGTCCAATCGTCGGAAGATTTTTATCTGGCCAAGGCGCGAACCTTAGGCATGTACAACTCGGGTCGCAACCAGTTAACCAGCGATCTACTGGATAACTGGTCGAAAGGCAACGTACGTGAACAACGTGCAGCCCAGTATGGCCGGGCATTACAGGCGATGGAAGCCAGCAAATATGACGAAGCACGTAAAGCGCTACAGCCGCTGCTCGCGGCAGATCCAAATAATGCCTGGTATCTCGACCTGGCAACGGATATCGATCTCGGCCAGAAGAAAACCAGTGATGCCATTAACCGCCTGAAAAACGCCCGCGACCTGCGCACTAACCCGGTACTGCAGCTCAACCTGGCGAATGCGTATTTACAGGGTGGACAAGCCAAAGAGGCGGCGACCATCCTGAATCGCTATACGTTTAACCATAAGGACGACCCTAACGGCTGGGATTTGTTAGCGCAAACGGAAGCCAACCTGAATAACCGCGATCAGGAGCTGGCGGCGCGCGCAGAAGGGTATGCCCTCGCCGGACGTCTGGATCAGGCGATTTCAATGCTCAGCAGCGCAAGCTCTCAGGTGAAACTGGGCAGCCAGCAGCAGGCCAGATACGATGCCCGTATCGACCAGCTACGCCAGCTGCAAGAGCGCTTTAAACCGTACACCAAGATGTAACAGGAAAGAAAAATGTCAGACGCGATTAAAATCTACCATAACCCACGCTGCTCCAAGAGCCGTGAAACGCTGGAATTACTGAAGTCCAACGGCGTGGACCCGGAAGTGGTGCTGTATCTGGAAACCCCGGCTGACGCCGCGACTCTGCGTGAACTTCTGCAGATGCTGGGTATGTCCAGCGCGCGTGAGCTGATGCGCCAGAAAGAAGATCTCTATAAGTCGCTTAACCTGGCGGACAAAAACCTGAGTGAAGATGCGCTGATTCAGGCAATAGTGGAAAACCCGAAACTGATGGAGCGCCCGATCGTAGTTGCCAAAGGTCAGGCTCGAATTGGACGTCCGCCGGAGCAGGTACTGGAAATCGTCGGTTAATCTTAAGACTGCCGCAGTTTTCCGGCTGCGGCGCTTACAGCTTCAGAATTTCTTTTACGAACGGAATGGTCAGCTTTCGCTGGGCGGTGATCGATGCGTGATCAAGCTGATCCAGCGTCATAAACAGCGTACGCATTTCCCGATCCAGACGCTTAAGCAGGAAGCGTCCCACATCTTCCGGCAGTTCAAACCCACGTAGCCTGGCGCGTAATTGCAACGCCTGCAGTTTATCTTCATCAGAAAGCGGCTGTAGCTTGTAGATTTGTCCCCAGTCCAGACGCGAGGCGAGATCCGGCAATCCCAGATTTAGCTGTCTTGGCGGGCGATCGCCGGTGATCAGCAGGCGTGTTTTCCCCGACTCCAGGATACGGTTGTAGAGATCAAAGATCGCCATTTCCCACAGCGAATCACCGGCCACACATTCGATGTTATCGATGCATACCAGCGATAAATGCTCCATCCCGTCGAGCACCTCGGGGACGAACCAGGTGCGTTTGTCGAGCGGTACGTAGCCTACCGCATCGCCGCGCGCGGACAGTTCCGCACAGGCTGCATGCAGCAAATGACTACGGCCAGCGCCTTCACGAGACCAGAGATAAATATACCCGCTATGTTCCTGACGCAGCACGTTTTGCAGTGCAGCCAGTAAAGAGGAGTTATCCCCCGGCCAGAAACTTGCGAAAGTTTCGTCGTCAGGAAGATAAAGTGGCAAAGAGAGCTGTGCCGGTGTGTTCAGAGATACCTCAACCCAGGATTTCATAAAATCGCGTTGAGTTTAACACAGAAATGCGTCGCGATAGAACCGGGCAGCATCGCCGCCCGGTCAAAGGTTTACTGTTGCTCAGTGTCGGCATCTTTGGCGTCGAGCACCACTTCTTCCGGACGCAGCAGGCTGATAACTTTGAAAATCAGGCTCAGACAGACACCCACAATGGTCGCCAGCGCCATGCCTTTCAGCTCAGCAGCACCGATGTGAACTTTCGCGCCGCTGACGCCGATGATCAAAATGACCGAGGTCAGGATCAGGTTCTGTGCTTTGTTGTAGTCAACTTTTGACTCGATCAGTACGCGAATACCGGAAGCGCCAATCACGCCGTACAGCAGCAGAGATACACCGCCCATGACCGGCAGTGGAATAATTTGGATCGCCGCAGCCAGTTTACCCACGCAGGAGAGCAGAATGGCGAAAATCGCCGCGCCGCCAATAACCCAGGTACTGTAAACGCGGGTAATCGCCATGACGCCGATGTTTTCGCCGTAGGTGGTGTTAGGCGTCGAACCGAAGAAGCCGGAGATCACCGTCGACAGGCCGTTAGCAAACATAGAACGATGCAGGCCAGGATCGCGAATCAAATCTTTTTTCACGATATTCGCCGTTACCACCAGGTGGCCGACGTGTTCAGCAATCACCACCAGCGCCGCAGGCAGAATGGTCAGAATAGCGACCCATTCAAAGCGCGGCGTGTAAAACGTTGGCAGCGCAAACCAGTGGGCCTGCGCTATCGGCGTAGTGTCCACGACGCCCATCACGAAGGAGAGCGCGTACCCGGCCAGCACCCCAATCAAAATCGGGATAATCGCCATAAAGCCACGGAACAGTACGGAACCAAATACCGTCACCGCCAGCGTCACCATTGAGATGATGATGGTTGTTGAGTCTGGCGCTTGTCCTTCAGCAGGCAGTAATCCCGCCATACCCGCAGCGACACCCGCCAGCTCCAGACCGATGACGGCAACGATTGCGCCCATCGCCGCCGGCGGGAACATCACATCCAGCCAGCCAGTACCGGCTTTCTTAACGATGAACGAAACCAGGCAGAACAGGATGCCACACATAATGAAACCGCCCAGCGCCACTTCATACCCTAGCGGGAGCAGCAGCAGAACCGGGGAAATGAACGCAAAGCTTGAACCGAGGTAAGCCGGAATTTTTCCTTTGCAAATAAAGAGATACAGTAACGTACCAATGCCGTTAAACAGCAGAACGGTAGCTGGGTTGATATGAAACAGGACTGGCACCAGTACCGTTGCGCCAAACATGGCGAACAGGTGCTGCAAACTAAGCGGGATTGTCTGTAAAAGCGGCGGTCTTTCACTCACCCCGATAGCACGGCGCGTCATAGTGTTTTCCTCTGAGTGTTGTTTGTTATTAGCGATTGGGTTGTTTTATTCAAAAAAAAGCCGACTCTTAAAGTCGGCTTCTTTTCACTTATTCGTTTACTTGGTACCAAAAATCTTATCGCCGGCATCGCCGAGCCCCGGAATAATGTATCCGTGCTCGTTCAGTCCCTGATCGATGGAGGCAGTGTACAGCTCAACATCCGGGTGCGCTTTTTCCAGCGCCGCGATACCTTCCGGCGCTGCAACCAGCACCAGGACTTTAATGCTGCTGCAGCCTGCTTTTTTCAGCAGGTCGATGGTAGCGATAACGGAACCGCCGGTTGCCAGCATCGGGTCAACGATCAGCGCCATACGCTCATCGATGTTAGAAACCAGCTTCTGGAAGTACGGAACCGGCTCCAGCGTCTCTTCGTTACGGTACATCCCCACCACGCTGATACGCGCGCTCGGAACGTTTTCCAGTACGCCTTCCATCATGCCCAGGCCCGCACGCAGGATTGGCACAACGGTGATTTTTTTACCTTTGATTTGGTCAACTTCAACCGGACCGTTCCAGCCTTCGATGGTCACCTTTTCGGTTTCCAGACCAGCGGTTGCTTCATAAGTCAGCAGGCTGCCAACTTCCGAGGCGAGTTCACGAAAGCGTTTAGTGCTGATGTCGTTTTCACGCATCAGTCCCAGCTTGTGTTTGACGAGTGGGTGTTTGACTTCCACGATCTTCATACTCTTCTCCTTTCCTCAGACGAGTGGCAACCACAAAAAAAATCGCCGGATTATACCGCTTTTCGTCTCTGGCGCAACACTGCATACGCTTGATATGGATCAACCAAAATCGTTTGCGTCTGGATGATGAGTATAAAACAACCCCCACAATAAGTGCGGGGGTTGTTATCAATGCTATGAATTTTATAGATTTTCAGCATTACTCTGGATGACGTTTTGATACCATGAAAAAGATTTCTTCGGCGAGCGTGCTAATGTCCCACTCCCGTCATTATTTTTATCAACATAGATAAAGCCGTAGCGTTTTTTCATCTCCCCCGTCCCGGCCGAGACTAAATCAATACAGCCCCACGGGGTATAACCCATCAGATCCACGCCATCTTCCACCACCGCTTTTTTCATTTCGCGGATATGCGCGGCCATATAGTCAATACGATAGGAATCATCCACCGAGCCGTCGGCCTGCTGCACGTCAATCGCCCCAAAGCCGTTTTCAACAATAAACAACGGCAGCTGATAATGATCCCAGAACCAGTTCAGCGAATAGCGCAGACCGACGGGATCAATCTGCCAGCCCCAGTCCGACTTCTGCACGTACGGGTTAGAAACCAGGCTTTTCGACTCGTCGTAATCCAGTTGTGGGTTGTCCGCCGTTGCCTGGGTCGCGAAAGACATATAATAGCTAAAGCCGATGTAATCAACGCAGCCCTCGGTCAGCGCCTGACGGTCTTCCTCGGTGATATCCAGTTCAAAGCCACGACGGGTAAAGTAATTGAGAAGATGCTGCGGGTATTTGCCGCGCACATGGACGTCAGTAAACCAGTAACGCCGGTGCATAGCGTTCATCGCCATCATCATGTCGTTCGGCGCACAGGTCAGCGGATAAATTGGGCACATCGCAATCATGCAGCCAATTTGCAGCGCCGGGTTAATTTCACGCGCGAGCTTCACCGCCAGCGCGCTTGCCACCAGCTCGTAGTGCGCCGCCTGGTACATGACCGGCTCGCGGTCTTCACCAGGCAGATATTTCAGGCCAGAGTTAGTAAAGGGCGCGAAGTCTTCGTGATAATTTGCCTGATTGTTAATCTCATTAAACGTCATCCAGTACTTCACTTTGTGCTGGTAACGAGTGAAAACCACCCGGGCAAAACGGACAAAAAAGTCGATAAGCTTACGGTTGCGCCAGCCGCCGTATTCCGTCACCAGATGGTAGGGCATCTCGAAGTGCGACAACGTAATCACCGGTTCAATGCCATATCTCAGACATTCGTCGAACAGGTCATCATAGAACTGCAGGCCAGCTTCATTAGGTTGCGCTTCATCACCTAAAGGGAAAATCCGCGTCCAGGCAATAGAAGTGCGAAAGCATTTAAACCCCATTTCGGCAAACAGCTTGATGTCGTCTTTATAGCGATGATAAAAATCGATGGCATCGTGGTTAGGGTAGTTTTTACCGGCAATCACACCGTCAGTAATTTCACGCGCCACGCCGTGCGCCCCCGCCGTCATGACATCAGCAACGCTTATGCCTTTACCGCCCTCCTGCCAGCCACCTTCCAGTTGATGAGCGGCGACAGCGCCACCCCACATGAAATCTGCTTTAAATCCTGACATCCCCTTCCCCTATCGTGATGAGTCTGCGCAAAACGCTCTATACCCGTCATACTTCAAGCTGCATGTGCGTTGGCTTTTCTCGCTCACTCCAGTCACGTACTTATGTACGCTCCTGGAAATTCGCTGCGTCGCCGCCTTCCTGCAACTCGAATTATTTAGGGTATAAATGAGCTCCGCAACAGAAAACAGAAACCGGTTTCAGTACGATACTGTGCATTCGGCTGGCAGGTTTCAAGCACAAGACTGTACCCGGTTTCATTTTCGTGGCGCAGTTCAAACAAATAGATAAATGATTGTAAAATGCTGAAAAAACCAGCAGATAAAACTTGATGCAGAGCAGGCTCGCAAACGTTTGCTTTCCCTGTTAGAATTGCGCCGAATTTAACTTTTACTGCAAGTAAACATGTGGGGAAGCAGGCAGTGACCGATAAAACCTCTCTTAGCTACAAAGATGCCGGTGTTGATATTGATGCAGGTAATGCTCTGGTTGATCGAATCAAAGGCGTAGTAAAGAAAACGCGTCGTCCGGAAGTTATGGGTGGTCTGGGTGGCTTCGGTGCGCTGTGCGCATTGCCGCAAAAATATCGTGAACCGGTACTGGTTTCCGGCACTGATGGCGTTGGTACAAAACTGCGTCTGGCGATAGATCTGAAACGCCACGACACTATCGGCATTGACCTCGTCGCAATGTGCGTCAACGACCTCGTGGTTCAGGGCGCTGAGCCGCTGTTCTTCCTCGACTACTATGCAACCGGCAAACTGGATGTGGACACCGCAGCCAGCGTCATTAACGGGATTGCCGAAGGCTGCCTGCAGTCTGGCTGTGCGCTGGTCGGTGGGGAAACAGCTGAAATGCCGGGGATGTACCACGGCGAAGATTACGACGTGGCAGGTTTCTGTGTTGGCGTCGTCGAAAAATCAGAGATTATCGACGGTTCTAAAGTGGCTGACGGCGACGTACTGATTGCGCTCGGCTCCAGCGGTCCGCACTCTAACGGCTACTCTCTGGTGCGTAAAATTGTAGAAGTCAGCGGTTGTGACCCAGAAACCACCGAGCTTGAAGGCAAGTCGCTGGCCGATCACTTGCTGGCTCCGACCCGCATTTACGTAAAATCCATTCTGGAACTGATCGAGAAGGTTGATGTGCACGCCATTGCGCACCTGACCGGCGGCGGCTTCTGGGAAAATATTCCACGCGTTCTGCCAGACAACACGCAGGCCGTGATCGACGAGTCTTCATGGCAGTGGCCAGCCGTCTTCAACTGGCTGCAAACGGCGGGTAACGTCAGCCAGCATGAGATGTATCGCACCTTTAACTGCGGCGTAGGTATGGTTATCGCCCTGCCAGCTCCGGAAGTGGACAAAGCCCTTGCTTTGCTCAATGAGAAAGGTGAAAACGCATGGAAAATCGGTATCATCAAAGCTTCTGATTCCGAACAGCGTGTGGTCATTGAATGAAAAACATTGTGGTGCTCATTTCCGGTAACGGAAGCAATTTGCAGGCGATAATAGACGCCTGCGAACAGAAAAAAATCAATGGCACCATACGTGCAGTATTCAGTAACAAGGCCGATGCGTTCGGCCTTGAGCGCGCACGCGAAGCGAATATTCCAGCGTACTCGCTGGAAGCCGCCCAGTTTGCCAGTCGCGAAGCCTTCGACCGCCAACTGATGCAAGAAATTGACGCCTGGGCACCCGATGTCGTGGTGCTGGCCGGTTATATGCGTATCCTCAGCCCGGCGTTTGTCGCTCACTATGCTGAACGATTGCTGAATATCCACCCGTCTTTATTGCCAAAGTATCCTGGCCTGCATACGCACCGCCAGGTACTGGAAAACGGCGATGAAGAGCATGGTACCTCCGTCCACTTCGTCACTGATGAACTGGACGGCGGACCGGTTATTCTCCAGGCCAAGGTTCCGGTATTTGAAGGCGATAGCGAAGATGACGTCACGGCGCGGGTTCAGGCCCAGGAACATACCATTTACCCGTTGGTGGTAAGCTGGTTTACCGATGGCCGTCTGAAGATGCGTGATAACGCTGCATGGCTGGATGGCGTTCGTCTGCCGCCACAAGGCTACGCCGCCGACGAATAATAAAATCCAACCTGTAAACCGGATCTCACCCTCCGGTCTACAGGCATAAATACCTTTTCCGGTTAACATCTCCGGTATTCATCTACGCTCCCCCTTTCTCTTTGCTATCAGACGGTTTATTGTCATATTTTTCTGGCACAGTTGGACATCTGAGAGCAATGCTCGCCATAATTAACCGGTAGTGTCCCGTGAATGAAACGGAGTAAAAGTGGTAATGGGTCAGGAAAAGCTATACATCGAGAAAGAACTCAGCTGGTTAGCGTTCAACGAACGCGTACTCCAGGAAGCTGCTGATAAGTCAAACCCGTTGATCGAACGGATGCGTTTCTTAGGCATCTATTCCAACAACCTCGACGAATTTTACAAGGTGCGTTTTGCCGAACTGAAGCGCCGAATCATTATTAGCGAAGAACAGGGTTCAAACTCTCACTCCCGCCATCTGTTAGGCAAAATCCAGGCTCGGGTATTAAAAGCCGATCAGGAATTTGACGGCCTGTACAACGAGCTGCTGCTGGAGATGGCGCGCAACCAGATTTTCCTCATCAACGAACGTCAGCTATCAGCCAATCAACAGAGCTGGTTACGCCACTACTTCAAGCAATATCTGCGTCAGCACATTACGCCGATCCTGATTAACCGCGAGACGGATTTAGTCCAGTTTCTGAAAGATGACTACACCTATCTGGCGGTGGAAATTATCCGCGGCGATACAATCCGCTACGCGTTGCTGGAAATCCCTTCTGACAAGGTTCCCCGTTTTGTGAATCTGCCGCCGGAAACCCCGCGTCGCCGCAAACCGATGATCCTGCTGGACAACATCTTACGTTACTGCCTTGACGACATTTTCAAAGGTTTCTTTGATTACGATGCGCTGAACGCCTATTCGATGAAAATGACCCGTGATGCCGAATACGATTTGGTGCACGAGATGGAATCGAGCCTGATGGAACTGATGTCATCCAGCCTGAAACAGCGTCTGACCGCAGAGCCTGTACGTTTTGTTTATCAGCGCGATATGCCCAATGCGCTGGTTGAAGTACTGCGTGAAAAGCTGACGATCTCTCGCTACGACTCCATTGTCCCCGGCGGGCGTTATCATAACTTCAAAGACTTTATTAACTTTCCCAACGTTGGCAAAGCTAACCTGGTGAACAAACCCCTGCCGCGTCTGCGCCATATCTGGTTCGATAAAGAGAAGTTTCGTAACGGCTTTGATGCCGTACGTGAACGCGATGTGCTGCTTTATTATCCGTATCACACCTTTGAACACGTTCTTGAACTGCTGCGCCAGGCCTCATTCGACCCGAGTGTGCTGGCGATAAAAATCAACATTTACCGTGTGGCAAAAGATTCGCGCATCATCGACTCGATGATCCATGCTGCGCATAACGGTAAAAAAGTCACCGTGGTGGTGGAACTGCAGGCGCGCTTTGATGAAGAAGCCAACATTCATTGGGCCAAGCGTTTGACCGAAGCGGGCGTTCACGTCATCTTCTCCGCACCAGGACTGAAAATTCACGCCAAACTGTTCCTGATTTCGCGTAAAGAAGGCGATGAGGTCGTGCGCTATGCACATATCGGCACCGGGAACTTCAACGAAAAAACAGCGCGCCTGTATACCGACTACTCGTTGCTGACCGCCGATTCACGCATTACCAACGAAGTCCGTCGGGTGTTTAACTTCATCGAAAACCCGTATCGCCCGGTAACGTTCGATTATCTGCTGGTTTCCCCGCAGAACTCACGGCGCCTGCTGTACAGCATGATCGACAAAGAGATCGCTAATGCACAGCAAGGGTTGCCTTCTGGCATTACCCTGAAGCTGAATAATCTGGTCGATAAAGGGCTGGTTGACCGCCTGTATGCGGCTTCATGTTCAGGTGTCCCCGTTAATTTATTGATCCGCGGTATGTGCTCACTGATCCCGAATCTGGAAGGCATCAGTGACAATATTCGCGTCATCAGCATTGTTGACCGCTATCTCGAACATGACCGGGTCTATATCTTCGAGAACGGGGGCGATAAGCAGGTGTATCTCTCCTCTGCTGACTGGATGACCAGGAACATCGATTATCGAATTGAAGTTGCCACACCGCTTCTTGACCCACGCCTTAAGCAGCGCGTGCTGGATATTATCGATATCCTGTTCAGCGACACGGTGAAAGCCCGCTTTATTGATAAAGAACTGAGTAATCGCTACGTACCGCGCGGAAACCGCCGTAAGGTTCAGTCACAATTAGCGATTTACGACTACATCAAATCACTCGAGCAACCTGACTAACTCTATGCCAATACACGACAAGTCTCCACGACCGCAGGAATTTGCTGCGGTCGACCTTGGTTCAAACAGTTTCCATATGGTCATTGCCCGCGTGGTTGATGGCGCAATGCAAATTATCGGGCGACTGAAACAACGCGTACATCTGGCGGACGGCCTTGGCGCGGATAACAAGCTAAGCGAAGAAGCGATGGAACGCGGATTAAGCTGCCTGTCGCTGTTCGCCGAACGCCTGCAGGGCTTTCCCCCGTCAAGCGTATGCATCGTGGGAACCCATACTTTGCGTCAGGCGCTGAATGCGCCAGATTTTCTCAAGCGAGCGGAAAAAGTCATCCCCTACCCGATTGAGATTATTTCCGGTAACGAAGAAGCCCGACTGATTTTTATGGGCGTGGAGCACACCCAGCCGGAAAAAGGTCGCAAGCTGGTTATTGATATCGGCGGCGGCTCAACAGAACTGGTGATCGGCGAAGATTTCGAGCCTAAACTGGTCGAAAGTCGCCGTATGGGTTGCGTCAGTTTTGCCCAGATGTACTTTCCGGGTGGTGCGATCAGCCGGGAAAACTTCCAGCGCGCCCGTATGGCGGCAGCGCAAAAACTGGAAACGCTCACCTGGCAATTTCGAATCCAGGGCTGGAACGTTGCACTGGGAGCTTCAGGCACCATCAAAGCAGCCCATGAAGTGCTGCTGGAAATGGGTGAGAAAGATGGTTTTATCACCCCTGAACGTCTGGACAAGCTGACAACAGAAGTCCTGAAGCATGCGTCATTTGAGGCACTCAGCATGCCGGGGCTGTCAGAAGAACGAAAGGCGGTTTTTGTTCCCGGTCTGGCAATACTGTGCGGTGTTTTTGATGCCCTCGCTATTCGTGAACTCCGGCTTTCCGATGGCGCGCTGCGTGAAGGTGTACTGTATGAGATGGAAGGCCGTTTTCGCCACCAGGACGTTCGTAGTCGTACCGCCAGCAGCCTGGCAAACCAGTACAACATCGACAGCGAACAGGCCCGGCGCGTGCTGGAAACGACCATGCAAATGTACGACCAGTGGCATACACAACAGCCCAAACTGGCCAATCCTCAACTGGAAGCGTTACTGCGCTGGGCAGCGATGCTGCATGAGGTTGGGCTGAACATCAACCACAGCGGACTGCATCGCCACTCGGCTTATATTCTGCAAAACAGCGACCTGCCAGGTTTCAACCAGGAGCAACAGCTGATGATGGCAACCCTGGTTCGCTATCATCGTAAAGCGGTTAAGCTGGATGATTTACCCCGCTTTACGCTGTTCAAGAAAAAGCAGTTCCTGCCGCTAATTCAGCTGTTGCGACTTGGGGTATTGCTCAACAACCAGCGCCAGGCAACCACTACGCCGCCGACGCTAACGTTGATTACCGACGATAACCACTGGACGCTACGCTTCCCGCACGACTGGTTTAGCCAGAACGCGCTGGTGCTGCTCGATCTGGAAAAAGAGCAGCAATACTGGGAAGCCGTCACAGGCTGGTGCCTTAAAATTGAGGAAGAAAACTCACCCGATATCGCTGCGTGAGTGATCGACAGGTGCCAGCGTGACTGGCACCTGTTCTTCCAGAGTTTTATGCAGCGGTCGCGGCTCACCAATCAGATAGCCCTGCAAATAATCAATCCCCAGAGAAATCACCGCACTGCGTATTTCTTCGCTTTCAACATACTCCGCGACCACCAACATTTTTTTCATCCGCGCCAGGTGACAAATCGAGGCCACGATTTGGTAGTCGAGACTATTTGAGACAATGTTACGGATAAAGCTTCCGTCAATCTTCAGGATGTCGGCACTCACATTTTTCAACCGCGCATAGCTGGCATAGCCGGTACCAAAATCATCGATTGCAATCTGACAGCCCAATGATTGCAGCTGCAGTAACGTTGCCTGTGCCTGTTCCGCATTGGTTAAGGCGTTGCTTTCCGTGACTTCAAAAATCAACTGCCACGCTTCAACCTTGTACTTAACCAGTAGCTGGTTGATGTCATGCGGAAGTCGGGCGCGACATATCGACGTGGGTGACAAGTTAATGGCAAACCGATGAGCGGGCATTTTCTCCCGATTCTGCGCCATAAATTTCAGCGTATTTTCAATGACCCACAGATCAATGCTGGATGACAAGCCAAACTCATGGGCTACCGGTAAGAAATTATCAGGAGCAATCGTTTCACCTTCATCGCCCTGAAGACGCAGCAGGATTTCATGATAAATATCGCCGCGTACGCCAGAAATCGGCTGTGCCATCAGGAAGAAGCGATCATGCTCCAGTGCCTGCTGCAAACGATTCATCATTGCCACTTTATCTTTCAGATCCCGCTGCAGGTGCATTACGCCACGTCGCTGCAAACTCTCCGGCATATTGGTTGCCAGCGAGAGCTCGGCGATGGTGCTTAACTCCCCCAGTAACAGATAAATGTGGTTAACGGGTGAGCGAACATAGCAAAAACTGATCCCAACCTGCGGTTGCAGGGGCATGCCATCCCAGACAAAACGGAATTGCCTGATATGTTTGTCCAGCGCTTCAATACGCTGCTGATGTGACTCAGTATTAAAACGCAGTATTAAATCATTACCGGATAATTGAAAAACATATTCGTCTTGTTCCAGCAACGGCGCTATCCAATGTGAGAGTTTTTGCTTGTACTGGATACGCAACATAATACCGTAGTTTTTCACCAACAGTTCCATGCCCGGTATACGCAGAAAACAAAGCACTGACCATGGCGCTTTTTTCAGCGTTCGGTTCAATGCCCGCAGGTTTGGCAAATGCACCATCGGATCAAAATATGCCAGACGATGTGTGCGTCGGGTGACAAATCGCTGACGCGTTGCCAGCACGGCAATGTAATTTACGATGAAAGAAAAAACGAGGTAACTCGAAGAGGTAATTGCAAGTTGTGTATCGTAACCCGAATACCAGGGCATATAGCGCTGATAATAATGAATGGCAGTTATCAACACGACTGTCCATATCATTGAAATAAATCGGTAACCGTAACGCATTGCGCCCCATAACATGACGGGCAGTAACAGAGACAAGGTATAATTTGTGCTGAATATCGAACTCTGTTCATTTAACGGCATACACAACAGAGCCATCAATAAAGTCAATATTATCAACCAGACAGCAAACTCTGGTCGCGTTACTTTGGTGTCAAATTGCTGCTTTAATTGCGAATAATAGCCCCGTATATGCAGCGGGTTTCGAATGGTTCGGATGATAAAATAGCATAGAGGTATACCAACAAGGTTCCCTACCAGCATAGCCTGGTAGTTGATCAACGTTCCGGTATTAAAGGGCATAACGCCCACCATACCTGATTTGCTCTCGTATACACCAACAAACGCAGCGAACTGGAAGAGAATCAGGAATAGCGTTGCCGGACAGAAAACCTGCCAAAATATTCGCTGAAACATCAGATGGGAGTCGCCGTGCGCCACGTTGTTTCTCCGGGGAGCAAAAACTTTATATCCGCCCCAACTAAGCACCACTGTAACTATAAAGTGCGTAATAATTGACAGCGTTTCAAATAACCCAACCTGCGGATATTTGTACCAACCGATAGCAATGATTATTCCTGGCAGTGCCGCCCAACTAAAAAACAACATCAAGCTAATCATCAGCGCTAAAGGCAGGTAAAAAAGGATGACTGTACCGGTACTAATATGTGCGTAGGTATTGGCAGTGCTCAATAACGGCAACAGTAAAGATGGTAAGATGAGGGGCAGCGCCCACCATTTATCTCTAATATTTATATAGTTTTTATTGAGTTTCATAGATGCTCAGTAGAATCCCTCACATCATGTAGGGGTATTTTCTGTGAAGGGCATTCAGACAGGCATCCCACCTGACTTTAAAACTATGATGTAATACACATCACAATGACTCATCAATTTTAGTTACGGATAACCGACGGGGTTTGATATATGTCAAAAAAAATATCCCCCATTAATCAATTATTACCTTTTTCTTTATTTATGATCGTTTATTCATTATTAATGCAAATAATAATATTAGTTTCCATAACATAAGTGGATAAAACCGTTGATGCAATTTTACATAACGAAGAATTGACCATTCCCTCTTAGTGTGCCTTAATGTAAGTATCGCCCACTGGTTGGGTACACTTTAAGGAACCTTTTGTGAGCCAGGTTACCAGCCTACGCAAACGACACCGATTTAACAGTCGCATGATCCGGATCGTACTGCTTATCAGCTTCATCTTCTTCTTCGGACGCTTCGTCTACTCTGCTATCGGTGCGTGGCACCACCACCAGGACAAGAAAGAATCCCAGCAGACCACCTTGCCGCAACAGACTTCTCCTGCTCAAACTGACGAACGCTGAACGCTCGTATCTGTGATCCCCTGTCTTAAGATTCCTTACCGGATGGCTAATCGCCTGACATTTAACCATCCGGTAAGGGATTTGAGCGATGAAACAATACGCTGTCTTACCCACCACACGCACTAAGTTATCGGATAAAAGACCGTGTTTTTCGCACAAATGCACAATCTTTTAATCCCACTTCACCGCACTATTCGCGCTCATTTTTACGTTCTTGTTTACTGGACATAAAAAAGACAAATACAGTTCAAACAGACGCTAATTAATATCGCCAGCATATATCACTGACGTATACATCAATGTTTTGCATGAAAATTAAATATTTATTTGAATCGTTACCATTTTTGAACACAAACAGGATAATACTATGAGTAGTTTTTCATTTTTTCCCAAAAATTCATTATCGCCATCATTGGCATAGGCTACCAGAGTCGGATTGCGGAAGTGAAACGCGTCATTACGCATATCATCGAGCAGGATGAACGCGTTGATCGGAGTCGCGGTGTGACCGTGCATCTGGGCGAACTTGCCGCCTCATCGCTTAACTTCTATGTTCGCGTTTGGGTGCGTAACGGCGAATACTGGAATACCTATTACGATCTGCTGGAAAACATCAAAGAAGCGATGGATGCCAACCATATCGACTTGCCCTATCCGCAGATGGATAGCCGTGCTCAAAACGCCCCATCACAATCACAGCCTCACCTGCAGATTGTCGATTAAAATATTTATTCCCTCTGCTGGGCCGCATTAGCGTTGACTAATCGCTTAAACACCCATCCTTAGATAAAATTTAAAAATTAAATGCTAAAAAAGAAACCGTAAATATCATCATCGTTACATGTTTCCATGTCTCACATTACAGGCTACAAAAAACAACCTCCTCCCCTCCCCAACATATCTGTACAATACTCTCTATCGTTTTCTATGCTTTATTTATGATGAAGGAATCCATAAAAATGGAACAACCGGTCAAATGTGACCCACATATCCTGTCGTTACTGAAAAAAACCTCCCTCAATCATATTGACTATCTGGTCGACGTTCTGACAGACAACGGTAAAGGCCGGGTAGCATTATCATCGTCCGTTAAGGACTTACTACTCGAAGAGAAGGCAGAACGGGACTACAGCAAGCGTGGACTGCGGCATCTGCTACATGAATTGCAGGAATATGGCGGACACTCGCTCGTTAATATTTTCCGCAGTGAGCCATTGCCTTATTCTGAGTTATTAACCGATGTTCATAAAAAGCTCAATGGCAAAGACAGCAAGAAAAAAAATAACGTCACAAAAGAACGGGAAATCGTCCTAAGTTTGTTTGGTGATGACTGGCAGTCATTAGCCGATCATGAACGTTGGGAGCGCTGCACAGAAACGAAAGTTATCTCCGGTTTTTTCAAGATGCAGGATAATCTGCGCATAAACGATAAAGGGGTTGTTATCGGCCTGTCAGCTGCGGCAAGCGTAGCGGCATTTACCGCGCTCCGCTTACATCCCGTCACTGCTATCGTCAGTACGGTCAGCCTTGCTAACCAAACGCTTGGGGAGGCATACCGGGTGACAATTCCGTTCATTGCTCATATCGCGATGCTCAACATGCTTCACTCGCCCAAAATAGCGCAGTAAAAATACCGTAACTAATCGAGCAGAATTCACCCTATGTCAACTTTAGCGAATAACAATCAGATACCTGAGCAAGAAGCGGCCTTCGAAGTGGACATCGTCGACGCGCAAAATAATGCCCTGGTGAAAATACACAGCCAGCCTGGATACTGGCAAGATCTTGCGCAACAGGACTCACAGACGGAACTGGATCCCAGCAGCATTTCACTCTTTAATCACTGGCTCAGTAGCGTCCCCACCGTCGCCACTGCCATTGCAGGTAACGCGACACAATTAATGACCTGTTCTTTCGAATACAGCCAACTGGTACAGGCGAAAGATGGCAGCGGAGCAATCGGTGCGGTACTTAATCCAGACACCAACAAAATTGGCGCACAAGCCCGATTTCACGAAGCTGAAAATCTGAAGTCGCTGGTCAATGCCAGCCTGGTTTTTAATATCGCGTCACAACTTCTGGCCCAAAAACATCTTGCCGATATTAATGAGAGACTGCGGATCATCGAACAAAAGATCGATTCGATTAAAGGCCATCTTGAACAATCGCGCCTCGCGAATATCCAGACTTTCCATGAACATCTCAATATTATTGGTTTATTACTGAGCCGTAATGAAATTATCACCAAAGAGTCACTACTGAACCTCGCCAAAAGCGCGCAGGAAGTGCGCTCGCAGGTTAAGCATCTTGAAAAGGATATCACTCAGGCATATCGAGAAATTGAACAATTTGAACCGACCAGTTGGTTTGGATCTGACGATCTCCGGGAAGCGCTCAAACTGAAAATCAGCAATGTTGAACGGTTGCAGCGTGAGTATCTGACGGGTATGCAATGTTTGTTAGTTGCTAATCTCATCCTGTTCATCAAGCATGACGGCAACCAAGAGTTTGTCCTGACAAGCGAATTATATTTAAAAGAACTGAATGCCAGCAACGGCATATTTCAGCAATGGGAAAAAATAAAACGTAAAGTCGCCCATCATCTAAGCAAGATGAAGCCATTATTTGAACGAACAAGCAGCACCCAGGCAAATGCCTTACAGGTAGAACGCAAGCTAAATCAAACGGATAGCCTACTTAATACTGATAACGTTTTACTTACACAACTCGGCGAACGCATCCAGGCAGCCCAATCACCGCAGGTATTGTTAGAGATTGTGGATAATAAGGTGCTGAGAGGTCGATTTTTGCGTTAGCATACCGACGCTAACTAAACGTCAAGAATTGGCTATACAATACGAGATGTCGCGGCTGGAGCAGCGGCATCTCGCCAACCAAGAGGATGAAGGTGTGCTGGCGGTGATATCCACAAATTATTGATATTTGGCAATCCCATTCTAATGGCGATCGACTTGAAACATACGCTATAAATTCTGCAAGAATATATCCAGTTTTAGTAATAACGATCCTTATTCAACTTTTAATCCTATCCCATTCCTTAACCGTGAATATTTTGCCCAAAATGGTTTTATTAACTGAAGATAAACATTGTTTCCCGGCGAAAGACTATTGTGGATTTCAGCAAAAGATAGTTCAACATCGGATTCATATGCAATATTTGGAGCGCAAGACCTTGTTCAAATAATAAGCAGAGCATGGACTCCTAGAAGTAATCAATATGGATATTCATTATTATTAAATGATTTTCTTTATGACTCGACTTGGGATGCTGCACGAACGGCTATCAATAAAACTTTATCTTTCCCAAGAACATGGGCACTACGCACTAACAGAGGGGCAGAATGGGAAGCATTGGGAATGCCAACTCATACCTCCTGAATTTTGGCTACCTCAGCTTAAACTTAGGCGTTGATGAAACAGAAAGCGCAAACATTTCAACAAGATTCCCTTAACCCTTTTTGCTCATGCGCGAGGCACTTTTCTGCCCAGCCTGATGGATCCCCAGCCTCATGCAATAAAATGCAGACCGTTCGTCGCATATCATTGAAGGTAAAATTTGTGAAAGTTTCCGCATTTCTGATCAGATTTTACCATCACGTTTCTTCGCAGCAAGCGAGGTCCGGTGGGCGATACGGCCACATAGAAAATTCATGAATACACATAAATAAAAACCCTCTGTAAAAACAGAGGGTTGATTGCATTTTTACCTGTTCATGAAAACTCAGAAAGGGTTATCGGCTTATTCCCACTCAATGGTAGCCGGCGGCTTACCGCTGATGTCATACACCACGCGGGAGATACCGTTAACTTCGTTGATGATGCGGTTGGAAACGCGGCCTAAGAAGTCATACGGCAGGTGCGCCCAGTGCGCGGTCATAAAGTCGATGGTTTCTACTGCACGCAGGGAAACAACCCAGTCGTACTTACGGCCATCGCCCATCACACCAACGGAACGTACCGGCAGGAACACGGTGAACGCCTGGCTGACTTTGTTGTACAGGTCGGCTTTGTGCAGTTCTTCGATGAAGATAGCATCCGCACGACGCAGCAGGTCGCAGTACTCTTTCTTCACTTCGCCCAGTACGCGAACACCCAGACCCGGGCCCGGGAACGGGTGACGGTACAGCATGTCGTACGGCAGGCCCAGCTCCAGACCAATCTTACGCACTTCGTCTTTGAACAGTTCACGCAACGGTTCAACCAGACCCATCTTCATCTCTTTCGGCAGGCCGCCCACGTTGTGGTGAGATTTGATAACGTGCGCTTTACCGGTGGCGGAAGCCGCGGATTCAATCACGTCCGGATAGATAGTGCCCTGCGCCAGCCATTTAACGTCTTCCAGTTTCAGTGCTTCTTCATCGAACACTTCAACGAACACACGACCGATGATTTTACGTTTGGCTTCCGGATCGTTCTCACCTTTCAGCGCATCCAGGAAACGCTGTTCGCCTTCAACGTGAACGATGTTCAGGCCGAAATGGTCACCGAACATATCCATGACCTGCTGGGCTTCGTTCAGGCGCAGCAGACCGTTATCGACGAAGACACAGGTCAGGTTTTTGCCAATCGCGCGGTGCAGCAGCATTGCGGTAACGGAGGAGTCAACGCCGCCAGACAGGCCGAGGATCACTTTGTCATTGCCAACCTGCTCACGAATACGGGCAACAGCGTCGTCGATGATTTTTTCCGGCGTCCACAGCGCTTCACACTGGCAGATATCGCGCACAAAGCGCTCCAGCATGCGCATACCCTGACGGGTGTGGGTGACTTCCGGGTGGAACTGCACACCGTAGAAGCGTTTTTCTTCATGCGCCATGATGGCGAACGGGCAGCTGTCGGTGCTGGCAACAGTCACGAAACCTTCCGGAATGGCGGTCACTTTATCGCCGTGGCTCATCCACACGTCCAGCAGCGGTTTGCCTTCTGCAGTCAGGGAGTCTTCGATACCACGGATCAGCGCGCTGTCGGTCTGAACTTCAACCTGCGCATAGCCGAATTCACGTTCGTTAGACCCTTCAACATGGCCACCGAGCTGCATTGCCATGGTCTGCATGCCGTAGCAAACGCCGAACACCGGCACGCCGGCATTGAACACGTACTCTGGCGCACGCGGGCTGTTTGCTTCGGTGGTACTTTCCGGACCACCGGAAAGAATAATACCGCTTGGGTTGAATTCGCGAATTTGTGCTTCCGTAACATCCCATGCCCACAGTTCACAGTAGACGCCCAGCTCACGTACGCGGCGTGCGACCAGCTGAGTGTACTGCGATCCGAAATCGAGGATGAGAATGCGATGTTTATGAATATTGTCTGTCATTGACGCTAATTCCGAGGCAAGTGAAACAAATTCGCCCGGCACAGAGCCGGGCGCGGAAACTTATCAGGAGCCCATGCGGTAGTTAGGGGACTCTTTGGTGATGGTCACATCATGAACGTGACTTTCCTGGATACCCGCACCGCTGATACGGACAAATTCAGCCTGAGTACGCAGCGCGTCGATAGTACCACAGCCGGTCAGCCCCATACAGGAGCGCAGCCCGCCCATCTGCTGGTGAATGATCTCTTTCAGGCGACCTTTATACGCTACGCGGCCTTCGATACCTTCAGGGACCAGTTTGTCGGCGGCATTATCGCTCTGGAAGTAACGGTCGGAGGAGCCTTTGGACATCGCGCCCAGAGAGCCCATACCGCGGTATGATTTGTAAGAACGGCCCTGGTACAGTTCGATTTCACCCGGGGATTCTTCGGTACCTGCCAGCATGGAGCCAACCATGACTGCAGCAGCACCTGCAGCAATCGCTTTCGCGATGTCGCCGGAGAAACGAATACCACCATCGGCGATAACCGGAATGCCGGTGCCTTCAAGCGCTGCAACCGCGTCAGAAACAGCGGTGATCTGCGGTACACCTACGCCGGTAACGATACGGGTAGTACAGATGGAGCCTGGGCCGATACCGACTTTCACCGCGCTGCAGCCGGCTTCCGCCAGTGCGCGAGCACCAGCGCCAGTTGCCACGTTACCACCGATGATCTGCAGATCAGGATATTTAGCGCGAGTTTCACGAATACGCTGCAGTACGCCTTCAGAGTGACCGTGAGAGGAGTCAATCAGCAGTACGTCAACGCCCGCGGCAACCAGCGCATCAACGCGCTCTTCGTTACCTGCACCCGCACCGACAGCAGCGCCAACGCGCAGACGACCATGCTCGTCTTTACAGGCGTTAGGTTTACGTTCCGCTTTCTGGAAATCTTTAACCGTGATCATGCCGAGCAGGTGGAAGCTGTCATCAACAACCAGCGCTTTCTCAACGCGTTTTTCGTGCATTTTGGCAAACACGACATCGCGCGCTTCGCCTTCGCGAACGGTCACCAGACGCTCTTTCGGCGTCATGTAAACGCTCACTGGCTGGCTGAGATCGGTCACAAAACGTACGTCACGACCGGTGATGATGCCGACCAGTTCGTTATCTTCAGTCACAACCGGGTAGCCTGCAAAACCGTTACGCTCGGTCAGTTCTTTCACTTCGCGCAGCGTGGTGGTTGGCAGAACGGTCTGCGGGTCGGTCACCACGCCAGATTCGTGTTTTTTCACACGTTTAACTTCTTCGGCCTGGCGCTCGATGGACATGTTTTTGTGGATAAAACCGATGCCGCCTTCCTGGGCCAGGGCAATTGCCAGGCGCGCTTCCGTCACGGTGTCCATTGCCGCGGAGAGCATAGGAATGTTCAGGCGAATGGTTTTCGTCAACTGGGTGCTAAGATCAGCAGTATTCGGCAGAACGGTAGAATGAGCGGGAACGAGGAGGACGTCGTCAAACGTCAGGGCTTCTTTTGCGATACGTAGCATGGGCAATATCTCACCTGGGAGGTTATTAAATATTGCCGCGGCATTATACAGAGCGTAACCGATTGCATCCACACTTTTTGCAAAAAACCTTGCGCTCCTCTGTGAGCATGTTACTTTCGACTGAATAACCTGCTGATTTAGAATTTGATCCCGCTCACATGTTATCCTCTCAGACCACCTCAATTTTTACCGTAAGCCGCCTGAATCAGACGGTTCGTTTGCTGCTTGAGCAAGAAATGGGGCAAGTGTGGATCAGCGGTGAAATCTCCAATTTCACTCAGCCGTCCTCGGGTCATTGGTATTTTACGCTCAAAGATGACACCGCTCAGGTTCGCTGCGCGATGTTTCGCAACAGCAACCGCCGGGTAACGTTCCGCCCACAGCACGGGCAGCAGGTACTGGTACGCGCTAACATTACATTGTATGAGCCGCGTGGGGACTACCAGATAATCGTCGAGAGCATGCAGCCAGCTGGCGAAGGGTTGTTGCAGCAGAAATACGAGCAACTGAAGGCGAAGCTCCAGGCCGAAGGCCTCTTTGACCAACAGTTCAAACAGCCGCTCCCCTCACCTGCGCACTGCGTTGGGGTCATCACCTCTAAAACCGGCGCCGCGCTGCATGATATTCTCCACGTGCTGAAGCGTCGTGACCCTTCCCTGCCCGTGATTATCTATCCAACCGCCGTCCAGGGCGATGATGCGCCAGGACAAATTGTGCGCGCCATTGCGCTGGCGAACGCGCGGGGCGAGTGTGATGTACTGATTGTCGGTCGTGGTGGCGGCTCGCTGGAAGATTTATGGAGCTTTAACGACGAACGGGTAGCGCGGGCGATCTTTGCCAGCCGGATTCCAGTCGTCAGCGCCGTCGGCCACGAAACCGATGTGACCATCGCTGATTTTGTTGGCGATCTGCGCGCGCCAACGCCATCTGCGGCGGCCGAAATTGTCAGCCGCAACCAGCTTGAACTGCTGCGTCAAATTCAGCAGGGTCAGCAACGTCTGGAAATGGCGATGGATTACTATCTCGCCAACCGAACTCGCCGATTTACCCAGCTTAATCACCGCTTGCAACAGCAGCATCCGCAGCTGCGTCTGGCCCGTCAGCAGACCGTGCTGGAACGACTAAGTCAGAGAATGAACGCCGCTCTTGAGAATAAGATTAAACAGGCAAATCAGCGTCAACAGCGCATGCTGCAGCGTCTGAATCAGCAAACCCCGCAGCCGCGTATTCACCGCGCGCAAACACGTATTCAGCAACTGGAATACCGACTGGCGGAAAATATTCGCTCGCGCGTCAGCCAGCAACGCGAACGTTTCGGCAATGCGGTCACGCATCTGGAAGCCGTCAGCCCACTGGCAACGCTGGCGCGCGGCTATAGCGTCACTACCGCGACAGACGGCAAAGTGCTGAAGCAAACCAAACAAGTGAAGGCCGGTGATGTTCTCACCACCCGACTGTCAGATGGTTGGGTAGAGAGCGAAGTGAAAGGCGTAACGGCGGCAAAGAAAACGCGTAAGAAAAAGCCGGATTAAACCGGCGCAAACTCCACGCGTTTTTTCGAAATAAGGCCATGGCCGTTCTGACAGAAATAATCCACTGCGCCGCAGGCTTTTAACACTTGCAGTGGCAGATGGCACTCCGGACAGCGCGCTTCTAACGGAATAACTTTTTTGCAGTTTTCACAGTGCGCCACACCGTTTTGCTGTTCCAGTTCTGCGTGACATTCCGGGCAGTTCATTGACATGGTAACTCCTATAAAGGGCGTTCAGCTCTGCGCTAATTTTACCACGATACGCTTAGTGTGGGCCACGCAGCTGTTGCTGCAAGGTGAGTAATCGTTCAACCTCCTCCAGTCTGCGCTGCGTTGTGCGCCTCACCTCCTGTGGGTTGCGTTCAAACAGACTTTGCGCCCCCAGAATATGTTCCGCCAGACAATGGGCATAAATCGTGCCAGGAAGCTTCCAGCGACGCACAGCATCACCGTCAATCACTTCCAGTACATCTTCTGTACCGCGCCGATCATGACTGATGATACGACCATCGCTCAGATACAGACGCAAACCTTTTTGACCGCCAGTTGGACCCGCGTACTTATTCAGCCAGATATCCAGCGGTATGCCGCTAATCTGCCCCTGAAGATGAGCTTCACCCTCTGCCGTGGTCAGGTCACTCTGGGGGATATCACGCCCCAGACGGTCTTTAGCACTCA
Source organism: Citrobacter youngae (assembly GCF_003818115.1). GTDB lineage: Bacteria > Pseudomonadota > Gammaproteobacteria > Enterobacterales > Enterobacteriaceae > Citrobacter > Citrobacter youngae. The sequence continues at coordinate 46,424 of NZ_RPOI01000012.1, read as the reverse complement.
CTAACCGCAGCACCATCTCATTATTCCCTCCCAGATACCGTACCGTTTCCCGCAGCATTGCTAACACGTGCGTACCGATATCCAGAATCACGCCATCCGGGTGGCGAAGTTCACGCGTGTCCGGTTCACCGGTGGCAAAGTTAAGCGCTATCGGCTCCCCTGCGGTGTTAAACCCGCTTGGCTCCTGCAAGAAACCTTCGATTTTCACAATCTCGGCAAAAGTGCTGACCAACCCTCGCTTCACCGTTTCGATGCGCGCCATCCAGTGGTCTAGCGCCAGCACGCGATCAGCAACACCGGGTTGAACCAGCAGCATTTTCAGTTTTTCAATTTGGGAAAGCGTGGCGACAATAGGTTTTTCAACCACGATACGTGCGATGGGAGAGGCCAGGGCCTGTTCAAGCACCTCAAGATGATGTAGGGATGCGGTCGTGATAAACAGGGTATCAAGAGGCTGAGTAAGCAGTTCTTCGAGCGATGTACAACGCGTCACGCCTGCTGGCTGTTTTGCGGGTTGAACGTCAAATCCCACGCAGCGTAGTGAATCACCGAACATGTTACGTAATGCAGGCAAGTATGCCGTTTCAACGACTGCGCCAAGTCCAACAAACCCAAACAGCATGTTCTTACCTCGAAAATTAAATGGCCGGGACATAACGTCTGCCCCGGCACAATCGAGGTGTTATCAGGCGCTGGTCACCGGTTTAGTTTGCGTATTCTCCAGCATGCGACGAATCGGAACAATGAGGACGATCAGTACTGCAGCGCAGATCAGCAGCGCAATCGAACAGCGCGCGAAGAGATCCGGCAGCATATCCAGTTGGTCAGCCTTCACATGGCCACCAATCAGACCCGCGGCCAGGTTACCCAGCGCACTGGCGCAGAACCACAGACCCATCATCTGTCCACGCATTCTTTCCGGCGCCAGCAGCGTCATGGTTGCCAGACCAATCGGGCTCAGACACAGTTCGCCAAGCGTCAGCATCAGAATACTACCCACCAGCCAGAATGGCGAAACGCCTGCACCACCATTATTCAGCACGTTTTGCGCTGCCAGCATCATCAGGCCAAAACCCGCTGCGGCACACAGAATACCGATAACGAACTTGGTGATGCTGCTCGGGCGAATGTTCAAGCTGGCAAGTTTCGGCCACGCCCAGCTGAACACTGGTGCCAGCAAGATGATAAACAGCGCGTTGATCGACTGGAACCACACCGCCGGGATTTCAAAATCGCCGATCATACGATTAGTGTAGTCGTTAGCGAACAGGTTAAACGACGTTGGTTTTTGCTCAAATGCCGACCAGAAGAAGGCCGCGGAAACCAGCAGAATAAAGCAGACCAACAGTCTGGCGCGCTCTTTACGGTTCAGCCCCGCAAAGACAAACAGGTAGATGAAGTAGAGGGCTACGGATGCCGCAATCACATACACCAGCACACTGGCTACCGCGACCGGGTTAATCACAATCACTCCCTGCGCAATCAGGGTAACAACAATTGCTACACCAACTGCCAGCGCCAGCAGCCACGTGCCCACACCGTTACGCTTCACAACCGGGCTGTTCCAGGTAGAGTCCAGCCCGACTTCGCTGTCGTAGCGTTTCATCGCCGGAACAGCAAATACGCGGAAGATAATTAACGCGACCAACATCCCGATGCCACCGATTCCAAAACCCCAATGCCAGCCATGAGATTTAATCAGCCACCCGGAGATCAACGGCGCGATGAAGGAGCCCATGTTGATGCCCATATAGAACAGCGAGAAACCGCCATCACGACGCGCATCGCCTTTTTTATACAGCGTGCCGACCATCACCGAGATACAGGTCTTGAACAGACCAGAGCCGAGCACGATAAACATCAGGCCGATAAAGAACAGGTTGTCACCCATGATGGCCGAGAGCGCAATCGACAGGTGACCAAGCGCAATCAGGATGGAGCCATACCATACCGCCTTTTGTTGGCCGAGCCAGTTATCCGCCAGCCAGCCACCTGGCAGCGCAGCAAGATACATGGTACCGGCAAAGATACCGACAATCGCCGAGGCATTTTCACGCGCCAGCCCCATACCGCCGTCATAAACGGTAGCCGCCATAAACAGGATCAGTAACGGACGAATGCCATAAAACGAAAAACGCTCCCACATCTCAGTAAAGAACAATGAGCCGAGCGGATAAGGATGACCGAAGAAAGTTCGGCTTTCTTTTTGATTAACAGAGGATTGCATAATTCTCCCGAAAAGATATGTCGTGTGCTTGTAAACACCGTGATGTACGCCGGCCAGTTACGTAGCTGGTCGATTTTTTACATACGGCGAAGAGTTATTTAACCATTTGATAACCTGACAGTAGTTTTGTCTAGTACCAACCGGGTGACTTTAAGATGAAAATTCGACAATTGTCTACTTTCTTAGATTTAAACTTGGTAAAAAGCGAATAGTCATTGACAGCAAACAGACAGGTACAGGCGAAAAAAAGCCCGCGATTTACGCGGGCCTCTATCGCCATCAGCAAGGTTACTTACTTTTTTTGATGTGCTTAATCAAACGCTTACGCTTACGCATCTGCGTTGGTGTCAGTGTATTACGTTTGTTGGCAAACGGGTTTTCCCCTTCCTTGAACTGAATACGGATTGGTGTACCCATGACTTCCAGTGATTTGCGGAAGTAGTTCATCAGATAGCGCTTGTATGAATCCGGCAGGTCTTTCACCTGGTTACCGTGGATCACCACAATCGGCGGGTTATAACCACCGGCGTGTGCGTACTTAAGCTTCACACGGCGACCACGCACCAGCGGCGGCTGATGATCTTCTACTGCCATGGTCATGATGCGAGTCAGCATCGCGGTGCTGACGCGACGGGTTGAGCTGTCATACGCTTCGCGCACGGATTCGAACAGGTTACCTACACCGCTGCCGTGCAGCGCGGAGATAAAGTGAACACGGGCAAAGTCGATAAAGCCCAGACGGAAGTCCAGTGTCTCTTTTACCTGTTCTTTCACTTCCTGCGTCAGGCCATCCCACTTGTTGACGACGATAACAAGTGAGCGCCCACTATTGAGGATAAAGCCCAACAGCGAGAGGTCCTGATCGGAGATCCCTTCGCGAGCGTCAATCACCAGCATCACCACGTTGGCATCTTCAATTGCCTGCAACGTTTTGATTACGGAGAATTTTTCTACCGCTTCGGTAATTTTACCGCGCTTACGTACCCCCGCAGTGTCAATCAGCACATATTCGCGCTCATCACGCTGCATTGGGATATAAATACTGTCACGCGTGGTCCCCGGCATGTCGTAAACCACCACGCGGTCTTCGCCAAGAATACGGTTAGTCAGTGTAGACTTACCTACGTTCGGGCGCCGACAATCGCCAGTTTGATCGGCAGATCCTGCGGATTGAAGTCGTCTTCAGGCTCTTCTTCGCCGTTTTCCTCGGCTTCCAGTTTCGCCCAGTATTCCGCATCTTCATCCACTTCTTCCTGCGGTGCGATATCATCCATCCACGGCAGCAGAACATGCTCCAGCAGGCTGAGGACGCCGCGACCATGGGACGCCGCGATGGGGTAAATTTCGCCCAGCCCCAGTGAATAGAAATCGACAACAGCCTGATCCGGATCGAGTCCGTCAGTTTTGTTGGCAACAAGGAAGGTTGGTTTCTGGCGCGCACGCAGATGCTTGGCAATGGCTTCATCTGCCGGCATCAGGCCAGCACGCGCATCCACCATAAACAGCACAACGTCCGCTTCTTCGATAGCCAGCAACGACTGCTCAGCCATACGGGTTTCAACACCGTCTTCGGTGCCATCAATACCACCAGTATCAATGCAGATAAACTCGCGGCCTTCAATTTCCGCACGACCGTACTTACGGTCACGAGTCAGACCCGGGAAATCCGCAACCAGCGCATCTCGGGTGCGAGTTAGACGGTTAAATAACGTGGATTTGCCAACGTTAGGGCGCCCGACAAGCGCGACCACAGGTACCATGTTTAAAGCCTCATTTAAAAAATCATCAGACAACGGACGCTATTTTTGCGCCATTGTTAAAAACAGTAAAACGGCCCCTGCACCAGGAGCCGTTTTTCAAAGCGAGCGGCCAGGACGATTAACGCGTAATGGAGTACAGCGTACCGTCTTTCGCCTGGATCAGCAGTTTACCATCAGCAGCGACCGGCTCGGTCAGGAAACCTGAGCTATCGACTTTCTGCTGAGCGACAAAGCGACCATCTTCAACGTTAATCCAGTGCAGGTAGCCTTCGCTATCGCCTACGACCAGGTTACCGTTATACAGAGCCGGAGACGTCAGCAGACGGTGCAGCAGATCGCTTTGCGTCCACAGCGTCACGCCGCCGTCGGTGGTCAGCGCCAGCACACGGTCATTCTGATCAACCAGATAGATACGATTACCATCGACGATGAAATCATTCACCGAGCCGAGCTCACGTTTCCACATGATCTGGCCACTGCGCAGATCCAGCGCCGTCAGGTTACCATTATAAGCCAGTGCGTAAACTACGCCATTGACGATAACCGGCGTGGTATCGACATCACTCAGACGATCGATTTCGGTTGGGCCAGTGGCCTGAGAGATACGCTGCTGCCAAATCATCTGGCCCTGCTGCATCAGTACGGCACTTACGCGACCATTATCGCCACCCACAATAGCTGCGCCAAAGGCGGTCGCTGGAGCAGATTCGCCGCGCAGTGACAGAGAAGGCATATCGAGGTTAACGGTCCATTTGATGGCGCCGTCAGCTTCGTTCAAGGCCTGCAACTGGCCGTTGCTGGTGTGGATTAACACCATGCCATCGCTCACCACCGGGCGAGACAGCGCTTCCCCGGCAACTTTCGTCTGCCATGCGGTTGTGCCGTCGCTGGTGTTCAGCGCATAAACCTGTGCTTTTTCGCTGCCAATATAAACATGGCCGCCGGACACGGTGACTCCGCCAGAAAGCTGAGCAGATGCACGGGAGAACCAGCCGTCTTTCTCACCCAGATTAACAGACCAGACTTCTTTGCCGTCGTCTGCGTTCAGCGCTTTCACCACACCGGCGCGAGAGGCAGCATAGACCACGTTATCCGCCAGTGCAGGATGAAGGTTGGAGTAGAAATCACCAATACCGTTGCCTACAGAAGTGCTCCAGGCAGTAGACGGAGTAAACTGGTTTTCGACCACCGGTAACGGGGACATCTTAACGACATCTTCTTCGCCACTAAACAGTGAACAGCCGCTCAATAGGGTAACGGAAAGCAGCCCTGGCAGAAGTAATTTACGCAATTGCATCGGGTCCCTCTCAGATGGACAAATTATTGATTTTCATCTGCATCATTTCGCTCAGAGCAGGAGAGGCATCGCTTTTCACACCCGCTTCCCATGCGCTACGCGCACCTTGTTTGTCGCCTTTGCTCAGCAACGCTTCACCACGCAGATCGGCTACAATTGCCGCCCACCCTTCACCTTTAATGGTATCGAGTGTTTTCAGCGCGGTATCAGCCTGCTTAAGCTGAACCTGAACACGAGCAAGACGCAGATTAAGCACCGCTTTGAGATTCTCATCGCTGGTGGCGGCCAGGCCTTGTTGTAACTGGGCCGCGGCTTTCTCTAGTTCGTTTTGGTCAACAAACTGCTGTGCCAGTTCCATTGACGCTAATGCGCCGTATGTATTTTTGTTCTCTGCGGCAAATTTCTCTGCGGCAGGAATGCTATCAGGCTTACCTGCGCTAACCGCAGTCACCGTATTTTGATACGCCAGAGAAGCAGAGCGTGCGGACTCCGTCTGATGACTGGTCCAGTAACGCCAGCCGACCAGCGCGCCAACCCCTAAAATTACCCCAACAACCAGCGCTTTGCCGTTTTCAGCAAAGAAGCGTTTTACCGCATCAACCTGGTCGTGTTCGTTCTCGTAAATTTCCACGCTGTCCTTCTCCTTAGCCCAGTAGAGTGCGCAAATGCGTGGCAACGCTATCCTGCGCTACTGCCGTTTGCTCACCAGAGCGCAAATCCTTCACTACAACGGTACCGTCAGCCACTTCGGACTCACCCAGTACCAGTGCAACGCGGGCGCCCCACTTATCGGCGCGGGCAAACTGTTTCTTAAAGTTGCCGCCGCCGTGGTTTGTCATCAGTTTCACACCAGGAACTTCATCGCGCAGACGTTCTGCAAGCCGCATTGCCGCCGACTGCGTGTCTGCCCCCGAAGCGACCAGGTATATATCGACAACAGGATCGGCGTTAAATTCCGGATTAACTGCCTGAACTAACAAAACAAGTCGTTCCAGGCCCATGGCAAAGCCTACGGCCGGCGTTGCGCGGCCGCCAAGTTGCTCTACCAGACCGTCATAACGGCCACCTGCACAGACGGTACCCTGTGAGCCCAGGCTGGTGGTGACCCACTCAAATACGGTGCGGTTGTAGTAATCAAGACCACGAACCAGACGCTGATTGACGGTGTAGGCAATACCTGCGGACTCCAGCAGTTTGCACAAGCCCGCAAAATGCTCGCGCGAGTCGTCATCCAGATAGTCGCCCAGCGCAGGCGCGTCGTTCAACAGCGCCTGTACTTCCGGGTTTTTGGAGTCGAGCACGCGCAGCGGGTTGGTGTACATGCGCCGCTTACAGTCTTCGTCCAGTTTATCTTTATACTGTTCCAGATAAGCGACCAGCGCATCACGGTAGTTCGCACGGGCTTCAAGCGACCCAATGGAGTTCAGCTCAAGGCTGACATGCTGAGAAATCCCCAGCGCACGCCACCAGCGGGCGGTCAGCAGAATGAGTTCAGCATCGATGTCCGGGCCTTGCAGGCCAAACACTTCGCAACCCAACTGATGGAATTGACGATAGCGCCCTTTTTGCGGACGTTCGTGGCGGAACATCGGCCCGATATACCACAGACGCTGTTCCTGATTGTACAGGAGACCATGTTCGATGCCGGCGCGTACGCAGCCCGCAGTGCCTTCAGGACGCAGGGTCAGACTGTCGCCATTGCGGTCCTCAAAGGTATACATCTCTTTTTCAACGACGTCGGTGACTTCACCGATCGCGCGTTTGAATAACGGGGTCTGCTCTACAATCGGCAAGCGGATTTCACTGTAACCGTAGCTGCCGAGCACGTTTTTAAGAGTGCCTTCAATGCGCTGCCAGATGGCGGTTTCGCCAGGCAGATAATCGTTCATGCCGCGAATGGCTTGAATGTTTTTTGCCACGTTTATTCTCTTTATGGATATAAAAATGAACCCTCAGCGCTAACCCGGATAATACGGGCGCCATGCGGGTTCAATCATACACGGGAAGCACGCCGCTTCCCATCACGTTATTATTTTTCAAGCTGCTGCACGTCAATGCGTCGCGCTTCGTCGAGGATACTCGCTTTGGCGCGAATACGGGCTTCGAGCTGCGTGATCATGTCGTCGTTATCGAGTCGGTCCTTACGCACGCCGTCTTCATACAGGCCGCTTTTCTTGTTGCCGCCCGTCACGCCCAGCGTGGAAACCAGTGCTTCGCCAGGGCCGTTTACCACACAACCGATGATCGAAACGTCCATTGGCGTAATAATATCTTCCAGACGTTGCTCCAGCGCGTTCACTGTACCGATAACGTCAAACTCCTGACGCGAGCAGGTTGGGCAAGCGATAAAGTTGATGCCACGCGCACGAATGCGCAGCGATTTCAGGATGTCGAAGCCAACTTTGATCTCTTCTACCGGATCGGCCGCCAGAGAAACGCGCAGCGTATCGCCGATCCCTTCAGACAGCAGCAATCCTAAACCGATCGCGGATTTTACCGAGCCGCTACGCAGGCCACCGGCTTCGGTGATCCCCAGATGCAGAGGTTGATCGATCTGTTTCGCCAGCAGGCGATAGGATTCTACGGCAAGGAAAACATCAGACGCTTTAACGCTGACTTTGAATTGATCGAAGTTCAGACGATCGAGGTGATCCACATGGCGCATTGCGGACTCCAGCAGCGCTTGCGGCGTCGGTTCACCGTATTTTTCCTGCAGATCTTTTTCCAGCGATCCGGCGTTGACGCCGATGCGGATAGGAATGTTTTTATCACGAGCGCAGTCCACCACCATGCGAATACGCTCTTCATTACCGATATTACCTGGGTTGATACGCAGGCAATCAACGCCGTATTCCGCCACCTTCAGCGCGATACGATAGTCGAAGTGAATATCGGCAACCAGCGGGACGTTAACCTGCTGTTTGATAAGCTTGAACGCTTCTGCAGCATCCATTGTCGGTACAGAGACACGAACAATGTCTGCGCCTACGCGTTCCAGCGCTTTAATCTGATTAACCGTCGCTTCCACATCCGTGGTACGCGTATTGGTCATCGACTGTACGGCGATGGGCGCGCCATCGCCGATCGGCACGTTCCCAACGTAAATGCGTGTCGATTTTCTACGTTGAATTGGAGCCTGGTTATGCATTAAAAAATCTCCCGCATTGCCGTCTGTTACTGAGCCGGTGATTGTTCGGCATTAACGGTCAGACGCGCAACCTGGTTAGTTCTGATAAAACGACTCAGGTCGACAGGTTTACCCTGGAACTGAATCTGCACTGCCGCCGGAGCGCCAATTTTCAGTTTATATGGCGCCTGACCGACCAGATTCAGATTGCCATCTTTACGCTGCATGCCGCTGAACAGTTTTTTACCGGTTGCGTCGGTCACTTCCAGCCAGCAATCAGCGGTGAAATTCATCACCAGCGCGTTAGGATCGCCAGCCGGTGTAGTGACGCCAGCCTGGTCAGTCGGCAGCGGTGCCGCTGTCGCCGGTGCAGTGGGTGTGGTCGCTGCAGTATCAACATTGGCCTGAGACGGAGCCACAACGGCGTTTTGATCTGCGCCAGGAGCCGGAGTCGCTGCGGTATCCGGCGTTTGAGCGGCATCATCCGGAGCCGGTGTACTGTCCTGGCTTGCAGAGGCGCTGGTATCCAGCGGCACACTCTGTGCGTTATCTTTACCGGCATTCAGTTCAGCGGAAGATTGATCGGCCATGGTGGTGATCTCTTCCTGCTGCGCTTTATGGTTCTGCCACCACCAGGCACCGGTCAGTCCGACAACGACAAACAGTACCAGCCAGGTAAAGGTCATTAGCCAGCCGTCGCGTTTCTTACGACGCTTACCGAGCGAAAAACTTTGCATCGGTGCGACGTTGGCAGGACGAATCGGAGCCTGTTTTTCCAGCCCTGGCAACAGTTCTTCTTCAGGAATATGCACCAGACGCGCATAAGAACGGATATACCCGCGCAGGAATGTTGAAGCGAGATCGGCTGGTGCCTTATCTTCTTCAATATCGCGTACCGTGGAAACCTTCAGGCAGAGTCGTTCCGCGACCACCTGTTGGCTGAATCCGAGTTGTTCACGGGCATTGCGCAGACGAACGCCGGTGGAGAGTGCTTCATTTTTATCGTGCGTGGCTTCAGTATTCATTCGCTACAGCTGCGTAATATTTGGGTTCTGATGCCGGCGAGCCACAATGCTCACCCACACCGCGAAACATCTGGTCAGTTAACCTTCGTCAGACAGTATAAAACCGTCAGACCATCAATGACAAAACAGCGTAAACCTGAGGGCTAAACGCTTGTTGCGCCGTTACATACTGCCTTAAAGTCGACAAAAACGCACCGTTATTATTGACCTGACGACAACAACAAAGAACCTCATCTGGTTTACGTTGCACTACGGTACATGAATTATACCGTAGTGCACTCAACATCAAACGGTCTTGATGTCGATAGCATCACCCTGCATACGCTTACGCAGAGTACGCTTGGTACGATCAATAACGTCGCCCGCCAGCTGACCGCAGGCTGCATCAATGTCATCGCCACGTGTTTTACGCACGATGGTGGTGAAACCATAGCTCATCAACACTTTGGAGAAACGATCGATACGGCTGTTGGAACTGCGGCCATACGGCGCGCCCGGGAACGGGTTCCACGGGATCAGGTTGATCTTACACGGCGTATCTTTCAACAGCTCGGCCAACTGATGCGCGTGTTCAGTGCCGTCATTGATGTGATCTAACATCACATATTCAATGGTTACACGACCCTGATTCGCATTGGATTTCTCCAGATAACGGCGCACAGCCCCGAGGAACGTTTCGATATTGTACTTTTTGTTGATAGGTACAATTTCGTCACGAATTTCATCATTTGGCGCATGCAAAGAAATCGCCAGCGCGACGTCGATCATATCGCCCAGTTTATCCAGCGCAGGGACAACGCCCGAAGTGGACAGCGTAACGCGACGCTTGGACAGCCCAAAACCAAAGTCGTCCAGCATGATTTCCATCGCCGGAACGACGTTGGTCAGGTTAAGCAGCGGCTCGCCCATCCCCATCATCACCACGTTGGTGATAGGACGCACGCCCGTTGCTTTCACCGCGCCGACGATTTTCGCCGCACGCCAGACCTGACCAATGATCTCCGACACTCGCAGGTTACGGTTAAAGCCCTGCTGCGCCGTAGAGCAGAATTTACACTCTAATGCGCAACCGACCTGTGAAGAAACACACAGGGTGGCGCGATCGTCTTCCGGGATATACACGGTTTCTACGCGCTGATCGCCAACCGCGATGGCCCATTTGATCGTACCGTCAGAGGAGCGCTGCTCTTCCACCACTTCCGGGGCGCGAATTTCAGCCACTTCTTTCAGCTTGTTACGCAGCACCTTATTGATGTCAGTCATGTCATCAAAGTTGTCGCTGCAATAGTGGTACATCCACTTCATGACCTGATCGGCACGAAACGGTTTTTCGCCCATCTCTTTGAAGAATTCGCGCATTTGCTGACGGTTCAGATCCAGCAGGTTAATTTTTCCATTTTTATTTGGAACCGCAGGAATGACGACTTCAGAGGTGTTAACTAATTCAGACATAATTTTTTCCGGCCTCGTTGTTACACGTTGTGGCCCGTGGAGGGTTAAAAAGAAACGCCCCGGCAAGCGATCTGCTCTTCCGGGGCGTTGCATTGTACAAAGTCTGGCGCAGGGATGCCACGTTTGCACGAAGCATTAGCGAAAATAATATGTAAATCGCTAATTCATCTCCAAAGGATTTCGCGTCGCAGGAAGGCGGCTAGTTCGAGCCCCCCCGGGAGCATAGAAAACTATGTGGCCGAGGTAAACGAACGCAGCCAACGCATCTGCAACGTGAAAGACGCGGGAGATTAGCGAGTGCGTGGGCAAACCTCACCTTCACCAAAGAAATAGGCGATTTCACGCGCCGCTGACTCAACGGAGTCAGAACCATGGGTGCCGTTCTCAGTAAAACTGTCAGCGTAATCTGCGCGCAGCGTGCCTGCCAGCGCATTTGCCGGGTTGGTTGCACCCAGCAGATCGCGGTGGCGCTGTACGGCATTTTCGCTTTCCAGCACAGAAACAACGATCGGACCAGAGGTCATGAATTCAACCAGACCGTCAAAGAACGGCTTGCCATCATGCTCGGCGTAGAAGCCGCGCGCCTGCTCAACGGTCAGGTGCAGCATTTTAGTACCGACAATTTTGAACCCTGCAGCTTCAAAGCGCGCAAAGATGCTCCCAATAACGTTTTTTGCCACCGCGTTTGGTTTGATGATGGAAAAAGTACGTTCAATAGCCATGATTACCTCTGAAAAAGATGTTTTGTTGTGGTTTACCTGGCGCGGATTATAAAGAGCATCCCGGCAATTGACTATTGACGAAGATAACATTTCTTTAAAATAAGATGAATTTTAGCAACAAACAGTGACCAACTGGTCTACTGCAACGAAAATCTCACCGTCGCTACCTGTCCGGCGTCATCCATCACCAGCAGTTGATAATCCCCTTTGGTCGCCAGCTGTAGCGTCAGACGACGTCCGCGTTCATCCAGCCGTTCACCGTTAAGAAACCACCATCGTTCACCGCTCCCACCGCTGGTTTGCACCGGCAATGAGGCTTGAGCAGAACCGGGTAAACGCTTCACAATCGCGCCATCGCGAATGCCTGTCAACTGCAACGGCTGCGAAGCGTCTTGTCCCAGCGGCGGACATGTGGCAGAAACTGGCGGTAATCTCGCCCCACGGCGTTCTGATTCCGGTAGCCATGGCTCCAGCGGCAACGGCCAAACGATTAACGTTTGCTCGTGCGCCTGCGGACAATCCGCCGCCACACGTTTGCCTTCATCATCCAGCCAGACAGGAAAACGAATTCCATTAACCCCTTCCTGCTCGGGCAATAATAACGTTGGCGGCTGACTGCCATCCAGTAACCAGGTTGCCAGACGGCGACGGCAGTTGCTGTCACTGGGGGCAAGAGATTGCCCGCCCGGCCAGCACACCACACCGCGACTCACGGATTCAGGGCGTGGATCTTCCGGCTGATTTGTCCCGCGAGAGAGCAAAAGATTGTTGACCTGATTGAGCAACGGCACGGCGCTGGCAAAACCAAACTGTCCCACCACCGGCGTACCGTCTGGCCTGCCGGTCCAGATGCCAATCACATAACGGGCGTTAACACCAATCGCCCACGCATCGCGATAGCCATAGCTGGTGCCCGTTTTCCACGCCAACGGCACCACGCGGCTCAGCGCGTTATCCGGCAGCGGTTGTGCTTCGTCAGCCATAATGCGGCGAATAATCCACGCCGCGCCCGCCGACATCAACGGACGTTCCAGCAGTGGATCGTCTGGCTGCAGACGCAGTTTTCCCGCTTTCCCCTGGCGGGCAAAGGCGCTGTACGCCGCCGCCATATCCTCAAGCCTTGCCCCCGCACCGCCCAAAATCAGCGACAGATTCGGTGCGGCCCCCGCGGGCAGATACAGCGGTAAACCGACGTTACGTAACGATGCGGCAAAACGCTTTGGACCATAGGCTTCAAGAACCTGCACGGCGGGTAAATTCAGCGAGCGCACCAGCGCTTCGCTCATACTCACAGGGCCATGAAAACCGCTGTCAAAATTCCCCGGTCGATAGTCCCCGGTTCGCCGCGGGACATCCTGCAACAATGAAGCCGGATGAATGAGTCCGTCATCCAGCGCCAGACCATAGATGAACGGCTTCAGCACCGAACCAGGCGAACGGATCGCATTCACCATATCCACATGACCAAAACGGGAGTCGTCATTCATATCTACCGAGCCGACCCAGCCACGCACGCTCATATCGGTATGATCGACTACAATCATCGCCAGCGAACTGCGTGCAGGTAAGCGCCCCTTCCAGTTTTGCGCCAGCTCTTCCAGTTGACGCTGCAATCCGGCATCTAGGGTAGTCACGATTTTATCGCTTCGGCTTTTTCCCAGCATCATGCGCGAGAATAACGGTGCTAACTGCGGCATTTGCCGGGGCGCCAGCCAGACCGGTTCTTCACGTGATTCCTGCACTTGTCTGGCTGGCCAAATGCCTTGCGTTGCCATGCGTTCGAGCACTTTATTGCGCGCCGCTTCAGCACGATCCGGCCAGCGATCCGGACGCAGACGGCTCGGTGCCTGTGGCAAAACAGCCAGCAGCGCGGCATCGGAGTAGCTCAGTTGCGCAGGTGATTTGCCCAGATAGGCCCAGCTAGCGGCCCCCACGCCCTGTAGCGTACCGCCAAACGGCGCACGGTTAAGATACAACGTCAGGATCTCGCGCTTGGAAAGATGCCACTCCAGCTGAAATGCGCGCCAGAGCTGGCGAAACTTGCCGCCGAAGGTTCGCGGATGGGGATCGAGTAATCGTGCGACCTGCATGGTAAGCGTACTGCCGCCCGAAACCACACGCCCAGAGGAGAGGTCTTGCCATGCCGCGCGCAGTACTGAGAAAGGATTAACGCCAGGATGTTTCCAGAACCAACGGTCTTCGTAGTTAATTAACGCCTCAAGGTAGCGGGGCGACACCTCATCAATCGTTACTGGATACCGCCAGATGCCGTCCGCGTCGGCGAAGCGCCAGAGCGGCGTACCATCATAGGCCACCACGACACGCGCCGGATCGACTTCGTGAAGCGGCAGCGGCCAGATTTTATCTGCCGCCCAAACCGCCGCCACAAACAATAGTGCAACGGCTGCCAGCCAGAGCCAGCAGCCGCGTTTACCCAACCCGCGCATCATTTACGGTCTGACAATCAACAGTCCCTCTGTCGCACCGGTCGCGCGCCACTGCGGAACGTACATGGACTCCACCTGCGGCACAGGAACCTGATACGTTCCCGGCGTTACCGCTCGAGCCAGATACACCAGCGTCACCGGCTGCCCTTCGTTGACCGCCACCGCGGCGACAAAGCGATCGTCACGGAACTCAACGTGCTGGATATCCGCCTGCTGCATCTGATTGAGCAGATTCGCCACTTCGCTACCGCTGTCCTGCAGGCTGGCGCTGCCGTTGGCCAGATTCTGGTTTTCCAGCTCCAGGCCCGCTGGCAGTAAATCGACCACCAGCGCATCCGGTACGTTCTGGCTGGCTTTCACCTCCAGCCAGACCAGTACCAGCTCGCCGCTGCGCAGAGACTCCAGCGATTTGCTGCGCCCATCGGTTCCCAGAATTTGGCGCTCAATCTGCAAAACGTTGCTGGCAGGCGTCGGCGAGGTTTGCGGGTAACCACTCACATCCAGACGCAGCCACAGCGGCAGACTACCGGTATTGGTAACGCTCAGCGTAGACAGCGCGTCGGCTTCCAGACTGCGGGTTTGTGATTTCTCCCCTGCTAACGGTTGCGCTGAGAGTGACGTTTGCGCCTGCCACGTGCCAGGCAAGTCCTGTAGCGTACGCGCGGCAAGGAACAGCGCATTATTTTCCTGAGTTGAGAGCCAGCGCTGCCCAAAGGCCTGTTCTGACAAGGTATTCAGCAGCGTATTCTGCACGTCAGGTTTGAGCTTGTTCTCTTCCAGTAATGCCAGCATCAGCGCGTTGTCGCGTAGCTGACTGCCGTAATCCGCCATCCACTGTTGCGTATCGCGACGCGGCGTGTTCAGCGCTAACGTCACCGCCTGTTCACTGCGACTGGCATCGCCCATGTTTTTCAGCGCGATCCCCAGCTGCAACAGCGGTAAACCGGAAGCCGCCTGCGCACGACGCTCCCAGATATCCCGCAATGCGCCGAGCGGGGCTTTCTGCTGACGGGCCAGTACCAGCGCGGCGTAGGTCTGCACCGCAAACCGGCTCGCTGATGAATCGTCGGTATAACGAATCGACATCATGCCCGGATCCTGCAAATAGCGCAGCAACCGCTCGTTACCCCGGTTAATCACCTCAGCCGGGACGCTGTAGCCCTGTTCATTCGCCCGGACGAGGAAATCCATCACGTACGCGGTCAGCCAGTACTCTTCCGGGCCGTTTTTATCCCACAGCGCAAAACCGTCGTTATCACGCTGCATTTGCAGTAAACGGGAGATGCCAAGCTCTATTGCCGCACGGCGTTTTTCGTCGCTGTCGCCCGCGATACCTAGCGCCTTCAACTGCGCGGCGTTGGTATATAAGGACGGGAACAACCCGCTCGCCGTTTGCTCCAGGCATCCGTAAGGGTAAGCTTTCAGTTCGCGGATATAGCGCGCCAGATTCAGCGGCGGTTTACCGCTGAACAACAGTTGTCCCTGCATCGTTACCGGTGAGAAATTCGCCAGTTCTTCGCCCGGAAGCTGCCATGTTTCGCCCGGCTGGAGCGCGACGCCGTGGTTAACAGTTTGCGCCGGAAACGCCGGACGCACGCCAATCTTCCACTGTTTATGCTGAGCAGGCAGCGTTTCACCCGGCAGAGTCAGGCCGCTTATCTGCGCCTGAATTTCGCCATCGCCAAAACCTTCCCGCGCACGTACCGGAACAAACAACGTCGTACGCACGCCCGGCGCCAGATTTACCGGTTCAGGGGCTTGTCCAACCAGCTCCAGTAAACCGCTGGCCGCGAGCTTAATGTCCAGCGTTTGCGGTTTATCAGTCAGGTTGGTTACGTCCAGCGTCAGGCGCGAGGTATCGCCCCCCGCCAGAAAGCGCGGCATGTTCAGTTCAGCAATCACCGGCGCGGCGACGATCACTTTGCTTTCGCTGCTGCCAAAGTCATCCGCCGTCCAGGCCTGCGCCATTACCCGCAGCTCGCCGTTGAAATCACCGATAGGTAACGTCACCGTACCTTCGCCCTGCTCGTTAAGCGTGACCGGCAGCGCCTGTTGCGCCACGATATTGACGTGATTAACCGGTGGCTTACCGCCACGTTTTAATTCATCGCCGTCACCACCAAAGCGCAGCGCTGCCAGACGTCCTTGCCCTTCGATCACCTGGCCGTAAATATCATAAATATCCGCGCCATAGCGTTTTTGCCCGAAAAACGCCTGCCACGGATCCGGCGTGGCGTAATCGGTAATATTCAGCACTCCGCTATCAACGGCAGAGACCAGCACGTTAACCTGTTTTGGTACGTCGCCATTTTTGACGCTGGCTTTAATCTTGACGGTCAACGGCTGGTTTGGACGTATTTTCGCCGGGTTTTCCAGCGCCAGCGCCAGACGACGGTTTTCGTCACCTAACGGCAAATGCAGTAAACCGACCGCACGTTTTGGCGTTGCTGAGCGGGATTTATCGCCAGGACGTATCACTAAAGCGCTGAGATACAGGTCATGGCGGTTCCAGGTTTTATCGACCGGGATAGTCATATCAAGACCATTCGCCGGCACGTCTATCTCCTGCCACCACAGCGGGCCTTCGCTGGATTCAACCATCGCATACCCCTTGCCAGCAGCGGGCGCGGCAATGTGCAGCTTCATGGTATCGCCGGGGCGATAATTGGGTTTATCCAGTTTCAGAGTCACGCGGTCGGGACGTACTGCCCCGCTGCCGTCGCTGTTATCCTGCCAGCTATAGCCGGCCCAGAAGCGCACGCTGCTCACCGCATCATTCGGTGCTTTCACTTCCAGGCGATAAGCGCCCCACTCAACCGGGAAACTCACTTTGCCAGTTTCATCGGCCTTAAGATCCAGAGTCTGCTCACCTTCAACCAGATCCTTTTGATCGAACTGTGATTGCCAGCCCTCGCCTTCAGACCAGTTCCAGTAATAATCTCGTCGCTCGCGGATCAAACGCACCTGCAAACCGGACACCGCTTTTTTCTCGCCTTGCGCATCGGCATACACAATGTCGAAAGCGGCGTTGCTGTTTTCATCAACGATAGGCTGATTCACGGTGGTATCGGTGCGGTAGTCATAGACGGCTTTCGCCGCAAACTGCGGACGAATACCCGGCAGCGTATCCGCAGGCCAGATAGCTTGTTCAATCCGACGCGTCACCGGGCGACCGCCCGATTCCAGCAGGCTGGCTTGCAAAATCACCTGTAACGGGGAATGCGTCTCCTGCCACTGGCTGTTAGTGGTCACTTCGCCGCGACCGTGATCATCCAGCGTGAGCTGAACTTCGTCGAGGCTACGGGAAAGGTTTTCTTCGGCAATATTCCCAAACTGAAATCCTGGCAATGCCGGTACCGCATCCCGCAGTGGGCGCAGATAAAGCTGTCCTTGCAAGGCATTGCCATTGGCGGGCGCGCCGTACAGGTAGTAGCCTACCACCGCGAACTTCACTTCATCAGTTGGCTCCACCGGCATCTTACTAGCGGCGAGGTTAAGCGCCATCCGCTCCGGCATAAAATCCTCGACGTGGAAATCCCACATCCGCGACTGGTTGTCGCCAGTATTGGCACGAATATGCCACATGCCGGTTGGCGCGCTGCTGTCCAGCGGCCAGCTAAAGCGGTACAGACCGTTTTCCGGCTGGCTAACTACCGTGCGTAAAACCTGCCCGTCAGGCTTCACAACCTCCAGCTTCACCGGCTGGTCAGGCAACGTTTTGCCGTCGCTGTCGCGCAGTAATCCGTTGAGGATCACCGTTTCGCCAGGACGATAGAGGTCACGGGGTCCAAACATAAAGAACTGTTTGCTGTATCCCGGCGCGCCGGCAATATCAAATTCAGCCAGATCCAACGCAGGGAGTTTCAGGTCCAGCAGCGTGGTCTGCCCGTCTTTGCGGGCCAACAATAAGGCGGCATCTTTATCCGTCTCGAGCTTCACGTGCCCCTGAGCATCGCTGGTCGCCTGCGCCAGCGTCTGCCCTTTTTCGTTGAGTAAGGTGACATCAATACCTTGCTGCGCCGCGCCGTTTTCCAGACTCTGCGTAAAGACATCCAGTTGATTGTGGTAACGGTGCGCGGACACGCCAATATCGCTGAGCGTAAATAGCGTGGCGGCATTGCTGTAGTTGTAATGCCCGGCCTGATTCATCACCGCAATGTAAACGCCCGCCTGCTGCAACGGCTTAATATCGCTAAGCGGCAGCAGCAGCTTCTCACGGGTGTTACGCGCCGGGTTGAGGTCAAAGCGCCCGGTATAAACCAGTTCCGCCATTTTCAGCAGATTGTCGGATTCCCAGTTAGACAACGAATTGCGGTATTCCCACTGACTGACAAATGCGCCGAGCGACTCGGGCTTCACGCGATAGAAGTTCACATCCACGCTGTTGACGTTAAGGGCCATCACTGGCAGCCCTTCAATCACTTTTCCCGGCAGCAGCGAGCCGCGACTGGCGAAGCCTACGCTTGGCTGGACGTCGCGGGTGGTAATATTTTTTTCATAGTCGATAGCGAACGTCGCTTTATTCAGCGCCAGCAAATCACGCTCAATGGTCACCACCAGTTCCCGGTTAGGTTCAAGATGGCGTAAGCGCAGCTCTTTCAGGTTTGGCGCCAGCTCCCAGGCCCCATCCACTTTGCCGCTTTTTTTATCGACAACGTGCAGTACGCGAGAAAAATCTTGTTCAGGATCGAGAGGAATAGAAAAAGTCAGCACCAGCGTCGCCGCACCATCCAACTGGACTTCTGAGGAATCCAGCAGCGTCAACGGCTTGCCCTGGCTTTGCTGCATCAGCTTTTGTAATTGCGCCGGATCTTTTACCGGTGTGGTCTGTGGGGCGGGCGTATCATTTTTTGCCGTCGTCGACGGCTTATCGTTATTATCGCACCCCGCCAGCGCCAACATCAGCATACAGGCCACTACGCGTAAATGTTTCATTTTTCATCCCTGGCCTGAGTGGCCCGTTAGCAACGTAGAACAACTATTATGCGTCAGATTTCAGCAGGTGGAAGTCAGTAATAAGATGTTGTTGTCTGAATTTTCGTGATTAATGTGGGTCCACCTGACAAATCAGCCTCTTTTACTTGTCGCTTTGCACCAAACATCCGACAATTTGCCGAAACCTGGTAAAAATGGAGATGCCTATGACTACCGCCTTCTTTGTCGCTGCCGACTGGCTTGTCGAACATATTGACGACCCGGAAATACAAATTCTTGATGCCCGGATGGCACCTCCAGGCCAGGAAGATCGCGATGTTGGCGAGGAGTATCGCGCCGGCCATATTCCTGGTGCGGTCTTTTTTGATATCGAAGCGCTCTCCGACCATACTTCTGCGTTACCGCATATGCTGCCACGTCCGGAGGCTTTCGCCGTCGCCATGCGCGAGCTGGGCGTACATCAGGATAAACACCTGGTCATCTACGACGATGGCAATCTGTTTTCCGCCCCGCGTGCCTGGTGGATGCTGCGCACATTTGGCGTCGAAAATGTCTCCATTTTGGCAGGCGGTTTTGCGAGCTGGCAGCGTGATGAGCTCCCCTTGCAGACAGGAAATGTTGACTTGCCCGAAGGTGAATTTGACGCCGTGTTTACGCCAGAGGCCGTCGTGCGGGTGACCGATGTCCTGCTGGCCAGCCATGAAAAAACCGCACAGATTGTCGATGCGCGCCCGGCTGCGCGTTTTAACGCAGAAGTTGACGAACCCCGACCAGGCCTCAAGCGCGGCCATGTTCCCGGTGCGCTGAACGTACCGTGGACAGAGTTGGTTCGTGACGGCGAACTGAAAACCACCGATGAGCTGGATGCTATTTTCTTCAGCCACGGCGTGAGCTTTGACAGGCCGATAATCGCCAGCTGCGGCTCCGGCGTAACGGCGGCCGTGGTGGTGCTGGCGCTTGCGACGCTGGGCGTTTCCAACGTCGCGCTGTACGACGGCGCATGGAGCGAATGGGGAGCGCGCAACGATTTACCGGTAGAACCCGAAACTAAATAAAATCTGATTTACACATTTTTTTCGCCCACAAAAAAACCGCTCAAATGAGCGTTTTTTTGTGCCAGTCCGGTTCGCGGCCTTTCCAGCAGGCTGTGTTGCCATAGCAACGCAGGCACACCTCAGGAGCTAAATATTCCGGTTTAAGAGAATAAAAGTCAAGTTAATTAACAGGGAAACTATTCAACATTTAATGTATTATTCTGAGCGGCCCTTTCCGCTGTCTCGCAAACGGGCACTGGCTTTAGGGAAGGTCATTGTATGGCCGTATACGCAGGCGCACCTCAGTGCTTGCTATCACGGCATGATCGCCAGTGGTGCTGTCGTGATGCGGTCTTCGCATGGACCGCGCAATGAAAATACGGTACTTCTGTATCGTGCTTGTTGTATCTGGCGCGTTGTGTCTTCACGGGGACCAGAGTTACTCAGGTAATTTTGCACGCGTGACGCTCAGCGCCCAGGGCAAGTAAGCCAGGTAGCCGCCCTACGGGGCGGCTTTCCTTTACTCAGATAATCCTGTTCTGTTTGAAATCCCGCAGGAAACCGCCCCAGCGACGCTCGTAGAAAGGCGCGATGTGTTCGGTAATAAAGTGGCTGACCCCTTTCTCACCTTTCACCACCTGGCAGATATCAATCGGTTCATCACCCGGTAACGTATCCGTTGCAACACTCCCCGTGGCATGAATAATCTCTTCAATATCGCCATCGGCTTCAATGCCAATCAGCAGGTTGGGTTGGGCATCCGGACTTTCTTTGATCGAGCAGAGAAACGCGCGTTTTACCGGCTTAATGGTTTTAAACAGCGTAGTCAGCGAGTCAATCATCTGCGCCGGAGGTTCAGCGACTTCAGAGAGGATCAGCGATTCACCGCCTTCCAGTACTTCCTGGGTGCTGAGCGGATTCCCTTCTTCCCCCATCAGCAGGCTGATTTCACGCGGCATAAATTCTTTGCCGGTCGGCAGTTTCGCGTTGAGAAACAGCGTTTCGCCGAGCGTCATTTCAAACAATGTACGCACCGGCATGACGACAAATGCCTGCTCATCTTCAACCGCCTGCTGCAGAGCTTCCAGGGAGGTGAAGAACGGGATCACGGTGGTGCCGTCTTCTTTTTCCCAGTGCTGAAGGTCGAGGGCGCTGTCTTCAACCACCGCCTCACCTTCTGCGGCAGTACCCGGCACCCAGACGGTAGACTCCAGTAAAGTACGGAAAAATGCCGGACGATGCGCAGGCTCTGTCGCCGCTTGCTCCAGCAGGGTTTCTAATTCGTTTTTTGTTTCGGACATAAGGATCACAAATTGGATAAATACATGTAGGCCGGATAAGCGTAGCGCCATCCGGCCATACAATCATGAATTATGCGGTCAGCAGATTCGCGATAGTACGCACGCCCAGACCGGTTGCGCCCGCAGACCACTGCTCAACCGGCGCTTTGCGATAGGTTGCAGAGCAGTCGATGTGCAGCCAGCCCTGCTGATAGTTTTCCACGAAATGGGACAGGAAGCCCGCCGCAGTGCTGGCACCCGCCGGATAAGCCGCGCTGCCGGTATTATTCAGCTCGGCAAAGTTAGACGGCAGCTGGCTACGGTGGAACTCTGCCAACGGCAGACGCCAGAACGGTTCGTTTTCTTGCGCCGCACTTGCCAGCAGACGGGTAGCCAGTTGATCGTCAAAGCTAAACAGCGCGTGGTAATCGTTGCCCAGTGCCGTTTTCGCCGCGCCAGTCAACGTGGCAGCATCAATGATCAATTCTGGTTTTTGCGCGCTGGCGTCAATCAGGCCATCGGCCAGTACCAGACGTCCTTCGGCATCGGTATTCATCACTTCAACTTTTTTACCGTTGCGATAGTGAATAATATCACCGAGCTTAAAGGCGTTGCCGCTGATCAGGTTATCCGCGCAGCACAGATACAGCTTAACGCGCTTGTTCAGACCACGGGTGATGGCGAACGCCAGCGCGCCGGTCACCGTGGCCGCACCGCCCATATCAGACTTCATCGAGTCCATAAATGCGCTTTGCTTGATGCTGTATCCGCCGGAATCAAAGGTAATTCCCTTGCCAACCAGACAGGCATAAACCGGCGCTTCTTTATCGCCAGTTGGATTGTAATCCAGCGCCAGCAGTACCGGAGGACGTTCAGAGCCACGACCTACGGTATGCAATCCCATGTAGTTCTGCTCGCGCAGATCTTCGCCTTTAGTGATCCGGTAAGAGACGTTATCGCAGGCAACAGAGCACAGCAGGTCTACTGCGCGTTGCGCCAGCTGTTCCGGGCCCAGCTCTTCTGCCGGGGCGTTAATGGTATCGCGCACCCAGTCAATAATTTTCAGGCGGTTATCCAGCTCTTTGCGCTGCGCCTCATCCAGAGCGGCCCACTCAACTTTGCGGGTGCCTTTTGGTCCTTTGTAGCCCTGCCAGAACGCCCAGCTACGTTCGGTATCCCAGCCTTCACCGTCCAGTTGGACATGTTTAATACCCAGGCCGTCAATTTTACGGGCGGCGCGCTGGATAAGGCCGAGGTCATCTTTCCCGTTCAGGTGCAGGGTAATACCGTCATTATTAATGCTGTATGTCGCCTTTTCACCCCAGCGGGCATCGGCGGGTTGCGTGGAAAGCGTAATTTTCATGGCTTCTGTCATTTTATTTATCCTTATTTTCGCGCATACAGGAAAACGGGCCGCCCGTGGGCAGCCCGTTGACTTATTCGGCTTCGTCCAGCCAGACCAGCAAAATGGCCTCAAGGATTTTTTCGTTCGATGCCTGTGGATCATCATCGAACTCTTCCAGGTCACAGATCCACTGGTGCAGATCGGTGAAACGAACGGTCTTGGGGTCGAGATCGGGGAACGCGTCGTACAGCGCTTCGCCGATTTCACGGCTATCGGTCCACTTCAGTCCCATACTACCCTCTGTTAATGCTCACGTGCATGATTGATTGTGTAACGTGGGATTTCGACCACTAAATCGTCCTCGATGACACGTGCCTGACAGCTTAAACGGCTCTCCGGCTCCAGTCCCCAGGCTTTATCCAGCATGTCGTCTTCTTCTTCTGTGCTTTCCGGCAAAGAATCAAAACCTTCACGTACGATGCAGTGGCAGGTTGTGCAGGCACAGGATTTTTCACAGGCGTGTTCAATCTCGATACCGTTACGCAGGGCAACGTCAAGAATGGTTTCGCCGGTCTCAGCTTCCAGAACTGCGCCATCGGGACAGAGATCCTGATGAGGCAAAATAACAATCTTTGGCATATTAAACCTCGTCCACGGAATGGCCTTTCAGCGCGCTACGGACGGATTTGTCCATGCGGCGAGCGGCGAATTCCTGGGTTTGTTTGTCTACGTTTTTAATGGCTTGTTCTATCGCGTCAACATCGTCACCCAGTGCAACCTCGCTCAAATGCGCGGCGGCGGTGTCGATAGCCTGACGTTCTGCGGCGCTTAACAGCGCGGCATCAGCGTTCAACGCACCGGATAAACTTTCCAGTACGCGTGCCGCTTCGACTTTCTGTTCTGCCAGCATACGGGCTTTAACGTCCTGCTCGGCAAAACTCATCGAATCCTGAATCATGGAGGCGATTTCACTGTCGGTCAGACCGTAGGACGGTTTGACCTGAATTGAGGACTCTACGCCGGTGGATTTTTCCATGGCGGTGACGCTCAGCAGGCCATCCGCGTCCACCTGGAAGGTCACGCGGATGTGTGCGCCGCCAGCTGGCAATGCCGGGATGCCGCGCAGCGCAAAACGCGCCAGTGAACGGCAGTCCTGCACCAGCTCACGCTCGCCTTGCATTACGTGAATGGACATCGCGGTTTGGCCATCTTTAAAGGTGGTAAAGTCCTGCGCGCGCGCCACCGGAATCGTGGTGTTACGTGGGATCACTTTCTCCACCAGACCGCCCATGGTTTCCAGTCCCAGGGACAGCGGGATAACGTCCAGCAGCAGCATTTCGCTGTCTGGTTTATTTCCGACCAGAATATCTGCCTGGATTGCCGCACCAATAGCGACCACTTTGTCCGGGTCAATAGAAGTCAGCGGCGTACGACCAAAAAATTCACCGACGCGTTCACGCACCAATGGCACGCGAGTTGAACCACCGACCATCACCACTTCCAGCACATCTTGCGGCTCCACGCCCGCATCTTTCAGCGCGCGACGGCAGGCCAGCAGCGTACGCTTGACCAGTGCGGAAATGAGTTCATTAAAGGTTTCACGGGTGATTTCACCCTGCCATCCCGCCACGTTAACCGTTACAGAATCAGCGTCGCTAAGCGCGATTTTCGCGGCAATCGCGGCATCCAGCAGTTCACGCTGTACGCGGTTATCACTACGATCGGCCACGCCAGCCTGCTCGCGAATATAATCGGCCAGCAGATGGTCAAAATCGTCGCCGCCGAGCGCGGAATCACCGCCGGTCGCCAGCACTTCAAACACGCCGCGGCTCAGGCGCAGAATAGAAATATCAAAAGTACCGCCGCCAAGGTCGTAGACGGCGATCACGCCTTCCTGACCGGAGTCCAGACCATAGGCAATCGCAGCTGCGGTCGGTTCGTTCAGCAGACGTAATACGTGCAGGCCCGCCAGACGCGCGGCGTCTTTTGTTCCCTGACGCTGTGCATCGTCAAAGTAAGCCGGAACGGTGATTACCACGCCGTCCAGTTCGCCGGACAGTGATTCGGTTGCCCGCGCGGCCAGCGCTTTCAGAATATCAGCGGAGACGCGCACCGGATTAAGCAATCCGGCAGCGGTTTCAATCATCGGCAAGCCGTTTTCGCTGGCCTGGAACGTATATGGCAGATGCGGGTAACGCGCCTGGATATCCGCCAGAGAGCGGCCCATCATGCGTTTTACCGAACTGACGGTGTTTGCCGTATCCAGCGCGGCATTCGCGCGGGCATCGTAACCAACAGAGTAGCCCTGCTGCTGATAGTGAACCACTGACGGCAACAGGTGGCGACCTTCATGATCTGCCAGCGTTTCGGCCTGGCCGCTGCGTACGGTCGCAACCAGGGAGTTGGTGGTGCCTAAATCGATACCTACCGCCAGACGACGCTGGTGCGGCGCGGCGCTCAGACCAGGCTCACTAATTTGTAATAAGGCCATTTTCGCTTCCGGAAATTAAAAATCGAGCAGTTTTTCTTCGAGTTGTTCTGCACTGCTTCGCAGTTTATCGAGAAAACGCAGCTTACGCACGGTATCTGCCGCTGCGTCCCACGTCTCGCTATCCAGCTGTTCCACCATCAATTGATGGCGAACGTTATACATTTCGCTGACACGCTGCATAAACGCATCTAAACGTTGACTGTCTTTTGCCTGTTCAATTTCGTCCAGCTCTTCGCGAAGCGTAAGCTGTTCCATCAGAAACGCGGTATCGCGCACCGTATGCTGCTCGCTGCGGATATCAAAGCCGTGTAAAGACAATAAGTATTCGGCGCGCATCAAAGGATGACGCAGCGTTTGCCAGGCCTGGTTGATCGTGGCGGACTGCGAAACCGCAGCAAGTTGTTCCGCCTGGGAACCGCTGGCAAATTTATCAGGATGATACTGACGTTGTAGATCCTGAAAACGTAGGCTCAGCGCCTGAGTATCGAGCTGATAACGGGCCGGTAAGCCAAAGAGGGTGAAGTAGTCCATAACATTCTCAGGGCATCGATTCTCTGTTGTTCGATGAGGCAAAACCAGAGAGTCAGGTAAAACAAACCCCACGCGCAGGCGACCACGGTGGGGTTATCAGTAAGCGCGTTACACGTGGAAGCTTTCGCCGCATCCACATTCGTCTTTCACGTTCGGGTTAGTGAACTTAAACCCTTCGTTCAGACCTTCTTTGACGAAGTCTAACTGCGTACCGTCGAGGAATTGCAGGCTCTTACCGTCGACCACAACTTTAACGCCTTTGTCTTCAAACACGGTATCTTCAGCCGCCGGCTCGTCAACAAATTCCAGTACATAGGCCATACCTGAGCAGCCGGAGGTTCTCACGCCCAGACGCAGACCAAACCCTTTACCGCGGTTTGCCAGGAAGGTATTTACACGCGCTGCTGCACTGTCGCTTAAGGTAATCGACATAATAAAACCTCAACTCTTAATTATTTTGCTTCACGTTTGCTTTTGTAATCCGCAATCGCGGCTTTAATCGCGTCTTCAGCCAGAATAGAGCAGTGAATTTTCACCGGTGGCAGTTCAAGCTCGTCGGCGATATCGGTGTTTTTAATCGCCTGTGCTTCGTCCAGAGATTTCCCTTTTACCCATTCGGTAACCAGAGAGCTGGAAGCAATAGCGGAACCGCAGCCGTAAGTCTTGAAACGCGCGTCTTCAATGATACCCTCATTGTTGACTTTGATCTGCAACTTCATCACGTCGCCACAGGCTGGTGCACCCACCATGCCGCTGCCCACGTTCTCGTCGCTGTTGTCAAAAGAACCCACGTTACGTGGATTCTCGTAATGATCGATTACTTTTTCGCTGTAAGCCATGCTGAATTCTCCTTATCGGTACCGATTAGTGATGTGACCATTCAATGCTGTTCAGATCCACGCCCTGTTTGAACATTTCCCACAGCGGAGAAAGGTCACGCAGGCGGCCGATGGAGTTGCGAACCAGATTAATGGCGTAGTCAATCTCTTCTTCGGTAGTGAAACGACCTAAAGAGAAACGAATTGAGCTATGTGCCAGCTCGTCGGTCATCCCCAGCGCGCGCAGCACGTAGGATGGCTCCAGGCTTGCAGAAGTACATGCAGAACCGGAGGATACAGCCAGATCTTTCAGCGCCATAATCAGCGATTCGCCTTCAACATAGTTGAAGCTAACGTTGAGAATGTTCGGTGCACCCTGCTCGAGATCGCCGTTAAGATACACTTCTTCCATATCTTTCACGCCGTCCCACAGACGGTTACGCAGACTGCGCAGGCGCGCCATCTCGGTTTCCATCTCTTCTTTGGCAATGCGGTAGGCTTCACCCATGCCGACGATCTGGTGCACAGGCAGCGTACCGGAACGCATACCGCGCTCGTGACCGCCACCATGCATCTGCGCTTCAATACGAATACGCGGTTTACGACGCACGTACAGCGCACCGATACCTTTCGGACCATAGATTTTGTGGCCGGAGAAGGACATCAGATCAACTTTCAGTTGGCTCAGATCGATAGGCAGTTTGCCCACGCTCTGGGTCGCATCAACGTGATAGATGATGCCGCGCGCACGGCACATTTCGCCGATAGTCGCGATATCCTGCACCACGCCGATTTCGTTATTCACGTGCATGATGGACACGAGGATAGTGTCGTCACGCATTGCCGCTTCAAGTTCTTTCAGGTCGATAATGCCGTTACGCTGCGGGGCGAGGTAGGTGACTTCAAACCCTTCGCGCTCCAGCTGACGACAGGTGTCCAGCACGGCTTTGTGTTCGGTTTTGCTGGTGATGATGTGCTTGCCTTTTTTCTGATAAAAGTTGGCTGCACCTTTAATCGCCAGGTTATCGGATTCAGTCGCACCGGAAGTAAAGACGATTTCACGCGGGTCAGCGCCCACGAGGTCAGCAATCTGGTTACGGGCGATATCTACCGCCTCTTCAGCCTGCCAGCCGAAACGGTGTGAACGAGACGCTGGGTTACCAAAGTTTCCGTCCAGGGTCAGACACTGCATCATTTTCTCGGCAACACGCGGGTCCACCGGCGTGGTTGCGGAGTAGTCGAGATAGATCGGTAATTTCATTGCTCTATAAACTCCGTACATCGCTTCAATGCAAGGAATCAGGCAACCGGCTGGATGTACGACCGAGTTAACGGGGCGTCTGACGCCCCGGCCTGATTCTAAAATACTATTATTATGCGCGTAACTTAACGTCGATCGCGTCTTGTGCACGATTAGTGCGTGGAGCGTCATGCGTGTGCTGGCGACCAGACACATCCAGGACTTCCTGATTATTCACCAGTTCGCCCAACGTAATGTTGTTGAGGAAACCGGTCAGACGATCGCTCAGATCGCGCCACAGCGCGTGGGTCAGGCATTTATCGCCGCCCTGACAACCGCCTTTGCCCTGGCAACGGGTCGCATCTACAGACTCGTCCACAGCGCTGATTACTTCACCTACTGCGATGCTGCCGGCATCTTTACCCAGCAGATACCCGCCGCCTGGTCCACGTACGCTGGAAACCAGACCGTTTTTACGCAAACGGGAAAACAGCTGCTCCAGATATGACAGGGAAATTCCCTGACGTTCAGAAATATCAGCCAACGGTACCGGGCCCGTTTCGGAGTTGAGCGCAACGTCCAACATTGCGGTCACGGCATAACGCCCTTTTGATGTCAGTCTCATGTCTTACTTAGCCTCAAACTCGCCCCTGCCCGGGGTTTTTTATTGTAAAATGGGGGTATTGCATAGCAGGGGCAAGTCTGACATTCCCGACTAAATCAGTCAACTATTTACTTGACTAATTTAGTCAGGTATTTAACCTTCAGTGCCATTTTTACTTGCCGGAGGCGTTACGTTTACTTGCCTTTATTCTGTTGCTCAATTGACGCTAAAATCCCGCGCAAAATGTTCAGCTCCTGGCTCTCAGGACGCGCGCGCGTAAACAGACGGCGCAGCTTATTCATCACCTGTCCCGGATGCCCTTCACGGATAAACCCGGTCGACAGAAGCGTTTGTTCCAGATGACCGTAAAAACGCTCTAAATCATCGACCAGCGGGTACTCAGCTTCTTCGTATTCTGTGGTCTTCTCGCTTTCCTGCGTTGCCAGCCAGGCCATACGCACTTCATAAGAGATGACCTGCACCGCCATCGCCAGGTTCAGCGAGCTGTATTCCGGGTTCGCGGCAATAGCGACGTGGTAATGGCACTTCTGCAGTTCTTCATTCGTCAGACCAACGCGTTCACGACCAAACACCAGCGCCACCGGCGAATTCGTCGCTTCAGAGACGCTTTTTAAACCGCATTCACGCGGATCCAGCATCGGCCACGGCAGCGTACGGGAGCGCGCGCTGGTGCCTACTACCAGGCTGCAACCTGCCAGAGCTTCATCGAGAGTATCGACGATCTGCGCGCTGCCGATCACATCACTGGCACCTGCCGCCAGAGCGATGGCCTGAGAGTCCGGTTTAACCAGTGGATTTACCAGCCACAGATTGGTTAAACCCATGGTTTTCATTGCGCGGGCTACAGAGCCCATGTTGCCAGTGTGAGAGGTTTCCACCAGCACGATTCGAATATTTTGCAGCATTGTATTTCTTCGGCTAAAGATTATTCGGGCATATTATCATAAAACGAAGACATATTCCGAACTCGCTGCTATACTCTGCGCCGTTTTCCCGTTCTTTAACATCCAGTGAGAGAGACCGATGCATCCGATGCTGACCATCGCCGTGCGCGCAGCGCGCAAGGCGGGTAATGTAATTGCCAAACACTACGAAACCCCAGACTCTGTAGAAACCAGCCAGAAAGGCAGCAATGATTTCGTGACTAACGTCGATAAAGCCGCCGAAGCGATTATTATCGAAACTATTCGCAAATCTTACCCACAGCACACCATCATCACCGAAGAAAGCGGTGAGCACGCAGGTGAAGATCAGGATGTTCAATGGGTTATCGATCCACTGGATGGCACTACCAACTTCGTAAAACGTCTGCCGCACTTCGCGGTATCTATCGCAGTACGCATTAAAGGCCGTACTGAAGTCGCCGTTGTTTACGATCCAATGCGTAACGAACTGTTCACCGCCACTCGCGGCCAGGGCGCACAGCTGAACGGCTATCGTCTGCGTGGCAGCACCGCCCGCGATCTGGACGGCACCATCATCGCCACCGGTTTCCCGTTCAAAGCGAAGCAGCACGCCGCTTCTTACATGAAAATTCTTGGCAAAATGTTTACCGAGTGCGCTGACTTCCGCCGCACAGGTTCTGCTGCGCTGGATCTGGCTTACGTTGCCGCTGCGCGCGTTGACGGTTACTTCGAAATCGGTCTGAAACCATGGGATTTCGCAGCAGGTGAGCTGATTGCGCGTGAAGCTGGCGCACTGGTTTGCGACTTCACCGGTGGTCATAACTACCTGGCAACCGGCAACATCGTTGCAGGTAACCCGCGCGTTGTTAAAGCCATGTTGGC
Source organism: Citrobacter youngae (assembly GCF_003818115.1). Lineage (GTDB taxonomy): Bacteria > Pseudomonadota > Gammaproteobacteria > Enterobacterales > Enterobacteriaceae > Citrobacter > Citrobacter youngae. The sequence goes on along the minus strand of NZ_RPOI01000012.1, from coordinate 16,281 downwards.
TAACATGCGTGACGAACTGAGCGATGCGCTGAAGCGTTAATCTGCTGTGGTGCCGGATGCGACGCTTTCGCGTCTTATCCGGCCTACAAGTCATACCATTCCGCTCACTAACCTAAAACGGTCTTATCCCTCGCCCTACCGGCACCGCGCTCATCCACATCACTATCGCAGCAACAATAAGCACCGCACCACCGGCTAACGCCAGCGTTGTCCATCCGATTTGCCGCCACAGCACCGGCGCTTTATGCCCGCTAATTCTCACCGCCAGCGAGCGAAAACTGTGTACCAGCAGAGCCAGTGACGTAATCGTCAAAGAGGTTCCTGCCGCCATCGCCAACGCCGACGCCATACCCCAGCTAAAGACACCAACCACTTTACTGAACAGCAGCACCATAATTGCGCCAGAGCATGGGCGCATGCCCATAGAGAGAATAATCATCAACCGGGCGCGCCAGTCATCACCGCTTTGCAGTTGTTCCGGGTTGGGCAAATGCTGATGCCCGCAGCCGCAGCCCTCGTGATGCACATGGTGCGGCGTAAAGGCGGTGAATTTCGGGCGCATCAGCAGCTGGCGCAATTTCTTTAGCGCACGGACACACAATAAAACACCCAACACGCCAACCAGCGCATAACTTCCTTTCTCCAGCCAGAAACTGCTCATATGCAGCTGTCGGGCAGGCAGTTGCAAGACGGTGAGGACTACAACCACCAGTCCTATTGCCACCAGCCCTTGCAATAGGGAAGACGCCAGCGTCAGCCCAATGCTCGACTTGAGTTTCGACGGATGCGTCGCAAGCCAGGTCGTGATGACGATTTTGCCGTGCCCCGGCCCCAATGCGTGCAATACCCCATATATAAAGCTAAACAACAGCAGAGATCCGCCCGCACGTGTGGGGTTCGCGGCAACCGCTTTCAGCAACCCGCTCATCTGCTGGTTAACGTCGCGCTGCCAGACGACACTTTGCATCATCACCTGCGGCCAGGCCTGCCATAACCACAACACCCCGCCTGTCGCCAGCAACAAAAAGACCGCCAGCGGCCATAGCGTGAGCCAGCGGCGTCTGGCTGCGCGTTGTTGATAAACTACTGACATTGCAGCGTCACCGTCTGTGCAAACTGTTTACCCAACTCCATATCCTCCGGCGGTGCGTCTTCTTTATCCAGCGACTGCGCAAAGCTCAACATGTGTTCATTCGGCGTCGGCGTATGCACTGAAATATGGCATTGCTGGCTTATGGTCTGCGAAAGCCGGGCGTCGCTGTCTTTGTCATAGCTCATATCGACGTAGTAGGTCGGATCGAAGGTTGAAATAGTATATTTTTGACCGCTCAGTGGTTGAGCTTCGGCCAGCGGCAGAACGAACGTCAGCACCGCCTGGTGTTCTTCACGCTCCATGCCATATTCCGTCGGTCTGTTTTTAAACTTTACCTTTTTCCCATCGTGCCACACTTCGGTGAAATAGTGCTGCCCGAGAACGTTGGCCATCACTTCCGCCGCCAGTTTTTTCCAAATTTCATCACCAGGTTTGGCATTCCCCGCATCGTAAAGCAGATCGGCCGAAGTGATTTCATCCATCGTCCAGCGCATTTTCAGCGCGACGAACCGATCATTCTCGCTCACAACTTCAGTTTTCAGATGAATAAAGCTATGGGGATGCGCACCTGCGCCAAAGGACAGAACTACGAGAAACCACGTCATAATGATACGTTTAACGCCTTGCATGAGTTCTCCACGTTAAAAATCAACACCGCCACAAATAATGATGCCGTATTTGGCGCAAGTGTGCCGAGGATACCATTGAACGAAAAAATATTGAGCACCCTTTTCCGGTATCGATTCAGTTCTCAATTTCGATAATTTCTTCTTCGGGAAATTCCACCCAAACACCTTTTCGGCGTCAAAGCCTAAGTCAAATGATAATAAAATGTTAATTAACAGTTTCATTTTAATGCTTAATTAACACTTAATTTGAACATTTGAATGTAAAACCATGCAAATTTAACCAATTATTAACCATTTTGTTTCCATAAATTCACAATAATGGGCGTATATCACATTCTCCAAACTTATGATTCATTCCCTCTTCCATTCGTTGTTAACTTCACGCCGTGACATGTCCTGCCCCCTACGAAAGGTACAACTATGAAATTCAAACTCGCATTACTCAGTGCAACCCTGGTTTCTGCATGCATGTTGTCCGGCACGTCCTTTGCGGCGGAAAAATATGAAATTGCTGTGGTTGCCAAAGTCACCGGTATTCCCTGGTTTAACCGCATGGAAACCGGTGTTAACGAAGCAGCAAAAAAACTGGATGTGAACGCTTACCAGACCGGTCCGTCTACGCCGGACCCGGCACAGCAGGTCAAAGTGATTGAGGATCTGATCGCCAAAAACGTCAACGCAATCATCGTGGTACCAAACGATGCCAAGGTTCTTGAGCCGGTACTGAAAAAAGCGCGCGAGAAAGGCATTGTGGTCCTGACGCACGAATCCCCGGACGAGCAAATCGGTCAGTGGGATATCGAAACCATCGACAGTGAAAAATACGCGCAGGCCAACGTTGATGAGCTAGCAAAAAACATGGGCGGCAAAGGGGGTTATGCCATCTATGTCGGTTCGCTGACGGTCCCACTGCATAATGCGTGGGCGGATTATGCAATTAAGTACCAGAAAGAAAAATATCCGGAAATGTTCGAGGTCACTTCACGCCTGCCGGTCGCGGAAAGCATCGATAAATCCTACGCCACAACGCTGGATCTGATGAAAACCTATCCGCAGATGAAGGGCATTATCGGCTTCGGCTCACTGGGTCCAATTGGGGCGGGTCAGGCTGTGCAGAAAAAACGCGCCAAAGATAAGATCGCCGTTGTCGGGATCGCCATGCCAGCACAAGCTGCGCCTTACCTGATGCGCGGTGATATCAAAAAAGCGCTGCTGTGGGATCCAAAAGATGCGGGCTATGCGCTGGTAACGGTTGCCGATCAGCTGTTGCAGGGCAAAGAAGTCAATGCAGATCTGAGTATCGACGGTTTAGGGAAAGCCGATATCGACACGGAGAAGAAAGTGATCCGCTTTAACAAGATCCTCGAAGTCACCAAAGACAACGCACAGTCACTCGGTTTCTAAGGCTTTTGCCAACACCAGGGAAACCATAACGCCGACCGTCTGGTCGGCGCTATCCACCAAACTAACACTCAGCGTCCGTCAGGACGCTCGCAGGGGTATTGTCCATGACAGACACCACCGCATTTATCACTCTTGAGAATATCAGCAAACAATTCCCGGGCGTGCTGGCGCTGGATAACGTGAATCTGACGCTGAGAAAAGGCGAAGTTCACTGTCTGGCGGGTCAAAACGGCTGTGGTAAAAGCACCATTATTAAAGTGATCTCCGGGGTTTATCACCCGGAAAAAGGCGCGCAGATTTTACTCGACGGAAAATTGTTCCATCACCTGACGCCGCAGCTTTCGTCCCACTACGGCATTCAGGTTATTTATCAGGACCTGTCGTTGTTCCCCAACTTTAGCGTCGCGGAAAATATTGCGGTTAACCGCTACCTTCCTGGCGGCGATATCTGGGTGCGTCGTGGCGCTATGAAACAGCAGGCGCTGGCCGCCATGAAACGTATCGGGGTGAATATCGATCCCGATAAAAAAGTAGAAAAACTCTCGATTGCTGATCGACAGCTGGTCGCCATTTGCCGGGCGATTGCCGCCGATGCGCGTCTGGTGATTATGGACGAGCCCACCGCCTCGCTAACCCGCCAGGAGGTCAATGGCCTGCTGAAGGTGGTTAACGAACTGAAAGCGGCCGGTATTTGCGTGGTGTTTGTCAGCCATCGTCTGGATGAAGTAATGGAAGTGGCAGACCGTATCAGCGTGATGCGCGACGGCAAACTGGTGGGTACATATCCTGCCAGCGAACTGGACAGTCACGAGCTGGCTTTCCTGATGACCGGACAACGCTTCCACTACAGCCCGCTGCCGGAGAAATCATTCGACGATCGAGAGCCCCTGCTGGAGCTGCGCAACCTCAGCCGCAGAGGCAAATACCAGAACATTAATCTGTCGCTACACGGCGGCGAGATTGTCTCAATTGTCGGCCTGTTGGGCGCCGGGCGTACCGAGCTTTGTTTGAGCCTGTTTGGCATGACACACCCGGAAAGCGGCGAGATGCGTATTAACGGTCAGCCGGTCACGCTTCGTAATAACCATGACGCCATCAAACACGGGATCGGCTATGTCTCAGAAGATCGCCTGACGCAGGGGCTGATCATGGAGCAGTCGATTTACGACAACACCATCGTCACGGTCTTTGATCAGCTGCATACCGGCAGCGGCCTGCTCGATCACCATAAAGCGCAAAAGCTGGTCGCCGATTTGATCCGCGAGCTAAATATCAAGGTGTCCGATCCGCACCTGCCGGTCAAAACGCTTTCCGGCGGGAATGCCCAGCGCATCGCCATTGCCAAATGGGTGGCGACCAATCCCCGCATTCTGATCCTCGACTCGCCTACCGTAGGCGTGGATATCGCCAACAAAGAGGGCATTTACCAGATCGCCCGCGATTTAGCGGAACAAGGTATGGCGGTGCTGATGATTTGCGATGAAATCCCGGAAGCGTATTACAACAGCCACCGCGTGCTGGTGATGCGTCGCGGCAGGCTGGTGGCGGAATTTAATCCTCATCACTGCCGTGAAGAGGAGATTGCTGAAGTGGTCGAGGTAATCAATGAATAAGATGCATCTGTCCCGTTTAATCGGGCAACATGAATTCTGGCTGGGCCTGCTGGTCGTGGCGCTGGCGGTTGGGCTGAGCATCAGCACCGACGAGTTCTTGTCTTTGGGGAACCTGACGGATGTGGCCACCAGCTACGCGATTCTCGGCATCCTTGCCTGTGGGCTGTTTGTGGTGCTGATTTCCGGCGGGATCGATATCTCATTTCCGGCGATGACCGCGATTGCCCAGTATGCGATGGCCAGTTGGGTGATCGGCCACGGCGGCAACTTCGCTCTGGCGTTAACCATTGCGATTGCGGTGGGCCTGCTGCTTGGACTGATTAATGGCTTCCTGGTCTACTGGCTGCGCGTTCCGGCAATCATCATTACCATCGCCACGCTGAACGTCTACTACGGCCTGCTGGTATACGCCACCAAAGGCACCTGGCTGTACGGTTTCCCTGACTGGTTTATGAACGGCATTAACTGGTTCTCCTTCACCGCGGCAGATGGCTACGACTACGGCCTGACCCTGCCCCTGCTGTGCCTGGCGGCGGTGATCGTCTTTACCGCAGTGCTGATGAACTATACCCGTCTTGGCCGTCAGGTTTACGCCATGGGCGGCAACCGCGACGCGGCCTCACGCCTGGGGCTGAATCTGCTGAAGCTGCATTTCTACGTGTATGGCTATATGGGCATTCTGGCAGGTGTTGCGGCCGTGGTTCAGGCGCAAATCACCCAGTCAGTTGCACCCAATTCGCTGCTCGGCTTTGAGCTGACGGTGCTGGCGGCGGTCGTACTCGGCGGAACCAGCATGAGCGGCGGGCGCGGTACGTTGACCGGAACCCTGCTCGGCGTTGTCTTACTCGCCTTCTTACAAAATGGTCTGACGCTACTCAGCGTCTCCTCTTACTGGCACACCGTATTCAGCGGCGCCATTATCCTGGTCAGCATCAGTGCCACGGCCTGGAACGAAAAACGCAAACTGGCAAGGGAGCTTTGAGATGAAAACAATCGCCAGATTTTTACCCGGTGATGCCATCATTCGTCTGCAATGCGTCATTATTGTGGTCGTCGCCCTGGTTTTCTCAGCCCTGCTCGGCAGCCGTTTTTTTAGCGTCGCTAACTTCCAGTCGATAGGCTCACAGTTACCGATCCTCGGCATGCTGGCCCTCGGGATGGGTATGACCATGCTGACCGGCGGCATTAACCTGTCAATTATTGCCGGGGCGAACGCCTGCTCGCTGGTGATGGCGGCGATTATCGTCACCCATCCGGATAACCCGCTGTTTCTGGTGCTGGCGCTGCTGGCAGGGGCTGCCGTGGCGGTGGCTATCGGCACGCTCAACGGCGCACTGATTGCCTGGGTCGGCGTCTCACCGATTCTCGCCACCCTCGGCACGATGACGCTTATCTCCGGGCTGAATATTCTGCTCTCCAACGGGACGGTGATTTCGGGTTTCCCGACCGCCATTCAGTACCTTGGCAACGCCACGATTGCGGGTATTCCGGTGGCGCTGTTGCTCTTTTTCCTGGTGGCAATCCTGCTATGGGTACTGCTGGAGCACACCACGCTGGGGCGCAGCCTGTATCTCGTCGGTTCCAATGAACAAGCTACCCGCTACAGCGGCGTGAATACCGTGCGGGTACAAATTTCCGTGTACGTTATTTCAGCCCTGCTCGGCTGGGTCGCCGCCATTTTGATGATGGCGAAATTTAACTCGGCAAAAGCCGGATACGGTGAGTCCTACCTGCTGGTCACCATCCTTGCCTCCGTACTCGGCGGCATCAATCCGGATGGCGGCTTCGGACGCATTATCGGCCTGGTCCTGGCGCTGATTGTGCTGCAAATGCTGGAAAGCGGCCTTAACTTGCTGGGGGTCAGCAGCTATCTGACGATGGCGCTGTGGGGCGCGGTGCTGATCCTCTTTATCGCATTACAGAATCGTAAAGCCTGATTTCAGGAGAAAAAATTATGGCAAGTTACTTTATTGGTGTGGATGTCGGAACCGGAAGCGCCCGTGCTGGCGTGTTTGATCTCAACGGCAGAATGGTCGGCCAGGCCAGTCGGGCCATCGAGATTTACCGCCCGCAGGCCGATTTTGTTGAGCAGTCTTCCGATAACATCTGGCAGGCGGTGTGTAACGCGGTTCGCGATGCGATTAACCAGTCGGATATCAACCCTATCCAGGTGAAAGGTCTGGGCTTTGACGCGACCTGTTCACTGGTGGTGTTGGACAAAGAAGGTAAACCACTGACCATTAGTCCGTCCGGGCGCAGCGAACAGAATATCATTGTGTGGATGGATCACCGCGCCATTACCCAGGCCGAACGCATCAACGCCCTGCACCACCGGGTGCTGGACTACGTTGGCGGCATTATCTCACCGGAAATGCAAACGCCAAAGCTGCTGTGGCTGAAGCAACATATGCCCAACACCTGGGCCAATGCGGGATACTACTTTGACCTGCCCGATTTCCTGACCTGGCGCGCAACGGGCGATGACACGCGCTCACTGTGCTCGACGGTGTGTAAATGGACCTATATGGGCCATGAAGACAAATGGGATGCCAGCTATTTCCGCCAGATTGGGCTGGAAGACTTGCTGGAACATGATGCCGCCAAAATTGGTCGCTACGTGAAAACCATGGGCGAACCGCTCGGTCACGGGCTGTCCGCACGCGCCGCCAGCGAAATGGGGCTGATTCCGGGGACCGCGGTCAGCGTCTCGATCATCGATGCCCACGCCGGTACGCTCGGCACGCTCGGCGCAAGCGGTGTTTCCGGCGAGGTGGCGGATTTTGACCGTCGTATCGCGCTGATTGGCGGCACCTCTACCGGACACATGGCGATTTCCAAAGAGCCGCGTTTTATCGGCGGCGTTTGGGGTCCTTACTACTCAGCAGTGCTGCCAGAATACTGGCTTAACGAAGGTGGACAGTCGGCAACCGGGGCGTTAATCGACCACGTTATTCAGTCGCATCCTTGTTACGAAACCTTGTTGACCCAGGCGAAATCTCAAGGGCAGACCATTTATGAAGTGCTGAATGCGCTGCTGCGTAAAATGGCCGGTGAGCCGGAAGATATCGCATTTTTAACCCGCGATATGCACATCCTGCCCTATTTCCACGGCAACCGTTCACCGCGCGCCAACCCAACGCTCACAGGCGCTATCACCGGACTGAAGCTGTCGCGCACGCCGGAAGATATGGCGTTACAGTACCTCGCGACCATTCAGGCCATTGCGCTGGGAACCCGTCATATCATTGAAACGATGAATCAAAGCGGCTATACCATCGATACCATTATGGCCAGCGGCGGCGGGACGAAAAACCCGATCTTCGTTCAGGAGCATGCCAACGCCACCGGCTGTGCGATGCTGCTGCCTGAAGAGAGCGAAGCCATGCTGCTGGGTGGCGCCATGATGGGAACTATCGCCGCGGGCGTGTTCGATACCTTCCCGGAAGCAATGTCAGCGATGAGCCGGATAGGTAAAACGGTCACCCCGCAGACCAATCGCATTAAGCAGTACTACGATCGCAAATATCGGGTGTTCCACGAGATGTATCAGGACCATATGAAATACCGCCAGTTGATGCAGGAGGACGCATGAGTGATTCATGGTCTCAGGCCAGCGACGTATTTCAGCTCTATAGCGATGCCCTGGCGGGTCTGGGGCAGCATCTGACTGAACCGGTCTGGCAGTCGCTGATGGCGGAGTTGCGCAGTTGTACAGGGAAAATCGTCGTGACCGGCGTCGGTACATCCGGTATTGCGGCGCGTAAAGTCGCGCATATGCTCGCCTGCGTGGAACGTCCGGCGATTTATCTCAACGCAACGGATGCAGCGCATGGCGATTTGGGCTTCTTACGCGCTAACGACCTGGTGATTATGCTGTCGCGCGGGGGGAATTCGGACGAGCTCACCCGGCTGCTGCCCGGGTTGGCTGCGAGGAATGTGCCCATCCTGAGCGTGACTGAAAACGCCGATTCGGCCATTGCTAAAGCCTCGAGGCTGGTGATTTCCACCGGTGTACAGCGCGAGGCCGATCCGCTGAACATGTTGGCTACCACCTCTATTTTACTGGTGCTGGCTATCTTTGACGCCGCCTGTGCCTGTCTGATGAGCGAGAGCGGATACTCAAAGGAAACGCTGCTGGCGGTACATCCGGGCGGCGATGTGGGATTAACGCTGAGTCGTGAGCAGTAACGCCATCCGGCGTATTGTTACGTTCACCTTATGTTTTTCACTTCTCTGAAACGATACTGCCTGTGAACGTGTTAAGGGTACTATCGCCGTACCCTTAACAATCCCGGCTCCCGGCGGGAAAATTGTTGCTACGCAATACCCTCCGCTTATTCCTCCAGGCTACCGGGCCGGGCGCGAGGTAGCATCCCTGCAAAACGCGCCCTGAGCCAGCATCCATGCTGGCTCTCCCGGCCTTACGGAACCACGTCGGCAATTTTCAGCCGGACCAGCCCACACCTGACCACCTGCATTTTTATTTGAATATATCTGAACAGCAAAACAGATTTAACTGGAAGTCAGAGCGTTGCAGCGATGACCCCGGTCCGGCTGAAAATCGATGAGGCGTTGACGGCTGACCGGGTCTGCCCGCAGGAATGCGGGCAGAGGGGACGGCCTGCAGGGACGCAGGCTCGACCCCGACCCGACAGGCAGACGGCATAAGACGAATACATCGCGTAGCGACGATTTTCCCGCCGGGAGCCTGGGATGCAAGGGAGGCGACGGTGAGCCTCCCTTGCACGTTCACGGGTATCAGCGCTTCAGAGAAATGACACTGCTGAGGTGAACGGAACCCTTTCTCTGCGATAGCATGTTCATACCACCCTCCGCCAGCATTCCCCCTCTGGCATTTTTTTATATCTAAACAAAAGATAAAACAGTGAAAAAACGGATTAACGCGCTGCGTTCCACTCCCGCTATCTGTTCCGCACGTTAAAAATTCTGTGACGCTCTCCAGCATTCCTGGTGGAAAGCATTCCATTCTCCAAATCTATGAGCAAACTTTAGCTATTCTTATCAAACATACTTACGGGAGACCCTACAGATGATGTCAACGCTTGCTCCGCCATCTGTACTTTCCGCTCCCCAGCGCCGTTGCCAGGTTCTGCTGACGCTTTTCCTGCCGGGGCAAATCGCGACTACACAAACCTTCAGCAGCCTCAATGGTGTCGATGATGCCACGGTTCAGGAAGATATTATTGGCGCAGGGCTCGAAATCCAGCGCTATCACCGGCTCACGATAGCCACCGCGCAGAATGGTGGCTATGCGATCGAAGGAACCCCGCTAAATCAGCGTCTGTGTCTGTTGCAGTGGCTGCGCCGTGGCCTGCGGATTTGCCCTACTTTTATCGCTCAGCATTTCACGCCCACTTTAAAAATTGCTCTTAAACAACAAGGTATCGCACGTACGCTGTATGACGACACCAATCTGCATGCGCTCATCAATCTGTGCTCCCGGCGCTTACAGAAGCCGTTTGAGTGTCGTGACATCCAGTTCCTGCGCTTGTATTTACAATATTGTCTGCTACAGCACCACGCGGGGATCACCCCGGAGTTTAATCCACTCCAGCAACGGTGGGCACAATCCTGCGCTGAGTATCCGCTCGCCGAGGAAATTGGCCGCCACTGGCAGCGCCACGTCATGCAAAGTGCGCCGCTGGGCGAATCGCTGTTTATGGCGTTGTTATTCTCAATGATCCGCATCCCCGACCCGATCCGCGATAATCACCAGCAGGATCGCCGCCTGCGCCTTGCTATTGCGCGGCTGGTGTTGCGTTTTCGCGAGTATGGCAACGTGCGCTTCAGCGACGAGCAAGGGCTGAATGACCAGTTGTATATCCACCTGGCCCAGGCACTGAACCGCAGCGTATTTGCCATCGGCATTGATAACACACTACCGGAGGAGTTCAGCCGACTTTATCCCCGGCTGGTTCGAACTACCCGCGAGGCGATTCACGGCTTTGAAGCGGAATACGATGTCCAGTTTTCAGAAGAAGAGATCGGCCTGGTCGCCGTTATTTTCGGCGCCTGGCTGATGCAGGAGAAGGATTTGCACGAAAAGCAGATTATCCTGCTGACCGGTAGTAACGAACAACTTGAAGCGCATATAGAGCAACAGCTGCGCGAACTGACGCTGCTGCCGCTCAACGTAAAGCATATGCCGATGCAGGACTTTCAAAAAGAGGGAGCGCCGCGTGGCGTAACGCTGATTATTACACCGTACACCACGCCGCTACCGCTGTTTTCTCCCCCGCTGATTCATGCGGATCTGGCGCTTACGTCTCACCAGCAGCAGCAGATCCGCAAAATCCTTGAATCATAACGTCGCAGGCTGCGCCACCACTTTCGGGCGCAGAACGATAGCTGGTAGCGCCACCAGCGCCATCACCCAGAATACGCCGCTGCCCAGGTTCTGGTACAGATAGCCGGCGAAAACGGTCATGATGGCGATACTGCCGCCCATCGCCACCGCAGAATATACCGCCTGGAGACGAATCACTTCACTGCCCTGTCGCGCAGCAATGTAACGCATCGCCGCCAGGTGGCAGACGGTAAACGTTCCGCAATGCAGGATTTGCACCACAATCAGCCACGGCAGCTCTGTGCTCCAGCCCATCAGGCCCCAACGCGCGACGCCGCAAACGGCGGAAAGCAGCAGAAGATCGCGAGCGCTAAAGCGGCGGAACAGCTTGTGGCTGAGCGCAAAAATAATCACTTCCGCCACCACGCCTAAAGACCATAAATAGCCCACCGCCGAAGCGGAATACCCGGCAGACTGCCAGTAAATGGCGCTGAAACCGTAATAAGCTGCATGCGCGCCCTGCAGCAGACTCACGCAGGCCAGAAAGCGCCAGCTTTGGGTTATTAGCGCGCGCCAGGCGGGCCATCCTGCGCTCTCCTGCTGACGGTTTTCACCCGCTGGCTGCACGCTCGGGCGAATCATCATGCCCAGCAGCATTGAGGCGGCGCCAAGCGATAACAGGACCAGGATCACCCGATAGTCGAACAGGCTCACCAGTTTGCCGGTCAACGCAGAGCCGATCACAAAGGCCACGGATCCCCACAGTCGCACCCGACCGTAATCCATGGTTATCTGTTTTTGCCAGGTGTTGGCCAGTGCGTCGGTCAGCGGCACCAGCGGCGAGAAAAACAGGTTAAAGCCGACCATCACCACCATCAGCCACGCCACGTTGGTCCCCGCCCAGAAGGCCAGCGCAAACACCAACGTCAATAAGGCCAGAATACGTAACGCTGAGATCAGCCGAGAGGGATCGCTCACACGCGGTGCAATCAGCAAGCTACCGAGAAAACGGGCAATCAGCCCCGCGCCCAGCAGTAAACCGATGGTTTCCGGCGTCAGCCCTAACCCTTCGAGCCAGACGCTCCAGAAAGGCAGAAAGATACCGTAGCTAAAGAAGTAGGTGAAATAACCGAGCGCCAGCCAGCGCGTGGAATGCAAAGCCATGAATCCCTCCCGTTTGGAGGCGATAGTCTGGCGACAAACGCAGGCTGGCGCAAGAGAGCATTAACAGGCAGATAACATGATTTTTGCCCTATTCGACGCTAATTTGCATCGCAAAATGGCAGCGTTCTCCCTGCGCTAAAACCTGCAATCCCGGCTGCCCCTGCATGTTGTGGGCATTCACCGGATGCGTTTGCGGCTCCAGGCACAGGAACTCCTCACCCGACATTCTGAACAGCATCAACCACGGAGTTTGCGCTAAAATCGTGACTTTCATCACATCCCGCTGAATAACGGCCCGCCCGCTCCAGCCAGAATATTCGACATTCAGCCAGCTATCCTCACCGTATTGCGCATGCATGAAATCCGCCGCTGAAGGGATATCGCGTTGCCATTCCAGCGGCAGATGCTGTTCCCCCTCCGGCCAGTAACCGCCGGCGGTGAACTGCGCCGTGCTGCGCTTATCAAAGGCGAGAAACGGATGGAACCCGCAGCCGTAAATCATTGGCTGTTCACCGCAATGAGTGAGCGTCAACGAGGCGTGCAGGCTTGAGGTTTCCAGTTGATAGCAAAGCCGCGCCGTATAGTCGTAGCCGCAGGGGTGCCAACTGCGCAACTGCAGCAAACAGCCGCTTTGGGTAGCGGTAATAATCTGCCAGCGTTGCAGCCAGCCGTCACCGTGCAGGAAGAAAGTGTCGTCTGCGCCATGCTGAGGTAAAACCACCTCTTCACCGCGCAGCATAAAACGATTTCCCGCCACCCGATTCGCGACCGGCAGCATCGGGAACAGGCCGCAATCACCAGGCCGCTGACCATGACCTTCGCGTAAAATGGCCTGTTGATGTTGTAACGAAACCAGGCTTAATAGAGAACCGCCCTGCGGATCGACGCACATCCGCAGATGTGCGTTTTGTAGCGTCAGCAGACCATCCATTAGCGAGCGCTTCGCGGTTGGGTTGATGCACCAACTTTTGTATGCTGCGCCGCCAGCTGTTCTTCCAGCGCTTCCAGCGTCACGCCTTTGGTTTCCGGTACATTACGCAGAACATAGATGAAGCCCATCGCGCAAATCACACCGTACAGCAGGAAGCTTCCCGACGCGCCCAGACTCGCATTGAGCAGCGGGAAGGTATAGGTCAGCAGGAAACAAGCAATCCACAGCGCCAGCGTCCCCAGCGACATTGCCAGCCCGCGCACGCGGTTGGGAAAAATTTCTGATAGCAGCACCCAGGTCACCGGCGCCAGCGTCAGAGCATAAATCGCGATTGCCGCCAGCACCAGAACCAAAACCGGCCAGCCCATAATGCCCAACCCGTACGCCCCGGCAATCAGTACGTAGATAACCGTCAATCCTGACGCGCCGAACAGCATCAATTTACGACGGCCAATTTTGTCCACTAACGGCAGAGCAGCAAGGGTAAAGACCAGATTGATGATCCCTGTCGCCACGATCGATTTTAACGTACCGTTGATGTCGAATCCGGCAGAGGCGAAGATCTCCTGCGCATAGTTGAAAATAACGTTGATCCCACACCACTGCTGGAACACTGCCAGCACCATGCCAATAATCACGATCGGTTTGATCTGCGGTTGTAACAGCGTTGACCACGCGACCTTGTGATTATCTTTTTGCAGCGTATGTTCAATCTCTTTCAGCGTTTGCCCGGCATATTCCGCCGAACCAATGCGCTGCAGCATGGCACGCGCACGATCGGCTTTGCCCGCTTTCACCAGCCAGCGCGGCGATTCAGGTACAAAGAACATCAGCACCAGGAAAATTACCGCAGGCACTAATTCAGCACCAAACATCCAGCGCCAGCCTGTCTGACCGTTCCAGCTTTCAACAATGGCCTGCTGCGTAGCGCCTGTGGCAACAGGTTCGGCAATCATCAGGTTGATAAGCTGCGCCGCCAGCACGCCAATGACGATGGTGAGCTGGTTAACGGCAACAAAGCGACCTCGCTTTTCCGCCGGGCTGACCTCGGCGATATACAGCGGACTTAGCGCAGACGCCAGACCAATCCCCACGCCACCCACAATGCGATAGACAATAAACATATCGAAGTTACTGGCGACGGCAGTTCCCCATGCAGAAGCGCTAAAGAGGATCGCTGAAAGAATCAGCGGCATTTTTCGGCCAAATTTATCGGCGCACCAGCCGGAAATCAGCGCGCCAAAGATACAACCAACCAGCGCGGAACTCATCGCCCAGCCGGATTGCGCCGGATCGGTAATCGAGAAATATGCTTCATAGAAGGGTTTTGCCCCGCCGATCACCACCCAGTCATAGCCAAACAGTAAACCTCCGCAGGCCGCAACCAGGCAGATAGTCCAGACGTAACCAATCTTTAAATGTGTCTGCGCGTTATTCATTATGATTCCTCTTTCAGGGAAACGCAGGGTACAGTAGGTTTCGGGTGAGGTTATCCCCCACCCGTTTCGAGTGTTACTGGAAAAGCCTTACGTTAATGGCGTGACGCAGCAGTAATGCCTTGTCATGTGCCGGATTGAGTTGCAGGAGTTCATCAAGTTCACGCTGACAGGCGGCGCTATTTCCTAGCCCCAGATGCCCGAGCGCATTGATAAACAGGCAGTGTTGCTGGTGTTTTGCTTCTGCTGAGGTATCCAGCACCACCAGGTCGGGTAGCGATACGGCAAAGAAATCGACATCCGGCACGTTGTCGTGATGCGACTCAACCCATTGCAGGAAGCTATTGAACAGAGCGTCCGCCTCTGCATCATCGCCAAGTTTTCTCTGCGCCATACCCTGCCAGAAGAGATAGTCCACTGGCTGGTCGTTGTAGTAACGTCCGGCATCCAGTGAGCTTCCGCCTCGCGTCGCACGGGAGAAGTAGCGCTGAGACTCTTCGAAATGGCCTTGCAGCTGCGCGCAATACCCCAGCAAATACCAGATGTCGTTATCCGTTTGCCCTGGCAAACGGCCTTCCCCGAGGTTTTGCGGATAGTGCAGCGCCTGTTGCAGTTGCGTAATAGCAGTTTGCGGGTCGCCGGACTGCACGGCAGCCAGCGCGCGATGTAATTGATTAAGCAGATATTGCCCGGTGGCTTTACCTTCACCGCCTTCCCACGGATGGAACACCCGCTCACGTAATACTGCGGCGGCATCGTCATAGCGCCCCAACCCATTCCACAAGCTGAGCAGTTCCACCGTCAGATCATCACGCAGGAAGACAATCTCTTTACTGGCTTCCAGCCGCTGCAGGCGCTGTTCAGCCGGTTGTGCCATCAGCTTGTTGAGATAGTCGAGTTCAAACAGGAAGCGGGCATTTTGCGGCTCCAGCGCCACGGCTTGCGACAGATACTGTTTCGCCTGCTGCGCATCGTGCAGTTTGTTCCAGGCGTAAATCCCCAGTAAACGATGCGCCGGAGCGAAATCCGCTTCCTGCGCAAGCGTGAACTGCCAGCAGGAAACCGCCTCGGCATAACGCCGTTTGCTGTACCAGAAACAGCCGAGTAAATAGCGGGCAAAAGCGCTTTGCTCAAGAGTTTGCAGCATCTGCACTTCATCCAGCGTATTGGGGAAACGCACGCGGTTTTGCAGACACTCACGAGCACGTTCAATGAAGGGTTGTGGATTATCGCTCAGCGAGGCGCGCCACAGCATCGGCAGCGTTTCCTGGCTGTCGAGCAGTTCCAGCACGCCACGGGCAGCATCCTTTTGCCCCAAAGAGGTCAGCCAGCCTGCCAGTTCACACGCGTTGGTCCCGCGACGCCCGGTAATCGAGATCAGCGCAAGCGCTGTCGCCTCGTCCTGGCAGATAGCCCAGCGCGCATAGTGCAGGGTATAGCTCAGCGGATAATCCACCAGCTGTTGGCGAATGTAGTCCAGCGCTTGCGCATTGCGATCAAGCTTTGTCAGCGCCAGCGCTTTCAGTCCCATCGCCAGGTTATTACTGCCGTTAAAGCGCAGGCTCTGCTCCACCTTTTCCAACGCGCCAGCGTAATCCTGACGCTTCATCGCCAAACGCGCTAACGACCAGAAAGCCGCATCCCGGCAGTTGCCGCTCCAGCTGGCCTTATAATAATTATCCCACGCGCTGTCGTCGTCGCCTC
>NZ_RPOI01000011.1 GCF_003818115.1 Citrobacter youngae | reverse complement strand
GGGAAAATACACCTAGTCCATAAAAGCACTAATTTTTTTATGTGTATAACTAAGTGTATAGAATTTTAATTCCATTATTTATATATTCATAAAAATCAACTAATTAATTCATCAATCACATTCCTGCAGGGGACACCATCACATCTAGAACGCAACGCTCTGTTTTATTTCACCATCACGGTACTTGCCATAGCTCCACACAGTTTCTCCTCCGCCGTTTAGCGCCTGAGCATTTCGCGATGCCAGACAGGAGCCAGACCGGTTTGGCAAACCCCGTATTCTGGCATCCCGTTGGACGTTAAGGTTATAATCCTGACAACGATTTTATTGGATCAGATGCAAAAATGACAAAACTCACCCTACAAGAACAGATGCTGAAAGCTGGCTTAGTTTCCAGCAAAAAAATGGCGAAAGTGCAGAGAACGGCGAAAAAATCACGCGTTCAGGCCCGTGAAGCCAGAGAAGCGGTTGAAGAGAATAAAAAAGCACAAATTGAACGGGATAAGCAGTTAAGCGATCAACAGAAACAAGCGACGCTATCGAAAGAATACAAAGCGCAGATTAAGCAGCTTATTGAAATGAACAAAATCACCATTTCCAAAGGTGATATTGGGTATAACTTCACCGATAATAATCTGATTAAAAAAATCTACGTGGATAAGGTGACACAGGCGCAATTGATTAAAGGACGTCTGGCTATTGCCCGGCTGACTGCTGAAAGCGAGCGTGACAGCGAATATGCTATTATCCCGGCCGTAGTTGCCGATAAAATTGCGCAGCGCGACGACAGCTACATCGTCTTAAATTGCGAGCTGAGTCAGGAAGCGAAAGACGAAGACGATCCGTATGCTGACTTCGTCGTACCTGACGATTTAATGTGGTAAGTGAAAAATGCCGGATAATGAGTCCGGCATTTTTTCTAATAATGAGGTGACGACTCAGATGTTCATTCAATTGCCCTTATCATAACCGCACATCTTCTCTCTAGAACTTATAATGCTCTTTACTTAGCCCGTATTTTCTCATCCGCAAATACAGTTTTTTGCGCGGGATTTGCAGATATTCTGCTACTTCATTAATACGCCCTTGATGAATATTTAGCGCTTCGGTAATGATTTGCCGCTCATACTCTTCAACCCGGCGATCCAACGGTGTCGGTTCCGGCATATGCAACTGCGGATTAGCGGTTTCCGCCAATGGCAGCAACCCAACGGCAAAAAGCTCTGCGGCGTTTGCCAGCTCTCGCACATTACTTAACCACACACGACGTCGCATCCCTTTTAGCAATTCCCCGTCGACCTCCGGAATGGGGTGGTTCAGACGCAGACAGGCTTTTTGCAGGTAATGGCGAAATAGCGGTTCAATATCGTCCGGGCGCAGGGATAGAGGCTGGCAGGCGATTTGCGTCATGGCGAAACAGTAATAGAGTTCGGCCACGATCTGGTTTGTTGCCGCCAGTTCCACCAGCGATGTCGTGCCAACACCAATTAGCCGAAAAGGGCGCCGCTCCTGACTTTGCAGGTGAACCAAATGGTGCTGCTGCTCGCGCGTCAGACACGCTATATGGCTTAATACCAGCGTCCCACCTTGCGCTTGAGCAATCAGCTCACCGAGCTGAGCGGTGTTCCCGGCGGTGAGTTCTGCGCGGATAAACGGCCCCTGGGCGCTACGCCCCAACTGATGCAAATAACGGGCTCCCGTCATACGTCCCGTCCCGGGTTCCCCATAAAACCAGACGGCAAGATCCGTTTCTGCCAGTTGCTGCAGCCGTTGACGGTACTGATTTATCCAGTCGCTGTAGCCAACCAGTTCAACCTGCAGCTTTTGCTGGCAGTAATGACGACGGGCAATCACAGATTTTCGCTGCTGCAACGCCTGTGCAACCAGCAACAGCAGCTTACCGGGATCGACCGGTTTTTGCAGAAAATCCCATGCCCCTTTTTTCACCGCATCCACCGCCATCGGCACATCACCATGTCCGGTAATCAGCAGGATCGGCAGTTGGTTATCATCCTGATGAAAAAGAGCCATCAGTTCGATACCGTTACAGCCGGGCATACACACGTCACTCAGGACGATACCGGGCCAGTCAGCCTGTAGCCAATTTCGGGCATCGTAGGGGTTATTGCACGCGCATACCCGATAGCCTGCCTGCTCAAGCAACAAGGTGTAAGCATCAAGGACATCGGCATCATCATCAATCAGCAGAACAGAATATTCATCACTCAACATCTTCTACATCCGTCAGGTTGAATTGCAGTACCACGCAGGCATTGCGCCCCAGTGTCGATGCCAGGCGTAGCTCGCCGTTCATCAGCGTCATTAACGAGACGCAAATTGATAGCCCAATACCGAGACCAACATCCTTACTGGTGGTAAACGGTTTTAATAGCGACGGTAGCAGCGCACCAGGCCAGCCGGGGCCATTATCGCTGACAAATACACACACCGTGCTGCCCTCAACCTGCCAGTGAACGTCAATCTTCGCGGCAACCGGACAGGCATCCAGCGCATTTGCCAGTATGTTTACCAGAACTTGCTGAATTCTCACCTCATCGCCCATAACCCACACGCGCTCAACCGGCAGCGAAAGCGTACCCTGCTGCGGTTTATGCCGCATAGACAATAACTCCCAGGCCGCGCTGAAGGTTTGCCGTAAATCGACCGGATGCAGCGGTGCCCCCGGCTCTGCCCGGCGCGCAAACTGTCGCAATGAGCGGATAATGGCATCGATACGGGTAATGAGTCCTTCGGCTTTGGTTAACGTGCTTCTGGCCTGCGCCAACTGCTCCTGTTCAATTGCCCTGCCCGCAGTAAACAGATACATCGACAATGCATTCAGTGGTTGATTGATTTCGTGGGCCAGCGTGGTCATGGTCTGTCCGACCACCGCCAGTTTCGCCGTCTGAATCAATTCGCCCTGGGTCGCTCGCAGATCGGCTTCAATCTCCTTACGCTCTGCCACTTCCTGTTCAAGCTGACTTTTTTGCGTATTGAGCTGACCCAGCGTATGGCGCAGTAACCCCGCAATGCGCCCTAGCTCATCACGACCATAAACCGGGATCGAGGCATCGGTTCTGCCAAGACCAATTTGCACCACGGCCTGGTTGAGCGCGGTAAAACGCTTCACCAACCGTGAACGGATAAAGTAGTGGTTTAGTCCCCAGGCAAGAAGCAGCGCCAACAGCGTCGCCAGCAAAATAAGCCCGCCGCTAACGCGAACAATCTGCTCCAGTCGCTGGTTAAACATCTGCATTTGTTGATGGCTACTTCCCAACTGAGCCTCAAGCAATGTTCGAAAACGACCAAGTGTAGCTTCTCTGGCATGACTGGCATCAACCAGCGCTTTTTGCGCCGCGACATAATCGCGCATCGTATCGGGCATTTTATTTTTCATCATCCCGATTTCCAGCAATTCGTCGATGGTTTGCCGCAACGTGATAGTACTGGGCCAGTCGTCCAGGGTACGAATATTTTCATCCGCCGTTTTCTTCAGATTTTCCAGATAGCGAATATGGTTCTCGACCAGCATGCCGTCGTCGCTACCTGACTTCAGTTCATTCAACCTGTCGCGTAAATCATCGACAATCTGGTTTTCAATTCTTGCCAGCGTGTACACCTGTTGCTGCTCATTCTGCACCTCCCTGGCGCGTTTCAGGTACAACGCCGCGTCGCCATTTTTCGCTTCAATTTGATCCAACAACGTTCCCTGCTGCCAGGTGAAATCCTGCACCAGAGAGTTCAGTTCGGTCGTGAAATCATCATGTAACCAGTCGATTCGCGCGGAAAGTTCGCTGACTTTTTCGCGTACCAGGAACATGTTGTAGAGCACCCTGTCCAGCTCGGTCATCAATGCCCGGCTATCTTGCAAAATCACCGCCAGCTGTTGCTGTTCCGCGGGTTGCAATCCCCGGCTCAGCAGTTCAATTTTGTCCAGATGTTCGATGATCTGATTGCGCAGTTGCAGCCGTACGGTCGTATTGGGGGCAAGCAGGAATTCATTAAGCTGATCGACAACCAGGTTAAGATTCCCTTCAATCAAAAAAGCGGAATGTACGCGCGGGAAATAGTCATCGAGCGAATAGCGGATTTGCGAGCTTTGCTCATGCCAGGAATACAAACTGACACAGCTCACGCTCAGCGTCAGTAAAGCCCCCGTCAAAAAAGCCCCCCGCAAACTGCTGCTGATGCTGAGCTGACGAAGACGTTGCCATAGCGAACCGCCTTTCATTGTAGTTCTTCCAGTTTTGATATCGCCAGGCGCTGGTTTTTAAGAAACCAGAGTTGCCACTCCATCATTTGCTGTTCAGCAAAGCTTTTATTATCGAATTGAGCAAGCCAGGCTTCATCTTCGCTGTTCCTGGCGTCGATTGGGACCTGGGTTAACAGCGCTCTGATTTCGGGTAACGGGTGTTTCAGACGAGCTTCCGCACTGTACAGCGCTCGCCAGGCATCCTTAAGCTGCGCGAGGCGGAAACTGATGGCCGTATCAAACATCCTCTGGACCAGTTGTTGACGCTTCAGGATCAGACGGTAATTAAGCGGTGGCTGTTTCATCAAAATGGCCTGTTGGGCTGCACGCGGGTTATCTGCTGCCAGCGACGTTACCGGATATTTACCGGTATTCGCATCTGCAAGGATCCGCTGCCCTTCCGGGCTCAATAAATAGCGGATAAAACGTTGTGCTTCATTGGCACGCGGGCTGTTTTTCAGCACGGCTACGTAGGTCGGCGAGACCGCCGAGTGTGGGAAGTAAGTAAAAGTCAGATTGGGGTCATTGAGCAGCAGATTGGCATAGTTATCAATAACCGGTCCCGCAACGCCCAATCCGCTCTTAATTTTGTCCGCAACACCAAAGCTGCGTGATGAGATGGTCACCAGGTTCCCGGCACTGGCCAGCAATGTCGCCCAACCTTCTTGCCACCCTTTTTGTTGCAGCAGTGATTCAACCATCAGGTGATTGGTATCGGAGCGCGATGGGCTACTCATCAGCAGGGCATTTTGATATTTAGGATGCGTTAAATCACCCCAGTCCGTCGGTGGTGGCAGATGTCGCGCCGTCAGTGCTGAACGATTAATCAGCAGACCAAATCCCGAGAGAGCCACGGCTACAGACGTCGACCGTATTGACTCTGGCACCAGACGCTGGCTTTCCGGCAATGCATTATCAAAAGGAGCAAGTTTCTGATGCTCCTGAAGATGCTGCAGTAGCATCGGCGAAGAGGTCAAAATCAGGTCAACGTTCTCCGCATTCGCGGTATCGAGCAGTTGTTCGAGAGAAGAACTGGTCCGGTTTAGCGTGCGGATCATCACTGACCCCGGCTCCGTTTGCCAGCGCTGAATAATCCAGGCCGTTGCCCCCGGGGAAAACGTCGTCGCCATCACCAGCTCCTTCCCCTGTGCCAGACAGGTCGCCGACAGCGACATAAAACACAGTGAGAGCGCCAACAAACTACCCCGACAGAAAAGTCTGTTTGTGATCCTGCTCATAAATACCAACATCTTCGAAAAATAATATTGAGACAAAATTTACCCGTTTATCACGACACATGGAAAAGATAAAACTGCTATCAAAATAACCAGACGGAATGCGATAACAGAGATAAAGAATACCTGAAAATGTCGTTTGAATTTGTTAATACCCGCACATGCTGATGATAAAAATGCATTAAGAATAATATGCTCTGGCCTCACCACAATTCAAAAAGGTCAAAATCAGTCCCACTTTCAGCAAATTGAGTCAATAGTGACACATTTCTTCAATTTGAATTTCTTAGCCATCTATTTCACTCTTCACTGCGAAAAATCCTGATATTCACATCAATATAAATTTAGGTGATGATATGTTATCAATATTTAAGACAGGGCCATCGGCAAATAAAGTCCCGGAAGAGAAAATTCAGGAGACTTATGGTCGATACCGCATTCAGGCGTTACTTAGCGTATTTCTTGGCTATCTTGCGTATTATATTGTACGCAATAACTTCACCCTCTCTACCCCGTACCTGAAAGAACATCTGGATCTCAGCGCAACACAGATTGGTTTACTCAGCAGTTGTATGCTAATTGCCTATGGGATCAGTAAAGGCATCATGAGTAGCCTGGCAGACAAAGCCAGCCCGAAAGTCTTTATGGCTTGCGGCCTGATCCTGTGCGCCATTGTCAACGTTGGCTTAGGGTTCAGCACCGGATTCTGGATTTTTGCCGCACTGGTCGTCTTCAACGGACTGTTCCAGGGGATGGGCGTCGGTCCCTCGTTTATTACCATCGCCAACTGGTTCCCACGCAAAGAGCGCGGACGCGTTGGCGCATTCTGGAATATCTCACACAACGTCGGTGGCGGTATTGTCGCCCCCATTGTTGGCGCCGCTTTTGCCATTCTCGGCAGCGAACACTGGCAAAGCGCCAGCTATATTGTCCCAGCCTGTGTCGCGGTGCTGTTTGCTTTTATTGTTCTGATGTTGGGCAAAGGCTCACCGCGCGAAGAAGGCTTGCCTGCTCTGGAACAGATGATGCCGGAAGAAAAAGTCGTGTTAAATGCCCGGCACGTAACCCAGGCACCGGAAAACATGAGCGCCTTTCAAATTTTTTGCACCTACGTGCTGCGTAACAAAAATGCCTGGTATGTTTCATTGGTAGATGTTTTTGTCTATATGGTGCGTTTTGGCATGATCAGTTGGTTACCGATTTATCTGTTAACTGAAAAACATTTCTCGAAAGAACAAATGAGTGTGGCGTTCCTGTTTTTCGAATGGGCCGCAATTCCATCCACACTGCTGGCGGGCTGGCTGACCGATAAACTGTTTAAAGGTCGTCGCATGCCGTTGGCCATGATTTGTATGGCGCTGATCTTCGTCTGCCTGATCGGTTACTGGAAAAGTGAATCCCTGCTGATGGTCACTATTTTTGCCGCCATCGTCGGGTGCCTGATCTATGTGCCCCAGTTCCTTGCGTCTGTTCAGACCATGGAAATCGTCCCCAGCTTTGCTGTCGGTTCGGCGGTCGGATTACGCGGTTTTATGAGCTACATTTTTGGTGCATCGCTGGGAACCAGTCTGTTTGGTGTCATGGTCGATAAAATGGGATGGCATGGCGGTTTCTATCTGTTGATGGGCGGGATTGTCTGCTGCATTCTGTTCTGCTATCTGTCTCACCGCGGGGCGCTGGAACTCGAACAACAACGAAAAAATGCCCAACAACAGGACACGGAGTTGCAGCTTGCTGATGCCAGGTAATCGGCTTTAGAGAGAAAAAAGTGCCAGCGATGCTGGCACTTTAGTTTGCTCAAATGGAAGCCAGAAAATCAGTCAATGTGGTACACAATTGCGTTTTCAGTTATGAACCTGCGATTTAATGCTTATTGTCCCCCACCATAAAGCGAATGATCAATCCGCATGTCGGGGCAAGAAAAAGAAACAGTCCCGTTACCATTTCGTTTCCGTCAGTCAACCGTATGGTAAAGAAATAAATTAATGCCGTAAGGATAGCCATGCCGAAAAAAGAACTAATTGACGCGGCAGCGCCCATTACCTGCCAAATATAGCAACTAACGCACAGAATGCTCAATGCGAGGAAAGTCCAAAAATAGAACATAGCGTTACCTCCTGTCTGCCGTAAAAATCGACGTAAGTCCTTACACATCCTTGAGTTTATAGTCTAAGACAATTCCTATCCGTTCGCAATTCGAGCAACATTTTCGCTACAATAACTGTTCATTTTCTGAACCGGGCATTCTCCATTGACCTTTATTTAATCGTCATAAAAACAACATATTATCTATAAGTCTATTCTTGCTTTTTATCGACCAAAAAACATTTACGAAACTTGAGGAATTATTTCTGGATGACATTAATCTTCGGGTGTACATTGTGCGTCCGATCATTCATACCCCTCGTGGTTTGTCCTGACTCAGTTTTACACTCTTTACAGGAACCATTGTCGCTCATAGTGACCTAACTGTTCAGTGACAGAGAGTAACGCTGTAGACAAAGAATCTTCGCGATACATTATTTTCGTACCAACAACAGGTGCTTATGTTCCCCCAATGTAAATTTTCGCGCGCGTTTTTGCATCCGCGCTACTGGCTCACATGGTTCGGTGTCGGTGTGCTCTGGTTACTGGTGCAACTCCCTTATCCTGTTTTATGTTTTCTGGGCACCCGTACAGGTACGCTGGCGCGCCCATTTTTAAAGCGCCGGGAATCCATTGCCCATAAAAATCTCGAACTCTGTTTCCCGAATCTGTCGCAAGAAGAAAGGAACAAACTGGTCGACGAAAACTTCCGCTCACTCGGCATGGCACTGCTTGAAACCGGTATGGCCTGGTTCTGGCCAGATCGCCGGGTGCGTAAATGGTTTGATGTTGAAGGTCTGGACAACCTGCAACGCGCTCAGGCGCATAACCGTGGCGTAATGGTAGTAGGCGTGCATTTTATGTCGCTGGAACTGGGGGGCCGCGTGATGGGGCTTTGCCAGCCAATGATGGCAACCTACCGCCCGCACAACAACAAATTAATGGAGTGGATACAAACCCGCGGCCGTATGCGCTCGAACAAAGCCATGATCGGCAGAAATAATCTGCGCGGCATTGTCGGCGCACTGAAAAAAGGGGAAGCCGTATGGTTTGCGCCCGATCAGGATTATGGCCGTAAAGGCAGTTCATTTGCGCCATTCTTCGCCGTCAAAGATGTTGCGACAACCAACGGTACCTACGTGCTGTCACGTTTGTCGGGGGCGAAAATGCTGACCGTCACCATGGTGAGAAAATCTGATAACTCCGGCTACCGTCTGTTTATCACGCCAGAAATGGAAGGTTACCCGGAAGATGAAAACCTGGCCGCGGCCTATATGAACAAAATTATCGAAAAAGAGATCATGCGCGCCCCCGAGCAGTATCTCTGGATCCACCGTCGCTTCAAAACGCGCCCGATGGGTGAAGCCTCGTTGTATATCTAAAAAGAAAGGCCGCAAGGCCTTTCTTCTTTTCTACGGCTAAATTACTTAACGCCCCACTTGTTCTGGAGTTCAGTCATTCGCTCATTATAGCTTCGGGCAATGCAGGCTGGCTCATCATCCTTCTCCTTCCAGCACTCGTTGCGTCCTTTGATCCACCCGCGCTGTTCCGCTTTAAGCATCGGGTCATTCTTCGATTTAGCCAGTGCCTGTTTAAAAATCCCGTTCAATTTCATGTCCATTGCAGAAAGCGACGGGCTCTGGCAAATAATATCTTCCGCACTTCCCTTTTGAACCGCAGAGCAAGAGTAAGACGGACCGGCGTTGGCCGATTTTTTCGCTGGAGAATAATCAACATTATCCTCAGGCTGACAAATCCCATGCTTGCGGTTTGGGCCAGCCCAGGATACTTCCGGGTTTCCGTCATCTTTTCTGGAAATTGAGACGGTATTTTTACCGCTCTTCGCCTCCCAGTAATTTTCATTGAAGCTTTTAATGGTCGCTTTTGCGCCATTAATCCATACATTGCCTTTACCATCACTATTCACACCACCAATACTTGCGCAGCTGAAATTGAACGCTTGCGGTGCAGCCGCCATTGACGTCAATGGCGCAAGAACAAGTGCTAACATCATTAATCTGGTCATTTTTAACCTTTTCATTATCAAATTCCGCGAAAAAATTAACCGCATTAACCTCAAGGTGATATGAGAATTCTCTGAGTAACAGTCACGTCGCTCAATAGCAATTTATTACCGTCAGAAATTAAACTGTCGCCGAATCACGACACTTGTAAGTTACTAAAATTAAATAAAAAAATGCCTCTTGTTTCACCTCATTTTTAGGCGTACATTAGCGCCGTCTGGAGCATTAAAGCTCAGAATTCTGAGGTGATGCAGCCAAGTAAGCGCGGGGTATTCTCCCTTTCGTTTATGCTCGCATCAGCTCTCTGTCAGGTAAGCATATGTTCATTGAGACGTACCCCAGGTACGCGGAGAGATGAAAAGTGAAATATTTCTTTATGGGCATTTCTTTTATGGTCATCGTTTGGGCCGGTACTTTCGCCCTGATGATCTAAATAAAAAGACGCAGCAAAAAAACAGGAGCCATTTGGCTCCTGTTTGCGTTTGGGGAATCGTGTTATCAGTCGGTACTTTCCGTGGTCGATTTCGCACTGGCAGGCAGCAAACCATCCGCGCGAAACATTGCTTTGATGCCGCGAATTGCCTGGCGGGTACGGTCACGGTTTTCAATCAACGCAAAGCGCACGTGTGTATCACCATAGTCCCCAAAGCCAATCCCCGGCGAAATACAAACCTTCGCCTCATTCAGCAATTTTTTGGCAAATTCAAGCGACCCCATTGCGGCGTATTGCTCTGGAATTTTCGCCCACACGTACATCGACGCTTTTGGCATTTCAACCATCCAGCCCGCTTCATGCAGCCCTTTGACCAGCACATCACGACGACGCTTATATTGCTCAGCGATATCCCGTACGCACTGCTGATCGCCTTCCAGCGCGGCAATAGCGGCTACCTGCAGCGGTGTAAACGTTCCGTAATCGTGATAGCTCTTAATGCGCGCCAGTGCGTTTACCAGCGTTTTATTGCCAACCATAAAGCCAATGCGCCACCCCGCCATGTTATAGCTTTTCGACAAGGTGAAAAATTCAACGGCAACATCACGGGCACCCGGAACCTGCATAATCGATGGTGCTTTCCAGCCATCGTAGACAATATCGGCATAGGCCAGGTCATGAACCACCAGCACGTCGTAGCGTTTAGCCAGTGCGACGACCTTTTCGAAAAACTCCAGTTCGACACACTGCGCCGTCGGGTTGGACGGGAAGCCTAAGATCATCATCTTCGGTTTCGGGTAGCTTTCGCGAATCGCGCGCTCCAGTTCATTAAAGAAGTCGACCCCTTCCACCAGCGGCACGGAACGCACCTGTGCTCCGGCGATAACGGCACCATAAATATGGATGGGGTAACTGGGATTAGGCACCAGAACCGTGTCGCCGTGATCCAATGTAGCCAACATCAGGTGAGCCAGCCCCTCTTTGGAGCCAATTGTTACAATAGCTTCGGATTCAGGATCGATCTCGACGTCATAGCGTTCCTGATACCAGCGAGAAATCGCCCGACGTAAACGAGGAATACCGCGCGATGTTGAATAACCGTGGGTATCCGGGCGCTGCGCCACGGTACACAGTTTTTCGACAATATGAGGAGGCGTGGCCCCATCCGGGTTCCCCATGCTGAAATCGATAATATCTTCGCCGCGCCGACGCGCAGCCATCTTCAGTTCAGCGGTAATGTTAAAAACGTAAGGGGGAAGACGATCAATACGCGTAAAACGACGTTCAGGGCGGGAATCAGCCATAATATCCTCAGATGTACGTTAGCGCCCGGACCGTCCGAGCGACGCTGCCACGATGGTGGCACGTTTAGAAAATAGCCTGATTAATTTCCTTCTGTCGAGAGGTACAGCAAAATATTTTTTATCGGCATAAAAGAGGAACAACATTTCTAAAACGGGAAATTCATGAATATCCAACCCTTATGAAATCACCAATTATTAACATTTTGTTGTTAAATACATTACGTTGAGGTCCACCTTCTCTGGCGAGATATTGTAAATACAACAATCATGCAACAATCCCCTTTTAATATTGTGGTTTTTCCTCATTAGTCCATGCTGACAGGGATGCTGGTCATCCTGCCTCAGGTTACCTATCATAGAGGTTTAACCCCTTCGCAAGAGTCACCTGTGCACGAAATATTCAATATGCTGCTGGCGGTCTTTGATCGGGCAGCGCTGATGCTGTTCTGTCTGTTTTTCCTGATTCGTATCCGCCTGTTCCGCGAACTGTTGCACAAGTCAGCCCACTCGGTGAAAGAGCTGCTCGCCGTTACTGCCATTTTCTCCATGTTTGCACTGTTCAGCACCTGGTCTGGTGTACCGGTAGAAGGCTCACTGGTTAACGTGCGTATTATTGCCGTGATGTCAGGAGGAATTCTGTTCGGCCCATGGGTCGGTATCATTACCGGACTCATCGCGGGTACACACCGTTATCTGATTGATATTGGAGGTGTTACCGCCCTTCCCTGTTTTATTACCAGTATCCTTGCTGGCTGTATTGCGGGTTGGATCAACCGAAAAATCCCTAAGGCGCAACACTGGCGCGCCGGTATTTTAGGCGGGATGCTTTGCGAGTCATTGACCATGATTCTGGTGGTCGCCTGGGCCCCCACTACCGAACTGGGGCTGGATATTGTCTCGAAAATCGGTATCCCAATGATCCTTGGCAGCGTCTGTATCGGCTTTATCGTCATGCTGGTACAAAGCGTGGAAGGAGAGAAAGAAGCCAGTGCGGCAAAACAGGCTAAACTGGCGCTGGATATCGCTAACAAAACCCTGCCGCTTTTTCGTCAGGTCAATAGCGAGTCGCTACGCCAGGTGTGCGAGATTATTCGCCATGATATTCATGCAGATGCCGTCGCGATCACCAATACCCAGCACGTTCTGGCCTATGTCGGCGTGGGTGAACTGAACTACCGCGATAACGATGATTTCGTTAGCCCTACCACCCAGCAGGCGATAAATTACGGAAAAATCATCATAAAGAACAATGATGAAGCACATCGCACACCGGAAATACACTCCATGCTGGTAATACCGTTGTGGGAAAAAGGTGTGGTCACCGGTACGCTGAAAATCTACTACTGCCATGCCCACCAGATCACCTCCTCATTACAAGAAATGGCTATCGGCCTGTCACAAATTATCTCAACTCAGCTTGAGGTTTCCCGTGCCGAGCAGCTACGTGAAATGGCAAATAAGGCAGAGTTGCGGGCACTACAAAGTAAAATAAATCCCCATTTCCTGTTTAATGCGTTAAACGCGATCTCATCGTCAGTGCGGCTTAACCCGGACACTGCACGCCAGCTCATTTTTAATTTATCTCGCTATCTTCGCTATAATATTGAATTAAAAGATGATGAGCAGATCGACATCAAGAAAGAGCTGTATCAAATTAAGGATTACATTGCCATTGAGCAGGCCCGTTTTGGCGATAAGTTGACGGTTATTTATGATATTGATGAAGAGGTCAGCTGTTTTATTCCCAGCCTGCTGATTCAGCCATTGGTTGAAAATGCCATCGTTCATGGGATCCAACCCTGCAAAGGGAAAGGTGTGGTCACTATCAGCGTGGCGGAATGTGGTAATCGGGTGCGCATTGCCGTCAGAGATACCGGTCATGGTATCGATCCAAAAGTCATTGAACGCGTTGAGTCCAATGAAATGCCGGGCAATAAAATTGGCCTGTTGAATGTGCATCACCGCGTTAAACTCCTGTACGGCGAAGGGCTACATATCCGCCGTCTTGAGCCTGGCACAGAGATTGCTTTTTACGTGCCAAACCAGCACTCACCTGCAGCAGCCCCGGCCACATTATTGCTTTAACCAGGAGTTAAGTTGTGAAAGTCATCATTGTTGAAGATGAATTCCTGGCCCAACAGGAACTTAGCTGGCTGATAAAAGAGCACAGCCAGATGGAGATTGTCGGCACATTAGACGACGGTCTGGATGTGCTTAAATACCTGCAGCACAACCGCGTTGACGCTATTTTTCTGGATATTAATATTCCGTCACTGGATGGTGTGCTGCTGGCGCAAAACATCAGTCAGTTCGCGCATAAACCCTTTATTGTGTTTATTACTGCCTGGAAAGAACACGCTGTTGAAGCCTTTGAACTGGAAGCGTTTGACTACATTCTGAAACCGTACCAGGAATCACGGATTGTCGGCATGTTGCAAAAACTGGAGGCAGCCTGGCAGCAACAGCAAACAGGAACCCCCCTTACCAGCCCGGTGATGCGTGAAAACGATACGATCAACCTGATCAAAGACGAGCGGATCATCGTTACGCCAATCAACGATATTTACTACGCTGAAGCCCATGAAAAGATGACCTTCGTCTACACGCGACGCGAATCGTATGTCATGCCGATGAACATCACCGAATTTTGCAGCAAACTGCCTGCTTCACATTTTTTCCGCTGCCACCGCTCATTCTGCGTAAACCTGAACAAAATCCGCGAGATCGAACCGTGGTTTAACAACACCTATATTTTGCGATTAAAAGATCTGGAATTTGAAATCCCGGTTAGCCGGAGCAAAGTAAAAGAATTCAGGCAATTAATGCATTTATAGTGCGATTAGTCATGATCGTGCGGATCGTTGTAAAATGGCGATCTACTGCCGGTGCTATAAAACGTAATAAAGTGAATTTTCAATGAAATACAGACATGCGCTATCCCAGCTATGTTTTCAGATGCTGGAAATGGGTGCGGATCGCCGTACGGTGAAAAAAGCCCTCACCTCCCGTCGAATGAAGGCTCGTCAGGCTGTCGTACTGCTGTGCAAGCAAGAGATGGTGCTACTGAGAGCCGGGAAACTGCCGATACAAAACGCAACAAGCACGACATCTCACTGACAATAACAGGTCGCGAGCTAACTAAACCATTAACTCGCGACCACTTCGCGTACAGAGCATGCTACAGGCTAAACTGAATTAACTAAGAGCAACCTTCCGGCACGAGTCTTACAGAATGTGCCCCAGCGTCTGGCGTAAGTGCGCGCCGGAACCAAGCAGACCTGGATTATCATGCACAATCAGATATACCGGGATATCCTGCACATAGGCTTTAAAGCGCCCTTTATCCTCAAAACCACCGCGAAAACCCGACGCTTTAAAGAATTCCAGGAAGCGCGGCACTATGCCTCCAGCAATGTACACCCCGCCAAACGTCCCCAGCGTTAATGCCAGATCGCCGCCAAACCGGCCCATGATGACGCAAAACAGCGACAGTGCACGGCGACAGTCAATACAGGAATCGGCCAGGGCGCGTTCCGTAATGTCTTTCGGTTGCAGATTTTCCGGCAAACGTCCGTCGGATTTCACAATCGCACGATACAGATTTACCAGCCCAGGACCAGAAAGCACGCGCTCCGCAGAAACGTGACCAATCTCAGCCCGCAGCACTTCCAGGATAATCGCTTCTTCCTCGCTGTTCGGCGCAAAATCTACATGCCCCCCCTCGCCTGGCAGGCTCACCCAGCGTTTATCCACATGAACCAGATGCGCCACGCCGAGACCGGTGCCTGCGCCATAGACCGCAATAGGTTTGCCCTCGACAGGCTCAGCGCCGCCAAACTGGATCAAATGCTCTTTTTTCAGCATTGGGATTGCCATTGATACGGCTGTGAAATCATTGATGATTTCCAGATGGCTAAAGCCCAGATTCTTTTTCATCTCGGTAATAGAAAATGCCCAGGTATGGTTGGTCATGGCCACCCAGTCGCCGGTTATTGGGCAGGCAATAGCGATACAGCCATCTTTGACGCTAACGCTATGCTCATCCAGGTACACGCGCACAACGGCTTCAAGGCTTGGGTAATCCAGCCCGGAATAGGTTTTCGCCTGCGAAATCTCGCCACTGGCAATATCGCACAGAGCAAGACGCGCATTGGTGCCGCCAACATCACCCACTAAAGCATATTTTGTCATTCTTCCACGGCTCCGCTAAAGTCAGAATACATCTTTGTCACACTGTAAATTCATGGGGGCATAACAACAACGCCCTGAAGGCTGATGCCCGTGGAATATCGATCCAGGTCACAGAATTACTTTATCGTTTCAGCACCTTTTGCAGCGATGCCGTTGGGCAGGCTGTGCAAACTACGTCTATGACTCTGCATTAAGGAATAGAAAATGCTCCATCCGCGAGCCAGAACGATGCTCTTGCTATCAACGCCTGCGTTGCTGATTGGTGTAGCGTCCAGCCTGGTGCTGATTGCTGTGATGAAAGTGGCTTCCGTTTTACAGCAATTTTTGTGGGAACGTCTGCCCATAAGCATCGGTATTGCCCAGGATTCTCCATTCTGGATTATTACTATGCTGACGCTTACCGGGGTGATGGTCGGGCTCATCATCCGCTACAGTCATGGTCATGCTGGCCCTGACCCAGCCTGCGAACCCTTAATCGGTATGCCCGTTTCGACGTCTGCATTGCCCGGACTGCTGGTCGCCCTGATAATTGGCCTCGCGGGTGGCGTCAGTTTGGGTCCAGAGCACCCCATCATGACCGTTAACATTGCGCTGGCAGTGGCGATTGGTAGCCGCATGTTTCCGCGAATTGCAAAGCTGGACTGGACCATCCTCGCCTCTGCTGGCACCATCGGGGCGCTATTTGGTACCCCGGTTGCCGCTGCGCTGGTCTTTTCGCAAACGCTGAACAGCTCCAACGATGTCCCCCTATGGGATCGTCTGTTCGCACCGTTAATGGCCGCCGCGGCAGGTTCACTCACCACCAGCCTGTTCTTTCATCCCCACTTTTCATTGCCTATCGCGCACTATACGCAGATGCATCTGGTCGATATCTTCAGCGGCGCGGTCGTTGCTGCCATTGCTATCGCGGCGGGGATGGTGGCCGTGTGGTGCCTGCCTCGTTTGCACCATCTGATGCATCGCCTGAAACACCCGGTGCTGATCCTCGGCGTTGGAGGCTTTATCCTCGGTATTCTGGGTGTCATCGGAGGACCACTAACCCTGTTTAAGGGCCTGGATGAGATGCAGCAAATGGCATTTAGCCAGACACTGGGAGCCTCGGACTATTTCATGCTGGCGGTGATAAAGCTGGCTGCACTGGTTGTGGCTGCAGCGAGTGGTTTTCGCGGTGGGCGGATTTTCCCTGCGGTATTCGTTGGCGTCGCGCTGGGGCTGATGCTGCACGCCCATGTCGAAGCCGTTCCTGCCGCGATTACGGTCTCCTGCGCCATTCTGGGATTGGTACTGGTCGTCACTCGTGATGCATGGCTGAGCCTGTTTATGGCGGCAGTGGTGGTGCCGGACACCACCCTACTACCGCTGTTGTGCATCGTTATGCTTCCGGCCTGGCTGCTCTTAGCCGGAAAACCAATGATGATTGCTGACCACCCCGATAAGTAGCTATCCCCCGTTGCGGGATTCCAGCGCACGGGTCACCGTGCGCAAGAGTTCTGGAAGGTCAGCCTTCGGCAACACCACTTCTATCAACGAGAGGCGTTGCGGTTTTGCCAGACGAGCCAGAACCTCTTCCAGTTGGACAGCCTGCTTCACGCGCCAGCATTCCGCCTGACATTCACGACTTAGCGCCTGTGGCACCAGCGTCCAGCTCCATCCGGCTATATCATTGTATCGCTGGTTCGCACCATGAATGGCACGTTCCACGGTATAACCGTCATTATTGAGCAGTAAAATAACAGGAGTTTGCCCGTCTCTAAGCATGGTTCCCAATTCCTGAATGGTGAGCTGTGCCGCACCATCGCCAATAATCAGGATCACCCTACGGTGCGGGAAGGCTGTTTGCGCCCCAAATGCAGCGGGCAAAGCGTAACCGATTGACCCCCATAGCGGCTGGACCAGAACCTCCGCCCCGGCAGGAAGTGACAGCGCAGCTGCGCCAAATGCTGCGGTCCCCTGATCGACAAGGATAATGTCGTCGGGGGCCAGATACTGTTGCACCGTATGCCAGAAATTTTCCTGCGTCAGAGGGCCTTTCTCAACCTGCAGACGCCCGGCACAAGGACGTTCAGGCGGAAGCGAAAACGACATTTCCAGGCACAGTTCCCGTAGCGTAGTAACCGCCTGTTCCATCGGGATGTTAAACCAGCTTCCCCCAACCCGCGACGCATGGGGTTGAACCTCAATAGTGCGCTCGGGAGGTAAGTTTTGCGTAAACCCGGCGGTCAGCGTGTCAACAAACCGGGTACCGACGCAAATAATCGTATCAGCATCTTCTATCGCCTCACGCACATAATCACTGCTGGCCCCCGCACTGTATGTGCCCACAAACGCAGGATGCCGCTCATCAAACAATCCTTTGCCCATCAACAGCGTGGCATGAGCCATCGGCGTTTCCGTCATCCAGCGTTGTAAAACGGGCTGCAAGCCAAATCGTAGCGCGAGAAAATCGGCTAATAGCGACACGCGTGAACTGTCCAGCAACTGCTCACGTGCATGATAGCGAAACGCAGCAGCTACACTACTTTCCGGCTCGCTCAAGTTAACAATGAGTATGTCACTCGGTGGTGTAGCAGGTTGTTTCGCAACATCAGCAGGTAGCATCAGGTAACCCGGTCGTCTTTCGGTTAACATCGCTTGCAACACGCGGTCAATTTCATAGCAGGCATTTTGTTCATCCAGCACTGCACTGGCGACCGTCACTGACTGTTGCATACGGTAGAAATGCTGAAAGTCACCGTCGCCGAGGGTGTGATGCATTAACTCGCCACGACGCTGAGCGCTGCGACATGGGGCCCCGACAATATGCAGGACAGGAACGTATTCCGCGTAACTTCCTGCAATACCATTAATTGCGCTTAACTCGCCCACACCAAAAGTGGTAAGCAGCGCTCCCGCTCCGACTACCCGGGCATAGCCATCCGCGGCATACGCCGCATTCAATTCATTCGCACACCCGACCCAACGCACGCTTGAGTGCTCAATGACGTGGTCAAGAAACTGTAAATTGTAATCGCCCGGCACACCAAACAGATGGTCAATGCCACAGCCTGCCAGCCTGTCCAGCAGATAATCAGCAACGGAATACGGGGTTTGCATGACAGCTATCCTTCTGACGGTAACCTCATGTTGAGTATCGAAGAACTGCGATGACTGTCCAGGAATGTCGCTGCGAAGGAGGTGGAAAGCAGGATGTACAGTTTTGGCGATTTAAATTTCCTTGAAGAATCGATTGTGTAACCGTATACACTGAAAGACACATATGTTCTGGAAGGAGGCGACATGGTTTATCAGGCTAACGAAAATCGCTATCACACAATGGAATACCGCCGCTGCGGTCAGAGCGGGCTCAAACTGCCGATTGTCTCTCTGGGTTTGTGGCACAATTTTGGTGATACCACTCAGGTCGAAAACAGCCGGACCTTATTACAGCGCGCCTTCGATCTGGGGATCAGCCATTTTGATCTGGCGAATAATTACGGCCCGCCGCCGGGTTCGGCTGAACGAAACTTCGGTCGCATCCTGCAGGAAGATTTTTTATCGTACCGGGATGAACTGATAATCTCGACCAAAGCGGGCTATACCATGTGGGAAGGTCCCTACGGTGATTGGGGATCGCGCAAGTACCTGATTGCCAGCCTCGATCAAAGCCTGAAACGTATGGGACTGGAGTATGTTGATATCTTCTATCATCACCGCCCTGATCCCCAAACTCCGCTCAGAGAAACCATGAACGCGCTGGATCATATTGTGCGTCAGGGGAAAGCGTTGTACGTAGGACTCTCTAACTATCCGACTGATCTCGCCAGACAGGCGATCGAAATACTCGATGATTTAGGGACGCCATGTCTCATCCACCAGCCGAAATATTCCATGTTTGAGCGCGAGGTTGAGAGGGGACTGCTATCACTCTTACAGGAGAAAGGTGTGGGCAGTATCGCCTTTTCCCCGCTGGCTGGCGGGCAATTAACTGACCGCTATCTGAACGGTATTCCGGCGGATTCCCGGGCAGCGAGCGCCAGTCGTTTTCTCAACCCAGACCAAATCACCCCACAAAAACTGGAAAAAGTCCGTGCTCTTAATGCGCTGGCCGAGCGCCGGGGACAAAAGCTGTCCCAAATGGCGTTAGCCTGGGTTCTCCGCGATGATAAGGTGACGTCAGTACTGATTGGTGCCAGCAAACCTGCGCAAATTGAAGATGCCGTTGGCATGCTGGCAAACCGTCATTTATCTCCCGAAGAGTGTGCGGAGATCGACGCCATCCTGGGTTGATGGAAATAAAGACACATTTATTAACAAAAAATGCGCTCTCTGACGATTTAAGAGTTAAGGCGATGAAACGGGGCTTTACTGCCCCGTAATATTGCGTTAACAGGCCGGCTACGGCTCGATCGTGAAGGAGAGAAAGAATGTTCAGGTCACTGATTCTGGCGGCAGTGTTATTGGCTTTTGCACCGCTGGCCGCAAACGCTGGCGAAATCACCCTGCTGCCGTCGATTAAATTACAAATTGGCGATCGCGATAACTACGGCAACTACTGGGACGGTGGGCGCTGGCGTGACCGGGATTACTGGCACCATAATTATGAATGGCGTAAAAATCGTTGGTGGCGTCATGACAACGGCTATCATCGCGGCTGGGATAAGCGCAAAGCTTATGAGCGTGGCTATCGTGAAGGCTGGAACGATCGCGATGACCATCGCGGGCGTGGACGTGGCCACGGGCACCGCCATTAATGTAACAAATCCCCATCTTGCGGGGAGTACTGCTCACAAAAATCATCGAGTTACCCAGGGCCTGTGTCTATACCCAGGCCCTTTTTGCATCACGCTTCGCCAATCGCCAGATGACGAGCAGTCACATCCGCTCCCCCCTGTTTTCCCGTAAATTTCCTGTTCATTTCACAAATTCGCAAAATCGGAAAAAAAAATTCCGATTTATCGTGTTTTTTTTGAACTTTGCGCGATAAATATTAACATTAATTTAATATTATAAAACCTGGGGTGAGCGCTAATGAAAAAACAAGAAAGACAAAAGGCCATTCGGGTTAAGTTAGTAACCGATAAGAAGGTTTATGTTAGCGAATTAGCAAAGGAATTATCTGTCACAACTCGCACGATCCGTAATGACTTAAATGAATTAAGTCAGAATAGTCTTTTCTCGTTATTTCATGGTGGTGCACAAATAAAAAGCGCACCTGATGAATCATTATTTGAGCAGTCTTTCACCAACACCATATTGAATGAGTTCAAAAGCCACAAAGAAATTACATCGGTTTCTGCTCATGCCAAGCAAAATAGCTATATTGATGATAGCATTTACATACTTGGTTCATTTAATATAGATATTGTTTCTGAAACGACGACATTTCCTCAGATTGGCCAGACTATCCGAGCGTCTGCAACCCGTTTTTATGCCGGAGGCAAAGGCACAAACCAGGCAGTTGCCGCAGCTAAAATCAATAATAATGTTCATCTTACCGTTAAGTTAGGAGCCGATGAGTTTTCAAAAAAAGCCAAAAGATATTTAACCAATACTGAAATTTCTTCTTTTTCTTTTTTTGAAAATGAAATGTCATCCACGGGCATTGCAATGGTATGGGTTTCAGGTGCCACAGGTGACAATATGATCAGTATCGATCTTGGGGCCAATGAAACATTTACCCAGGAAGATATTCTATTGGATATTGATACCATTCGTAATTGCAAAGTTTTTTTAACTCAGCTGGAGAATAATTTTCCGATCACACGTTTCGCTATCATGCAGGCAAAACTCGGAAAATCGCTGGTTGTCCTGAATCCGGCACCTTATGTTTCAGAGATCAAAGAAATATTGCATTTAATTGACATTATTACGCCGAACAAAATTGAAGCTGAAGCGTTATCTGGTATCAACATTGTTGATATCTATTCGGCCAAAAATGCCGCCAGGAGCATTTATGTGCAAGGCGCAAAATGCGTCATTATCACGTTAGGTAGCGACGGTTGTCTGATCTTTGATGGCACAGTTTTCACTCATATTCCTGCCTATAAATCAGCCGTCGTCGATACCAGTGGAGCAGGCGATGCCTTTACCGGGGCACTGGCTGCATGCATTGCAAACGGTAAAGGACTCATCAATGCAGCGCAGTACGCTTCTGCGTTTGCCTCGTTGAAAGTTGAACGTAAAGGTGCATCAAATATGCCCAACAATTCACTCGTTTATCATCGTATGCAGTAGCTGTTTAGAGCATCATTCAGCCCCTACACCTATAGGATAATTTCATGAAAAATAAAATGTTTTATCGTGTTATCAGTGCCACAGTCGGTTTAGCGCTTTCCGCCACTTTCACCGTCCCCGCTTTTGCCGCCGATACTCAGACGCATAAACCTAAAGTCGCGCTGGTGATGAAGTCACTGGCAAATGAGTTTTTCCTGACCATGGAAACCGGAGCAAAAGAGTATCAGAAAAAAAATGCCGACAAGTTTGATTTGATTTCTAACGGCATCAAAAACGAAACGGATACGGCAAATCAAATCCAGATCGTTGAACAAATGATTGTCTCGAAAGCCGACGCGATTATCATTGCGCCATCAGACTCGAAAGCCCTTGTACCGGTCATTAAGAAAGCAATTGATGCAGGTATTATTGTCATCAACATTGATAACAAATTTGATGACAGTGTGCTTAAAGATAAAAACCTGAATATTCCTTTTGTTGGCCCGGATAACCAAAAAGGTGCAAAAGAAATTGGCGATTATTTAGCGAAGCATCTTAAGGCCGGCGATCAGGTTGGTATTATTGAAGGCATCCCTACCTCCAGCAACTCTCAGCAACGTACTCTGGGCTTCCAAAATGCAATGGCGCAGGGCGGCATGAAAGTCGTTTCTGTGCAATCTGGCCAATGGGAAATTAACAACGCCAATGCGGTCGCGGCGGCAATGTTAAGTGAGTATCCTGA
This sequence comes from Citrobacter youngae, assembly GCF_003818115.1. Lineage (GTDB taxonomy): Bacteria > Pseudomonadota > Gammaproteobacteria > Enterobacterales > Enterobacteriaceae > Citrobacter > Citrobacter youngae. The sequence goes on along the minus strand of NZ_RPOI01000011.1, from coordinate 8,975 downwards.
TATCAAAGCACTGTTAGCCGATAACGATAATATGGCATTAGGTGCCGTTTCTGCCATCCGCTCTGCCGGGAAAAAAGGACAGGTTCTGGTTGTCGGCTATGACAATATCGAAGCGATTAAGCCCATGTTAAATGACGGTCGTGTTTTAGCAACTGCGGACCAATTTGCCTCTCAACAAGCTGTATTTGGTATTGATGCCGCCCTTGATGCCTTAAAAAATGGCAAAAAACAGAATGAGCTCTCTAGCAACGTAGAAACACCAATAAAACTGATCGTCAAACAATAAGCGGAAAACAGTGCGCCGCTGTGGTACTGCCATCAATTGAGTATCAGAGCGGCTTACCGGATAAGGCCAGAATATGAAAAGTGGGCAAGAAATCCTCTCAATACAGGGGGTAGGTAAAACCTACAGTGAACCTGTTCTGGTGGATGTAACGCTAGCATTATATCCAGGAAAAGTACTGGCCCTGACGGGAGAAAACGGTGCCGGGAAAAGTACGTTATCAAAAATTATTGGCGGGTTAACCAACGCAACGACCGGAAAAATGGTTTATCAGGGGCAGCCTTACGCACCTGCGAACCGAAAAGAGGCGGAAACGCTGGGTGTTCGTATGGTTATGCAAGAACTCAATTTACTGCCTACGTTGTCGGTTGCAGAAAACTTATTTCTCGAACAACTTCCGCATCGATTCGGCTGGATCGATCGAAAAAAGCTAGCAGAAATGGCCCGTCCGGTGATGGCAATGGTTGGGCTGCAATCGGTCGATCCAACTACGCTGGTGGGCGAATTGGGTATTGGTCACCAACAGATGATCGAAATCGCCAGAAACCTGATTGGTGAAAGCCGGGTACTGATTCTGGATGAACCGACAGCCATGCTCAGTAGCCGTGAGGTCGAACTGCTGTTTAAACAAATAGCGCTCTTCAAAGCCCGGGGCGTTTCAATAATTTATATTTCTCACCGACTGGATGAGCTTGCGATGATTGCTGATGACATCGCGGTGCTACGTGATGGTCATTTGGTTTGCGTGGACGATATTAAACGCTATACCCGCGATCAACTTGTTTCGTTGATGGTCGGCCGCGATTTAGAAAGTTCATTTGATTTAAGTGGACGCCAGGCAGGTCAACCCATTCTGAAAGTGGAAAATTTTAAGCGTGGGAAAATCATTCGGGACACGTCGTTCACCTTGCACAGTGGCGAAGTGCTCGGCATTAGTGGCCTTGTCGGCTCTGGCAGGACAGAGCTGCTACGCGCTATTTTTGGCGCAGACAAAATAGACAGTGGCACATTACTGATTGGTACGCCACTTAAACCGGTGGTGATCCGTTCGCCTGCACAGGCTATCCGACATGGTATTGCATTAGTCACGGAGGATCGTAAAGGTGAAGGGCTTCTGTTACCACAGTCGGTTGCCGCAAATATCTCGTTGGGTAACAGCGACAAAATTAGCCATTTGTCGGTCGTTAACACATTGAGTGAAACGACATTAGCGAATAAACACATTAAAAGTTTAGGCGTTCGTACAACGAACACTTCACAGGCCGTGGAAAGCCTGTCAGGTGGTAATCAGCAGAAAGTTCTCATTAGCCGGTGGCTGGAACGAGACTGTGAAGTCGTCTTATTTGATGAGCCGACTCGCGGTATTGATGTGGGTGCCAAGCAAGATATTTATCAATTGCTGAATACGTTAACGGCTAAGGGAAAAGGCGTTGTTGTCGTTTCCAGTGACCTACGCGAACTGATGCTGGTTTGCGATCGTATTGCGGTCATTTCCGATGGCAAGTTAGTGAACACATTTACACGTGATAACTGGAGCCAGGATCGCATTTTAGCGGCTGCATTTTCGGCCTATCAGCATTCAGAAGAGACTGTCAGCGAGTAGCCGGGGATAAAAAATGAAAAACAATTTTGCGACAAAACAAGCGGCAGCAGAGAAAAGAAATACACCGACGTCATGGAAAGGCCTAAGTAGCTATATCGGGTTGCTCGGGGCGTTAGCCGCAATGATCGTCCTATTTTCATGCCTCAGTTCTCATTTCTGGAGCATGAACACTTTCAGCACTATTGCAAATCAGATCCCCGATTTAATCGTCATGTCGGTGGGGATGACATTTATCTTAATCATTGCCGGCATCGACCTTTCCGTTGGATCGTTACTGGCGCTTGCTGCTGCAGTCGTCAGCGTCACCTATTTAAATTTTCATTGGACGCCCTGGCTGGCCGCGCTTTCAGGCGTAGCACTCGCCACATTCGTTGGGGCACTAACGGGTCTGATTACCGTTGCCTGGCGTATTCCGGCGTTTATCGTCTCACTGGGTGTTCTGGAAATGGCCCGCGGAGCAGCGTATCAGTTAACTGACTCGCGGACCGCGTATCTCGGTTCTATTTATGATTATTTAGCCGACCCCATTCTCTTTGGCGTCTCCCCTTCTTTTATTATCGCGATCGTTGTCATTGTTGCCGGGCATCTGGTGCTGACGCGAACCGTATTTGGTCGCCATTTGATCGGTATTGGCACCAATGAAGAAGCCGTTCGATTATCAGGTATAAATCCAGGTCCCTATAAGATTGCAGTCTTTGCCTTGATGGGGGGATTATCCGGTCTGGCCTCGCTGTTTCAGGTTGCCCGCCTTGAAGCCGCCGACCCCAATAGCGGCGTTGGCATGGAACTACAGGTGATTGCCGCAGTTGTGATTGGTGGCACAAGCCTGATGGGAGGACGTGGCTCTATTATCTGTACGTTTCTTGGCGCGTTGATCATTTCCGTTCTGGCTGCGGGACTGGCGCAAGTTGGCGCAAGCGAACCGACAAAACGTTTTATAACAGGAGCCGTGATAATCGTTGCAGTGGTACTTGATACCTACCGTAGCCACTTAAATAAAAAATAATCATGAGGGTTACCCGGCTTGACCGGGTAACCACAGCGGATGAAAGCCCTGCTACAATCCGAGCACGGTCCCGACCAGCAACCAGATATTCAGTGCCACGACCAGCACCACAATCACCCAGCCAACCTGTTTTACCCAACGGCTATTAACTAAATCCCCCATCAGTTGGCTGTTGCTGGTAAAAATCAGTAGCGGTACCAGAGCCAGAGCGATACCAAAACTGAGTAATACCTGACTCATCACCAGTATCCGGGTGGGATCAAGCCCCATTAAAATCACAATAAATGACGGCATCATGGTGACGCTACGGCGCACCCAGAGCGGGATATGAAAGCGGATAAACCCTTGCATAACCACCTGCCCCGCCAGCGTGCCAACCACGGTAGAGGAAAGCCCTGCCGCCACCAGACTTAAACCAAACACGGTTGCCGCAGCATGACTTAACAGCGGTTCAAGCGTCAGATAGGCCTGGTCCAGGTCTGCGATACCAGTATGCCCGCTAAAGTGAAACGCGGCTGCTGCAGTCGCCATCATCGCCAGATTGACAAATCCGGCAATCGTCATGGCGATAGCCACATCCCATTTCGTGGCCGCATAGCGCTGTTGACGTGTTCCGCCGTGCAGATGCTGGGTTAAGGAGGAGTGCAGATAAATGACGTGCGGCATGATGGTGGCGCCAAGCACACCGGCCGCCAGGAACACCGCTTCAGAATTAGGCAGGCTCGGTATAACCATCCCTTTGCTCAGCTGCGTAAGGTTCGGTTGGGAAAAGATCAGCTCGACAATATATGCCGCAGCCACGAACAACAACAAACCGCCGATCACTTTTTCCAGGGGTTTCTGCCCGCGGCGCTGCAGCATCAGAATTAAAAATGTCGCAATACCCGTGAGCACAGCCCCCTGCAGCAGCGAAACGCCAAGGATGAGTTTAAAGCCAATCGCAGCGCCAATAAATTCTGCAAGATCGGTCGCCATCGCAATAATTTCGGCCTGTACCCAGTAAAACCAAACCACTGGACGAGGATAATGATCACGGATCTGTTCCGCCAGATTTTTGCCGGTGGCAATGCCAAGCTTGGCCGATAGCACCTGAATCAGCATCGCCATCAGGTTTGCCCAGACCACAACCCACAACAGTTTGTAGCCAAAGCTAGCCCCTGCCTGGATATTGGTAGCAAAGTTACCTGGATCGATATAGCCGATCGCCGCGATGAACGCAGGTCCCATTAATGCGAGCTTCAACTTGCGCGCTGCCCGTCCACTGCTACTCTCAACGCGATCGTTAGTCATTTTAGTGCCTCAGAAACATAGCCTTTGCTATGTTTCAAGCTACGCCTATTGAGAATGATTATCAAATTCATTTTAATGGGTGAAGTTGATTTCTCTGATAGCGTTTGTCTATGGAACGGTAAGAAATTTAGAAATGCCGGTAAGATGTTTGATTATTGTTATGAGATTAGCACAGTGACATAACTTTTCACTTCCATACTAAACATAACAGAAGTGTATCATCGATCACTAATTTTGAATCTCGTCACAGGTCCTTATTATAGTGTGTGTTTGATCTCGTTTTCTTTACTGTTGTTACATAGAATGTGCACGAAAACTAAATCTGCCTCAAATTTGGAGCAAATATGGACCGCGTTCTTCACTTTGTCCTGGCCCTTGCCGTGGTTGCGGTACTCGCACTGCTGGTAAGCAGTGACCGTAAAAAAATCCGCATTCGTTATGTTATTCAATTGCTTGTTATCGAAGTGTTACTGGCATGGTTCTTCCTGAACTCTGATGTCGGCCTGGGCTTTGTAAGAGGCTTCTCCGAGATGTTTGAGAAACTGCTCGGATTCGCTAATGAAGGGACTAACTTTGTCTTCGGCAGCATGAACGATAAAGGCCTGGCATTCTTCTTCCTGAAAGTGCTGTGCCCTATCGTCTTTATCTCCGCCCTGATCGGTATTTTGCAGCATATCCGTGTTCTGCCGGTTATCATCCGCGCGATTGGTTTCCTGTTATCCAAAGTGAACGGTATGGGCAAGCTGGAATCCTTCAACGCCGTCAGCTCCCTGATCCTGGGTCAATCCGAGAACTTTATCGCCTATAAAGATATCCTCGGTAAAATGTCTCGCAACCGCATGTACACCATGGCAGCAACGGCGATGTCTACCGTTTCCATGTCTATCGTCGGCGCGTACATGACCATGCTGGAACCAAAATACGTTGTTGCTGCGCTGGTTCTGAACATGTTCAGCACCTTTATCGTTCTGTCACTGATCAACCCTTATACCGTTGATGCCAGCGAAGAAAATATTCAGATGTCCAATCTGCACGAAGGTCAGAGCTTCTTCGAGATGTTGGGCGAATACATTCTGGCAGGCTTCAAAGTTGCGATTATCGTTGCAGCAATGCTGATTGGTTTCATCGCGCTGATCGCTGCCCTGAACGCCCTGTTCGCTACCGTGACCGGTTGGTTTGGCTACAGCATCTCCTTCCAGGGCATCCTGGGTTACATCTTCTACCCGATTGCGTGGGTGATGGGTGTGCCGTCCAGCGAAGCGCTGCAGGTGGGCAGTATCATGGCAACCAAACTGGTTTCCAACGAATTCGTCGCAATGATGGACCTACAGAAAATCGCCTCTACGCTCTCTCCGCGCGCTGAAGGCATTATCTCTGTGTTCCTGGTTTCCTTCGCGAACTTCTCTTCTATCGGTATCATTGCAGGTGCAATTAAAGGCCTGAACGAAGAGCAAGGTAACGTGGTTTCCCGCTTTGGTCTGAAACTGGTATACGGTTCTACGCTGGTCAGCGTACTGTCTGCTTCCATTGCAGCACTGGTGCTGTAAGACGACATCAATACAGCCGTTACCAAACCGGGGAGATTCTCCCCGGTTTTTTTATGTCTGTTATCCAGCAATATAAGCAAATAAACGAGAAACGCAGGCAGGAATCAAATGCAAAAAACCCCCGCTTTTCAGCGAGGGTTTCAATTTTGGTGGAGCTAAGCGGGATCGAACCGCTGACCTCTTGCATGCCATGCAAGCGCTCTCCCAGCTGAGCTATAGCCCCACGATGCGTTTACGTACCAAATTCATTGGGATTAAATTTGGTGGAGCTAAGCGGGATCGAACCGCTGACCTCTTGCATGCCATGCAAGCGCTCTCCCAGCTGAGCTATAGCCCCGTCACGTAAAGCTTGTCGAGTTGACGGGCGGCATCATATGAATTCCCTTCGCGTGTGTCAACGGCAAAATTAACTCATAGAATTCAATCGCTGAAAAAGCAGGCAAATGAAGAACATTGCGCAACAGCTCGCATTCAGTAGTTAAACGCGTCACGGTTTCTACTAAAATGGTGCTATAAAATGAGCCACTAATTAACCCCACGACCATTCAGGGAATCGTTATGTTCAAGGAACGGATGACGCCAGAAGAACTTGCTAATCTGACCGGATACAGCCGACAGACCATCAATAAATGGGTGCGCAAGGAAGGTTGGGCTACCTCACCCAAACCCGGTGTTCAGGGCGGTAAAGCCCGTCTGGTTCACGTTACCGAACAAGTTCGTGAATACATTCGCAGCGCTGAGCGTTCAGCGGAAGGCTTATCAGATAATTTATCTTTATCCGGTGACACCTCCATCGAAGCTCTACTGATAAGACTCGCCAAAGAAATGACGCCATCAGAACAGAAAATGTTTACGTCGCTGATCCTGCGTGAAGGCATTACGGGTTTATTACAACGCTTAGGGATTCGCGACAACAAATAATATGAAAAAATTACGCAGTAAAATGACCACCGAAGAGCTGGCTGAATGTCTCGGTGTCGCCAAACAAACCGTCAATCGTTGGATCAGAGAGCAAAACTGGACAACCGAAAAGTTTCCCGGTGTTAAAGGTGGTCGCGCAAGGCTTATTCATATTGATGCCGGCGTCCGAGAGTTTCTTCTCAATATTCCAGCTTTTCGCAAGGCACCGGAATTTTATCAGGCAGAAGAACCGCTTGCCGAGTATACACACGTGGTTCGCAGTCACGCCTGCCGTCAGATAATCAGCGCACTGGATAACATGTCGCCAACGGAACAGGAAAAGCTGGCGATGTATATTTCGCGCGAAGGTATTCGCACTTTCCTGACCCGTCTGGGCATTGATGAGTCTGAATAACAGGCAAAAAAAAACGGCAGGATGCGCCCCTGCCGTTTTTTTATCGATCACTCTGTCTTATTGCTGACTTTCACGCTCAGCAATAAACGCCAGCGCCTTGTTAATACGTTCAATGCTGCGAGATTTACCAATCGCATGCACCGTAACGTCTAACGCCGGAGACTGACCCGCACCGGTTACGGCTACGCGCAGCGGCATCCCGACTTTACCCATGCCCACTTCCAGCTCATCAGCGGTTGCCTGAATCGCGTGGTGCACGTTTTCCGCGGTCCATTCACTGATAGCAGCCAGTTTGTCGCGAACCACTTCCAGTGGCTGACGCGCAACCGGACGCAGGTGTTTCTTCGCCGCATCGGCATCGAACTCAGCAAAGTCTTCATAGAAATAGCGGCAGCTCTGCGCCATCTCTTTCAGCGTCTTGCAGCGTTCACCCAGCAGTTTTACCAGCTCAGACAACTGCGGGCCGACGCGCGTATCGATATTTTCCTGCTCAATGTGCCACTGCAGATGCGTCGCCACATATTCTGGCGCCAGTGCATTAATGTAGTGGTGGTTCAGCCACTGCAGTTTTTCAGTGTTAAATGCGCTCGCAGACTTGCTCACCGCACCAAGAGAGAACAGCTTGATCATTTCTTCACGGGTGAAGATCTCCTGATCGCCGCTGGACCAACCCAGACGTACCAGATAGTTCAGCAACGCTTCCGGCAGGTAGCCGTCGTCGCGATACTGCATCACGCTGACCGCACCGTGACGTTTAGAGAGTTTTTTGCCGTCGTCGCCGTTGATCATCGACACGTGCGCGTAAACCGGCACCGGCGCGTTCAGCGCTTTCAGGATGTTGATCTGACGCGGGGTGTTGTTGATATGGTCTTCACCACGAATGACGTGGGTGATTTCCATATCCCAGTCATCAACAACGACGCAGAAGTTATAGGTCGGGGAACCATCTGTACGGCGGATAATCAGGTCGTCCAGCTCCTGGTTGCTGAATTCGATCGGCCCACGGATCTGATCATCAAAAATAACGGACCCATCCTGCGGGTTAGCAAAACGCACCACGCAAGGTTCATCAGCAGCGTGATGTTCGTGACCGTGACGGCAGCGACCGTCGTAACGTGGTTTTTCACCTTTTGCCATCTGTTCTTCACGCAGCTGTTCCAGACGCTCTTTGGAGCAGTAGCATTTATATGCCGTCCCCGCTTCCAGCATCTCATCGATGACAGCATTGTAACGGTCAAAACGTTTAGTCTGGAAATACGGGCCTTCATCCCACTCCAGATTCAGCCAGTTCATGCCATCCATAATGGCTTCAATAGCTTCCGGCGTGGAGCGTTCGAGATCGGTGTCTTCAATACGCAGCACAAACTCACCGCCATGGTTACGTGCAAAAAGCCAGGAATAAAGAGCAGTACGCGCACCGCCGACGTGCAGGTAACCTGTCGGGCTTGGCGCGAAGCGAGTTTTGATTTTCATGAAATGGCCTTACGTTTATAAAGATGCCGACAACCGGCAAATCCAGGGAAGATTATCAGGCTGGTATTCTATCACTGTGGTCTGATTCCTCAATGTTCATCGGGTTGGAACATCACGCTTTGCCATTTTCGTATACAAATCATGCGACATGGATTGTTTTGCGATCGTTTTGTTTAAATTTACGACGAACGAACAATTTCTTTAGAAAATGCGTTGACTCATTTTCAACTCTCCCTATAATGCGACTCCACACAGCGGGGGTGATTAGCTCAGCTGGGAGAGCACCTCCCTTACAAGGAGGGGGTCGGCGGTTCGAACCCGTCATCACCCACCAACTACTTTACGTAGTCTCCGCCGTGTAGAACAAGAAATTGAGAAGTGGGTGATTAGCTCAGCTGGGAGAGCACCTCCCTTACAAGGAGGGGGTCGGCGGTTCGATCCCGTCATCACCCACCACT
>NZ_RPOI01000010.1 GCF_003818115.1 Citrobacter youngae | reverse complement strand
TCCCAGCAAGGGGAAGGTCAAGGGTGTTTTTAGAAAAGATGAAAAAAGGAGGCGAAGGGGGAAAAACGGGAACGTCACGTCAGAGCGTTCCCGGTCTGTTATTGATTGAGGACGATAAGCGGCGTTCGATGCTCCGGTTCATTTATGACCGTGAGATCGGCACCGTACAGCGCGTTCAGCGCCCGTTGCTTCAGGACATCCTGCGGATACCCGTTATCAACAATCCTGCCGCGTTCCATCAATACCACGCGGTCGGCATAACGCGCTGCGAGGTTGAGATCGTGCAGGACGCAGCAGACGCTAAACTGCCGTTCACGCACCAGGCGACGCAGCAGACGAAAAAGGTGCTGCTGGTGGTGAATATCCAGGGCGGAGGTGGGTTCATCGAGAAACAACCATTTGGACCGAGGCTCGGGCTCCCAAAGCTGAACCAGCAGACGCGCCAGCTGTACCCGCTGTTGTTCTCCTCCCGACAGATGCCGGTAATCGCGCGCGGCCAGCGCCTGGCAGTCGCACAACGTCATGATGTGCTCCGTTTCATCGCCCGTATTGCGCGTGCGATACGGATGCCTGCCCATGCGAATGACCTCCTGAACGCTAAACGGGAAGGCCATATGACTGTTCTGGCGCATCACGGCACGGATTTTTGCCAGCTCGGTGATTGACCACTCGTCCAGCGGCTTGCCGAATAAGCTACAGCGCCCACTGTGAGGTTGCAGATAACCTGTGAGCTGGCGTAGCAGCGTCGATTTCCCGGCGCCATTCGGGCCAAGGATCGCGACGATCTCTCCTTGGGGTAGCGTCAGGGAAACATCGTCGGTCAGTCGTCTCCCCTGAATGTTGTAGATCAGATTTTCTGCGACGATCATGACACCCTCCGGCTACGCAGGATTAACCACAGAAAATACGGTCCTCCGATCAGGCTGGTTAACAGGCCAACGGGCATTTCGGCAGGCTGCACCAGAGTGCGGGCCAGCGTATCGGCAATCAGGAGTAGACAGGCGCCCGCCAGCGTAGAGCAGGGAATCAACCAGCGATGATCGGCGCCGGTAGTCATTCTGATCAGATGCGGGATCACCAGGCCTATAAAGCCAATTACGCCGCTGACGGAAACGGCAGCGCCAACCAGTAGCGAGCTGAGCAACAGTAACTGCTGGCGCTTACGCTTGACGTTCACGCCGAGGTAATGCGCCTCTTCATCACCCAATTGCAGCAAATTAAGCGTGCCCGCCATACAGACGGTGACAGCAATGGCTGGAAGAACAAAGGTACTGGCAACCAGCAGCGTTGGCCACTGGGCCTGGCCGAGATTGCCCATCATCCACAGTGTAAGTTGACGTAGCTGCTGCTCATCGCCCACATAGCTCAGCACGCCAATAGCCGAACCGCACAGAGCATTGATAGCGATACCAGCTAACAGCAGTTGCATCATTCCGCCGTGGTTATGCCGCTGGCTTATCAGGAAAATAATCGTGCAGACCACCATGCTGCCCGCGACGGCAAAAATCATCTGCTCATACAGCACCAACACCACGGGAAACGAAAAGGGGATAACTATCGCGATACCGACCATCAGCGCGGAGCCGCTACTGACGCCAAGCAGGCCAGGATCGGCCATCGGATTGCGAAAAAGCCCCTGCATAATGACCCCTGCCGTTGCCAGCGCTGCGCCTACCAGAACGGCCAGCAACACGCGGGGCAGGCGGATGTTCAACCAGATGTCACGGTATTCGTCGTTGAACAGCGCGCTGAAGCTAATGTTCAGCGCCCCCTGGCTGGCTCCGAAGAGCATCAGAGCGACCAACAACAGAGAAAGACCCGTCAGAATGCTGACGGAAGAAAGCGAGTCCTTAAGCACGCAACGCTCCATAACGTCTTTGCGGCGCGAAGTTCCCGCGCCGCGAGGGGTTTACGCGGGTTTCAGTCCTGGCTCAACCAAACTGTAAATCTGGTTATTGAGTGACGGAGCTGTAGCCAGTTCGTGAATGTGCCTGGCAACATCTGCGCGCATCACAAAACCATGGCACTCCTCGGCCTGTATCCGTTGCGCCTGACCTGTGGCTGCACCGTTCAGTAAACCGCCGGGGCGGAGAATGGCGTAGTCCAGTTGACTGGTTTGTAGCCAGCTTTCAGCCAACGATTTTTCGCGTACCGCCTGACCAAATGCGGCCCTGGCGCGTGGGGACAAAAAGGGCCAACTGTCGCCACAGCCAAGCGAAGTCACCAGAATCATGCGTTTGATCTCCGCTTTTTCTGCTTCATCAATGACGGTTCTGTGCGCCAGATAATCCTCGGCACCGCCCATGGAGGAGATCACCGTGGCATGTTGACCCGCTGCGCGACAGGCACAGGCGGTGACCTGGCTGTCGCAGGCGTCGCCAATGAAGACCTGCACACCTTTTTCCTGCAACCCGGCAGCGACCTGCGCGTTGCGAACGACGGCAATCACCGGACGTTGTTCCGCCAGTGCGAGTGCCAGTGTTTTCGCGCCGACGCCGCTACCACCTGCACCAAAAATGAGCCATGGAGCCATCAGGCATGTTCCTTTAAGGATGAAGACAGCGCGTGAAAGGCGCTGACCTGGTCGGCCAGTAGCTGACGATGCTCATCCCGACCGAGGAAAATTTTGAACATAGCGCTACCCGCCTGGTTAAAGAAGAGAATGGACGCGGTGTCCATGCCCATAAATTTGCGTTCAATCAGGGCAATATGCGTGCAGTTTTCTGCCTTGATATGACCGGTCATGCCTTTTTTGCCGCGCAGGTTGAAGTAACCGTGGCGGTGGAATCCTGAAGGTAATTCACCCGTGAATTCCAGTATGACATCAGCAGTATGGACCAGGGTGGTGACTTTGCCCCATTCGCTGACGGTTTCCCAGACGGTATCAAATTGACTGCCGGAAACCAGCGTCGGGGAGGGGAGGTTTTTCACCACCTCCAGCAGCGTGGTGTTGTACTGGGCTGCGATAGCTTCCAGCGTACCGTCCGGCTCAGTTTTCAAAAAATCCTGTAAAGAGACATGGCTCATACTTCACTCCTTTTATGGTTGCTCTACCGCAATGCGCGGCGCGTTAAGTGTTTGAATCAGTTCATCAAGAGACTGCAAAATATTGCTCGCCCAAAAACGCCCTTCATTGGTCAGGCGCAAACGGGTACTGGCATCTCGCGTCAGTCCTGCGTGATGCCACTGGGTCAGTAGCGGGGCCAGTTTTTGTGCGTGAGGCGTGAGTTCATCCAGCGGGACGCGGGCCGTTTCAATGCCGGCCTGGAGGGTGTGTCGCCACTGGAAACCACGCTCGGCGGTTCGCATCATCATCATGAGCGGTTTTTTTCCGGCGGCGATGGATTCATGCCATGTGGTCAGATTGCGCTCGACCATCCAGGAATAGCCATTGACCGATCCTCCTGCGCCAGAGCCGAATGCCAGACAGTCTGCTCCCTGTTTAATCAGCAGGTTGTACAGATTGCGTTCCCGCGTGGTTCGCGCCCAGTGGCTGTTGCTGATGCAGCGCCAGCCCGCGTTGTCCATAAAATCGCAACCCTGAAGATAAAGATCGCGACGTTCGGCAGGGGAGGGAACCGTTGTACGCCCGGTTTCAACCGCTTTGCCAAGCGGCGTATTGGGGAGCAGGTTCAGCGCATAAAGATCTACGCCGTCGAGGCCGATGTCGCGAGCAATCGCCAGATCATCGCCCCACAGTTTGGCGTCCTGTCCTGGCAGACCAAACAGCAGATCGCACACCACGGCGGCTCGATCCCGTTTTACCAGCCCCTGCATAAAGGCCGTCGCGGTCGGGCCGTCCGAAGTGCGCGCCATTTTCTTGCGGATCCGGCTGTTAAATGACTGAATGCCGATCGAAAACCGATTGGCACCAGCGTCAAGGCAGGCATCGATTCGCGCATCGTCAAAATTGAGTACCCGCCCCTCAATGGTGATTTCGCAGTCCGGCGCCAGAGGTAGCTTGTCACGCAGTGCGGTGATGATTCTGGCCAGATCCCGTGCCGACAGCGCAGACGGTGTACCGCCGCCAAAATAGACGGCGTGAATCGGGGCCGACTGATGCAATGGGCTATCGGCTTCCATCTCTATTTCGCGCAGCAGCGCGTTGGTATAGCGGGCGCAGTGATCCTCTTCAAAGCGGTTTTGATAAAAACCGCAGAAAGTACAATGTGTTGCACAAAAAGGGATATGCAAGTACACCAGCCGTTTACGCGGCGGGGTGGGTTGGCTGATGACATCCTGCCAGGTTTGTGACAATAGCTCTTTGGCAACCGGGATCGCCCCACGCCAGGGCATCGTGGCGCGGCGATCCTTAAAGGGCTGACTTCCCTCGAGCGCAAAATGCGCGGTGAGATCCAGCGAGTGTTCAGTTTTCATTGTTCTTTATAAATCCAGTTAGTGAGGCCAGAATTGCTGGTGCAGGGCTTCAACCGCATCGGCGACGCGCGGCCCCATACCCAGAATCAGCGCCTGGTCTACCGCCACAATGCGCTGGTTTTTCCAGGCTGCAGTGTGGGTAATACCGGCGATTGCGCTCAGACGAGCCAGACCGCCATCCACCATTTGCGACGTCACCACGATCACCTCTGGGTTGGCGGCGATCAGCGATTCCGCGCTGTAGCTTTTGTACTGTGCGTGAGTGGCGACATTTTGTGCGCCCGCAAGGGTCATAATGGCATCGGCAACGCTACCCTTGCCGGCGACCTGTGGCGCGCTGCCGCCAGCGGAGAGAATGAACATGGCTTTGACCGGCGCGTTTTTCGCTGCCACGCTGTGCTGAACGCGATCCAGACGTTGACGAATGCGATTGACCAACGTCTCACCTTGTTCAGGAATGCGCAGGGTTTGAGCCAGTTCCCGGATGTTGGCGTACATTTGCTCAACGGTGGCCGGGACGCGCGGCAACGTCACGACGTTAACTTTTTGCGCCCTAAGTTGATCCAACACGATTTGAGGGCCTGCATCCTGCCAGGTGATAAAGCTGTCCGGATGCAGCGATAAAATGCCCTCGCTGTTTAACTGCTTCCAGTAGCCGATATGCGGGAGTGCGGCAGTTTCGGGCGGATACGAGGTGGTTTCATCGACGCCGACCACCCGGTTGCCGACACCCATGGCGTAAATCAGTTCGCTAAGCGATCCGCCCGCCACCACCAGGCGGTCGGCGGACTGGGCACTAAAAACGCAGGCGAGGCTCAGTAAGCCAATCAAGAGTTTTTTCATCGTCAGAAATTCCACGCAAAGCCAACGGCGGCATTGAAACCAGCGTCTGGAATAGATTCATGCGCGGTTCTGTAACGCTTGTCGGTCAGGTTGTTGAGCGCGAGGTTGACCTGATACTGATCCTGCGGACCGAACTCGGTGTTGAATGCAAGGTTAAGCGTGGCCCAGCCTGGGTAGTTGATTTCCGTGGTGCCGGTATTATCTTTGGCGCTGGACGCTGCGCGGATAAAGACATCGGACGTCAGGTTAGCGACGTTCATCAACCAGGTATGTTTCAGGCCGACGCGTCCGGTCAGAGTGGGTTCGCCGGTATCCCAGGTTTTAAGGGTATTGCCTTCGTACTGACGGCGAATGAAATTACCGCTCAGGTAAGGTGAAACCGCCCAGCCGTTGTATTCTGCGGTGAGTTCCATGCCCCAGGTTTTGGCCCGATCGATGTTGTCGTAGTAGTAATAGCCGCCCCGTGAAGAGGTGGTATTACCGCTGCATACGGGTTGACCTGAACAAGCCAGACTGGCGATATAGTCTTTAGCTTCGGAGTAATAAATGGCACCGTCTATCAGCCACATATTCCCTTTATACCGCGCGCCCAGCTCATAGTTATTCGAGTGTTCCGCCTTCAGATTTGGGTTGCCGTAGGTCACGCTGCCACCTGCGGACGTCTGTGTGAACAACTGAGTCAGCGTAGGGAAGACATAGCCCTGGGCATATGCAGCCCGGAGTTCAAGATCTTTAAAACCGGAATAGCGTAGGCTGGTTGAGGTCACCAGTTCATCATCGTGAACGGAATTTCCCCCGGTAGATTGCCAGGTCGTACCGCTGCTTTGGATAGTTTGCGTATCGTTACGATTGAGCTTCGAAGACAGCCAGTACTGGCGTGCGCCCACGGTCCACGTCCAGTCATCGGCAAAGCGCCAGTCGTTTTGCGCGAATAACGAGGTGTTACTTTGCTCCGCTTCGTTGTATGACAGGGTGCGTGTTTGTGTATCGAAGAAGCCGGTAGCCGCGGTCTGGCGCGTGCTGCCGTCCGTGTCCTGTTTTATTTTGTCATGCTGGTACTGAGCGCCAATCACCAGCTCGTTGTTAGCAGGCAGGGAGAAGTTGCTCTGTAGCGTTACCCCCTGGGTATACTGTTTGTCGTTGGTATTGGTCTGATTGCTGACCGTCAGCGCTTTAATCATCGGGCTGGGGATAACCTGGGTCGTTTTGACCCGGTTTTCAAATTTGCGCTCTATTGTCTGGGTGTATGCGTCAACATGGATGTTCTTCAGGTAATCCCCATCGGCCGCGTAGTCGTAGAAAAGACCGATTTTCTCGCGTTCCAGCTTAGGAATTTTGACGCTAAAGTCGTCGAACTGGCCTTCCGGATCGTCAAACCAGGTTTGAGTGGACAGTTTGTAACGATCGAGGGAGAGTCCGATTTTGTGGCGATCGAAGTTGTAACCAAGCCACACGCCCTGGCCGTTATTACGGAAGTTGGTGTCGGGCAATCTTCCGTCAGGTGTGTCGCGGTCGCCCTGGTCGGAATAGCTACCATTGATGCGGTAGTCAAAGTTTCCGATGCTGCCCCAGGCCGCTGCTGATTCTTCCCATCCTGCCGTTGCGGAGTTATAAACAGCCTTAACGCTGCCGCCGAGGGGCTTATCGCCGCCTTTTTTGGTAATAAAGTTCACGACGCCGCCAATCGCCTGCGAACCGTAGAGGACAGAATAGGGACCTTTGACCACTTCAATCCGTTCCAGCGCGGATTCGTCAATCAGCAAACCGGCTCCGTAGTTTTGTCCGGCACGTTGGTAACTGACGACCTGGCCGTCGATCAAAATCAGCACCCGCGAAGAGGCTTCGCCACGGATACGAATTTGTTTCCGCCCTGCGAGGGCGTTATCGGTGACTTCGACGCCGGGAATATCTTGTAAATCATCAGCAATAGAAACGCTGGTGGAATTTTGCAGCGTCTGGCGATCGATAACCTGGATGGTTGCCGGGCTATCCCAAAGACTACTTTCTGTGCGATTAGCCGTGACGATAACCGTGTCTTCGTCGGACGTAGAAGCGTGTGCTGGAGAGGTAGCTGCAAAAGTGGCGCCGGACATGCATAATGTCAGGGCTGAAAGAATAAATGGCCTTTGGTTATTCCGTGGCAACATAAGAGAACCTTTATTGAATGTAAATGATCATCATTATCATTCGCGTTTATATATAAAATTGTTTCCCTTTGTTCAAGACGAAAGATGTAGAACCAATATATCTTTTGATTTGAGTCAATTTCGTGCAGTCATTAAATGCATAAATGTGATCTGAATCGGATATAACAATGTGAATTAAAAGGATTTGTGCATCGCGGTGATGGTGGGAAATGTGCAGGGTTCTCGGGTAAATCATTACGACAATCTGGGCTATAATGGGGCTCAGTACCAACAAGATCCGCGGGGGAAATGTGAATATTAGCGATGTTGCGAAAAGAACCGGTTTGACCAGCAAAGCGATACGTTTTTATGAAGAAAAAGGCTTAGTGACGCCGCCGCTGCGTAGCGAAAATGGTTATCGCACATACAACCAACAGCATCTGAATGAACTGACGCTGCTGCGCCAGGCACGCCAGGTGGGTTTTAATCTCGAAGAGTGCGGCGAACTGGTGAATCTGTTTAACGATCCGGCGCGTCATAGCGCAGATGTGAAAAAGCGTACCTTAGAAAAGGTCGCGGACATTGAGCGGCATATCAGCGAGCTGCAGGCCATGCGTTTGCATTTGCTGGCACTGGCGGAGAGTTGCCCTGGCGATGACAGCGCCGAATGCCCGATAATCGATAACCTCTCCGGCTGCTGCCACCATAAAGCAAAGGCTTAACGGCGAGGGGGATTAAGCATAAATACCACCGTGCCGCGGTACCACGGGGATTTCTCAAGCTGCGCTTCCGCCTGCGGGTCCCGGCTACCGTTTTGCACCAGCCCCAGCTTAAACGGAATGCGCAGACGACTGAGTGCAGGCAGATACGCCTGATAATTCGTTACCGTATGACGGCCCTGATAGCTCTGGACCACCAGTTCATCGACCGCCAGCGCATTCAGCGTGGCGACGTCGCCCGTTTTTGCCCAATCCAGAAGTCCAGTCACGCCAAGTGCGAACTCGGCCGGTAGCTGTTGGCGTAATTGCTGCAGAAAGCGCGCGTAATCGGCAAGCTGATGGGTCGCCGCGTCAAAATCAACCTGCAGGCCGACCACGTGATTCCCGGCGGTCTGCCAGCGTTGCATCAATCTTATGATGCGAGCCGGGATCGCCTCCGGTACGTCGAGCGTGGTAAAGCGCACGGTCAGCCAGATCGAGGGAAAAGACAGGCGGCTGACCGGCAGCCCGAGACGCTGGAAAACCACGTTACCCGAACGAACCAGCACCTCACCCTGATGCAGATAGACCGTTTGTGCGTCTTTCAGCTCATCACTGGCCTTCACGCCTGACCACAGCCAGAAGGCCGGATGCTCACGGGCGGCGACGATATCCGCCGCCTGTGCCTGGCCTGTCAGCAGCGCGGTTACCAGTAGTATTTGAGTTTTTGCGCCCACGGACTTCCCGGATATTGCGTTTTCAGTTGGGTGAACCAGCCTTTACGCTGCAGTTTATCCACGTCCTCACCGCCGCACTCGTTAGAGCCTGACGGCGCATAGCACATGATGGCGCGATACAGCGCGAAGCTCTTGTCTTCAACCTCAGCTTTCGGCGAAGTGATCACCTGCTGATAGTAGCTTTGCCTGTCGAACTGGCCGAACGGCTCCTTGCGCGATATTGCTGATTCAAGTACGTCGTTGCCAGCACTGTTTTTCCACAAATCGACGTGGGTTTGCGTGGTGCGGAAGAATTCGCCTAAGCAGTTCAGCGCGTGGGCATCATCCGCTTTTTTGCTCAATACCGTTACCGTTTCATTGAGGCTGCGACAGGTGTAACCGCGCTCGGCAGCGTCGCCATTCCAGTCGAAAATACTCAGATTAACGTCATCAAACGCGTCGCTAATAACCGGTGGAGTAATGGCGCTGGCCAGTTTTCTGTCATTCAACCAGTCGCCAAAGCGGTTTTCGGTAAGATCGCGTACCAGCAGCGTATGCAGGGCGATGGTACGCTCTTCATTGTTAGGTCCATGGACGGCCTGCTGGCGCAAAAGTTCAGGCGAGGCCTGTGTTTTCAGTATCTGCGAGCGAAAACGCAGGTTGGTTACTGCGCTTTCTGGGGCAAAAACCGCCGCCACGTCGCCGCTATAAACCAGCGTTGCGGCGAGCTTAGCCTGTACATACTGCTGCTGTTCGTTGTCCTGGCTGAGTTTTAGCAACTGCTGCCAGAAATCACGCGCCGCGCGCCAGTTCTTCTGGCCCATCAGCGCTTCGCCGTACAGCACCTGCTCACTGAAGGCGAGGGTATCGTGAGCGGCAAGTTTCTGCGCTGGCGTAACGGCCTGAATAATCGCCGCGTAGTTCTCCGTCGCCAGCCACAGATTCAGTTGCAGATCTCGCCATAGCGGCAATTTTTGGCTCTGCTCAAACACCGGTTTGCTGGCATCGAGCTGCGCCTGGGTCAGCGTGGGTTTACTGTTGTTATCCAGACGCAGCGCGCGCAGCAGTTCGATATAGCTGACATGCGGCGCATCGGGGAAGGCTTCTACCACGGACTGTTCGTAGAACGCCATACCGTAGACATTATCGTATTCGATGACAATTTCACGCAGTTGCCGAGCGTCAGCCGACTGCTGGAGCGTCTGCTCATACAACCCGGCCAGCTGCGGCCACGCCTGTAAATACCAGTTGATGCGACGCAGCATACCGCGCGCGGAGTCGGCATACAGGCCTTGCGGGTAACGTTGCAGATAGGCTTGCGCCTGCGTCTGAGCCTGAGTCGCGTCCTCGCGGTTAATTTTTGCAATATCAAAATCGCCGTATTCGCCCACGCTGTTCTGGCTGCTCTTGTTCAACGCCGCACGCATCAGCATGTATTGCGCGGTCTCTGCCAGCCACGGACGCTCACTTTTGGCAAGCTGAGTAAAATCCCGTTCGGCGCTGGCATAATCACCGGCATAGAAACTGGCGGCCGCGGCCAGATAATTTTTATAGGACTGAGCGGGTGAATCAGCCGGGAGGGTGGCAAGTGAAGACTCAATTTGCTCGCGGGTTGCCCCGGATAGCAGCCCCGTACGCGCCTGGGCTAAGGCCTGGCGCTGTTCCGCCGTTAACGTCGAGTCCCCCAGCAGTGCGGCAAAAAACGCGCTGACGCTCCCGGTGTTATTCGAAACATGACGGTTCTCAAGCTCAGCGTCGTTGACGTTTATTTCGTCTGCGCTAATGTTCAGTTCGGCCATCTGTCGGGAGAGTGGGCTGTTTTCGCCGGATACTGGAGTAGCGGCTGGCGGCGGGGCAACGTCATCCCACTGCGGATGATAGGCAAAATAGAAATCCCGGGAGCGGGTGATATCCGCTGGCATTGATTGCACCGGCAGAGCAAATGATTTTTCCTGGCTCAGCAGCCGCAGCAGGTTATCGCGGCTGTCGTTTTCCGGATTAAAGGTCGGCGTGCCTTTCAGCAGGCAGCTGTCGTCGCTCCATTTGCAGTCTTCCATATCGAAAGAGGCGAATGCCTGCGGGGCGGCGGTCAGTAATGTGCAAAGGGCAAAGGCAAGGGGTGTCTTCCTGACCATAGTCTTATTTCCTGTCTTTTTAGTGTGATACCGCTTTAATAATCAGGGTTATCCCTTCAACGGCTATGACTTCAACCTGCGTTCCGGCGCTCAAATCGTCGCGGGCGCTGACGGGCCATGAGCTATCGCCGACGCGCATATGTCCACGGCCATTGACCAGGCCAGTTTCCAGAATAAATCGACGGCCAACCAGCTGCTGCCCGCGTTGGTTAAGATGGCTGTCGGCGGGTTTTTGCTCCTGAACGCGCCTTGCCAGCCATTTCCACCACAGCCAGGCCGCCAGCAGGGTGAGGGCGGCGAACATCGCCCCCTGCCACGCCCAGTCTAGCGGAACGAGCCAGACGACCAGACCGGTAATTACCGCCGCTACGCCGCTCCACAACAGATAGCCGTTACCGCCCAGCATCTCGGCGGCGAGTAGCAAACCGCCGAGGCTGAGCCAGAAGATGTGGGGGTGCACCAGAATCATCGCTATCATGATTTTTTCCGCTCGCTGGCGCTGTCCTTAACCAGTTCGGCAATCCCGGCAATAGAGCCCATCAGGCTGCTGGCATCCAGCGGCATCATCACCACTTTGCTGTTATTTGACGAGCCAATATGCTGCAGCGCTTCGGTGTATTTCTGCGCCACGAAGTAGTTCACGGCCTGAATATCCCCGGCGGCAATAGCCTCAGAAACCATCTGCGTTGCGCGAGCTTCGGCTTCTGCGGAACGTTCACGCGCTTCAGCCTGTAAAAACGCGGACTGGCGTTCACCTTCCGCTTTAAGGATCTTCGACTGCTTCTCACCTTCGGCCTTGACGATTTCTGCCTGACGGATCCCTTCGGCCTCAAGAATGTAGGCGCGCTTGGTACGTTCGGCTTTCATCTGCGCGTTCATCGCGTCGATAAGTTCGGCCGGAGGACGCACGTCGCGGATCTCGATACGGGTGATTTTGATGCCCCAGGGATTCGTGGCTTCATCAACAATATGCAGCAGGCGCGTGTTGATGTTGTCGCGCTGGGAGAGCATTTCATCGAGTTCCATCGAACCGAGAACGGTACGAATGTTGGTCATGGTCAGGTTGATAATCGCCAGTTCCAGGTTGCTAACTTCATAGGCCGCTTTCGGCGCGTCGATCACCTGAATAAAGCACACGGCATCAATGGCGACGTTGGCGTTATCTTTGGAGATGACTTCCTGAGAAGGGATATCAAGCACCTGTTCCATCATGTTGATCTTACGACCAATGCGGTCCATGAACGGCACAACAAGGCTTAAACCCGGTTGCAGGGTTTTGGTGTAACGGCCAAAACGCTCTACCGTCCACTGATATCCCTGCGGGACGATTTTGACGCCAGCGCCGACGATGACCAGCGCGACAAAAATAAGAATAGGAATAAAAATGAGCATTGATGAAACCTCCTGTTGTGCTGTCCTTTACTGCCTCATTAATCAAATTATACCCGATTAATCAAGGGGGGTTCCCTTATAATAAATTACAGGCATATACCCTTCATACTTCAAGTTGCATGTGCGTTAGCTACGTTAGCTCACCCCAGTCACATAGTTAGCTATGCTCCTGGAGATTAATGAGGGACATCCATGTCCCCCACCGGAGGCCAGCCTTAAGCTGGTCAAATTCGTTCCTGACGAATTTGTCGCTCACTTGCCGCCTTCATGCAACTCGAATTATTTTGGGTATAGACTGTCTGCATGAAAGAGGTAAAAAAGGGATATGTAATGGAAGAAAGCAGCATTCTGCTTCAGTTAAAAAATGTCGCATGGCAGGCAGGGGAGACGCAGGTTCTCAATAACATCTGTTTTGATCTCCGCGCCGGAGAATTTAAGCTGATTACCGGCCAGTCTGGCTGCGGGAAAAGTACGTTACTCAAGATTGTGGCGTCATTAATGAGTCCGACTGCCGGTGAGATTCTGTTTAAGGGCAAGGATATAACTACCCTCAAGCCGGAAACGTATCGCCAGCAGGTCTCTTATTGCGCGCAAACGCCCGCTTTGTTTGGTGACACCGTTTACGACAACCTCATTTTCCCCTGGCAAATCCGTAATAAACGTCCGGAGCCGGATGCGTTTCTGAGCGATCTGGCCCATTTTGATCTCCCCGAGACGATCCTCAAAAAAAGCATCAATGAGTTGTCCGGTGGCGAAAAGCAGCGCGTCTCGCTAATTCGTAATTTGCAGTTTCTGCCCAAAATCCTGCTGCTTGATGAAATCACCAGCGCGCTGGATGAGGCTAATAAACGTAATGTGAACGAATTAATTCACCACTATGTTCGTGATAAGAATATTGCGGTGCTGTGGGTGACGCACGACAAAGATGAAATTACGCATGCGGATAATGTCATAACCCTTCAACCGCACGCCGGAGAAATGCAGGAAGCACGCAATGAACGAGCATAATATTACCAATGAGTCCCTGGCATTAGCGATGATGCTGGTGGTGGTGGCAATCCTGATTAGCCACAAAGAAAAACTGGCGCTGGAGAAAGATATTCTCTGGAGCGTTTGCCGGGCGGTGGTTCAGCTTATTATCGTCGGCTATGTGCTGAAATATATTTTTGGCGTTAACCACAGCATTCTGACCTTACTGATGGTGCTGTTTATTTGCTTTAACGCGGCTTATAACGCACAAAAGCGCAGTAAATATATTGATAAAGCTTTCCTCTCGTCGTTTATCGCTATCACGGTGGGGGCGGGATTAACGCTGGCGGTGCTGGTTTTGTCTGGTTCTATCGAGTTCACGCCGATGCAGGTCATCCCGATCTCCGGCATGATTGCTGGCAATGCGATGGTGGCGGTGGGGCTGTGTTACAACAATCTGGGGCAGCGGTTTAACAGCGAACAGCAGCAAATTCAGGAAAAACTCAGCCTCGGCGCGACGCCGAAAGTGGCCTCCGCGGCGCTGATTCGCGACAGCATTCGCGCCTCGCTGATCCCAACGATCGACTCTGCTAAAACGGTAGGGCTGGTGAGTTTACCGGGGATGATGTCCGGATTGATCTTCGCGGGTATTGATCCAGTAAAAGCGATTAAGTATCAGATTATGGTGACGTTTATGCTGCTTTCTACCGCCAGCCTGTCGACCATTATTGCCTGCTACCTGACCTATCGGAAATTCTATAATTCGCGCCACCAATTAGTCGTAACGCATTTGAAGAAGACGTGACGTGATGCCGGATGGCGGCTAGCGCTATCCGGCAAATGCGGCAGATTAGTACAACAGCGCGTACAGCTGGCGGCGGTATTTTGAGGCCAGCGCATCGCCGGTGCCGAGTGCGGCAAGGATCTCCTGGAAGGTCTTACGTGCCTGACCGTCGGCAGCAGTGAGATCTTTCTTCAGGTGGCTGAACAGCAGTTCCAGTGATTCCTCGTTACGTCCGACCTGATGTAACTGGATGGCCAGTTGAGTTGCCAGCGCCGCATCCTGCGGATTGCTGGCGACCTGCTGCTGCAGTTGCTGGATTTCCGGCGTATCCGCCGCCTGCTTCAGCAGTTCGATCTGTGCGATCAGCCCCTGATAACGGGTGTCCTGATCCTGCAACGGAATGGTTTTCAGCACCGCTTCGGCTTCGTCAGAGCGGTTCAGGGCGATTTGCGTTTCCGCCAGCAGCAGGCCAATTTCGCTGCTCTGGTTGGAGATCTGCCAGGCTTCTTTCAGCAGCGGCAGCGCGTCGGCGTGATTACCTGCTTCGATGAACTCGATAGCCTGACGCGCTTTCAGCTCTTCTTCGCTCGGCAACACTTTTTCCAGCAGCGCGCGGATAACCTCTTCCGGCTGCGGGCCCTGGAATCCGTCCACTGGCTGACCGTTCTGGAACAGATAAACCGTAGGGATGGCGCGCAGGCCAAACTGAGAAGCGATCATCTGCTCGGCGTCGCAGTCGAGCTTGGCGAGAATAAACTGGCCGTTGTACTGGGCGGCAAGGCTCTCCAGTACCGGCGTCAATTGCAGGCAGTGCTGGCTGCGCTCAGACCAGAAATAGAACAGGACCGGCGTGGTCATCGACTGTTCAAGGGTCTGCTGCAGGTTAGATTCGTTAATGTTAACAATATTCTGTGTGGACATGGAGTTACTCTCTTTTGTCGATTTCTTGTTACATGGGGGCTGACGCGCGTGCTTCAACTCAACCCTGTAAAATTTTGTCCATTATGCGGCCTGGCAACAGGCGTTTAAGTAGCATCACTGCCCAGGTCACCAACGTAACCGGATAACGTAGCTTCGGTTTGTCGCTCTCAAACGCATGACGCACTTTGGCGACAACGGCCTCCGGGCCCAATGTAAATCGAGCAGCAATACCGGGGTTCTCGACGGGCTTATCACTCTGGGTCTGGTTGACGTTTTCGGTAAAACGGGTGCGAATAGGGCCGGGTTCAATCAGGCTGACCTTAATCCCGCTGTGGCGCAGCTCCATACGCAGCGCGTCGGACCAGGCTTCCAGCGCGTATTTGCTGGCGGCATAGGCGCCGCGTCCCGGCGTTGAGATCAATCCCATCACCGATGAGGTCATCACGATACGTCCTTCGCCGTGAGGTTGCATGGCGGGCAACAGGCGCATGGTCAGTTGATGCGCGCCAAAGAAGTTGGCGGAAAATTGCTGCTCCATTTGCTCGCGGCTAATGGTGGACAGCGGGCCATAGACGCCGTATCCGGCGTTGTTAAAGATCCCATACAAACGATTATCGGTCAGGGCGATCACCTCGTTGGCGGCGCGATCCACGCTTTCGGGTGAATCCAGATCCAGCAATACGCCAGTGAATCCCATACTGTTCATACGCGCGACATCGTCAGGTTTGCGACAGCCTGCCAGAATTTGAAAACCCTGGCGTTTAAGCTCAAGCGCACTTTCCAGACCGATTCCGCTGGAACATCCTGTTATTAAGACCGATTTTTGCATAACTTTACCTGTCAGGATCTCCGTTGAATTACGAGTCGTGATTTACTAAAGGGGTCAATTGTTTCGCCATCCAGTCGGCAATAAACGGCTGGGCGTCACGATTAGGATGGATACCATCATCCTGCATCCATTGGGGTTTCAGATAGACCTCTTCCATAAAAAAGGGCAGCAGAGGAATATCAAACTCTTTGGCAAGCTTGGGATAAATCGCGCTAAAGGTTTCATTATAACGGCGACCGTAGTTAGCTGGCAGATGAATTTGCATCAGTAGCGGTTCGGCATTTGCCGCTTTCACGTCTTGCAAAATGGTACGCAGGGTTTGTTCAGTTTGGGCTGGTGCAAACCCGCGCAGGCCATCGTTGCCGCCAAGTTCGACCAGCACCCAGCGCGGCTGGTGCTGCTTGAGTAATGCAGGCAGACGGGCCAGACCCTGCTGTGAGGTATCACCGCTAATACTGGCATTTACCACCGGTGTTTTGCTGTGCCATTTATCATTAAGCAGTGCAGGCCACGCGGCGCTGGCGGACATACGGTATCCGGCGCTCAGGCTGTCACCCAGAATTAATAACGTGTCCGCTGCGGCGGCGCGGAAAGTTAACAGAACCAGGAACAGGAAAGGCCAATGCCAGCGGAAAACATTGTTGAAGTTCATCATCTTAAGAAATCCGTCGGTCAGGGTGATCAAGAGCTATCCATCCTTACCGGAGTTGAACTGGTTGTCAAACGCGCCGAGACCATTGCGTTGATTGGCGAGTCGGGATCGGGGAAATCCACGCTGCTGGCGATCCTCGCCGGGCTGGACGATGGCTCCGGCGGTGAAGTCAGCCTGGTGGGGCAGGCGCTGCACGCCATGGATGAAGAAGCCCGGGCGCAGCTTCGGGCGCGGCACGTGGGTTTTGTCTTCCAGTCATTCATGTTAATTCCAACCCTCAACGCGCTGGAAAACGTCGAACTGCCCGCGCTGCTACGCGGCGAAAATAGCGGAAAAAGTCGTGATGGGGCAAAAACGCTGCTGGAGCAACTGGGGTTGGGAAAACGCCTTGATCATCTTCCGGCCCAGCTTTCCGGCGGGGAGCAGCAGCGCGTAGCGCTGGCACGGGCGTTTAACGGACGCCCTGATGTGCTGTTTGCCGATGAACCAACGGGCAATCTGGACAGGCAGACCGGAGACAAAATCGCCGACCTGCTGTTTTCTCTGAACCGGGAACATGGCACCACCCTGATTCTGGTGACCCATGACCCGCAGCTGGCGGCGCGTTGCGATAGGCGTTTACGCCTGGTGAACGGACAGTTGCAGGAGGAGGCATGATTGCACGCTGGTTCTGGCGCGAATGGCGCTCGCCTTCATTACTGATAGTCTGGCTGGCGCTGAGCCTGGCGGTGGCCTGCGTGCTGGCGCTGGGCAATATCAGCGATCGCATGGAAAAAGGACTTAGCCAGCAAAGTCGTGAGTTTATGGCGGGGGACCGGTCGCTGCAAAGTTCGCGCGCTGTGCCGAAAGCGTGGATTGACGAGGCGCGACAGCGTGGTCTGCAGGTGGGTGAACAGATCACCTTTGCCACCATGACCTTTGCCCGGGATACGCCGCAGCTGGCGAACGTCAAAGCGGTGGATGATGTGTATCCGATGTACGGCTCGTTGCAAACCAATCCGCCGGGGCTGAAACCGCAGCCGGGCTCAGTGCTGCTGGCACCGCGTCTGATGGCGCTGCTCAACGTAAAAATCGGTGATTCCATCGACGTTGGCGATGCCACCCTGCGCATCGCCGGGGAAGTGGTGCAGGAACCGGATTCCGGTTTTAATCCTTTCCAGATAGCGCCGCGCCTGATGATGAACATGGCGGATGTCGAAAAAACGGCGGCGGTCCAGCCGGGAAGCCGGGTGACCTGGCGCTATAAATTTGGTGGTACGCCACAGCAACTGGAAGCCTATGAAAAATGGCTGCTGCCGCAGTTAAAGCCGGAACAGCGCTGGTATGGGCTGGAGCAGGATGAAGGGGCGTTGGGGAAATCTCTGCAGCGTTCGCAACAGTTCCTGCTGCTGTCGGCACTGTTAACGCTACTGCTGGCGGTTGCTGCCGTTGCCGTGGCGATGAATCATTACTGCCGCAGCCGTTACGATTTGGTGGCGATATTAAAAACGCTCGGTGCGGGCAGGGCGCAGCTGCGCAAGCTGATTATCGGCCAGTGGCTGATGGTGCTGGCGCTGTCTGGCGTGACCGGCGGGCTGTTCGGGCTGTTATTTGAGCGGGTGCTGGTGGTATTACTGAAGCCGGTTCTGCCAGGTGAGCTGCCGCCCGCTAGCCTGTGGCCGTGGCTGTGGGCACTCGGTACGATGACCGTCATTTCTCTGCTGGTGGGGCTACGCCCTTATCGCCTGCTGCTGGCGACGCAGCCGCTGCGGGTACTGCGTCGCGACGTGGTGGCAAACGTCTGGCCGCTCAAGGTCTATCTGCCCGTAGCAACGATAGTTGTGGTTGCGCTGCTGGCCGGATTGATGGGCGGAAGTATGCTGCTGTGGGCTGTACTGGCCGGGGCGGTGGTGCTGGCGCTGCTGTGCGGCGTGCTGGGTTGGATGCTGCTCAACGTACTGCGTGGCCTGACGTTAACGTCGCTACCGCTACGTTTAGCGGTCAGCCGGCTGTTGCGCCAGCCGTGGTCAACGCTCAGCCAGCTGTCGGCATTTTCGCTGTCCTTTATGCTGCTGGCGCTGTTGCTGGTGCTGCGCGGCGATCTCCTCGACCGCTGGCAGCAGCAAATGCCGCCGGAAAGCCCAAACTATTTTCTGATCAACATTGCCACCGAGCAGGTGGCGCCGCTGAAGACTTTCCTTGCTGAGCATCAGGTGATCCCGGAGTCGTTCTATCCCATCGTGCGGGCGCGTCTGACGGCAATCAATGACAAAGCGACCGAAGGTAATCAGGACGAGGCGCTTAATCGTGAATTGAATCTGACCTGGCAGGATACCCGGCCGGATCATAACCCGATTACCGCCGGAAGCTGGCCGCCAAAAGCGGGTGAAGTGTCGATGGAAGAGGGGCTGGCGAAGCGGTTAAACGTAAAGCCTGGCGATCGTGTGACCTTTATGGGCGATACCCAGGATTTCAGCGCCACGGTCAGCAGTCTGCGCAAAGTGGACTGGGAAAGCCTGCGACCGAATTTCTTCTTCATTTTCCCCTCCGGTGCGCTGGACGGGCAGCCGCAAAGTTGGTTAACCAGCTTTCGTTGGGAGAACGGCAACGGCATGCTGACGCAGCTTAACCGCGAATTCCCGACTATCAGCCTGCTGGATATTGGCGCTATTCTCAAACAGGTGAGTCAGGTGCTGGAGCAGGTGAGCCGCGCGCTGGAGGTGATGGTGGTGCTGGTTACCGCCTGCGGTATGTTGCTGCTATTGGCGCAGGTGCAGGTGGGGATGCGTCAGCGTCATCAGGAACTGGTGGTCTGGCGTACGCTGGGCGCGGGCAAGAAGCTGCTGCGTACCACGCTGTGGTGCGAGTTCGCGATGCTCGGGATGGTCGCCGGCCTGGTGGCGGCCATCGGGGCGGAAACGGCGCTGGCGGTGCTGCAAACCCACGTGTTTGATTTCCCGTGGGAACCAGACTGGCGGCTGTGGGTTGTGTTGCCGCTTTGTGGGGCATTGCTGCTCTCTCTCTGCGGCGGATGGCTCGGTTCACGTCTTCTTAAAGGCAAAGCGTTGTTCCGTCAGTTCAGCAGTTAATTCATATTCGTGATGATTACGCACCGGTTTTTTTAAATCGGTGCGTTTTTTTATCTATGTAGCACAAATTGATAACTACTTGATATTTAACAGCACAAATCAATAAAAACCCGACAACACGAGTGTATTAATAAACGTTAATATTTGTATGCTGAATAATTGGCAGGCTATCTATCAAGGTACAAATAATGACTATAAAAAAAACGGCGCTGGCAGTATCGATCGGCGCAGCAGTGGCATTAACGACTTTCGCCTCTCAGGCGGAAATCACGGTTCTGAAACAAGATCCGCATGCGGGCAATCCGCTGAGCCGTCTTAATTTCACCGTCGGCGGGAGTATTCGTCCGCAGTTCCAGAATATGGCCGGTGACGATGGTAAGAATGGCTACAAACGTAATGGTTTCGACGGCGGGACGCGTTTCCGCTTCGCCGCTGACTACTATCTGTTTGATGACATCAGTTGGGTGAGCTACTACGAGCTGGGTGTTAACTTCCCGGCGATGTTCAACTGGGACAATCACTATGCTAACGGTGCCAACGATACCACGCGTCGTATGCTGTACACCGGTCTGAAGAGCGCGACCTGGGGTACGCTGACCTTCGGTCAACAGAACAGCATTTACTATGATGTGGTGGGTGCGAAAACGGATATCTGGGACTACGACATGATCGGCCAGGCGCCAGGTAACGGGATCAATGGCGACTACGACGGTTCCTATCGTACACGTAAATCACTGAAGTATAAAAATACGGTAGGCGATGTTGATCTTTACGCGTCTTATCTGTTCAGCGATGACTACAACCCGAATAACGGCCTGCGTTACAAACGTAAAGGCGGCGGCTCGCTGGGTGTGGATTATCACATTACCGATGACCTGACCTGGGGTACGGCGTGGAACTACACCCGCGCGGAAATGCGTGGTAACACCAGCAAAACCTACGATCAAAACATCGTCGGTACCGCGCTGAGCTGGAAACCGGACAACTGGACCTTCTCAATGGGCGGCGGCTGGTATCAGAACTTCATGACCACCAAAAAAGTCTCGGTTAACGACTACTTTGCCGGTGATGCCTGGGGTCTGGAATACTTCGCGGGTTACACCTTCCCGGTTGGTCAGTATGCGCTGAAATCCGTTCAGCCATACTTTATGGGCGATCGTATTGAATACGTGAATGGTCGTAACTACCTGCGCACCGACAACGGTGTGGGTATCAGCTTCCAGCTGGATTACGGTTTCCGTGTGGATTACGAACACGTCTTCACCTCCAGCACCGACAATCTGGGTGATATGAACCTGGTTCGTCTGCGTTACGATTTCTAATCAAACGCCCGCTGCCCGATGCGCTTGCGCTTATCGGGCCTAAGAAAGCTGTTGTAGGCCGGATAAGGCACTTGTGCCGTCATCCGGCTTTTTCATGCCATCTCACATTTAAAAACACACTCTGCAACATCATGAAATAATTTCAAGGACAGCAGGTTGTGATCTGTGTCATGTTAACAATCAGCCTGTTAAACAGGTTAACAACAACAACGCCGCAAGAACGGCGTGAGACATGACACCACAACGTTAAAATGGAGAGATTATGGGATTGCGTCAGAGTTTACGCGTCGCGACCGGGGCGCTGTTACTGGCCTGTGGATTACAATTTGCTCATGCGAACAGTGATCCGCACACCATCGTATTTGGCGTCGCACCTGGGCCGTACGGCGATATGGTAAAACAAGCCATTGCCCCTACGCTGAAAGAGAAAGGCTATAAGGTCGTGGTGCGCGAATTCAGCGACTACGTGCAGCCGAACATGGCGCTCTCCAACGGCAGCATTGATGCCAACCTGTTCCAGCACTCGCTTTACTTTGACAAATTCACCGCCGATAAAGGCCTGAAGCTGAGCAAGCTGATTGTGGTTCCAACGGCCGGGATGGGTTTTTACTCACATAAAATCAAAAGTCTGGATGAGTTGAAAAAAGGGGATGTGATCACACTTTCCAACGATCCCACCAACCTGGCTCGCGGTCTGCGTTTCCTGCAGTCAATTGGCCTTATCACCATCAAAGATAACATCGACCCGACTAAAGCCTCTGAGCGCGATATCGCCAGCAACCCGAAAGGGCTGGTGTTTAAACCGCTGGAAGCGGCACAGCTGCCGCGCACGCTGGACGGCGTGACCGGCGCGCTGGTCAACGGCAACTTTGCAGTAGCGGCAAAACTGGATCTTGCCAGCGCCATCAAGCAAGAGCATCTGGATGAAAATCTTAAAAATATCATTGCGGTACGCAGTGAAGATGCGGATAAACCGTTCGCCAAAGATATTGTTGAGGCGGTGAAATCTCCGGCATATCGCGCCGTGATTGACGACCCGAAAAATATCTACAGCGCCTTCCAGAAACCGGAATGGATGTCGGCAGCCCAATAATCGCTGCGCACAAGGGTTAACAGGGGCAGCGACGACTGCCCTTTTCGCATTTCTGAGGTGGCTATGATTGAGATAGAAAAGGTTTGCGTGGACTTCGCCGCAGGCCGTGGAGCATCAACCCGGGCGGTTGATGACGTTAGCTTGCGCATTGGCGCAGGTGAGATATTTGGCATTGTCGGGACCAGTGGCGCGGGGAAAAGTACGCTGCTGCGCACCCTGAACGCCTTAACGCGACCGAGCCAGGGAAGCGTGAAGGTGAACGGCGTAGAAATTTCCGCACTGGAAGGCGCGCATCTACGTAAAGCCCGTCAGCGTATTGGTATGATTTTTCAGCACTTTAATCTGATGCATACCCGTACCGTGGCGCAAAACGTCGCCTTTAGCCTGAAGGCTGCCGGATGGGAACGCAGTAAAATTGGCCCGCGCGTGAGCGAAATCCTGTCGCTGGTGGGGCTGTCAGACAAGGCGAACCGCTTTCCGGTTCAGCTCAGCGGTGGGCAAAAGCAGCGCGTGGGTATTGCCCGTGCGATTGCTAATCACCCGGATGTGTTGCTGTGTGATGAACCGACTTCCGCATTGGATCTGGAAACGTCAGCCACGATTCTGACGTTGCTCAAGCAGATCAACCAACAGTTGGGGATCACGATCGTGCTGATCACCCATGAGATGAACGTGATCAAATCCATTTGCGATCGCGTGGCGGTGATGTCCGGTGGCAAGGTAGTGGAGTCTGGTGAGGTGTTTGATGTTTTTGCTCACCCGCAGCACGTTTTCACTCAGCAACTGGTGTCGCATACCCTCAATCTGACGCTACCCGACCGTCTGCGCCAGCATCTGCCCGGTCAGTTGCTAAAAATTCTGTTCATCGGTGATTCGGCAGAACAGCCGGTGTTGTCAGAAGTGGCGGTTAAATTTGGCGTGGCGGTGAACATTCTGCACGGCAAAATTGAATATATCGGCGAACGTGCGCTGGGGATTCTGGTGGTGCAACTCACCGCGCCGCATAACCCTTCTGCGGTGGATGTCGCCGTGGAACATATTCGTCAACGTACTGCACAGGTGGAGGTGATTCGTGGATGATTTATTGCCGGATTTGACGCTGGCGTTCAATGAAACCTTCCAGATGCTGAGCATCTCTACGCTGTTGGCGATTATTGGCGGTCTGCCGCTCGGTTTTCTTATTTTCGTTACCGATCGGCATTTATTCTGGCAAAACCGTTTTGTGTATCTGCTCAGCTCCGTGCTGGTGAATATTATCCGTTCGGTGCCGTTTGTGATCCTGCTGGTTCTGTTGTTGCCGCTCACCCAGTTTTTGCTCGGCAATACCATTGGACCCATCGCGGCGTCGGTCCCACTTTCGGTAGCAGCAATTGCTTTCTATGCCCGTCTGGTTGATAGCGCGCTACGTGAAGTCGATAAAGGCATTATCGAGGCGGCGGAAGCCTTTGGCGCCAGCCCGATGCGCATCATCTGCACCGTTCTGTTACCGGAGGCGAGCGCGGGTCTGCTGCGTGGGTTGACGATAACGCTGGTGAGTTTGATCGGTTACTCCGCAATGGCTGGGATCGTTGGCGGCGGCGGGGTAGGCGACCTGGCGATTCGCTTTGGTTATTACCGCTACGAAACCCAGGTCATGGTAGTCACCGTGGTGGCGTTGATTATTCTGGTGCAGGTCGTTCAGGTGCTGGGCGACTGGTTGGCGAAACGCGCAGACAAGCGCGACAGACATTGATTACTGTACGCTAAGCCAGTCAGCCACCTCCTGCCATGAGCCGCGAAAGACAATTTTCGCGGCTTTCTTTTCCAGCTGATAGCGATACATCGGGTCGTAATATTCGTTGAGCAACGGCACCAGCCAGCCCATATGCGCGTCGGTACTGCCGTTGGCTTGTTGCTCTTGCAGGGCGACGTCGAGCAGTGCGGTCAGCTCGGCAAAACGCTGTAAACCCAGACGGCGGCGGATAGCAAACAGGCCGTGATGCAAATATTCACAGTACTCCTGCCAGCCCTGATTCTCGCCATAAACGTGGGTGAAATCGTGGTGCATACGGACAAAATACTCTTCGTGCAGGCGCTCCAGCCGTAGCTCAAAAGGATCGTCCACCACCGCAATAGATGCCTGGCTCATGCGCTCGCGCAGGCATTCGGGCAGATGATTAGCGCCGATCATGCGGCCTTCGTCCTCAAGTACCCACAGACGCAGATCCTGACGGCTGTCGGTTTTCAGCATTTCGACCGCCAGCAGGTTTTCAAAGCTTGCCTGGCTCAGCTGCGGCTCAACGGTGCGACCAAACGAGGAACCTCGATGGTGTGCCAGACCTTCAAGGTCAATGCCGTTTGGCTGCTGTTGCACCAACTGCGTTTTACCGTTCCCGGTACAGCCGCCAATTAAGACAATCGGTTTTTGCACCAGTTCTTCCGTCAGTTGAATCGCTGCCTGGCGCAATGCTTTATAACCGCCTTGTATTAGCGGGTAGTCAACACCGGACTCGTGCAGCCACTGCTGCACAATGTGCGAACGCTGGCCGCCGCGCGCGCAACATAAGTAGCCCGCAGGATTTTGACGACAGGCATTAAGCCATGCCTTCATGCGTTGCTGGCGAGTCTCGCCACAAACCAGTTGATGGCCAAGCGCGAGGGCGGCCTCAGGCCCCTGACGTTTATAACAGGTACCTACGGCGGCACGTTCGTCATCGTTCATTAAGGGAAGGTTTATTGCGCCCGGCATTGCGCCCTGCTGAAATTCGACGGGGGCGCGTACATCGATTAAAGGCGTACCGGCGAGCAGAATCGCGCGATAGTCCGTTCCATCGTTCATGTTCAGTCCTGAAAATACAAAACAGCAATGGAGGAGATTTTACGCGCCAGAAGAGGGGCCGGGGAAGGATAAAATCAACTCCCCGGCATTAATGGCTTATTTCAGCTTTGACTGCGCCCAGATAATGCCGCTGGCATATTCCGGCGGCAGCAGGGGGATAAGCGCCTCCAGCGTCGCGCTAAGACGTGCAGTATCGCTGTCGCTCAGGTTCAGATGACCCACCTTACGACCTTCACGCACTTCTTTGTCATACCAGTGCAGGTGTACCAGCGGCAGCTTCAGCCAGTCGTAGTTCAGGTCGCTACCAATCAGGTTTACCATCACCGAAGGATTATTCACCACCGGCGTCGGTAATGGCAGGCTGGTAATGGCGCGCAGGTGCAGCTCAAACTGGCTGATGCTGGCGCCGTTTTGCGTCCAGTGCCCGCTGTTGTGCACGCGAGGCGCCAGTTCGTTGATCAACAGACCTTCCGGGGTGATGAAACACTCCATCGCCATCACGCCGACATACCCCAGTTCCTGCATGATGGCAGAGAGCATCGCTTCGGCCTGTTCTTGTTGTCTGGCGTTAGCCTGCGGGAAGACCACGCTGGTGCGCAGAATACCGTCCTGGTGCAGGTTATGGGTCAGCGGATAGAAGACGGTGCTGCCGTCGTGCGCACGAGCGCCTACCAGTGACACTTCACCAGAGAAATTGATTCCCTGCTCGACAATACACTCGCCGTAGCAATCATCCGGCAGTTGTTCGGTTTCATTGGCGCGTAAACGCCACTGTCCACGACCGTCGTAGCCGCCGACGCGACGCTTGACGATAGCCAGCGCACCCAGTTTGTCGAATACCGCAGGCCACTCGCTTTTATCCGCCAACAGTTGCCACGGCGCAGTTGCCAGGCCGAGCTTGTCGAAAAGCTGCTTTTGCGTGAGACGGTCGGCAATAATCGGGAAAACGTCGCGGTTAACAAACGCCGGGTGGCGCGCCAGTTCGCGGGTTAACGCGGTTTCCGGCCAGCGCTCGATCTCAGCGGTAATGACGCTTTGCTGAAAGGGGACGGCGGCGGGCTCTGCATCCAGTCCGACGGGCCAGACCGAAATGCCCAGCGGCTCGCCGGCCTGACGCAACATGCGCCCTAACTGACCGTTACCGAGTACGCAGACCTGCTTCATGCCGCACCTCGCGGGTCCGGGTTCTCCAGTACCTCATCGGTTTGCGCTTTGCGCCAGTCGCTCAGACGCTGATGTAATGCTTTGTCGTGTGTTGCCAGAATTTGTGCTGCCAGCAGGGCCGCATTTGCCGCACCCGCTTTGCCGATCGCCAGTGTTCCAACGGGAATGCCGCGCGGCATTTGAACAATGGAGTAGAGGCTATCTACGCCGCTCAACGCTGCGCTTTGCACCGGAACGCCTAACACGGGGACCAGCGTTTTCGCTGCAATCATGCCCGGCAGATGCGCTGCGCCGCCAGCACCGGCAATAATCACCTGATAACCGTTTTCTTCAGCGCTTTCGGCGAAGCTGAACAGTTTATCAGGGGTACGGTGAGCGGAGACGACTTCAACATGATGCGGAACGTCCAGCATTTCGAAGATTTCGGCGGCGAACTGCATGGTAGCCCAGTCGCTTTTGGACCCCATCACGATGGCGACACGCGCCGGATTATTGCGGGAAGACATGCGTCTAAAAACTCCTGTGGGTGTGCTTCACACTGCTTTAGAGGCGAGAGAGAATAGCACGTTTTAAAAACAAGGAAAACGATTGCGTTGCGTGTATGCAGACGTTTTCAGCCGTGATTAAAACGGAAAAGCGATCAGTTCAACGTCGTCAGGTGTGACTTTAATCATCGAACCTTCGGTGTGCCAGGCACCTAACACCACGCGGAAAGCGGGTTGCTCATTGGCCGTGAGTTCGTGGACAGCAGGACGGTGTGTATGTCCGTGAATTAACCACTGGACCTGATGTTTCTCCATTTCGGCAATGACGGCCTGTGGATTCACATCCATGATCTCCAGCGATTTACTGCTGTTGGCGGCAAGGCTTCCGGCGCGCATCTTCGCGGCAATACGTTGGCGAATGAATAACGGCAGGGAGAGAAACAATTTTTGTAGCCAGGGCTGATGAACCTTAGCCCGAAACGCCTGATAGCCTGCGTCGTCGGTGCACAAGGTGTCGCCATGCATGATCAGTACCTTGCGACCATACAGGTTGAGCACTTTTTCCTGAGGTAACAGGGTCATGCCGCTCTCACGGGCAAAACGCTTGCCGATCAGAAAATCACGGTTGCCGTGAATAAAAAAGCAGGGAACGCCGGAATCCGTCAGCGCTTTTATCGCTGCGGCCATTTCACGATGTAGGGGATTGGGATCGTCATCGCCTATCCAGGCCTCAAACAGATCGCCAAGAATGTACAGCGCATCAGCCTTTCGTGCATCGCCGGCTAAAAAACGCAGAAAACCGGCGGTGATCGCCGGTTCTTCCGTGCAGAGATGAAGATCTGCAATAAACAGTGTTGTCACGATTACTCGCTGACGGTCACGTTTTCGATGATAACGTCTTCTTTTGGTACGTCCTGATGCATACCGCTGCGACCGGTGGAAACGCCTTTGATTTTATCAACGACATCCATACCTTCGACAACTTCAGCGAACACACAGTAACCCCAGCCCTGCATGCTTTCGCCGGAGAAGTTCAGGAAGTCGTTGTCGGCAACGTTGATGAAAAACTGAGCAGTCGCGGAGTGCGGAGCCTGAGTACGCGCCATTGCCAGCGTTCCACGGGTGTTTTTCAGACCGTTGTTGGCTTCGTTTTTGATAGCCTCTTTCGTGGCTTTTTGCTTCATGCCCGGCTCAAAACCGCCGCCCTGGATCATGAAACCATTAATAACACGGTGGAAAATGGTGTTGTTGTAAAAACCTTCGCGGCAGTAGTCCAGGAAGTTTTTAACTGTTTCAGGCGCTTTATCATCAAACGTTTTGATTACGATATCGCCGTGATTAGTGTGGAAAGTAACCATTTTTGCATCCTGTTCCGATAGAGTGGTGCTTCGACCCTGGTCAGGGTCACATGATAGGGGCTTGTTATAGCATAACCGCAAGGTTCGATCACCTTGCAAAGTGTGCTGCTTCGGGGCCAATTTATAGGTATTATAGGGCTTTGTTATCCACACACGTCTACACGGAATCTTCGATGTTAAAAATCTTTAATACACTGACGCGCCAAAAAGAGGAATTCAAACCCATTCATGCCGGGGAAGTCGGCATGTACGTGTGTGGCATCACCGTTTACGATCTCTGTCATATTGGACACGGGCGTACCTTTGTTTCTTTCGACGTTGTTGCCCGTTATCTGCGTTTCCTCGGCTACAAGCTGAAGTATGTGCGCAACATTACCGATATCGACGACAAAATCATTAAGCGCGCGAATGAAAATGGCGAGAGCTTTGTGGCGCTGGTTGATCGCATGATTGCGGAAATGCACAACGATTTCGATGCGCTGAATATTCTGCGCCCGGATCTTGAACCGCGCGCGACGCACCATATCGCCGAGATTATCGAAATCACCGAACAGCTGATTGCCAAAGGTCACGCTTACGTTGCTGATAACGGTGACGTGATGTTTGACGTGCCGACTGACCCGAACTACGGTCAGCTGTCCCGCCAGGATCTGGATCAACTGCAGGCGGGTGCGCGTGTTGATGTGGTTGATGTGAAGCGCAACCCGATGGACTTTGTGCTGTGGAAGATGTCCAAAGAGGGTGAGCCGAGCTGGCCATCTCCATGGGGTGCAGGTCGTCCTGGCTGGCACATTGAATGTTCTGCGATGAACTGCAAACAGCTGGGTAATCATTTCGATATTCACGGCGGCGGCTCCGACCTGATGTTCCCGCACCATGAAAACGAAATTGCTCAGTCCACCTGTGCGCATGACGGTGAATACGTTAATTACTGGATGCACTCCGGGATGGTGATGGTTGACCGTGAGAAAATGTCCAAATCGCTGGGCAACTTCTTTACCGTGCGCGACGTGCTGAAATACTACGACGCCGAAACCATTCGCTACTTCCTGATGTCCGGCCATTATCGCAGCCAGTTGAACTACAGCGAAGAGAACCTGAAACAGGCACGCTCTGCGCTGGAGCGTCTGTACACCGCGCTGCGCGGCACTGACAAGTCCGTTGCTCCAGCCGGTGGCGAAGCCTTTGAAGCGCGCTTCATTGAAGCGATGGATGACGACTTCAATACGCCGGAAGCCTACTCCGTGCTGTTTGATATGGCGCGTGAGGTTAACCGTCTGAAGGGCGAAGATATGGCGGCAGCTAACGCTATGGCTGCGCATCTGCGTAAGCTGTCCGGCGTGCTGGGCCTGCTGGAACAGGAGCCAGAAGCCTTCCTGCAAAGCGGTGCGCAGGCGGATGATGGTGAAGTTGCTGAAATTGAAGCGTTAATCCAACAACGTCTGGATGCCCGTAAGGCGAAAGACTGGGCGGCAGCTGACGCCGCGCGCGATCGTCTCAACGAGATGGGCATCGTGCTGGAAGACGGTCCGCAGGGCACCACCTGGCGTCGTAAGTAAATCTCTATATTGCCGGATGGCGGCTAGTGCCTTATCCGGCCTACGATGGAATGATCGGTAGGCCTGATAAGCGTAGCGCCATCAGGCACTATTAATGACGTCTGTACCACCACAACACACCCATCATGACGGCTCCTGGCAGCCATACCCATATTAGCTCCGAAAGAATAACCTGATGCCCGTACGGCGTGGCGTAGCGCGATAGCGCAAACGGTGCGACCTTAATGACCTGCCACGGTGCGAAGAAGCGTTCATCTGACCACGGCCACAGCCAGCCAACGCCTTTTCCCCCGGTAGTGACAGAATCCAGCAGGCTGTGCGACAGCAGTGAAACCGTCAGGAATAACCAGCAGCGAATCAATCCCGCCTTAAACCATCGTCGGCCAATCAAAACACAGAGTAGTGGCACGATAAAGGCGAACAGCAGCGAGTGGGTAAAACCACGGTGACCAAATACGTTGCCGTAGGCGATGCCAAGCTTAAACGACAGCACGTCGGCATCCGGCAACATAGCCAGAATGACGCCAGTAAACAGTAAGCGCGGGGGGATGACTTTAAGCCCGAGACCTAACCCTAAGCAGAGTGGCACGGCCGCGTGGGTAACAATTGTTGGCATGATGATCGCTTCGTGTGGAAAAACGACATGCTAACAATTCACTGTGAAGTGGTGATGAAGTGATTATCTGAAAATGAGAGAGGAAGTGGCCGGACAGGGGGTTAGCCTCATCCGGCACCGGGGATCACGCCACGACGGTAATACTTTGGCCTTCAAAGCTTACGGTCTGTCCGGCAACGATTTTGCAGCGCTTACGCGTTTCTACTACACCATCGACCTTCACCAACCCTTCGCCAATGGCGATTTTTGCCTGGGCGCCACTTTCGCTCCAGCCTTCCAGCTTCAGCAGATCGCAGAGTTCAACATGCGGGTGTTTACCCAGTGAAAATGTGGCCATCTTAAACGTCCTTTACATCATGATATTCAACACACGCCTGCAGCGTGTTTTCGATAAGCGTGGCGACGGTCATAGGGCCAACGCCGCCCGGCACTGGCGTGATATATGACGCGCGTGCGGCAGCATCTTCAAAGACCACATCGCCAACAACCTTACCATTCTCCAGACGGTTGATGCCGACATCAATCACAATCGCACCTTCTTTAATCCACTCACCGGGAATAAAGCCTGGTTTACCGACGGCGACGATCAGCAGGTCAGCATGCTCAACGTGGCGACGCAGATCTTTGGTGAACCGGTGGGTAACGGTGGTGGTGCAGCCAGCCAGCAGCAGTTCCATGCTCATCGGGCGACCAACAATATTGGAGGCGCCAATCACCACGGCGTTCAGGCCATACGTGTCGATGTTGTAGCGTTCAAGCAGGGTCACGATACCGCGTGGGGTACATGGACGCAGGCGCGGCGCGCGTTGGCACAGGCGACCGACGTTATACGGGTGGAAACCGTCAACGTCTTTATCCGGTGCAATACGCTCCAGCACTTTGACGTTGTCGATACCCGCCGGCAACGGCAGTTGTACCAGGATACCATCGATGGTGGCATCTGCATTGAGCGTATCGATCAGCTCAAGAAGTTCCGCCTCGCTGGTGGTTTCAGGCAGGTCCCAGGAGCGGGAGACAAAACCCACTTCGTCACAAGCTTTGCGTTTACTTGCCACGTAAATCTGCGAAGCCGGGTTGCTACCTACCAGCACAACAGCCAGTCCTGGGGCGCGTAATCCAGCCGCTAAACGCGCCTGAACTTTTTGAGCAACCTCAGAGCGCACCTGCTGCGCAATCGTTTTACCGTCAATAATCTTTGCTGCCATCAGAGAGAGGATTCCGTCTGTTACGTTAAGTCGAAGGGGATGTCACTATTTTGTCAGAAGCGGGGCGTGCTGTCAGTTTTCGTTTGCGTTTTTACGTGCGGTGGAGTGTTTCGCATAGCCCGTGAGCGCGGCAACAGGTGTTGGACGTTGGTACGTAATTCATAAGCATGCTAATGAAACTTAACCTAAATGAAACAACTCATCACCCTGCTATTTTCATGGGTAATATCTCAGAAACCAGACTGTTACGTCTTGTTATGGCCGTTTTTGCCTCATTTCCATCCGGAATTTTCTTAGAGTCCAATAAGAATAAGCCAGGGTCATTAAAAGGAATTGCAGGTATTTTTCATTAATTGAAATGTTTAATTTATCCCGGTGACGAATTGTCATATTCGTGAAGATTAATTAGTGAATCAAATACTCAGGAGAGTGGGAGTACACGTTTCGCTAATTCTCTCTCGATATATATCTTTACAGGATGCAGAGATAATTTGCCTGACATTTAATGTCGATAATGATTCAAACGGATCCCGCAGGACGCTGGAGCCGGATGTGTGTAATTCAAGGGAAATCCATGAAACGTAAATTAATGACCTCTTCTGTTTTTGCCAGCATGATGTTAATGGCGGGCGCAGCGGTGGCGGCAGATCCGGTAAGCGTGAGCGGCGGTACGGTTCACTTTGAAGGTGAACTGGTCAATGCAGCCTGTGCAGTGAGCACTCAGTCAGCCGACCAGGTTGTCACATTAGGCCAATATCGTACCGCCAGCTTCACCGCAGTCGGTGACACCACGGCGCAAATTCCGTTTTCCATCGTGCTGAACGACTGTGACCCGAAAGTTGCTGCGACTGCTGCTGTTGCTTTCTCGGGCCAGACGGACCTCACCAACAACAGCCTGTTGGCTCTATCTTCTTCGGATAACAGCACCACAGCGGGCGGCGTAGGGATCGAAATCCTGGACAACACCTCTACCGCACTGAAGCCAGATGGCGCGACCTTCTCAACCGCTCAGGCGCTGGTGGAAGGCACCAACACCCTGCGTTTCTCCGCGCGTTATAAAGCCACAGCAACCAGCGCCACGCCGGGTCAGGCAAATGCGGATGCGACCTTCATCATGAAGTACGAATAAGCCGTTTGATTCTTGCAGGGAAGACTACCGCCTCATGGGATGAGGCACTATCCGGGGATGATGAAGGATGTGGCAGATGATAGGGAAAGGCGTAGCGCTGGCGGGAATGGTCTGCGTAATGCCGGCGTTTGCTCACACCGTGATACTGGAAAGTGGCCGTCTTCATTTACGTGGGCAACTGGTTAATGGTGCCTGTACGGTTGCCACAGACAGCCAGAGCTTACGGGTGCAGATGGGGCAGTACCGCACTAACGCGTTTTCCGGGACGGGAAGTTTTGCTTCTACCAGCGTACCGTTTTCGCTGCGACTAACGTCGTGCAGTGCTGATGTTTATGACCATGTGGGGATTGCCTTTGCGGGCGTTACGCCAGCCGAAGATCCACAGGTCTTTCTTGCCAGCGGCGATGCGTCTGCGGTTTCGGGGATTGGTCTGGCGTTGTTTGATGAGCGACAGCGACAAATAATTCCGAATGCGCTGCCGCTTCATTATGCCCCGATTTTAACGCAAGAGATGACGTTTCATTTCACTGCTCGCTATCGGGCTGTCTCGGAATATATAACGCCGGGAACGCTTCGTTCAGATGTGTGGTTTACGTTGGTGTATCCCTGATTTATTTCCTAACGATAATCACGCCAAAGGTATTTGTAGCTATGTTTAATTATCTAAAATCAGGCTTTATCATTTTACTGGCCTTATTTTCTGCCACCAGTGTGCAGGCATCTGGTGGAATTGCATTAGGTGCAACTCGCGTTATTTATCCTGCCGAGGCTAAACAAACGTCCCTCGCCATTAGTAATAGTGATACCAAAGAACGTTTCCTGATTAATTCATGGATAGAGAACAGCGCAGGCGTCAAAGATAAATCGTTTGTGGTCACACCGCCGCTGTTTGTCAGTGAACCTAAAAGTGAAAACACGCTGCGTATCATCTACGCGGGCGAGCCGCTGCCCAAAGACCGTGAATCGCTGTTCTGGATGAATGTGAAGGCTATTCCGTCGGTCAATAAAAATAGCCTTGAGGGGAAAAACGTTCTGCAACTGGCGATTTTGTCGCGCATCAAACTCTTTGTCCGCCCAAATAATCTGCCACAAATCGCGGAAGATGCGCCAGGCATGCTGCAGTTTTCCCGTACCGGCAACCACCTGAAAATCACCAACCCGTCAGCGTATTACGTCACGCTGGTCAATCTCAATGTCGGAAATACGAAGATTGATAACGTTATGGTTGCGCCAAAAAATGACACGCAGGTCCTGTTGCCGACTGGCGTTCAGGGAAACGTTACGTTCCAGACGGTGAACGATTATGGCGCAGTCACCACCGCTAAAACGGTTAGCGTGCGTTGAGAAAACGATGAATAAGACAACGTATTTTCCTGGCCTGTTACCGGGGGTTACGCCACCGCTGGCAGGGGTGGCGTTGTCCACGCTGGCCGCGCTCTTTCCCTCCTTCAGCCAGGGTGAAAGCTATTTCAATCCGGCGTTTTTATCTGCCGATACCGCTACTGTGGCGGATTTGTCTCGTTTCGAAAAAGGGAATCACCAGCCTGAAGGCGTTTATCGTGTGGATATTTGGCGCAATGATGAGTTTGTGGCCACCCAGGATATTCGTTTCGCCACCAGCGCGGGGAAAGCCGGAGAAAAATCCGGCGGGCTGATGCCGTGCTTTGATCTCGACTGGGTTAAACGCCTTGGCGTCAATATCACTGCGTTTCCGGCACTCAGTCAGGATGCGAACAATACCTGTATTAATTTGCCAGAGGCGATTCCTGGTAGCGAAATTGCCTTCGATTTTTCTACACTGCGTTTAAATGTCAGCCTGCCGCAAGCCTCAATGTTGAACAGTGCGCGTGGCTATATTCCGCCAGAGGAGTGGGATGAAGGTATTCCGGCGGCGCTGGTTAACTACAGCTTTACCGGCAGTCGCGGCAGCGATACCGACAGCTATTTCTTAAGCATGTTAAGCGGCCTGAACTATGGCCCATGGCGGCTGAGGAATAACGGTGCATGGAACTACTCGAAAGGTGACGGCTACCATTCGCAAAGCTGGAAAAATATTGGCACATGGCTTCAGCGCGCGATTATTCCGCTGAAGGGTGAGCTGGTGATGGGGGACAGTAACACTGGCAACGACGTTTTTGACAGTATCGGTTTTCGTGGTGCTCGTCTCTATTCGTCCGACAGCATGTATCCCGACAGCTTACAGGGCTATGCGCCAACCGTCCGTGGGATTGCGCGTACCGCAGCGAAACTGACTATTCGCCAGAATGGCTACGTGATTTATCAAAGCTATGTTTCGCCAGGCGCTTTTTCGATAACCGATCTTAACCCCACCTCGTCGAGTGGTGACCTGGACGTAACGGTTGATGAGAAGGACGGCAGTCAACAGCGCTATACGGTGCCGTATTCCACGGTACCTCTGCTCCAGCGTGAAGGACGTTTCAAATATGACGTTGTCGCCGGGGATTTTCGCAGCGGTAATAGCCAGCAGTCTTCGCCATTCTTTTTCCAGGGAACGTTAATTGCCGGGTTACCAGAAGGTTACACCGCGTATGGCGGCACGCAGTTAGCTTCACGCTACACCGCACTAGTGTTAGGTACTGGCCGCAACCTGGGAGACTGGGGAGCCGTCTCTGTCGATTTAACGCATGCCCGGAGCCAACTGGCGGATGACAGTACGCATCAGGGGCAATCGCTGCGTTTTCTGTATGCAAAATCACTGAACAACTTCGGTACCAACTTCCAGCTGTTGGGGTACCGCTATTCGACGCGCGGGTTTTATACCCTCGATGATGTGGCGTATCGCAGTATGGAAGGTTACGAGTACGAATATGACAGCGAAGGGAATCGCCACGATGTTCCACAGGTGAAGAGCTACCACAATCTGAGCTACAGCAAAAAGGGACGTTTTCAGATCAACATTTCGCAGAACCTTGGCGATTACGGATCACTCTATGTATCGGGTAGCCAGCAAACGTACTGGAACACCTCAGATACCAATACCTGGTACCAGCTGGGGTATGCCAGCGGTTGGCAGGGGATTAGCTATTCACTCTCCTGGTCATGGAATGAATCGGTCGGGATCTCTGATACCGACCGCATCCTGGCCTTCAATGTGTCTGTACCGTTCAGTCTGCTGACCGGGCGGCGCTACTCGCGTGATAACGCACTCGATCGCACCTACGCCACTTTCAATGCGAACCGTAACAGCAATGGACAAAACAGCTGGCAAAGCGGTATTGGCGGCACGCTGTTAGATGGACGCAATCTCAGCTACAGCGTTAATCAGGGACACAGCAGCTCCAACGGATACAGCGGGAGCGCTAACGCGAACTGGCAGGCGGCCTATGGCACGCTGGGCGTGGGTTACAACTATGACCGTGACCAGCATGACTATAACTGGCAACTCTCCGGTGGCGTC
Source organism: Citrobacter youngae (assembly GCF_003818115.1). GTDB lineage: Bacteria > Pseudomonadota > Gammaproteobacteria > Enterobacterales > Enterobacteriaceae > Citrobacter > Citrobacter youngae. The sequence goes on along the minus strand of NZ_RPOI01000010.1, from coordinate 314,207 downwards.
ATCGGACATGCGGACGGCATTACGCTCAGCCAACCACTGGGCGATACCAACGTACTGATAAAAGCACCTGGGGCCCAGGGGGTGCGGATAGAAAACCAGACCGGCGTGCAGACCGACTGGCGTGGCTACGCGGTCATGCCGTATGCCACCGTTTATCGTTACAACCGCGTCGCGCTGGATACCAATTCAATGAATAACAACACCGATGTGGAAAATAACGTTAGCAGCGTCGTGCCCACGCAGGGGGCACTGGTACGTGCGGCGTTTGATACACGCATTGGCGTGCGGGCGCTTATCACGGTTAACCGGGATGGAAAACCGGTGCCATTTGGGTCGGTGGTTCGCGAAACCACGAGCGGCGTCACCAGCATGGTCGGTGAGGATGGACAAATTTATCTGAGTGGCCTGCCGCTCAAAGGCAACTTGTTGATCCAATGGGGTGAAGGCGCAAACGCACGCTGTGAAGCGCACTATACCTTGCCTGAAGAGAGCCTGAAACAGGCTGTAACGCTCACCAACGTGATGTGCCAACGACCGTCGGCACGACAGGGATAATATGATGAAACGACAAACCGTTTTGCTACTGGGAAGCGCTTTACTGCTTATAGCTAATACGTCATGGGCGACGGTCTGCCATAACTCGAACGGAACGCCAACGGACGTTTATTACGATCTGTCGAATGTGTTTAACAGCAGCAATAACCAACCGGGCCAGGTAGTGACATTGCCTGAAAAGTCAGGCTGGGTTGGGGTGAATGCAACCTGCCCGGCAGGGACGACGGTGAATTACACCTACCGAAGTTATGTGACAGAACTCCCCGTGCAAAGTACGGAAAATAACTTTCAGTATCTGAAACTCAATGATTACCTGTTGGGGGCCATGAGTATTACCGATAGCTACGCGGGGTTGTTTTATCCTCCACGTAATTATATCCGCATGGGGAATCACCCAAACGTTTCCAAACAGCAGCCTTTTGGCGTGATGGATTCGAAGCTGGTGTTTAAATTAAAAGTGATTCGTTCATTTATCAACATGGTGCCGATCCCGCGACAGACGATGTTCAGCGTCTATGTCACTACCAGCACGGGAGATGCGCTGAGTACGCCGGTTTACACCATAAGCTACAGCGGCAAGGTGGAAGTTCCACAAAACTGCGAGGTGAATGCCGGGCAAATCGTGGAGTTTGATTTTGGCGATATTGGTGCCTCGCTGTTCAGCAAGGCGGGAGCCGGTAACCGGCCCGAAGGTATCAATACGCAAACGAAAACGGTCGCCATAAAATGTACAAATGTTGCCGCGCAAGCTTATCTGACCATGCGGGTCGAGGCCGAAAAAGCGTCCGGGCAAATGATGATATCGGACAACCCGGATTTAGGTTTTATCGTGGCCGACAGCAGCGGTAAACCGCTGACACCCAACAATCTGTCCAGCACCATTCCCTTTCAGTTGGATGATAACGCTGCCGCGCGGGTTGGCATTAGAGCATGGCCAGTCAGCGTGACGGGCAATAAACCAGCGGAAGGGCCTTTCACCGCCCGTGGCTATCTGCGAGTTGATTATGAATAAGCAGAAAACAATGAGACGTCGTGCACTTTTCGTATTGATATCAGCAGTGTCAGCCAGTTCACTATGCCAGGCGGATACCTCGCTGGGTGAGATTAATATCGAACTGCACGGTAATATTGTGGACTTTACCTGTGCGGTTATTGCCAGTGACAATAATAAGTTGGTTGAACTAGGCACCTGGCCGACAAAACAATTAAAGACCACCGGGGATACGACCCAACCGGTTCCCTTCACGTTGAAACTTGAAGGCTGCCCGCCGGGGTCGGCCTCGATAACCTTTTCCGGCACGCCGGCAGCGGGTACCACGTTGTTGGCGCTGGACGATGCCGTGATGGCACAAAAGGTCGCGATTGAATTGCACGATAGCGACCGTACGCGATTACCGCTTGAACAAGCCAGCCAGACAGTAAGCATTGATGAAAATGGCAACGCTATGCTGACTTTTTTTGCCAACTATATTGCGCTGGCAGATGGCGTTCAACCGGGGATCGCGAAAGCAGATGCTACGTTTATGATTAACTACAATTGACATCATGCGCTGATAACGCACTCCCGAACGACGCCTCGCCGGGAGTGCGATCACATTAATTCATGCATCTTTGCATAATCAATTAGCTCAACAATGGTATGTAGTCCGAGCTTGGAATAGATGTTAGCTTTGTGAGCGCTGATTGTTTTATTACTCAATAAAAGTTGCTCAGCAATTTCTTTATTAGATAACCCATTCGCCAGATAACGTAAAACCGTTACCTCGCGGTTCGATAACGGCATGTCATTCAGCACACCTTTACGTATATTAATATTATTAATAAAGTTAAGCGTGTCTGAAGGGAAAAATGAATATCCTGATAAAATCATTTTCACCGCGTTATAGATATCATTGAGATCCTTTCGTTTGCTGACGAAGCCATTGGCACCGGCACGGATCGCCCGTCCGGCATAAAATGATTCAGACTTTGAGGATAGAAACAGTACCCGAGTTTTTTCCTGCAGAGATTTTATTCTCTTGAGTAATGTAAACCCATCGGAGCCAGGTAGTTCAATATCCAGAATGACCAGATCGACTGGATAAGTCCGTAGATGATCTATTGCTGCGCGGCTGTCATCGGTTTCCAGAACAACCTGAATATTACTATTCTTTTCGAGCAGTACTTCTATCGACATTCTGACAATAGGGTGTTCGTCCATAATGATAACGGATGCTGGTTTCATTGTTGTATGCCTCAAACTGTTTGTGTATCTTGCGATTTTGATAAAACATCAGGCGTTATAATATTGTCAAATAGCCAAGGATTGCTCTGGAAGAAGAACCGAATAAATATTATGTCATCCTTGTTTATTCGGTTGTTCTACGTCAGAACAATGAGTTTGTGGAATATCCATTTCACACCAGGGAAAACTTACAATTAATCAGAAAACAGTGAGGATTATACCTGCTCTGCACTTTCGGAAAAGGCTTACAGCACGTAAGTTCATAATGTCTGTTAGGATATCCTGAAAGATCAGGGCATGGTAATGACTATTGATATTAATCTCCTGCTGTTTGAATTATGGCAGATTGAAAAAATTTTTTAAATAGTAAAAACGACACAATGGACTAATTGTTTAGGTTTTGTTAAGGCGGCGAGGCAATTCTTTTTTGTCGAAATGTACTGAATCTGTCAGCTAAAGCAGGATACCTGCGCGACATATAATACCAGGAATAGTTGTAAATATTAAATGTTTGTAAAAATCACATTCGTTTTCTCAGTTGAAAATAAGTAATTTCCTATAAATTCTTATATCACAGAGGGTTAGGGTGTTAAATTAAATGGGGATAGGTAACGCTGAGGCGATGTATCAGATGCAAAAAACGCTGACGATGTGGCAACCCCAGCAGCGTGATCAGCTGGTTCAGGCGATAGATAACGCGGTGATAGGGTTGAGCCTGCAGCAGAGCAATCTTCTTTAATGATTTACCTTGTGACAGTAATGAGATCATCTCCCAGTCAGCCTGATTTATGTGCCCGGAGTGAATATGGTCTGGCGGCATAGATAATAAAGCATGGCGCATCTCCGGGAGGCGCTGACGGCGCGACAGGATATAGAATGGCCCAGCCATCGCAATAAAGTGCCTGAGCGCTTCGTGGCGACTGGGAAGTAATATGAAAATTTGAATATTATCCTGTTCTTTAATGAGTCGGCGAAGATATTCCAGAACATCGAAATATGAGCTTGATGCACCATCCATATCAACCACTAACTGACTCGCTTCAGACTCTTTCAACAGTGGCAGGGCCGATTCAATCGTCTGGAAGATGGCCGTGTGTGTACCAGAAAATAAATAGCGATTTAACGTATAGCCGAGATAGTTGTCTGTTGTGATAATCGCTTGAGATATTGTGTCGCCCGGTAATGTGTAATCAAGTTTTTGAGCCAGATACTCAATTCTGTCAAATTCCTGCGGCGCACAGTGATCATATTGCCAGGTACAGTGGGCGTTTCGTAAACGGCGATGCCGTTCCCGGCGTTTTACACTGCGCATCCTTCCTTTTTCCCTGTCCGTATCTATTGCGCCTGCTCTGGATAAATGGCTGGCCACAAATATCCCTGACCCAAATTTGCGCCAGCGCGCAGGGCAATTTCCTGCTGTTTTTGCGTTTCAATTCCTTCAACTACCACCAGGCTGGCGATTGCGCGCCCCATCTGAATAACCTAGCGGAGTTTTTCCGGCACATGACTGAGTGTCCAGAACGTATTTTTATCTAACTTCACCCCTGACAAATGCCAGTTGGCTGCGGTGAATGTGCCAAGCAGTTCCTCATTGACGTCATCCAGCCATATTGGGATACCATGGTCTTCAAGATGTTGAATTACGCCGTAGACGATCGCCCGCTGGGGTGTACTTAAAGAATAAAACGTATTTGGATCTTGTATTTCGATAATCAAGCTGGACGGAGAGGGCGTAATCAGGGAATGGAATAGCGGCCAACTCAGAAAGGCTTGCATCGGTAAATTCAGTGAGTAGCGCAATCCCTGTTGGTAGCACTTAATTTTGTCAATTTGCTGATAAAACAGATGCTGTCGATGCTGAACCGACAGTTGGTGAAAATATTTCTCACTGTTTATATTGGCGGGAAGATGTGTGAGGACCTCACAACCGTATCTCAACGCGGTAGACAAATCGACAATGGGCTCGAATTTAAGTGCGAATTGCAGGGGTTCTGCATCGCTGTTTTTAGCGGTAAAGACCGAGTACTCAGATTTATCATTCCATAATAGCAGGCTCGGTGCCACGATATCCCCCCTGGCGTCAGAGCAAATATTACCGAGTGTGTCTATTTGTTTCCCCGGAAATAATATACATAGGGTATTCTGGCAGCATGCGATTAGGTACAGTAGGTGCCGATACTTAATTGATGATGAGACATTTCTCAATAAAATGCCCGACCGCAAGATTCACTCTACTGTTGCAGAAAACTCAGGTGCGTCCTGATATACCTTAAAAATTGCTGATCATTTTTCACATCCAGCTTTTTCATAATACGGCGGCGAGTTGCTCTGGCCTGGATATCGCTGATGGAGAGAAGATGTGCTGTTTCAGCGAGCGTGTTACCGCTGGCAAGTAGCATTAAAAACTGGCGTTCCTCCACTGAAAAGTGGCGGGTGGTACAGTAATGGCAGATGGTTGCAGGCACACTGTGGCGGAGCGCGCGTTTTTGCAGAATCAGAATCAATTTTTGGGTTATCGCTTCAACATTATCTTCGCGATAGATAAGCGGCAGCATATACAGGCAGGGACGAAACATCAGCTTATCTTTATCGCCTCCGTTGCAGATGATAACCCGATGCTGGCGTCTGGTGTGGACGGGAACCTGATAACATCCTGCGCTGAGCCAATCGTCATCCAGTGAAATAAAGGCGATGTCTGCGCGATCGATATCTTCGGTAGGTAAAAAGCAGATGTCCTGATGCCACTCATTTGCCAGGCGGGAGATGATGATTTTCAGCCCATGTTCGAAATGACTATTTTCTTCCTTGATAGCGATACTTAACATTGACGAGGTCCTGAACAGCAGGGAAGGGGTTGGGGAATGTTAAGCAAAATCATTAATTTTCTAAATACTTGTAACCTTAAATCCCGCATTATGCTGGCTGAGTTATTACCAGGTGATTTCCTGGAACCCCATGAACGACCAGAAAAAAACAACATTCGTACACTTCGTCAGCAACCGGAACAAAAGGCATTGACTCAGCAGGCGCTGACCGTATAATTCACGCGTTTCATCTGCATGAAGTCATCACTTCTCTATGCGCCCTTAGCTCAGTTGGATAGAGCAACGGCCTTCTAAGCCGTAGGTCGTAGGTTCGAATCCTACAGGGCGTACCATTTCGATAAAATATCCTCCCGGCAAAGTTTTATTCCAGTAGGCATAACGTCTACATCAGCGGCTCTGAATTTAACTTTTTCTGCAGCGTTTTGGGGATATAAAAACGGGAGCCTGATCGCTCCCGTTTTCCTGTTTTTCTAACCAATATCACCGCACAACAAGTACGGGGCATTTGGCATGACGTACTACGGCAGCGGCGGTTGACCCCAACAGATAGGTGCTGAAACCCGGTTTATGGGATGCAATGACGATCAATTCGGCGTCCACGGCATCTGCCAGTTTAAGGATCTGATCTTTCGGTGGGCCATAAACCACATGGGTCTGCGTTCTGCCGGCGGGGATATTGAATTGCTTAACAATGTCGTCGAGCTTTTCGGTGGCTTTCGCCTGTATACCACTTCTGTCCGGGAACTCGTTGGAGTAGGCAAGCCCTAGTGATGCGTAGAACGGAACGGTAGGAATGACCGCTAAAAAATGAACCTTAGCGGTTTTTGCATGCGCTTCAACCTGCGGAATAACATGGCGAGTTAAATCGGCTTCAGAGATATCAATGGGCACCAGAATAGAGCGATACATATTCACTACCTCCTGTTTGTTTACCTCTGTCCTGAGTGTAGCGAACTTTATTTCTGTATAATAAGTGACCAGATCAAGATTGTGCGCGCATTTTGATATTCATGAATGTTATGTGATGAAGATACAACAACCACAATGGTGATTATTATTCGGCCAGCACAATAACATCTCCTGTCGCGGGGGCTTCTTGTCCTGGTAACCACAAACGTCCCCACGCGCCGGTGCAGTGGCAGCCGAGAAGTTTTTCTGGCTGCTGTTGTTTAATAAATCGTCGGGTTTGCCATAACGTATAGGGCGATGCGCAGCGTAAATGGAAGCCGCCGACCAGGGCATGAATTTTGCTGATGCCCGTTATTTGCTGGCAGTGAGCGACGATATTGGCGATGCCCCGGTGTCCGCAGCCGGTAATGATGACTAATCCACGGTCTGACTTGTAGATCAATACCCCTTCGTCAGTGATGTAGTCGCGTTGGGGAGGATTCTCATTGATGACACCGTAGGCCTGCGGTGCGGATACGGATATTTCTCCTGACCACAGAAAGCGTTCGCTAAGGGGCAAAGGCTCACGGGAGTACGCCATCTGCAGACGAGAGTAATCATTATCGCGCGATAATTTCTTGATTTTACGGGTATATCCTGCAAGCGTGAACGCAGCGTAACGTTCGCAGGCAATGTGTGGATGACAGATGATGCGGCTGTTATCGGGAAGCCACGGGACGCCGCCACAGTGATCATAGTGACCATGTGAGAGCACGACAGCGGTTAACTGAGACAAGTCTACGCCCATTAATGCGGCATTGTGCCTAAAACTGTCATCAGGCCCGGTATCAAATAATATCGTGGTGGTTTCATCCTGAACTAACAGACTTAATCCAGGTTTTGCCCGTAGGACTTTTTCTGCACCGCGGGCGCGCCTGTTTTCAAGTAACACCGTAAGGGTTAAAGCCATGCCTGACTCCAGCGTTAAAGCAGCATACTGTAACGCACAGAATGTAAGAGCGCTGTGATCTCAGCGCTCTTTGGGACGGTTAAAATTGACACTAACCACGGGAAAGCGCGCAGGCTATGTTGCTATCCAGGCCCGCACGCGTGTCTTGGTGGAGAGATGGATTACCCTTGCGTTGCTGCCTGTTCGCGATGTTTTTTCGCCTGCAGCTCATGTGAATATGAATGACTGTTATTCATTGACTGATGAACGACCATCGCTTTTTCATGTTCATTCATTTGCGAAAAAGACGGTGCACTAGCCCGCGTGGATTGGCTATTCTGCACCTGTGCTTTATGTGTTTGTGCCATTTGCTGATGAGCAGGTGTATCGCTGTTATTCATCATCTCGTGAGCCATAGCTGCCTGCTGATGCGTTGTGGATGTTTCTGCCGCATTAACGCCAGCTGAGATAAAAAAGGCGATAGCTAAAAAGGAAGATATCTTATTCATCATATTTCTCCAGTGTCGGTTTACAGGAGAATTATAATAATCAGGGGCTGTCAGTGAGGTGACAGGATTATGACGATGATGTCAGAGAATAATAATATTAATATCAGGTTTAATCGATGGCGCATTAGCGCCACCAATAATTATTAAGCGGCATATTTGGGTAATGTCAGAATAAAGCGGGTAGCGCGAGCGTCGGATGTCACGGAGACTTTTCCCTGGTGGGCAATCACAATCGATTTCACTATCGCCAGGCCAATACCGCTACCTTCGCCTTTACGCTGTCGTGAGGGATCGACGCGATAAAACCGGTCAAAGAGTCGTGGCAGATGTTCCGCGGCTATTGGCGTACCAGGATTTTCCACAATAATATGCACGAGATCATCAGCCTCTTTCACTCGCACGGTGACAGATTCGCCTTTGGGCGTATAGCGCATTGCGTTAGAGAGCAGGTTGCTCATTGCCCGGCGTAACATTAACGGGTCGCCAGAAACCCGGCATGCCCGACCTTCAAAGCGCAGGCTGACTTCGCGTTCTTCCGCCCAGGCTTCGAAAAAGTCGAACACTTTACTGACCTCATCCGCAAGATTCAGCGCTGTTTTTTCCGGGATCAACTGATTATTGTCTGCCTGTGCCAAAAACAACATATCACTCACCATCTTCGACATACGCCCAAACTCTTCGAGATTAGAGTAGAGCACATCTTCCAGCTCTTTCGTGCTGCGGGGATGGCTGAGGGCAATTTCTGTTTGCGTGACCAGGTTGGTGATTGGCGTGCGGATTTCGTGAGCAATATCAGCAGAAAAATTGGACTGACGTTTAAACACATCTTCGATTCGTTCGATCATATGATTAAATGACTCGACCAGTTGCTCAAGCTCAATCGGCACGGCCTGCGGGTCCAGGCGAACATCGAGATCTTTAGAGGTGATATTTTGGATGCGCCGACTGACATTACGGATCGGTTCATGACCTTTATAGACGGCGAACAGCACAATAAAAACAATCATCATGCTAATTAACGATGCTGTCATGATCAGTTTGTTTTTCAGATCGTTAATATAGTGCAGATGAAAATCAATCGATAACGCCATAAACAACGTATAGGCCGGTTTTCCGTCTGGCAACTGCCCAATGGGTAAACGAATCATTCGCCAGTTGGAGGATGCGTTTTTCCCGTGCGCATGTTCTGATGTTTGCAGCGTTGGGCCGGAAATTAAAAAGACATTACGGGTATGTGCATTTTTATCCGGCGTTGCCGTGGCGATAAACTGACGAAGATCCGGCGCATTAGGTGAATGGAAAATGGCCCTCTGATTGGCATCTTCCAGAGAAATAATGACGTTAGAATAACCCGAAACTACGTTTTTTAGTGTTTCCAGCCGACGCGATTCCGGTTCGTTCGGGTGGTTAATAATACGCTCCAGCGTCGCGCTGATCTCTTTTAAATCATTGATATCCTGCTCTGCGAAATGGACTTTCACCGAGTGGATCATTATCCATGCGAAAGCGAAAAATGAGGCGATAGTCGCCAGACTGATAAAAAAGGTTAACCGTGTTGCCAGCGAAAAAGGGCGCTGTAATCGTTTAGTTGCCATCCGGCACCTCAAGCATGTACCCCACGCCACGCACGGTCTGAATCAGTTTCGGCTCAAAGTCATTATCGATTTTGGCCCGCAGACGCTTCACGGCGACATCAATCGCATTGGTGTCGCTGTCAAAATTCATATCCCAAACCTGAGAGGCAATCAGCGAACGCGGCAACACTTCTCCCTGATGACGCAGGAAAAATTCAAGCAGCGTAAACTCTTTACTGGTCAGGGTAATGCGTGTGCCGTTGCGGGTGACCTTTCTGCTGACCAGATCGACCATTAAATCCGCGACCTGAAACTGACTTTCGACAATGACCGCGGCTCCCCGTCGCAGCAGCGTTCTGACCCGCGCCAGCAATTCTGCAAAGGCAAACGGTTTAACCAAATAATCATCAGCCCCCAGCTCCAGACCTTTGACCCGATGCTCAATGGTACCCAGTGCGGTGAGTAGCAGAATGGGCATGCCTTTATTGGCGGTGCGCAGCATCCGCACGATATCCCAGCCGTTTACATCGGGCAGCATGATGTCGAGAATGAGCAGGTCATAATCACCGGTCATTGCCAGGTGATATCCGTTCAGACCGTTGTCCGCCAAATCCACAACAAAACCCGCTTCCGTCAGGCCTTTCGTCAGGTATTCGCCGGTTTTTTTTTCATCTTCGACAATCAAAATCTTCATGACATTCTCCATCACGCACTGGCTGTGCGGATTTTCAATTCTAGAGAAGGCGGATCGGATAGCAATCGGTTATTGGGAAAATGACAGTTTTGTCATTTTCCTGTCACCGCTTAAACAGAGTCATTCAGGTATAAATTCACACATCTTTTATGGTTATCAGTCCGGTCTGGACGAGAAGAACTATGTACAAATTTAAGCTTCTTACCCTCAGCGCTATTTTTGTTCTGGCTGGCTGCTCGTTGGCTCCGGACTATCAACGTCCGGCATTGCCGGTTCCGCAGCAATTCTCCTTAAGTCAGCACACGCTGGTTTCGGCCCCGACGGGATATCAGGATACGGGCTGGCGTAACTTTTTTGTTGACTCCCAGGTGAAGGCGTTGATTGGTGAGGCGCTGGTCAATAATCGTGATTTACGCATGGCGGTACTGAAGGTTCAGGAAGCGAAAGCGCAATACGGTGTGACGGATGCCGATCGTTACCCACAGCTTAACGCTGGCTCCAGCGGTACCTATAGCGGGAAATTAAAAGGCGATAGCAGCACTAACCGGGAATTTGAAGCGGGACTGAATCTCAGTTTCGATCTGGATTTCTTTGGACGACTGAAAAATATGAGTGAAGCCGATCGGCAGAATTTTTTCGCCAGTGAAGAAGCGCGTCGAATGGTGCATATCTCATTAATTTCTAACGTGGCGCAAAGTTATTTCAACCAGCGTCTGGCTTATGCGCAACTGCAAATTGCCGAAGAAACGTTGCAAAACTACCAGCGCTCTTATGCGTTTGTCGAGAAACAGTTGATGACCGGCAGTACGAACGTGCTGGCACTGGAGCAGGCTCGCGGCGTGATTGAAAGCACACGCAGCGATATTGCCAAACGTCAAGGCGAACTGGCGCAGGCGAACAACGCACTGCAACTATTACTGGGGACGTACGGGAAATTACCGGACGACCGCGTGCGCAGTCGCGGTGATATAAAACCCGTGACACTGCCCCCCGCACTCCCATCGCAAATATTATTGCAGCGCCCGGATATTATGGAGGCCGAACATGGATTGCTGGCGGCGAACGCCAATATTGGCGCTGCACGAGCCGCATTTTTCCCATCGATTACGCTGACCAGCTCTGTATCCAGCAGCAGTGGCGATCTCTCCAGCCTCTTTAATGCGGCCAGCGGCATGTGGAATTTTGTCCCGAAAATAGACATTCCGATCTTTAACGCTGGACGTAATCAGTCAAATCTCGATTTAGCAAAAATCCGCCAGCAGCAATCGGTGGTGAATTACGAGCAAAAAATTCAGAACGCATTTAAAGAAGTTGCGGATGCACTGGTGTTGCGTCAAAGCCTTGCCGATCAAATTACCGGACAACAGCGTTATCTGGACTCATTACAAATCACGCTGCAACGCGCTCGTGCACTCTATCAACATGGTGCGGTTAGTTATATCGAAGTACTGGACGCCGAGCGTTCTTTATTCACTACACAGCAATCGTTGCTCGACCTTAACTATGCCCAACAGGTTAATGAAATTAAGCTGTTTGCTGCCTTAGGCGGTGGCTGGGTTGAATGATCCTTAATCTTAAATTCTCAGGAGTATATTGCATGAAAACTACCGCTAAAGCCGCTTTGTTTACTGTGTTATCTGTAGTCATGTTTAACGCTCAGGCCAATGAACATCAGCATGGCGAGATGATGAATATGGCGCCTGCGGCCCAGCAGGAGCAAGTGATTAGTGCGACAGGCGTGATTGAATCTATTGATATGGATAGCAAAAAAGTCACGATTAAACATGAACCTATTCCCGCAGTGAACTGGCCGGCAATGACGATGCGTTTCACGCTGGTATCTGATACCAGGGCCGACGATATTCAGCCAGGCGATAAAGTTGCATTTACGTTTGTTCAGCAGGGAAATCTCTCTGTCTTACGCGATATTCACATCAGTAAATAACGGATCTCGCTGGTCTCTTTTATTCTTGCCCGGGTTTTCCTGGACACGGGCGAGACTATCGCGCAATGGAAATCACTATGGCGTCTTTAAATATTAAAAATACCGCGCTTATTCTCGGCAGCATGATTGTCGGCGGAATTATTTCTGTCGGTGTGTATACCTATTATTCATCCGCAAAAGTATCGGCCGATACCGGCGCTGCTCAAAAAAAAGAAGAGCGTAGAGTTTTATTCTGGTACGACCCCATGTATCCCAATACGCGGTTTGATAAACCGGGTAAATCTCCGTTTATGGATATGGATTTGATCCCGAAATATGCCGATGAAGAGACGGCGAGTACATCCACACCGGGTGTGCGTATTGACCCGACACAGACTCAGAATCTGGGGCTAAAAACCGAACCCGTGCGCCGTGGGCCATTGCAATATGCACAAACTTTCCCGGCGAACGTCAGTTATAACGAATATCAATTTGTCATTGTCCAGGCGCGTTCGGCAGGCTTTATCGAGAAAGTTTATCCGCTGACTGTGGGCGACAAAATTAAGCAGGGCTCGCCGCTTATCGATCTGACAATTCCCGACTGGGTAGAAGCACAAAGTGAATATTTACTGCTGCGGGAAACGGGCGGCAGCGCGACGCAGGTTGAAGGTATTCTGGAGAGATTACGCCTGGCGGGAATGCCGGAGGCGGACATTCAACGCTTGAAAGCGACGCGGAAAATTCAGACTCGCTTTACCCTGAAGGCCCCTATTGATGGGGTGATTACCGCGTTTGATTTACGTACTGGTATGAACATCTCAAAAGATAATGTGGTCGCGAAAATTCAGGGAATGGATCCGGTTTGGGTCAGTGCTTCAGTCCCGGAATCTATCGCCTGGCTGATTAAAGACGCCTCGCAATTCACCATTACCGTTCCTGCCTGGCCGGGTAAATCCTTCACCATTAGCAAATGGAGTATTTTGCCGAGTGTGGATTCCACGACGCGCACGCTCCAGCTTCGTCTACAGGTTGATAACCCGGATGAGGCCCTTAAGCCGGGAATGAATGCCTATCTGCAACTAAAAACGCAAAGCGAGCCGATGCTGCTGATCCCGTCTAAAGCGCTGATTGATACCGGTACCGAACAGCGGGTTATCACCGTCGATAATGAAGGACGATTTGTACCTAAGCAGGTAGCCGTATTCCATGAGTCTCAGGGGTTAACGGCCATTCACTCTGGTTTGAGCGAAGGTGAAAACGTGGTGTCCAGCGGTCTGTTCCTGATCGATTCCGAAGCGAATATTTCTGGCGCCCTGGATCGTATGCGCGCCCAGGCAAACGGGACGCTCGCTGTACCCGCGATGCCAGCCCAGGCGACCCATTCACACTGAGGACATGATAAATGATTGAATGGATTATTCGCCGCTCGGTGGCAAACCGTTTCCTGGTGATGATGGGGGCGCTGTTTCTCAGTATCTGGGGCACCTGGACCATTGTGAATACGCCGGTTGACGCGCTGCCCGATCTCTCTGATGTGCAGGTGATCATCAAAACCAGTTATCCGGGGCAAGCGCCGCAAATTGTTGAAAATCAGGTGACCTATCCGCTGACCACCACCATGCTGTCGGTGCCGGGAGCGAAAACGGTGCGTGGTTTCTCGCAATTTGGCGACTCTTACGTATATGTCATTTTTGAAGACGGGACCGATCCTTATTGGGCGCGCTCCCGTGTCCTGGAATATCTCAACCAGGTGCAGGGGAAATTACCCGCTGGCATCAGTGCTGAAATGGGACCAGATGCGACAGGGGTCGGCTGGATATTTGAATATGCGCTGGTGGATCGCAGCGGCAAACATGATCTTGCCCAATTACGTTCCCTGCAGGACTGGTTCTTAAAATATGAATTGAAAACTATCCCTAACGTGGCGGAAGTTGCCTCGGTGGGTGGTGTGGTCAAAGAGTACCAGGTTGTCATCGATCCGATGAAGCTGACGCAATATGGCATCAGTCTGGGTGAGGTGAAATCGGCGCTGGATGCCTCAAACCAGGAAGCCGGTGGTTCATCTGTCGAAATGGCAGAAGCGGAATATATGGTCCGCGCCAGTGGGTATCTGCAGTCCCTTGATGACTTTAATAATATCGTGCTGAAAACTGGCACAGATGGCGTTCCGGTCTATCTGCGTGATGTTGCCCGCGTACAAATTGGGCCGGAAATGCGCCGCGGGATCGCCGAGCTGAATGGCGAAGGCGAAGTGGCAGGCGGCGTAGTGATCCTGCGCTCCGGTAAAAATGCGCGCGAGGTGATCTCCGCGGTTAAGGCTAAACTTGAAACGCTGAAGAGCAGTCTGCCGGAAGGCGTTGAAGTAGTTACAACATATGATCGCAGTCAACTGATCGATCGCGCGATTGATAACCTGAGCTACAAGCTGCTGGAAGAGTTTATCGTTGTGGCGCTGGTGTGCGCGCTGTTCCTGTGGCATATCCGCTCGGCGCTGGTGGCCATTATTTCTCTGCCGCTGGGACTGTGTATCGCGTTTATCGTGATGCATTTCCAGGGACTGAACGCCAACATTATGTCGCTTGGGGGGATAGCCATCGCGGTCGGGGCGATGGTCGATGCCGCAATCGTGATGATTGAGAACGCGCATAAGCGGCTGGAAGAGTGGGGGCATCAGCATCCGGGTGAAACGCTGGATAACGAAACCCGCTGGAAAGTCATCACCAACGCCTCGGTGGAAGTCGGTCCGGCGCTGTTTATTAGCTTACTGATTATCACGCTGTCGTTTATCCCTATCTTCACCCTTGAAGGGCAGGAAGGGCGGTTGTTTGGTCCGCTGGCGTTTACCAAAACCTACGCTATGGCAGGTGCTGCGTTTCTGGCCATTGTGGTGATCCCGATCCTGATGGGATTTTGGATCCGTGGCAAGATCCCGGCGGAAAGCAGCAACCCGCTTAACCGTTTCCTGATTCGTATTTACCACCCGTTATTGTTGAAAGTGCTGCACTGGCCGAAAACGACCCTGCTGGTGGCGGTGCTGTCGATCCTGACCGTCATCTTCCCGCTGAATAAGGTTGGGGGCGAATTCCTACCGCAGATTAACGAAGGCGATCTGTTGTATATGCCTTCAACCTTGCCGGGGATTTCCGCAGCGCAGGCGGCAGATATGCTGCAAAAAACCGATAAGCTCATCATGACGGTTCCTGAAGTGGCGCGCGTGTTTGGTAAAACCGGTAAAGCTGAAACGGCGACCGACTCCGCGCCGTTGGAAATGGTGGAAACCACCATCCAACTGAAGCCGCAGGATCAGTGGCGTCCGGGGATGACGATGGACAAAATCATTGAGGAACTGGACAAAACCGTTCGTTTACCGGGGCTGGCGAATCTGTGGGTCCCGCCAATTCGTAACCGTATCGATATGCTCTCTACGGGGATTAAAAGTCCTATCGGTATTAAGGTTTCGGGTACCGTGTTGTCGGATATTGACGCCACGGCAGAGCAAATCGAAGAAGTCGCAAGAACGGTGCCTGGCGTGGCATCCGCATTGGCTGAACGTCTGGTCGGCGGACGTTATCTTAGCGTAGATATTCATCGTGAAAAGGCCGCCCGTTATGGGATGACCGTCGGCGATGTGCAACTGTTTATCACCTCAGCGGTAGGCGGTGCCATGGTAAGTGAAACGGTTGAAGGTATCGCCCGCTATCCGATCAATCTGCGTTATCCACAAAGCTATCGCGATAGCCCGGAAACGCTACGGCATCTGCCGATACTGACGCCAATGAAACAGCAAATCACGCTGGCTGATGTTGCAGATGTGCAGGTGGTTTCGGGGCCGTCGATGTTGAAAACCGAGAACGCGCGGCCAACCAGTTGGATCTATATTGATGCCCGCGATCGCGACATGGTGTCGGTGGTGAACGATCTGAAAAAAGCGATTGCTGAAAACGTCCAGCTAAAACCGGGAACCAGCGTGGCATTCTCCGGGCAGTTTGAGCTGCTTGAGCGCGCCAGCCACAAGCTTAAACTGATGGTGCCGATGACGCTGATGATTATCTTCGTGCTGCTGTATCTGGCATTCCGTCGTTTTGGCGAAGCACTGTTGATTATCACCAGTGTGCCCTTTGCGTTGGTAGGCGGAATTTGGTTTCTCTACTGGATGGGATTCCATATGTCGGTCGCGACCGGGACAGGATTCATCGCACTGGCAGGCGTGGCTGCCGAATTTGGCGTGGTGATGCTGATGTACCTGCGCCACGCCATTGAAGCAGAGCCTGCGCTGGAAAACCCGCAAACCTTTACCGTAGATAAACTGGATGAGGCGTTGTACCACGGAGCGGTACTGCGTGTGCGTCCTAAAGCAATGACTGTCGCGGTCATCATTGCGGGTCTGCTGCCGATTTTATGGGGAACGGGAGCCGGGTCTGAAGTCATGAGCCGTATCGCTGCACCGATGATTGGCGGCATGATCACGGCACCTTTGCTGTCACTGTTCATCATTCCGGCAGCGTATAAGCTGATGTGGCTACACAGGCATCGCACCCAGAAATAGCCCCTGGTAGCGCTCGCCTTCAATCCTTTGAAGGTGGGCGCTATGATTCCAGCGCCTTCACCCGTTTACGGTACTCACCAGGCGTACAGCCGAATTCACGCAGAAAAACTTTGTGAAAAGATGACTCACTGGCATATCCCACCGATTCGGCAATCACGACCAACGGCTGGGCGCCGCGCGACAGCATCTGGGCGGCGAATTGCAGACGCAATGTAGTGAGTACGGCGAGCGGCGTGGAGTTTGAAACCTCGCGAAACAGTTGAGCAAAACTGGCCCGGGACATATGCGCGCGCTGCGCCAGTTCTTCAACACTCCAGGGATGTGCGGGTGATTCCAGCATCTGGAACACCACCGCTCCCAGTCGGGGATGTAATAGCAGATTCAGCACATTTTTAGCAGGGGGGGCCTGAGATAACCATTCGCGAACGGCAAGCGTGAACAGCGTGGCGCATTGCTGGCTGCACACAACGTTGGAACCGGGCAGCATGCTCAATGATTCCTGCTGCATCAGCCCGATCATCGCCTTAAGCCAGTGGTAAACGGGGCTATTTTCGCCAGGTGCCAGCAGCAAAACTTCCGGCAGCGCGGTTAAAAAATAGCGGGAGGATGTCTGTAGTTGCAGACTTCCGCAAACAATATGCGTTTGCTCTTCACCTGACTGGCACAACCGATGCGCGGAGTTTTGCGGCAAGATGACTACCGTACCAGGACGCAGTGTATAAGTGTTGCCATCAGGCATCTCCAGTAAAGCGCCACCCTGGGTTACCGTATGCCAGCGGATCACGGATAACTCACCTGCTGCATGAGGGAGTTGCCAGTCTCTGCTCAATACGCAGTTTTGATCAATAGAACCCTGCGGATCGTTAAGCATTAGCAAGCGGCTAAGTGCATCCATAAAGACTCCTGAACAATTTTTATTGTTGTTGATAGAACCGTAATTATCGCCATATTTTTACATTAAATTAATTTTATCAAATAGTTACTTTTTGTTTTGTTTGGCAGATTTTTGGTTTTTATTATTTGGTCTTAGACGATTGAACAAAAAATTGCGCGTTATGGATATGCTGGCCTGACAGGGCACTGCCTATAATCCAGAGTAACAAATGAACAATGACTTTGCGGAGAGGCAGCATGAAACAATATCAGGCGATCATTATTGGATTTGGCAAAGCAGGTAAGACGCTGGCGGCTACGCTGGCAAAGACGGGCTGGCGGGTAGCAATTATTGAGCAATCCAACACCATGTATGGCGGAACATGCATTAATATCGGCTGTATTCCAACCAAAACCCTGGTACACGATGCTGAGCTGCAGCATGACTTTGCAACTGCGATGCAGCGTAAGACTTCCGTGGTCAGTTTTCTGCGCGATAAAAACTTCCATAATCTGGCCAATCTGGAAAATGTGGACGTGATTGAAGGGCGTGCTGAATTTGTCGACAACCATACCGTGCGGGTAATGCAGTCGACAGGAACGCTTGAGCTGAGCGGTGAGAAGATTTTTATTAATACCGGTGCACAGTCGACGATTCCGGATATTGAGGGATTATCCAGTACGCCGGGCGTCTTTGACAGCACCGGGTTGCTGAATTTGACCCAACGCCCACAGCGCCTGGGTATCCTGGGGGGGGGCTATATCGGCGTTGAGTTCGCGTCGATGTTTGCCAACTTCGGCAGTCAGGTCACTATTTTTGAGGCTGCACCGCTGTTTTTGCCCCGTGAGGACCGGGATATCGCCGATGCGATCGCTGATATTTTACGCGATAAAGGCGTAGAGCTGATCCTCAATGCTAAGGTGCAGTCGGTTTCGTCTCATGATGGCGCGGTGCAGCTACAGATGCCGGAAGGGGAACAGGTTGTTGACGCACTGCTGGTCGCATCAGGCCGCAAGCCGGCGACGGAACAGCTGCAACTGAAAAAAGCCGGTGTCGATGTGAACGATCGTGGCGGCATTATTGTGAATAAATATTTGCGGACGTCGGCGGATAACATCTGGGCTATGGGAGATGTAACAGGGGGGCTGCAATTTACCTATATCTCACTGGACGACTTCCGTATTGTGCGTGATGGCCTGTTAGGCGAAGGGGTGAGAAACACCGGCGATCGGCAAAATGTGCCATATTCCGTCTTTATGACACCACCACTTTCCCGCGTGGGGATGACAGAAGAGCAGGCCCGTGCCAGCGGTGCGGCGGTACAGGTGGTGACGCTTCCCGTCGCTGCGATTCCACGGGCGCGAGTCATGGATGATACGCGTGGTGTACTTAAAGCTGTGGTGGACACGGATACGCAGCAGATATTAGGTGTCTCACTGCTGTGTGTGGATTCGCATGAGATGATTAATATCATTAAAACTGTGATGGATGCCGGGTTACCTTATACCGTGTTGCGTGACCAAATATTTACCCATCCAAGTATGAGTGAGTCATTAAACGATCTGTTTTCTCTCGTTCAATAATAAATATAGAGTCTGCATCTTTGCCCCACCTGTGTGGGGGTTTTTTGGCCCACGTCAGTGTATCCGCTATTTCAGCGGCACCTTCTGATGTCGAAGAGGACATTGCTACACTGGCGCAAGAAAAGCTGGCATCATCATGGAAAATTACTTCGATGAGAATTGATAGCAGTACTTATGTCACTGCAATTTTGTACAAGTAGGATTGCCGTCATGGAAAAATATCTTCGTTTACTGGGGCAGGGGGATCGAATTGGATTAACCTTGACCGATTAGCCGTTGGTCAGGATTGATGGGGGAAATTCTGGCATTTGCAACGCCAGTGGTCACCTTGTCGCTTTTAATTACCACACCAGAAGTATGGGTTATGCCATTGGGTGATTTACACTACGGCTTTCCGTATTTATCGGGGCGGGACGTCTGGTGCTAAAAAACACGTTAATGTTGGCTGGGGCAGTGATGATAATTGCTGATTCTGCCCGGGCAATCGTTAAACAACGGTATTGAATTTTTAACGCTGTATCCTCTGTAAGAGAGTTTGCCACTCTAATTTAATTCGGTATTTACCGGGGCCAGCATCATGCTGGCCTTTTTATCACTTAAGTTAAATTACGATTAATATACCTGAATGATACATTCATTCCTGTGAAATGAGACGTAATGGTATTGGTATCAGTTGGCTAATGACCACCTGCTGGATATTGTGCCTATAGGTTCAGCACCCCCCGTCCACGCTCTGTATTGTCAACTCCTTAGTTTTACAGCATTTTTTCTATTTTATTTCTATGCGATTATTGCTATTTATTATCTCAAAATCGCATTTTGAAAAGTCTTGTTATTCGCTTTTGTTATAGCTATTGCGTAGGTTTGCATGGTTTTAGGCATGGCTTAAGCTAAAATTAATTCTGATTAAATGTTTTTACGTATCAATAAGTGACGAAAGATAGTTAAAAACTTAAGTTTTAATCAACTGTTCGACATGGAATCCACTATGGTAATTAGGCACCAGGGGTGGATGCTGATCTCGCGTTTTTGTCTGTCATCAGACCGGGGCCGAGACATATCTTAAATATGGAAATAAGGGTTTTAGAATGAACTTTGGATTAGCAAAGGACAACAAGTTTGAGATCATCGCTATCCTTCGTGAAGAGCTGCATAAGAAGACGAAGCTGGAAGTTTTATGTGAAAACACCAGCGTCATCACGCAGTTAGAAAGGATCGATTTCGAACGCTTTGTGGTCACCGGTCATGAAGACATCATTCCTGAAAAGATCCAATACTTTATCCTGCACAGTGACAGCGGGATTATAAAATTTAGCGCCAGATTTGAAGCCACCCCATCAACAGGTGCTGAGGCAGGAATATCCTACCTCATCCCGGATATGATTTTCTTTGCCCAACAGCGACAGAATCAGCGGTTTTCTTTTCTGAAGGGGTTCGATTTTTTCTGTTTTGGTCGTTACAAAAACGGAGAGAACTACTCACTTAAGATTAAAAACATCTCTCAGGGTGGTTGTGCGTTAATCGCTAAAGATGTTAATGCCCGTTTTCTTTACAAGGATGCAGTGATTAAAAATGCTGCTCTGGATTTTGATACGTTCGGCAGTTTTCAGCTTGATCTAAAAGTCATTGATGTCGTCGCGATCAACGAATTTGATGAGGATAATCAATTGTATTCCTGTCATCAGGTTTCTTGCGAGTTCGATTTTAAGAACCGTCGTGAAGAGGCTGAAGTTGAGAAAACCATTATTAAATTTTTAATGAGTAATAAAATTAGAAGCTTATAAGGAGCGGTGAACAGGATGTTGATGTGTGGCAGTGATAATTTTGTGGGCAACGGTATGTTTGCCTACCTGACAAGCAAACATGTGCCGATAAAAACATTCCAGTTTGAGGATATGTTGCAGCAGTCGTCATTATGCCAGCATCAGACAATGGTTTTTAATATCATTAACAATGAACAGCCTTGTTCTGCCATTGTGCAGTTTTTGAATAAAAACCGGTTCAAGTTTTATAATAGCGTTGTCGTTATCGTTGCTGATAGTTTGGTGGCGAAATTATGTGTTGAATTATTATACGTTGAAAAAACCATAGTATTGACTGAGAAATCCTCATTGCGTGATTTTGCTCAGTTGGCTACGTTGTCGGTCGGGAAATGGAATCCCCGACTGTATCGTTCGCAGAAGAGATTGACGGAAAGAGAACAACAAATCCTCAATCTATTGGTAAGTGGTTATTCTGCCAAGGAAATCTCTGAGTTGGTTAGTCTGAACTATAAGACTATTCAGGCGCATAAGATGAGAGTTGTCGCCAAGCTGGGACTGACTAATACCTCTGATCTGAATAAACTGATTGTCAGATTTACCCACAGCATGTCTTTTTTACCCTAACCTGGCTATTCTTTTCTGATGTAACGCACTTAACAGCAGGTACAACTCGGGAGTGACTTTGACTGGTTTTTAATTTATATGATTTGTAGAGGGAGAGGGGGAATGTTTAATTCCGATGAGGTGCTCACCGCGCTTGAAAAGGCATTGAATACCAGTCAACTTTATATGGTTTATCAGCCTATTTTTAATTTACATACCGAGTGTATTAGCGGATTTGAAGCATTAATGCGGTGGAACAGCCCTCAGATGGGTATGATTTCTCCTGATGTATTTATTACGTTACTGGAAGACAGCGGCAATATATTTTCAATTGAAGATATGGTTGCCAGCCCGCCGTGGAATGTTGCGAGTACCTGGCCCGAACCTCTTGTATTATCAGTAAATATTTCTGCGCTTGAATTCTGCGATCCTCTTTTACCTCAACGAATCAGACAAAACCTGGCCGCTTCCGGCCTTCCGGTTCATCGCTGCCAGATTGAAGTAACGGAAACATCGCCGCTGTGTGACAGCCAAATAGCGGCGAAAAATATGACGGAACTGAAGGCAATCGGGGTCAAGTTAGCGCTTGATGATTTTGGTACCGGGCACGCTAATCTTAATTATCTGTTGAAATATCCTTTTGATACCTTAAAAATTGATAAAGAGTTTGTCACCGAAATAGAGCCCGACACTAAATCGACAAGGATTATTGAGGGTATCATTTCTTTAGCGCACAATTTTGGCATTGAAGTCCTGGCCGAAGGGGTTGAAACCCAGTCTCAACTTGATCGCCTGACGCAGATTGGCTGTGACAAAATTCAAGGCTTCTTCATTTCTCCCCCGGTGTTGGCAGAAGAGATTCCTTCACTCTTAGCGCAATATAGCCGTTAATCTCATCCCTCTTTGTTGTTCCCCTTAGTCTGAATTCTTTCGCGTTGTCGGGTGGCGGCGCCTGTGCCTTATCCGACCTGCAAGAACGAACACTAATCCGTAGGCGTGATAAGTGCAGCGTTTCAGGCAGCGCTGTATTCTGGAGTGACAAAAAAAGCCCCCTGTGAACAGGGGGCTTGCGAGTTTATGCCTGCTTAAAACGATTTCTTAAAGCCAATCGACGCATTGACCGGGGCTTCAACCTGCGATTTATTGCTGCCGTTGCTGAACTGTGTCCCCAGTTCGCCGTAGACCTGCAGATTTCGGTCGATAGACCATGACAGACCCGCTGCAACCTCGGTGCTGGAGTACTGCTGTGAAGATTCCAGCGTGGTGGTGGCGACCGCGTTGCTGAAGTGCGTTTTATCTTTGGAACCCAGACCCTGCCAGACGTTTACCCGGCCGTACGGCTGGAACTTGCCATGGTTGGTGTCGTAGTCCGCGACCAGACGCACGCCCAGACGCGCGGTAAACGAATCGGCGGTATCCATTTTCACTTTCGTTTGGGTCACACCATCCAGCGTGCTGTTATCAAAGTTGCTGTACTGATAGATCAACTGGGCCTGCGGTTCCAGGCTCCAGGCGCTGGCACCTAAACGGAATGCTTTACCCACTTCAGTTGAGGCCGTCAGCGTATTGCCTTTGACGGTGTAAGAGCCGTTGTTACCCGATGCTGACAGGCGGGATTTATGGTTCCCGTATTGCAGCACGTTATCGACATACATACCGTCACCAGAGAACCAGGTAGCATAACCGCCAACGTAAAATGCGTTGTCGTCGATGTTGCCGCCTTTGCCGTTGCTGCCCGTTTTACTGCCTTTTACATTGCTGTCGATATCCAGAATGCTGGTATACATACCGGCTTTCCAGCTTTCATTGGCGTACATATCGACGCCGACCTGAATACCCATGGTATGGGAACTGGTTTGCGTACCGGCTGCATCATCCAGTTTGGTTTTACCGGAATAACCAATCATTCTCGCCCAGGCGCGATTGTCTTCATCAATACCCGGTTTAACCTCATCACCCATACGCTGGTGCATGTTGCCCAACAGACTGATATCCCCCTGGCGAACCACGCTGGCGAGACCGGAATACAGCATGGTTTCCGGACGATATTCACTCCTCAGGTACCAGTTTTCGCCCTGGCCCTGAGCGTTTCCGGCGTGGAGCTGATACTCAAAGGCACCCGCAGCCATACGTTCAGCGACAAGATGGAAGGCATCCCGCGACGTTTGCGCCGTCGTCGTTGCACCGTTGAGCGCCGTGACCACTTCGATACCGTCACCCACGGTCGGTGCGCCAAGGCCGGAGCCGTCGACATCCAGCAGCGTGCTTCCGCTGGCTTTACCGCCATCAATAATCAGGCGATCAGCAATACCTGTGCCGCCGGCATTCTGCCGGGCAGCCATGTTGATAGTGCCTTGTTCGCCGCTGTAATCCCCTTTAACCGTTAAGGTTGTGCCTGGTTGCTGGCCGGTGAGCGACACATCGCCACCGTTGCTCAGCCCTGCGACTGTCTGGTTATAACCCTGGGTATTTAGGGTGGTGCCCGCGACAACATAGTGGTGCGAGGCGGCGCTCAGAGTATTGGTATCACCGGCTTGCAATACCCCGCTGGTGATTAGCGTTGCACCGCTGTAGCTGTTTTGGCCTTGCAGCTCCGTTGTACCGCTACCGGTCTGATGCAGTTGGCCTGCACCACTGATGTTTCCGCTTAACGCCAACGTATCGGCGCGATTAACGTTGAGCACGCCGTTATCAACGATATCCCCTTCAATACTCCCTATCGTACCGCCCGTGCCGAGCTGCAATACACCTTGTTCGATGGTGGTGCCGCCGGTATAGGTGTTATCCAGCGTCAGCGTCAGTGAACCTTTACCGGTTTTGGTCAGTTGACCGTTACCTTCGACTTCCGTCAGCAGGGACACATCATGTCCGTTGGTGTCGAATGTCCCACCACCAGATTCCAGCGTCACCTGACGGGCGGTATCAAACGCTTCACCATATTTCAGCGTACCGCCGTTAAAGGTGATTCCGGTCTCTGCTGCGCCGAGGTTGGTATCGCCTGCAACCTGAAGCGTCCCTGACGTGATAGTCGTGCCGCCGCTGTAGGTGTTGTTGCCCGTCAGGATTAACGTACCGAGGTCGCCTTTATTCAGACCACCGGTACCGCGGATCACGCTGTCAATGGTTGCGGTGTAGTTGACGCCATCGACCGTACCATCACCGACGCGAATCAACGTATTGGCGGTATCGGTAGTAATGGCTTCACCGCCGACGCGATAACCATCGGTAGCGAACTGCGCGCCGCTGATGATGACATCGCCTTTACTGTTATCGACGGTCACATTACCGGCTTCCCCCTGGAAGACGGCAAATGCGGCATCGGTAAACGGTGCATTCAGCGCGCCTTCTGGCGTCGATTCATCGGTGGTCCAGTTGTCGTTCCCCTGGCTGGATTGCCAGATACCGTCGCCGCCGTTGATGACGCCGTTATTTTTCAGCTCGCCATTCTCACCGCCGGTGCCGTCCCAGAAGCGCAGCGTCAGTCCGGCATGGTTGACCAGGTTGACCTGATTTTTCACCGATGTTTGTACATACAGGCTGTCAGCCGCTTCCGGCGCGTTAGCAATATCCATCACATTGTTAGTCAATGTGCCGGTGTAGTTGATGACGCGATAGACACCAACATCAAAGCTACCGCCCGGTGAGGTTTCAATGTTGAGCTTACCGTCGAGCGTCAGGGAGCCATTCACGTCGATCAGGTCGTTGAAAGCACCGCCCGGGGTATAAGCCTGACCAAACTGATAATCCAGTTGGGCGTTATCGCTCAGCGTCAGTGAACCGGTGGTCAGTTTGCCCACGCTGTTGATGGCGGCACCGGCGGTAATATGACCGTCGTCCAGCACATCAACCGCGCCGCCGATAATACCGTTTCCGCCGAGGGTGGCACCCGATTTCACTGTGACCTGTCCGGTAGAAGCAGATTGATTGCCGTTGACCAGCAACACACCCTCATTGACATCCGTGATACCGGTGTAGGTGTTGTCGCCTGTCAGGATTAACGTACCGTTACCGATTTTCACCAGGCTGCCGTCGTTGCCGCTGATAATGCCGCTGATGGTGTCTGGAAGGTGTAGATTCCCCAGCGACAGTTGCTTACTACCCAGTTCGACATTACCCGCACCGGACAATGAACCGATGGAAGTCTTGCTGTTGACTGTGCTGACATCTACCAGACCGCCTGCAAGGTTGACCACGCGGGTATTTTCTGCCATCGCCTCATCGGCCATGGTCATCAGCCCACTGTTGGTCACCATGGCATTCCCGCCGCTGGCATTGTCTTCCAGCGCCAGCGTGCTGTCTTTTGCCACGCTGACCGTCGCGTCCCCGGCTGTTGCATTGTTTGAGAGTACGGCTTTGGCTTTACCTGTCAGATTCAGTTTGGCACTGGCTGCTGTGACGGTATCGGCCAGCGTTAACAGGCTGTCGGCAATGTTCATGGTCAGTGATTGCAGACGGGTGTCTGCGCCGCTGACGTTGAGCGTTGCCCCATTATTAACCGTGATGGTGCTGCTCTCGTTGCTGCCGAACACGCCGGTTTTGCTGGCATTGACCGTCACATTGTTGCTATTACCGGTACCGGCAATTTCTGTGTCGCCTTTGTAGCTGTTGGCACGGTCGAGCGTCAGAATACTGCCGGCATCGCTTGAGCTACTGGTGACTTTCAGTTTGCCATCACCGGTAATCTCCCCGGTCGGCGTGAAGTGGTGCGAATTGAGATCGAATACGGCCGCATTAGCATTGGCGCCCAGCTCGATGGTGCGATTGCTGATCAAATCCGCGCCTAATTGTAGCGTCGAGGCGTTGTCAATCGCCAAATCGGTTCCGCTCTGTCCGAGGTTGTTGTCGGAGGAGATCTGCAACGTACCGCCATCAATGCGCGTACCGCCGCGATACGCGTTATCACCACTGAGGATCAGACGACCGAGGTCGGTTTTCACCAGTGTCAGTTTGTCGTTGGTGCTGGCTTCACGAAGGATTGACTCAATGGTTGCCGTAAAGTTTTGTCCCGCACCGCCGGCGCCTACGCGCAGCAACAGTTCACCGGTCCCCGGCGTCTGCCCCGCATGGGTGGCGTTTTCTGTGGTGGCCCAGGCGTTAAGTGCATCGCCTTTTACGACGTAACCATCGGCATCAAACTGCGCCCCGGAGAAGTTAACTTCACCTGCAGCGTTATCCACGGTAACGGTACCGCCTTTGGTGGTGAAGACGGCAAATGACTTCTGCGCCCACGGGGCGTTGCCCTCACCGGTGGATGTTGTCCAGTTGTTGTCGCCCTGAGCGCCGATCGCCATCCATTTGCCATCGCCACCGTCAATCTTGCTGTTGCCTTCGATGCCGGATGCGCCGTGACTCTGATTGACGGTTGCGCCATCCCAGAATTGTAGGGTAACGCCGTTGGCGTTCACCAGGTTGACCTGTTTGTCGATAGAGGTCTGGACAAAGATGTTGCTCTTATCCTGAGTGTCCGGTACAGCACCTAACTCCAGCGTCTGGTTATTCAGCGTACCGCCGTAGTTATAAATACGGTACACACCAGGCCCGAAATTCCCGCCCGATGACGTGGTGACATCCAGAGTTCCATCCAGTTGCAAATTGCCTGCGACGTTAATCAGGTCATTCAGCTTACCGCCCGGCGTATAGGCCTGGCCCAGTTCGAAAGCGGAGGTCGTTTTGCTGCCAAGCTGCAGATTGCCGTTAATGGATAACGTACCCGCACCGCCATCGCCAGCGCTGATAGTTGTGGCATCGTTCATCAGCACGTTGCCGCCGATAATGCCATTCCCACCCAGTGTGGATGTGCCGCTGACGGTGGTTGCGCCACGTGCTGCGCTTTGATCGCCATTCACCAACAGCGTGCCATGGGTGACAGTTGTGTCGCCGGTATAGGTGTTGTTGCCGGTCAGACGGGTAATGCCGTCACCTATTTGCTGCAGTGCACCGATACCGGATATAACGCCGTTCAGCAGGACGTCGTTGGCGCGATTAATTGCCAGTATGCCGTTATCGATGATGTCAGATTCGGTGCTGACTTCGCCCGTGTTTCCGCCGGAACCTAACTGCAACGTACCTGTTTGCGCAATGGTGGTAGAGCCTGTGTAGCTGTTGTTGGCGGTAAAGACCGTGGTGCCGCCCGCCGCACGTTCAAACTTCCCGTCACCGCTGATAGTACCGTTATAGATTTGCGCCGCGGTGTTATCACCCTGGGTATCGAAGATAACCCTGCTGCCTGCGCCCTGGGTTGTGACATTGTAGTCGCCAATACTGGCGGCAGTACTGGTTGGCTCGACATGGTCGCCGGTGCGCAGCGTTGCACCATTGTTTACAGCAATAGTTTTGCTTGCCAGACTCAGGTTTTCAACGATGCGGACATCCGCGTTTGACCCGCTGAGGGTCAGCGAATCCCAGCCGGTGCCAATATTCGTGCCGGTAGTCAGGTTGTCGCTGACCAGCGTTCCAATCTTCGCATCTTTTGTATCGGTGAAGGTGAGGGCGTTGCCCGTACCGGCAGCGGTAATGATGTGGCGCGTGTTCTCCAGCGTCACATTGCCGATGTTGGCTTTATTGTTACCGCCAGTACCGGCGAAATTCACTTCACCGGCATAGGTGCCGCTACGCCAGTTGAAGGTGTCCATACCTTCACCGGTATTGATTACGCCGCTGGTGACACCGCCGCTGATATCAATGGTGTCATTGCCTTTACCAGACTGAATGACCACCGCAGTGTCGGTGATGGCCTGCAGGGTGCCGGTGTTGGTAATGGCTTTACTGCTGTCACCGCTGGCGTCGATTACCGGGGAGGTGGTGCTGGCAGAGATAATCTTGCCACTGTTGGTTAACGCGCTGACGTTTTTCGCGATGATTGCCGAACCGCCAGCGCTGTCGTGCACGTTAATGTCGGCCTTGGTGTCGATGCGGCCATCAGTATTGGCGCGGATACCGCTGCCTTCGCTGTTCAGTACCTCAATGGTATAGCCTGTGCCGATGGTCAGATTGCCCGTTACTGCGTCACCATTGCGCTGTTCAAAGGCGAAGCCGGTACCTTTACCGTTAACGTTAAGGATGTTGTTAAGCCCATCTTTCATGTTCAGGGCTACGCTGGTGCGGATCCCCGCGCCGTCGTTGGAATCGATGGTCACATTTTGCAGTGTGATATTGGTGTTGTTAGCATCGTTTTGAATGCCTGCGCCCGTGCCATCAGCACGGATCTTCACATGCTGCGCTGACAGGTCGCCGGCTTTATCTGCCAGGCGAATGCCATCAGCAGTACCGTTGGTGGTAATGCTGTCGCCACTAATGCCGTTAATCTGCAGGCTGGCCCCTTCCGTCAGTAATACGCCAGCGGTGCCATCATCAACCTTAACCTGGCCCAGTTGATTAATTTGCGCACTGGCACCCGACGCGCGAACGCCGATGCCGTTGCTGACATGCAGGGCGCTGGAGGAGTTGTTGGTTAAGCTACCGCCTTGTTGAACGTCCACGCCGATACTGTCGATGCTGGCCAGATCGATAATTGATTTGGTATCGAGGATCAGGTTACCCAGATTTCTCGCTATATAGGCGATCACTTCATTGCCACTGGCTTCAGAGGTGATCTTCGCGTTTGAAGTAAGCGTAGTGCTGGTGGCATTACCCTCTGCGCTGCCATTCAACCGATGCGCCTGGCCATCAACCACCCCGGCAACGGTACGTTCACCTGTTAAATTAATGGTGGTTTTGTCGCTGATATTACCGCTGGCGCCGCCTTCGATGACCAGTGCTGCGGAATCGCTACCCTGCACGGTAAATGTGGCTTCACCAGTATCGACTTGACTGCCTGCACCGGTAGCGAGAACGCCAACGGAGTTCTTACCGCTGAGGGTAAGGTCAAGGTTGGAGCTGGCCTGGCCGCCAGGAGGGGTGGTGTTACCGGCCAGCAATGCGCCATTGGCGATACGGAAAATGGTGGTGCGATCCTGACCGTTGTCATTCATCACCGCCTGACCAATATTGGCGATCGCGTCTTTCCCATACAGATAATAGCCAATCTGATCGGTGTTGTTGAACACCGGGCTACTCAGGCTATCAACGTTAGCAATGGCGTTATCACGCACGTGTACGCCGATGTTCCCGGCCTTGTCCAGCGTAATGTTGGAGTAGACGTTGACCACGGCCTGACCTTTGGCGCCTCCTTCAGCCCAGATGGCGTAGTTACGATCGTTGATGCCACCCGTACCGCCCACGATAATAGAGCCTGTGGCACTGGTGGTTACTTCGGCATTTTTGTTATTGGCGCTGACGTGGATCCCCACGTTATTCGTGCCGTTGACGTTAATCTTGCCGTCGTTGCGGATTTCCTGATTATTTTCCGTGCCGCTGTCACGCACGGAGATACCGTAGTTCTTGTTGTTCCCCGCATCCCCATTACCATTGATGACGATGTTGCCCGTATTCAGTACGTTGCCTGTTGCGTTGCCGATCAAAATTCCTGCCGCGTTACGGACACCGGTACCCAACGTGATGAGACCGTTGTTAATCACCTCTTTGGCGCTTTTGGTCATAATTCCTGCGCTCAGGCTGGCACCACCTGGCATGATGACATCCTGGGTCAGGTTACTTGCGTCACGACCAAGGTAAATAGCGGCATCAGCACTGTTGGTAAAGGTCGCATTTCCGGCGACTTCCACGCCAAAGGCGGTGCCGTCACCGTAAGACGCACCGTTTTTACGTCCGTCGACGACGTTAATATTGCCGTTATTGACACCTTTTGCCTCGCCGGACAACTGCATACCAATAGCCAACGTCAGCGACGTATCAGGTTTATCCTTGCTCCAGGGATCGGCGGCAGATGCGGTACCGAAGTTATCGGTGGTGATCGCCTGGTTGATGGTGCCTTCGTTGGTGATAACGCTGGTACCTTGTCCCTGCATACCGAATGCGCCGTAGCTGTTAACGTTCTGATTACCATCTTTATCAATGAACAGACCTGAGTTGATAGTCCCGCGGTTGGTTGCCTCGGCGTTTTGCGCCAACATGCCAATCGCCAGGCTTTGCCCGCCAGAACTGCGTAGCGCGTTCAGCTCGCCGAGGTTGTTGATAACCCCACCGTCAATGGCTTTCATGACGCCATTGATACTGCCGTCAACGGCAATTATCGCCTCTTTGTTCAGAGTACCGGTGGTGCCAGCGCCGTTGGCATAAATGGCATGCAACTCACCGCGGGCGGCAGTGGCGTTGTTGATATGTGACTTTCCATCGGTCCAGACTTTGTAGTCCCAGGTGAGTTCATCAGACGGCTGGCTGGAATTAATTAAGCTATCGATATACCCGGCATACTTTGCTTGTGCTGCTGTGACGGTGGTGACCTCTTCAGCCTCCAGCCACAATTGGATTTGGCTGACCTTATCGCCATTGGCATTTTCTGCGGCGTCGGCACTTCTGCCCAACAGGAAGTCGTTAAAATCAGCCAACTCCTGCGTACTGGTAATGGTGAATGTGCGCACCCCGGTTTCGATAACCTTGCCATCTGCATCATAGCCATAAGTCATCAGCGACACATCATCGCCAAAGACAGAGGTTTGCGCTGAGCCGGTGAACGTTTGTGTGGGGATCACGGGTGCTGCGTTAAATTTTATATAGTTGTCAGACTGCCAGTTTACCTGGCTGTTGGCGCCTTGTGCTTCCAGTAAGGAGGAGTCTTTAGCCAGTAACTCGATGGTATTGGCTTTGTCGCGTACATTGAGCGTGTCATTACCTATGTTCAGGTTGGCCGTAGCACCATTGGTTGCCAGCGCGATACCAAACTGCTTATAGATTTCAGACCTGGTTGCATCATAAGTATTTAATACGGAATCGCCGATTTGCGATTTAGTAAGAAAGCGACTTAACACATTGGTATCATAGACCTTAATGGTTTCTGTGCCGTCCGGGAATGCCGGGTCAACCACCTCGAAGTTTTCGCTTTGAGAAGGCGTAGCCGATTGGTTATACGTCAGGTATTCCGCCAGCTCTTCTGCTGTGGTGATTGTTTTTGCACCCTGGCCTGGGCTGGTAGCCTGCAGCGTGATTTTTCCAGTTCGCAGTAACTCACTGATGGTGGTTGATTCTACAACGCCGCTTTGACCCGGATTAATCGTCGGGATTGCGCCGCTGATATTGAGTGTCTGACTGGCAGTATTATTTTCATATAAGAAGCCGTAGTCGTGGGGAACCTGATAAACGCCCGCAGAAATACCGTTCTGGAAGTCGTCAGAAATATTTCGATCGCCCGTAGTGGTAATCTGCGCAGCTGAGGCCATCATCGTAGCGCCACTTAATGCGCTGGCGGCCAGTACCGCAACAGTTTTACGTGAACTGCTTTTTTTCTTACCTCTGGTTAATTCAGAGACGACAACCCAGATGCCGAGTGCCGCGTTCCAAATAATGCTGTAAACCTTATTCATATATAACCCTCGTTTACATTCCTGTTATGTATGTGTTAATGCGTTGAGTTGTTGGCGATGGTTGGCACGCGGATGTGCTACCCGGTATGTCGATTTTCGAAAATAGCGATCCCTTCCGGGCCAGGCGGAATTAAAAAATGAGCCGAAAGAAAATCTGTTAATAATTAACTGTGATTACTATCCTTAAATAAGTCAGTTACGGCTGGCTATAGTGAGAAATGGTGTACTTGAGCCGGGTATTACTTTTACCCAGCTTTCTGGCAATGTTGCTTTTGTACGCCCCGATTGTTTTTTCGCTTTTTTGCGATACTCCGGCGATTTGTGCCAGTGACCACCCGCGGGCTAGCATCATCATCACATTGAATTCGTTGGTCGTTATTTTTGTTTGTAGTTCTTTGATATTGCGTGGATTTTTTCTGTCGATGATACGAGTGATTGTTTGCAATAGCTGATCAAGACTGGTGTCCTGATCGAGGAACTGCAGGGCCATTCCGCACACTGTTTGAAAAATAGAAAAAGTGGCTTCATCGGCTAACACGATGATCGTTGTGGATGGTCGTATAGCCATGTTGCGGATAATCCTGGCATATTTTAAAAAATCTGACTTGTCAGGATTAATAATGATGCAATCCGTTTCATAAGATAGCGTTTGGACGGCAGAAAGCGTCTGGGAGGAATGGTACGCGATATCAATATATAATGATGAGCCACGTAGGATTTCTCGCATGCCTAGCCAGGGGTAAATTGAGTCACCCAAAAAAATAGCTTTAGACATAACGATCTCCTTGAAATTTTGGTGCAAGCAGTCGCCTCTTTTTTTGGTTAAAAAAGAGTTTCTCGCGATGCATGAAATGTTAATTAATTCTCGTATGCCCTAAATAATTCAAGCTACAGGAAGTCCGGGGAGAGAATTCCCTGGCGTACAGATACTATGTGGCTGAGGTGAACTAACGCAGCCAACGCATATGTAACTTGAAGTATGACGGGTATATTTCGCTCTTTGCTTTGAACGTATCCTTATTTATTCGGATATCAACAGATAATATCTGTCTTTATTTAAATCATTAACTATTCTTAAAGTGGATATTACACTTTGTTAAAATTTAAGATAAATCGTTTATATCACCTCTGTGAAGATGATTGATAGATTTCGCTTATTGATCGGCGAAGTTTTGTGTCCGTCGATTCGATAATGACAGGGGATTCCTATAGGTTTAGAAGGGGAATACTGTTAATTGTTATTAATTTCAAACAGATATGTGATTTTCTTAACGGGGTAGGAAACAACCAGGAGAATTCTTAATCAAAGGCCGGGCAGGGAAGGAGCTAAATGTTTGGAAGGAGAAAATAGTGTTTAATTTGAATTAATGGGCTGAAAATGAAAATAATTTAGATTTATATTCTTGTTTTGTTAATATTTTAAGGTGTTTAATCTGAAGTAAGCTTTTTGTGCTTAATCTGAAAATCAGTCTTGCAGCCGCTTTTTTGTCTGCTTTTTGTACGCGCATTTTCTCAGCCAGCCAATAGCTCTTGCTCCACTTGTTGTACCTGCATTTCCAGCGTAGTGCGGATTTCGGTCAGTGCCCGTTGCTGATCGGAGAAGTAGGCTTCTTTGTCTGTTACTGAAGTAGCAAGACGCCAGGCGTTTTCCGCTTCCAGATCGCTAATCTCTTTGAGCAGCGCATTAATTTGCTCCCTGAGCTGCTGAATCTTGCTACGTAAATGCTGCAGATCGTTTAATCGATCACTTGCCATCATCGGTTCGAGTCCGCTTTGTAACTGGGTCAGCAATGCCCGAACTGCGGCCAGATCGGCATTTTGTCGTGCCTGATTAAGCTGCACCATCATCTGATGGGCTTTCTCTTTCAGGTCATCCGCTACCACGTCCGGGTGGCAAAGGCGACTGGCCTGACGCCACAGGCGTTTTAACTCATTACGTTCATCCGCTGAAAGCCGCTGGTCGCGGGTGTAGCGGTGCTGCGCATCCTGCTGTTGTTCCTGATATTCATCATATTCGTGGCTGGCTTCCTCCTGTGCCTGACGGGTCGCGCTGTCGTCCTGGCGAGAAAAGTCGTTTTCCAGTTCACGAATTTCCGCCAGCAGGGCGGTGATAAGCTCAGTCTGTTGCTGAATGCGCTGGCGAGTTTCCACGGATTCGCGGGAGTCCGAACTCAGATTTACCCAGTGCTGCTTGAGTTTCGCCAGTTGATCAACGGCCTGTGAAATATAGTGCAGACAGGACTGATAATCTTTTTCGCGACGTTTTCGTTCTGCTTCCTGCTTACGTTGTGCGCTGGCGGCCAACTGCTTACGCAGTTCGAGAATTCGGCTCATTAACGGTCCGAGGCGAAGATGATACAGGTCATTGAAATCATCGAGGATTTGAATGCGCGTGTTGCGCTTATCAATCAGATCACGCAGTTGGGTTTCAAGCGCTTTCAGTTCGAGCTTACTGGCGGCAATGCCGGGGTCCTGCCACGTTGATACTGCGCGCTGGGATTGTAGCCAGTGCGTAATTTCACGCAGGGCATCGCCGAAACGCCGTTCTTCAATCGCCTGCACGATGACGCCGGGAATGACTGGCAAAGGTTCATTTTTCAGATGCGCCAGCTGCTGGAAAATAATCTCTTCATCTTCCAGTTCGATGGCGCTTTTGACGATCTCAAGTCGTTTAATGATCTTATTCATGACAGTCGTTGCCTGGCGTGGTTCAAAAACGAGTGACTGAACCACGACAGGTTCACCCGTTTGAAAATGTTGGAAAAACAGTAAAGTGCATTCTGTGGCCTGCGATGCCTTTTCGTCCAGAATAATTAACTGTAATTATGAAAAAGCGGTACTGGCGCGCACTTCTTCATGTCTTTAAACCCTCGTTTCATCTTTTTTATTCACCGGCTAATTATTCTTGATCTGATAAAGATAATGCGTATAGTTCTCATTCTCTTTTGATATTAACAATCTGCGTGAATTCTGGTAAGGATCCTGACAATGAAAAAAACAACATCCGCTCTGGCATTGTTGGCTGCCGTTGCATTGAGCGGCTGCACAGCTAACGCCACGCCAGCCAGTAACCCGCTGGCACAGGAAAAAGCAATCGCACCGGCAGCAACGGATATTCAGCAACGCGCACTGGCTGACGGCTTGTATGAAATGGCGCTGAGTCCTGCGGGTGATGCGCTGTACGTCGCCAGCGCGGAAGGGTTCAAAGATGTTCAGGGTGGGGTGGTTTACAAGCTGGATCCGCAAACGCTGAAGACCATCGGTCTGAGCCACACCGATCTGAAAAACTTTGGTATGGCTATCTCGCCAGACGGTAAAACGGTGTATGTCACCAACTCTCTGGATGGTGGTCTAAGCGCGCTGAATGCCGCAGACGGCAAAGTGAAGAATCGCGTGCTGTTCCCGGAACGTAACCCGCAAGGTTTCCCATACGGTGCGCGTCAGGTACTGCTGCATAACGGTCTGCTCTATATTGGCGCCGTTGCCGATCCGGCGGTGATCTGGGTGGTTGATGCCGAAACGCTGAAACTAAAAACCCGGATTAAAAATACCGGTAAATGGATGACCGGACTGCATTACTCAGAAATGACGCAGCGTATTTATGCGGCAAATGGCGGCGGTGAAATCCTGGTTATCAACCCGCGTACTCAGCGCGTTGAAAAACGCTGGCAGCCGCTGGGCGATAAACCCGCGTTGCTGTTGAATATGGCGGAAGACCCGCAAACCGGTCGCCTGTTTGTCACCGACAATTCCAAAGCGAAAACGACATTGGTGTTGGATATTCATACGGGCAAGCTGCTCAAACAACTGGATATCGGGGATTCTCTGGCGGTGAAATTCAATGCGAAGCGTAATGAAATCTATATTACCCAGCGTGATTCCGGAAAATTGCTTAGCCTGAACGCAACGGATTACAGCGTGAAGAAAAGCTGGGAGCTCCTCCCCAATCCAAACAGCCTGTTGCTCTCTGCTGATGGCCAAACCTTGTTTGTCACCGTGAAACAGAAATTCAATAAAGACCACTCCACCTCCGCGCCAGATAACGTGGTGCGTATTGATCTGAATAAATAATAACAACATGTTGCCGGGGCGCTCTCCGGCAACGTCGTCAGACTTTTAATGGCATGGCTATGGACAACACTAAAACATACGCACAATTAATGAGAAAAACTGTGCTGGCCGCTACTATTGGCGCGCTTTCCGGCACGGTGAATGCTGCTGAAACCCCGACAGAAGCGGAAGATACCATTGTCGTACAGGCTGCAGAGGGACGTGATTTTAAACCCGGTGGCGATACGTTACTGCCTGCTTTCCTCGACGGCCAGGTCGCCAATGGCGGCAGGCTGGGGATGCTTGGTCAGCAAAATGCCATGGATGTGCCATTTAACGTTATAAGCTACACCTCAAAACTGGTCGAAGATCAGCAAGCTAAGACCGTAGCCGATGTTGTCGCCAATGACGCGAGCGTGCAGGCGGTGCAAGGCTACGGTAACTACGCAGAGACATACCGTATTCGCGGTCTGAAACTTGACGGCGATGATATGACCTTTGGTGGATTATCAGGTGTGCTGCCGCGCCAGGTGGTGGATACGCAGATGATCGATCGCGTTGAAATCTTTAAAGGCGCGAATGGATTGCTCAATGGCGCGGCCGGTAGCGGCGTTGGCGGGATGATTAATCTTGAACCCAAGCATGCAGACGATACGCCGATCACACGCCTTGGTATGGACTACACCAGTGACTCACAGGTGGGAACGTCGCTCGATGCCGGACGTCGTTTTGGTGACAATAACCAGGCCGGCGCCCGTGTGAATCTGTTGCATCGTGAAGGGGAGGGGGCGGTTGACGACGATAAACGTCGTACCACGCTGGCATCGCTGGGACTGGATTACCGTGGCGACCGTTTCCGCAGTTCATTAGACGTCGGGTATCAAAAAAAGACGTTTCACGGCGGTAACATGGGGATCAATGTCTACTATGTGCCATTTGTCCCCGATCTGCCGAAAAATACGCACAACTATAGCCAGAGATGGGGTTATAGCGATATTGAAAATGAGTTCGGAATGGCGCGCACGGAATATGATCTGACCGATAACTGGATCGCTTATGCTGGTTTAGGTGCGCAGCACGCGCATGAAATTGGTTTGTACAGTGCCCCGGAAATATACAACCAGGCCGGTGACGCCAAAGCCGGACGCCTTGATACCAATCGTATTATTGATGCGTTCAGCGGGATGGCAGGGCTGCGCGGGAATTTTGATACGGGTTTTGTGTCACATAAGGTTAATGTAGGCTATTCCGCCGTCACTAAAGAAGACAAAATCGCCTGGCGCATGGGGTCACGTGCCGCACGTCCGGACGTCAATATCTACGATACGCAAGCTGTAGCAAAACCAGCGGTGACGGCGACGGGAGGTAACTACAGCGATCCGTTAACCAGTGGACGTACGCGTAGCCAGGGGTGGTTACTCAGCGATACGTTGGGCGTGCTTGATGATCAGCTTCTGTTTACCGTCGGTGCCCGCCACCAAAAGGTCGTGGTACGTGATTACAACAAAGAAACAGGCGCTGAAAACGTTAAGAACAGTTTTGATGACAGCCGCTGGATGCCGACGTACGGTGTCGTATATAAGCCGTGGCAGGAACTTTCTCTTTATGCGAATCATACCGAATCGCTACAGCCTGGCAGCACCGCGCCAAGCAGTGCGGTGAACTACGGTCAAAGCACCGGAATCATCC
The DNA here is from genome assembly GCF_003818115.1 of Citrobacter youngae. Taxonomy (GTDB): domain Bacteria; phylum Pseudomonadota; class Gammaproteobacteria; order Enterobacterales; family Enterobacteriaceae; genus Citrobacter; species Citrobacter youngae. Next base: position 276,539 of record NZ_RPOI01000010.1, on the reverse strand, counting down.
ATGCAAAACAGAATGAGGTTGGGGTCAAAACAGACTTTGGGCGTGTAGGCGGTTCACTGGCGCTGTTTGAAATCAAAATGCCGGTTGCGCAGTTGGATAGCCAGACCCGGTATTACGCAATCAACGGTGAGCAGCGTAATCGTGGCGTGGAGCTGAATGTATTTGGTGAACCGGTGTTAGGACTGCGGCTGAACGCCAGTGCAACGTGGCTGGATGCGACGCTCAGTAAAAATCAAAACGGTGTCAACAACGGTAAGACGGCAATCGGCGTACCGGACTTCTATGCGGTGCTGGGGGCTGAATATGATATTAAACCTGTTGAAGGACTCACCGCGACGGCACGGCTGAACCATTCTGGCGCTCAGTATGCCAACGCGGCAAATACCAAGAAACTCGACAGTTTTACCACACTGGATTTAGGTGTGCGTTACCGTATGTCACTCAATCAAAATCAGAACCAGATGATTTTGCGTGCAGGGGTCGATAACGTCACCAACGAGAATTACTGGTCAGGTATTGATGATACCGGGACTTATCTGTTCCAGGGCGAGCCACGCACGCTGAAGGTTTCCGTCAGTTACGACTTCTGATTTTTTTCCTGGGCCTCGGTGCGTTGGGCAAGGATGCCCGGCGTATCCAAACGATTGCGCCTTGCGACAACCAGGTTGAAATGTTAAAAGAAGCCCCTTCAATAAAAACCACACAGGGGTAGGGCGTGAAAAACGCGTCAACTGCATCTGACACCAGCGTGTCTGATGCCGCGTCGACGAATGAACCGACGCTTCAGCGGGGGTTGCAAAACCGCCATATTCAGTTAATTGCGCTGGGCGGCGCAATTGGTACAGGCTTGTTTCTGGGAATCGGCCCGGCTATTCAGATGGCGGGACCTGCTGTATTACTCGGTTACGGTGTTGCCGGGATTATCGCGTTTCTGATCATGCGTCAGCTGGGCGAAATGGTGGTTGAAGAACCCGTTTCCGGATCGTTTGCCCACTTTGCCTATAAATACTGGGGTCCGTTCGCGGGTTTCTTGTCTGGCTGGAACTACTGGGTGATGTTTGTGCTGGTTGGCATGGCAGAACTCACCGCAGCCGGAATTTATATGCAGTACTGGCTGCCTGATGTCCCAACCTGGATTTGGGCCGCGGCTTTCTTCGTGATTATCAATGCGGTCAACCTGGTCAACGTGCGTCTGTATGGCGAAACGGAATTTTGGTTTGCGCTGATCAAAGTCCTGGCGATTATCGGCATGATTGGCTTTGGTATCTGGATGCTGGTTTCCGGCAACGGTGGCGAACATGCAAGCATCGATAACCTCTGGCGTTATAACGGCTTTTTCGCGACTGGCTGGAATGGACTGATCCTGTCGTTGGCGGTGATTATGTTCTCGTTTGGGGGGCTGGAACTGATCGGAATTACCGCTGCCGAAGCGCAGGACCCGCAAAAAAGTATCCCGAAAGCGGTAAACCAGGTGGTGTATCGTATTTTGCTGTTTTACATCGGCTCATTGGTGGTGCTGTTGGCGCTGTATCCGTGGGTGGAAGTGAAATCCAACAGCAGCCCGTTTGTGATGATTTTCCATAATCTTGACAGCAACGTGGTGGCTTCTGCGCTGAACTTTGTCATCCTGGTGGCTTCGCTGTCGGTGTATAACAGTGGCGTCTACTCTAACAGCCGTATGCTGTTTGGTCTGTCGGTACAGGGAAATGCACCGAAGTTCTTAACCCGAGTCAGCCGTCGTGGCGTACCGGTAAACTCATTGATTCTGTCCGGCGCGATTACGTCGCTGGTGGTGCTGATCAACTATGTGTTGCCGCAAAAAGCCTTCAGCCTGTTGATGGCGCTGGTGGTTGCGACGCTGCTATTGAACTGGATTATGATCTGTCTGGCGCACCTGCGTTTCCGGGCGGCAATGCGTCGTAAGGGGCGTGATACTCAGTTTAAAGCGTTGCTGTATCCGGCGGGTAACTACGTGTGCATCGCCTTCCTTGGTATGATTCTGGTGCTGATGTGCACCATGGATGATATGCGCCTGTCCGCTATCCTGCTGCCCGTGTGGATCCTGTTCCTGTTCGTGGCCTTCAAACTGCTGCGTCGCAAGTCCCGCTAATATCTAACCGATCTCATCCTGGTGATGAGATCGGTCCTTTCTTCATGCTACCGATTAACGCTGAAAGACACCTGCCAGGGCGCGAATATCATTTCCGCTAGGGGATTGATGAATGCGTAAACCAAACTCTTCGACGACGGCAAAAATATGGTCGAAGATATCAGCCTGAATACTTTCATATTCCAGCCACACCACCGTATTGGTAAACGCATAAATTTCAATCGGTAAACCGTGGTCATCTGGTGCAAGTTGGCGCACCATTAATGTCATATCTTTGCGAATACGCGGGTGGTGGCGTAAATATTCGTTCAGATAAGCCCGGAAGGTGCCGATATTGGTCATCTGGCGATGATTCAATACGGACTCAGGCGCATCTAATTGCTGGTTCCACTCGCTGATTTCCTGGTGACGCGTGGTTAAATAGGGTTTCAGCAGATGCGCTTTATGCAATCGCTGGCGTTCATCTTCATCAAGAAAATGAATGCTGGTGGCATCGATGCTGATGCTGCGTTTAATTCTCCGACCACCGGAAGCCGACATCCCGCTCCAGTTTTTAAACGAGTCTGATACCAGCGACCAGGTGGGGATAGTGGTGATGGTGTTATCCCAGTTGCGCACTTTTACGGTGGTTAAGCCAATATCAATAACCGCACCATCTGCGCCGTATTTCGGCATTTCCAGCCAGTCACCAAGCTTGAGCATATCGTTGGCTGAAAGCTGTATTCCGGCCACCAGACCGAGAATCGGGTCTTTAAACACCAGCATTAATACGGCTGCCATGGCACCCAGACCGCTTATCAGTATTGCCGGCGATTGGCCTATCAGCAGGGAAATCATCAGGATCCCGACGAGGATGGCGGCAATCAGTTTGATACCCTGAAATATACCTTTCAAGGGTAACTGGGATGCGGCAGGGAGTTTTTGCGACAGGTTGAGAATAACGTCCAGCAGAGAAAACAGGGACAGCAGGGCGTACATCATGATCCACAGCTGTGCGCAAGTCACTAATATATCTGCCGCTTCACTGCCTTTTTGTAGCCAGAGTGTGGCCTGTATATTGACGATGATACCTTGTAGCGTAAACGCCAGACGGTGGAATAATTTGTTCTGCGTGATAATTTGCAACCACAGACGGGAACTGGTGCTGGCACGTTTTTCAAATGCGCGTAATACCACCCAGTGCAAAATAACGTGAACAATAATGGCGGTGATAAAAATAATGCCAAAAATCATCACCAGCGAGGTGGTGTGATTTATTTCAATGCCGAGTTCTTCTACCTGAGATATCAATTCCTGCATAATGTCTCCTTAATAAACAGCGGTCTATGATGACCGCTGTGTGGAGCTTATGCAAATGTGGGGATCAGACTTCTGTCAGCGTCGTTTCTTGCGGCAGACGTGATTTTGGCAGGGCGGCGTTGAAGTCTTCTACGCTGTGATGACCCACCGGGACCACGACAACGCTGGTGTAACCTTTTTCTTTCAGACCAAACTCTGCATCCATCACTGCCGCATCAAAGCCTTCAATCGGCACTGCATCCAGACCCATTGCTGCAACGCCCAGCAGGAAGTTACCGACGTTCAGGTACACCTGTTTTGCCATCCAGTGGTTGTCATCTTTCAGTTCTTTGCGATGCATATCAGCAAAGAAGGTACGACCTTTGTGGTTTGCGGCTTTGGCTTCAGGGGTGGCGAAGCGTCCATCGCGCTCTTCTTGATCCACCACGCGCTCCAGCCACGCATCGTCCATCGCCGTTTTGGCGCAGAACACCACGACGTGGGAAGCATCCAGCATTTTACGTTCGTTGAACACAAAGCCGCCGGCTGCGGACTTGGCCACCCGCGCTTTACCTTCATCAGTGCTGGCAACGATAAAGTGCCATGGCTGAGAGTTGGTACTGGACGGACTAAACTGCAGCAGTGTTTTTAATTTTTCGGCCTGCTCAGCGGTCAGTTTTTTAGTCGGATCGAATGCCTTAGTGGAGTAACGTTTTAAGGCGACAGAAACAATATCCATAACTACTCCTGGTGGTTTTTTATACCCTGCGGGTACGTTTTGTTTCAGCAGGGTACAGGGTTAGCGGGAAAATGATAAGACCGAAAAATGCAAAAACACTTATCGACGCTAACGATAAATCAGCCAGGCCGCAGGCGTTTTTGATCCCGCTTAGGCAGGCCGTCTACCACCCGATGCCATGAGTCGTTCACCAGGTCAGTCAGTAATGACTCGCTAATATCATCGCCGGGGTAGACGGATATCCAGTGCTTTTTATTCATGTGATAGCCCGGTTCGATACTGCGGTAAATCTGCTGATTCAGCAGTGATTTTTGTGGGTCTGATTTCAAATTAACCAACGGACGACCGCGCTGCTCTGAGACAATCATAAAAATCTTACCGCCGACTTTGAAGACATCGTATTCCGGGCCGAACGGCCAGCATTGCTCAGTAAAAGGCAGTTCGAGCGCAATACGTTTAGCACAAGCATGCAGCGTTTGGCCGTCCATTATTTTTCCTCGCGGGTCAGCGCGCGCCACATGGCCTCAAACCCCATCGAAATATATTCATTCGCGCGGGCAGGATCGCGGGCGGCAAATTCCATGGTTGTTTCTGCCAGTGAAAGAAAAAGCCCATCACCGAAGGCACGATATTCGTCAGACATAAATTCAGGGCGAACGGAACGATGACATAAATCGCGCAGTTCCGGGAACATATCATCAGCCTGCTGTTCGGTTTCTTTGCTGATCTTTTCGCTGACGGCCAGTTGGCGGATAGTGCGATGTCCACAAGTATGGTCCAGACCCCAACTGATGTAGCTGTTCCAGATGTAGTGAGTCATGGTTTTGGCATCGGTCACTGAGCGATCCAGATTTGCCATCATTGACTGGCAGAGGTCTTGCTTTAAATGGAGGTAAAGCTCGTTGATCAGATCATCTTTTGTTGCGAAATAGCGAAACAATGTTCCCTCTGCGACACCTGCATTGCGGGCAATTACGGCGGTAGAGGCCGCAATGCCTGATTGTGCAAATGCTGCGGTTGCAGCTTCCAGTAATGCCTGTTTTTTGTCTTCACTCTTCGGACGAGCCACTACACTTTACCCCTAAGTCTGTAAAAAATAGGATTGAATCACGGCCTTTGCAGCACCGCAACGGCGAATGTCAAAGATTGAAAATCATCTTGACGACAAACTTTCGATTTCTATAATGAGTGCTTACTCACTCATAATCAAGAGTCAGTCGCGCAACCCAGCGGAAAGGGGGCGCGTTTAAGGTCAGGATATGAAGCGTCTCACAGTTTGTGTGGTTGTTATTATGCTCATTGCCGCAGCAGCAAGTTTACCGTTTGTCCTCAATGCCGGATTTGGTCAGGCGCCGCAAGGAGCACAACTGAGTCAGGTTGAACAGTCGCCATACTATCGTGATGGACAGTTTCATAATCAGGTCCCGACCCCGGGCTATACCGGCAACAAAGGTATGCTGGCGGCCTGGTGGGAGTTTCTGATCGCGAAGCGAGAAAACGCGCGACCCGCGCAGCCGTTGCCACTTGTTGCGACCGATCTCGCCAGTTTATCGCCAGAGCAGGATACCCTTGTCTGGCTGGGACATTCCTCGTGGTATTTACAGTTGGCGGGCCAGCGTATTCTTATTGATCCGGTGTTGAGCAATTATGCCGCACCGTTTTCATTCCTGAATAAAGCTTTTGCTGGTGAGTATCCGTGGACCGCGCAGACGATGCCGGAGATCGATCTTCTTATTATCTCGCATGATCATTATGACCATCTGGATCTCGCCACCATCAAGGCCCTGATGCCGAAGATTAAGCGCGTGATTACGCCACTTGGCGTGGGATCGCACCTGCGTTACTGGGGAATGAACAGCGAGATTATTGAGGAACGTGACTGGAATCAATCCGTCAAAGTGACGGACTCGCTGATCGTCCATGTCCTGCCGGCCCGCCATTTTTCTGGCCGGGGGATTAAACGTAACCAAACGCTGTGGGCCAGTTTCATGTTTGAAACGCCGGAACAGAACGTTTACTACAGCGGTGACTCCGGCTACGGGCCGCATTTTAAAGCGATTGGCGAGCAGTTTGGCAAGGTCGATTTGGCAATCATGGAAAATGGTCAGTATGACCAGGACTGGAAGTTCATTCATATGATGCCGGAAGAAACCGCCCAGGCCGCGGCCGATCTCCACGCGAAAGCGGTATTACCCGGACATGCGGGTCGCTTCGTTCTGGCAAAACACACCTGGGATGATCCCTACAAAAGACTGGCACTTGCCAGTCGCCGCCAACATTACCGATTGCTGACGCCGATGCTGGGTGAGCCGGTAGCACTGTCCGAACCGGACCAACAGTTTACGGCCTGGTGGCAGCAGGCAACGCAATGAACAGAGGGGAGAGCATGATGACGATTTCTGCTCAGGTAATTGATACGATTGTTGAATGGATTGATGATAATTTGAACCAACCCTTGCGCATTGATGATATTGCGCGCCATGCGGGGTATTCAAAATGGCATCTGCAACGCCTTTTTTTGCAGTACAAAGGCGAGAGCCTCGGGCGTTATATCCGTGAACGTAAGCTATTATTAGCGGCACGCGATCTGCGCGATACCGACCAAAAAGTTTACGATATCTGTCTGAAGTATGGCTTCGATTCGCAGCAGACTTTCACGCGTATTTTTACCCGTACGTTTAGCCAGCCGCCTGGGGCGTATCGTAAAGAAAATCACAGCCGCACACATTAACGGTATACGGGTTCTCGCGGGTCTATTCTGCCAGCGAGAACCAACGCCGCCAGATGAAGCGCAGTACAAAATATTCAATCACCCCGAGAAGCAAGAACCACAGACAAAACAACAAAGTATAAAACTGATTAAGATCCATTAAATGAAAGGTTGTGACTAACTTTTGCGCCAACGCCAGGCCAAGCGAAGGGGCGGGCAGCAGCAGGCAGGAAAGCAGAGCCAACAGCAGTATCCCGGCGGCGGTCATCAGTGATTCAAGCGGGTGTTTCATGGCATTGTTAAACTTGAGTTAAAAAGCCATTGTCCGGGATCTCGTTGGTTAACGCAAACGTCGCGCTTAATGCCCCGCCCAGATCTCACAGTGTTTTTTCACCAGTCCACTCAGCGAGCCACCGTTTGCCACAAAATCACGCATGTGCCGCACCTCATTGTGACCCTTTTTCACCTGCTGATGTAAGGTGTGAACGGCACTCGCTGCCCCCACTTTTTCAGCCGACGCAGTGACAGTGTTCAGTAAGCGTAGCGTGTCATCCGCCAGGCAGTGGTGATCCCCGGTATTCACGTCGGTGAGTATTCCTTCCATACCAAAACGACAGGCCTGAAAACGGTTGAACTTGTACAACAGATAATCATTTTCCTGATGCCTGAATGGCCGTTCGGTGAGTAACCAGTGGGCGGTAGCCTGAATTAGACCGGCTATGTTGAGAGCATGCTCAAGGGTCAGCGGGGTATCCATCACCCGTACCTCTACCGTGCCAAAATGCGGACTGGGGCGGATGTCCCAGTGCAAATCTTTAATGCTGTCAATCATGCTGGTATACGCCAGTCGGCGAAAGAGCCTGGTAAATTCCTGCCAGTTGCTTACCCACGGCATCGGGCCATTATCGGGAAATCCGGAGAAAATGTTCAGCCGTGCGCAGGCAAAGCGTGTATCGGCAGCCTGCATATAGGGGGAGGCCGCAGAGAGCGCAATAAAGTGGGGGACAAATCGTGACAGGCCGTGCAGCAGGTAAATCGCATCGTCACCGTTGGCACAACCGATATGAACATGCTGACCGAAAACCGTTGCCTGCTGAATAAGGTAGCCGAAGTTCTCCAGGTTCCGCCGATAGCGTTCGTCATCACACACTTCCTGACGCTGCCATGTCTGAAATGGGTGCGTACCACCACCGCAGATTTCGAGGTGAAGCGTTTGGGCTGCGCGCAAAACAAGGTGTTGTATGGTGGAAAACTGCGCGGCCGCCTGGTCAACATTGCAACACACCCCGGTCGCCATTTCCAGCATACTTTCGGTGATATCGTGCTTCACCTCGCCGACAGTGAGTTCTGACTTCACGGCGTCAATCAACCTGGACGCGTCCTGACTCAGATCGTAGCCCGGAGGATTGATTACCTGCATTTCCAGTTCAATACCTAACGTAAAGGGGTCTGAGACATGAAAATCGGGAAGTGACATAGTGTTCCCCTGAGCGTTGATTTTTAATCAGTATAGAAGAGCGGCGATTTTCTGTTCCGCGTGAGAAATCCCTGACCAGTGCTTTGAAGGTGAAATGGCGGGTGCTATAAATTGGTTTTTGCTTGCATAACAGGGGTTGAACAGTGCCAGAGATAAATCTGTATGGGCAGACGGTGGGAGATGCCCTGCCGGACTGGAATGGCGCAACTGCGCTGCCACGGAGTGTGCTTATCGGACAATATTGCCGTCTGGAGCCCCTGAATGCTGACCGCCATGCCGCCGATTTGTTTGACGCCTACGCGCAGGCACCTGACGAACGTGACTGGACCTGGCTTGCCAGCACGCGTCCGGCGAGCGTAGAGGAGGCCGTGCGCTGGGTCACGGGTAAATCAACGGATGCCACTTTGGTTCCCTATGCGGTGATTGATTTACAATCCGGTCGCGCCGTGGGGTTAGTCTCATTTATGGCGATCGACCTTGTAAATGGCTCGGTCGAGATAGGCCATGTGACCTGGTCGCCACGAATGAAGAATACGGTGCTGGGTACTGAAACCGTCTGGCTGTTGCTGCGCCAGGCGTTTGCGCTGGGCTATCGCCGCGTGGAGTGGAAATGTGATTCCCTGAACATTGCATCCCGACGTGCGGCGGAGCGTTTAGGGTTTATCCATGAAGGGCGTTTTCGCCAAAAGATGGTGCGCAAGGGCCGTAATCGCGACAGCGACTGGCTATCAATGATTGACGATGAGTGGTCACAGTGTGACGCTGTTTTGCAGCGTTGGCTGGCAGCGGATAACTTTGATGAAAACGGGCGACAACGCCGATCGCTGGCGGCGTTTCAACCGGCATAGTGCGTTTTCCCTGACCACTCAAACAGAAAAGGCTGGCGAGTATGATGGCGGGGCCGGGCATAGGGTAATGATGTTTTCTTCACGCTGCAACCAGCTAACGTTAACGCTCAGCCCGGCGAGGCTTTGCGAAAATGACGGCGTGATTTGCAAGGTGATCTGCGTCGTGGTGAGAGCGATAACGTTGGCGCTGGAGAAGCCCGGAAGGTGCGTCAAGTGCGCTGAAAACGCCTTATACAGACTCTCTTTGGCGCTGAAGGCCAGGGTTAAGGCAAGTGGAAAGGGGAGTGACGCATGAAGCAAAACCTTTCTCTCAGTGTTGTCTATAATGCTGTCAGCCAGCTCAGCTGCGACCTGCGGCGAAAAAATAGCCTCAATATCCAGTCCGACGGGGTGGCGTGAGACGACAGCCAGTGCCGTTGTCGCGCTATGACTGATACTGCCAAAGAGGCCATGTGGCCACAGCGGTTGTCGCTGCTCGCCGATGCCGGGCACCGTTTTGATACCGTATTCACGTAAAGCATGTATTGCGGCGATACGTCCTGCCAGGTGCTCTGCTTTACGTTTACGTGCGCCAGCGGTTAGCTGGGCATGGTGAGGGAGCCAGAGCAGATCGTGCTCGTGAAAGCTGTTGGGATCAAATTCGATGATCTGCAGCGAATAGTCTGCGAAAGGCAACGATGTGTGTGTTGTACGCATGATTTTGTATCGTTTCCCTCTCCCCACCGGGAGGAGAGGGAACAACGCTATCAGAAGTGTGTATTCACGCTCATGAACCACGTACGACCCGGTTCGTTATAGGTGTACGCGCCAGCGCCCGCCATATAATTACCGGTAACGATATCGCCAGTGGTCTGGGCATTGCCTTCACGCCACAGACGTTTGTCAAAGACGTTATCCACCCCGCCGGTCAGGCTGACGTTTTTGGTCACGTCCCAGGTCGCGCTCAGGCCGACGATGCTGTACGGACTCACTTCTTGTGCCGAGCTGCCGGTTACCGGTTTACCCTGGTAATCGTATTTCTTCGGCTGCTGTTTGCCGTACCAGGTAAAGGTGGATTGCAGTGACAGATCTTCACGCGCCTGCCAGCTCAATGTTGAGTTCAGCGTGTACTCAGGAATAATCGACAGACGTTCGCCAGTCTCTTTATTCTTGCTTTGCAGCATGTAGGTGATGTTGTTGGTCCAGGTAACGGTTTCGCTAACCGGCACGTTCAACGTTCCTTCCAGGCCTTCTACCACCGCTTTAGGAATGTTTTCCCACTGATAGATATCGGTGTAGGTTGTTGTAGTCTTGCCCGTTGTTGCGTTTTTCTTGCTGATAGAGGTTCTGTCAAACGGTACCGTACCCGCTTCAATCTTGTTTCGGTAATCGTTGCGGAACCAGGTGACGCCAGCCAGCCAACCATCACGTTTGAACTCGAGACCAATCTCTTTGTTGATGCTGGTTTCAGCTTTCAGGTCATCGTTACCCATCATGTAGCAGCCAATACCGCTGGCAGAACCGGTGGCATAGCAGCCCTGGCCTTTACTGTACAGAATGTAATTCGGGTTGAGTTGGTACAGGCTTGGTGCTTTATAGGCGCGCGCGATACCCATTTTCAGCGTAAAGTCGTCGCCCAAACCTTGAGACAGGTTCAACGACGGGCTCCAGTTGTCGCCCACAATGCTGTGGTGGTCGAAACGCAGACCCGGTGTCAGCATGGTGCTGTCGGTCAGCTCCATGTTGTTTTCGGCAAACAAAGAGAAGATCTCGGCTTTCGAATATGGGCTGCGATCGGTGCTGCTGTAGCCTGGAATATTACCGCCCATAAAGGTCTGCGAGTTAGACAGCATGTCCTTCATGCGCTGCTGGTTCCATTCAGTACCCAGCGTCAGGTTTTGATTGACCAGTAGATCCAACGGAATGCTGATCTCACTGTGCAGCATGACGTCATTCAGGTCGGCATCGACATATTTTTGTGAAGCAGTCGGGTCGAAGATCCCCTCTGTTCCACCGGCCAGACCTTCCGGCGTGCGAGAGTTCCGCGTATGTTCGTACTGCACCCAGTTGCTGGTGGTGACACCATTATCCCAGCCGCCGTTCCAGGTCAGCGAGTAGTTCTGACGGTACAGACGGTTAGTTTCTTTACCGTAGTTATCTTTCACCAACTGGTTAGTGTTGGTATTTTGCGTGTCACCCGCGTACAGGTTGCCCTGGCGGCTATAACCCGCTTCCAGTTCCAGTGACTGAAGTGGGGCAAAATCCCAACGCACAATACCGTTGATGTCTTTGTTGATCACCCCTTCACGACCGGCGGGTAAGGTATTTGAATATGTGCCGGTACGTTCTGACTGATGACCCTGGTTGATGTCCCATGCGTCGGCCTGGGTTTTATCGAGATTACCGTACAGACGGAAGCTGAAATCTCCGCCCATTGGGCCGTTCAGGCTAAAGTTGGTGCGTTTGGTCGAACCTTCGTCTTTGTGTTCCGGGGCATTGAAATAGGTATCCCAGGAGCCGTGCCATTCACTGCTGCCTTTTTTGGTGATGATATTCACCACGCCACCCGCAGCACCGTTACCGTAGCGTGCCGCGGCTGGGCCGCGCAGCACTTCAATACGCTCGATCATTTCCGGCGGCACCCAGGCGGTATCACCACGGGTATCACGCTCGCCGCGCCAGCCCTGACGCACAGAGTTGCGGCTGGTGACCGGCTTGCCGTCGATCAAAATCAGGGTGTTTTCCGGGCCCATGCCGCGAATGTCTATCTGACGGTTGTTGCCACGTTGACCGCTGGTTGAGTTACCGGTCAGGTTAACGCCTGGCATGGTACGGATGATTTCCGACACGTCGCGAGCCGGAGGGTTCTTACGGATTTCATCTGCGGTGATGGTCGAAACGCCTGGAGCCTGCAGGTTCTGCTGAGCGGCGGTAACGACGATGGTGTCTTCATGAGAGATGGCGGCGCTATCGGTTTTATCTTCTGCCATCGCGGGCAGGGCTACCCCGTAAATCCCTAAATTGACCAATAAGGCCAGTGAATGAATCTTGTTGTTCATTGTATGTCCTGCTTTCTTTTAGCCACGAGTACCCGTGTGCCGTTTTGGGCACCAGGCCTGATGTCGCCCGCATCTGCGTAAACCCCTCCGTTCCAGAAAAAGTACGCAGCGCCAGGTCGGTTTATAAGTGGTGAAAAACTGTGTGCGCTTCCCACAGCGCGTCAATACGCTATTGCAAATGCAAATAGTTATCAATAATATTATCAATATATTTCACGCTCAAATATAAAATTTCACAATAAACATGGGGTTATGGCGGTGACGACGTTAATGATGGGAAGCGAGGCGTGGTGGCAGTCGAAAAAAGGCCCGGAGTGGGAGCGTGAAGACAACGGAAATTATCGGGTAACGTTCTGGTGGCGTGACCCGCAGGGAACGGAAAAAGAGTCCGCCATTCACCGCGTGTGGGTCTACATTACCGGCGTCACCGATCATCATCAAAACGCTACCCCTCAGTCGATGCAACGCATTGATGGAACGAATGTTTGGTGCTGTAGCATTTCCCTGAGCGCTAACTGGCGCGGCAGTTACTGTTTTATTCCAACAGAACGGAACGATATTTTTGCTACGCTGGCACCGGGTGAAACACCCGATCGCACTGTGCTACGCGAAGGCTGGCGACAACTGCTGCCGCAGGCCATTGCCGATCCTCTTAATCCACAGAGCTGGCAGGGCGGTCGTGGTCACGCGGTATCTGCGCTGGAGATGCCAGATGCTCCCGTACAGCCAGGATGGGATCGCCCTGAAAATCCCGACTTGCCCGCAGTATGCCTGCAATGGCACAGCGATCGGTTGGGTAATACGCGCCGGGTGTGGGTTTTCACCACCGGTGAAGCCAACCCGCAAGAACGTCCCCTGGCTATTCTGCTGGACGGACAATTTTGGGCACACAGTCTGCCTGTCTGGCCGGCGCTGACCTCACTCACTCATCGTGGCCAGCTTCCTCCCGCGGTATATCTCCTGATTGATGCCATTGATACGCCGCATCGCAGCCATGAGTTGCCGTGTAACGCTGATTTTTGGCTGGCAGTTCAGCAGGAATTATTGCCGCTGGTCAAAACCACGACGCCATTCACCGATGACCCGCAGCGTACGGTGGTTGCCGGGCAAAGTTTTGGCGGTTTGGCTTCGCTGTATGCTGGCCTGAACTGGCCGGAACGGTTTGGCTGCGTACTCAGTCAGTCCGGATCTTATTGGTGGCCGCATCGCGGTGGTCATCAGGATGGCGTGATTATTGAACAACTGAAGGCCGGAACGGTAAGCGTTCAGGGTCTACGTATTGTGCTGGAAGCCGGGACCCGCGAGCCGATTATTTTTCGTGCTAATCAGGCGCTATTCGCCCAATTTCCCTCTGCACCACAGTCTATTTTCTGGCGTCAGGTTGAGGGTGGTCATGATGCGCTTTGCTGGCGCGGCGGCTTAATGCAAGGGCTGATGACGCTCTGGCAACCGCTCACCGACACGCTTTAACCGGACGATGTTCCACGACAGGAGTTGAGTATGGAATTCAGTAACCCCTTCGATAACCCGCAGGGACAGTTTTACATTCTGCAAAACCCACAACGTCAATTCAGCCTTTGGCCTCAGCAGTGCTCACTTCCTGCTGGCTGGACGGTTGTGTGCGAACCGCAGTCGCAGGAAGTCTGCCAGCAATGGCTGGATGCGAACTGGACCACGCTGACGCCAGCGAACTATGTCGATGTACAGGAGGCGCAATGACTCAGCGCTTACCTTTAGTTGCGGCCCAGCCGGGGATCTGGATGGCAGAAAAGCTCTCCACATTGCCCTCGGCGTGGAGCGTTGCACACTATGTCGAATTAACCGGTGAACTGAATGCACCACTGCTGGCAAAGGCAGTCGTGGCCGGTCTGGAGCATGCGGATACCCTGCGGATGCAGTTCACTGAGGATAACGGTGAAATCTGGCAATGGGTTGATCCTACGCTCACCTTTGCTGAACCTGACATTCTCGATTTACGCAATGAATCCAGTCCGCACGAGGCGGCACGTGCGTTGATGCGGGCGGATCTGCAACAGGATCTGCGCGCTGACGGTGGCAAGCCGCTGGTCTTCCATCTGCTCATTCAGGTGGGAGATAAACGCTGGTACTGGTATCAGCGCTATCATCACTTACTGGTTGATGGCTTTAGTTTCCCGGCTATTACCCGCCAGATTGCTGCAATTTACACAGCGTGGCTGCGCGGTGAATCCACGCCAGCCTCGCCATTTACGCCGTTTGCCGAGGTCGTGGAAGAGTATCAACAGTATCGTCAAAGCGATGCCTGGCAACGTGATAGCGCATTCTGGGCTGAGCAACGCCAACAACTGCCGCCGCCGGCTTCATTGTCGAACAAACCGCTGCCAGGTCGCTCAGCCAGCGCGGATATTATTCGCATGAAGTTAACTGCACCTGAAGGTTCATTCCGCCAGCTTGCGTCACGTATGCCAGATGTTCAGCGTGCGGATCTGGCGCTGGCGCTGGTTGCATTGTGGCTCGGTCGTTTATGCAGCCGAATGGACTATGCTGCCGGGTTTATCTTTATGCGCCGTATGGGATCAGCTGCGCTTACCGCTACCGGACCGGTGTTAAATGTCCTGCCCTTTGGCGTGAGACTTGATGCAGCAGAAAGTCTCCCTGCGCTTGCGCAACGGCTGGCCGGGCAGATGAAGAAAATGCGCCGACACCAGCGCTATGATGCCGAACAAATTGTCCGCGACAGCGGGCGTGCAGCCGGGGCTGAACCACTGTTTGGCCCGGTACTGAACGTGAAAATATTCGATTATCAGCTGAATATTCCCGGCGTACAGGCGCACACCCATACGCTGGCGACAGGACCGGTGAACGATCTGGAGCTGGCGCTGTTCCCGGATGAAAACGGTGGGCTGAGCATTGAAATTCTGGCGAATAAGCAGCGATATGACGCCGCTACGTTGGCGCAGCATGCCTCGCGTTTAATCGCGCTTATCGAGCAGTTTGCCGACAATCCATCGCTATGCTGCGGCGACGCCGAAATGTTGTTACCGACAGAACATGAGCGGCTGGCGAAGATTAACGACACGAGCGTGGAGATCCCGTCCACTACGCTGAGCGCGCTGGTGGCGCAACAGGCCGATAAAACACCGGATGCC
This sequence comes from Citrobacter youngae, assembly GCF_003818115.1. Lineage (GTDB taxonomy): Bacteria > Pseudomonadota > Gammaproteobacteria > Enterobacterales > Enterobacteriaceae > Citrobacter > Citrobacter youngae. The sequence goes on along the minus strand of NZ_RPOI01000010.1, from coordinate 261,211 downwards.
CCGGCGCTGGCCGATGCCCGCTATCAGTTTAGCTATCGCGAAATGCGTCAGCAGGTGGTGGCACTGGCAAAACTGCTGCGCGAACGCGGTGTGCGCCCGGGGGACAGCGTGGCGGTTGCCTTACCGCGCTCCGTTTTCCTGACGCTGGCGCTGCACGGCATCGTCGAAGCGGGGGCAGCCTGGTTACCGCTGGATACCGGATATCCGGACGATCGTCTGCGGATGATGCTGGAAGACGCCAAACCTACGTTGCTTATCACTACTGATGAACAACGGGTTCGTTTTAGCGGTATCCCTGGGCTGGAAAGCCTGTGCTACACCGCTCCGCTGCCAGAGCAAGATGACACACCATTCGCTTTATCACGACCAAATCATACGGCCTATATCATCTTCACTTCCGGATCGACGGGCAGACCAAAAGGAGTGATGGTGGGGCAAACCGCAATCGTTAACCGTCTGCTATGGATGCAGAATCACTATCCGCTGACGGCCGACGATGTGGTGGCGCAAAAAACGCCATGCAGTTTTGATGTTTCGGTCTGGGAATTTTTCTGGCCTTTCATTGCCGGCGCAAAACTGGTGATGGCTGAACCAGAGGCACATCGCGACCCGCTGGCGATGCAACAGTTCTTCGCGACGTTTGGGGTGACGACAACGCACTTTGTACCGTCGATGCTGGCGGCATTTGTGAGCTCACTGACGCAAGAAACGGCGCGGGAAAGCTGCTCCACGTTGAAACAGGTGTTTTGTAGCGGTGAAGCGCTGCCGGCAGAATTGTGCCGCGAATGGGAGCAACTGACCCACGCGCCGCTGCACAATTTGTATGGGCCAACCGAGGCGGCGGTAGATGTAAGCTGGTATCCAGCCTGGGGTGAGGAGCTCGCTGCCGTAACCGGCAACAGCGTACCCATCGGCTATCCGGTCTGGAACACCGGTTTGCGGATCCTCGATGCCATGATGCGTCCAGTGCCCATTGGTGTCGCCGGTGACCTGTACCTGACAGGGATCCAACTGGCGCAAGGTTATCTGGGGCGTCCGGATCTGACGGCGAGCCGTTTTGTTGCCGATCCCTTTAGCCCAGGCGAACGTATGTATCGTACCGGAGACGTGGCGCGCTGGCTGGAAAATGGTGCGGTGGAATATCTTGGGCGCAGTGATGACCAGCTAAAAATTCGTGGGCAGCGTATTGAACTGGGCGAGATTGATCGGGTGATGCAACAACTACCAGATGTGGAGCATGCTGTTGCCCATGCCTGCGTATTCAATCAGGCGGTAGCGACAGGCGGCGATGCGCGCCAGTTAGTGGGCTATCTGGTGTCACAATCGGGTTTACCGCTGGATATTTCGGCATTGCGCGAGAGTCTGCGCGCAACCCTGCCTGCACATATGGTACCGACAGTGCTGCTGCAACTGGCGGAGCTCCCGCTCAGCGCCAACGGCAAGCTGGATCGTAAAGCGTTACCAATGCCACAACTGACGTCACGTCAGGAAGGGCGGGCGCCGCGAGCAGGGACTGAAACCACTATTGCTCAGGCGTTCACGGCCTTGCTGGGCTGCGAGGTCAATGATGTTGAAGCGGATTTCTTTGCGCTTGGCGGGCATTCGCTGCTGGCGATGAAGCTGGCCGCGCAGTTGAGCCGCATTTTTGCGCGCCAGGTAACGCCTGGGCAGATTATGGTGGCCTCGACCGTCGAACAGCTCAGCGCATTGCTGGATAGCAATGATGACGAGCAGTCGCAACGGCTGGGATTTGAAACGCTGCTGCCGCTGCGTGAAAGCGATGGTCCTGTGTTGTTCTGCTTCCATCCGGCATCGGGTTTCGCCTGGCAGTTTAGCGTGTTGTCACGCTATCTTCCTCCACAGTGGTCGATTATGGGTATCCAGTCACCGCGACCGGATGGCCCGATGCAAACAGCAGAAAACCTGGATGCGGTGTGCGAACAGCACCTGGCAACGTTACTTCGTCAGCAACCTCATGGACCTTATTATCTGATTGGGTACTCGTTGGGCGGTACGCTGGCGCAGGGCATTGCTGCCCGATTACACGCGCGTGGAGAAACGGTCGCGTTTCTCGGCCTGCTGGATACCTGGCCGCCGGAAACGCAAAATTGGTCGGAAAAAGAGGCCAATGGACTCGATCCGGAAGTGTTGGCGGAAATTGATCGTGAGCGGGAGGCGTTTCTGACTGCTCAGCAGAGCAATGCATCCGACGCATTGTTTAGTGCCATTGAAGGTAACTACGCCGATGCGGTTCGACTGCTGAGTACGGCACATAGCGTACCTTTTGCGGGACACGCGACGCTGTTTGTTGCTGAACGCACGTTACCGCCGGGAGTCAGCCCGGAACGCAGTTGGTCGCCGTGGATTTCCAGTCTGGATATTTATCGCCAGGACTGCGCGCACGTTGATATCATTACGCCAATGGCTTTCGAGAAGATTGGGCCAGTCATGCGTGACTTGCTCAACGATATCCAATAAATAGACTCGCCACCTCTGCGGAGGTGGCGCGATTTACCTGTTTGCAGTGCGTCCTAACGGAACCACTAACGGCGTTCCGGCAACCGGATCGTCGATAATCATACACCGTAGCCCATAGATTTTTTCAATGAGCTCTGCCGTGACAATCTCTTTCGGCGCACCCTCGGCGACGATCTTTCCATCACGAAGTGCAATCAGATGGGTGGCATAGCGACACGCCTGATTCAGGTCGTGCAGAACGGCGGCCAGCGTGTAACCTTTCTCCCGGTTTAGCTCACTCAACAGCTCCAGCAGATCAATCTGATGGCTGATATCCAGCCAGGTGGTCGGTTCGTCGAGCAGCATAATCGACGTTTCTTGTGCCAGTACCATCGCTATCCACGCGCGTTGTCGTTGACCGCCGGAGAGGGTATCCACACTTTGCGCCGCCAGATGTGTGATCCCCGTGGCCTGCATCGCGTGGGTTACCGCGATTTCATCTTCTTTACGCCAGCGGGTAAATAAAGGTTGATGTGGATAACGCCCACGAGCAACCAGCTCCTGCACGGTAATATCGCCCGGCGTGGTGGCATTTTGCGCCAGCAGACCAATTCTGCGTGCGACCTCTTTACTGGGGTAATGTTGAATATGTTCACCATCGAGCCAGACTTTGCCGTGCGCGGGCGTCATCAGACGACTCAATGTACGTAGCAGCGTGGACTTTCCACAACCGTTGGGGCCAATAATGGCAGTGAAGTGACCATCGGGGATCGAGACATTAAGGTTTTCTGCCACGGTAAACTTGCCATAACCCAGCGTTAACTGGTCGCCACGCAAACGGGCTACTGATTCGGTCATTTTTTGCGGGACTCCTGAATTAACAAGACGATAAGGTAAATACCGCCGAGGCTTACGGTGACAACGCCAACCGGAAGCTGATAAGGCATAAATAGCTGCTGAGCGCATAAATCGGCCATCAGCAGTAGCAGGGCGCCGCACAGCGCCGACTGCGTTAATCCCCAACGTGCCGTGCCGCTAAGCCGACGCGCGATGTGTGGGGCAACCAGGGCAATAAACGAGATAGGTCCTGCCAGCGCGGTGGCCGCAGCGGTCAACACCACGGCGACCAGCATCATCATCAGACGTGAGCGTTCAACGCTAACACCGAGCGCACAGGCGCTGTCATCACCCATTTCCAGTAAACGCAGGCGGCGTACCAACAGCGCGGCGCACCCCAGCATCACGATAATCAGCGGCGCAGAAGGCCAGGTCTTCGCCCAGGTCAGACCGTTGAGCGATCCGGCGTTCCACAGCCCGGCGGTCAGCGCGGTTTCTAAGGACGCCTTCAGCAGCAGCCAGGTGTTGAAGGCCACCAGCATAGCGCGAATGCCGATCCCGATGATGATCAGCCGGAAGGTGTCGATGCCGTTGCGCCAGGCCAGCGCCCAGACCACCAGCGAAGTCAGGATCCCGCCGAGCATTGCCGCCAGTGCGATGGCGGTAAGATGCTGACCAAACAGCACCATTGCCACCAGTACGCCGCTCCAGGCACCGGTATTGAAGCCCATCACGTCCGGGCTACCCAGCGGGTTACGCATCAATGACTGGAATATCGCGCCGCTAACGCCCAGCGCCGCGCCAATCAGCAGCGCCATCAACACGCGTGGTAATCGCCACTCGGTCACCACCAGCGTAATGCTACGCGGTGCATCACCGAACAGGGCGGCAATAATTTGCGGGGTCTCGAGCATAACGGCACCGCTACGCAGGCTCCACAATCCAACGGCCAGGCAACCGACGACCAGCAGCAGACAACTGACAATCAGGCGACGGGAGAGGTGCATCATGCGCCACCCCCGCGCGATTTACGGCGTACCAGAAAGATAAGCACCGGCGCGCCGATAAACGCGCTGACGACCGAGACGCGCAGCTCGCCGGGCACAATCAGACGACCGATGATATCGGCAATCAACAGCAGGGAAGGGGTGGCCAGCAGAGTGACGGGCAGCGACCAGCGATGATCTGCGCCCACCAGCCAGCGTGCCATATGCGGCATCATCAGGCCGATAAAGGCGATAGGGCCGACGATGGCGGTCGCACTTCCGCACAGTACGGTAATCACCAACAGGCCAATAAACTGGGTACGCGCAACTTTGCTACCCAACGCCGTTGCGGTGTCGCTTCCCAGACTGAGGCTATTCAGAGCGCGGCTAAGAAACAGCGCGACAGCACCGGCTATCAGGACCGGGATCAGCACGACTTTCAGCGTCTGCAGGCTGCGGATATCCAGTGAACCGGCTTGCCAGAAACGCAACTGGTCGTAGACGTCCGGGTTGAGCAGGGCGATGCCTGTGGATAATCCTTCCAGAACAGCACCCAGCGCAACACCGGCCAATGTCAGACGTACCGGACTGAGCTGCCCGCCGCCCTGACTGCCGGTAAATGCCACGATCAGCGATGCGACCAGCGCACCGGCAAAAGCCATCAGCAGTTGTTCTTGCGCAGAGGAGAAGCCGAACAGTGCGGCCCCCAGCACAATAGCAAAGCTGGCACCAGAGTTGACGCCCAGAATACCGGGATCGGCGAGAGGGTTTCGCGTGAGCGTTTGCATCAGCGCACCCGCCAGGCCCAGTGCACCACCTGCGAGGAGCCCTGCCAGCGTACGCGGGAGTCGCGCGTCCAGCACGATGGTGCAATCGGCGCTTTGACAACTGCCGGTGAGTGCATCAAATACCACGGAGGTGGGCAGCGACTTTGCGCCAATAACCAGACTTAATGCCGTGGTGAGAACAAGTAGTAACAACAGTCCGGGCACGGCGAAGGCGCGTGTCACGGAAATAGAGCATGACATATCAACTTCCCTGATAATGATAGTAATTATCGTTATCGATCTTATTTGGATATGTTAGCATGTGCAGCCATTGAATGGATATTGAAAAAGTACCTGGTAAGGCTCTGTAATGAATCGACAATCCTGGCTGCTTAATCTCAGCCTGTTAAAGACCCATCCTGCATTTCGCGCCGTCTTCCTCGCCCGTTTTATTTCCATTGTCTCTCTGGGGCTATTGGGGGTTGCGGTCCCGGTACAGATCCAGATGATGACGCAGTCGACCTGGCAGGTCGGTTTGTCGGTTACGCTGACCGGGAGCGCCATGTTTATTGGTCTGATGGTGGGCGGCGTACTGGCCGATCGCTATGAGCGCAAAAAGGTGATCCTGCTGGCTCGCGGAACCTGTGGGATCGGTTTTATTGGCCTGTGTCTGAACGCACTGCTGCCCGAACCGTCGTTGCTGGCTATCTATATTCTTGGTTTATGGGATGGCTTTTTCGCCTCGCTGGGTGTCACTGCGTTGCTGGCGGCGACGCCGGCGCTGGTCGGGCGTGAAAATCTGATGCAGGCCGGGGCGATTACCATGCTGACTGTGCGTCTGGGATCGGTGATTTCGCCAATGCTTGGTGGGGTGTTGCTGGCGACCGGTGGCGTGGCCTGGAACTACGGCCTGGCGGCGGCGGGTACATTTATTACCTTGCTGCCGTTGTTGAGCCTTCCCGCATTACCGCCTCCGCCGCAGCCGCGCGAGCATCCTCTGAAATCGCTGCTGGCAGCATTTCGCTTTCTGCTTTCCAGCCCGCTGATTGGCGGCATTGCGCTGCTTGGCGGTCTGTTGACCATGGCGAGCGCCGTGCGCGTGCTGTATCCGGCACTGGCGATAAACTGGCAGATGTCGAGCGCACAGATTGGGTTACTGTATGCGGCTATTCCCCTGGGCGCGGCCATCGGGGCTTTAACCAGTGGGCAACTGGCGCACAGCGTGCGTCCGGGTCTGATTATGCTGGCATCAACTGTGGCCTCTTTCCTGGCTATCGGTCTGTTTGGCTTGATGCCCGTTTGGCAGCTTGGTGTGGTTTGTCTGGCGCTGTTTGGCTGGCTGAGTGCGGTCAGTTCTTTGTTGCAGTACACCCTGTTACAGACGCAGACGCCGGAAGCGATGCTCGGGCGAATTAACGGTTTGTGGACCGCACAGAACGTCACCGGCGATGCGATTGGCGCGGCGCTGTTAGGGGGGCTGGGGGCGATGATGACGCCTGCGGCCTCGGCAAGCGTCAGTGGGTTTGGGTTGGTGATTGTCGGTCTTTTACTGCTGCTGTTGTTGGGAGAAGTGCGCCGATTCCGGCAAGTTCCCGTGAATGTCTGATCGCGTTATGCTCTACGGATTGTAGGCCGGATAAGGCGTTAGCCGCATCCGGCGCTGGCAATTAAAACAGAGCCGACAGACGTTGCAGCAGCAGCGTTGCGCTGTAGTAGTCGAGACGGAAGGTTTCCGTGCCCAGCGCATAAACGCGTTTGTTTTGCACAGCAGGCAGATGCGCCAGCAGTGGATTAGCGTAAATCGCATCGGCATCTTTGCTGTCGCCTGCAAACAGGAACAGCGCTTCGCCATTCAGACCCGCCGCCAGGTTTTCACCACCAAGCTGGATAATATCGTGACGTTTACCCTGGCTCTGGCTGGTATGTAGTCCGGCAGGTAGTGGTGCCAGCGTGAAACCGAGCTGTTCCATCAGCTTGCCTTGCGCGGACTCCGGCGTCCACAGGTTGGCGCTGTGTGCGGCTGCGGTATACACCAGCGCACTGACTGGCTGTGGCGGCAGGGGGATACGTTGCTTTACCGCGAGCAGTTGCTTATCAAACTCAGCAATACGCGCCGCTGCCTGTTGCTCCTGCCCGGTGATTTCACCTAATTGTGTCAGCAGTGACTGCCAGCTTTTGTCGTCGTAATTAATGATAAGCGTAGGGGCTATGGTGGACAGTTGATCGTACAGTGCAAGCGCGGAATCTCCCCCGGTGGCGCTGACCAGAATCAGATCCGGCATTTGTGCTGCAACGGCTTCGGCGCTCGGCTCGCCAATATACAGGCGGCTCAGTTTGCGTTCTTTGGCGACGTCGCTCCACTGGCGTAAAAAGCCCTGAGCATCACCAATACGGTTATTCGGTGTCGTGGCACCGCTGGCAATGATAGGCGCATCAATAGCGAGCAGAGAACCGGTGAGCGTGACGCTGGTGGACACAATGCGCAGTGGCTTATGTTCCAGCGTGTGCGTGCCGCGGCTGTCGGTAACCTGGCGTGGCCAGTCAGCGGCATGGCTTAAAGAAATTCCTGAAATAACGAGTCCAACCAGTAACAGCGCAGTGCGGTAAAACGCGGAAAATCTCACAAATAAGCTTCCTGTTATCAATGTGGTTAATGCTTCTCATTTTCATTGTTACGCGTCAGGGATGCAAGCCTAAGTCGCACATTGTGTTACCACAAGAGTTGACATACTGACGCTTTGCTTTTAGGTTAGCGACCGAAAATATAAATGATAATCATTATTAAAGCCTTTATCATTTTATGGAGGATGATATGGACACGTCACTGGCCGAGGAAAAAACGCAGACTATGGCAACTCTCGCTCCCGACAGTTTTTTCTTTATGTCGCCGTATCGTAGTTTTACGACGTCAGGATGCTTCGCCCGCTATGCGGAACCGGCAATTGATGGTGATTCACCAGACAGCCCTTTCCAACAGAAAATGCACGCACTGTTTGCGCAGGCCAAATCGCAGGGCATCGCAAACCCCATTATGGTAGGGGCCATTCCCTTTGACACCCGCCAGCCCTCGTCGCTGTTTATTCCTAAATCATGGCAAAGCTTCTCACGCACGGCAAAGCAGCAATCAGCACGTTACTTTACTGCCCATCAGTCGCTGAATGTCGTTGAGCGTAAATCGATTCCTGAGCAGGATTTTTTCGAAGATATGGTCGCCAGAGCAGCGGCGCTGACGTCAACCCCGGAAGTCGACAAAGTGGTGCTGTCTCGCCTGATTGATGTGACCGCCGACGCCAATATCGACAGTGGTGCGCTGCTGGAGCGGCTGGTAGCGCAAAACCCGGCAAGCTACAACTTCCATGTGCCCATCGACGATGGCGGTGTACTGATCGGCGCCAGCCCAGAATTGCTGTTACGCAAAGAAGGCGACCATTTCAGTTCGCTGCCGCTGGCGGGATCTGCGCGTCGCCAACCGGACGATGTTCTGGACCGGGAGGCTGGGATCCGTCTGTTAGCTTCCGAGAAAGATCGCCATGAACACGAACTGGTCACCCAGGCGATGAAAGCGGTTCTGCGCGATCGCAGCAGCGAGTTGCAACTTCCTTCGTCTCCGCAACTGGTCACCACGCCCACGCTCTGGCATCTCGGTACCCCGTTTGAAGGTAAAGCCAATGCCCAGGAAAACGCACTGACGCTGGCTTGTCTGCTGCATCCAACACCGGCGCTAAGTGGCTTCCCGCATCAGGTCGCACGTAAACTTATCGCCGAACTGGAGCCGTTCGATCGCGAACTTTTCGGCGGCATTGTTGGCTGGTGTGATTCGCAGGGCAACGGCGAATGGGTCGTGACGATCCGCTGTGCGAAACTGCTGCGTAATCAGGTACGTTTTTTCGCCGGAGCCGGCATTGTGCCCGCCTCGTCACCGATTGCGGAGTGGCGTGAAACAGGTGCTAAGCTATCCACCATGTTGAATGTTTTTGGACTGCATTAAGCGCCTGGTCTACCAGGCTATTCAGGCCTTATCGACAGGCTCTAAGGAGCAATAATGAGTATTCCTTTCACCCGTTGGCCGGAAGAGTTTGCCCGCCGCTACCGTGAAAAAGGCTACTGGCAGGATTTGCCGCTGACCGACATTCTGACCCGCCACGCCGATTGCGACCAGACGGCGGTGATTGACGGGGAACGCCATCTTAGCTACCGCCAGTTAAATCAGGCGACGGATAATCTTGCCTGTAGCCTGCGTTGTCAGGGGATCAAATCCGGCGAGACCGCACTGGTGCAGTTAGGCAACGTGGCTGAGCTGTATATCACTTTCTTCGCACTGCTCAAACTGGGCGTGGCTCCCGTATTGGCACTGTTTAGCCATCAGCGTAACGAACTCAACGCCTACGCAGCGCAAATTAAACCGGCGTTACTGATTGCCGATCGCCAGCATGCGTTATTCAGTGACGACGAGTTTCTGAATATCTTTGTTGCCGAACACAATTCAGTGCGCGTGGTCCAGTTGCTCAATGATGACGGCGAACACAATCTGCAAACGGCTATAAGCCAACCCGCAACGGCGTTTACCGCCACGCCATCGCCTGCCGATGAAGTGGCGTATTTCCAGCTTTCCGGCGGCACGACCGGGACGCCAAAGCTGATCCCGCGTACCCACAATGATTACTACTACAGCGTGCGCCGCAGCAACGAGATTTGCCATTTCACTGGAGAAACGCGCTATCTGTGCGCTATTCCAGCGGCGCATAACTACGCCATGAGTTCGCCTGGCGCGCTGGGCGTTTTCCTCGCGGGTGGAACAGTGGTGCTGGCGGCAGACCCGAGCGCGACGTTGTGCTTTCCGTTGATTGAACAGCATCAGGTAAACGTTACGGCGTTGGTACCGCCAGCGGTGAGTCTGTGGCTGCAGGCAATTCAGGAGTGGGGCAGTAACGCACAACTGGCTTCGCTGAAACTGTTGCAGGTGGGAGGCGCGCGGCTTTCGGCTTCGCTTGCCGCTCGCATTCCGGCGGAAATAGGCTGCCAGTTGCAGCAGGTCTTCGGTATGGCGGAAGGGCTGGTGAACTACACCCGTCTGGACGACAGTCCCGAGCGCATCATCAATACCCAGGGCCGTCCGATGTGCCCTGACGATGAGGTTTGGGTGGCAGACGCTGACGGTAATCCTTTACCACAGGGCGAGACCGGACGCCTGATGACGCGTGGCCCGTACACCTTCCGGGGTTACTTCAATAGCCCTGAACACAATGCCAGCGCGTTTGATGCTAACGGATTCTATTGCTCTGGTGATCTGATCGCCATCGATCGGGATGGTTACATCACCGTGCAGGGGCGCGAGAAAGATCAGATTAACCGCGGCGGGGAGAAGATCGCTGCCGAAGAAATCGAAAACTTGTTACTGCGCCATCCGGCGGTGATTCATGCGGCATTGGTCAGTGTGGATGACGAACTGATGGGCGAGAAAAGCTGCGCCTGCCTGGTGGTGAAAGAGCCGCTGCGCGCGGTACAGGTGCGTCGTTTTCTGCGCGAACAGGGCGTGGCGGAATTCAAATTGCCGGACCGTGTCGAGTGCGTTGAGTCATTGCCGCTGACCCCGGTAGGCAAAGTGGATAAAAAACAATTACGTCAGTGGCTGGCATCACGTTCACCGGCCTGAAGGAGAAGAAGAAATGGCAATCCCTAAACTGCAGGCTTATGCGCTGCCAACGGCGCTTGATGTTCCGGCAAATAAAGTTGACTGGGCATTTGAACCAGAACGCGCCGCGCTGCTAATCCACGACATGCAGGACTATTTTATCGGCTTTTGGGGCGAGAACTGCCCGATGATGGAACAGGTAGTGGCCAACATCGCCGCGCTGCGTCAGTACTGTAAAGCACATAATATTCCGGTCTATTACACCGCGCAGCCGAAAGAACAAAGCGATGAAGACCGTGCGTTGTTGAATGATATGTGGGGACCCGGTCTGACGCGCTCGCCTGAACAGCAAAAAATCGTCGATGCGCTGGCACCGGACGAAGCGGATACCATTCTGGTTAAATGGCGTTACAGCGCGTTTCATCGTTCACCGCTGGAGCAGATGCTAAGAGACACTGGACGTAACCAGCTGATCATCACCGGCGTGTATGCGCATATTGGCTGCATGACCACCGCGACTGATGCCTTCATGCGTGATATTAAGCCGTTTATGGTCGCAGATGCGCTGGCGGACTTTAGCCGTGATGAACACCTGATGTCGCTGAAATACGTGGCGGGGCGTTCCGGTCGCGTGGTGATGACCCAGGAGTTACTGCCGACGTCTGTTCCGGACAGTAAAGATGCGCTGCGCAGCGTGATTCTGCCGCTACTCGATGAGTCTGAAGAGCCAATGGATGACGAAAACTTAATCGATTACGGTCTGGACTCAGTACGTATGATGGCGCTGGCGGCCCGTTGGCGGAAAGTGCATGGCGATATCGACTTTGTGATGCTGGCGAAAAAACCGACCATTGACGCCTGGTGGACGCTGCTCTCCCGCGAGGTGAAGTGATGGCCGGATTTGATTTCACAGGGAAAACCGTCTGGATAACCGGCGCGGGAAAAGGCATTGGCTACACCACGGCGCTGGCGTTTGTTGACGCCGGGGCACAGGTTACGGGCTTCGACCGCGAGTTCGCGCTGGCAGAGTATCCCTTTGCCACTGAGGTGATGGACGTGGCGAACGCGCAGCAGGTGGCGCAGGTATGCGAGCGTTTGCTGGCGAATACCGGGCGTCTCGACATACTGGTGAACGCCGCAGGGATCCTGCGTATGGGACCAACCGACGCGCTGAGCGTGGAGGACTGGCAGCATACCTTTGCCGTCAACGTGGGCGGAGCATTCAATTTGTTTCAGCAGACGATGGCGCAGTTTCGTCGCCAGCGGGGCGGGGCAATTGTCACCGTCGCATCGGATGCGGCGCACACGCCGCGTATCGGCATGAGTGCTTATGGGGCGTCAAAAGCCGCGCTGAAAAGCCTGGCGCTAACCGTGGGACTTGAACTGGCGGGCAGCGGCGTGCGCTGCAATGTGGTTTCGCCAGGCTCGACCGATACCGACATGCAGCGTACGTTGTGGGTCAGTGATGATGCGGAACAGCAGCGTATTCGAGGGTTTGGCGAGCAGTTTAAGCTCGGCATTCCGTTGGGGAAAATCGCCCGGCCGCAGGAGATCGCCAACACGATTTTATTCCTCGCCTCCGATCTGGCCAGCCACATTACGTTGCAGGATATTGTGGTGGACGGCGGCTCCACGCTGGGGGCATGACGATGATCTGGAAACGTCATTTAACGCTGGATGAACTGAATGCCACCAGTCAGAACACCATGGTGGCGCATCTGGGCATGGTTTATACCCGACTGAGTGATGATGTGCTGGAAGCCGAAATGCCGGTGGATGAGCGTACGCATCAGCCGTTTGGTTTGCTGCACGGCGGCGCGTCGGCGGCTCTGGCGGAAACGTTGGGGTCAATGGCGGGTTATCTGATGACTCGAGACGGGCAGTGTGTGGTGGGAACTGAGTTGAACGCCACGCATCACCGCGCAGTATCGCAGGGGAAAGTGCGCGGTGTGTGCCAGCCGTTGTATCTTGGGCGACAGAATCAAAGCTGGGAAATCGTCATCTTTGATGAACAGGGGCGGCGCTGCTGCACCTGCCGTTTAGGCACGGCGGTGATGGGGTGAAGTCACCCGGCAAAGTAAAATGAAATTGCAGGGTTAACAGGTAAATGAAGTGATCTAGTTAACAATGTAATGTAAATACTCAGTGATACTTCGGGTTTGCATGGTTGTCAGGTTGTTAAATCCAGAAAAGATGTTATAGAAACAAAATGTAACATCTCTCTGGATAGGACAACGGATAACAACTATGAATAAATCAGGGAAGTACCTCGTCTGGACAGTGCTCTCCGTAATGGGAGCATTTGCCCTCGGCTATATCGCATTAAACCGTGGTGAACAGATCAACGCGTTGTGGATAGTCGTGGCGTCGGTCTGTGTCTATCTTATCGCTTACCGTTTCTATGGCCTGTACATCGCGAAAAATGTACTGGCGCTGGACCCGACGCGTATGACGCCAGCCGTGCGTCATAACGACGGTCTGGACTATGTTCCCACCGATAAAAAAGTACTGTTTGGTCACCATTTTGCAGCGATTGCCGGAGCGGGTCCGTTAGTTGGACCGGTGCTGGCGGCGCAAATGGGCTATCTGCCGGGGATGATCTGGCTGCTCGCCGGGGTAGTGCTGGCCGGCGCGGTGCAGGACTTTATGGTGCTGTTTGTTTCTACCCGTCGCGATGGTCGTTCCCTTGGCGAACTGGTGAAAGAAGAGATGGGCCCAACGGCGGGTGTTATTGCGCTGGTGGCCTGTTTTATGATCATGGTGATTATCCTCGCGGTACTGGCGATGATAGTCGTGAAAGCGCTAACCCACAGCCCGTGGGGAACTTACACCGTAGCGTTCACTATCCCGCTGGCGATTTTTATGGGGATTTACCTGCGTTATCTGCGCCCGGGGCGCATTGGCGAAGTGTCGGTCATCGGTCTGGTGTTCCTGGTATTTGCCATTATTTCCGGTGGCTGGGTGGCGGAGAGTCCTACCTGGGCCCCTTATTTTGACTTTACCGGTGTACAGCTGACCTGGATGCTGGTGGGTTACGGTTTCGTGGCTGCCGTGCTGCCGGTCTGGCTGCTGCTGGCACCGCGTGATTACCTTTCTACCTTCCTGAAAATCGGCACCATTGTGGGTCTGGCGGTAGGGATCCTGATCATGCGCCCGACGCTGACCATGCCTGCGTTGACCAAGTTTGTTGACGGTACCGGCCCGGTCTGGAGCGGTAACCTGTTCCCGTTCCTGTTTATTACCATCGCCTGCGGCGCAGTCTCTGGTTTCCACGCGCTGATTGCCTCCGGCACCACGCCGAAGATGCTGGCGAATGAAGGTCAGGCCTGCTTTATCGGCTATGGCGGGATGCTGATGGAATCCTTTGTCGCCATTATGGCGCTGGTAGCGGCCTGCGTTATCGACCCGGGCGTCTACTTTGCGATGAACAGCCCGATGGCGGTACTGGCACCTGCCGGAACCACCGATGTGGTTGCGTCAGCGGCACAGGTCGTGAGCAGCTGGGGCTTTGTTATCACGCCTGATACGCTGCATCAGATCGCGAACGATGTCGGCGAACAATCCATTATCTCCCGTGCAGGCGGCGCGCCGACGCTGGCGGTGGGCATGGCGTATATTCTGCACGGTGCGCTGGGTGGCATGATGGATGTGGCATTCTGGTATCACTTCGCCATTCTGTTTGAAGCCCTGTTTATTTTGACGGCAGTAGACGCCGGTACGCGCGCCGCGCGCTTTATGCTGCAGGATCTGCTGGGCGTGGTGTCACCAGGGCTGAAACGTACCGATTCGCTGCCAGCGAACCTGTTGGCGACGGCGCTGTGCGTACTGGCCTGGGGTTACTTCCTGCACCAGGGCGTGGTGGATCCACTGGGCGGTATTAACACCCTGTGGCCGCTGTTTGGTATCGCCAACCAGATGCTGGCCGGTATGGCGTTGATGCTCTGTGCGGTGGTGCTATTCAAGATGAAACGCCAGCGCTACGCATGGGTGGCGCTGGTGCCAACCGCCTGGCTGCTGATTTGTACCCTGACCGCTGGCTGGCAGAAAGCGTTTAGCCCGGATGCGAAAATCGGCTTCCTGGCTATCGCCAACAAATTCCAGGCGATGATCGACAGCGGTAACATTCCGGCGCAGTACACCCAGTCGCAGCTGACGCAGCTGGTGTTTAACAACCGCCTGGATGCGGGTCTCACCATCTTCTTCATGGTAGTCGTTGTGGTGCTGGGTCTGTTCTCCATCAAAACTGCGCTGGCAGCGTTGAAAGAGGACAAACCAACGTCGAAAGAGACGCCGTACGAGCCGATGCCTGAGAATGTCGAAGAGATCGTGGCGCAGGCGAAAGGCGCGCACTAATATTCTCTTAACCAATGAGCCCTCTCCTGAACGGGGAGGGCGTTTGTACGACAGGGAATCACTATGTTTGAAACACTCGCCAAAGCCGGGAAGTATTTAGGTCAAACCGCCCGGTTAATGATCGGTGTGCCGGATTACGACAACTATGTTGAGCATATGCGCGTCACGCATCCGGACCAAACGCCAATGACCTACGAAGAATTTTTCCGCGAGCGCCAGGATGCGCGCTATGGGGGCAAAGGTGGCGCGAAGTGCTGTTGATTTTTTGCCGGATGGCGCTAACGCTTATCCGGCCTACAACATTGCATTGGCCGTAGGCCTGATAAGGCGAAGCCGCCATCAGGCAACCTGCACCATAGTCACACCGTAAACGTCTCTACCTTCTCAAATGCCGCACGCAGTGTTTCCGGTGTTAGCTCCACCGGCAGCGCGTGAATGGACTCCACCGGGCGCAGGGTATGCGCAATCACCTTATCGATTTCGGCGCGGTTTTGGATGTCCACTTCCAGTTGAGCCAACCGGGTTGGCAAATTGAAGCGCTGATAGGCGGTAATTAACTGCGCCAGCACAGCATCTTGTCCCAACAACGCACTCTGCACCAGTATGCCGTACGCTACTTTGGTGCCATGTAAAAATTTCTCCGTTTGCGGGAGGACGGTCAGGCCATTATGCACCGAGTGTGCCGCCGCCACGCGGGTGTAGCGCTCGCCCAGACCGCCGACCATGCCGCCTCCGGCAATGATCGCATCCACCACGTCGCAAAATGCACGGGTCAGTTCACCACGCTGCTTATCTGCCAGCGCCTGCTCGCTGCTCTGAAGGAGAACGTCGCGGATCGCCAATGCGCCGTTGATGCCAAGACGTACAGTCAGCGGCAAGGTTTCAGGCTGTGGGGCGAGCACAACCGCTTCGTACCATTTCGCCAACGTGTCCCCGATACCAGCCAGCAAATACGCGTCTGGCGCATTAAGCACGATCTCTGGCTCTACCAGTACCAAAAAATTGGCATCATCGAAAATTTCGAAATGCAGTGCCTGACCTGCATCGTTGTACCACACGGACAGCGGCGTCCAGGCAGCACAGGTGGCGGCAATGGTTGGGATTGCTACAAAGGGTAAACCAAGGCGGCGCGCCAGCGCTTTGGCTGTGTCGAGCAATGTCCCGCCGCCCACGCCAATCACCACGCTGCGATTCTCTCCTGACTCTGTTGCCAGTTGCCCAACATCTTTTTCGCTGCAATGACCCGTAAACAGCAGGTGTTTAGCCTCGGCAAGATGAAAGGCCTCTGGCAGATAAGGCCGGGCTGCATTGATGGCGCGCTCACCATATACCCAGACGGCGCGTGAGAGTTGATCCTTTGTGAAAAAATCGTTGAGTCTCGACAGGCTGCCGCGATGGGAAAAATAGTTAGCCGGGCCGGTGACGACGCGAATCTCGGTATTACTCATGTTGTGTTGTCCTTTTGGCTGTCCTGTCCAGGCAGGTTATTTTTATATAGACGTCTGAACGTCTTGATTGCCAAATACTAGCATCGTGCTATAGTGGCTTCAACCACAACATCACACGCTGGGATAACAATAATGAGTAATAACCCGCTGATTCCGCAAAGCAAACTGCCTAATCTGGGCACCACTATTTTCACGCAAATGAGCGCGCTGGCGCAGCAGCACCAGGCCATTAACCTCTCGCAGGGATTTCCTGATTTTGATGGTCCACTCTTTTTACAAGAACGTCTGGCGTATCACGTCGCGCATGGCGCAAACCAGTATGCGCCGATGACGGGCGTACAGCCGCTGCGAGAGGCCATTGCGGATAAAACCGCGCAGTTGTACGGCTATAGACCCGACGCAAATATCGAAGTGACCGTTACTGCGGGGGCAACGGAAGCATTGTACGCCGCGATCACGGCACTGGTACGGCCTGGCGATGAGGTGATATGTTTTGACCCGAGCTACGACAGCTATGCGCCCGCGATTGAATTATCCGGCGGCGAGGTTAAACGCATCGCGCTGCAACCGCCGTCTTTTCGCGTCGACTGGCAGGAATTTGCTGCGCTAATCAGTGACCGCACCCGGCTGGTGATCCTAAATACACCGCATAACCCCTCGGCTACGGTATGGCAGAAGGCGGACTTTGAGGCGTTATGGCAGGCCATTAACCGGCATGAGATTTATGTTGTCAGTGACGAAGTCTACGAGCATATCTGTTTTGCCACGCATGGGCATGCCAGCGTGCTGGCGCATCCGCAACTAAGGGCGCGTGCAGTTGCCGTTTCATCATTTGGCAAAACCTATCATATGACGGGCTGGAAAGTGGGGTATTGTGTTGCGCCACCGGCTATCAGCGCGGAGTTACGTAAGGTCCATCAGTATTTAACCTTCTCGGTCAACACGCCGGCACAACTGGCGCTGGCGGATATGCTGCGCGAAGATCCGACGCACTACCGTGAGCTGCCCGCGTTTTATCAGAGAAAACGTGATGTGCTGGTGAATGCGCTGCGTGACAGTCGGCTGGAAATACTACCCTGCGAAGGGACGTACTTTTTACTGATTGATTACAGTGCTGTTTCTGATCTCAACGATGTGGCGTTTTGCCAATGGCTGACTAAAGAGGTCGGCGTGGCGGCGATACCACTGTCCGTTTTCTGCGCCGATCCTTTCCCACATAAGCTGATTCGCCTGTGTTTTGCTAAGCAAGAATCGACGCTGCTGGCAGCGGCAGAACGCCTGGTTACGCTGTAGTGACGCGATTTCGTTACTTCACCGTCCAGGCTTTGGAGAATCGACGGTCGGCAAATAACTCTTGCAGACCGTTGATTTGCTTCAGACGTAAGACTTCGTCGCTATCCATTCCCAGTTCTTTACCGATTTTCTCTTCGCTCCAGCCTAATTGTGATAATTCACGAACGATTTCCGACATAGCATGGATTTGATGCCGCCCACGGGCACGATTGTGGCGGATTGTTGCCGCCATGCGCTCATGACGCCCGCGTTGCAGACAGGCAACGGGCAGATAACCTTTCAGGCGTGATTTTAGCGATGATTTGTTTTTGCCGATTTCATGTCGATGGAATCCGTCGACGATTTCATATTCTTCCGGGGTTGATTGAACCACGACGATCGGTTGTGTGAAGCCATCGGCTTCAATGGATTTCAGCAGTAGCTTTTTCTCCGGCGGCGCAACGTTATTTGGGTTGTAATCATTTGGCGAAATAGCGCTGTTTTTGATCCACAGAACGCAGTCTACCGGTTCATCACGGAAAGGACTGACGCTATGGATTGCCATCCTGAATTCATTGATTGCTTCAATTCGTTCTTCTTCTGAAAGGCCAGAAAGAAAACCGGTGAGTTCCTGAGTTAGTCGTCGTTGCATAAGATCCCCCATTCCTGGCGTTTGGTTTTCATACGTTCGTTATAACGCTGATAGTTTTTCATTTTTGTGGGACTGAATGAGAGTGCCCGACACCAGTAGTCATTATTCAGCAGTACTTTGCAGATCCGTCTCCATGAGGGGATATCTTTAGAACCAATATCGTTTTTCTGGGTTTGAGGAATATTATCGATCCCTTTTTTCTTGTACCACTGTAAATAGACGGCGATTTTGTTGCGGTAGTGCTCTGCGGTCTGTTGCGGCATGCTGTCTAATAGCAGCATGGCGTACGCTTGCCAGCTTAAATGCTCAGGTTTTAATATTTTCCGGTGGCCGTAAAAATGGTTGTCATGACCGGCGTATATTCCGCCGCTTTTAACGCCGCTAACCCGGGTGCACATGGCTGCCCATCGCTGTGGCTCAATAACATGATACAGCCACAGTCCCTGGCGTTGTTCCGGGCCAAAGGGTTCGCAAATGCGCATATATCGTGTTGGCACGCCAGCCTGGTACATCAGGTTATACAGGGGGTTGCATGGCATTTTTGTTTTCGCAAACCATGTCCATATATCGGCTGTTTTCCAGTCATACACCGGATAGATATACCAGGTGTGTCCTCCCGGTGCGGCGGTAGTCCACGGTTTGTCATCGGCAAAACGTTGCTTACGTGAATGGGCAATGGCGACAAAACGGTTATATGACTCGTCGGCACGGATGCCTACCATCATTGCCGCAGGACGTTTTTCTGAAAACCAGTCAGCGAACTCACGAACGAATTGTTCAAAGGTCATGCCGGGTTGGTAGAAATGAAAGAAACTGGGATCGGTAATCGCATCTGCTGGTGGTTGCCGCACCCATTGTGTATTGGGTTCCCAACACTGCCATTCCGGTTGAAATTGTGAGAGAGAATTTTGGGTGGTGAGCGGTATTGCTACCCAATAAAAACGTTCTATAACGTCAGAATAGTGTTCTCGTAGCGCTTCAACATAGTCGATAGTACAAGAGAACTGGGCTTCCCAGTCAATAAACAATACGCTTATTTTTTTATGTAACTGGCGTGCAAGAGTGGCGGTGAGATGCATCATGAGCCCGGAGTCTTTCCCTCCAGACAGTGAAACGCACACGCGAGGCAGTGTTTCCAAAGTCCAGGTAATGCGTTCCTGAGCGGCTTCCAGCACGCTCTGACTCAGAGGGATTTTGTAAACAGACATAGCAAGTCCATACTGAAAGAATAAAAGAGTAACATCTCTAATGTATACTTTGAATAAGATATGCCAATTTACGAAGCGTGCAACCTTTAAATACATTCACTTAATGTATTTAAAAATTTTTCTTATTTAGTTTATGTATAGTTCTTTGATGTGTCGCTTTTTTCGGTTTTTTTTTTTTTTTTTGCTATGGAATTCTCAAAGTTTTTGTTGTTAAGTGAGGCCCGGTTGTACATTAAAAATAGATTCATTGATGGTGGCTTAATATCTGTTTTGATTTTCTTTAAATTGAATAATGATGAATATAATTCAAAGGTTGGTTTAGGAATGAAACCAATGATATCTGTAATGGATATAATGTTGATAATTGACATCAGTGAATCACTAGAGAACCCGGTTTTACGATTGGCGAGAAAAGCATTTGTTTCCGACTGGTACTCTTTTACACCAGCATCGTCAGAGAGAAACCGCGAAAACTGTTCTTCCAATATTTCATTTAACGTTGTTTTTTCATTTATTCTGGGGTGGTTTTTGCCACAGACCAATACGGTCTCAATTGTCCTGAATGGGGTGCATATAATTGAGCGGTTAACGATCGGTGATGTCGTGATGACAACATCCGCTTTACGGTAGGCGAGTAAGTCTTCAGCGGTTTTCGATGTTATCAGAATATCACGATGTTCAATTTCAACATATTTGTCTTCCCTGATAGATTTAATTAACTCACTTATGTAGACATTGCTGATAATTTGCGGACTGTAAATGACGAATTTTTTCTTCAGACTGGAACTGTGCATGATATTTATTGTTTCTTCCAGACTGTTGAGATTGTTCTCAAGGTGATGGTGTAGATTGACCGCCGTTACGGTAGGCGTAATGCCTTTCCCTGCCCGAATAAACAAAGGATCATTGAATTGGGTGCGAAGCCTTTGTAGCGACTGGCTAACGGCTGAGGGGGTAATAAACAGCGTTTCGGCGGCTTTGCTTATGCTCAGATTCTGATAGATACACTCGAAAATAACCAGCAGGTTCAGATCGAATTTTTTGAGGTCGTAAAGGTTAGCCATACGCTAATTCCTGTTTTAGTTTAGTTGTGAAATATTTCATTTTGTTATGTATAAGTTGTAATGCATTATCGTTTCATATACATGTAAAACTTAATGAATAGTTTACTACTACTTAAAATAGCACAGGCAGGGTTATTTTTTCGGTAAAAAGTGCTAACGGGTTAATTGATATAGAAAAGAAGAATGATTGATATGAAAATAATATCAATCATTCGTTGTGTATATTTATTTGGCTCCCATAATAATATCCAGCTTCTCTTTGTCGGGCAAACCTACTGCCTGTTGCAGGGTATTATCTTTGCTCATGTAATAAATGGCGGGCGTGACATTGGCGCCTAAATCGTCCATTAGTTTTTGGTTGATATTCAGCGTCTTCATTTGCTCGGCAGGCGGGTTTGCTGGCAGCGCCAGCGTCATTTTGCCGCCGGAGGCTTCATAGTCGTGCCAGGTTTTAGCGGGGTCCTTGCTTGCCAGAATGGCCGCAGCAGTTGCCGGACTTTCGGGTTTTATTACGCCAACCAGCAACGTGCGCAGTTGAACTTTACCGGCGTCCACCCACGGGCGCGCCTGCTGCCAGAACTGTTTACAATAGGGACAGAAGGGATCGGCAAACACATACAGAATAACTGGCGCGTCTTTTTTGCCATCCAGAATCCACGACGCTTTTTCCATGCGTTGCCACATCTCGCGCCCGGCAGGGGCATAGATCTCTTTTTCTATCAGCGCATTACTCAGGTTTTCACCTTTCTCGTTATACATATAGCCGGAGATCGCCTGTTTTCCATCAGGCGTCACATAGATAGTGACCCCCATGTCCTGATATTTGCCCAGATAACCTTTCATGCCTCCCGGGGCGTCGAACGACTTCAGAATCGTAATGCCCTGTTTCTCAATCGCTTTCACGGGGGCAGGAAGCTCTTCAGCGTGGACGACAGCAGGGAGCAGAGCTAAGAGTAATGTACGTTTAAACATTGATTTTCCTTATAAAATTAGAAGGAAAGGGAGTTAAGTTGCAAAACCTATCGCAGACATAGGTAAGAACGACAGTCTGTCGATTGCCCTTTCGGTAGTTGGGTGATGTAATCCCAATCGCTGTTACGACCTTGGTTAAGGTAATGTAGAGCGCAACACATAGCCAGTTCTGCTGGCACTGAAGTTACTTGCGGGTAACTCGGGTAATGAGGCTCCCTGCAAAGGGAGCCTTTTTTACTTTTAGAATAGGGTTTACACCATGCGGTTGAGTCGGTTGTTAGTTAACGCTTATTGATTTGATAAAGGAAACGCATTAGCCCTTATCAATGATTTTCGTTAACTTATCCCTCAACGAAAACACGGAGGAAGTACAGATGTCTTTGATTAATACCAAAATTAAACCTTTCAAAAACCAGGCGTTCAAAAACGGTGAGTTCATTGAAGTAACCGAGAAAGATACCGAAGGTCGTTGGAGTGTCTTCTTCTTCTACCCGGCTGATTTTACGTTCGTATGTCCGACCGAGCTGGGCGACGTTGCTGACCATTACGAAGAACTGCAGAAACTGGGTGTGGACGTTTACTCTGTTTCTACTGACACTCATTTTACTCACAAAGCATGGCACAGCAGCTCTGAAACCATCGCGAAAATCAAATATGCGATGATCGGCGACCCGACTGGCGCCCTGACCCGTAACTTCGACAATATGCGTGAAGATGAAGGTCTGGCTGACCGTGCAACATTCGTTGTTGACCCGCAGGGTATCATCCAGGCAATCGAAGTTACCGCTGAAGGTATCGGCCGTGATGCGTCTGACCTGCTGCGCAAAATTAAAGCTGCACAGTATGTCGCTTCCCACCCAGGTGAAGTTTGCCCGGCTAAGTGGAAAGAAGGCGAAGCGACCTTAGCGCCATCTTTAGATCTGGTCGGCAAGATCTAAGTCTGTTTTGCCTTGCGGCGCTGCGCTTGCATAGGCCTACGAAACCGTAGGCCGGGTAAACGAAGTGCCACCCGGCAATCAATGGGCGCAGACGCGCCCATTTCATTCCAGCACCATGACGCAAGTTGCATTGATGCGGCCCCGCGAATTCGGCTTGCATGATGATGTTTTCAGAGAGGGAAGAATAATGCTCGACACAAATATGAAAACCCAGCTCAAGGCTTATCTTGAGAAACTGACCAAACCTGTTGAGCTGATTGCTACGCTGGATGACAGCGCTAAATCGGCAGAAATCAAGGAACTGCTGACTGAAATTGCTGAACTGTCAGAAAAAGTCACCTTTAAAGAAGACAATACTCTGGCCGTACGTAAGCCATCGTTTCTGATAACCAACCCTGGTTCTCACCAGGGGCCGCGCTTTGCCGGTTCTCCGCTGGGGCATGAGTTTACCTCTCTGGTTCTGGCGCTGTTGTGGACAGGCGGTCATCCGTCAAAAGAGGCACAGTCACTGCTGGAGCAGATCCGCGACCTCGACGGGGACTTTGAGTTTGAAACCTATTATTCGCTTTCCTGCCATAACTGCCCGGATGTGGTGCAAGCTCTGAACCTGATGTCCGTGCTGAACCCGCGTATCAAGCATACGGCGATTGATGGCGGTACATTCCAGAACGAAATTACCGATCGTAACGTCATGGGCGTTCCGGCGGTCTATATGAACGGCAAAGAGTTCGGCCAGGGTCGTATGACGCTGACTGAAATCGTAGCGAAAGTGGATACCGGTGCAGAAAAGCGCGCAGCGGAAGAGTTGAATAAGCGTGATGCTTACGATGTGCTGATCGTCGGTTCGGGTCCTGCGGGGGCGGCGGCAGCGGTGTACTCTGCACGTAAAGGCATTCGCACCGGTCTGATGGGCGAACGCTTTGGCGGTCAGGTTCTTGATACCGTTGATATCGAAAACTACATCTCTGTACCGAAAACCGAAGGCCAGAAACTGGCTGGCGCACTGAAAGCACATGTTGATGATTACGATGTTGATGTTATTGATAGCCAGAGTGCGAGCAAACTGGTTCCGGCAGCTCAGGAAGGTGGTTTGCATCAGATTGAAACGGCTTCCGGCGCGGTGTTGAAAGCACGCAGCATCATCATTGCTACCGGTGCAAAATGGCGCAACATGAATGTTCCGGGTGAAGATCAGTATCGCACCAAGGGCGTAACCTACTGTCCGCACTGTGATGGCCCGCTGTTTAAAGGCAAGCGTGTCGCGGTGATAGGTGGCGGTAACTCGGGTGTTGAAGCGGCTATCGATCTGGCGGGTATCGTCGAGCACGTGACGTTGCTGGAATTTGCCCCGGAAATGAAGGCAGACCAGGTGCTGCAGAATAAGCTTCGCAGTCTGAAAAATGTCGACATCATTCTGAATGCGCAAACCACAGAAGTGAAAGGCGATGGCAGCAAGGTCACTGGCCTGGAGTATCGTGACCGCGTGAGCGGAGATGTTCACAATGTGGAACTGGCTGGTATCTTTGTACAGATTGGTCTGCTGCCGAACACCAACTGGCTGGAAGGCGCCGTTGAACGTAATCGCATGGGTGAAATCATCATCGATGCCAAGTGCGAAACCAGCGTGAAAGGTGTTTTCGCTGCCGGTGACTGCACCACCGTACCCTATAAGCAGATTATCATTGCGACTGGCGAAGGTGCCAAAGCATCATTGAGCGCGTTTGATTATCTGATTCGCACGACAGTAGCATAAAAAAAGTAAGACATACCTGCAATGCCAAAACCGCCAGTTTCCCGCTGGCGGTTTTTTATTTCCGCCTCTCACAGATTGTTAATTCTTGAAACAATAAACCGCATAAAACATTATTTTAGTTAGCCCGATCATTTCTTTGGTCAAAGAAAGCGTTAAGGTTTCATTTATTATATTAGCCTGCACTATGTTTTTATTTGTTGTATGAATAAATGGTTGGTTAATTCATGGGTGAAATATATGAAACCCTGACGAGCTTTGAATCGACAGGGTTATTGTTGCGTGATTTTTTTATCTCTTATGACAGTACCACACTGAGAAGGGCTTATTCAGCCCTGGATAAAAATGCCGCGTCGCTAACAGAGCAGGAGTGGCTGAAAGCGGAGTACGACTTCAATGCGCTGTTTGTCGGACCACAGAAACTAAAGGCCGCGCCGTTTGCCTCGGTTTATCTTGAAGAAGATGCCCTCGTCATGGGTAAATCAACCCTGAGCATTCGGGAATTCATGGCAAATATAGGATTATCTATAAATAGTGTGAATAATATCCCGGATGATCATATTTCCTGCGTATTGGAATTGGCGGTTTTATTATCGGCTAATGCCAGAGCATCGTCAGAATACCAGGTTACCCTTACTCGATATGCATCTGAGTATATAGCGCTGTGGGTGCCCGAGTATATAGAAAAAATAAATATAAATGCACAAACCGCCACGTTGAAAAACGCAGCGGGAAGATTGTCTTCTTGGCTTGATGAATTAAAAACGAGAGTATCAATATGAGTAATGAACCGGGAGTTCTGAACAGACGTTCATTTTTGAAAGGGTTGATTGCCCTTGGCACGGTCGCAGCCCTGCCAGGGGGATTGCTGACTTCACGCTGTGCATTGGCGCAACCGCCCATTCCTTTTAACCCTAAAACCTACAAAATCTATCGTAACGCCTGTCCGCGTAACTGCTATGACACTTGTAGCCTGAAAACCTGGGTGAAGGATGACGTCATCACCTTTGTCGAAGGTGCACCGGAATCAACGTTTACGCATGGAACTCCGTGTGTGAAGGGACTGAGCTACCCACGCAGGGTATACAGTCCGGACCGCATTAAATATCCGATGGTTCAGGATGTTCGCGGTAGCGGTAACTGGCGTCGTATTTCCTGGGACGAAGCAATGCAGCGCATTGCGACCAAGATGCTGGAGATCAAAAAGAAAGACGGTTCAATGCTGGGTCTGGCGATGACCAAATATTCCGGCAAATTCGGGGTATTGAACTATGCGGTTGAAGGGATGATGTCTTCGCTGGGTTACACCACGCGTTTTGCTGGAACACCTTGCTGGCCGGCCGGTATCGATGCCCAGAACTACGATATGGGTGATATGTGGTGTAACGACCCGGAAGATTTTGTGAAAGCAAAATACATCATTATCTGGGGCGCTAACCCGGCCTGGTGCTCTATGCACACCATGAAGTATATCTACCAGGCGCGGGAGAAAGGGGCGAAAGTGGTCGTTATCGATCCGCTGTTAACCCAGACCGCTGCGAAAGCCGATCTCTATTTACGTGTTCGCCCTGGATCAGATGGCGCTCTGGCGCTGGGTATGGCACGCCACCTGGTGGACAAAGGATTGGTTGATCAGGATTTCGTCAACAACTATTCCCATGGTTACCCGGAATTCGAAGCCTATCTGCGTAACAGCGTTACCGTAGAGTGGGCGTCTGAGATTTGCGGGCTGTCGGCGGATGTTATTCGCCAGTTGGCGGAAGAATTTACCGCGGTTAACCCTGCTACCGTGTGGATTGGCTACGGCATGCAGCGTCATGTTAACGGCGGCGCTAACGTACGGGCGATCGATGCCTTTGTCGCAATGACCGGCAATATTGGCATTGAGGGCGGTGGCGCTCGCTACGGTCACCTGCATACCTGGGGCTTTAACTACAATGCCATGCTGCAAAAGCCACCGGTAGGCTCCATCGGTATGCCAGGTGCAGCGGGAACTACCAGCGAGTTTGGTTCTTCGGGGGAAGTCGCACAGTATTCCGATCGCTCATTGAATATCAACCAGACCGCAAAAGGAATTCTGGAAGCCAACGAGCCGCCTGTCCGAATGCTTTGGGTTGCCTGTAAGAACCCGTTTGCTCAGGATTTTGATCGCAGCAAGATGGAAAAAGCATTCGAAAAACTGGAAATGGTGGTCTGCGCCGATCAGTTCTTTAACGAAACCGTCCAGCATGCCGATATCGTTTTGCCTGTCACCACGGCTTTTGAAGAATGGAACGTAGACGCCTCATACTGGCACTACTGGCTCTCAATCAACCAGCCTGCAATTAAGCCAATGTACGAGGCAAAATGCGATCTGGAAATCGCCGTTTTACTTTCCCGCACAATCAACAAGCTGGAGCCGGGTTCTTGCACATTCCCGCAGGAGTTCGATCATAAGCGTTGGCTGGACCAGGAGTTCAATGATGGGATGGCCAAAATGTTTGGTATTTCCTCCTGGGATGATTTGCTGGAAGGACCGAAAAAAGCCATTCTGCCAAGTTCTGCGGCCTGGTATGACCGTAAGTTTAAAACGCCCTCTGGAAAGTTTGAGTTCAAATCTGAGCTGTGTGAGAAAAATGGCCATACGGCGCTGCCGGAATACAAACCGGAGGCGAAAAGCACGCTGCCATTCCACCTGTTTACACCGCATGTGCAGTTCGGTATCCATTCCCAATTTATCAACCTTGACTGGATGCAGGTCTTCTATCCGGAGCCGTTTGTCTATATGCATCCGATTTCCGCAGAAAAAAGAGGCATTGCCGAAAACGACCTGGTGAAAGTGTTTAACACCGTAGGTGAAGTAGAACTGCGTGCGAAGGTGACCGCTAACGTTCCGGAAGATTTCCTGGTGATGTACGAGGCGTGGTTCCCGAAACGGAAATACAACGTTCAAAACGTGGTGGCGGATACCCCAGCCGATATGGGGTTGATGAAAACCGGTGCGCCAGGTGCGGCTATCCACAGTCAGTTTGCGGATATCATTTTGATCAGTAAAGGAGCAGCGGCATGAGACGCGCGTTTTTAGTTAATAGCGATAAATGCATCGGCTGCCGTGGCTGTGCGATGGCGTGTAAAAGTTTTAACCAGCTGGAGCCTGAACGTTTCTGGCGCTACGTCTATCCGCTGGATAAAGAAATTTATCCGCATGAAGAGCGGGCGTTCTATTCGCTGGCCTGTAACCACTGCGAAAACCCGGCCTGCCTGGCGGCTTGTCCGGTAGAGGCGTACACCAAACGTGAAGATGGTGTCGTGGTGCATAACCCGGAGCGCTGTATTGGATGCAAAAACTGTATCCGCAACTGTCCATACGGTGCGCCTCGTTTCAATGAAGAGACGAAAAAGGCGGAAAAATGCAGCATGTGCTACGAGCGTCTTGATGTTGGCATGCAGCCAGCGTGCGTGAATGCCTGTCCGGTAGGTGCACTGACGCTTATTGACCTCGATGCCGATCCGATACCTGACAATGCGGTGCAGTTTCCGCCGGGATTCCCGCGTATGCCGCAGCTTAATCCAGGCACGCGTTTTATCCTCGCGCGTCAGCCGAAGCAGCCGGAGGGCAAGTAATGGAAAAGTATGAACTTCCTCTGGTCATTTTTACCGTACTGAGTCAGATGTCGGTCGGTATAACGCTCATTCTGACGCTGCGCGCGTTGCAAGGAAAACTGGAAAGCAAACGCCTGTACTGGTTGGTTAGCGGGCTGGTTCTGGCGGCGGCTTCCGTGGCGGCGGTATTGCACCTTGCGCATCCGGATCGCGCCTACAACGCCCTGATCAACCTGCAGCACGCCTGGCTCAGCCGTGAAATTCTCGGCGCAACGTTATACGGCGCGGCGGTGGGCGTGACGTTTTTGGCAAAAGGGCATAAAGTGCCGGCGGTTCTGGCTTCTGTTCTCGGGATCGCGCTGGTGGCGGTACAGGGGATGACCTATGCTGCACCGGCAATGGTGGCGATCGCCAACGGTCTGACGATGCTGCTGTTTTTCATTACGGTGTGGGTGATGGGCTGCGCGGCGATTCCGCTGCTTAACCTCGCGCCTGCCGTTGCCGCATTGCGCCAGGGGATTGTTGTGTGTATGGCGGTCATGATTGCCGCGCCTGTTATCTGGCTAAGCGGCGGCACCATCATGCAGATGACGGCGCATGCCTGGCTGACGTCGCCGCTTTATCTCGCAAGTCTGGTGTGTCTGGCGGTGGCCTTTGTGCTCAGCCGCCAGGGCGAGCGTAGTGCAAAAGCGCTCTTTGTCCTGCTGTTTGTTGGCATATTCCTGAGTCGTCTGACTTCTTTGGCGATACGGTCAGCACCATCGTGAATATCGGTCATTTGTATTGATCGTGGGGTAATAAAAACCCCTGTCAGGCGTTAACCTGGCAGGGGTTTTCTTTAGCGAATCAGTGGCGGTTAACGAACAACCAGCACTGGCAAAGTCGCGTGGCGAACAACGCTGGAAGCGTTTGAGCCGAGCAGATGGGTGCTGATTGATGGGTTACGCGACCCAATGACCACCACATCTGCATTCAACTCTTCACCTAACTCGTTGACCACGTCACGGACGCTGCCAAAGCGGACGTGTTGCTTAATACGGGAAGGATCGATGCTGAAGTGACCGACCATCGTTTGCAGACGGGTTTCCGCTTCGTGTTGCAGATGCTCTTCAAAACGACGAACGTCAGCCGCAAAGCGGTGCAGACTTAGGCTCGCTGAGCCTGGCAGCACATGCAGCAGATGGATAACCCCTTTATCCTGGGCCAGAAATTCTGCATGGCGAATAGCCTTGTCGCTCAGTTCCATTTCGAATACATCAACAGGCATTATGATTGTGTTGTACATAAACATTCTCCTTGTCATTACATGAACACATAACAGCATAGTATTAAAAATGATTCTGTCAGTCACGACACAGATTTATGTTTTGCGAACAGGAAAGAAAGCGAGGAGCAGGGGGATCTAACCGGAAAGAGGATGCGGATGCATCCCCTGTAAGATAAAGCGAGTGGCTTTGATAAGACAGAGTTAGCGCAGGTAGTCGCCTGCAGCTTCAGGCTGGTACTCAAGCTCAATAACTTCGAGGTGCGTTGAGGTCCCGCCTGGCAGTTCCCAGTGAATGGTATCACCCACGCGCAGCCCCAAAAGTGCAGCGCCGACAGGTGCCATTACCGAAAGCTGTGTGCTGCTGTCAGTCATAGTGGCCGGATACACCAGGGTACGCACACGGACTTCGCCATCACTCAGATTGCGGAATTTCACGCGGCTGTTCATGGTCACGACATCGTGCGGCATGGTTTCTGGAGAACACATTTGGGCACGATCCAGCTCGGCGTTAAGGGCGTCGGCAATCGGTAAACCAGCAAACGCAGGTTGCTCCAACAGGCGGTCAATGCGTTCCGCATCGAGGTCGTTAATGATGATAGTTGGTCTGGACATTTATTACTCCATGTCGTCGATACTGCGGGTGCGCAGGTAAATAATCCCAAAAGAAAACCCTCACCGTCAGGCGGCAAGGGTTTAGCTTTTATGATGATACTGAGACTTACCCCATGTTTGAAGTGATTTAGTTCACATTCAGGCAAATCATCAATATTGTCGCGTATGGTGTAATGTCAGCCAGTTAAGCATTATAGGGAACATGTGATTCCGGCTCAGGGTTCCGTTCACTTCAGCGTCATCACTTTTCTGCGGCACAGCCCCCGTGAACGGGCAAGGGAGGCTCGCCGCCGCCTCCCTTGCAACCCAGGCTCCCGGCGGGAAAATCGTCGCTACGCGATGTATTCGTCTTATGCCGTCTGCCTGTCGGGTCGGGGCCGAGCCTACGTCCATGCAGGCCGTCCCCTCTGTCCGCATCCCTGCGGACAGACCCGGTCAGCCGTCAACGCCTCATCGATTTTCAGCCGGACCGGGGTCATCGCTTCAACGCTCTGACTTCCAGCTCAATCTGTTTTGCTGTTTAAACAAAAAAAGTAGATGGTCAGGTGTGAGCTGGTCCGGCTGGAAATTGCCGACGTGTTTCCGTAAGGCCGGGAGAGCCTGCATGGATGCTGGCTCAGGGCGCGCTTTGCAGGGACGCTACCTCGCGCCCGGCCCGAAAGCCTGAAGGAATAATCGGAGGGAACCACGAAGTGGCAATTTTCCCGCCGGGAGCCGGGATTGTTAAGGGTACAGCGATAGTACCCTTAACACGTTCACAGGCAGTATGGTTTCAGAGAAGTGAAAAACATAAGGTGAACGGAACAATACACCAGAGGCAACAGGTTCATTACCTTTAGTTCGTTAACTGACAAGCATTACGCGTATGGTGTGATTTTAGCCGAAAAACGTGATCGTTCTCCAATTTGCATTATGCTTTTTAAGCGCTCGCTGCGGGCGCGTCAAACAACTCAGTGTTCCGCGACAGGAGATCTCATGAGCCAGTACGACAAACTTACCTTGAAAGACGGCAGCTATTTGCATTTCAAAGACTGGGGAAGCGGCCAGCCCATTGTGTTCAGCCATGGTTGGCCGCTGACGGCAGATGCGTTTGAGGATCAGATGTTGTTCCTCGGGTCGAAAGGATTTCGTGTGATCGCCCATGACAGGCGTGGGCATGGGCGTTCGGCCCAACCCTGGGATGGTCACAATATGGATCAGTATGCTGACGATCTGGCTGAACTTACCGCGCATCTCAATCTTAAAGATGCCGTCCATGTCGGACACTCTACCGGCGGTGGGGAAGTGGCTCGTTATATTGGCCGCCATGGGACGCAGAGGGTGGCAAAAGCGGTGTTAATTGGCGCGGTGACGCCCATTATGATCAAGACCGACTTTAATCCAAATGGCGTGCCGAAAGAGGTATTCGATGGCATCCGTGAAGGGGTTGTGAACGATCGTGCCGCCTTTTTCTATGAGTTGACGGCCGCATTCTATGGCTACAATCGACCGGGCGCAAAGGAGTCGAAGTCGGTCCGCGAAAGCTTTGTTGAACAGGGCTTACAAGGTTCCATCAAAGCGTTATATGACTGTATCCACGCGTTTTCAGAAACTGACCTGCGTGAGGATCTCAAAAAAATGACCATCCCGACGCTGGTGATCCACGGTGACGACGATCAGATTGTCCCGTTTGAAACCTGCGGCAAGGTTGCGGCAGAAATCCTACCAGATGCACAGTTGAAGGTGTATGCCGGAGGGTCTCACGGTATTTGCACCACCCATAAACAGCAGATCAACGCCGATCTACTCGACTTTATTCAGTCGTAATCGTTCGTGGATTGTTCTACGCTGATCCTCTTCCGTCAGGGGGATGAGCGAAGCATAATTTGTGCTGCGCTGACGTTAACTTCAACAGGGAACGCTATGTATTTCTATCAACCGTCACAGGGACACGGCCTGCCACATGACCCGCTCAATGCCATTATTGGGCCACGCCCTATTGGCTGGATTGCGTCGCGTGACGACAATGGTCGGCACAATCTGGCACCATACAGTTTCTTTAACTGTTTTAACTATCATCCGCCGATTATCGGTTTCGCCAGCAGCGGCTGGAAAGACAGCGTGCAGAATATTATCGAAACCGGTGAATTTGTCTGGAACCTGACGACTCTTGAGCTGGCCACTGCGATGAACGAAACGTCAGCCAGCTTGCCGCACGGTGAGGACGAGTTTTTTGCCGCCGGGCTTAGCAAGGCAGATAGCCGGATAGTCAACGTGCCGCGCGTGGCGCAAAGCCCGGTCAATTTTGAGTGTCGCTTATCGCAAAGCCTGCAACTGACTACCGCAGATGGCTCACCGGTTGATACCTGGCTGGTATTGGGGGAAGTGGTGGGCATCCACATCGATGAAACGCTGCTGGAAGAGGGCATCTATCAGACGGCGAAAGCGAAGCCGGTACTGCGCGCAGGTGGGCCAACGGCATATTATTCGATCAGTGAAACACACCGTTTTGATTTAGTTCGCCCGGACGCCCGAGCAAAACGCTAAGCTTACGGACCGACGCCAGCTTGCAGCGTCGGTCGCAAGTTTCAATATCCCACTTTGTCGATAATAAACTGTTTACCACAGCTACCTGGATGTGGTTGCGGTAAGAATGACTGTGCAGATAACGTCTGGTTGATGTTGTCGGCTTTCAGGGATAACTGGATCTCAGTGAGATACGCTGGATTGCCGTGGCAGCTTAGCTTCACAGCTTTGACGTTCTCTTTGCCCCAGCTTTTGGCAACTGCAGCGTCAAATGCGTTACGGCTGACGGTTTTGCCGTAGTTTTCCGCCAGGAATTTGCCCACCTCGCTGTTCTTAACCTCATTATTCAGCCGTACCATCGTGCCAAAGTACGCGTCGGGATCAAAACCGAAACACGCGCCATGTTTGGCATACTCGTAACGTTCCAGACAGGATCTCCCTCCAGCGCCGGGCATTACGGCGCTGAGTTTTGCTGCGCTTTCCAGCGACAGTCCGGTTTCGGGGGCCGCGCATTTACGGCTGGCACGTGCTTCAGGCAGGTTGGGAATAGGGCGAGTCGCGCAGCCAAAACGCATCCAGCGGCGGTTGTCGACTCCACGGGCGGCAATGGATTTAGGCAGGCTGGGCCATAAACCGTGAACGGTCAGGAAATCCGCTTTGTCTGCGCTCTCTTTTTGTAAACGACATTCGTCAGGCTCCTGACGATTACGCTCG
Organism: Citrobacter youngae; assembly: GCF_003818115.1. Lineage (GTDB taxonomy): Bacteria > Pseudomonadota > Gammaproteobacteria > Enterobacterales > Enterobacteriaceae > Citrobacter > Citrobacter youngae. The sequence continues at coordinate 228,195 of NZ_RPOI01000010.1, read as the reverse complement.
TGTTGGCTCTGACAAAATCCGGTTTGCCAGGAGAGGGCCAGCACGTAACTGTCAAAATCAGCGTACTGTTTTGCCTGAAGTTCATCGGCCTGAGCTGCAGAAACTGGCAGCAGAAGCGCTGCCAGTAATGAAGAATAACGCCATGTTGATGTCATGATGATTTCGAATACTTATATAAATTATGAATATCATCTATTTAATCATAAAAAATGCCAGTCAGGTTTAGCTGACTGGCATCATTTTCATTAGGCGTGAACCGAAATGATTAGCTCCACATTGCCAGAATCGGCCAGCCGACCAGCAGAAGCATAGAGATGTAGATAACGCCGAAGATAGCACCCAGACGCCAGTAGTCTTTAGACTTCACATAACCACAGCCGTAGATGATAACGCCAGGGCCTGTTGCATATGGAGTCAGACAGCCCATGATACCGATGGACAGTACCAGCAGGATACACAGGTGTTCCATCGGCACGCCCGGGATACCTTTACCTACAGCCAGAATAACCGGCAGCATGGTGGCGGTGTGCGCAGAAAGGCTGGCAAACAGGTAGTGAGCAAAGTAGAACACCAGCACCAGCACGATTACTGTCGCGTTAGGCGAGAAACCTTCCAGGTGCGTACTCATGGTGTTGGCGAACCAGTCGATAAAACCGGAACGGGTTAAACCGTTGGCCATTACTACCAGAGTGGCAAGGTTGACCAGGGTGTTCCATGCGCTGTTATAGCGGGTAATGTCTTTCCACGGTACCACGTGCAGCGCCAGCATCAGGGAGACAGCCAGCAGGCCCACTGCGGTAGCGTCAATCAGCTTACCACCGAAAACCCACAGACCCAGGCTCAGTAAAACCAGACCGATCAGCGTTATCTCTTTACGGGTCAGTTTACCCATGGTTTTCAGTTCATCACCGGCCCATGCGGCAACTTCAGCACTGTGGGTGACTTCCGGCTTGTACAGAACATAGGACAGCCACGGAGCAACGATCAGCAAAATAATACCGACCGGCAGGAAGCTGAGGAACCATTGCAGCCAGCTGATTTGAATACCGGCAATTTTGTTGACGAATTCCAGACCCAGTACGTTTGGCGCAGCGCCGGTCACGAACATAGAGGAGCTCAGGCTGGTACTGATAACCATCATCCACATCAGATATCCGCCGATACGGCGCGCGGAAGGATCGTTAGGGAAGGATTTAAACAGCGGCGGCAGGTTTTTGATAACCGGGAATACAGTACCACCGGTACGCGCGGTGTTGGACGGTGTAAACGGCGCCAGCAGAATGTCGATGATAACAATCGCATAGCCCAGCGTCAGGGTACGTTTCCCCATGAATTTCACCAGGAACAGCGCGATACGACGACCCAGACCGGTGACTTCATAACCCAGTGCGAAGATAAACGCACCAAACACCAACCACACGGTGGTGCTGGAGAAGCCCGCCAGACCCCATTTCAGCGCTTGCTTACCCGCTTTAAATGCCGGGTCGGCCAGTTCTGAAGCATCAAACAGCAGATAGTTGCTGCCGATAACGCAGATCGTTACGGCGATAAAGCTGATCGCTGTTGCCGGAATTGGCTCCAGGATCATACCGACGATCATCGCCACAAACACGGCAAAGTAGTGCCAGGCCTGTGGAGGCATTCCATCAGGGACGGGGATAAGAAACATGACGCCCATTACGACCAATGGGGCCAGTAACTTCCATATTTTATCTTTTGCTAAAGACATGTGTGATTCTCCGGAAAGGATCTTTAATTGTGATAATGATGAACTTGTGAAATCTGAGCTAAGAACCAGGTGACGATCAGCAGATCGGCGCAGCCTCCGGGACTGAGGTTGCGTTCAATGCACTGTTGGTCGAACTGGTGTAGGTATTCGAGATCGGCAGGGGTACGAATCCCCCCTTGCTGTATCAGGGCGGTGGCCTGCTGCTGTAGCCAGCGCAGACCTTCTGCGCCGCCACGTGAAGCCACGTTGGTGTCGCCGTTGATTGACATCAGCAGCAATAAAGTGTCGAGTAACGCCAGTTCAGGGTCGCGGCCCTGAGTCAGCAGTGCGCGGTAGTGCGGCAGGGCATGCTGGATGACGAGCGGGTATCCCGCTTCGGCTTCGCCCCGTGCGCCGGTTAATCCCAGTTGCTGATAAAGACGTTGGCCAGCCGTGAGTTGTTGATTGTTCTGGCGCAGTTCGCGCTCGGTCAGGCCCCGGCAAAATGTTGCTGCCGTAGAGCAAATGGTTTCAGCGGTAACAGTCAGTTGGAGCTGGTGCAGGCGGCCAATGGCGGCACACAGCAGTCCCAGAGAAAAGATGCTGCCTTTGTGGGTATTTACCCCAGCGGTGGCGCGAAACATATCAGCTTCGCAGGCCATACCCAGCGGACGCAGTCCTTTCAATACATCCTCAGGCGACAGCTGTGCGCTAAACGCCCCATATTCAATAAAACGTGGCAGCCAGGCCTGAATCGCTTCGGCGCTGCGATGAAAATCTTCCAGCGCCATATCTTTATGCGCACCATTATTAATGCGATCCACCAGACCTGGCTTGGGCGATAAGTTGACTTCAGTCAGCATGGCGCGCCAGGCAAGCGTTGCGTAGGCGTCGGGCAGATCCAGTGGAAGGACTGCGTTATTCGTCGATGTTGCGGGAATCGGCATCATGCAGCAGTGCCTCCATTTGAATGAGTAAGTCGGAAAGCGCGTGGGTTTTACCCCGCGCACATTCTGCAGCGCTTTGCTCGCACAACAGACAGCGGCGGGCAGGAAGCGCGAAATGACGGCGGGACAGGATTTCTCCTTCAGGGGTCAGGACATCGATGTCCCATAACCGTCCCAGCGGATGTGAATGCTCAAGCCCGATAGTGGCGAGCTTGAGGTCGTGGGCTGGTGCCTCGATGGACAACAGACCTTCCGGACCGCTGGCGGAGACCAGCGCAGTTTGCTCCCTGACAATCCAGGATGATTGTTTCGCCAGCGCAAGCAGGGCGATGACGCCGTGATTAAAGATGCGACGGGTTAATTCGCTGTCTTTGATCGGACCTGGCGCTACCACGGTAAAAGAGACCAATGGCGCGTGGTGACGCGTGAGCCAGGCATGTTGCCTCGCTTGTCTCTCATCACGGCTGGCGAGCAGCTCGGGAATGGAAACCGCGTGGCAGGTGGCGTGTTCAGGGAGCAGGTGCATGGCTTATTCCTTCACCTGATGCACAACGTCAATCACTGAGCCATCGCGATAACGCACAACGGCAATTACGCGGTCAGTAAATTCGATTGCGCGTGGCTGACCGGTAAGCTGCTGTGCACGTTCGCGTAACCATTCAATGGACACGACTTTCATACCCGCTTCTTGCAGACGTTCTGCCAGCTCAGGGCGCGCAGGGTTGACGGCGATACCGTGGTCAGTGACCAGGATATCAACGCTGGAACCTGGGGTTACGCAGGTCAGGACGTTATCAACCAGCGTCGGGATGCGCCCGCGAACCAGCGGTGCGACGATGATGGAAAGCGCTGCGGCAACAGCTGTATCACAGTGACCACCGGATGCGCCGCGCAGTACGCCGTCAGAACCGGTCAGTACGTTAACGTTGAAGTGGGTATCCACTTCAAGTGCGCTCAGCACCACGACGTCCAGACGATCGACAGAGGCGCCTTTTGAGCCCCAGTTGGCATACTGGTTAGCACTGATTTCAATGTGATTTGGATTGCGGGCCAGGGACTCAGCCGCATTACGGTCGAAGCTCTGTACATCCAGCAGTTTGCGGATTAAACCTTTCTCATGCAGGTCAACGATGGTGGCAGTGATACCGCCCAGCGCAAAGTCAGCACGGATGTCGCGGCTGCGCATTTTGTCTTCCAGGAAACGAGTAACGGCCAGAGACGCGCCGCCGGTGCCTGTCTGCAGTGAGAAGCCTTCATTGAAGTAGCCGGAGTTAGCAATAACCTCTGCTGCGCTGCGGGCGATCAGCAATTCGCGCGGGTTGGTGGTCATGCGAGTGGCATCAGCACCAATTTTGTCCGCATCACCGACCTGATCGATCTGCACGATCAGATCCACCTGATCCTGGGTAATGCTGGCTGGATTATGCGGGTAGGTCAGCAGCTGTTCGGTCAGCAGGACAACCTGTTTTGCGTTTTCGGCGTCTACGCGGGCATAGCCCAGTGAGCCGCAGCACGCTTTACCGGTATAACCGTTGGCGTTACCAAACGGGTCACAGGACGGCACACCGAGGAAAGCGACATCAATGTTGAGCTCGCCGCTTTGTACCAGATGTACACGACCACCGTGAGAGTGGACCTGAACAGGTTCAGCCAGCAGACCGCGAGAGATCTCTTCTGCCAGCGGGCCACGCAGACCAGAAGTATAAATACGGCTGACGACACCCTGACGAATGTGTTCAACCAGCGGCGCATGGCAGTCGCTTAGGGAGCTGGAAGCCAGCGTCAGGTTTTTAAAGCCCATTGCAGCGATGGTATCCATCACCAGGTTGATCGTCAGATCGCCACCACGGAAAGCGTGGTGGAAGGAGATGGTCATGCCATCCTGTAAGCCTGAACGGCGAATGGCCTCTTCCAGGTTAGCGCACAGTTTTTTGTTGCGCGGTTTTTGCGCCTGTAATTCAACTTTTGCGGTGCTCTGATAAGCGGAAAGCTCGCTTTCTGCATGACGGCTCCAGGTCGCCACGCGATCCTGGCGTTGAGACTGTTCGATTTTCTGCGTCATTTTTTTGCCTTATTCTTCGCGAATGCCGGAAAGTTCTGCACGGGAGATAACCAGAAGGGCGCGCTCGATAACCGGGCTGTCGACCATCTTGCCGTTGAGGGAAACTACGCCACGGCCTTCACGGGCGGCGGCTTCAGCGGCTTCTACCACCAGACGTGCGTGAGCCAGCTCTTTGCGCGTCGGGGCATACAGGTTGTGCAGGAGTTCAATCTGACGCGGGTTGATGAGCGACTTACCATCGAAACCCAGTTGCTTGATGTGTGCGGCTTCGTGCAGGAAACCCGCTTCGTTATTGGCATCGGAATAGACGGTATCGAACGCCTGAATGCCAGCAGAACGCGCAGCCTGCAGAATTGAGCAGCGGGCAAACAGCAGTTCAGTACCTTCCGGGGAGCGTTCAGTGCGCAGGTTACGCACGTAGTCTTCTGCGCCGAGCGCAATACCGATCAGACGCTCGGAAGCATGGGCAATTTCTACCGCGCGGGTAATACCTAATGGTGATTCGATAGCGGCCAACAGACCGGTGCTGCCGGGTTCACGACCACAGGCTTTCTCGATGCGCAGGATTTCGCTTTCGATGTCGATGACATCCTGGGCGGTATCCGTTTTGGGTAAACGTACGATGTCAGCACCACCGCGTACCACGGCTTCAAGGTCGTTGATGCCCCATTCGGAGTCGAGGGCGTTTACGCGCACGATAGTTTCAACGTCGTGATACAGCGGATGCTGCAGCGCGTGATAGACCATGCGGCGCGCGGTGTCTTTCTCACGCAGTGCGACGGAGTCTTCCAGGTCGAACATCAGCGCATCTGCCGGGTAGATGAATGAGTTGCTGACCATCGCGGCGTTAGCGCCTGGTACGAACAACATGCTGCGGCGTGTGCGGGATTTACGTTGTTGTAAAGAATCGGAAATCATTGGCAATCCTCCCATGGCAGTGCCGGAATGCCGCTGGCGCGGGCCAGTAATGCTTCCAGTCGCGCACGTAAAATGCAGTCCAGTGCGCCTTTATCATCAACATTTAATTGCACGCCGCGGACGTTATAGCGGGACAGAACGTCCAGAATGGTGGCCCTGATGGCATCACCGAACTGCTTTTCGACGCTACTGTTAACCTGCAGGTCAATATCCTGCGTATCGAGCGGGGCGATGCGGATCATCACATCACCGGACTCGAGAGTGCCTGCGACGGCTGCCTGGTTTATTTTCATTTTTCACCTGTTGCTAATGCGGGGGTATTTTGGCGGACTGCCGCAGCCGATGAGGTTCGCTCAACCATGCTTTGCAAGTAGTGCAGCGTGGCTTCGGGTACCAGGGATGCGATAGCCGTGAGATCTTTTTTAACCAGCAGCTTGCGCACCCAGGAGGCGGAAATCGGCATCTCCTGGAAACACAGCCGCTCAATTTCCACCAGTTCAATCGGCGGGGCGGGAAGTGTTGGGGTCTCCAGCCAGTAGCGCATATCGTTGTTGTACTGGGAGGTGACGGTGCAATATGGCTCAGTACCGACGAAACGGTGCGTAACGCCGAGTGCCGGGGCCAGGTACTGACGGAAAATTTTCAGGTCTATTTCGGTGTAGCAGTGGTTAATAACGCTCTGCTCTTTAATGAAGTAGCACGGGAACGTGGCGCGAGAGATGATGTATTCCGAACCGCGGTGTACGGTTAAACGTGGAATATCTTTTGTCCCTTTGAGGACCAGGTCCAGTCGGTCTTCATACGGGAAACGCGAAGTATCTTCTTTCACCAAAAACAGATGCAGCCAGTCGCACTGTGCGGCGGCTTGTTGGATCAGAAAACGGTGCCCGTTGGTGAAGGGGTTGGCATTCATCACGATGCAGCCAATTTTTTTCCCTTCACGGCGCTGTTTTGCCAGTGATTCAGCGTAACGTTTGAGGCGAGTGGTGCTGTTTTCCATTAACACCATAATGCCGGGCACGCTGGTCAGCGTCGAAAAGCCGCACTGCTTAAACAGTGACTCATACTCGGTTTTGGTATAGATGAAGAGATGGGTGCAATGCCGCTCGTAGGCAAGGTTGATTAACTCAGTCGCCAGCGTCAGCGCTAAGCCTTCACCGCGTACGGATTCACAGATCGCGACGCATTTAATGATATTGCCGGCGATACCGCCACAAGCGATCAGACGGTCGTTACGGGTGACGGTGATAAATACTTCGACGGTGGTATCAACGCTCAAATCGTTCTCTTTCAGAAATTGAGCGATAACCGCCATCTTTTTATTTTCTGAGCGTTTAACTTGCGTGAATATATTATTACCGAACATAGTAAATAGAGCCCCGATGGTATATTTGTTACTGGGTTTCTGTTTTTGTTGCTCTGTTTAGCAACTTGATAACGTTTTGTTTGCAATTGAAGGGAATGTTTTTTTATTACGGAGTATTTCTTTTTTTCCCTGTTGCATACATCGTAAGGAGTATTTTGGCGGCAAATTTTGATTTATTTCACAATAAGTTAGATGGTTTTAATGTGTTTTATGGTTTTAAGTTTTTTAATTAATTTAACCCGAAAATAGCGTGTGGTTTTTATTTGTTTAATTGATTTAAGGTGGGGAATCTGTAACGATCCTATTTTAGGCCGTGACTTGTAAATAAAACATTTTTATTACATATACAACGAAAAATAAGTTTCGGTTAACGTCGGTGAGGAAAAAACATGTCAAAAAAGAAAAATAAAACACGGTTTCCTTTTTTTCGCAGCCTGGCGTTTCCGTTGCGTATTTTTCTACTCATTCTGGTCGTTTCTGTTTTTATCATCGCGGCGTTAGCACAATACTTTACCGCCAGCTTTGAAGATTATCTGACAACGCATGTCCGCGATATGGCAATGAATCAGGCGAAAATTATCGCTTCCAACGACAGCATTATTGCTGCCGTAAAGCACCGTGATTACGAGCGTCTGGCAACGATAGCGGATAAGTTGCAGAGCGGGACTGACTTTGACTATGTGGTTATTGGCGATACCCACTCGATCCGTCTTTATCACCCTAATCCGGATAAAATTGGCTACCCCATGCAGTTCACCAAACCCGGCGCGCTGGAGAAAGGGGAAAGCTACTTTATTACCGGTAAAGGGTCTATCGGGATGGCGATGCGCGCCAAAACCCCTATCTTTGATGATGATGGTAAAATCATCGGTGTTGTCTCAATTGGCTACCTGATCAGTAAAATAGACAGCTGGCGCTCGGATTTTTTACTTCCGATGGCTGGGGTGTTCATTCTGTTGTTACTGGTGCTTATGTTACTTTCCTGGTTTTTTGCCGCCCATATTCGGCGTCAGATGTTGGGTATGGAGCCTAAACAAATCGCGCGGGTGGTACGTCAGCAGGAGGCGCTGTTTAGCTCAGTCTACGAAGGCTTAATTGCTGTTGATCCTGACGGGTGCATTACGGCGATAAACCGCAGTGCGAGAAAAATGCTGGGGCTCTCGTCACCTGGACGTAAGTGGTTGGGTAAGCCGATTGCGGACGTCGTTCAGCCAGCAGACTTTTTTACCCAGCAGATTGCGGAAAAGCGCCAGGATGCGATGGTTAACTTTAATGGGTTGAGTGTTATTGCCAACCGCGAGGCTATCCGCTCAGGCGATGAACTGCTCGGGGCAATCATCAGTTTTCGTAGTAAAGATGAAATTGCTACCCTTAATGCGCAATTAACGCAGATCAAACAGTATGTAGAGAGCCTGAGAACGCTGCGCCATGAGCACCTGAACTGGATGTCGACCATCAATGGCCTGCTGCAAATGAAAGAATATGACAAGGTTCTGGCCATGGTGCAGGGAGAATCCCAGGCGCAGCAGCAACTCATTGATAGTCTGCGCGGCGCTTTCGCCGATCGTCAGGTTGCAGGCCTGCTGTTTGGCAAGGTACAGCGTGCGCGGGAACTGGGTCTCACAATGACCATTGTGCCTGGCAGTCAACTGCATAAACTTCCTGAGGGGTTGGATAGCACAGAGTTTGCAGCAATTGTTGGCAATCTGCTTGATAATGCTTTTGAAGCCAGTTTGCGTACCCAGCAGGGTAACAAGGTCGTTGAACTCTATCTGAGCGATGAGGGCGATGAGGTGATCATCGAAGTCGCCGATCAAGGTTGTGGCGTACCGGAAGCATTGCGCGAAAAAATATTTGAACAGGGTGTGAGCACTCGTACCGATGAACCAGGCGAACATGGCATCGGTTTGTATCTGATTGCAAGTTATGTGAGGCGCTGTAATGGGGTTATTACGCTCGAAGATAACGCCCCCTGCGGCACCTTATTTTCTTTATTTCTTCCGAAAGTGAAAAAAAACAATGACGGAACCATTAACGCTGTTAATCGTTGAGGATGAAACGCTACTGGCGGAAATGCATGCTGAATATATCCGCCATATACCCGGTTTTAGCCAGATATGGCTGGCGGGTAATCTTGCGCAGGCAAGAATGATGATTGAGCGTTTTAAGCCCGGTTTGATTCTTCTTGATAATTACTTGCCGGATGGCAAGGGCATAACTCTGTTACACGAGCTGACTCAGGCACGTTACCCTGGCGGCGTGGTGTTTACCACGGCAGCCAGTGATATGGATACGGTCTCAGAAGCCGTACGCAGCGGGGCGTTTGATTATCTGGTTAAACCCATAGCCTATGAGCGACTGGGGCAGACGCTTACCCGCTATCAGCAACGCAGAAGAATGCTGGCCGGTAATGACAGTGCCAGCCAAAAACAGATTGATGAAATGTTTAATGCCTATGCGCGCGGTGAGCCGAAAGGGGATTTGCCGACGGGGATCGACGCGCTAACGCTGAATGCTGTACTGAAGTTATTTGCTGATCCGACGGTACATCATACTGCGGAAACGATCGCCCAGGCGCTAACTATCAGCCGTACAACATCCAGACGCTACCTGGAGTACTGTGCCAGCCGCCATTTGATCATTGCAGAGATTATTCACGGGAAGGTAGGTAGACCGCAGCGTATTTACCACGGCGGCTAATACACGTCATCCTTTAAGCTGCCTCTTTGTTGGCTGCGTGCAGAAACCCCAGTCACATAGTTATCTATGCTCCTGGGGATGTATTCACTTGCCGCCGCGATGCAGCATAAATGATTTTGTGTATTAAGGTCAGGTATTAACAGGTATCGTTAACCGCCAATCAGGGCAGACGTTGCCGGTACCATCACTTCAGTGGCGATAATCACAATCAGCAGTCCGACCATTACCGGAACAGAAGTTCGTTTTACGACTTCAAACGGTGAAATCTTCGCCATCCCCGCGACAGCCACAACCACACCGGATACCGGGGAGATTGTGCGTCCGAGGTTTGACGCCTGCAGCATTGGGATCGAAAGGTAGGCAGGGTTGATACCGGAAGAGTGCGCCAGTTTTGGGATCATCTCAACGAAGGCGTAGAAAGGCGCGTTACCGGAGCCCGTGGTCATTGCGGCCAGCATGGTCAGAATCACCAGAACCAGCATCAGAATAATGCTCGCAGAACCAAATGAGGTGGCGATAGAGATCAGACTCTGAATAAAGCCAATGGTGCTCAGACCCTGAGCAAATACACCGGCTGCAACTAACAACATGACGACGTTAGCAAAGGCATCTGCCATTCCGCGGTAGGCGACTTCCAGACCTGAGAAAACCTTCTGGGTGTTGAATCCGCGGATGAACTCCAGCACTGCGGCAATAAGCATGCACAGCACCAGAATCGTGATAATGTGCAGTTGCGGGCCCCATTTACCATCAAAAATCAGTACACCGACGATCGGGGTAAACGGCAGAATGGCGTAAAACGAGGGAGCCGTAGTGGTGATTTCTGCCACATCTAACATTTCGTGAGAGATGTTCTCTTTTTTATCCAGATAGCGCTGCCAGAAGTAATGAGCAATCGCCATACCAATAATGGCAGCAATGGAAATCGGCAACGTGGTTTTAAACGCGAAGTCGATCAGTGGCATTTCCGCTGCTTTTGCAGCCAGCACGACATCCCCGGAAGTTGGAGAAAGAATGATTGCGGCAGGGGAGGCGCAAATGGCCGCCGCAGCACCACGACTGATCCCAACGTTAACCATGACCGGAAAGAGTGTCGCCATCAACAGCACGCCCAGCCCGGTTGCCGAAGAGACTGCCAGTGACATCAGGCAGGCAACAAAATAGGCGGCAATCATTAGCATGTAAGGCGAGTTGATATATTGCAGGGGCCTGGAGGCCAGCTTAACGACCATATCGTTCGCGCCGATATGCGTCATGTAGGCGGCAAAACCACACAGCATCATAATCATCATGCCGAGGTCGCCGCCGCGGCTCATCAGCAAAATTTTAATATATTCAACAATATCTGTCGCGGTGTAGCCGGTACTTTCGGCACTGCCGGGCAGAACTTTATGTCCCATCAGGGCGCTGATAATCAATAAAACCAGGCCCCCGACAAACAATACGCCGGTCGCGGAATAACCTTTAATGATGTAGCGAGCCACACCCACAATAACAACGACTCCAATAAGGAGTTCTATAAATGTCAACATTGTTTCCCCTGTCATATTGACGCCCAGAAAGTAAAAAAACTAAAAAAAGCATAAAGCGGTGTGAGAATGTGCCTAATAAACACCTGCCTCTTGCTGATTAAAATCAATAAAAATACGGATTCAACCGATGGCGCAGGCGTTTTTTCAACATAGCGGATGAAAAGGGAGTACGGCAATCAAAAACTGTGAAACACTCTGGTTTTATGTGTTATTTTGTTTTGTGATGATGCATCAATGTTAATTAATTGTAATTTATTTGGTGTTTTTGCGTAAAAGAAGCCGGTTAATAGAAATAAGAGAACATGTCACATATAAAAACCACAATAAATATAATGACAACGATCTGAAATTTATATGTGGAGAATATTCTGATTTTTTATTAGCGCATCTTTGTTAAGCTAACATTAAGGTTTTGTTTGCTACAATTAATACTAACTCCCAGGATGGTAATTAAGTCGTGATTGTCGCTAAACGTTATTTTCTCATTTTTTCATTTCTTTTTATTCAGTTAGCCTTTATTCCTCAGGGTTTTGCTGAGGATAAAGGGTGGTTTGATACTTTTAAAGATAATGTCAGTGAAACCTGGCAGCAGCCTGAGCATTATGATCTGTATGTGCCGGCCATTACCTGGCATGCGCGTTTTGCCTACGATAAAGAGAAAACCGATCGCTACAACGAACGTCCCTGGGGTGCAGGATTTGGCCAGTCCCGTTGGGATGATAAAGGTAATTGGCACGGGCTCTATATTATGGCCTTCAAGGATTCCTTTAATAAATGGGAGCCGATTGGCGGCTATGGCTGGGAAAAAACCTGGCGACCGCTGGCCGATGATAATTTCCGTCTGGGGCTGGGCTATACAGCTGGTTTCACCGCGCGCGATAACTGGAACTATATTCCCGTGCCATTGATCCTGCCGTTGGCATCGATAGGCTATGGGCCGGCAACGTTCCAGATGACCTACATTCCGGGTACGTATAACAACGGAAATGTCTACTTTGCCTGGATGCGTTTCCAGTTTTGACAGGCTACCTGTATTGTCAGGTAGATTATTATAAACCTGTTTAAAAACAGATGGATACATTGTTTGTCCGAAAAATAACGCGACATTTATCACTTTTTGACAAAGTTCGACTGGACAAAGTGCATCACAATTGTTGTACTGATACCCGACACAGCATTTGTGTCTATTTTTCATGTAAAGGTAATTTTGATGTCTAAGATTAAAGGTAACGTTAAGTGGTTTAATGAGTCCAAAGGATTCGGTTTCATTACTCCGGAAGATGGCAGCAAAGACGTGTTCGTACACTTCTCTGCAATCCAGACCAATGGTTTTAAAACTCTGGCTGAAGGTCAGCGCGTAGAGTTCGAAATCACTAACGGTGCCAAAGGCTCTTCTGCTGCAAACGTAATCGCTCTGTAAGCATACGACAGCAAGCATTCAAAACCCGCTTAATTGCGGGTTTTTTTTCGCCTAGTGTGCAGGAGAGGCAGAAACCAGCCAGAATGCCAGAGCCGTCATCGCAAATGAACCCAACAGGTTAACCAGCACATTCACCATTGCCCAACCAAAGCGTCCCTCTTGCAGCAAAAACACGACTTCTGCCGAGAAGGTTGAAAACGTCGTCAGTCCTCCGCAGAAACCGGTGGTAATGAGCACTTTCCACATTGGATCAATGTTTGTCATGCGGTTAAACCACGCCAGCCCCATGCCAATAATAAACGCGCCAATCAGATTTGCTGCCAGCGTACCGAATGGGATGGCCTGATGCAGCGGATTGAACCGCATGCTTAACATCCATCTTGCTACGCTTCCTGTACCGCCACCGATAAAAACTGCTAAAAGGAGTTGTAACACTGCATAATCCTGCTATTTGATTGTATATAGCGTGAGTGTAACGCTGAATAATCGTTGTTGGCGAGCTTAACCCATTTTTCTGGAGGGAATATGTTTGTTGCAGCAGGGCAATTTGCCGTGGGCCCCTCGTGGGAAAAAAATGCGGAAACGTGTGTCCAGTTGATGTCTCAGGCCGCAGGAGAAGGCGCATCTCTGTTGGTGCTGCCGGAAGCGCTGTTGGCCCGTGACGATCTCGACCCCGATCTATCGGTGAAGTCAGCCCAGCTACTGGAAGGCGGTTTTCTGACGCGGTTACAGCAAGAGAGTGCGCAAAATGAGATGACGACGATTCTGACGATTCATGTTCCCTCTGTACCTGGCCGGGCGTTGAACATGCTGGTTGCGCTACGGAGAGGTCGGGTTATCGCCCATTACGCAAAATTACATCTCTATGATGCCTTTTCGATTCAGGAGTCGCGGAATGTCGATGCAGGTGAGGCTGTAGCGCCATTACTGGACGTAGACGGATTAAAGGTAGGGTTAATGACCTGCTATGACCTGCGCTTCCCTGAGCTGGCATTGGCGCTCGCGTTACAGGGGGCTGAAATCCTGGTCTTACCGGCGGCCTGGGTGCGAGGATCGCTCAAAGAGCATCATTGGACAACGCTGTTGGCGGCAAGAGCTCTGGATGCAACCTGTTATGTGATTGCTGCGGGGGAGTGTGGTAATAAGAATATCGGTCAAAGCCGGGTTATCGATCCGTTTGGCGTGACGATTGCCGCTGCGGCGGAAACGCCTGCGCTGATAATGACGGAGGTTTCTGCTGAGCGGGTGAGGCAGGTCAGGGCGCAACTTCCTGTGTTACGTAACCGCCGCTTTGCGCCACCGCAATTATTATGACGTTTTTTTAAACAAGGCTTGATTCACCTTGTTACAGATTGCTATTGTGTGCGCGCGTCGAAAGGCCGTTAATATTCTCAGGTTAATATGGCGCTTTATGCAGCCTGGTTTAAGTTAAGAAGGTATCTATGGGTGAGATTAGTATTACCAAACTGCTGGTGGTTGCCGCACTGGTCGTTCTGCTGTTTGGTACCAAGAAGTTACGTACGCTGGGTGGAGACCTGGGGACGGCAATCAAAGGCTTCAAGAAAGCAATGAACGACGATAATACCGATGCCAGCAAAGAGGCTGATGGTAGCGTTCAGGCTGAGAAGCTTTCTCATAAAGAGTAATGTCAGGAGCATGATGCTCATACTGCATACTCTGCATGAAAAAAAACCGGCGATTTGCCGGTTTTTTTATTGCTGATATGTAAGTGAGTATTACACGATTACTTCACTTCCAGCCCTTTGGCCTGCATGTCAGCATGGTATGAAGAGCGAACGAACGGACCGCATGCCGCATGGGTAAAGCCCATCGCCATGGCCTCTGCTTTCATCTCATCGAACTCATCCGGGCTTACATAGCGTTGCACCGGCAGGTGGTGACGGCTTGGCTGTAAATACTGCCCCAGCGTCAGCATGGTCACACCATGACTGCGCAGGTCACGCATAACCTCAATGATTTCAGCATTGGTTTCGCCCAGACCCACCATCAAACCCGATTTGGTCGGGATCTCCGGATGCGCTTCCTTGAAACGTTCCAGAAGCTTCAGCGACCAGTTGTAGTCCGCCCCAGGGCGTACGTTACGATAAATACGCGGTACGTTTTCGAGGTTGTGGTTAAACACGTCTGGCGGCGTGGCGGTGAGGATATCCAGCGCGCGATCCATACGACCACGGAAGTCAGGCACCAGCGTTTCGATTTTAATCGACGGGCTTTTCTCACGAATAGCGGTGATACAGTCAGCAAAGTGCTGAGCGCCGCCGTCACGCAGATCGTCGCGGTCAACGGAGGTAATGACAACATAGCGTAGCGCCATGTCCGCAATCGTCTGGGCCAGTTTTAACGGTTCGTTAGCATCAGGGGCAACCGGGCGACCATGGGCAACGTCACAGAATGGGCAACGGCGAGTACAGATTGCGCCGAGGATCATAAAGGTCGCGGTCCCGTGGTTGAAACATTCTGCCAGGTTAGGGCAGGACGCTTCTTCGCAGACAGAGTGCAGGCCATTTTTGCGCATCGCTGCTTTGATACCCTGGATGCGAGTGGAGTCCGCTGGCAGTTTTATTTTCATCCATTCCGGCTTACGCAGCAGGGCTTCGCGCTCTGTTGCTACATTTTTTACCGGGATAAGAGCCATCTTATCGGCATCGCGGTATTTAACACCGCGTTCCATCACAATGGGTTTACTCATAGCTTGCGTGTTCCAGTTGCGAATTACGAAGGAAAGCGTTTCAATTCAAGGGAATGTTGCATTTATCAACTATTTTTGAATTAGTGATACGCAGTATATCATTGAAACGGGCCAGAAAGCAGCCTGACAGGCTGGCAAAATGTAAAATAGTTGTTGTTTTGTGCCATTTGCCACAACATATGCTGCGGCAAACGATAACCTGTTTCTCAGTCTGCGATGTACTCGTGGGGGGGATTGCCCAACAGCGCTAAAATGTTAGCCAGCAGACGAGGACGCACGCTCTCGGTCGTGGCTGCGCTATCCCACTGCGATACTTTCGCCATCTCCATTCCGGCGTAACCACAAGGATTGATACGCAGGAAAGGCGACAAATCCATATCCACGTTGAGCGCTAAGCCGTGAAACGAACATCCTCTACGAATACGTAATCCCAAAGAGCAGATTTTCTTCTCCCCGACGTATACGCCAGGCGCATCAGCGCGCGGATGGGCGTCAATACCTATCTCCGCAAGCGTATTCACCACGGTTTGTTCCAGCAGTGTTACCAGTTCACGCACGCCCAGTTTGCGGCGTTTGAGATTCAACAGAACATACATAACCTGCTGACCGGGTCCGTGGTATGTCACCTGACCGCCCCGATCGCTTTGGATAACGGGAATATCACCGGGCATCAGTACGTGCTCTGCTTTACCGGCCTGACCCTGGGTAAAGACAGGATAATGCTCTACCAGCCAGATTTCATCATGACTATGTTCATCGCGGGTATCGGTGAATTCGTGCATGGCTAGAGAGACTGGCTCGTAGGGTTGAAGACCGAGCTGGCGGACAAGAATTTTATCCTGATACAAAACGGCATCTCCGTAGATACTCACATAGAGTAGAGAATGTTAAAGAGGGGGAAAGTATATCACAGGGGGGAGGGGTTACCCGAGCGGGGATGCAGCGGGTAACCGACAGGCTTTTACAGCACCATACGTACGATATCGATATTACCTAATTCTTCGTACAGTGTTTCAACCTGCTCAATGTGTGTCGCATTAATAGTGATAGAGACCGAGTGGTAATTGCCTTTGCTGCTCGGTTTTACCGTTGGGGAGTAATCACCTGGCGCATGGCGCTGTACCACTTCAACCACCTGATCAACCAGCTCAGGCAACGCCTGCCCCATTACTTTGTAAGTAAATGGAGTAGGGAATTCAAGCAGTTCGTTAAGTTTGGTTTTCATGTCAGCTCCGGCGTTACATCAAAAAATAATAACTCCCACGGCGCGTGGGAGTTATCTGGATACCTAGTATATGGGGACGTAAATCACACTTTCAAGTGTTCGATTTTTAGCCAAACCAGTGATGGAACATTAATTTAATGTAATCAATGATTTTACCAAAGAAGTTGCCTTCCGGGATTTCCTGCAGAACCACCAGCGGACGCTGTTCAATAGTTTTGCCATCAAGCTGGAAGTTGATGGTGCCGACAACCTGGTTTTTCTGCAGCGGTGCATGCAGTTCCGTGGTGTTCAGAACATAGCTGGCTTTCAGATCTTTCATGCGGCCGCGTGGAATAGTCAGGTACACGTCTTTATCGACACCTAATGACGCACGATCGGTATTACCAAACCAGGCCGGTTCTGAAGCAAACTCTTTGCCGACTTTCAACGGGTTCACGGTTTCAAAGAAACGGAAGCCCCAGGTCAGCAGTTTTTTACTTTCAGTTTCGCGGCCTTTATAGGTGCGACCACCCATCACGGCGGAGATCAGACGCATCTGGCCTTCGGTTGCGGATGCAACGAGGTTGTAGCCAGCTTTGTCAGTGTGGCCGGTTTTGATACCGTCAACATTCAGGCTGTTATCCCACAGCAGACCGTTACGGTTGAGCTGGCGGATACCGTTAAAGGTGAACTCTTTTTCTTTATAGATAGAGTATTCGTTGGGCACGTCGCGAATTAGCGCCTGACCAATCAGTGCCATGTCACGGGCCGAGCTGTACTGACCGTCAGCATCGAGACCATGAACGGTCTGGAAGTGGGTGTTTTTCAGGCCCAGCGCATTCACATAGCTGTTCATCAGACCGACGAAAGCATCCTGGCTTCCGGCTGCGAAGTCCGCCATTGCCACGCAAGCATCGTTCCCTGATTGCAGGTTAATACCACGGATCAATTGAGAAACAGGAACCTGCATGCCAGGTTTGAGGAACATCAGCGATGAACCTTTAAAGACCGGGTTGCCCGTAGCCCAGGCGTCGTTGCCGACGGTGACCAGATCGGTTTCTTTGAATTTCCCGGCTTTCATCGCCTGGCCGATGACGTAGCTGGTCATCATTTTGGTCAGGCTGGCGGGGTCACGGCGAGAGTCCGCATTTTGTTCTGCGAGAACTTTGCCTGAATTGTAGTCAATCAGGATATACGACTCCGCATCGATCTGCGGAACACCCGGGATCATGGTTTTAATATTCAGGTCATCTGCATGGGCAGCAGAAAGAGAGGCTGCGCAGAGAGCCGCGGTGAGCGCCATGCGCTGCACGAAACGAGCGGAAAAAGTGGTCTTCATGGTCTGAACTACGACGTCCGTGGTGAAATTAAAAAAAGTGCCCTACTATAGCAAATGCATAACTGGCAGGCATCTGACTTTCCGCGTGACTTTGTTAATGTCATTTACAGAAATTGACAATTCAGATGCCTGGTTTACGTTATTACACGCCGGTGATGAAGGACTGTAATTGCGCCTCGGATTGCAGACGCTGCTGCAGTGTGGAGGCTTCAGCCTTGCTGGCGAATGGCCCCATCTGAATACGCCAAACGGCACCGTTTTGCACAACCCGGCCCGGAACGCCAAACTGCTGACTTAAACGCTTTTGATACTGCTGTGCACGCGCCTGCTCGCTTACCGCACCAACCTGAACGACGTAACGACCGTTGGCTGCAGCTGCCGGAGTGGCAACGGCGACGGCTGGTGCTGCTGCGACAGTCGGTGTTGTGGCTGGGGCAGTCACAGGGGCAGCCGGTTGTGGCGCTGGCGTCGGTTCGCTACCTTCAAGCACGCCGGAAGCGAGCGTAGTCGGCGCACCGAGGAATCCACCGCTGTTTACTGGTGCTCCGGTAGGGTCATCGCTTTTCAGCGTGGAATTGCTGATCGGGCGGATATCTCCTTGCGGCTGACCCGCATCCGGTGTAGCAGGCATGCTGCCACCGCCGCTTAAATCAGGGCGAGAGGGCAGGGCATAGGTTTGTTTGGCCACTGTCGTACAGGCCATACCTGGGCCGGACAGAGAACCATCCTGTGCGACAATGATAGGATCGATACGCACTTTCGTGTTGTTAGATGTGTTCAGACGATCGGCTGCTGCTCGCGACAGCGAAATGACGCGATCGTTGCCATATGGACCACGATCGTTAATGCGTACGACGATCATTCGACCGTTTGCCAGGTTAGTAATTCTGGCATAGCTTGGAATGGGCAGCGTCGGGTGCGCAGCAGTCAGCTGCATCGGGTCGAACGCTTCACCTGATGCGGTCAAATTACTTCCTGGCTCCGCATCGTAAATGGCGGCCAGTCCAGCCTGGCTAAAGCGGGAGGGATCCTGGACTATCTTGTAGCTCTTACCGTCACGCTGATAGTCCTGATTCGCCGTTGGGTTCAGGGGTTCAAAACGCGGATCGGCTCCGCTGATTTCAACAATCGGACCATTACACACCGCAGGTTGCGGCGCGACGGCAGCCTGTTGCTGACCATCATCACTTGAACACGCCGCGAGCATTCCTGCTGCGATGCAGATTCCAATCCACTGCTTACGCATTGCGTACCCCTTACACGCTTTTTGACAACATTTTTCTATGGGTGTGGATCGACATGACAATCCCGAACCCGGCCATCAGCACGATCAGTGCAGAGCCTCCGTAACTGACCAGTGGGAGTGGAACCCCAACTACAGGCAGAATACCGCTCACCATACCAATATTTACGAAGACATAAACGAATAATATCAACATTAAACCACCGGCCATGACGCGACCAAAGGTCGTTTGTGCGTGGGCGGCGATCCACAATCCGCGCATAATCAGCAAAATGTACAGGGCAAGCAGGATTAAAATCCCTACCAGACCCAGCTCTTCCGCCAGTACTGCAAAGATAAAGTCAGTATGACGTTCGGGCAAAAACTCCAACTGCGACTGCGTACCATGCAACCAGCCTTTGCCGCGTAGCCCACCTGAACCAATAGCAATTTTAGACTGAATAATGTGATAGCCCGCGCCCAGCGGATCGGTTTCCGGGTCGAGAAGCATCATCACGCGTTGTCGCTGGTAATCATGCATCAGGAAGAACCACAGTATTGGAATAAATGCGGCCACCAGAACCACAGCAACGCCGATTAAACGCCAGCTCAAGCCGGAGAGGAACAAGACAAACAGGCCGGAAAGCGCAACCAGGATTGAGGTGCCGAGGTCAGGCTGCGCGGCAACCAGCAGCGTGGGCATAAAAATGAGCACCAGCGCTATAGCCGTATTCTTCAGCGAAGGTGGGCAGACATCGCGGTTGATAAAGCGCGCCACCATCAGTGGGACGGCTATCTTGGCGATTTCCGAGGGCTGAAAACGCACGATTCCCAAATCCAGCCAACGTTGTGCGCCTTTGGAAATGGCGCCGAAGGCATCGACAGCAACCAACAGGATGATACAGAAGATATAGAGGTACGGCGCCCAACCTTCATAGACTCTGGGAGGAATTTGCGCCATCACCACCATGATGACCAGCCCCATAGCGATCTGGCCGACCTTACGTTCCATCATGCCAATATCCTGGCCGCTGGCGCTCCAGATGACCAGCGAGCTGTAGACCAGCAGAGCCAGCAAGATAAGCAACATTGTGGGATCGATATGAATTTTGTCCCAGAATGTTTTTTTGTTCGGATTATCCGTCACGATTATTGGTCCTCACCTGCTGCAACCGCCGGGTTTTCAGCAGGCAGATTGGTGTTGTTGTCACCCAACATAATGTGGTCAAGGATCTGGCGCATGAGTGTACCTACAGCCGGACCGGCCCCACCGTTTTCGAGGATCATCGCGACAGCGACCTCGGGTTTGTCATAGGGCGCGAATGCAGTCATCAGTTTGTGGTCACGTAAACGTTCGGCGATCTTATGTGCGTTATAGGTTTCATTGGCTTTCAGGCCAAATACCTGCGCGGTACCGGATTTCGCCGCAATTTTGTAGGGTGCGCCAGCAAAATACTTGTGCGCAGTCCCATTAGGGCGATTCGCTACACCGTACATACCGTCTTTGGCGATTTCCCAGTAGCCAGAATGAATGTCACCGACAGGAGGCTCATGTGGCTGTACCCACGGCACTTGCTTGCCGTTTTCCGCTGTGCTCATCAGCAGATGAGGGACTTTCACCATGCCGTCGTTGATGAGGATCATCAGCGCTTTGCTCATCTGGATAGGCGTTGCTGTCCAGTAGCCCTGACCGATACCGACAGGGATTGTATCACCCTGGTACCAGGGCTTTTTAAACCGTTTTTGCTTCCACTCGCGGGTTGGCATGTTACCCGCGCGCTCTTCAGCGAGATCGATGCCCGTATAATGGCCGTAACCAAACTTGCTCATCCACTCAGAAAGACGGTCAATCCCCATATCATAGGCGATTTGATAGAAAAACGTATCAGCGGACTCTTCCAGAGAACGGGTGATGTTCAGATGACCGTGACCCCATTTTTTCCAGTCACGGTAACGTTTCTCTGAACCGGGTAATTGCCACCAGCCCGGATCAAATAGCCCGGTATTGCGGGTAATAACGCCTGCGCTTAACGCAGAGACCGCAACATAAGGTTTAACCGTGGACGCCGGAGGGTAAACGCCTTGCGTGGCGCGGTTAACCAGTGGCGTATTGGGGTCATTGAGTAACCCGGAATAATCTTTGCTGGAGATGCCGTCCACGAACAGGTTCGGGTCATAGCTTGGCATAGAGACCAGTGCCAGGACACCACCAGTACGCGGGTCTGTGACCACGACGGCGGCACGGCTACCCGCCAGCAGCGTTTCAATGTATTGCTGGAGTTTCAAATCAAGCGTCAGATAGATATCGTGCCCGGCCTGCGGCGCCACTTCTTTAAGCTGGCGAATAACGCGGCCGCGGTTATTGACTTCAACCTCTTCATAACCGGTTTGACCATGAAGTACGTCTTCGTAATAACGTTCAATACCCAACTTACCGATGTCGTGCGTCGCCGCGTAGTTGGCCAGCTTGCCGTCTTTATCCAGGCGTTCAACGTCTTTATCGTTGATCTTCGATACGTAGCCGATCACGTGGGTCAGTGCAGAGCCGTAGGGGTAATAGCGGCGTTTATAGCCTTTAACTTCGACGCCAGGAAAACGATACTGATTCACGGCAAAGCGTGCGACCTGAACTTCAGTCAGGTTGGTTTTTACCGGAATAGAGGTGAAGCGGTGTGAACGGGCGCGCTCTTTTTTGAAGGCGGCAATGTCATCGTCCGTCAGATCGACGACGTTACGCAGCGCGTCGAGCGTATCCTGAATGTTGTCGACCTTTTCCGGCATCATTTCTATCTGATAAATGGTGCGGTTAAGGGCGAGGGGAATTCCGTTGCGGTCATAAATGATGCCGCGGCTGGGGGCGATAGGCACCAGTTTGATGCGGTTCTCGTTCGAACGGGTCTGATAATCAGTAAAGCGAACGATTTGCAGATTATAAAGATTGGCGATTAGCACGCCAGTGAGCAGCAAAATCCCCAAAAAAGCGACCAGCGCCCGGCGCACAAACAGCGCGGACTCAGCCGTATAGTCGCGAAAAGAATTCTGTAGTTTCATCCGCTGCTTAATCTACTCAAGAATCAATGATCACTCACGGTGATAAGGATGGTTGGTGGTAATGCTCCACGCCCTGTACAGACTCTCTGCGACCAGCACCCGGACAAGAGGGTGGGGAAGGGTTAATGCAGAGAGTGACCAGCTTTGCTCCGCTGCCGCTTTACAGGCGGGGGACAGTCCTTCCGGTCCGCCAATCAACAGACTGACGTCACGACCATCCAGTTTCCAGCGTTCCAGCTCGGTCGCCAGTTGTGGCGTGTCCCAGGGTTTTCCTGGGATATCAAGGGTGACGATGCGGTTTTTGCCTGCGGCGGCCAGCATCTGTTCACCCTCTTTGTCGAGAATGCGCTTAATGTCCGCGTTCTTGCCGCGTTTTCCTGCCGGGATTTCGATCAGCTCAAAGGGCATGTCTTTCGGAAACCGGCGCAGGTACTCCGTAAAACCGGTTTGCACCCAGTCAGGCATTTTCGTACCCACAGCGACAAGTTGCAGCTTCACGCATTAACTCCAGAGTTTTTCCAGTTCATACAGGCGACGGCTCTCTTCCTGCATAACGTGGACAATCACATCACCAAGATCGACGACGATCCAGTCAGCTACGTTTTCGCCTTCTACGCCAAGCGGCAGCAGACCGGCGGTGCGAGACTCCTGAACAACGTGATCGGCGATAGACATGACATGGCGGCTGGACGTGCCAGTGCAGATAATCATGCAATCGGTGATACTGGATTTGCCCTGAACATCTAAGGCGATGATGTCTTGACCTTTCAGGTCATCAATTTTGTCGATTACAAAATCCTGGAGTGCTTTACCCTGCAAGTGTTCCCCCTGGGTGAAAAAGAGTTAAAAACGTCTGTTAGTATACCTGAACCAGAGGCGATATCGGGACAAATGTCTCCGAAAGCGCTTTTGAGGTGCGCTATCATCCCACCCCACGCAACAGAATGCATCGCCATTTTTGTAAAACAATTTCTGCAAAGCTCTGAAAGGCGGGAAAAGTCAGGTTGCGGAGAATAGCAGCCTGTCATAGGGTGTCAATGGGAGAGAGGCCCTTCGGCAGAAAAAACAGTGCATTCACTCACCCTCGTGCCACACGGCGCGACTATTGAGAACTTTCAGAACTGCAAAGTCGTCACAAAAATCAATGGCACTCCAGCATCCCTGTTCGATGCGAAAGTGCCACATGGCGGCCGTGGGCATGGACAGCAGCCGGGCCACCAGTACGCTCAGTACGCCCTGATGACTTACCACCAACAGATTTTTACTGTCTTTGTATTCAGCAAGCTGAGGAATGAAACGTTCAACACGCTGTGAAAATGCCTGAAATCCTTCGCCATTAGTTGGGGTTGCGTTCTGCCAGTCGTTACACCATACGGCATAATTTTCAGCGTCTTCGCGTGCAAGATCGCGATGATCGCGCATTTCCCAGTCGCCAAAGAACATCTCATTAAGTTCAGGCATGACACGCACAGGAACATCGCGTTCCGCCAGAATCAGTTGGGTTGTATGGCGGGCGCGTTCGAGTTCGCTGCACAGAACGTTGTCGAAAGGGACATTGCGTAGCAGCCCACTCAGTGATTGCGCCTGAACAATCCCCCGTTCCGTTAGCGGTGTGGGGGCATGACCGCTGTATAACCCAGCGACATTGGCTTCGGTTTCTCCGTGACGTACTAACCAGAGTCTCATTTTTTCCTCTTGGGGCTATTCGCACAAAATATGATGCTTGCCCTGATTGCGCAGAGATTTTTTCAATAAAATACCCCTTTTTAACTGGAGCGGCACGATGTCTTTATTGAAGAGCGCGCACGGCGGTAATACCCGAGAAGCCGCCGCATTGTTGGGCATCCCGCCTGAGCAATTGCTGGATTTTAGCGCGAATATTAACCCGCTGGGTATGCCCGCAACCTTAAAATGCGCGCTTATCGACAATCTGGACAGGGCTGAATGCTACCCGGACGTTGACTACACCCAGTTGCATGCGGCGCTGGCGCAGCATCACCAGATACCTGTTTCGTGGATCCTCGCGGGGAATGGCGAAACAGAATCTATCTTCACCCTGGTTAATGGGCTCAAGCCGCGTCATGCGATGATTGTTGCCCCTGGATTTGCTGAATACCGCCGGGCGCTGGAATGGGGAGAATGTGCGATCCATGAATTTGCGCTGCGCGAGGAGGATGGCTGGCAGCTCACCGCCACGATCCTTGATGTGTTAACGCCAGAGCTGGACTGCCTTTTTCTCTGTACGCCCAACAACCCTACAGGGCTATTGCCCGATGGTCATCTGCTTGCTGCGATAGCAACGCGCTGCGCTGAATTGGGGATTACCTTGATTCTGGATGAAGCCTTTATCGATTTTATTGCCGGGGAGGAGGGTTTTATTCCGCGGCTACAAGAGAATCCGCACATTTGGGTTCTTCGCTCGCTGACCAAGTTCTATGCGATACCGGGGTTGCGACTGGGTTATCTGGTCAATAGCGATGAACAGGCCGTGGCACGGATGCGCAGCCGACAAATGCCGTGGTCAATTAACGCATTTGCCGCGCTGGCGGGAGAGCTGATTCTTAGCGATAGCGCCTACCAGCAGGCGACGTGGCAATGGCTGGCACAGGAAGGACAGCGATTTGATCAACAATTGCAAACACTGCCCGGCCTGACAGTCTATCCCGGTCGGGCTAACTATCGGCTGTTACGCTGCGATCGACCGGATATCGGTTTGCAAAAATCACTGCTGGAACAACATGTTTTGATCCGCAGTTGTGCCAATTACCCTGGCCTGGACGCGCGTTATTACCGGGTTGCTGTTCGCAGTAAGGACGAAAATGACCGCCTGTTGGCGGCATTAAACAACACGCTTAGCGGTACAAACCCTGCTGGTTGATATAGTCGAGCACGGCGCGTGGCAGTAAGTCGTCGCACGGCTCGCCTTTTTCCAGGCGTTCGCGGATAAGCGTGGCGGAGATATTGAACCACGGCGTTTCGGCAAGGTAAATCTTACCTGCCGGCAGATTATGCAGATCATCTGCCGTATGGGTCAGATGATTTTCCAGCCACTGCTGGTGCTGTTCCTGTGCCATTTCGAGCGGGTAACCCGGACGTCGACACACGATAAGATGGGTGTTGTCCAGAATCGTGTCGTAGTCATGCCAGGAAGGAAAGGTCAGCAGTGAATCCTGACCAATAATGAATGCCAGCGGTGCATCCGGGCCTTGTTCCACACGCCACTCTTGCAGCGTTTGCGCGGTGTACGAGGCGGTATCGCGTTTTAGCTCGCGTTCATCCAGTGAAAACAAAGGTTTGTCGGCAATGGCCAGCTCAAGCATATGTTTACGCTGGGCGCTGGAGGCTTCCGGTTGCGCACGATGTGGTGGCACGTTATTGGGCATGACAATGACCCGAGAGAGGCCAATCAGATTAGCCAGAATTTCAACGGGTTTCAGATGACCATAATGCACCGGATCAAAGGTGCCGCCGAACAGAGCCTGCAATGATTTCATATCAACCATCAATAAAAACATCTGCCAGTGATTTATGGCAAAGCAACAGGGAAAGTCCCTCAAGCTCTGCCCACACTGACTGACCATAGTCTTGTTTAAGCGTAATTTCCGTACGTGTTAACAGCGTGACCGCCTGACGTAACTGTGTGGGAGTCAGTCGGTTTAACGCTTCTCCCATCATGCCACGGCGATTTTGCCATACCCGATGTTTGTCGAACAATGCCCGTAATGGGGTATGGGTCGACTGCCGTTTCAGGTTCACCAGCAGTAATAATTCCCGCTGCAGAGTACGTAACAAAATAACGGGTTCACTGCCTTCAAGACGGAGCTGTTGCAGAATATGCAGCGCGCGTTTGCTTTTGCCCATCAGCAGCGCGTCCACCCAGTGAAACGGGGTAAAGTGCGCGGCATCGTTAACGGCTTGCTCCACACGAGGCAATGTTAATTTACCGTCAGGCCAAAGTAGCGACAACCGCTCCAGCGCCTGCGCTAACGCTAGCAGATTGCCTTCGTAGCAATAGCATAAGAGTTGGTTGGCGGCGTCATCCAACTGCAGATTATGATGTTTCGCCCTTGCGGCTGCCCAACGCGGAAGCTGTGCCTGTTCAGGTGTCTGGCAACTGACCAGTACCGCGTTATTCGCCAGTCCGGTATACCATGCGGCGTTTTCCTGGGCTTTGGTCAGCTTGTTACCACGAACAATAAGCAGCAGATCGTCATGTAGCAGTGTGACGAGCGAGGCAAGTTGTTCGTTAATGGCGGCATTGGGGCCATTTTCTGGCAGCTGCAGGAGTAACGTTTGACGGCTGGCAAACAGGCTCATCGCCTGGCAGAGTGAAAAAATTTCCCCCCAGTCGGTGCTGTTGTCCAGGGTGAAAGCGTGGTGTTCTTCGAACCCTTGCGTTGCGGCAGTCTGGCGGATGGCATCCTGGCTTTCCTGCAATAAGAGGGGATCGTTACCTAAGAGTAAATACGCCGCGCGCAGCCCTTCATTGAGCTGTGCGCGGAGTTGTTCAGGGTACAACTTGAGCATCAGTTACCCAGCGTGGTGGAAACACGCGCCGGAGAGGAGGACGCTGGCGCTGCAGTTTTCACTGCAGGCTCGACGTCATCGCCGGATGACTGAACATCAGCAATATGTACGCTTGGCAGTTTACGAATCAACTGCTCGGCCGCCTTGTCGTACATCTCTTTAACGATCATCTCCTGCTCGTTATCCTTCGCCAGTGCCGCTTGCGGGTTGTCGAAGAATGAACGATAGACTTTAGCGCTGATCGGGTAAATATCATGGCCCGGGATCAGGACTGAAGCACTCACGGACATCACCATCTGGTATTCAGCGGTTTGACCGTTCTGGAACACGGACGCGGTATCCTGCGAAATGCTGACCGCGCCAAGGCGTAAGGACGGAACGTCTTTGCGCGTTGAGCTGTCTTCCAGCAGTGTAACGCCATTCAAACGCAACTGATTACGCACCGCCCGGCTTAACGGGCCGTTCGGATCACCCGTGACCAGAATCATGGTTTTCATCGTGGGGGGAACCTGCGTAGTACTACGCAGATGCCAGCCACACCCGGCGGTGACCAGCACCGCCAGAGATAACAACAATGTTGTCAGAAATCGCACGCTTCCTCCCGCGCTTAGCCAACGACCAGATTGAGGAGTTTACCCGGTACATAAATCACTTTACGTACGGTAACGCCATCAAGATATTTTGCCACCAGAGGCTCCTGGCCAGCACGTTCACGAACCTGCTCTTCAGTGGCGTTTACCGGAACGGTGATTTTGCCACGTACTTTGCCGTTTACCTGAACCACAACCAGCGTTGAGTCTTCAACCATTGCGGCGTCATCAGCTACCGGCCACGGCGCATTGTCGATATCGCCTTCGCCTTTCAGCGCCTGCCACAGGGTGAAGCAAACGTGTGGGGTGAACGGGTTGAGCATGCGTACAACGGCCAGCAGCGCTTCCTGCATCAGGGCACGGTCCTGCTCGTCTTCCTGCGGTGCTTTCGCCAGCTTGTTCATCAGTTCCATAATCGCCGCAATTGCGGTGTTAAAGGTCTGACGGCGACCGATATCATCAGTCACTTTAGCAATGGTTTTGTGCACGTCGCGACGCAGCGCTTTTTGATCTTCCGTCAGTGCAGCAACGTTCAGCGCCGGAGCATCACCCTGTGAAGTGTGCTCATAAACCAGTTTCCAGACACGCTTCAGGAAGCGGTTTGCCCCTTCTACGCCGGATTCCTGCCATTCCAGGGTCATATCAGCCGGAGAGGCGAACATCATGAACAGACGCACGGTGTCCGCGCCGTAACGTTCAACCATGACCTGCGGGTCGATACCGTTGTTTTTGGACTTGGACATTTTGCTCATGCCGGTATACACCAGTTCATGGCCTTCAGCATCCTTCGCCTTAACGATACGACCTTTTTCGTCGCGCTCAACGATGGCGTCAACCGGAGAAACCCAGTTGCGTTCGCCGTTTGTGCCAACGTAGTAGAACGCATCGGCCAGCACCATTCCCTGACACAGCAGCTGTTTAGCCGGTTCGTCAGAGTTGACCATGCCCGCGTCGCGCATCAGTTTGTGGAAGAAGCGGAAGTAGAGCAGGTGCATGATGGCGTGTTCAATACCGCCAATGTAGATATCAACCGGCAGCCAGTAGTTTGCCGCTTCTGGGTCCAGCATGCCTTCGTTGTACTGCGGGCAGGTGTAGCGCGCGTAGTACCAGGAGGACTCCATAAAGGTATCGAAGGTGTCGGTTTCACGCAGGGCAGGCATACCGTTAACGGTGGTTTTCGCCCACTCCGGATCGGCTTTGATCGGGCTGGTGATACCGTCCATGACGACATCTTCTGGCAGAATTACCGGCAGTTGATCTTCTGGTGTCGGCAGTACGGTACCGTCTTCCAGCGTCACCATCGGAATTGGCGCCCCCCAGTAACGCTGACGGGAAACACCCCAGTCGCGCAGACGGTAGTTAACTTTACGCTCACCGACACCCAGAGCGACCAGCTTGTCGGCAATGGCGTTGAACGCGTCTTCGAAGGCCAGGCCGTCAAACTCACCGGAGTTAAACAGCACGCCTTTTTCGGTCAGTGCCTGCTCGGACAAATCCGGCTCTGCGCCTTCAGAAGTCAGAATTACCGGCTTGATGGACAGGCCATACTTGGTGGCAAATTCGTAGTCGCGCTGATCGTGACCCGGAACGGCCATCACCGCACCGGTGCCGTATTCCATCAGGACGAAGTTTGCCGCCCAAACCGGGATTTCTTCGCCAGTCAGCGGATGAACCGCTTTAAAGCCGGTATCGACGCCTTTTTTCTCCATGGTCGCCATTTCGGCTTCAGCAACCTTGGTGTTACGGCATTCGTCAATGAAGGCAGCCAGTTCCGGGTTATTTGCCGCCGCTTTTTTCGCCAGCGGGTGACCTGCGGCAACGGCCAGGTAGGTCGCACCCATAAAGGTATCCGGACGGGTGGTGTAGACGGTCAGCGTGTTGTCGTAACGGTTCACGTTGAAGGTGATTTCTACACCTTCAGAGCGGCCAATCCAGTTGCGCTGCATGGTTTTAACAGTATCAGGCCAGTGATCCAGGTTATCCAGATCACGCAGCAGTTCGTCAGCGTAAGCGGTGATTTTGATGAACCACTGTGGGATCTCTTTACGCTCAACTTTGGTATCGCAGCGCCAGCAGCAGCCGTCAATAACCTGTTCGTTCGCCAGTACGGTCTGGTCGTTAGGGCACCAGTTCACCGCAGAGGTTTTCTTGTATACCAGACCTTTTTTGTACAGTTCGGTGAAGAACTTCTGTTCCCAGCGGTAATATTCCGGGGTGCAGGTCGCCAGCTCACGGCTCCAGTCGTAACCAAAGCCCAGCATTTTGAGCTGGTTTTTCATGTACGCGATGTTGTCGTACGTCCACGGTGCTGGCGCGGTATTGTTTTTTACCGCCGCACCTTCCGCAGGCAGGCCGAACGCATCCCAGCCAATGGGCTGCAGTACGTTTTTGCCCAGCATGCGCTGATAGCGGGCGATCACGTCACCGATGGTGTAGTTACGTACGTGGCCCATGTGTAGTCGACCAGAAGGATAGGGAAGCATAGACAGGCAGTAATACTTCTCTTTGCTCTCGTCTTCGGTAACTTCAAATGTGCGCTTCTCATCCCAGTGAAGCTGTACTTTGGATTCTATCTCTTCCGGGCGGTATTGCTCTTGCATGGCAGCCAGTGGTCCTGTTTTCAATACAGCTACAAACGTAGCTCTAGATGTGGTGTTTCAGATCCGCATAGCATAGCCCAAACGCCCGCGTCAAAACAGCCTTTCGCGCATTCAGCGTTGAATTCCCGCAAGGATAATTCTGACACGAATTTACACACTCTGTGGACAGTCTTGCAAAGCGTAGCGTAAATAACGTCTATTATTATAGACAGTTAACGACCCAGGAGGCGAAGCGATGAACAAGGTTGCTCAATATTACCGTGAACTGGTGACGTCACTCAGCGAACGTCTGCGTAACGGCGAACGCGATATTGATGCGCTGGTGGAGCAGGCGCGTCAGCGAGTTATGCAGACCGGGGAGTTAACCCGAACCGAGGTGGAGGAACTCACAAGGGCCGTCAGACGCGACCTGGAAGAGTTTGCACTCAGTTATGAAGAAAGTCTCGATGAGGAGACAGACAGCGTCTTTATGCGGGTTATCAAGGAGAGTATCTGGCAGGAACTGGCCGATATTACCGATAAAACGCAGCTCGAATGGCGCGAAGTGTTCCAGGATCTCAGTCATCATGGGGTTTATCACAGCGGCGAGGTGGTTGGGTTGGGGAATCTGGTCTGCGAGAAGTGTCACTTCCATTTAGCGGTGTACACTCCGGATGTGCTGCCGCTGTGTCCGAAATGCGGACACGATCAGTTCCAAAGACGGCCATTTGAGCCGTAATCGCTTATTGCCGGATGGCGACGAAAAGCGTCTTATCCGGCCTACAAATTGCACGATTTTGTAGGCCGGATAAGCGTTAGCGCCGTCCGGCGTGTATCAGGCGTAAAACTTCAGCCGTTCCGCCAGCAGATCGACAAATCCCTGGCGATCAACGTCCACCATCACGGTGGCGTTTGGCTTATTGCCGCTCAGGAAGTAGTAGTCCACCACGGTCATGCCCTGCGTGTATTTGCCCTGAGTTTCCACACCAACCCAGCGATCAACGGTGGTAAACAGTTCCGGTTTCAGCAGCCAGGCAATAGTGCAGGGGTCGTGCAGCGGCGCGCCGATGAATCCCCATTTTTCGTCTTTGTGATATTCAAAGAAGAAGTCGAGTAGTTCAGCAACGATCGTTGAAACAGGATTGCCAATAGCGCGGAACCGTTCGGTATCTTCGCGATGTATTTGCGCTTTATGCGTCACATCCAGACCCGCCATTACCACAGGAATGCCCGACTGGAATACGATTTCAGCGGCTTCAGGATCCACGAAAATGTTGAACTCAGCGGCGGGCGTCCAGTTTCCGAGACCCATCGCACCCCCCATTATCACGATACGGGCGATTTTAGCGTGCAGTTCAGGATGGCTATTCAGTAGCAATGCCACGTTGGTTTGCGGCCCGGTGGAGACAATGGTCACTGGCTCTGGGCTGTCACGCAGGGTTTTCGCCATCAGTTCCACAGCGGTACAGGCCTGTGGCGCAAAGGCGGGTTCCGGGAGCGCCGGGCCATCTAACCCACTCTCGCCGTGGACGTTATCGGCAATAATCAGATCGCGCATCAGCGGTTTCACAGCGCCACCGGCGACGGGAATATCACTACGATTGAGCAGTGTTAGCATGCGTAATACGTTACGCAGCGTTTTGTCGGGCGTCTGGTTCCCGGCTGACGAGGTTACCGCTTTCACATCCAGTTCAGGTGAGGCGAGGGCGAGAACAATTGCGATAGCGTCGTCATGACCTGGATCGCAATCAAACAGGATCGGAAGTGCCATTGTTGCTCCTTGTAAGTGGGACTCTGTGACAAGGTTAACGCTGGGCTGTATCTGTTTCGAGAAGTGAAGAGGTAAATCGTGAGATGGCGCGCACATGGCGATGCGCGCCAGCAAGATTAGTGCAGGATTTTCGCGAGGAAGTCTTTGGCGCGGTCCGATTTCGGATTGGCGAAGAACTCTTCTTTCGGTGAGTCTTCAACAATTTTCCCTTCATCCATGAAGATCACCCGGTTCGCCACTTTACGCGCAAAGCCCATTTCGTGGGTTACCACCATCATGGTCATCCCTTCATTGGCCAGTTCAACCATAACGTCCAGTACTTCGTTGATCATTTCAGGATCAAGCGCCGATGTCGGTTCGTCAAACAGCATGGCGATAGGATCCATACATAGCGCCCGGGCGATAGCGACACGCTGTTGCTGGCCCCCGGATAGCTGGGCCGGGAACTTCTCGGCATGTGCTGACAGACCAACGCGTTCCAGTAACTTTTGCGCTTTGTCGCGGGCCGGCTTTTTATCGCGCTTAAGCACTTTTACCTGCGCCAGAGTCAGGTTCTCAATGATCGACAGATGCGGGAACAGTTCAAAGTGCTGGAACACCATACCAACACGAGAGCGCAGTTTGGCCAGATCGGTTTTTTTATCATTTACCACGGTGCCATCAACGGTGATGACGCCCTGTTGCACTGGCTCCAGGCCGTTTACCGTCTTGATAAGCGTTGATTTACCGGAGCCTGACGGGCCACAGACAACCACCACCTCACCTTTTTTCACTTCCGTGGAGCAGTCGGTCAGCACCTGAAAGTGACCATACCATTTAGAAACATTTTTCAGGGTAATCATTAAACTGTCCTTTTCTTCAAATAGCTGACCAACAACGATGCGCTCAGACTGAATACAAAATAAACGGCGCCAGCAAACAGGATCATTTCAACCTGCGTGCCGTCACGCTCACCAATGGTGGAGGCGGTACGGAAGAAATCTGCCAGACTCAATACATAGACCAGCGAGGTATCCTGGAACAGTACGATGCCCTGGGTAAGCAGCAGCGGCACCATTGCGCGGAATGCCTGTGGCAGAATGATCAGCTTCATCGACTGCCAGTGGGTCATCCCCAGCGCCAACGCGGCGCTGGACTGCCCACGAGAAATACTCTGGATACCGGCACGGATAATTTCGGAATAGTACGCGGCTTCAAACATCGAAAACGCCACCATCGCCGAGATCAGGCGAATATCGGTTTTTGGCGACAGGCCCAGCACGTTTTGCAGGAAACCGGGCACAATCAGGTAGAACCACAGCAGCACCATCACCAGCGGAATAGAGCGGAATACGTTGACGTAGCCCTTCGCAAACCAGGCAATCGGCGCAAAGCTCGACAGTCGCATGACGGCAAGGATGGTCCCCCAGACGATACCAATGACGACCGCTGTAACGGTGATTTTCAACGTGATGATCAATCCGTCCAGCAGATACGGCAGGGAAGGGACGATAGAACTCCAGTCAAATTCGTACATTATTTGCCTCCCAAATTGCCAGGCAGGCGGATTTTGCGTTCGACGAGATTCATCACCAGCATGATGACGGCGTTAATCAGGACGTAGGCCAGCGTGATGGCGGTAAACGATTCCCATGCGTGGGCGGAGTAATCCAGCAGCTTGCCCGCCTGCGCCGCCATATCCACCAGACCGATGGTGGAGGCGATTGCGGAGTTCTTCACCAGGTTCATCATCTCTGAGGTCATTGGCGGAACAATCACGCGATAAGCGTTTGGCAGCAGGACGTAGCGATAGGCTTGCGGCAGCGTCAGGCCCATCGCCAGCGCGGCGTTTTTCTGCCCGCGAGGCAGGGACTGAATCGCGGCGCGAACCTGCTCACAGACGCGCGCGGCGGTAAACAGCCCCAGACAAAGCATAGATGAGAGGAAGAACTGAATGTTGGGATCCAGTTCTGACTTGAACCACATGCCAATGTTTTCCGGCAGCAGTTCAGGAATGACCAGATACCAGGTAAAGAACTGGACGATGAGTGGAACGTTACGAAACAACTCAACGTACAGCGTGCCGATCCCGGAAAGGAAACGATTTGGTACGGTACGTAAAATGCCGAATAAAGAGCCTATGAGGAAAGCGATAATCCAGGCGGTGATAGATAACGCGACCGTGACCTGGAAACCACTCCAGAGCCAGCCGAGATAGGTGGTGTTGCCGAACGGGGCCTGTTGTAAAAAAATACCCCAGTTCCAGTCTATAGACATAAATCTACTCCAGAAAAAAAAGGGTAGCAGCGCTACCCTCGAAGATTGTTATTCGGCGTTTTGCGGTTTTCAGGCCTGATGGGGAACGACCATCAGGCTTATAGTCTGTCCGTGCCAAGTAACAATCGAGAGGGCAAGGTGAACTCGCCCCATTTATTTTTGTTAGTTAAGCGCTTTATCATTCGGTGATTTGAACAGAGCCTTCATTTCGTCTGACAGTTCGAAATTCATGTTCAGGTTCTTCGGTGGAATTGGATTTTTAAACCACTTATCAAACCATTTCTCAGCTTCGCCTGAGGTCTGAGCCTGGGCAATGGTGTCATCCATCAGCTTTTTGAACTCAGGGTCATCTTTGCGCAGCATACAGCCGTAGGCTTCCTGAGATTGCGGCTTGCCAACGATCTCCCAGTTGTCTGGTTTCTTCGCTTTCGCGCGTTCGCCAGCCAGCAGGGCGTCATCCATCATAAAGGCAACGGCGCGGCCGCTTTCCAGAGTACGGAAAGAGTCACCGTGGTCTTTCGCGCTGATGATGCGCATATCCATTTTTTGTTCTTCGTTCAGCTTGTGCAGCAGGACTTCTGAGGTCGTACCCGACGTCACAACCACGGCTTTGCCTTTCAGGTCAGCGAAATCTTTGACGTCACCGCCTTTTTTCGCCAGCAGACGGGTGCCGACAACGAAAATAGTGTCAGAGAAGGCTGCTTGTTTCTGGCGCTCGACGTTGTTGGTGGTGGAACCACATTCAAAGTCGAAGGTGCCGTTTTGCAGCAGCGGGATACGGTTTTGTGAAGTAATCGGGATCAGTTTTACCTGCAGATCGGGCTTGTTCAGCTTTTTCTTCACGGCTTCAACGATCGCGTTGGAGTAATCCTGTGAATAGCCGACCACTTTTTGCTGATTATCGTAGTAAGAAAACGGTACCGAGGATTCACGGTGCCCGACGACGATTACGCCATTTTTAGCGATCTTATCCAGCGTGCTGCCTGCCGCTGGTGCTGCGTCTTCTGCGTGCGCCAGACCAGCGGACATTCCCATGACCAGCATGGCTGTGGCGAGCTTACGTAATTGCATATCCAACTCCTTTATCGTCTGCGCCGGTGACGCATTGATACCCATTGTGATGTTGTTATTGTTTGCTACTTAAACGTGCAGTCTTGTATATGTTTGTTAACATTTAGTTTGGATGAATGTAAAGAATTTGCTGTGTTATTGTTTATTTTTGCGAAGTGCGCCGCACCATTTGGGGGCAAAAATATCCTGTTGCACTTTTCGGGTGCTACCTTCGCTCAACTTTGGTGCGACCAGGTTGCACATTCAGCCAAAACAGCGTTTGCCTTGTAGAACAAAGCAATAGACGTGCCAGAATGGGATGTGGGAAATGTTTATGGGCCGGATAAGCAAAGCGTTATCCGGCCGGGGAGGGGAGGTTACTTACGACGTTGACGCAGGCTCATGACCACCGCACCAAAGCCAAACAGTGCGGTCAGCAGCCACAGCGGCCAGTTACCGGTACGGGCATAAGGGGTTAAGCCCGTGGTCGGCGTAACGCTGGTGGTCAGAACCTGACGGGTAAACTGCGGGATCATCGCCTGAATTTCACCCTGCGGGCCAATCACCGCGGTAATACCGTTATTGGTGCTACGCAGCAGCGGGCGTGCCAGCTCCAGAGAACGCATCCGCGCCATCTGGAAGTGCTGCCACGGACCAATGGACTTACCGAACCAGGCATCGTTGGAGATAGTCAGCAGGTAGTCAGTATCCGGACGGAAGTTATCCCGAACCTGTTCGCCAAGAATGATTTCGTAGCAGATGGCAGCCGTCAGCTTAAAGCCGTGCGCATGCAGCTGTGGCTGTACATAAGGTCCACGGCTGAACGAAGACATTGGCAGGTCAAAGAACGGCGCTAACGGGCGTAGGATCGATTCCAGCGGGACAAACTCACCAAATGGGACAAGGTGATTTTTGTTATAGCGATTGGTCGAGTCATAACTGTACGGACTGTCTTTACCCAACGTGATGATGGTGTTGTAGGTGTCGTAACGATTCTGTTTGTTCAGGCGAGCATCTACAATCCCGGTAATCAGCGTGCTGTTTTTCGATTTCAGCAGGTCATCCATCATGCTCAGAAAACGCTGCTGGTTAATTTCCAGATCCGGAATAGCAGATTCTGGCCAGATGATGAGCTGTGATTTACCCATCTCGGGCTGGGTGGCGTCGAGATAAATCTTCAGGGTGTTGAGTAACTGACTTTCATCCCATTTGAGCGACTGCGGAATGTCGCCCTGTACCATCGAGACCTGGGTGGTTTTTTCCGGCTCAAGCGTGTACCACTGGATATAGCGCAATGGAAAAGGCAGAGCAAAGAGCACGAGTGCGGCAACCAGCGGCTTCCAGTTTCGCGTCACCAGCGCCAGCGCCAACAGGCCGCTAACCATCATCAGCAGGAAGTTAATCGCCTCAACGCCCATTACCGGCGCCAGCCCCTTTAACGGACCGTCGATCTGGCTATAACCGAACTGCAGCCACGGGAAGCCGGTCAGTACCCAACCGCGCAGGAATTCCGTGATTTGCCAGACTACTGGTGCGGCAATTGCCACCCGCAGCCAGGTGGTTTTCGGCCACAAGCGCGTCAACACGCCGGCAAACAGACCGGTGTAGAGGGAAAGATATGCGGCAAGCAGAACCACGAGGAAAATGTTAACCGGGCCGGGCATACCGCCAAACTGCGCGATACTGACGTAAACCCAGTTGATGCCGGAGCCAAACAGGCCCATTCCCCAGAAGTAGCCGATAGCGGCAGACTGGAGCGGGCGGCGGTTGAAGGTGAGAGCCTGCAGGCCCATCAGCGAAACAATCGCGGCGGGCCAGATGTCATACGGAGAGAAAGCCAGCGTCCCGCAGGCACCGAATAATAACGCCAGCAGCAGGCGAATACGCTGGCGTTCAATTAATGGGGCAAATGCCATGTAGTCTTAGATCCAGTTTCGGGTTTATTCGTCCAGTTTTGGCTGGGGTGAGTCGTCCGGAATTCTGACATGAACCTGAATAATACGGCGGCTGTCGGCCATTGCCACTTTAAACTGGTAACCATCAATGTCGATAGTTTCTCCACGCGCGGGCAGATGACCAAAGGCCTGCATGACCAGCCCGCCAATGGTATCGACTTCTTCGTCGCTAAAGTGGGTCCCGAAAGCTTCGTTGAAGTCTTCAATTGGCGCCAGCGCGCGAATAGTCCAGGTGTGGCGACTGAGCTGACGGAAATCAATATCGTCTTCTTCGTCGTACTCATCTTCAATTTCACCGACAATCAGTTCAAGGATGTCCTCAATGGTCACCAGACCAGATACACCGCCAAACTCGTCGATGACGATAGCCATATGATAACGCTGGGAGCGGAACTCTTTCAGCATGCGGTCAACCCGCTTGCTTTCAGGTACGACAACCGCCTGGCGTAACACTTTCTCCATGCTGAAGGCTTCGGCATCGCTGCGCATAAACGGCAGCAAATCTTTGGCCATCAGAATCCCTTCAATGTGATCTTTGTCTTCGCTGATCACCGGAAAACGCGAGTGGGCAGACTCGATGATCACATCGAGACATTCGTCCAGGGTCTGGTTGCGTTTCAGGGTAATCATCTGAGAGCGAGGGATCATAATGTCGCGTACGCGTTGGTCCGCAATATCCATCACCCCTTCGAGCATATCGCGCGTATCTTCATCGATAAGGTCGTTTTGCCCGGAATCACGGATCAGCTCCAACAGTTCGTCACGGTTTTTCGGTTCACCGTGGAAAAGTTGGCTCAGTAACAGGGAAAAAAATCCCTTTTTGCTGTTTAAGGTGTCACTACTGTGTGAATTGTCGTCGCTCATGGCGTCGTATGGGTTCTCATGTTAGTTAATAGGTCGCTCAATGCGCGTAAACTCAGCGCACGGCTTTATGGGAAGCCCGGGCAGATGCCCGACGGCTTATTCCTTCTCGGCAATGTACGGATCCTCATAGCCCAGAGCAAGCATAATCTCTGTTTCGAGGGATTCCATCTCTTCCGCTTCATCGTCTTCGATATGGTCGTAGCCGAGCAAATGCAGGCTACCATGCACCACCATGTGCGCCCAGTGGGCTTCAAGCGGCTTACCTTGTTCCTGCGCTTCTTTCTCAACGACCTGACGGCAGATGATCAAATCACCCAGCAGCGGCATCTCAATGCCCGGCGGGGCTTCAAACGGGAAAGAGAGCACGTTGGTTGATTTATCTTTCCCGCGATAGGTCAGGTTCAGCTCGTGGCTTTCCGCGTCATCGACCAGACGAATGGTGACCTCAGACTCCTCCTGAAACTGCGGGATCACCGCATCCAGCCAGCCCTGAAACTGACTTTCTGTGGGTAAACCGGATTCGTCTTCACATGCCAGCTGTAAATCGAGAATAACCTGACTCATTTTTGTTCCTGCTCCTGAGCTTCGCGCTTGCGTTCTGCAGCCTGCTCGGCTTTGCGTTTCTGTTCTGCTTCTTCCCAGGCTTCATACGCCGTGACGATACGAGCCACCACCGGATGGCGAACCACGTCTTCGCTATGGAAGAAATTAAAACTAATTTCGTCGACTTCAGCCAGCACTTCAATGGCATGACGCAGACCGGACTTGGTGCTACGCGGCAGATCAATCTGGGTGATATCGCCGGTGATAACCGCTTTGGAGTTAAAGCCGATACGGGTCAGGAACATTTTCATCTGTTCGATGGTGGTGTTCTGGCTCTCATCAAGAATGATGAACGCATCGTTTAACGTACGACCGCGCATATAGGCCAGCGGCGCAACTTCAATGACGTTACGCTCAATCAGCTTTTCAACCTTCTCAAAACCGAGCATTTCGAACAGCGCGTCATACAGCGGTCGTAAATAGGGATCGACTTTCTGGCTGAGATCTCCCGGCAGGAAACCGAGTTTTTCACCCGCTTCCACTGCCGGACGGGTCAGCAGAATACGACGGATCTCCTGACGCTCAAGCGCATCAACCGCAGCGGCAACGGCGAGATACGTTTTACCCGTACCCGCAGGGCCAACACCAAAGGTGATGTCGTGGTCGAGGATATTCGCAATGTACTGTGCCTGGTTCGGCGTACGCGGCTTAATTACTCCGCGCTTGGTTTTGATATTCACCGCTTTGCCAAATTCCGGCACGCTGTCTGCGCTTTGCTCAAGCACACGCGCTTCTTTAATTGCCAGATGAATTTGTTCAGGCTCAATGTCCTGCGTCTGACCGCGCATTGGTGCTGTATCGACGTACAGGCTACGTAAAATATCTGCCGCAGCGGTGACGCAAATTGGGCGGCCGGTCAGTTTAAAGTGGTTATCACGGCGGTTAATTTCGATGCCGAGGCGACGTTCCAGCTGTTTGATGTTGTCATCAAAGGGGCCGCAAAGGCTCAACAGACGGGCGTTGTCTGCGGGTTCAAGGGTGATTTCGCGAGTGTCTATGTTCAAACTGTTCCTCTTATGCATGTCTCGCCGGACGCTGAACATTTACCGGCATCTAAGGAAATTATTCACGCCATGGGGGAAAGGCGCAAGCATTGCAGCAAATATGGGGATGCCAGGGAAGATTACAAGGCCCGCCGGGACAGCGAGCCCAGGATTGTAGGCCCGATAAGTGTAGCGGTATCGGGCCTTTTTTACGTCTTTCAGCAGGATTAAGGCTGATAAATACCCACACCCAGATCGTTTTCTTTGCGGGTACGCGCAATGACCGATTCAGGGGATTCTGCGATGCGCAGGCCCATTTCGTCTTCGGTACGCACCACTTTACCGCGCAGGGAGTTCGTCCAGACATCGGTAATTTCTACGTCTACGAACTTACCGACCATATCCGGGTTGCCTTCAAAGTTCACGACGCGGTTATTTTCAGTACGGCCTGACAGTTCCATGATGCTCTTACGCGATGTGCCTTCAACCAGAATGCGCTGGGTCGTGCCAACCATACGACGGCTCCAGGCCATAGCTTGCTGGTTAATACGCTCCTGTAGAATGTACAGACGCTGTTTCTTCTCTTCTTCTGGTACGTCATCAACCATATCGGCGGCAGGGGTGCCAGGACGCGCAGAGAAGATAAAGCTGTAGCTCATGTCAAAATTGACGTCAGCGATCAGCTTCATGGTCTGCTCGAAATCCTGCGTGGTTTCACCAGGGAAGCCAACGATGAAGTCGGAGCTAATCTGGATATCCGGACGCGCTGCGCGCAGTTTGCGAATGATTGCTTTGTATTCCAGCGCGGTATGGGTACGACCCATCAGGTTCAGTACGCGGTCTGAGCCGCTCTGTACCGGCAGGTGCAGGAAGCTCACCAGCTCTGGCGTATCGCGATAAACTTCCACGATATCATCGGTGAATTCGATCGGATGGCTGGTGGTGAAGCGGATACGATCAATACCGTCGATCGCCGCGACCAGACGCAGCAGATCGGCAAAGGATCCGATCGTGCCGTCGTAGTTTTCACCACGCCAGGCGTTGACGTTTTGCCCCAGCAGGTTCACTTCACGCACGCCTTGGGCTGCGAGCTGGGCGATTTCAAACAGGATATCATCCGCCGGACGGCTGACTTCCTCACCGCGGGTGTAGGGCACCACGCAGTAAGTACAATATTTATTACAACCTTCCATGATGGACACAAAAGCGCTTGGACCTTCAGCACGCGGTTCCGGCAGGCGGTCGAACTTTTCGATCTCCGGGAAACTGATATCAACTACCGGGCTACGAGTGGTGCTTCCACGCACTTTGTTAATCATTTCCGGCAGACGGTGCAGGGTTTGCGGCCCAAAAATAATATCGACGTAATGCGCACGCTGGCGAATATGATCGCCTTCCTGAGACGCAACACAGCCGCCAACACCAATGATGAGCTTGGGATTTTTCTCTTTTAACAGTTTCCAGCGGCCCAGTTGATGGAACACTTTTTCCTGAGCCTTCTCACGGATTGAGCAGGTATTCAGCAGCAGCACATCCGCTTCTTCCGCCACGTCAGTCAGTTGATACCCATGAGTGGCATCCAGCAGATCGGCCATCTTCGATGAATCGTATTCGTTCATCTGACAGCCCCAGGTTTTAATATGGAGTTTTTTGGTCATCGACTTGCTCTTGCGAAATTGTGGCTGAAATGCAGGGCGCATAGTGTACTGCTTTGGCGCGGTTGTGACCAGTATGACGGATGTCAGCCTCAAGGGGTAAAAAATCCTGTAAACTTAAGCAATACATGTAACAGGATAATTGACCATGACAAATCAACCAACGGAAATTGCCATTGTCGGCGGGGGGATGGTCGGCGGCGCGCTGGCGCTGGGACTGGCGCAGCACGGATTTACGGTAACGGTTATCGAGCATGCCGTGCCCGCGCCGTTTGTGGCTGACGGACAGCCGGATGTCAGAATTTCGGCTATTAGCTCCGCCTCCGTGTCGTTGCTTAAAGGGCTGGGCGTCTGGGATACGGTGCAGGGGATGCGCAGCCATCCTTATCGTCGGCTGGAGACGTGGGAATGGGAAAATGCCCATGTGGTGTTTGATGCAGCGGAACTTAAGCTGCCGTTGTTGGGTTACATGGTGGAGAACACGGTCCTGCAACAGGCGCTCTGGCAGGCGCTGGAAGCTCATCCTGACGTGACGTTGCGCGTGCCCACCTCGCTGATTTCTTTACATCGACATAATGACCGGCATGAACTTGAGCTGGCAGACGGTGAAAAAATCAATGCGAAGCTGGTGATCGGTGCTGATGGTGCCAACTCTCAGGTACGCAAAATGGCCGGGATTGGCATCCATGCCTGGCAATACGCGCAATCTTGTATGCTGATAACTGTCCAGTGTGAAAACGCACCCGGAGACAGCACCTGGCAGCAGTTTACCCCTGACGGTCCGCGTGCATTTTTACCGTTGTTCGACGACTGGGCTTCGCTGGTGTGGTACGACACCCCGGCACGTATCCGTCAGTTACAAAGCTTAAGCATGGCGCAACTCCAGACAGAGATAGGCAAACATTTCCCTTCACGACTCGGTAGCGTTACGCCTGTGGCGGCGGGGGCATTCCCACTTACGCGTCGTCACGCGCTGCAATATGTGCAACCGGGGCTGGCGCTGGTAGGTGATGCCGCGCATACCATTCACCCACTGGCGGGGCAGGGCGTTAATCTGGGTTTTCGTGATGTCGATGCGCTGATTGATGTTCTGGTGAGCGCCCGCAGCTATGGTGAGGCGTGGGCCAGTCAACCGGTACTGAAGCGTTATCAGAATCGTCGTATGACCGATAACTTCATTATGCAAAGTGGGATGGATTTGTTCTACGCCGGTTTTAGCAACAACCTGCAGCCGCTGCGCATCATGCGTAATCTCGGGCTTATGGCCGCAGAGCGCGCAGGTGTGCTGAAGCGTCAGGCGCTGAAGTATGCGTTAGGGCTGTAGCTCGAGTGGTGCCTGATGGCGCTACGCTTATCAGGCCCTACAAGTCATGTAGGCCGGGTAAGTCTTGCCGTTACCCGGCGTTAGAAAAGCAAAAAGCTCGCCGAAGCGAGCTTTTTTAATATGGCTGGGGTACGAGGATTCGAACCTCGGAATGCTGGTATCAGAAACCAGAGCCTTACCGCTTGGCGATACCCC
The DNA here is from genome assembly GCF_003818115.1 of Citrobacter youngae. Taxonomy (GTDB): domain Bacteria; phylum Pseudomonadota; class Gammaproteobacteria; order Enterobacterales; family Enterobacteriaceae; genus Citrobacter; species Citrobacter youngae. The sequence continues at coordinate 185,664 of NZ_RPOI01000010.1, read as the reverse complement.
AACGGGTGCACCCACAGAGTGGACGACTTTTTGAAATTGGCTGGGGTACGAGGATTCGAACCTCGGAATGCTGGTATCAGAAACCAGAGCCTTACCGCTTGGCGATACCCCAACAATTTTTTGGATTTACCGAACGAGTCGATACGTCCTTAATATGGTGGCTACGACGGGATTCGAACCTGTGACCCCATCATTATGAGTGATGTGCTCTAACCAGCTGAGCTACGTAGCCTGATACTATCATATTCTTCGATGGCTGGGGTACCTGGATTCGAACCAGGGAATGCCGGTATCAAAAACCGGTGCCTTACCGCTTGGCGATACCCCAATGACCGTCGCGGTGAACCGCTATATCGAAGAAAAAATGGCTGGGGTACCTGGATTCGAACCAGGGAATGCCGGTATCAAAAACCGGTGCCTTACCGCTTGGCGATACCCCATCCGTGCAACGCTTACGGGTGAATGGTGCGGGAGGCGAGACTTGAACTCGCACACCTTGCGGCGCCAGAACCTAAATCTGGTGCGTCTACCAATTTCGCCACTCCCGCAAAAAAGATGGTGGCTACGACGGGATTCGAACCTGTGACCCCATCATTATGAGTGATGTGCTCTAACCAGCTGAGCTACGTAGCCATCTTTTTTTCGCGTAACCTTATCGGCGTTGCGGGGCGCATTATGCGTATTGAGCCTTGAAGCGTCAACCCCTTTTTCATTGAAAATAGCTGGAATGTGACTGTTTGGTTAGGTTGCGAACAGCATGACGCAATATTCGGCAATTATTAGTTATTAATTGTTTTTTAGCACAGAAAACAGACATAAAAAAAGAGCCCCGCAGGGCCCTTTTCTAAGGATTAACTTATTTATAAGCGGACTGGTGTACGCCAACCGCGCGACCAGACGGATCGTTCATGGTTTTAAACGCTTCATCCCATTCGATCGCTTTGGCGGAAGAACAGGCAACAGAAGGGCCGCCCGGAACACATTCCGCAGCGCTGGCAACCGGGAACAGTTCTTCGAAAATCTCACGATACAAATACGCTTCTTTCGACGATGGCGTGTTGTACGGGAAACGGAAGCTGGCGGTTTCCAGTTGTTGGTCGGAAACTTGCTCTGCAGCGACTTCTTTCAGCGTGTCAATCCAGCTGTAACCGACGCCGTCAGAGAACTGCTCTTTCTGCCGCCATGCGACGCTCGCTGGCAGGTAGGATTCAAAACATTCGCGCAGAACATGTTTTTCCATTTTGCCGTTGCCGCACATTTTATCCTGCGGGTTGATGCGCATTGCCACATCAAGGAATTTTTTGTCCAGGAAGGGCACGCGAGCCTCCACGCCCCAGGCTGACATGGCTTTGTTGGCACGCGCACAGTCGAACATGTGCAGCGCCTGCAGTTTACGCACGGTTTCTTCATGCAATTCTTTCGCGTCTGGCGCTTTGTGGAAGTAGAGATAACCGCCAAACACTTCGTCTGACCCTTCGCCCGACAGCACCATTTTAATGCCCATTGCTTTAATCTTGCGCGACATTAAGTACATCGGCGTCGAGGCACGAATGGTAGTAACATCGTAGGTTTCGATGTGATAAATCACGTCGCGGATAGCATCCAGACCTTCCTGCACGGTGAAGTGGATCTCGTGGTGCACGGTACCCAGATGGTTTGCTACTTCTTGTGCGGCTTTCAGATCCGGTGCGCCTTCGAGGCCGACGGCGAAGGAGTGCAGCTGCGGCCACCAGGCTTCACTGCGTTCCTGATCTTCAACACGACGCGCGGCGTATTTTTTGGTGATTGCGGAAATGACCGAAGAATCCAGACCGCCGGACAGCAATACACCATAAGGAACATCTGACATCAGGTGGCTTTTCACCGCATCTTCCAGCGCCTGACGCAGCTCGTTTTTATCGGTAACGTTGTCTTTTACCGCATCGTATTCAAACCAGTCGCGCTGGTAGTACTGACGAATTTCGCCGTCTTTACTCCACAGATAGCTACCAGCCGGGAATTCTTTAATCGTACGGCAAACAGGAACCAGTGCCTTCATTTCAGACGCAACATAGAAGTTACCGTGTTCGTCGTAGCCCATATACAGTGGGATGATCCCGATGTGATCGCGGCCAATCAGGTAAGCGTCCTGCTCGCTGTCGTACAGCGCGAAGGCAAACATGCCTTGCAGGTCATCCAGGAACTCTGGGCCTTTTTCCTGATACAGCGCGAGGATAACTTCACAGTCGGAACCTGTCTGGAACTGATAGCGATCGCCGTATTCAGCGCGCAGCGCCTGGTGGTTATAAATTTCACCGTTAACCGCCAGGATATGCGTTTTCTTCACGTTGTACAGCGGCTGAGCACCGGCGTTGACGTCGACGATGGACAGACGTTCGTGTGCCAGAATGGCGTTATCACTGGCGTAAATACCCGACCAGTCCGGGCCGCGATGGCGCATCAGACGAGACAATTCCAGGGCTTTTTTACGCAGTTCAACTGCGTCGGTTTTAATATCGAATACGCCAAAAATAGAACACATAACCTTCTCCGTTAACCTGTTGCGTGATGCTTTTTATGTTTGCTTGATAAAGAAAATGCCGCAAAGCGGGAGAGGGCGCAAGCGAATTGCGGGTCAGAAAATAAAAAATGCAATGGTCATTGTGGATTGGTGAAAAAAGATTATGCAATGAACATTGTTATTGATGAATCAGCAATGAAATGGTGATTTTATTGAATGGATGAGATTCTGTAGGCTGGATAAGGCGTTTAGGTCGCCATCCGGCAATAACGCTGTAGAATTGCCGGATGGCGACGCGGGGGCTCTTATCCGGCCTACGGATTAAATGACGTCAATCTCGGCAACGGAGGGATAGATCCAGCTTGGTCTGAATGGCATGTTGTCAATATCGTCAAGTTTGGATACGCCAGACAGTACCAGGATAGTTTCCAGACCCGCCTGGAAACCTGCCAGAATATCGGTGCGCAGATTGTCGCCAACAATGACCGTTTCTTCTGAGTGCGCCTGCATTTTGTTGAGTGCCGCGCGAATAATCCACGGGCTGGGTTTGCCGACATAAAACGGTTTACGACCGGAGATCTTCTCAATACCGGCGCACAGCGCACCACAGGCCGGGTAAAATCCGCGACCATGGGTATCGGGGTTAGTGGCGATAAAACGTGCGCCGTTAGCTACAAAGTATGCCGCTTTATGCATCATGTCCCAGTTGTACGAACGGGTCTCTCCGACAATGACAAAATCAGGGTTAACGTCGGTAATAGTAAAGCCAGCTTTATACAGCTCATGGATTAACGCACCTTCACCCACCACGTAGGCTTTTTTCCCTTCCTGACGACGAAGAAAATCAGCGGTAGCCATAGCGGAAGTATAAAAGACGCTATCGGGGACATTCACACCCGCGGTGGCGAAGCGGTTTGCCAGATCTTGCCCGGTCTGCGAAGGGTAGTTCGTCAGCAGGACTAACGGTAAACCTTTCTCCAGAATGCCGGTCAGAAAGTCTGCCGCACCTGGTACGGCAACATTGTCGTGCATCAGCACGCCGTCGATATCACAAATTACATTCTTAATGGTCATGGACAATCCGACATTAAAAAAAGAAGGCATTACTATACACAAAATACACTACATCATTCGAGTTGCATCAAGGCGGCAAGTCTGCGAACTCCTGGAGCTTACTGAAATAAGTGACCGGGGTTCGCAGATGTAGCTTGAAGGATGACGTGTATTAGCTTTCCAGCAAACGCTGCAGCAATGTCCCGTTGAGCATTGCGCGTTTCACCAGCGCAAATGCACCAATCGCTGAACGGTGATCCAGCGTGGAACGTACCACCGGCAAATTGTGGCGAAACGCCTTCAGTGCCTGATTATTAATGCAGCTTTCTATTGCCGGAAGCAGGACTTTATCTGCTTCGGTAATCTCACCGGCAATGACGACTTTTTGCGGGTTAAACAGGTTAATTGCAATCGCGATGGTTTTACCCAGGTGTCGACCAACGTGCTCGATAACTTCTGCTGCCAGATTGTCACCTTTGTTGGCTGCCTTACAGATAGCTTTGATACTGCAATCATCCAGCGTGAGCCGGCTTGGATAGCCTTGTTTTAGCAAGTTTTGTACGCGGTGTTCGATAGAAGCATTGGCCGCAATGGTTTCCAGACAGCCGAAATTACCGCAGTGACAGCGCTCACCCAGCGGTTCTACCTGAATATGACCAATCTCACCCACGTTGCCATTGCGACCGATAAAAATGCGGCCATTGGAGATAATCCCTGCGCCGGTTCCGCGGTGAACACGCACCAAAATGGAGTCTTCGCAATCCTGGCTTGCGCCGAAATAGTGCTCAGCCAGCGCCAGGCTGCGAATATCGTGACCAACAAAGCAGGTGACTTTGAAGCGTTTTTCAAGTGCTTCGACCAGCCCCCAGTTTTCAACCTGAATATGGGGCATATAACGAATGACGCCACTTTCGGGGTCAACGAGGCCTGGCAGGATGACAGAAATTGCGATCAACTCGCGGATTTTCCGCTGGCAACTGTCAATAAAGGTGGCAATGGTGTTGAGCAGCGCGTGCTCCAGCGTTTCCTGGGTGCGCTCGGGTAGCGGATAATGCTCTTCGGCAACCACTTTGCTGCTCATATCATAGAGCGTGAGCGTCGTATCGTGACGGCCAAGACGCACGCCAATTGCGTGGAAATTGCGGGTTTCGGTGACGATAGAGATAGCGCGGCGGCCCCCGGTGGAGGCCTGCTGATCGACTTCTTTGATCAGCCCGCGTTCGATCAGTTGACGCGTAATTTTGGTTACGCTGGCGGGGGCAAGCTGGCTTTGCTCGGCAATCTGAATTCGCGAGATTGGCCCATGCTGGTCAATCAGGCGATAAACCGCCGCGCTGTTAAGCTGTTTTACGAGATCAACATTACCTATTTGAGCTTGTCCGCCTGGTGTCATTCTTTCTCTTACTCAGTAACGACCTCGTTGCCATTAACGATGGTCTTGATAATTTTAAAGTCGTGCGTGAACGCGGTCAGGTTGGCTACTTTGCCTGGCGCGATGCTGCCGAGTTGTTTGTCGACGCCAATGGCGCGAGCAGGGTAGAGCGTTGCCATGCGCAGGACTTCGTCCAGTGCGATACCGCAATGTTCAACCAGATTGCGTACACCTTCGATCATGGTTAATGATGAACCGCTCAGCGTGCCGTTCTCATCAACACACAGTCCATTGCGGTAGTATATTGTTTTACCAGCGAAAATGAACTGCTCAATGTTTGCCCCCGCCGGCGCGGTCGCGTCGGTGACCAGGCACAGCTTGTCGCCTTTCAGGCGTTTAGCATTGCGGATGTTGGCATAGTCAACATGCATGCCATCGGCGATGATACCGCAATAAATATCTGCCTCATCCAGAATCGCGCCTGCCAGACCTGGTTCGCGACCGGTAATATAAGGCATCGCGTTGAACAGATGTGTTGCAAAGGAAATGCCTGCACGGAAACCGATTTTTGCTTCCTTCAGCGTCGCGTTAGAGTGGCCCGCAGACACCACGATACCTGCATTCACCAGTTGGGTGATCACTTCGACAGGAACCATTTCAGGCGCCAGCGTCACTTTGGTGATGACATCCGCATTATCGCACAGGAAATCGACAAGTGCAGCGTCCGGTTGACGCACAAATCCCGGATTATGCGTACCTTTTTTCACCAGGTTCAGCCACGGACCTTCAAGGTGTAGCCCTAATGCTTGATTTGGATGCTTAGCGAGGTATTCACGCATGACGCGAACGCCCTGCTTCATCAGGTCATCGCTGGTGGTGATTAGCGTTGGCAGATAGTTGGTGCAGCCAGATTTTTCATTGGCTTTTTGCATGATTTCCAGCGTCTCAACGGTAACGGCTTCTGCCGTATCGTTAAACTGTACACCGCCACAGCCGTTTAACTGCACATCAATAAAACCGGGGGAGACAATGGCTCCATTCAGCGAGCGCTGTTCAATCCCTGACGGCAATTCAGACAGTGGGCAAACGCTATCGATCAGGCCATTGGCGACAACAATCGCATGGTCATCAAGAATTTCGTGACCGGTAAAAATCCGGCCCTGGGTTAAAGCATACATTCCGACCCCCGATTTCAAAAAAATGCCGCCCTGCACGTTTTCGACAGGGCGGAGACATCATTACAGACCTTTAATATTTTCCGCTTCTAACTCGTTAAAGTATTTCAGCGTCTTCACTTTCAGTTCCATAGTGGAAGGTTCATCGCAGACCACAACTGCTTTCGGATGAAGCTGCAGACAGCTGATGGTCCACATATGGTTAACGTTGCCTTCAACAGCCGCCTGCAGCGCCTGCGCTTTCTGGTGACCCAGCACCAGGATCATTACTTCTTCAGCATCCAACAGGGTGCCCACGCCTACGGTCAGTGCATATTTAGGCACCTGGCTTACGTCGCCGTCAAAGAAGCGTGAGTTAGCTACGCGGGTGTCGTGGGTCAACGTTTTGATACGGGTACGGGAAGCTAAAGAAGAAGCGGGTTCGTTGAACGCAATGTGTCCATCGTTACCTACGCCGCCCATAAACAGATGGATTTTACCGTAAGAACGGATTTTCTCTTCATACTGACGGCATTCTGCATCAATATCCGGCGCGTTACCATTGAGGAGGTTGATGTTTTCTGCTGGAATATCAACATGATCAAAGAAGTTACGGTGCATAAAGCTGTGATAACTTTCCGGATGTTCCTTCGGCAGGCCAACGTATTCGTCCATGTTGAAAGTGACAACATGTTTGAAGCTCACCTGGCCCGCTTTGTGCATTTCGACTAATGCTTTATAGGCAGTCAGCGGAGTGCCGCCAGTCGGCAGGCCCAGAACGAACGGACGATCTGCCGTTGGTTTGAACGCGTTAATGCGGTTAACGATATGGCGAGCAGCCCATTTGCCGACTTGTTCAGCGGTATTCAGGGGGATCAGTCTCATTCTTCACCTCAAAAGTAAATGTAAGCAGTTGGCGGATTGAGTCTCTGTGCAGTATTAAGCGTAACCTGGTTTTGCATCGGTAAGGATCAATCCGTTTCGATTTTTTGAATGATAAAATAAGTTTTCGTAGTTAGCCAGTGTGAGGGAGGGTTAATAACGATATTTGGTGATTGGAATCACAAAAAACACGCTTTTAATTTGCGATACGAATTAATTTTTCACACACTCTGAATGTAGATGAATGGTTAATGTTGTTGTCCCAAAATCTCTTGCTGTTGCAGTTAGGAATGGTCGCACAATAAAAATATGGCTTCAAAGGAGCCTAATCGGGGTCTCGTAGGGGGAATAAAATGAATATTTTAGGTTTTTTCCAGCGGCTGGGTAGGGCGTTACAGCTCCCCATCGCGGTGCTGCCAGTCGCGGCACTGTTGCTGCGATTCGGCCAACCAGATTTACTGAACGTACCCTTCATCGCGCAAGCGGGTGGGGCTATCTTTGATAACCTCGCGTTAATTTTTGCTATCGGTGTGGCTTCCAGCTGGTCTAAAGACAGCGCGGGTGCGGCAGCGCTGGCAGGTGCGGTTGGTTATTTCATATTGACCAAAGCAATGGTTACCATTAACCCGGCGATCAACATGGGCGTGCTGGCGGGTATCATCACCGGTCTGGTCGGCGGTGCTGTGTATAACCGTTGGTCTGGCATCAAACTGCCTGATTTCCTGAGCTTCTTCGGCGGCAAACGTTTTGTACCCATCGCTACTGGCTTCTTCTGTTTGATACTGGCTGCTATCTTCGGCTACGTGTGGCCGCCGGTGCAGAATGCCATCCATGCGGGTGGTGAGTGGATCGTGGGCGCTGGCGCGCTGGGTTCTGGTATTTTTGGCTTCATCAACCGTCTGCTGATCCCAACCGGTCTGCATCAGGTGCTGAACACCATCGCCTGGTTCCAGATTGGCGAATTCACTAACGCTGCAGGTACCGTATTCCACGGTGATATCAACCGCTTCTACGCGGGTGACGGCACTGCGGGTATGTTCATGTCTGGCTTCTTCCCGATCATGATGTTTGGTCTGCCGGGTGCGGCTCTGGCGATGTACTTCGCCGCGCCGAAAGCGCGTCGTCCGATGGTCGGCGGTATGCTGCTGTCCGTTGCTATCACCGCATTCCTGACCGGTGTTACCGAGCCGCTGGAATTCCTGTTTATGTTCCTGGCTCCGTTGCTGTACCTCCTGCACGCCGTTCTGACGGGTATCAGCCTGTTCGTTGCGACGCTGTTGGGGATCCATGCGGGCTTCTCTTTCTCCGCAGGTGCTATCGACTACGTGTTGATGTACAACCTGCCGGCTGCAAGTAAGAACGTCTGGATGCTGGTCGCCATGGGTCTGGTGTTCTTCGTTATCTACTTCGTCCTGTTCAGCGCGGTTATTCGTTTGTTTAACCTGAAAACGCCGGGCCGCGAAGATAAAGAAGACGAGATTGTTACTGACGAAGCAAACAGCAATACCGAAGAAGGTTTAGCTCAACTGGCAACCAACTACATTGCTGCGGTTGGCGGTACGGATAACCTGAAAGCGATTGATGCCTGTATCACCCGTCTGCGTCTGACCGTTGGCGATTCTGCCCGCGTCAATGATGCGATGTGCAAACGCTTAGGCGCATCGGGTGTGGTTAAGCTGAACAAACAAACTATTCAGGTTATCGTGGGTGCGAAAGCTGAATCTATCGGCGACGAAATGAAGAAAGTTGTGGCACGCGGCCCGGTTGCGGCAGCGTCTACTGACAATGCCCCGACAGCGGCTGCCCCGATTGCAAAACCGCAGGCTGTCGCGAATGCGGTCACCATTGAAGCGCTGGTTTCTCCGATTACCGGTGATGTGGTTGCACTGGAGCAGGTGCCTGATGAAGCCTTCGCCAGCAAAGCAGTGGGTGACGGCGTGGCGGTAAAACCAACGGATAAAATCGTGGTTTCTCCGGCAGCGGGTACTATTGTGAAAATCTTCAACACCAACCATGCGTTCTGTCTGGAAACGGAAAAAGGCGCGGAAATCGTGGTCCATATGGGTATCGATACCGTGACGCTGGAAGGTAAAGGCTTTAAACGTCTGGTTGAAGAAGGTGCGGTTGTTGCAGCAGGTCAACCGATTCTGGAAATGGATCTGGAATACCTGAACGCCAACGCACGTTCCATGATTAGCCCGGTTGTGTGCAGCAACAGCGATGATTTCGGTGCGCTGGTCATTAAAGCCGAAGGTCATGTGGTTGCCGGTCAGACACCGCTGTATGAGATTAAAGGTAAATAACTGCTCCTGAGTAAAGTGAGTTAAGTGCCTTAAGCGGCGGGGGAGATTCCTCCGCCGCTTTTTTTTGCAGCAAATACTCTCATATATCCTGTTGAAACACCTTTTTTGTGCAACTAATAGTTGTCTCCTGACGTCGCTTATAAGATCATGTTCCGTTATACGTTGTTTACGCTTTGAGGAATCCACGATGAGTGAGGCTGAAGCCCGCCCGAGTAACTTTATTCGTCAGATCATCGATGAAGATCTGGCCAGTGGTAAGCACACCACTATCCATACACGTTTTCCGCCGGAGCCAAATGGCTATCTGCACATTGGCCACGCGAAATCCATTTGTCTGAACTTTGGCATTGCGCAAGATTACCAGGGCCAGTGCAACCTGCGTTTTGATGATACGAACCCGGTTAAAGAAGATATCGAGTACGTTGAATCGATTAAAAACGACGTTGAATGGTTAGGTTTCCACTGGACTGGCGACATTCGCTACTCTTCGGATTACTTCGATCAGCTTCACGCCTATGCGGTAGAGCTTATTAATAAAGGCCTGGCGTACGTTGACGAACTGTCAGCGGAAGAAATTCGCGAATACCGTGGCACGTTGACTCAGCCGGGTAAAAACAGCCCGTTCCGCGATCGCAGCGTTGAAGAAAACCTCGCGCTGTTTGAAAAAATGCGTAACGGTGGTTTTGAAGAAGGTAAAGCCTGCCTGCGTGCGAAAATCGATATGGCTTCGCCGTTTATCGTGATGCGCGATCCGGTGCTGTACCGTATTAAGTTCGCTGAACACCACCAGACCGGCAATAAGTGGTGCATCTACCCGATGTACGACTTTACCCACTGCATCAGCGATGCGCTGGAAGGCATCACGCATTCACTGTGTACGCTGGAGTTCCAGGATAACCGTCGTCTGTACGACTGGGTGCTGGACAACATCACTATTCCGGTTCATCCGCGTCAGTACGAATTCTCGCGCCTGAATCTGGAATATACCGTGATGTCCAAGCGCAAGCTGAACCTGCTTGTGACCGACAAGCACGTTGAAGGCTGGGATGATCCCCGTATGCCGACGATCTCTGGCCTGCGTCGTCGCGGTTACACCGCTGCCGCGATCCGTGAGTTCTGCAAACGCATTGGCGTGACCAAGCAGGACAACACCATTGAGATCGCTTCTCTGGAATCCTGTATCCGCGAAGATCTGAACGAAAACGCCCCGCGCGCGATGGCGGTTATCGATCCGGTGAAACTGGTTATCGAAAACTACCCGCAGGGCGAAAGCGAACTGGTCACCATGCCTAACCATCCGGGCAAGCCGGAAATGGGCAGCCGTGAAGTGCCGTTCAGCGGTGAAATCTGGATCGACAGGGCCGATTTCCGCGAAGAAGCGAACAAGCAGTACAAGCGTCTGGTGATGGGTAAAGAAGTCCGTCTGCGTAATGCTTACGTGATCAAAGCTGAGCGTGTCGAGAAAGATGCAGAAGGGAAGATCACCACCATTTTCTGCACCTACGATGCTGACACCCTGAGCAAAGATCCGGCCGATGGTCGTAAAGTTAAAGGCGTTATTCACTGGGTGAGCGCGTCCCATGCGCTACCGATTGAAATCCGTCTGTACGACCGTCTGTTTAGCGTGCCAAACCCGGGGGCAGCGGAAGACTTCCTGTCCGTTATTAACCCGGAATCGCTGGTTATTAAGCAGGGTTACGGTGAGCCTTCGCTACAGGCCGCTGTTGCTGGTAAAGCGTTCCAGTTCGAGCGTGAAGGGTATTTCTGCCTCGACAGCCGCTACGCAACAGCTGACAAATTGGTGTTTAACCGCACCGTGGGTCTGCGCGATACATGGGCTAAAGTAGGCGAATAAACCGTCGTTACGCATCATCTTTTCAAACGCCGCACTCTGCGGCGTTTTTTTCGCCTGAAAATGGTTAGCAGACTCTATTTGCGCAGCGAAATAATTGTTATTCAGGAATGGTTTTTGCCGTTTATATTTTTCTAACAAAAACCTTGTTTTATCAGCCACTCTGGACTGAAACCGATTTCATCTTTATGGAAAACAAGCCTTTTTTCAATTTTTCAACGCTTTTTTAACTCCCAATGAAAATGTAACAGAAAGCAATGAAATATGTGCGGTTGCTCATGTTCTTACATACTGGTTACAAAAAGAGATTGATAATTCGCGTCGCGAAAAATAGTCTATTCATTGTAGTCAATGAGGTTTTCTCAGCGCTACTTTTTTAATTTTTGCTTTTTCGCTGTCCGCTTTTATCGGCAGCATTTTTATGTCAAAGAGGATTAACATATGCGTACGTTTAGTGGCAAACGTAGTACGCTGGCGCTGGCTATCGCCGGTATCACAGCAATGTCGGGTTTTGTTGTCGCTCCACAGGTTCACGCCGAAGGTTTTATTGATGACTCTACCTTAACTGGCGGCATCTATTACTGGCAGCGTGAACGTGACCGTAAAGATGTGACCGACCACGACAAATACAAAACCAACCTTTCTCACTCCACCTGGAACGCTAACCTCGACTTCCAGTCCGGTTATGCGGCCGATATGTTTGGTATTGATATCGCAGCATTCACTGCTATTGAAATGAACGAAAGTAGCGAAAGCGGCCATCCAAACGAAATCGCATTCTCTTCAAAAAATAAAGGCTATGACGAAGATTACTCCGGAGATAAGAGCGGGATTAGCCTGTATAAAGCGGCAGCCAAATTCAAATTTGGCCCAACCTGGGCGCGCGCTGGTTATATTCAGCCAACCGGGCAAACTCTGCTGGCACCACACTGGAGCTTTATGCCTGGTACCTATCAGGGTGCTGAAGCCGGTGCCAACTTCGATTATGGTGATGCGGGTGCGCTGAGCTTTTCCTATATGTGGGCCAACGAATATAAAGCACCGTGGCATACCGAAGTCGATAAATTCTATCAGGCCGATAAAAAGACCAAAGTTGATTACCTCCATTCAATCGGCGCAAAGTATGACTTCAAAAATAACCTGCTGTTGGAAGCAGCATTCGGTCAGTCTGAAGGCTACGTCGATCAGTATTTCGCCAAAGCCAGCTACAAATTTGATTTAGGCGGTAACCCGTTTACCACCAGCTACCAGTTCTACGGTGCCCGCGATAAGGTTGATGACCGCACAGTTAACGACATTTATGATGGCACGGCCTGGCTGCAGGCACTGACCTTCGGCTACAAAGTGGCAGAAGTCGTTGATCTGCGACTGGAAGGGACCTGGGTTAAAGCTGACGGGCAGCAGGGCTACTTCCTGCAGCGTATGACCCCGACCTATGCGTCTTCAAACGGTCGTCTGGACGTTTGGTGGGATAACCGCTCTGACTTCAACGCCAACGGTGAAAAGGCCGTGTTCTTCGGCGCGATGTATGACCTGAAAAACTGGAACCTGCCTGGCTGGGCTGTGGGTGCATCATACGTTTACGCGTGGGATGCTAAACCGGCTACCTGGCAGCTCAACCCGGATGCGTACTACGACAAAAATCGTACTATTGAAGAGTCGTCTTACAGCCTGGATGCGGTCTATACCCTGCAGGACGGCCGTGCGAAGGGCACTATGTTTAAACTGCACTTCACCCAGTACGACAACCATTCAGATATTCCGAGCTGGGGCGGTGGTTACGGTAACATCTTCCAGGATGAGCGTGACGTGAAATTCATCGTTATTGCTCCGTTCACCATCTTCTAATGCCGACAGAGGCAGGCCGCAAGCCTGCCGTTTTGTTGAGGAATGTGTTATGAAAAAGCTGATACTCATCGCCGTCATGGCATCAGGGCTGGTTGCCTGCGCGCAATCACCCGCGCCGAAAGAAGATAGCCGTCTTAAGGAAGCCTATAGCGCGTGTATCAATACCGCGCAGGGTTCGCCGGAGAAAATCGAAGCCTGCCAAAGCGTGTTGAATGTGCTGAAGAAAGAAAAACAGCACCAGCAGTTTGCGAATGAAGAAAGCGTGCGCGTACTGGATTACCAGCAGTGTATCCAGGCAACGCGTACGGGTAACGATCAATCCGTTAAGGCCGATTGTGATAAGGTCTGGCAGGAAATTCGCAGTAATAATACGGCGAAATAAAACGTGGTATGAACAAGAACGGGCGGAGAGATTTCTTCGCCCGTTTGCATTTTAGCGTCGTTTCTCAATTGCCCACTTGAGTAATGCCGCACAACGGTAAAATCCGTGGGCAAATTTTCCGTATGGGATGGTCAGAAATAGCGCCATCACGACACCAAGATGAATAGCAAGCAAAATAGCCATCCCTGAGGTATCTCTGCCTGCCAACAACGCTAAGCCCGTCAGACTCGTCAGTAGCAGCAACAGGATAAAACCGCGATCCATCGGTTTTTGCCGTGCGTCGCCATGTAGCGGTGAGCGCTTAAGGTTCAGCCATAACAAACCCGCTGAGCCGACAACCAGGCCAATGCCGCCTAATGTGCCCAGCATGACCGGAACGCTGAGGAACGGATAGGGCGCTTCTATGTCGGCAAAGTAGTGATAGCCCGTTGCCACCACGGTGGCGGCAAAGCAGAGCAGAAAACCGTAGAAGGTGAAGTGATGGAAACGGCGGCGCATCAGGGTGAAGGCATCATCTGCTTCGTTACACCCTTTGCCGTGCCCGCCATCGAGATATTTCAGCGTCAGCGCATTATGAGAGGCTTCAGCAATGTCAGAGGAACGCGGCATCCCCGGAGAAATCTCCCGCCAGAAGCGGATAACGCCCGCCATCAGCAGACCCATCGCCAGAATAAAGACTGAACCAAACATCCATGCCAGCAGGTTATGCGGGAAAATTTGGTAGAAATCTCCGGCCAGCGGGGGATGGAGTAACGTGCCTGTTAAACCTATAGCGAGGAGTAAAAACAGGATCAGACCGAAAACCAGCGACAGCGTCACGGTGACGCCTGCACGACGATAAAGCGCGCCAAAGGCGGCGGGTTGCGTGTAGTGCTGATAGGTTTCCAGCCTTACTTCTGCCATTGCTTTCGGTACATTGATAGCAAATTCATGGGGCGGTGCGTATTGACACGCGTGCAGGCAGGCGCCGCAGTTATGGCACAAGTTGGCCAGATAGTTGATATCCGCTTTACCGAATTCCAGACGCTGAGTCATCGCCGGGAACACGGCGCAAAACCCCTCGCAATAGCGGCAGGCATTGCAGACTTGCATAACTCGTTCAACTTCAGCTTCCGGCTCGGTAAGCATTTTCGCTTCGATAATTAATTTCTCAAGCGGTTTCATGACGAGTCTCCTTACGTGCGGCCAGAGCGGCTTCTTTTCCGGCAATACGGCCAAAGGTGGTCCCAATCGACATGCCTACACCTGCGGTGTAGCCTTTTCCCAGCACGTTGCCCGCCATCATCTCCCCGGCGACGAACAGATTGCGACTTGGACGCCCGGCAAAATGCACTGCGGCGTGTTCATTCACCTTTAACCCCAGGTAGGTGAAGGTGATCCCCGGACGTAAGGCATAGCCATAGTAAGGTGGCGTATCCAGTGGTCGCGCCCAATGTGTTTTTGCCGGTGTCAGATTTTGTGTTGCACAGTTATCAAGAGTGGTGTGGTCAAAGTGGCCTGGCAGGCAGGCCCTGTTGTACTGCATGACAGTATGGGTAAAGCGCTCAGTATCCAGTCCCAACTGACGTGCCAGCTCTGCTAACGTAGTGGCCTGTGCGCCAGGAAAAACCGGGGGCATGAAGTGACCGATGGCTTTACTGTCGATAATGGAGTAACCAATTTGCCCGGGCTGGTGGGCGACCAGACGTCCCCAGATGGCATAACGTTTGGGCCAGAAATCCTCGCCTTCATCATAAAATCGTTCTGCATCGCGGTTCACTACGATGCCAAGCGAAACACAGTCCACGCGGGTGCAAATCCCGCCGTCATATAAGGGGGCCCGGGCATCAATCGCCACGCAGTGTGACTGGGAGGGGTCGCCGATGATGTCCGCGCCGGCATCGATCATAAATTTGAGCAGTACGCCCTGATTAAAGCGCGTGCCGCGAATGAGGAAGTTATCCGCAGGCCATTCACCGCGGGCGTTCTCACCCCAGGCTTCTCGCAGCCATTCGCGGTTAGATTCAAACCCGCCAGCGGCAAGCACGCAGGTTTTTGCCGGAATGCGCTCTGCACCAGCCAGCGCCGCTACGAACTCGCCGTTGTGCAGTTCAAGCGCCTGCACCGGTGTGTTATAGCGGATTTGCACCCCCAGTTTTTCTGCGCTGCGATAATAGGCATTCACCAGGGCTTTCCCGCCGCCCATAAAAAAGGCATTGGTTCGCGCCACGTGTAGAGCGCCAGAGAGTGGAGGTTGAAAATTGACGCCGTGCTGGCGCATCCAGTCGCGACACTGTGATGAGGTACGGATCACCAGACGTGCCAGGGCTTCGTTGGTATTTCCTTCCGTTACGCGCTGCAGATCTTGCCAATACTCCTCTTCTGGATAGCTCTCCACCAGTACATCCTGTGGCGCATCATGCATACAGCGTAAATTACGCGTGTGTTGGGAGTTTCCTCCGCGCCATTCACGCGGGGCTGCCTCAAGCAACAGTACCGAAGCGCCTTGCTCCCGGGCGGTTAAGGCGGCACATAGTGCAGCATTGCCGCCGCCAATCACCAGAACATCAACCATCGCATACTCCATTACCACTTAACCAATTGTTAAGTTTGTAATTAAAATGTATACGAGTAAGTTGTGTGGACGCTATGACGTGATGCTAAACAGCCCTTTAATTATTGTAAAGGATCGCACCTGGCCAGTGTCCAGATTCCACCAGTTGATGCATCACTTTGGCTAGTACCACACGGGCAGCGAGACCTGCTGGGGTGAGTTCATCGTCAGAAAGGCTGACCAAAAAGTTGGGGCGGCTAAGTATGGGATTATGGATGCCAATCACTCTTAATGTCTCTTTATCGAGATGGGAAATTGCCGCACCGGGCTGAAGTGTTGCACCGATTCCGCTGCGAACGGCGTGCATCAGTAGCGTCAGGCCGTCAATTTCTGTCGCGATCTCAATGTTCAGCGCATGCTCCTGGCTGATAGCATCCAGTCTGCCGCGCAGACCATGTCCTGGGCTTGGCATTATCAATGGAATACATGCCAATTGGGCTGGAGCAATATTGTCATCGGTAATATCAGCCAGTAGGGCATGAGTACCAATTAAAAATAGCCGTTCTTCGAGAATCGGTCTGGCGCTCCAGCGCAGGATCTTTTCTTTTTGAAATACCACCGCCAGATCAATCTGGCGGGTATTAATCATTCGTTCCAGGTTACCAGAGAGGCTTTCCACCACATGCAGGCGGACATCACTATAGCTTTCCCGCATGGCGTTGATGAAAGGCATCCCAAGAACGGAAGCAGTACTGGGGGCCATGCCGACGCTGACGTGCCCGGAAAGTCTGGCCTCCCGTGCGGCGAGGATCGCATCGTCTGCGTGACGGAGCGCCAGCTGTGCCTGGGCGTAAAATGCCAGTCCAGCGCTGGTGGGCGTCACGCCACGCGAGGTACGTTGCAGCAGACGTATGGCGAGTTCGTTTTCCAGGCGGGTCATTTGCTGGCTGAGCGCCGAAACACCGATACTGAGGTCGAGCGCCGCGCTACCCATGCTGCCGGTTTCTACAATGCGCACAAAATAACGTAGCTGGCGAAGTTCCATTTCGACTCTCCGGAAGGGACAATTGATTTTTACATTAAAGCAACACAAGAGTGGAGGGAAGGGGAAACGCGCTGATAACGCGCATAAAAAAAGCCAACCGGATGGTTGGCTTTTCAGAGAGCATTACATTACTTGCCGTCGTGCGCGTGCTCATCTTCGCGGCAATCGCCTTCAGCGCAGTGACCGTACAGATAGAGGCTATGGTTAGTTAAACGAATGCCATGTTTAGCCGCAATCTCACGTTGACGCGCTTCGATGGAGTCATCGCTGAACTCGACCACTTTGCCGCAGTCAAGGCAAATCAGGTGATCGTGATGATGCTGTTGAGTCAGTTCGAAGACGGATTTACCACCTTCAAAATTATGGCGGGTCACGATACCGGCATCATCAAACTGGTTCAGCACGCGATACACGGTCGCCAGACCAATTTCTTCACCCATGTCGATCAGGCGTTTGTATAAGTCTTCCGCACTGACGTGATGGTTATCCGGTTCCTGAAGAACTTCCAGAATCTTTAAACGAGGAAGCGTTACTTTCAGGCCAGCCTTCTTTAATGCGGTATTGTTGTCAGTCATGCGGAATCTGTCCTGTAGCTAAACGGTTCACTTCATTAACAGAAGTGACAGAAATTGCACTTGAGATAATGCGTATCATTATAGAACTGCCATGCCTAAATGAAAACTGCAAGTCTCTGGCAAATATTGTTAATCAAAACGTGGTATCACCAACAAACACACTGTGCAATACCCGATTGGCATCCAGCCATTGTACAGGGTCAGGCGAAAAAGTTACAAATTTGTAGCAATTATTTTGATTGGTTCTATCTATTGATGCGGCGCAGATGAATATCTACGCCGCACGAAATCAGGCATTGATGATTTCGTCGAGGTGCAGCTCTTCAGAGATCTGCTTAACCCATTTTTCTACGCGTTCAGCGGTCAGTTCCGGCTGGCGATCTTCATCGATAGCCAGACCGACAAAGTGGTCGTCATCTGCCAGACCTTTAGACGCTTCAAAATGGTAACCCGCCGTTGGCCAGTGGCCGACGATGGTGGCGCCGCGCGGTTCAATGATGTCACGGATGGTGCCTAACGCATCACAGAAATATTCTGCGTAATCTTCCTGGTCGCCACAGCCGAACAATGCCACCAGTTTACCGTTAAAATCAATGTCTTCGAGAGTAGGGAAGAAGTCGTCCCAGTCGCACTGCGCTTCACCGTAGTACCAGGTTGGGATGCCGAGCAGCAGAATGTCATACCCTTCCAGGTCTTCTTTGCTGCTTTTTGCAATGTCATGTACATCGGCAACGTCTTTACCAAGCTGTTTTTGAATCATTTTTGCGATATTTTCGGTATTACCGGTGTCGCTGCCGAAAAAGATGCCAGTGATTGCCATGAGTAAAATAACCTCTTGAAACTTATTGAAATGGTGGTGGCGCATTGCCCACGGATAAGGGCAATCATAGCAGAACAGTCAGGCATGCGGAAACAGCAAACACGCAGGACTGCACTCTGTGCTACACGATTTATGATTTAGAGCAGAAATTCAGACTAAGCCTGACCGCGCAATGCGGTGAGTTGGTTCATCAGCATCTCTTCGATGAGTTCACTGCGACTCATGTTGCGTGCCTCGGCCAGCTCGTTCAGAGCGTCAACGGCATCGGCGTTCAGTTTCAGTTCGACACGCTTAAGCCCGCGAACTTTGTCGCGTTTAAGCTGATTACGTTTGTTAATACGTAACTGTTCATCACGCGAGAGCGGATTAGTTTTGGGTCGTCCCGGGCGACGCTCCTGCGCGAACAGATCTAATGTCGTACGGTCCGTTTGTTCTTTGGCCATGATCTTGGTGACTTCGGGGAAACAATCAGCCAGGCGTCCGCCCGGATGGATAGCGCGCCATAATACATCAGCAGGGGAGGCGCGCCAACGCCCACGCGCGTAATCACGCGCGGACGCTGAGTTTTTAATCAGTTAACCTGCTCGCTCAGATAACGACGGATGGCGCGCAGCACCGCATCGGGTTTTTCCGCATGTACCCAATGGCCTGCGCCGGCAATAACGTGTGCGCGGGCCTGCGGGAATTGCGCCAGCAGCTGTTCGCGATACGCTTCGGTCACATAAGGTGAATTACCGCCGGGGATAAACAGCGCCGGGTGTTCCCACGCCGGAATGGTCTCCCAACCGACGATATGCGGATATTGATCCCACAATACGGGAACATTAAAGCGCCACTCGCCGTCAACAAAGGATTTCAGCAGAAACTGGATCACGCCTTCTTCTTGCAGGTGCTGACGCATAACGCTCGCCGCCTGCTGGCGCGAAGAGGATTGCGCGTCGGTGACTGCGTTAATGGCAGCAAAAATCTCATCGTGGCGGCGAACATGGTAGTCAACGGGAGCAATGTCGATGGCGACCAGCCGTTCGACACGTTCAGGAGCCAGCGCAGTCAGCGCCATAACGGCTTTACCGCCCATTGAGTGGCCAATAAAGATCGCTTTTTCAATCTGCCTGGCGTCCAGCGTATCCAGCAGATCTTGCGCCATGGCCGGATAATTCATCTCAGGTGAACGAGGGGAGAGACCATGATTTCGCATATCAACCTGGATGATGTCGTGATCGGCCACGAGATCGCGTGCCAGGATCCCGAGGTTATCCAGACTGCCAAACAGGCCGTGAACCAGGACGATGGGAGAATTATTGTGCGGGTTTTGCGCAGATTGCGCTCGGATATTCAATTTCATGGCAAAGTTCTTTTTTTCACACTGACGGGTTAGGGTATCATGTTGACCATTCTGCCACATGGCTGCAACAACTACGGTTACTCCGAGTTTTGCTGGTCACCAGGCTTGACGCTATCCGCTGTTAGGATTTGCCTTTACACTACAGCGTGTAAAGTCCTGACAACTTGTATTCAGCCAAACATTGCACTGGATTAAGATGAAAACGATTGAAGTTGATGATGAACTCTATAGCTATATTGCCAGCCACACCAAGCATATTGGCGAGAGCGCATCCGACATTTTACGGCGTATGTTGAAGTTTTCCGCCGCATCACAGCCTGTTACTCCGGTAGTAAAAGAAGTCCGCGCGGTACAACCTGTCGTGGAAGCCAAGCCGGTCAACCCTACGAAAGACAAAGTGCGCGCCATGCGTGAACTGCTGCTTTCCGATGAATATGCGGAACAGAAAAAAGCAGTGAATCGCTTTATGCTGGTGCTGTCTACACTTTACTCACTGGATAACAACGCGTTCGCCGAAGCAACGGAATCGTTGCACGGACGTACGCGCGTTTATTTTGCAGCGGATGAACAGACGTTGCTGAAAAATGGTAATCAAACCAAACCGAAACACGTGCCAGGCACGCCATATTGGGTGATCACCAATACCAATACCGGCCGTAAATGCAGCATGGTTGAACACATCATGCAGTCAATGCAATTCCCCGCGGAGTTGATTGAAAAGGTTTGCGGAACAATTTAATCCTTGCATTAGAAGGACCAGGCAATGGCAATCCACAACCGTGCAGGTCAACCTGCGCAACAGAGTGATTTGATTAACGTCGCCCAACTGACGGCACAGTACTATGTACTGAAACCAACAGCAGGGAACGCTGAGCACGCCGTTAAGTTCGGTACGTCCGGACATCGCGGTAGTGCGGGTCGTCATAGTTTTAATGAGCCGCATATTCTGGCTATCGCTCAGGCGATTGCCGAAGAACGTGCGAAAAACGGGATTACAGGCCCGTGCTATGTGGGCAAGGATACCCACGCGTTGTCTGAACCGGCTTTCATCTCTGTGCTGGAAGTGCTGGCAGCGAACGGTGTTGATGTCATTGTGCAGGAAGACAACGGCTTTACGCCCACCCCTGCCGTGTCGAATGCTATCCTGGTCCACAATAAAAAAGGCGGTCCGCTGGCTGACGGCATTGTGATCACGCCGTCCCATAACCCACCAGAAGACGGCGGAATTAAATACAACCCGCCAAACGGTGGCCCGGCAGATACCAATGTCACCAAAGTCGTAGAAGACAGGGCTAATGCACTGTTGGCTGATGGTCTGAAAGGCGTGAAGCGTATTCCGCTGGATGCCGCGCTGGCGTCCGGTCATGTTAAAGAACAAGACCTGGTTCAACCCTTCGTGGAAGGGCTGGCAGATATCGTCGATATGGCGGCAATCCAGAAAGCGGGTCTGACGCTGGGCGTTGATCCACTGGGTGGTTCCGGTATCGAATACTGGAAACGTATCGCTCAGCACTACAACCTGAATCTGACCCTCGTTAACGATCAGGTCGACCAGACTTTCCGCTTTATGCATCTCGATAAAGACGGCGCCATTCGTATGGACTGTTCCTCCGAGTGCGCGATGGCCGGTCTGCTGGCGCTGCGTGACAAATTCGATTTGGCATTTGCCAATGACCCGGACTATGACCGCCACGGTATCGTAACACCGGCTGGACTGATGAATCCGAACCACTATCTGGCGGTAGCGATCAACTACCTGTTCCAGCATCGTCCGCAGTGGGGCAAAGATGTTGCCGTCGGTAAGACGCTGGTGTCATCGGCGATGATTGACCGTGTAGTGAATGAGTTAGGGCGTAAACTGGTTGAAGTGCCGGTTGGCTTTAAATGGTTTGTTGACGGTCTGTTTGACGGCAGTTTTGGCTTTGGTGGGGAAGAGAGCGCGGGGGCATCTTTCCTGCGTTTCGACGGTACACCGTGGTCAACCGACAAAGATGGCATCATCATGTGCCTGCTGGCAGCGGAAATTACGGCAGTGACAGGCAAGAACCCGCAAGAGCATTACAACGAACTGGCGGCGCGCTTTGGCGCACCGAGCTATAACCGAATTCAGGCTGGGGCCACCTCCGCGCAGAAAGCGGCGTTGTCTAAGCTGTCTCCGGAAATGGTGAGCGCCAGTACGCTGGCGGGTGACCCGATCACCGCGCGTCTGACGGCGGCACCGGGCAACGGCGCATCGATTGGCGGCCTGAAGGTGATGACCGATAACGGCTGGTTTGCTGCGCGTCCTTCTGGTACCGAAGATGCTTACAAGATCTACTGCGAAAGCTTCCTCGGTGAGGAACACCGCAAGCAGATCGAGAAAGAAGCGGTCGAGATTGTCAGCGAAGTGTTGAAAAACGCATAAATCACCTGCCGGATAAGACGCTAGCGTCGTCATCCGGTATGAATGATGAAAAAGCCGGATAGCGTATCAGCTGATCCGGCTTTTTTATTCAGTGCATATTCACGGCATAAACCGATAGCCAATTCCGGTTTCGGTGAGAAAATGACGCGGGCGGGCCGGGTCCAGTTCCAGCTTCTGGCGCAGGTGTCCCATATAAATACGCAGATAGTGACTGTGTTCGACGGCGTTTGGTCCCCAAACCTGATTCAATAACTGACGTTGCGTCAGCACCTTCCCGGCGTTATTCAGCAATACCGCTAACAGGCGAAACTCAATCGGCGTCAAATGAATTTCTTCGTCACCCCGGTGTACGAGGCGGGCGGCGATATCCACTTTAACATTAGAAAAATGTACGATCGGTTCGGGAGACGTCCCGCTGGCGTGGCGACGCAATGCCACACGCAATCGCGCCTGTAGCTCGCCAATACCAAAAGGTTTGCTGAGATAGTCATCGGCTCCGACATCCAGCGCGGCGATTTTATCGCTTTCCTCACTGCGGGCTGAAAGCACAATCACCGGGATCGCGCTCCATTGACGCAGGTCGCGAATAAAATCAATGCCGTCGCCATCCGGCAGGCCGAGATCGAGAATGATGAGATCGGGTTTTCGCGTGGCGGCTTCCAGCAGACCACGTTGCAGCGTTTCCGCTTCAAATACACGTAGCCCATCGGCCTCCAGCGCGGTGCGTAGAAAGCGGCGAATGGCCTGTTCATCTTCAACAATCAGTACGTTCGTCACATATCCTCATGAAAATCTTCAAGTTCAGGGGGAATTTCCTGGGGCAGTGTAACACGAAAACATGCTCCTCCCTGCGCGCGATTGTGGACAGAAATAGTCCCGCCATGCACGTCTACAATGGCCTGACAAATTGCCAGCCCCAGCCCAACGCCTGGCACCGATGACTCTTTATTTCCCCGAGAAAATTTGTCAAAAACGCGCTGTTCCATACCCGATGGAACACCCGGCCCATTATCCCAGACGTCCAGTTGCAGGTGTTCGCCATCAACGCTGGCATCAATACCGATCTGCGCCTGTGGGCCCGCGTATTTGACGGCATTTTCCAGCAGATTAATCAGCACCCGTTCAAAGAGCGGGCCATCGACGTGAATCAATGTCAACGGTTCTGGTAACGACAGATTTATCGGGGCAGAGAGACCTGGCTCCAGCATCTGCAGGGCGCTGCCGACCACCTCTTCCAGCGTTAACCACTCCTTCTTAAGATTAAAGCCGCCAGACTGAATTCGCGCCATATCCAGCAGGTTATTCACCAGTCGGGTCGTGTTCAGGACGTGCTGGCGAATTTCGCTGGCCTGACGTGCGTGCGGCGATCCTTCGCTTGCCAGATCCAGCGTTAAGATTTCTGCCTGGCCGAACAACACCGTCAGCGGTGTGCGTAAATCGTGGGAAAGGGCGGCGAGCAGGGCATTGCGAATGCTTTCACGCTCGCTGGCAAACCGGGCCTGCTCTTCGCTGGCGGTTAGCGTCAGGCGTTCCAGCGCACTGGCGACCAGTAAAGTGAAGGTTTCCAGCAGGCGTTGCTGTTCGGGGATCATCAACTGGCGTAAATTTCCTGGTTCCACGACCAGCAGCCCATGCGTTTTGTCGGCGCTTTTTAACGGTAAAATTTGATACGGCACGCCGGGTAAGGTATCAGTGCCTGCGCCGGCGGGTTGCCCTTTATCAAAGCTCCATTGGGCAATAGCGTCATCCCAAGGCGTCATGCCCTGTTGATGGGTGAGAGGGGCCAGCTTACCGTTCTCGCCGGGCAGTAAAACCTGGCTACGGGCCTGGAACGTTGAGGCAATAAACTGTTCGCTGGTGGCGGCGATATCCTGTTGGCTGCGCCCTACAGCCAGTGCTTTCGACATCTCATACAAATGACGCGTACGCTGTTCACGATAACGTGCAACCCGGGCCTGATAACGCACCCCGGCGGTCAGATTACCGATAACCAGACCTACCGTTAGCATCACGGCAAAGGTAAGCAGGTACTGGACGTCGGAAACGGCAAGCGTGCCGCGTGGCGCAATAAAGAAGAGATCAAAGCTGGCGACGTTGATAAACGTCGCCACCACCGATGGCCAGCGCCCGTAGAACAGGGCGATCACCACCACGCCCAGTAGATAGAGCATCACCAGGTTGGCTGCGTCAAATGCAACCAACCACTGCATGGCAATCAATGTCGTAACAGCACACAATGCAGCAGCGACCACACAACCCTGGATTTGTACCCGCCACTTATCCTTAAAGGTGCGGTTATCTGCGGTTTGCAGCACAGGGCGTGCAGGGGGCTCATCGAGGGCTACAATCATCAGATCGAGATCCGGTGCGCGATGGGCCAGCTTGTCAGCAAAGGAGTCGCTGCGCCACCAGCGACGTGTAGTTGGACGCCCGAGGACAATTTTCCCCAGATTATGCTCACGGGCATAGCGGATCACCGCTTTATCTTCGGCAGGGTCGGAGAGAGTGGCCGTTTCAGCCCCCAGTTCCTGTGCCAGTCGCAGCGCGCTTAAGATTGCCCGCCGCCGTTTTTCGGGTAGCCGGTGTAGCGCAGGTGTTTCAACATATACCGCATGCCAGACGCTACCCAGACGCGCCGCCAGGCGTGCAGCCGCTCGCACCAGTTTCTCGCTGCCGGTGTTGTGTCCAATACACAGTAAAATGGCATCGCGAGTATGCCAGACTTTTTCTTCTCCCGGACGCCCCCGCCAGGCACGCATCTGATCGTCCACCCGATCGGCGGTGCGTCGCAGCGCCAGTTCGCGCAGCGCTATCAAATTACCTTTGCGGAAGAAATGCTCGATTGCACGCTCTGCCTGACCGGCAATATAGACCTTGCCTTCGTTCAGGCGCTGACGCAAATCGTCGGGAGGGAGATCGACCAGTACCACGTCGTCAGCGGCATCGAAAAAAGGATCGGGGACGGTTTCGCGAACCTGAATACCGGTGACGCCGCTGACCACATCATTCAGGCTTTCCAGGTGCTGAACGTTAACGGTGGTAAAAACATCAATCCCGGCTTCCAGCAGTTCTTCAATATCCTGCCAGCGGCGGGGGTGGCGTGAACCTGGCGCATTGCTGTGCGCCAGTTCGTCCATCAAAATCAGCGCCGGGCGGCGGGCGAGGGCGGCATCAAGATCGAACTCGCTGATATGCCGCCCACGGTGTGCCTGACGTTTCAACGGCAGCACGGTGAGACCGTCCAGCAGTGCGGCGGTCTCCTTGCGCCCGTGGGTTTCCACCACGCCAATCAGCACATCCAACCCCTGCGACCGCAGTCGCTGGGCCTCCGCCAGCATGGCCCAGGTTTTCCCCACGCCCGCACAGGCGCCGAAGAAAATTTTCAGTTTTCCCCGGTGCGGCGCGGTGGTCTGCTCCAGCAGGCGATCGGGGTTAGGACGTAGGGGTTCGCTATGCATGTCCTTTTTCTCAGTGCTTATCCAGCGCTAAATTAAGTTCCACCAGGTTCACCACCGGTTGGCCGATAAAACTGACCAGTGGCTTTTGCGTGTATTGTGCAACCAGGCGCGTGACTTCTTCAACGCTGAGGTTGCGAGCCTGCGCCACGCGCGGGATTTGCCAGGCCACCGCAGCTGGCGTCAGGTTGTTATCCAGCCCGCTGGCGGAAGCTGTTACCAGATCTACCGGAACGGCAGGATTTGCCTGCGGGTTGGCGGCACGCAGCGCGGCAATCCGGCTTTGCAGCTGTTTATCCAGTTCCGGGTTGCTGGCTGCCAGATTACTGCCGCCTGAAGCCATTGGATTATAGGGCATTTCCGCTGTGGCTGAGGGGCGTCCATGAAAATAACCCGCGGCGGTAAAATTTTGCCCGATCAGTGCAGAACCGCGAATTATCTGACCCTCACGCAGAAGCGACCCGTTAGCCTGGTGGGGGAACCACCACTGCCCAAGCGCGGTGGTCAGCAGCGGATAAACACCGCCGGTGATAAGCATCAGGAAAAGCAATGTTGATAATGCAGGACGTAATCCACTCATCTGAAACCTCACACCAGACCCAGCAGGGTCAGCAGTAAATCAATTACTTTGATACCGATAAACGGCACAACCAGGCCACCCAGACCATAGATCCACAAATTGCGGCGCAGCATCGCGGAAGCGGATAACGGCTTATAGCTCACGCCTTTCAGCGCCAGTGGGATCAGGAAGACGATGACCAGCGCATTGAAGATGACGGCGCTGAGGATCGCCGAATCCGGCGAATGCAGTCGCATGACGTTCAGTGCGTTAAGCTGCGGGTAAGTTGCGGCGAACGCAGCCGGGATGATGGCGAAATATTTCGCAACGTCGTTGGCGATACTAAAGGTGGTCAGCGACCCACGCGTCATCAGCATCTGTTTACCAATGTGCACCACTTCAATCAGTTTGGTGGGGTTGGAGTCGAGATCCACCATATTGCCCGCTTCTTTCGCTGCCTGGGTTCCGGAGTTCATGGCAACGGCCACATCGGCCTGCGCAAGGGCTGGTGCGTCGTTAGTTCCGTCGCCGGTCATCGCCACCAGACGACCTTCCGCCTGATACTGACGAATCAACGCCAGCTTGGCTTCCGGTGTGGCTTCGGCTAAGAAGTCATCCACTCCGGCTTCCGCGGCGATTGCGGCGGCGGTTAAACGGTTGTCGCCAGTGATCATCACCGTTTTGATCCCCATTTTACGCAGTTGGGCAAAACGTTCTTTAATCCCGCCTTTTACGATATCTTTCAGGGCAATCACACCCAGTACGTGGGAGCCTTCGGCCACCACCAGCGGCGTTGCGCCAAGGCGAGCAACGTTTTCGACCTTCTGCTCCACATCGGCAGGGAAGTGGCCACCGTTAGCTTCGACGTGACGACGAATGGCATCAACCGAGCCTTTGCGGATCATCCGGTTGTCGATGTTGATACCGCTCATCCGACTCTGCGCGGTAAACGGCACAAAGGTGGCATGGAGCGACTGTACGTCACGAATACGCAGGTTAAAGCGCTGTTTAGCCAGGACAACGATGCTGCGACCTTCCGGTGTTTCATCGGCCAGTGATGAAAGCTGCGCGGCATCGGCCAGCGTTTTTTCGTCCACGCCGTGGGCGGGCAGAAAATCTGAAGCCTGGCGGTTACCCAGCGTAATGGTGCCGGTTTTATCCAGCAGCAGTACATCCACGTCACCCGCCGCTTCTACTGCACGTCCGCTGGTGGCAATGACGTTCGCACCCAACATGCGGCTCATCCCGGCGACGCCAATCGCGGAGAGCAGCCCACCGATCGTGGTGGGGATCAGACAGACCAACAGGGCAACCAGCACCGTGATGCTGACTGCACTGCCGCCCCAGGCAGAGAACGGCCACAACGTGGCGGTTGCCAGCAGAAAGACGATAGTCAGGGCAATCAGCAGGATCGTCAGCGCGATTTCATTGGGCGTTTTACGCCGCTGTGCGCCTTCAACCATGGCAATCATTCGGTCGAGGAATGTTTCTCCGGGGTTGACGCTACACGCGATCACCAGCCAGTCGGAGAGGATGCGAGTCCCGCCGGTGACGGAGGCAAAATCGCCGCCGGATTCACGGATTACAGGCGCGGACTCACCGGTAATGGCGCTTTCATCCACCGAGGCGCCGCCTTCGATAACTTCGCCGTCACACGGGATAATATCGCCAGCTTCCACCAGCACGATATCCCCTTTACGTAACTCTTCGGCTGGCACGTGATCCATTTGCGCACCATATTTCGGTTCACGAAGTTTGCGGGCAAAGGCGGTTTTTTTAACCCCTTTCAGGCTGTTGGCCTGCGCTTTACTACGCCCTTCAGCCAGCGCTTCCGCAAAGTTAGCGAACAGAACAGTCACCCATAGCCAGAGGCTTATCGCGCCGGTAAACAGTGGATTACCTGACATATGGCCTGTCGCCATCGCCACCGTTAACAGGGTGGTCAGCAGGCTGCCCAGCCAGACGATAAACATCACCGGGTTACGCCACTGAGTATGTGGACTTAATTTTTTCACGGCGTCCATCAGCGCTTGTGCGACCAGAGAAGGTTCGAACAGCGCCAGTTGCTTGCGACTCATAGTCATGTGCTCCGCATCACTCAACGTAAAGAGAGGTATTCTGCTACCGGGCCAAGCGCCAGCGCAGGAACAAAGGTGAGGGCGCCAACCAGCAACACGGTACCGATCAACAACCCAACAAACAGCGCACCGTGGGTAGGTAGCGTGCCGGGACTTGCTGGCTGGCTCTTTTTACCAACAAGTGAACCGGCAATCGCCATCACCGGGATAATGACGCCGAAGCGGCCGAAGAACATGCATAAGGCCAGCAGGCAGTTCCAGAACGGGCTGTTGGCGCTTAACCCGGCGAAGGCGCTACCGTTGTTGTTCGAGGCGGACGACACGGCATACAGCACTTCGCTAAAACCATGCGGCCCGGGATTGAGCATGGCGCTACGCCCGGCATCGCTCATCATGGCTATCGCTGTCCCAAGCAGAACCAGCGCAGGGGTAACCAGAATCGCCAGCGCGGTCATTTTCATTTCACGGACATCGATTTTTTTACCCAGATACTCTGGTGTGCGGCCAATCATTAACCCGGCGATAAATACCGCCAGCAGCACGAACAGCAGCATGCCGTACAGCCCAGACCCTACGCCGCCGAAGACCACTTCGCCAATCTGCATCAACCACATCGGTACCATGCCGCCCAGCGCAGTGAAGGAGTCGTGCATAGCAATGACTGCGCCACAGGATGCGGCTGTCGTGACGACTGCAAACAGACTACTGACCAGCACGCCAAAGCGGCTCTCTTTACCTTCCATGTTGATATTGCTGTCTGCGCCAAACGCCATCAGATGCGGGTTACCCTGCACTTCGGCCCACATTACAACCGCCACGCAAACAACAAAAATAAGCGACATAGCCCACAGCAGGGTGCGTCCCTGTCGGCGATCGCCCACGACGTCGCCGAAGGCGAAACACAGCGCCGTGGGAATTAAGAAGATTGCCAGCATCTGGACCAGGTTGGTCAGTGCGGTTGGGTTTTCAAACGGATGTGAGGAGTTGGCATTAAAAAAGCCGCCGCCGTTGGTACCGAGCATCTTAATGGCCTCTTGTGAGGCGACAGGTCCCATCGGTAGCAGTTGTTTTGTCCCTTCGAGCGTGGTGATCGCCTGATAAGGCAGCAGGTTTTGCAGCGCACCTTGTTGGATGAAAAACAGCGCGATGAGCAGAGAAATCGGCAGCAATATCCACAGCGTAATGCGGACCAGATCCACCCAGGCGTTGCCCAGCGTGTTCATACTCTGGCGCGTAAAGGCGCGAGCCAGGGCAAAGATCACCGCAATACCGGTCGCCGCAGACAGGAAATTCTGCACGGTCAGGCCGGCCATCTGGCTGAAGTAGCTTAAAGTGGTTTCACCCGCATAGGACTGCCAGTTGGTGTTGGTCACAAAACTAACAGCGGTATTGAGCGCGAGATCCCACGATAGCCCCGGTAACTGTTGTGGATTCAGCGGCAGCAGGTTTTGCGCCATTAACATCGCAAACAGTATCAGCAGGCCGAGGATATTAAGTGCGAGGATCGCCAGCAAATAGTGCAGCCAGGTCATTTCCTGCTGCGAAATACCCAGCCCACGCCACAGCACACGCTCAACGCCGGCAAGGCCGGGTAAGGATGTGTTGTTGATAAGACGCGCCAGCCCAAAGCCCAGCGGCCTGGCGAGAACAAACAGCACCAGCAGGAAACTGGCGATGAGTAAAAATCCTTGCGCTGCCATCAGAACGCCTCCGCATTAATCAAGGCATACACCAGATAACCCAGTAACAAAAAGACCAGCACAATGCCGGTTATCACGCCTGCACTCACAGTGCACCTCCAGTGGCATAAATGTGATAACCAGAGCGTAGGTTTTTGGTTGCAAAGATTTTGCAAAAATCTGCGGGCGGGGTGTAAAAAAAGTATAAAAATGGCAAAGACCATTATTTAACTAATGATTAGTATTAATTTAACCTTTATGTAACTTAATTACGAATTTACGTTAAACGGAGCATCAATAGATAAAAATAAGTGGTCGGATGAGTAGCAAAATTACACACAAGGCGGTATTATTTTCATCAGTTAACCAAGTTTATTTTCCGGTGCGATTCACCGAACAGATATATGGGAGAGGATTATGGACTTTTATAAAGAATATCCAGCACACATTGTTTTCTTGCGCCGTACCTTTGCCGTACTGGCTGGTGTTCTGGCGCTGCCGGTCATGCTGTTCTGGAAAGACCGTGCCCGTTTTTACAGCTACCTGCATCGCGTCTGGTCGAAAACCAGTGATAAGCCGGTGTGGATGGAGCAGGCTGAAAAAGCCACCTGCGATTTCTACTAAGTTACCGTTCAGGCTCAAAAAAACCGCCAACAGCAATGTGGCGGTTTTTTTATACGTCGCAGTCTACACTTACCTGTGTAACGGATAAGGAGTGGCGATGAGCAAGAGAGTTCCTGTTGGTGTCCGCGCCTGTCTGACCGCAGAAGCGAACGATAAATTTCTGTTTGACGAGAATACGCTGGTACGTATTTATGCCTTGCATGAATTGCACCGACTGCGCCAGAGCGGATTATCACGTGGCGCATTGATTGATTTTCACACCCGTTACAAGCTGGTGTTACTGGCACACTCCCAACCGGAGTATCGTGAGCTCGGCCCTTTTGTTGCCGCAATCCACGAATGGGCAAGCCTCGATGCTTTTTATACGGAGTACCGTTTACGGTTGATTCATCTGTTGTTTAATAACGCGACCCGACGCAACCATACCAATGTCCTGATGCATGTGCAGGGCTATTTCCGTAACCAGCTCAATCTTCGTCAACGTCAGGAACTG
This sequence comes from Citrobacter youngae, assembly GCF_003818115.1. Classification (GTDB taxonomy): domain Bacteria; phylum Pseudomonadota; class Gammaproteobacteria; order Enterobacterales; family Enterobacteriaceae; genus Citrobacter; species Citrobacter youngae. Next base: position 154,708 of record NZ_RPOI01000010.1, on the reverse strand, counting down.
ACCTCAATAATCGATAACTATCGACGTGAGATGCAGCCGCTGCTTGCGCCATTGATGCTCCTCCAACACTATATGACGGAGAACCCGAACAGTTGGTTGTCCGGGCAACGTTACTTTGAACTCTGGCCTGCGATTCTGCGTTTACACGGCAAAGCTTAATTTTTATTTGGGAGTTTTATGACCACTCATCTGGTCTGGTTTCGGCGAGATTTACGTTTGCATGACAATCTTGCGCTGGCAGCGGCATGTCGGGATCGTTCGGCACGGGTATTGGCGTTATATATTGCCACGCCCGCACAGTGGAAAGCGCATGATATGTCACCGCGTCAGGCGGCGTTTGTCGGCAAGCAGTTGAATGCGCTGCAGACGGCGCTGGCAGAAAAAGGCATCCCGCTGCTGGTTTATGACGTCGGGGATTTCACAGCCAGCGTAGAGATAGTCAAAAATGTCTGCGCACTGCATGACGTTAGCCGACTGTTTTATAACTATCAGTACGAAATCAACGAACGCCAGCGCGATGCTCAGGTTGAAAAATCATTATCGCAGGTGGTCTGTGAGGGTTTTGACGATAGCGTAATCCTGGCACCGGGCGCGGTAATGACCGGGAATCATGAGATGTATAAAGTCTTTACACCGTTTAAAAATGCCTGGCTGAAGCGGTTAAAAGACAGTATCCCGGAGTGTGTTGCGGCACCAAAAGCCCGCGAAAGCGGCGCAATTCCCCCCCCATCAACGCCAATTACGCTCAATTATCCACAGCAGGATTTTGATGTGGCGCTTTTCCCGGTAGAAGAAAAATCGGTTATCGCGCAATTACGTCAGTTTTGCCAGCAGGGCGCGGCAGAATATGAGCAACAACGTGATTTCCCGGCAAATGAAGGCACCAGCCGGTTGTCGGCAAGCCTTGCCACCGGTGGGTTATCACCGCGTCAGTGTCTGCACCGTTTGTTAGTCGAGCAACCGCAGGCGCTAGAGGGAGGCTCCGGGAGCGTTTGGCTAAACGAGCTCATCTGGCGCGAATTTTACCGCCATCTACTGACGTACTATCCCGCACTTTGTCGGCATCAGCCCTTTATTCGCTGGACCGATCGCGTGCAATGGCAGAATAATCCGATGCATTTGCAGGCCTGGAAAACGGGTAGTACGGGTTACCCTATTGTGGATGCGGCGATGCGTCAGCTCAACGCCACGGGCTGGATGCATAATCGTTTACGCATGATTGCGGCCAGTTTTTTGGTGAAGGACCTGCTGATTGACTGGCGTAAAGGCGAACAATATTTCATGTCGCAACTGATTGATGGTGACCTCGCGGCCAATAACGGCGGCTGGCAGTGGGCAGCCTCAACCGGAACCGACGCAGCACCGTATTTCCGGATCTTTAACCCCACGACGCAGGGCGAAAAATTCGACCATGACGGTGAGTTTATCCGCCAGTGGGTGCCGGAACTGCACGACGTGCCGGGTAAAGCCATTCATGACCCGTGGCCGTGGGCGGAGAAAATGCAGGTGACGCTCAACTATCCTCGTCCGATTGTCGATCATAAACAGGCAAGGCTGGCGACGCTGTCGGCATATGAGGCGGCGCGTAAAGGGTAAAGGCATGGTGGATTTTGCGTAATACCTTCCAACAGAATGAACATGTTGCAGTCGGGTGATTTTAGCGCTGAAGCGTGCGCTCAGTACCGTGAATACCCTGCTGCACAAGTTTTCTCTCAGCAGTAAATTTCCGTCATCTGAATGAAAATGACGGAAATTAATGACAACGCCAACGACCTCCACCCCGCATGATGCGGTGTTTAAAACGTTTTTACATCATCCCGAAACTGCACGAGATTTTCTCGACATTCACCTGCCAGCTGAACTGCGGATGCTTTGCGATTTGAATTCGCTGCAACTGGAGTCAGAAAGCTTTATTGAAGCGGATTTACGTTCGCGCTACTCCGACGTGCTCTGGTCTTTGCACACACGCAACGGTGACGGTTATGTCTATGTGGTGATAGAGCATCAAAGTTCAGCCGAGCCACATATGGCTTTTCGTCTGTTGCGTTATGCGCTAGCGGCGATGCAGCGCCATCTGGACGCAGGGCACAAGGAACTGCCGCTGGTGATACCGATGCTGTTTTATCATGGCTGCCGAAGCCCCTATCCGTACTCATTGTGCTGGCTGGATGCCTTTGCCGACCCCGTGGCGGCAAGACAGCTTTATTCCAGCGCATTTCCGTTGGTAGACATAACGGTGGTACCCGATGATGAGATCATGGCTCACAGGCGAATGGCGCTGCTGGAATTAATGCAAAAACATATCCGTCAGCGGGATTTGATGGGGCTGGTAGAGCAACTGACCACGCTACTACTTACCGGATGCGCTAATGACACGCAACTGCAGGCGATGTTTAATTACATCCTACGATCCGGCGATGAATCTCGCTTTAATGAGTTTATGCAAGAGATGGCACAACGGATCCCCCAACATAAGGAGAGGCTGATGACTATTGCGGAGCGGTTACGGTTAGATGGATTACAGGAAGGTTTACAACAAGGGCTACAACAAGGCAAAGAAGTAGGAAAGCGAGAAGCTGCATTACGTATAGCGCAAACTATGCTGGAGCAGGGAATAGATCGCGCAATGGTACTACTAGTGACGGGGCTTACTGAAGAGGAACTCGCTGCAAGTTATGCGTAATTACCCGAAAAAACAGGCCCGAATAGTATTACATCATCGGGCCCTTACACTCAGGATTCTACCGCCAGCGGACGGTTTCTGAACTTAAGCGACTGGTACAGCCAAATCATCAGCACCAACGCCACACAGGCCAGCGCGCCCCAGGTAATTTCGCTAAAGACATCAATATAGGCGTTGATGGAATAGTTGATAGCACCGGAAGCATCAAACGCGCCCTGTGATGTCTGGTCGGCAATCACACCCGCCAGGTAGTTGGCAATGGCCCCGGAAAGCAGCATATAGATGCCGGTTAATACGCCGGTTACCCCTGGGATCTCAATGCGCGTAATTTGTGACATGGCGACAGGGTCGATAAACAGTTCGGCAAAGCCCATGACCGCTAGCCCCAATACCATCAGCGGCATGGAAGAGTGGCCGTAAGCTGCGGACCAACGGGCGCTTAAGGTCAGAATACAGAAACCCGCACTCATTAACCCCAGACCGAGAGCAAACTTACCCCAGATACGAACGGTACGATTGCCACTCACGCTTTCTTTGACCACCCAGGCCAGCACGATACCGCACAACATAACGGCGAAGGCGTTTACCGACTGAAACATGGCAGTAGGGACTGAATATCCCATCACGTCGCGATTAACAAAACGGTCGATATACAAGCTGATGGAGCTACCACCCTGCTGTGCAAAGGCCCAGAACAACAAGCTGAAGAAGGTCAGCGTGACGATAAGCCCCAGCTCTTTACGCTGTTTCTGCGTTTGCGCCTGACGGTAAATTTTTGCCAGAACAGCCAAACCAATGACGGTGGCGACAATCAGCGCGTACACGGACCACTCTTTCCAGAACAGGACGGTAATTAAAAGCGGTGCGGCGACCAGCAGAACCAGCAGCCAGGCCCAGTTCGGCAGAATGAGCGATTTGGCACACAGCACGGCTTTATTGACGCCGGTGGTGTGAGCGAAATGACGATTCCCGCATAAGAAAATGACCAGCCCGGCCAGCATACCGATAGCAGCCAGCGCAAAGCCCATTGCCCAACTGTACTCTTCCTGCACATAGCCGCAGGCGATAGGGGCAATAATTGAACCAATGTTACCGGCGGCATAGAGCAGAGAGAACCCGCCGTCACGGCGCGGATCTTCTGGTTTATACAATTCACCCAGCAGGCAACTGATGTTGGATTTAAACAAACCGTAGCCACAGACAATAATGGCCAGAGATAAATAGAGAAACACCGGAGCCATTTCACTGGCGCCCAGGACCAGATGTCCCACTGCCATCAAAAATGCGCCAATCATTACCGCCATGCGGTTACCGAGCACTTTATCCGCCAGGTATCCCCCGAGAATAGGCGTGACATACACCAGCGAACAGTAAGCACTGAACAGTTCATACGCGTGATTATCGTTGTACTTAAGCTGGTTAGTGAGATACAGGATCAGCAGTGCACGCATGCCATAAAAACTGAAGTATTCCCAAATTTGCAGCGCGACGACGTAATAAATCGCGCGCGGCTGAGATGCTTGTTTATTCATTATTTTCTCGAAGTAAATGCCTCACGACGGGAGGAACGTGCCGTGTGAGTGTGTTTCCTTAAAGTTGTAACTTTGATACAGATCTGATTATTTTTGCAATATGCTGTCTGATTGCATAAATATACATGAATAAAATCTCATGGTGGTAAGCAATTTACGTTTACAGGCCGCGTGATTGTTTCTTGATGTGTCAGCGAAATGGCTATCGACGAACGGAGATGAGGACGCTATTTTAACTGAAGCTGTGTTGCTGATTGGGCAGGCAGAATTTATGACAACGAGGACGATGATGAAAAACACCGAGCTGGAACAACTGATTAACGACAAGCTGAACAGCGCAGCCATAAGCGACTATGCACCGAATGGTTTGCAGGTTGAGGGCAAAGAAACGGTGCAAAAAATCGTGACCGGCGTAACCGCAAGCCAGGCATTACTGGATGAGGCTGTTCGCCTTGGGGCCGATGCGGTCATCGTTCATCATGGTTATTTCTGGAAAGGCGAATCTCCGGTTATTCGTGGCATGAAGCGCCGGCGTCTGAAAACGCTGCTGGAAAATGACATCAACCTGTATGGCTGGCATCTGCCGTTGGATGCCCACCCCGAACTGGGGAATAACGCACAGCTGGCCGCGCTCTTGGGGATCACGGTGATGGGGGAGATAGAGCCTCTGGTACCGTGGGGGGAACTCTCTATGCCGGTTCCTGGGCTGGAACTGGCATCCTGGATTGAAGCGCGTCTGGGACGTAAACCGTTATGGTGCGGTGATACCGGGCCTGAAAACGTTCAGCGTGTTGCCTGGTGTACGGGGGGCGGTCAAAGTTTCATTGATACCGCAGCCCGCTTTGGTGTTGATGCTTTTATTACCGGGGAAGTTTCTGAACAAACCATTCACTCTGCCCGCGAGCAGGGACTGCATTTCTATGCTGCCGGTCACCATGCTACCGAACGCGGCGGTATTCGTGCATTGAGCGAATGGCTGAATGAAAATACCGATCTGGATGTGACGTTCGTCGACATCCCTAACCCAGCCTGATAAAGAGGGACGAAAGTGCAGCGAGCGCGTTGTTATCTGTTAGGTGAAACCGCGGTGGTTCTGGAGCTGGAACCGCCGATTACGCTGGCAACTCAGAAACGCATCTGGCGTCTGGCCCAGCGTCTGGCTGATGCTCCGAATGTACTTGAAGCCATTCCGGGAATGAACAATATCACGGTGATCCTGAATTCCCCGCAGACGCTGGCGCTGGATGCCATTGAACGCCTGCAACGTTGGTGGGAAGAGAGCGAGGCGATGGAGCCGGATTCGCGCTTTGTCGAAATCCCCGTTATCTATGGCGGCGAATACGGGCCCGATCTGGCCGAAGTCGCCCGGCACAGTGGTTTGAGCGACAAGCAGGTCGTTGAATTGCATGCGTCAGTTGATTATGTCGTCTGGTTTTTAGGGTTTCAGCCGGGATTTCCCTATCTTGGGAGCTTACTGGAACCATTGCATACACCAAGACGAGCCGAACCGCGCTTACTTGTTCCGGCAGGGTCGGTGGGGATCGGCGGGTCACAAACCGGTATCTACCCGATTGCAACGCCCGGCGGGTGGCAATTGATAGGACGTACCGCCGTTAAGCTTTTTGATCCGCAGCGCGAGGAGCCGATCCTGTTACGGGCTGGAGATACTGTACGTTTTGTCCCGCAGAAGGAGGGCGTATGTTAAACATCATTCGTGCTGGCCTGTACACCTCCGTACAGGATGGGGGGCGTCATGGCTTTCGTCAGTCAGGGATAAGTCACTGCGGCGCGTTGGACAAACCGGCATTGAACGTCGCTAATCTGCTGGTAGGAAATGATGCGAATGCTGCTGCGCTGGAAGTCACGTTGGGTCAGCTGGTGGTGGAGTTTGACGCGGATGGTTGGTTTGCCTTGACCGGCGCGGGATGCGAAGCGCATTTGGATCGTACTCCGGTATGGAGCGGTTGGCGGCTGCCGGTTAAAGCCGGACAACGCCTGTCATTAAAACACCCGCATCATGGTATGCGCAGTTACCTGGCGGTGGCGGGCGGTATTGATGTTCCCGACGTTATGGGATCGCGCAGTACCGATTTGAAAGTTGGTATTGGCGGGTTTGAAGGACGTTTGTTACGTGATGGCGATAAGTTGGCGATTGGCGTTTCAACACGACAATTCAATGGCCCACAAGGGGTAAAACAGTTGATGTGGGGCAACCACATTCGTGCGCTGCCCGGACCTGAATATCAGGAATTTGACGAGGCATCGCAGGCATCGTTCTGGCGATCGCCGTGGCGACTGAGCCCACAGAGTAACCGTATGGGGTATCGCCTGCAGGGGCAGCCACTGACACGCGCGACGGACCGCGAGATGTTGTCACACGGTTTGCTCCCCGGCGTGGTACAGGTCCCGCATAACGGGCAGCCAATTGTACTGATGAACGATGCCCAGACCACGGGCGGATATCCGCGTATCGCCTGTATCATCGAGGCGGATATGTATCACCTTGCGCAGATCCCTCTTGGACAACCGATTCACTTTGTTCAGTGCTCGCTGGAAGAGGCGTTGAAGGCGCGTCACGATCAGCAGCGCTATCTGGAACAATTAGCATGGCGACTTAACGATGAAAATTGATTTGAATGCAGATCTCGGCGAAGGCTGTGCGAACGACGCGATGCTGCTCCAACTGGTGTCATCGGCCAATATTGCCTGTGGGTTTCACGCCGGTGATGCGCAGACCATGCTCTTAAGCGTGCGCGAAGCGCTAAAAAATGGCGTGGCAATAGGCGCGCATCCGAGCTTTCCGGATCGGGAAAATTTTGGTCGTAGCGCCATGACCCTGCCTGTGGAAACGGTTTATGCGCAAACGCTGTATCAAATTGGTGCGCTGGCGACCATCACGCGCGCTGAGGGCGGCGTGATGCGTCATGTCAAACCGCACGGCATGCTTTATAACCAGGCCGCAAAAGATCCTGTGCTGGCCGATGCGATAGCCAGAGCGGTTTATGCCTGCGATCCGTCATTGATACTGGTAGGGCTGGCGGGAAGTGAGTTGATCCGTGCCGGAGAACATTATGGCCTGGTGACGCGTCAGGAGGTTTTTGCAGATCGGGGGTATCAGGCTGATGGTAGTCTGGTTCCGCGTAGTCAGCCAGGTGCACTGATCGAAGACGAAGAGCAGGCGCTGGCGCAAACGTTAGAAATGGTGCAGTCCGGGAGAGTAAAAAGTCACAGTGGAACATGGGCAAGCGTAACCGCGCAGACGGTATGCATTCACGGGGATGGTGAGCACGCACTCGCTTTTGCCCGTCGTTTGCGCAGCGCCTTTAATGCATGCAATATTCAAATTAGCACGTAAGTTTATTCATACAAAACAATAAGATATTACACAACAACATAAAGGATTTAATTATGGGAGAGGCTATTTCTCTCTGGCCATTGACGGGGATCGCCGTCATCGTGGTCGGATTTCTTTTACGTTTTAACCCGGTATTGGTGGTTATCGTTGCCGGGATCGTCACCGGGCTGGCAGCGCATATGCCAATCGCCACTATTCTCGAAAAGCTGGGTGAAGGCTTTCTCAACACCCGCAACCTGCCGTTTATACTGCTGATTCCGCTGGCAGTCATTGGTCTGCTGGAACGTCACGGTCTGAAAGAGCGTGCCCAGGCGTGGATCGCGAAAATCCGCAGCGCCACCAGTGGTCGTCTGCTGATTGTCTATCTGTTTATTCGTGAAGCGACCGCCGCGCTGGGCTTGACCAGCCTGGGTGGGCATCCTCAGATGGTACGTCCGTTATTAGCCCCGATGGCTGAAGGGGCAGCGGAGAAAAACCACGGGGAATTGCCGGGGGCCGTGCGTTATCGCCTGCGTGCAATGTCTGCGGCGACTGACAACGTTGGTCTGTTTTTCGGTGAAGACATCTTCGTTGCCTTTGGGGCAATCATTTTCATGCACAACTTTATGCTGGAGTCCGGTGGGATCCAGACCGAGCCACTGCATATTGCTTTGTGGGGGATCCCAACGGCAATTTGCGCCTTCTTGATCCACGGTACGCGCTTGTGGCGTCTGGATAACTATCTGCAGCGTGAGGTGGCGAAAGCCAATGCGGCAGCGAAAGGAGCAGCGCAATGAATTTTCAGCAAAGCTATCTCTACTGGCTGGCGGGTGCGGTACTGTTGATTGTGGCGGTGATGTCATGGCAGGACAAAGCGAACCCACGCCGTCTGAGCACGGGGCTGTTTTGGGGACTGTATGGTGTGCTGTTCCTGCTTGGCGACTGGACGTACTCACTGTTTGGCGACAAACGCGCGGTGCATATTGCCGTCGGTGTTGCGGTGGTTGTCCTGGCGCTGATCGCCGGTTTTGGCGGCGTGAAGCTGGGCAGCTACCATCAGCGTACACAACAACAGCGTGAAGAAAGCGCCAGTCGACTGGGTAATCGCCTGTTTTTCCCGGCGCTGGCTATTCCGGTGGTGACCGTTATCGGTGTACTGATGTTTAATCATATTCCGGGCTTGCAGGATGCGCTGTTTGGGCCAGGGAATCACGCCACACTGGTCACGCTGTTTTCGATGACCGCAGGTTCGCTGATTGGTCTGGCAATGGCGATAAAAATGACCCATGAGCGCGTCCATCAGCCCATTCAGGAAGCCCGTCGTCTGCTGGACTCCATCGGTTGGGCGTTCATCCTGCCGCAAATTCTGGCGACGCTCGGGCTGCTGTTTACGGCTGCAGGGGTGGGCAGCGGCATTTCATACCTGACCCAGGAATACCTCGCGGTAGATAGCCGTTTTATCGCCGTGGCGGTGTACACCATCGGCATGGCATTGCTGACCATGGTGATGGGCAATGCGTTTGCTGCTTTCCCGATTGTGACCGCCGGGATCGGTATTCCAATTCTTGTGTTGCAGCATGGTGGTAATCCCGCGGTGATGGCGGCTATTGGCATGTTTTCCGGCTATTGCGGGACATTGATGACGCCGATGGCAGCGAACTTTAACATCGTGCCTGCAGCCCTGCTGGAGTTACCGGATAAAAACGCGGTGATTAAGGCGCAGGTGCCAACCGGCATACTGTTGTTGCTGGTTAACGTGTTCCTGATGTATTTCCTGATGTTCTTGTAAGGAGGAAGGATGAAAACGGTCTTAATCACCGGATTTGAACCCTTTGGCGGCGAGTCAGTTAACCCTTCCTGGGAAGTGGTCTCCGGGCTCGACAATGCTATCATCGCCGGGTGCCGCGTCGTTGCGCGTCAGCTACCGTGTGTGTTTGGCGAGTCTCTGGCCGTACTTAATGCCGCGATTGACGCGCTGTCACCGTCGTTGGTGCTGGCGGTGGGGCAGGCAGGAGGTCGTACCGATATTACCGTTGAGCGTGTGGCGATCAACGTGGACGATGCGCGTATCGCGGACAATCAAGGTCAACAACCGGTAGATGTGCCGATTGTCGCCGAGGGCCCGGCAGCATGGTTTAGCACGCTGCCGATCAAAGCGATGGTGATGGCGATGCGCAACGCGGGAATTCCGGCCTCGGTTTCCCAGACCGCTGGCACTTTCGTGTGTAACCACGTGATGTATGGCCTGCTGCATAAACTACGCGACGCCCCGGCGGTGAAGGGCGGTTTTATCCATATTCCTTATCTGCCACAACAGGCCGCCGCGCACCCCGGAGCGCCAAGTATGGCGAGCGAAACGGTGCGCCGGGCGCTGGAAATTGCCATTGACACTGCATTGCAGGTGAACAGCGATATTGCGGTGACGGGCGGTGCAACACACTAACAAAGGACAGTATTATGCCTGAAGGCCCGGAGATCCGCCGCGCGGCGGATAACCTGGAGGCGGCAGTCAAAGGCAAACCCCTGACGGATGTCTGGTTTGCCTTTGAGCAGTTAAAACCGTATCAATCCCAACTCATCGGGCAGAGTGTTACCCAGCTTGAAACGCGGGGGAAAGCCTTGCTGACCCATTTTTCCAATGGCCTGACGCTGTACAGCCACAATCAGCTTTACGGCGTGTGGCGAGTGGTCAATACCGGCAACATTCCGCAAACCACGCGGGTGCTGCGCGTCAGGCTGCAAACAGAGGATAAAACTATCCTGCTGTATAGCGCGTCTGATATCGAGATGCTGACGCCAGAGCAGCTTACCACCCATCCGTTCCTGCAGCGGGTTGGGCCTGACGTACTGGATGTACGTTTAACGCCCGATGACGTTAAAGCACGTCTGCTTTCATCCCGTTTTCGTAATCGCCAGTTTTCCGGTCTGTTGTTGGATCAGGCATTTCTCGCGGGATTAGGTAACTATCTGCGGGTAGAAATTCTCTGGCTGGTGGGGTTGACCGGGCAACATAAAGCGTCACAGATTAGCGATGAACAGTTGGATGCACTGGCGCATGCGCTGCTTGATATTCCTCGTCTGTCCTACAACACCCGTGGGCTGGCGGATGAGAACAAGCATCACGGGGCGCTGTTTCGCTTTAAGGTTTTTCACCGGGACGGAGAAGCCTGTGAGCGCTGTGGTGGGATCATCGAGAAAACGACACTTTCCTCGCGACCGTTTTACTGGTGTCCGGGCTGCCAGCATTAGGTAGGCTGTCTTGGCGCATGCGCTGAGATAAACCGCGCCACCGCCGGACCGGTCAATAAGATACTGAACAGCCGCAGGGTTTGCATCGCCATGATTAGCGCCATATCGGCGTGGCTGCCTGCGGCAATTACCGCGACGGAATCCACGCCACCTGGGCTGGTCGCCAGATAGGCGGTGAGAAAATCGATTTGCATGTAATGCGCCAGACCCCAGGCCATAGCGGCGCAGATCGCCATCAGTGAAAAAATGGACAACAGGATCTGCGGCAAAGGGCGCAGCGCCATTAAAAAGATCTGCTTGTCAAAACCCAGGCCGATTTGCCAGCCGATGGCCATATACGCTATCGCCAGTAGCCATTCCGGCAGTTCAATTACCATCACACCACCTGCGTTCAGCAGTGCGCCCGCCAGCATAGGCAGGAGCATGACGCCAGAGGGAATACGCAGTAAGCGCCCGGCTATACCGGCAACTGCGGCCAGCAAGATGGTGCTCAACAGATTAATACTCAGCGGTGGAAACCAGACGATTTGCTGACCGACCGTTTGCGCCTGATCGCCCATGACAAATCGGGTTACCAGCGCGGCAGCGCCGACCACCAACAGTACCCGCAGATACTGCATAAAGGCAACCAGGCGGATGTCAGCGCCATAATCCTGCGCCATCGCAACCATCGCGGCTGCCCCACCAGGTGATGAACCCCACGCGCCGGTGTTCCCTGGTAGATTGCTGTAGCGAACCAGCAGCCAGCCGATTACCGCGCTGCTAATGAGGGTTACCAGCAGGATGACAATTACCATCGGCCAGTGTGCCGCAAGCGTGGTTAAAATAGATCCTGTGAGGTTTTGCGCAATCATACAGCCGAGAACGGCCTGCGCGGCAAGAAATGTGCAGCGGGGAGGGTGCAGGGAGATCCCGCGCATACTGAAAATGATACCGACGATCATCGAACCGAGCAGCAATGCGCCTGGGAGATGTATCAACAGGAAGAACAGGGAAAGAAGGAGCGATAGCAGAAACAACAGGCTCCACTGTAAAACAGGCATCCCATGCTCCTGAGTTAAATGACGGAATTCTCAGTAAATCATAGAGAAAGCGTGATGAGAATAAAATAATGTGGATCAATAAAAACAGGCCGGACTCTGGCTTCAACGCCTTGTCCGGCCCGGGAGAGTTGATTGCTGTAAGCCGGACAGGCGCTAACGCTATCCGGCAGACAATTAACGCTTAATATCAGACTTAAAATCACGCTTGTCGTAGCCGGTGTACAGCTGACGTGGACGGGCGATTTTCATGCCATCGGTGTGCATTTCGTTCCAGTGCGCAATCCAGCCAACGGTGCGCGCCATGGCGAAGATAACGGTGAACATGGAGGACGGAATACCCATCGCTTTCAGAATGATGCCGGAGTAGAAGTCGACGTTCGGGTAGAGTTTCTTCTCGATGAAGTACGGGTCGTTGAGCGCAATGTGCTCAAGCTCCATGGCCACTTCCAGCAGATCGTCTTTGGTGCCCAGCTCTTTCAGCACTTCGTGGCAGGTTTCACGCATCACGGTCGCGCGTGGGTCATAGTTTTTGTAAACACGGTGACCAAAGCCCATCAGGCGGAAAGAATCATTCTTGTCTTTCGCGCGGCGAACAAATTCCGGAATGTGTTTAACAGAGCTGATTTCTTCCAGCATTTTCAGGGCAGCTTCGTTTGCGCCGCCGTGTGCCGGTCCCCACAGGGAAGCAATACCGGCCGCGATGCAGGCAAACGGGTTAGCGCCAGACGAACCCGCAGTACGTACGGTAGAGGTTGAGGCGTTCTGTTCGTGGTCGGCGTGCAGGATCAAGATACGGTCCATTGCGCGTTCCAGAATCGGGTTTACTTCGTATTTTTCGCACGGCGTGGAGAACATCATGTTCAGGAAGTTACCGGCGTAGGAGAGGTCGTTACGCGGGTATACGAACGGCTGTCCGATGGAGTATTTGTAGCACATCGCGGCCATGGTCGGCATTTTGGACAGCAGGCGGAAGGCGGCGATTTCACGGTGACGCGCGTTGTTTACATCCAGCGAGTCGTGATAAAACGCTGCCAGCGCTCCGGTGACACCGCACATAACGGCCATCGGGTGAGAGTCGCGGCGGAAACCGTGGAACAGACGCGTGATCTGCTCGTGGATCATGGTATGGCGAGTGACTGTGGTTTTGAACTCGTCGTACTCTTCCTGCGTCGGTTTTTCGCCGTACAGCAGGATATAACACACTTCCAGATAGTTGGACTCGGTCGCCAACTGGTCAATCGGGAAGCCGCGATGCAGCAAAACACCTTCGTCACCGTCGATGAAAGTAATTTTGGATTCGCAGGATGCGGTAGAGGTAAAACCTGGGTCAAAAGTAAACATCCCTTTTGAGCCAAGGCTACGAATATCAATAACGTCCTGACCGAGCGTACCTTTCAGCACATCCAGTTCAATAGCAGTATCACCATTTAGAGTGATTTTTGCTTTAGTATCAGCCATTTACGGTCTCCTTAGCGCCTTATTGCTTAAGACTGCCGGAACTCAAATTTGCCTTCGTGCATCAATAAACCGTTACCAGTTTGTTATTTGGCTCGCCGCTCTGCGAAAGAGGGGGTGACCTGGGTACAGAGCTATGGGCGCTTGCAGGTAAAACGGTCTTTTCATGGCGAATAAACTGCAAATCAAGAACTTAGCAATCCGAATTATTAAACCTGTCTATCACTAATAACTGTCCTGAAGGTATTGGTCAATACTTCCACACTGTTACATAACTAAATCTCCGGTGAAAGAGTGACCCCATAACTTTTACGCATTATATGCTTTTTCTGGTGTCGTTTGTAACAACTTTGTTTAATGATTGTCAAATCAGATGATTAAAAATTAAAATAATGTTGTTATCGTGACCTATGTCACTGTTCGGGATAAAACCCGACAAACTATATGTAGGTTAATTGTAATGATTTTGTGAACGTCCTATACTGCCGCCAGGTCTCCGGAATACCCTGCAATCCCGAGCCAACCAGCGTTGTAACGTGTCGTTTTAGCATCTGGAAGCAGTGTTTTATATGACGCGTAGTTATAGTAAGGACGCTGTCTGACCCGCACGCAGACCGGAGGAAGGAAATCCCGTCGTCTTTCAGGCTACAGGTGTCTTCATCTTCTGTACCCGAAGTCCAAAGGGAATAATAAGAACAGCATGTGGGCGTTATTCATGATAAGAAATGTGAAAAAACAAAGACCTGTCAATCTGGATCTACAAACGATCCGGTTCCCAATCACGGCGATAGCGTCCATTCTCCATCGCGTATCCGGAGTGATCACCTTCGTGGCGGTCGGGATTCTGTTGTGGTTATTGGGTACCAGCCTTTCCTCCCCTGAAGGTTTCCTCACCGCGTCATCCATTATGAATAACTTCTTTGTGGAGTTAATTCTGTGGGGGATCCTGATTGCGCTGGCCTATCACGCCGTTATGGGCATTCGCCATCTGTTAATGGATTTTGGCTATATCGAAGAAACCCTCGAAGCAGGGACACGCTCCGCCAAAATTTGTTTCGTTATTATTGTCGTGCTTTCACTTCTCGCAGGAGTCCTCGTATGGTAAGCAACGCCTCCGCATTAGGACGCAATGGCGTACATGACTTCATTCTGGTTCGTGCTACCGCTATCGTTCTGACGTTATACATCATCTATATGGTCGGCTTCTTCGCCACCAGCGGCGAGCTGACGTTTGAAATCTGGACCGGTTTCTTCTCATCGGCATTCACCAAAGTCTTCACCCTGCTGGCACTTTTCTCCATCTTGATTCATGCCTGGATCGGCATGTGGCAGGTGTTGACCGACTACGTTAAACCTCTGGCTGTGCGCCTGATTCTGCAACTGGCTATCGTCGTTGCGCTGGTGGTTTACGTCATTTATGGATTTGTTGTGGTGTGGGGTGTGTAATGAAACTGCCAGTCAGAGAATTTGATGCTGTTGTGATTGGTGCCGGCGGCGCAGGTATGCGCGCGGCGCTGCAAATTTCCCAGAGCGGTCAGACCTGTGCGCTGCTCTCCAAAGTGTTCCCAACCCGTTCCCATACCGTATCTGCGCAGGGTGGCATCACCGTTGCGCTCGGTAATACCCATGAAGATAACTGGGAATGGCACATGTACGACACCGTTAAAGGGTCGGACTACATTGGTGACCAGGACGCTATTGAATATATGTGTAAAACCGGTCCGGAAGCGATTCTGGAGCTGGACCACATGGGGCTGCCGTTCTCTCGCCTCGACAATGGCACAATTTATCAACGTCCGTTTGGCGGCCAGTCGAAGAACTTCGGCGGTGAGCAAGCGGCACGTACTGCGGCAGCGGCAGACCGTACCGGTCATGCGCTGTTGCACACGCTGTATCAGCAGAACCTGAAAAACCATACCACCATCTTCTCCGAGTGGTATGCGCTGGACCTGGTGAAAAACGCCGATGGCGCGATTGTCGGTTGTACCGCGCTGTGTATTGAAACCGGTGAGGTAGTTTACTTCAAAGCCCGTGCCACCGTGCTGGCGACCGGCGGTGCTGGCCGTATTTATCAGTCCACCACCAATGCCCACATTAATACCGGTGACGGTGTTGGTATGGCTATCCGCGCTGGCGTGCCGGTGCAGGATATGGAAATGTGGCAGTTCCACCCAACCGGTATCGCCGGAGCAGGCGTTCTGGTAACAGAAGGCTGCCGTGGTGAAGGTGGCTACCTGCTGAACAAACACGGTGAGCGCTTCATGGAGCGTTATGCGCCGAACGCGAAAGACCTGGCGGGTCGTGACGTGGTGGCGCGTTCCATCATGATCGAAATCCGTGAAGGTCGCGGTTGCGACGGCCCATGGGGTCCGCACGCCAAGCTGAAACTCGACCACCTGGGTAAAGAAGTACTGGAATCCCGTCTGCCGGGCATTCTCGAACTGTCTCGCACCTTTGCTCACGTTGATCCGGTGAAAGAGCCGATCCCGGTTATCCCAACCTGCCACTATATGATGGGCGGTATTCCGACCAAAGTCACCGGCCAGGCGTTGACCGTAAACGAGCAGGGCGAAGATGTGGTGATCCCTGGGCTGTTCGCAGTAGGTGAAATTGCCTGCGTATCCGTTCACGGTGCAAACCGTCTGGGCGGCAACTCGCTGCTGGACCTGGTGGTGTTTGGTCGTGCGGTGGGTCTGCATCTGCAAGAGTCGATTGCCGAGCAGGGTGACCTGCTGGATGCGACCGAAGATGAAATCGATGCTTCTCTGGCGCGTCTGAACCGCTGGAACGGTAACCGCAACGGTGAAGACCCGGTGGCGATTCGCAAAGCGCTGCAGGAATGTATGCAGCATAACTTCTCGGTATTCCGCGAAGGCGATGCGATGGCGAAAGGTCTGGAAGAGCTGAAAGCGATTCGCGAGCGTCTGAAAAATGCCCGTCTGGACGATACCTCCAGCGAGTTCAACACCCAGCGCGTTGAGTGCCTGGAGCTGGACAACCTGATGGAGACCGCGTACGCCACCGCAGTATCTGCAAACTTCCGTACTGAAAGCCGTGGCGCGCATAGCCGCTTCGACTTCCCGGAACGTGATGATGAAAACTGGCTGTGCCATTCCCTGTACCTGCCAGAATCGGAATCCATGACACGACGTCAGGTCAATATGGAACCGAAGCTGCGCCCGGCATTCCCGCCGAAGATTCGTACTTATTAATGCGGAGACAGGACAATGAAACTCGAGTTTTCAGTTTATCGCTATAACCCGGATGTTGACGACGCTCCGCACATGCAGGATTACACCCTGGAGGCGGAAGAAGGGCGCGACATGATGCTGCTGGATGCATTGATGCAGCTGAAAGAAAAAGACCCATCGCTGTCGTTTCGCCGTTCCTGCCGTGAAGGGGTCTGCGGCTCCGACGGTCTGAACATGAACGGTAAAAATGGACTGGCCTGTATCACACCTATTTCTGCGCTGAATCAGCCGGGCAAGAAAATTGTCATTCGCCCGCTGCCGGGCTTACCGGTTGTGCGCGATTTGGTGGTAGACATGGGGCAATTCTACGCACAGTATGAGAAGATTAAACCTTACTTGTTGAATAATGGGAAAAATCCGCCGGCTCGTGAGCATTTACAAATGCCTGAGCAGCGTGAGAAGCTCGATGGGCTGTATGAATGTATTTTGTGTGCATGCTGCTCAACGTCCTGCCCATCATTCTGGTGGAACCCGGACAAGTTTATTGGCCCGGCAGGCCTGCTGGCCGCGTATCGCTTCTTAATTGATAGCCGCGATACCGAGACCGACAGCCGCCTGGAAGGTTTAAGTGACGCTTTCAGCGTATTCCGCTGCCATAGCATCATGAACTGCGTCAGCGTATGTCCTAAAGGGCTGAACCCGACGCGCGCCATCGGCCATATTAAGTCGATGTTGCTCAAACGTAGTGCATAAATAGTTGTTGTTGCCGGGGAAGTGATTCCCCGGTAGTGCAGGAAACCTCTAAAAACTGCCACATTGATAGCAATAATCGTAGCCTGAACAGCGACGATTATTAGACAGTTTTTAAAGGTTCCTTAGCGGACGCAGAAAACACGACAGTCCGCAACAAGTGAACCCCGGCACGCACATCGGTGTGCGTGGTAGTATCCACGGCGAAATACTCGTCATAGATCACGTTGCATGTGCGTTGGCTGCGCTTGCTCACCCCGGTCACTTACTGGATGTAAGCTCCCAGGGATTCGCAAGCTTGCCGCCTTCCTGAAACGTGATCTATTTAGAGTATTAAATAAGCAGAAAAGATGCTTAAGGGATCACGATGCAGAACAGCGCTTTGAAAGCCTGGTTGGACTCTTCTTACCTCTCTGGTTCTAACCAGAGCTGGATAGAACAGCTCTATGAAGACTTCTTAACCGACCCTGACTCGGTAGATGCTAACTGGCGTTCGACGTTCCAGCAGTTACCTGGTACCGGAGTCAAACCGGATCAACTCCACTCAAAAACACGTGATTATTTCCGTCGGCAGGCGTTGATTACCCCACGTTACTCTTCTTCTATTTCCGACCCTGATGCCAATGTGAAGCAGGTTAAAGTCCTGCAGCTCATTAACGCCTACCGTTTCCGCGGTCATCAGCATGCGAATCTCGATCCGCTGGGACTGTGGCAGCAAGAAAATGTGGCCGATCTGGATCCGTCCTTCCACGATCTGACCGATGCGGATTTCCAGGAAAACTTTAACGTAGGTTCTTTTGCCGGCGGCAAAGACACGATGAAGCTGAGCGACCTGGTTGTCGCGCTGAAACAAACCTACTGCGGCCCGATTGGCGCCGAGTATATGCACATCACCAGCACCGAAGAAAAACGCTGGCTTCAACAGCGTATTGAGTCTGGCCGTGCCGCGTTCAGTAGTGAAGAGAAGAAACGCTTCCTCAGCGAACTGACGGCAGCGGAAGGTCTGGAACGCTACCTGGGTGCGAAGTTCCCGGGCGCAAAACGCTTCTCGCTGGAAGGTGGAGATGCGTTAATCCCAATGCTCAAAGAGATGATCCGCCACGCCGGCAACAGCGGTACCCGTGAAGTGGTGCTGGGTATGGCGCACCGTGGTCGTCTGAACGTTCTGGTTAACGTACTGGGCAAACGCCCGCAGGAACTGTTCGACGAATTTGCGGGCAAACATAAAGAACACCTCGGAACCGGTGACGTGAAGTACCACATGGGCTTCTCGTCGGATATCGAAACCGAAGGCGGTCTGGTACACCTGGCGCTGGCGTTTAACCCGTCGCACCTGGAAATCGTTAGCCCGGTGGTTATCGGCTCCGTACGTGCACGTCTGGATCGTCTGGACGAGCCAAGCAGCAATAAAGTGCTGCCAATTACCATCCACGGTGATGCGGCGGTAACCGGGCAGGGCGTGGTTCAGGAAACCCTGAACATGTCGAAAGCGCGTGGTTATGAAGTGGGCGGTACCGTGCGTATCGTGATCAACAACCAGGTGGGCTTTACGACCTCTAACCCGCTGGATGCGCGTTCTACACCGTATTGCACCGACATCGGTAAAATGGTTCAGGCGCCGATTTTCCACGTTAATGCGGATGACCCGGAAGCGGTCGCTTTCGTGACGCGTCTGGCGCTGGATTTCCGTAACACCTTCAAACGCGATGTGTTCATCGATCTGGTGTGCTACCGCCGTCACGGCCACAACGAAGCCGACGAGCCGAGCGCAACTCAGCCGCTGATGTATCAGAAAATCAAAAAGCATCCGACCCCGCGTAAAATCTACGCTGACAAGCTGGAAGCGGACAAAGTCGCCACGCTGGAAGATGCGACCGAAATGGTCAATCTGTATCGTGACGCACTGGATGCTGGCGAATGCGTGGTGAAAGAGTGGCGTCCAATGAACATGCACTCCTTCACCTGGTCGCCATACCTCAACCACGAGTGGGACGAAAACTACCCGAACAAGGTTGAAATGAAGCGTCTGCAGGAGCTGGCAAAACGCATCAGTACCGTGCCTGAAGCCGTTGAAATGCAGTCGCGTGTTGCCAAAATTTACGGCGACCGTCAGGCCATGGCCGCAGGCGAGAAGCTGTTCGACTGGGGTGGCGCAGAGAATCTGGCTTATGCCACGCTGGTTGACGAAGGCATTCCGGTACGTTTATCGGGTGAAGACTCCGGTCGCGGAACCTTCTTCCACCGCCACGCGGTGATTCATAACCAGGCGAACGGTTCAACCTACACGCCGCTGCAGCATGTGCATAACGGTCAGGGCACGTTCCGCGTATGGGACTCCGTGCTGTCTGAAGAAGCGGTACTGGCGTTCGAGTATGGTTATGCCACGGCAGAACCACGCACGCTGACCATCTGGGAAGCGCAGTTCGGCGACTTTGCCAACGGTGCGCAGGTGGTTATCGACCAGTTCATCTCTTCCGGCGAGCAGAAGTGGGGCCGTATGTGCGGTCTGGTTATGCTGCTACCGCACGGCTATGAAGGTCAGGGTCCGGAGCACTCCTCTGCACGTCTGGAACGTTATCTGCAACTTTGCGCTGAGCAAAACATGCAGGTTTGCGTCCCGTCTACCCCGGCACAGGTCTACCACATGCTGCGTCGTCAGGCGCTGCGTGGGATGCGTCGTCCGCTGGTGGTGATGTCACCGAAGTCGCTGCTGCGTCATCCGCTGGCAGTGTCTACGCTGGACGAACTGGCAAATGGCACCTTCCTGCCAGCCATTGGCGAAGTCGATGAACTTGATCCGAAAGGCGTGAAGCGTGTCGTGATGTGTTCTGGTAAGGTTTATTACGACCTGCTGGAGCAACGCCGCAAGAATGGCCAAAAAGATGTTGCCATTGTGCGCATCGAACAGCTCTATCCGTTCCCGCATAAAGCGGTGCAGGAAGCGCTGAAACCGTTTGCTCATGTACATGATTTTGTCTGGTGCCAGGAAGAGCCGCTCAACCAGGGCGCATGGTACTGCAGCCAGCATCATTTCCGTGAAGTAATTCCATTTGGGTCAGCTCTGCGTTATGCAGGTCGCCCGGCCTCTGCCTCTCCGGCAGTAGGATATATGTCCGTTCACCAGAAGCAGCAACAAGATCTGGTTAATGACGCGCTGAACGTCGATTAAATAAAGGATAAATAATGAGTAGCGTAGATATTCTTGTTCCCGACCTGCCTGAATCCGTAGCGGATGCAACGGTTGCAACCTGGCACAAAAAACCGGGCGATGCAGTACGTCGTGATGAAGTACTGGTAGAAATCGAAACTGACAAAGTGGTACTGGAAGTACCGGCATCAGCGGACGGTATTCTTGATGCGGTTCTGGAAGATGAAGGGACAACCGTCACTTCTCGCCAGATCCTTGGTCGCCTGCGTGAAGGCAACAGCACCGGTAAAGAAACCAGCGCTAAGTCTGAAGAGAAAGATTCTACTCCGGCACAGCGCCAGCAGGCGTCTCTTGCTGAGCAGAACAACGATGCCCTGAGCCCGGCGATCCGTCGCCTGCTGGGTGAGCATAACCTCGAAGCCAGCGCTATCAACGGCACCGGTGTCGGCGGTCGTATCACGCGTGAAGATGTTGAAAAACATCTGGCGAAAGCCCCGGCTGCGAAAGCTGAAGCAAAAGCGCCGGCAGCAGCGCCTGCGCCACAGGCTCAACTGGGCGCGCGTGGTGAAAAACGTGTTCCGATGACCCGTCTGCGCAAACGCGTAGCTGAGCGTCTGCTGGAAGCGAAAAATTCCACCGCCATGCTGACCACGTTTAACGAAGTCAACATGAAGCCAATCATGGATCTGCGTAAGCAGTACGGTGATGCGTTCGAGAAACGTCACGGTATCCGTCTGGGCTTTATGTCTTTCTACGTGAAAGCGGTTGTTGAAGCGCTGAAACGCTATCCGGAAGTGAACGCGTCCATCGACGGCGATGACGTGGTTTATCACAACTACTTTGATGTCAGCATGGCGGTCTCCACGCCACGTGGTCTGGTAACGCCGGTCCTGCGCGATGTGGATCTGCTGGGTATGGCAGACATCGAGAAAAATATTAAAGAACTGGCAGTCAAAGGTCGCGACGGCAAGCTGACGGTTGAAGATCTGACGGGCGGTAACTTCACCATCACTAACGGTGGTGTGTTCGGTTCCCTGATGTCCACGCCGATCATCAACCCACCGCAGAGCGCCATCCTGGGTATGCATGCCATCAAAGACAGGCCGATGGCGGTAGACGGCAAGGTTGAAATCCTGCCGATGATGTATCTGGCGCTGTCTTATGACCACCGTCTGATCGATGGTCGTGAGTCAGTAGGCTTCCTGGTAACCATTAAAGAGTTGCTGGAAGATCCAACGCGTCTGCTGCTGGACGTGTAGTTAATAAGAGTATCACCTGCCCTGTAGGCCTGATAAGACGCCAAGGCGTCGCCATCAGGCGATGCACCATTGCCGGATGGCGGCGTTAATGCCTTATCCGGCCTACAGGTTAAAGATAACGATTACCTGAAGGATGGACAGAACACATGAACTTACATGAATATCAGGCAAAACAACTTTTTGCCCGCTATGGCTTACCGGCACCGGTGGGTTATGCCTGTACTACTCCGCGTGAAGCAGAAGAAGCCGCTTCAAAAATCGGCGCTGGCCCGTGGGTAGTGAAATGTCAGGTTCACGCTGGTGGCCGCGGTAAAGCGGGCGGTGTGAAGGTTGTGAACAGCAAAGAAGACATTCGCGCTTTTGCTGAACACTGGCTGGGTAAACGTCTGGTTACTTACCAGACAGACGCCCATGGTCAACCGGTAAATCAGATTCTGGTTGAAGCAGCGACCGACATCGGTAAAGAACTTTACCTCGGCGCAGTTGTTGACCGTAGCTCCCGTCGCGTGGTCTTCATGGCCTCTACCGAAGGCGGCGTGGAAATCGAAAAAGTAGCGGAAGAGACCCCGCATCTGATCCACAAAGTGGCACTCGATCCGCTGGCAGGCCCAATGCCTTACCAGGGACGTGAGCTGGCGTTCAAACTGGGTCTGGAAGGTAAACAGGTTCAGCAGTTCACCAAGATCTTCATGGGTCTGGCGACTATCTTCCTGGAGCGCGACCTGGCGCTGATCGAAATCAACCCGCTGGTTGTCACCAAACAGGGTGACCTGATCTGCCTCGACGGCAAACTGGGCGCTGACGGCAACGCGCTGTTCCGCCAGGCTGACCTGCGCGAAATGCGCGACCAGTCTCAGGAAGATCCGCGTGAAGCGCAGGCTGCGCAGTGGGAACTGAACTACGTAGCGCTCGACGGCAACATCGGTTGTATGGTTAACGGTGCGGGCCTGGCAATGGGTACCATGGACATTGTTAAGCTGCACGGTGGCGAACCGGCTAACTTCCTTGACGTGGGCGGCGGCGCGACCAAAGAGCGCGTGACCGAAGCGTTCAAAATTATTCTCTCCGATGACAACGTAAAAGCAGTACTGGTGAACATCTTCGGCGGTATCGTACGTTGCGACCTGATCGCCGACGGTATCATCGGCGCGGTAGCCGAAGTGGGTGTTAACGTTCCGGTCGTGGTGCGTCTGGAAGGTAACAACGCTGAACTCGGCGCGAAAAAACTGGCTGATAGCGGCCTGAATATTATTGCAGCGAAAAGTCTGACGGATGCAGCTCAGCAGGTTGTTGCCGCAGTGGAGGGGAAATAATGTCAGTTTTAATTAATAAAGATACCAAGGTTATCTGCCAGGGCTTCACCGGTAGCCAGGGGACATTCCACTCCGAACAAGCGATTGCTTACGGTACGCAGATGGTTGGCGGCGTAACGCCAGGTAAAGGCGGCACCACGCACCTGGGCCTGCCGGTGTTCAACACCGTGCGTGAAGCTGTAGAAGCGACTGGCGCAACCGCCACTGTTATCTACGTTCCGGCACCGTTCTGCAAAGACTCCATTCTGGAAGCAATCGATGCAGGCATCAAGCTTATCATCACCATCACCGAAGGCATCCCGACCCTGGATATGCTGACCGTGAAGGTGAAGCTGGATGAAGCTGGCGTGCGCATGATCGGCCCGAACTGCCCAGGCGTTATCACCCCGGGCGAATGTAAAATCGGCATCATGCCGGGTCACATTCATAAGCCGGGTAAAGTGGGCATCGTTTCCCGTTCCGGTACCCTGACCTATGAAGCAGTTAAGCAGACTACCGACTACGGTTTCGGCCAGTCTACCTGTGTAGGCATCGGCGGCGACCCGATCCCGGGCTCTAACTTCATCGACATCCTGAAGCTGTTCCAGGAAGATCCGCAGACTGAAGCGATCGTCATGATCGGTGAGATCGGCGGTAGCGCGGAAGAAGAAGCGGCTGCGTACATTAAAGATCACGTGACCAAGCCGGTGGTTGGCTACATCGCGGGCGTCACCGCGCCGAAAGGTAAGCGTATGGGTCACGCTGGTGCCATTATCGCCGGCGGTAAAGGGACCGCGGATGAGAAATTCGCAGCTCTTGAAGCTGCAGGCGTGAAAACCGTTCGCAGCCTGGCCGATATCGGCGAAGCACTGAAAACCGTTATTAAGTAAGCCATAAAAATACAGCCCTGACTTTCTGCATGGTCAAGGGCTGGTCTAATTTCGACATGGTTGGCCATCTGATGATGGCCTTTTTTATTTTCTGCCATCCCGCATCATGCAATTTGATCACAATCATCTTCACAAATGAGATTATTTTTTGCGGCGAGCATCATTCTTTCTTTTGCCTGGATTTTGCATATTACCGCCTTTAGTCATATTAAGGTTGGAGGATGGCGTGTCGCTGAAAATTCAGGATGATTACTTACCATGTTTTTTCTCTATAGCAGAAGTCTTCTCCAATGCGACGGGGTTAGCAACGGTAGTCGTTGATGTTACAGGCAGAGCTCTCTCTGATTGCCATAACTTTAATTCATTCTGTAAGCTGATGAGAGCGAATAAACGCTACAGTGTTGGTTGCCAAACGTGCGATAAACAGTGTGTTTTTGAGGCACTGAAACAGTGTAAGCCCAGAATATTCAGCTGCCATGCAGGGCTAAGTCTGTTCTCCATACCATTAATTTATGAGGAGAATCTGCATGGTTTTATTATCTGTGGTCAGGTTCGGGCTAAGTACCAGGAATATAAAACCATCATCGTTGAAGATGAATCACGATGGATGTGTGATCCTCAAATAAAATCCGAGTGGGATCAGCTTGTTGCGGTTGATAATAATACGTTGGTGGCATCGGCTAATTTATTGCATTTTATTGTTAACAATTTTGAGGTGCAAAAAAAACAATCTGAAGTGGTATTCGATAAACCGACAAGTAACGTCCGGCACTATTTAACGGAGCTTTCTCGTCATGAGAAAAAACTACTGGCGGCACTGCGTTATATTGATGATAACCTGTATAGTGACTTATCTCTGGAGTCTGTGGCGGCACATGTCTGTTTAAGTGCAAATTATTTCAGCCGATTTTTTAAGAAGCGCCAGGGCGTTAACTTTAAAACCTGGGTGAGTCAGAAAAAAATGCAAAAGGCGGGGGAGTTATTACACGATCCGGTTCATTCAATAGACAGTATCGCCCGGAAACTTCAGTACGCACAAACCAGCTATTTTTGTCGCGTTTTCCGGGCGGCGCATCAAACATCACCCCAGTCTTTTCGTCACGCCAGACTCTCGCAGTAAAGATGTTCAGGGAGGTCTATAGCGGCAGGAATAAAAGACAGACGATCGCTCAGCGTGACGACATCGCCAATGACGATCAGTGCAGGCGGCGTAATGTTGGCTTCCTGCGCATTGCTCAGTAACGAGCCGAGGGTACAGGTCAGCCGGCGCTGATTCTCCCGGGTCGCGGACATGATGATGGCCGCGGGCGTCTCCGCCGGTTTCCCACCCATCAACAGTTCTTCACAAATAAACGCCAGATTCGCAATACCCATGACGATAACCAACGTACCGTTAAGTTTCGCCAGCTGGCGCCAGTCCTGCTGCTGGTTGCCTTCGCGTGTATGACCGGTCACCACGTGAAAACCAGAGGCGTAATCGCGATGTGTTACCGGGATCCCGGCACAGGTTAATCCCCCAATGGTTGAACTGATACCGGGGACGACTTCAAAAGGGATCCCCGGCTCAATAAGCCCTTCAACTTCTTCGGCCCCACGACCAAATACGTAGGGATCGCCACCTTTTAAGCGCACGATATTGTGATGCGTCTGGGCATACTGAACGAGAAGAGCGTTGATTTCATCCTGTGGCACACAATGAAATCCCGGATTCTTACCGACATTGATAAGCTCACAGTCAGCGGATGCCCATTCCAGAATCTTAGGATTGACCAACCTGTCGTAAATAATGACATCTGCTTGTTTAATGCACATCACTGCTTTGAGGGTGAGTAATGAAATATCACCGGGACCTGCGCCAACGAGCCAGACCTTTCCGAAAGTTTTCACATTGTGTCCTTTATCACGTCTAACAAAAAAAGGCAGAACCACTCCGGAGAATGATTAAAAGCAGTCGTTTGCCTGTAAGTTATAACGCTGAATTTTCCTAAATTATCACAAGGATAATATTGATTAATCTCGCAAAGTTTTTTCCACAATAAACAAGATGACTTGAAAAATTATTAAGAACTTATTGGCGCTATGTGTCTGAATTTAACCTTAATTAAATTGTGTTTATTGTTGTGCTTGAGTATTATTGGTTAATATTTATCCGCCATCAGTATGAACAAATCATGGATTGGATCAATGACATCAATGCCTGAAATAAAATATAACACTCGATGTTTATTCGGGTGATATGAATTATTTTTTATAAATTAAACTATTTTTGTACGCTGCATATGGAAGAGGTTATGAGAGGAAAAATACCCAAAACGGAGTTGCTGGTAACTTTTGAAGTGGTTGCGCGTCACGAAAGTTATACCCGGGCAGCTGAAGAGCTGGCTCTAACACAAAGTGCTGTTTTCCGCCAGGTGAATGCGCTAGAGGATTTTCTTAATACAGCGCTATTTAATCATGCCAAAAAGCGCATTTTTTTAAATGCGGCAGGCAAACACTATTTAACTATTGTTAAAGAAACACTGAACAAGCTTGAACGAGATACGACGACGATCATGACATGGCAGCCGACCGTACAAGTGATCGAACTGGCGGTTAACCCGACGTTCAGTACGCACTGGCTGATCCCAAACCTGCGTGAGTTCAATAAACTCAATCCTGATATTATCGTTAATATTCATTCTCTGGCGAATATTGGTGATTTTCTTAACCGGGAATATGACGCAGCGATCATGCGGGAAGATTTTTACTCGCCGTGGTCGGGGGTCGAGTACCTGTTCGAAGAGGAAATTCTGCCAGTGTGCAGCCGTTGCTTGCTTGCTGAACCGGACCGGAAGCTGTCCGTCGATGAACTGCTGAACGAATACCCGCTGTTGCATCAAAGTACCCGCATCAAAGGCTGGCAGGAATGGTTTGCGCTGTCCGATGTCAGCAGTCCGCTGGTGAATAAAGGTCCGCGATTTGATCTGTTGTCGATGCTGATTGCGGCGGTACGTTCCAATCTTGGCGTCGCATTGCTCCCCCGTTTTGCCATTCAGCACGATCTGGATAGTGGGGATATGGTGATTCCTTGCGATGTTCCAATGCGTACCGGGAATCGATTTATCATGACGTGGCGGGAGGAGAAATCAGAGTCCCTTCATTTGGAGATCTTCCGCAACTGGTTGCTAAATAAATCCGTGATGTCGGCTGCCTGATGGTGGCTTGCGCCTTATCAGGCCTACAGGTTTCGGTGTTCACCATAGGCCCGATAAGCGTATCGGTTTTGGGTAAATCGCCGGATGCGGCGTAAACGCCTTACCCGGCAAAAGAGCGATTACCAGTCGATCCCTGGCTGTGCCTGAATGCCGCTATCAAAAGCGTGTTTAACCGGGCGAAGCTCGCTGACCGTATCGGCAAGTTCAAGTAACAGCGCATGGCAACCGCGCCCGGTGACGATCACGCTCTGGTCGGCAGGGCGATTTTCGATGGCGCTGATTACCTCCTGCGTATCCAGATAGTGATAAGCCAACATATAGGTGAGTTCGTCCAGTACGACCAGATCGTAATGCGCATCAGCCAGCATGCGCTTACTTTCCAGCCACACTGCGGTGGCCGCCTCGATATCGGCTTCCCGGTTCTGGGTTTCCCAGGTAAAACCGGTACCCATAATATGAAACTCCACGCCGAGAGGGTGCAGTGTGTTGTACTCGCCATTATCCCACTGGCCTTTAATAAACTGCGCGACGCCAACGGTTTTTCCGTGACCAACCGCGCGTGTCGCCGTGCCGAAGGCTGCGGTAGATTTTCCTTTACCATTGCCGGTGAAGACAATCAGAATCCCTTTCTTCTCCGTTGCCGCCGCCACGCGGGTATCAACCTGCGCTTTCAGCTTCTGCTGACGCTGGCGATGTCGGTCATTGTTGGCTCGCGCTTCCATGATAGCTCCTTAATGTCCTGCCGGGCAGGTTGCGCAGCGATGCTGCTGCTCAAACTGACTGAAGAAGTTATTGCCTTTGTCATCTACTAATACGAACGCAGGCATATTTTTAACTTCCATCATCCACACCGCTTCCATGCCCAGTTCGGGATACTCAAGGCACTGCAGGTTCTTCACATACTGCTGGGCCAGCAGAGCCGCTGCGCCGCCAATGCTGCCGAGGCTAAATCCACCGTGTTTGTGACAGGCATCAGTGACCTGCTGACTGCGGTTACCCTTGGTGAGCATAATGAGACTTCCGCCTTGTGCCTGGAAAGCATCGACGTACCCATCCATGCGTCCGCCGGTTGTCGGCCCCATTGAACCGCAGGCCTGGTTTTCGGGGGTTTTGGCGGGGCCGGCGTAATAAACGATATGTTTTTTCATGTATTCCGGCATCGGTTCGCCGTTATCCAGGCGCGCTTTGATGTTTGCGTGGGCGATATCTCGGGCAACAACAATTGGGCCGCTTAACGACAAACGAGTCCCGATGGGCAGGGCGGAAAGGTCATGCAGGATTTCGCGTAACGGACGGTTCAGATCCAGTTGAACTGTCTGGGCGCCATTTTCCACCCGCTGTGAATCAGGGATAAATTTGCCCGGGTTATGCTCGAGTTTCTCCAGCCAGATACCGTGTTTGTTAATTTTGGCTTTGATGTTGCGGTCGGCAGAACAGGAGAGGGCCATGGCGATAGGGCAGGAGCCGCCGTGGCGCGGTAAGCGAATTACGCGAATATCGTGGGCAAAGTATTTGCCGCCAAACTGCGCGCCGATGCCAAACTCGCGGCTGGCATTGAGCAGTTCGGCTTCCAGTGCCGTATCGCGGAACGCCTGACCCAGCTCATTCCCGCTGGTGGGCAGGTTATCGTAATATTTGGTTGATGCCAGTTTGGCTGTCTTCAGCGCCTGATCGGCGGACAAGCCCCCAACCACGAAAGCGATGTGGTACGGCGGGCAAGCGGCGGTACCCAGCGATTTCATTTTTTCGATCAGGAAGGCTGTGAGCTTTTCCGGCTGCAGAATGGATTTGGTTTCCTGGAATAGCGCCGCCTTATTGGCAGAACCGCCGCCTTTGTTGACGAACAGGAATTTATACTCATTACCCGGCGTGGCGCTGATGTCGATTTGCGCTGGCAGGTTAGTCTGGGTATTGACCTCGGTATACATGTCCAGCGGGGCATTTTGCGAGTAACGCAGATTGTTTTCGGTGAAGGTGGTATATACGCCTTTGCTCAAGGCTTCGGCGTCATCGCTGCCTGTCCAGACATGTTGTCCTTTGCAGGCCACAATGGTTGCCGTCCCGGTGTCCTGACAGTTAGGCAGGACGCCTTTGGCCGAAACCTCAGCGTTGCGCAGCAGTTGTAATGCGACGTACTTATCGTTACCGCTGGCCTGCGGGTCGTGCAAAATGCTGGCTATCTGTTTCAAATGTCCGGCGCGCAGAAAAAATGAAGCCTCATAAAATGCCTGCTGTGCTAATAAGGTTAACGCTTCAGGCGCTACCTTAATCACTTCCTCTCCGTCTAACTCCGTTACCGTTACGTGCTGGTTACTCAGTAATTCATACTCGGTATTATCTTTACTCTGAACAAAGAGTTCCTGCCAGACAAATGGTTTAGACATGTTTACTTCTCACCTCTTCATTTTTGCCGGATGACGGCGTAAATACGTGCGCTAATCGTAGGCCGGATAGCGCTTCGCTTATCCGGCAGAGTGTTATTTTGCTAAAAAGACATTGGCCTGCGTCGCTTCGGCGACATATTCGATAGTTTGCTGGGCGCGAACGCTGTTACCGGCTTCGTCCAACGGCGGAGAGTAGACGGCAATGGCATATTTTCCGGGCACCACCGCAACCATCCCGCCGCCGACGCCGCTTTTCGCCGGAATGCCAACGGTGTACAGCCATTTACCGCTGCCGTCGTACAGTCCGGCAATCGCCATTTCCGCCAGCACTTGCGGAACATATTTTTCATTCAGCAACTGCTTGCCGTTGAACGGCGATTTCCCTTTGTTCGCCAGTACGGCACCCATTTTGGCCAGTTGCTCAACGGTGATATCCACCGAGCACTGACGGGTATAAATTTCGACGGCGTCGTCGGTGTTGCCATAGAAGCTGTTATAGGATTCCATCAGCTTCGCCAGCGCCTGATTGTGCTGGTTGGTCTCCATCTCAGATTTGTAAACCGGCTCATTAACCGTGAGCGTGGCATCGGCCCAGACGTTCAGGTTGTCGAGGATTTTGTTCCAGCGATCGGTTTTGTCTTTGGCTTCAATCAGACTAACGGTGCTCATGGCTCCGGCGTTTACCAGCGGGTTTTCCGGCGCGCCTTTGGTCAGTTCAACGGCTAAACCGGAATTAAATGGCATGCCAGTGGCATTGGCCCCGAGTTTATCCAGCACTACCTGAGGACCGTGCTGTTCCATGGCGAGCGCCATGGTGAAGACTTTACTCAGCGATTCCATGGGAAAGGGTTTGTTAACATCGCCAACCTGGTAGATTTTTCCGTCCACCGTAGCAATAGTGATGGCAAAATTATTTGGGCTGTAGCTCGCCAGGGCAGGGATGTAGTCGGCGACTTTTCCATCATTGTTACTTTTGTACTTTTGATGCGCCTGTTCTATCAATCTGGCGTAGTCCGGCGCGGTTTGCGCGAATGAGGTAGCGCTAAACAAGACGCTGAAAGAAAAGAGACTCACGCCGAGCAGAGTTTTAGTCATGGTGCTTTCCTGTTGGGGTACTTATCATGCGCCGGATGGCGGCGTACCGCCTGATCCGGCTTACGGATAATTAAACGTTATGTAGGCCGGATAAGCGCAAGCGCCATCCGGCAATAACGAGGTATCAGGACAACGCGACTTCTGTTTCGGTGACCGGGCGGTCTTGCTCCGGTGTTTTGACTGGCGCTGTTCCGCGGCAGCCTGAACCAAAGTGTTCACCTTCCCAGCGGCCTACAATGGCAGCGCCCATGGCATTACTCATGACGTTGGTGGCGGAACGACCCATATCGAGGAACGGATCGACGCCCATCAGCAGGATCAAACCCGCCTCCGGAATGTTGAACTGGTTCAGGGTAGCGGCGATAACGACCATCGAGGCACGCGGTACACCCGCCATCCCTTTAGAGGTCAGCATCAGAATTAACAGCATGGTAATTTGCTCGCCCATGCTCAACTCAATGTTGCACGCCTGGGCAATAAAGACGGTGGCAAAGGAGCAATAGGCCATGGAGCCTACGAGGTTAAAGGAGTAACCGATCGGCAGAACGAAGCTGGCAATTTTTGACGATACGCCGAATTTTTCCAGCTTATCCAGCGTGCCCGGGAAGGCTGCTTCAGAACTGGAGGTCGTAAAGGCCAGCAGTGCAGGCTCGAAGATTGATTTGGTCAAACGCGCGATGCAAGGCCCGACTATCATGGTTGACAGGCCAATCAGAATTGCCCACAGCATACCCAGCGTCAGGTAGAATTCACCCATGAAGATCCCGGCGCTGACCATTACACCCAGACCACGTTCGGCAATCAAACCTGAAATAGCGGCAAAAACGGTCAGTGGCGCAAACAGCATGACGTAGCCTGTCAGTTTCAGCATCACGTGCACCAGCGAATCCAGAACCTTAACGATAGGCTCGGCTTTTTCACCGATTGCGGCCAGGCTGCAACCAAGGAAAATGGAGAACACCACGATCTGCAGGATTTCGTTCCGCGCCATCGCGTCAACGATACTGGTTGGTACGGCATGTGAGATAAAGACTTTCAGCGTGAAGGGTTCAGACTTAACGGCGGCAACAGCGCCTGCGTCATGAGCAACAAAGTTGATGCCTGCGCCCGGCTGGAAGATATTAACGATAACCAGACCCAAGGCGATCGACAGCAGTGAGGCACAAATAAACAGGAAAAAAGTTTTAGAAAATATACGACCCAGCGTTTTGGCATCGCCCATCTTGGCAATACCGACAACCAGAGTTGAAATAACCAATGGCGCAATAATCATCTTCACCATACGTAAGAATATAGTGGTGAAAATGGAAATATCCTGTGCATATGATTTTGCTGTTTCAGCCGCGGCCATATTATTAATGGCCACCCCGGCAATCATGCCGAGTATCAGGCCTAATATGATCATCTTGGTTAAACTTATTTTCTTCATGTGTACTCCATCGGATAAAGGCTGGTAATTGGAATAATGTAGGGTGGCGTGTGCCTGAGCCTGGACAGCAGCTCAGGCGCACGCCTGTTGTGACCAACCGCATGAATATTCGAAGCACTGTGATACAGCTGAACTCTGTGCTCCAATGGCTGTTATTGTGTTTTTTTGTTACAGATCGAATTCAATACTTAATAATGGTGCGTGTTGCTGCGCGCCATAAACATCATTGTCACCGACATTGCCGGAAATAATATCGCGCGGCATGACAATTTTTACGGCATTTGCCGGATCGAACCACACAATATTGTGAATAAAGTCAGGTTCGACATTATATAACCCAGCAATAAGTTGCGGAGTTAATTGCTCTGAGCGTTTTACGCGCTGATAGTCTTCCCGGGTTTTAAACAAAATATCTAAAACCAGTTCGTACGGTCCGGCATTTTTTGAGCGAATGACCTGCGCCAGTGAACAAATTGAGTGTTTCATGCCTGAACTCCTTCTGGCGTCACCTGCTCAATGTGGAAATCAAACCGCAGTGCATCGCTGGCTTCAATCAGGTGATAGATCGAGAACTCATACACCGGCCCACTCTGAATATCAGATGGCGAGAACGGGAAGGCGAGGTTGCCCGCCGTGGCAATACGATTTTCATAGCCGTAGTGCAACAGGGTAGAGCGCACCAGCGAGCAAACGCTGTTGGCGATATCCTGCGTCGGCGCAACGACGTCCAGTAAAATCCCCAGTTCATGACCCGCGGTTTTCATCGGTTCATGGTTGCCCATCACGCCGTTCTTCCCGTACAGGTGGAACGTCATGCGGATGCTGTCGTCATTCAGGGAGAGGTTACGTGCTACGCTTGCCTGGACCTCTTCGAGAATGGTGTCAATTCCGGCAATCATAATCGGGTCGCGCGTTCCGGCGATGGTCAGGCAGCGGAAGCCAACCTGACGCGCGCCTTCCAGTTTCAACGCATACGGTGTTTCTTCATGACGTGAACCGCTGACATACACTTCGCCCTCGTTAACCTGGGTAAAGGTGCACGCTTTCAGGTTCAGCACACCGCCCGGTCCCGGCAGGAAGTACGGATCGGACTTCTCATACAGGGTGTGCGCCGCAGCAGACGTTTCAGTGAACTTACGCTTGGGATTGAACGCCTTCAGCGTAAAGCCGTTGTCGTCGATAATGCCCATCGCACAATCGGAGCCGGAGCCGGGGGTTGCTGCAATGGCAGCACACTCAAGGATCTTACCGCAGTGCAGCGCCAGACCTTCATCAAAGCCTTGCATAATCGGCAGCGCCGCGAAGCAGGCTGGATCGTAAGCGCGTCCGCCCAGAACAACCTGTGCCCCCGCTTTCAGCGCACGCTGGAAAGGCTCGACGCCCATCTGCGCGACAATGTAGGTGCTCTCTTCAATGGCCTCGTGAGTCAGTTCAGGCACAAAATCTAGCGCGGTGATTTTGCCGTTATCCAGCGCCTGATGAACGATTTCTTTGTCTACATCAGACGGGATCAGCGCCATTGAGAAGGACAGTTTTTCTTCCTGGGCAATCTCATGGATTATCTGGCGACACCACTCCAGATGCGGAGCGGCACCAGAACCACCGGCGGTACCGATCACGACCGGGATGTTGTTCTTAACGCCCGCCACGATCATATAGCGCAGATCGCGTTTTACCCCGGCTCTGTCGGTAAAGGGTTTACCTGCCCCCAGGTAGTGGGAGCCAGGATCGGAGGAACCTGCGTCAACAGCAATAAGATCCGGTGACTCTTCCATGGCTTTACGAAAACTTTCTTCCGGGAAGCCATAACCCAGGATAGCCGTCGGCGATAAGATCTTAAATGTGCGTGCCATCTCTTAATCCTTAGTTTGCAACAACGCGATGGTGCGATTCATCTCGTTAAACACGATGTTGAGACCTTCATCGAAACCCATACCCGGTTTAACCAGCATACGCATCGGACGCGCGGCAAGCGCCACGTGTACGCAGGTGCGGGCACTGATCTCGGTTTCGTTACAAGTACCGCCCTGATAAGCTTCCATGGCGTGTTTGTTGCAATACAGCACCGCATCAACGATGTTGTGAATACCGCCAAGATCAGGGGTTTTGATCTGTACCATGTGGCAGCTGCCCGCATCGGTAAAGTCCACGATATCCTGATAGGTGTTACACCATTCGTCGGCGACAATTTTCACGCCGGAACCCAGACGGGTCAGTTCTTTGGTGATGGCAGTCAACATGCGGATCTGATCCGGCTTGTTACCCGCATCTACTGGCCCTTCGATATACAGCGGCAGGCCCTGTGCTTCGGCTTCCAGGCTGGCGATGTATTCGGCGCAGCGCACGGGATCCATATCGAAGATCAAACCGATCGTGCCGTACACATCAATATGCAGCGTTGGGTGATAACGTTCGCTGGTGCGCAGGCTTAAAATGCGGTCGGACAACCAACGTACATACTCACGCAGTTTTTCGCCTTTAAAGCCCAGTTTCTCTTCCACGTTGTTGATCAGCGCATGCGGCAGGACGTCCACCCCTTTGAGGATCATTTTGTCAACGGCGATATAACGGTCGTCGCCGCTCTGACCAAATAATGGAATGGCTTCCGGCACGCACGGCAGTTGCCATTCATCGCAAACCACTTCAGTTTTCAGACGACCGGTAGCCAGCGCTGCCGCGTCGAGCAGCGCCTGAGACAGACCATAGCGGACGGCGGTA
Source organism: Citrobacter youngae (assembly GCF_003818115.1). Lineage (GTDB taxonomy): Bacteria > Pseudomonadota > Gammaproteobacteria > Enterobacterales > Enterobacteriaceae > Citrobacter > Citrobacter youngae. Next base: position 120,062 of record NZ_RPOI01000010.1, on the reverse strand, counting down.
TGCAGCAGATGACCGTCAATACGCAGTTGATCAAAGAAACGGGCGTTTGGCAGGAACGCATCAACGTCACGGCCTTCCAGCAGCGGTTTGATGTGATCGTTGAGGAACGGAATGAAATTTTCTGCCAGGAATAGCGGATCACGGCCACCTGCACCTGAATATTGCACCGCTGCGCAATCGCCCACCGCTACCGCGCCATTTTCCAGAATCAGTTGCACGGAAACGCATTCACCCGCCTGACGAACAGAGGTAAATCCAGGTGTTACCGGAGCGCCGGTATAGATAAACCCGTCATGACCGGCGCCATTTTTGATGGCCTGCTGATCGTCAAAATAAAATGAGGAGTAGCCAGCGGTGAAAAGGGCCTTTTTGATTTTCATTATGGTCTTCCTATTAATTTACTGTGGGATACGGCGTTGATGTCATCAATGACCATCTGGAAAGAAGGCTTGCGGCCTTCAAAATGTGCGCGCTCTGCGACATAGTCGTGGTGCAGGGCGAGAATATCTTTCGGCAGCGGAACCGCACCGGCTTCGAGAATACGGATGGCGCCTGTGTTATCGCGCACCGGCAGAATTTTGCCCGCATTGCAGGCGGCAGGTGCGAACGGCACATCCAGTACGCCAGCTTCAAAGGCCAGCACTGTACCGCGCGCAATGTCGCCATTACCCAGTTCGAAGACTTTTTTCAGTACTGCGCGGACTTCACTCTTAATCAGTTCGACTTCCTGCTCGACGGCAGCGCATTGCGGGAATTTCTGGTCGCTGACCATGTTGAGCATCTGGCGTGACGCTTTCAGACCCTGGGCGTTGGCTGCAGCCGTTGGGATACCGAACGCTTCGTGCGGGCTTTTGGTAATGACTTTCGTGGCACCGGACATACCGGCAACCGCCGCACCCCAGGCGATAACGGAGAAGGCTTTCGCTTCATCTTCCGGGAATCCGCCCATCCACTGGTGGAAAACGGTACTCAGTTCGTAATCGTCGAAGCCGTGGTTATGGAAGTATTCGTGGGACAGTTCACGCAGCGCCTGAATGGCGGCGATATCCTGCGTCAGGCTACCGACCTGGCCGTAGCCGACGGTAATGGATTTCACGCCTTGTTCCAGCGCCAGCAGACCTTCAATAATCGCCACCGAGTGGGACATAAACGGCGGGATCAGGGTACCGGTCAGCGGGCCAAACGGCTCACGGTTGATGCGAATGCCGTTCTCTTCGTACAGACCCATCAGGCGATCGCAGTACTGCCAGTCGCGGATGGATTTTTCCAGGGTGACGCGTTTAGCGTAAGGGATGTTGTAGGAAATACCGCCACCTTCGTAGCTGGTAAAGCCACTGGCCATGGCGATTTCAGCCAGCAGGCGCGCATCCGGCGTACCGTGGCGGACCTGGATTGGTTTTTCCAGCGACTCAGTCATACGGCGGCAGGCAGCAACCCCATGATTGACGACCGGTAAACCATTTAGTTTGGAGGTGCCCGCCTCGATAGATTTTTGGATCCCGACAGCTGCTTCTTCATAGCGGTTCAGACGGGTATAGGCATCGATGGTACTTGGCAGGAGGTCACATTCTTCCTGCAATGTTTTAAGCAGCTCAATATGTTCATCCATGAGTGCGACGCCTGCACGCGGCTGGCTCAGCGTTTTACCTTCTTGATCGGCCTTCAACAGCGCGAGGGAGAAGCGTTTTGAATCTGGAATTGATTGCTGGTACTTCACGCCATCTTCGAATTTCTCAACGTCTTTGCCGGTTTCCCAGGTTTGCAACACCTGGTGCCTTTCGGTCATGAATTCGTCGTGGGTCAATTTTTTATTTCGAAGTTCCATTCGTAGCTGCCTTTAGTTTTGTAGGGTTAAACACTGAATGCTGGTGCGAGCAGCGGCTTGCGGGTACAGCCTGGCGACGTTTGCCAGTAGCGGGAGCAGGCCATTTGAATCGCGGTAATACTCAAACTGATTCGGTAACAGAATTCTTTTACCCTGGTCGTCCAGCTCCCGGTATTTAAGCCAGTTATGGATATCGAACTGGCTGGCGCGAGAGAGCCATCCCCCTGAACCGACGACTTTGCGTATGGTGGTGAGATCGCGACCCATCTGTAAATCCACGTTACCGACGCAGGTGCAAACCTGCTTCTTAGTGCCCGCGTGGCGCTCAGTGGCATAGCCCACGCACAAACCGGCTAACAAAGTGTCGAAATATTTCTCTTCCTCGTTGACCGGCAGGTAGTCCGGCTGCCCAACCAGATGGCGCAGGTAGCGATAAAACGCTTCCTCACGTTGTGGTTGTTGGGCGAAAACAACTTTCACCATATCCTGCGTGCTTTCTCCCACCACGACGGCGGAAACGCGCATGCCCAAATCACCTTCAACGGTACGTTTGACGAACGGTTCAGGGACACCATGCAGGACAGTATCGGGGGAGAGGGTATTCGCGCTGGCTGAATAGACATCCGTGGTGGCGCCACCCATATCAATCAGCATGAACTCCTTCCATGCGTTGTCGTAATCGCTAATGGCTTTGACTAACTCATAGACCGTCCATGGCGTCGGCATTGGCTCTTCGCCTGTTTCGCCAACAATGACGTCCAGACCTTTACCTTTGACAATGCGTGACAAGAACACATCGCAAATCGCCTGGCGCGCGGCAAACGGATTCGGGTGATCGAGATCCGGCAGAATGTTGTCTACCGTGGTCAGATCTTTGTGTCCCAGAATCGTTTGTATTTCGTCCTGAATGTCCCGGTTTCCGGCGTAGATAATGGCGCAATCAAGCTTTGAACCTGCCAGCGCGTGCGCATTCGCCAGGCCGTAGCTTTCTTCGCCGCCGTCTGTACCGCCGGTAAACAACAGAATATCTGGCGGTGCAGATTCCAGTTCCTGGATGTCATGACGGTTCAGTTTGTACGAATAATATTGCGCGATTTTCGCTCCTGCCGAATGGGCGGTAACTTTTGCCGATTCCAGCGTAATGGAAGGCACCAGCCCCATTGCTGCCACGGCGAGTCCACCTTTGGCCGAGGAGGAGTATTTCAACTGCACTTCACCACTTTTCAGTAACGGGCGAGCATCGGCAACGTTCAGCACCTGATTCAGGCTGGCAAAAAAACCGTCTGCCAGATGATGTGTGGTGGTTGGGGTCAGGACATGGTTTACCAGGGTTAATTCCTCCCCTTCATGGGCGAAGAGGGCTGCCTTGGTCCATGTCGAGCCGATATCGACAGAAACTGTTTGCATCAGATGGCCTCTTCCAGGCAACGCTGCTCGAGGCCATTGTGTTGGTGAATATCATTAGTGATAAGCGCACAGACATCTTCCAGGTCGTGGCTCGGTGCGAAGACGCGGTTAAACCCCATCTCTTTAAATTTCACTTCGACATCGGCGAAGTCATGTTTTCCGACGACCAGGTTGCCGCCGACGTACAACAGGATGTCGCCGAGGCCACGTTCAATACAGCGCTCACGCAAGCCGAGGCAGTCAATGTCGCCGTGGCCGTAGATGGAAGACACCACGATGGCATCAGCGCCTGTTTCAATCGCGGCATCAATATATTCATCCTGGCTCACCATCACCCCGAGGTTGATTACGTGAAAATCATGAGCAGTAAAAACGCGATCCAGAACTTTATTGCCTACTGCATGGCAGTCAGCACCGATGACGCCAATAACAAGTGTAGATTTCTTCATGGGTAATCCTCTGTAGGGCTGATGGTCAATAAGTGAAAATTGTTTTCTAATATTTAGAGCATGGGTTTTGACAACCTTTTAATAGGGTTGGAGTTTCTGTGGAAGCGGAAAAGGAAGCAATTGATCTATTTTCAAAATATCCTGCGCAAAATGATTGTTATATTTTGCCTCCATAAAAATTCATTTAAATCAATGTGTTATAAATTAATTTCCATTAGTTATTTTATTTATTAGCGAATTACCTAATAAACCACTTGCCATGTTTGTGATCGAAATCTTATTTTGTGGCGCAGGCTTTGTCAGGGGTGTTTTTAATAATTTCGAAAATGGTATTCGCTAAATAACTTGTGAACGGCATAACGGTTTTTTATTTATTAATCTTATATGTCGTAAATTTTTTTGTTAAATTTAAGATAAAATGATAATGAATTGTTCGGAATATATATATTCTTTGGCATAGAAGCGATGTTGTGGTGGGAGTGATAACTTACAGTGATGATTTAAGCGAAACGGCGGGTCTCTGCAGGGAGATCGCCAAACCTCAGGGCGTCAGTCAATGCTTGCCGCTTCGCTTCCAGTTGAGATAGTTACATTGTGGTGTTAATTATAAGTAAAATTAAAATGAATGATTTGTATTAAATAATGATTACAGGACTTGCTAAACAAAAAACTGTGAGCTACCCAGCAATAGTGACTCTTTATCTGTCCATAATTTTGTCCCCCAGACTGGTTAAAAGATCGTGTAGATTTAAATAAATATCCTATCATTTGTAGTAACGGCAATTACTCATTGAAAAACATATCGTTAACATGGCGTTCACTAGTCACGCTAGCGATAAACACTATTAACATTTAAATTGAAAATTGATTTAAATCAATGTTTAAAACTTGGTAAACATCACCAAATGAGGTTAAATTGCTGCAGATCAAATTGGTCTGAAAGTGATAAATTAGCTATAAATTGATCACTATCGAAAAATGCAAATTTACCTCGATAAAAACCTGTTTATTGTAAGGATTTTACGGCGTAATATAATTGCGGGATCAATTTGAGTGTTTTATTAACATGTTTGTAACCTTTCATCATTGTCCTTTCTTCAAATGAGAAGAAAGAGCAGCGGGGGAAGGAAGCAAATAAATTTGTATTGGGGCATGCGTGTGACCCTTTCTAACGGGGTTCACTCTCGGAGTCTTCATGCGATGAGCAAGGAGTCATGATGTTAGATATAGTCGAACTGTCGCGCTTACAGTTTGCCTTGACCGCGATGTACCACTTCCTGTTTGTGCCACTGACGCTCGGTATGGCGTTCTTGTTGGCCATCATGGAAACGGTCTACGTCCTTTCCGGCAAACAGATTTATAAAGATATGACCAAGTTCTGGGGCAAGTTGTTTGGTATCAACTTCGCTCTGGGTGTGGCAACCGGTCTGACCATGGAGTTCCAGTTCGGGACTAACTGGTCTTACTATTCCCACTATGTAGGGGATATTTTCGGTGCGCCGCTGGCGATTGAAGGTTTGATGGCCTTCTTCCTCGAATCCACCTTTGTAGGTCTGTTCTTCTTCGGCTGGGACCGTTTGGGTAAAGTCCAGCATATGTGCGTCACCTGGCTGGTGGCCTTAGGTTCAAACCTGTCCGCACTGTGGATTCTGGTTGCGAACGGCTGGATGCAAAACCCAATCGCTGCGGATTTCAACTTTGAAACCATGCGTATGGAGATGCTGAGCTTCTCTGAACTGGTGCTCAACCCGGTAGCACAGGTGAAATTTGTTCACACTGTGGCTTCTGGTTATGTTTGTGGCGCGATGTTCGTTCTGGGTATCAGCTCCTACTATATGCTGCGCGGCCGTGACTTCGCGTTTGCTAAACGTTCTTTTGCTATCGCTGCCAGCTTTGGTATGGCTGCCATTCTGTCTGTTATCGTTCTGGGTGATGAATCTGGTTACGAAATGGGCGACGTGCAGAAAACCAAACTTGCTGCTATTGAAGCCGAGTGGGAAACTCAACCTGCACCGGCATCCTTTACGCTGTTCGGTATTCCGGACCAGGATGCGCAGGAAAACCATTTTGCGATTCAAATTCCTTATGCCCTGGGCATCATCGCTACCCGCTCCGTTGATACACCGGTCATTGGTCTGAAAGATCTGATGGTGCAGCACGAAGAGCGTATCCGTAACGGGATGAAAGCGTATCAACTGCTGGAAGAACTGCGTGCAGGTTCTACCGATCAGGCTGTTCGCGACCAGTTCAACAGCATGAAGAAAGATCTGGGCTATGGTCTGCTGCTGAAACGCTACACGGACAACGTCACCGACGCGACCGAAGCGCAAATTCAGCAAGCCACGAAAGACTCTATCCCTCGTGTTGCACCGCTGTACTTCGCATTCCGTATTATGGTGGCGTGCGGCATCCTGATGCTGGCTATCATTGCTGTGTCCTTCTGGACCGTGATTCGTAATCGTATCGGCGAGAAAAAATGGCTGCTGCGCACCGCGCTGTATGCGATTCCGCTGCCGTGGATTGCTATTGAATCCGGTTGGTTTGTCGCAGAGTACGGTCGTCAACCGTGGGCGATTGGTGAAGTGTTACCAACAGCCGTAGCGAACTCTTCGCTGACCGCTGGCGACCTCATCTTCTCGATGCTGTTGATTTGCGGCCTGTATACCCTGTTCCTGGTGGCTGAACTGTATCTGATGTTCAAGTTCGCACGCCTTGGGCCGAGTAGCCTGAAAACCGGTCGTTATCACTACGAGCAGTCCACTGTGACTTCTCAGCCGGCACGCTAAGACAGGAGTCGTCAAATGATCGATTATGAAGTATTGCGTTTTATCTGGTGGCTGCTGGTTGGCATTCTGCTGATTGGTTTTGCGGTCACTGATGGCTTCGACATGGGGGTGGGCATGCTCACCCGTTTCCTCGGTCGTAATGATACCGAGCGTCGAATTATGATTAACTCCATCGCCCCGCACTGGGACGGTAACCAGGTTTGGCTCATCACCGCGGGTGGCGCACTGTTCGCTGCCTGGCCGATGGTGTATGCCGCTGCGTTCTCCGGTTTCTATGTGGCGATGATCCTGGTACTGGCGTCTTTGTTCTTCCGTCCGGTCGGTTTTGATTACCGCTCCAAGATCGAAGACATGCGCTGGCGCAACATGTGGGACTGGGGCATCTTCATCGGTAGCTTCGTGCCGCCGCTGGTTATCGGTGTTGCGTTTGGCAACCTGCTGCAAGGTGTTCCGTTCCACATGGATGAGTACATGCGCTTGTACTACACCGGTAACTTCTTCCAACTGCTGAATCCGTTTGGTCTGCTGGCAGGGGTTGTGAGCGTAGGGATGATCATCACTCAGGGCGCAACCTATCTGCAGATGCGTACCGTAGGCGAACTACATCTGCGTGCACGTACCACCTCACAGGTTGCGGCGCTGGTGACTCTGGTTTGCTTCGCACTGGCCGGCGTTTGGGTTATTTACGGTATTGATGGTTATGTTGTGACTTCCGCACTGGATCACCACGCCGCTTCTAACCCGATGACCAAAGAAGTGGCGCGTGAAGCGGGCGCATGGATGGTGAACTTTAACAATGCACCTATTCTGTGGCTGGTTCCGGCGTTGGGCGTGGTTCTGCCGCTGTTGACCATTCTGACTTCCCGTATGGAGAAAGGGGCCTGGGCGTTCATCTTCTCCTCACTGACGTTAGCCTGCATCATCCTGACTGCCGGTATCGCGATGTTCCCGTTTGTGATGCCATCCAGCACCATGATGAATGCGAGTCTGACCATGTGGGATGCAACGTCCAGCCAGCTGACGCTGAATCTGATGACGTATGTAGCTTGTGTGTTCGTACCGATCATTCTGCTGTACACCGGCTGGTGTTACTGGAAGATGTTTGGTCGCATCACCAAAGAAGATATTGAAAGCAACACCCACTCTCTGTACTAAGTAAGGAGCTTAAAATGTGGTATTTCGCATGGATTTTGGGAACGCTTCTTGCCTGTGCATTTGGGATAATCACAGCGCTGGCGCTTGAGCACGTTGAATCAGGCAAGGCCGGACAAGAAGACAGTTGATGATCAACATTATCGCGGTGGTATACAACGCGATGGACAAGCGCCCCTTGCGGGCGCTTTCCTTTGTGCTGGCAATCGTGTTGGCCGGCTGCATATTCTGGGATCCGTCACGTTTCGCAGCTAAAACCAGTACGCTTGAAATCTGGCATGGTTTTCTGCTGATGTGGGCGGTCTGCGCAGGCATCATTCACGGCGTTGGCTTTCGTCCTCGCGCCGTACACTGGCAGGGCATCTTCTGCCCGCTGATCGCAGATATCGTCCTCGTTGTTGGTCTGATTTTCTTCTTCTTTTGAATAAGAAACATCCTTAAATATTTATGGGCTTGCATAAGCCCATAATTTTTTACTCTCCGTTTACTTTCCCCCATTCCAAAGCACCATTCCCGCGCGTATAGTAGCGAAGTTTGAAAGCACTAACCTAATTGCATTACCGGGATGTAAAGTGAAGACAGCGCGATATACAACGACATTCTTGATGCATCGCGGCGGCAAGAACGCGAGTCACCAGGCGCTTACAACGTTAAGCGACCGGTGTGAGTGGGCGAAGCCAACAAAGAGGCAGTAAGAATGAATAAGTATATTTTTCGATGGCCGGTTCGTGTCTATTATGAAGACACCGATGCCGGTGGGGTGGTTTATCACGCCAGCTACGTCGCTTTTTATGAAAGAGCACGCACAGAGATGCTGCGTCATCATCACTTTAGTCAGCAGGTTCTGTTGGCCGAACGTGTAGCCTTTGTGGTGCGCAAGATGACCCTGGAGTATTTTGCGCCTGCCCGGCTTGACGATATGCTCGAAGTCCAAACCGAAATTACGTCAATGCGTGGCACCTCATTGGTTTTCACGCAACGCATTGTCAACGCAGAGAACGTCGTGCTGAATGAAGCCGACGTTCTGATTGTTTGCGTTGATCCACTCAAAATGAAGCCTCGTGCGCTTCCCAAGTCTATTGTCGCGGAGTTTAAGCAGTGACTGACATGAATATCCTTGATTTGTTCCTGAAGGCAAGCCTTCTGGTTAAACTTATCATGTTGATTTTGATTGGTTTCTCAATCGCATCCTGGGCCATTATTATCCAGCGGACCCGTATTCTTAATGCTGCTTCACGTGAAGCCGAAGCGTTTGAAGACAAGTTCTGGTCCGGCATTGAATTGTCGCGCCTGTACCAGGAAAGCCAGGGGCGTCGTGATAATCTGGCGGGTTCAGAGCAAATTTTCTACAGCGGATTCAAAGAATTTGCGCGTCTGCATAGGGCGAATAGTCATGCGCCGGAAGCGGTCGTTGAGGGGGCATCCCGTGCGATGCGTATCTCGATGAACCGTGAACTGGAAACGCTGGAAACGCATATTCCATTCCTCGGCACTGTCGGCTCCATCAGCCCGTATATCGGTCTGTTCGGTACCGTTTGGGGGATCATGCACGCATTTATCGCGCTGGGCGCGGTAAAACAGGCGACGCTGCAAATGGTTGCACCGGGTATCGCGGAAGCGTTGATTGCAACGGCCATCGGTCTGTTTGCGGCAATTCCGGCGGTTATGGCTTACAACCGACTGAATCAGCGCGTGAACAAGCTGGAACTGAATTACGACAACTTTATGGAAGAGTTCACCGCGATTCTGCACCGCCAGGCGTTTACCGTTAGCGAGAGCAACAAGGGGTAAACCATGGCCAGAACGCGTGGACGAGGTCGTCGCGAACTTAAGTCTGAAATCAATATTGTACCGTTGCTCGACGTACTGCTGGTGCTGTTGCTGATCTTTATGGCAACCGCGCCGATCATTACGCAGAGTGTGGAAGTCGACCTGCCGGATGCGACTGAATCGCAAGCCGTCAGCAGTAACGACGAGCCACCGGTCATTATTGAAGTTTCCGGTGTTGGGCAATACAGCGTGGTGGTTGAAAAAGACAGGATGGATCAGCTGCCGCCGGAGCAGGTTATCGCGGAAGCGAAGAGCCGCCTGCAGACCAATCCGAAAACGGTATTTTTAATCGGTGGTGCGAAAGACGTGCCTTATGATGAAATAATTAAAGCGCTGAACTTGTTACACAGTGCAGGCGTTAAATCGGTTGGCTTGATGACGCAGCCAATCTGATGACGGCGTTTTGCTGGCTTGAAAGATAGCGCGTAACAGGCGAACAGTTTTTTGGGAACCGAGAGTGTCAAAGGCAACCGAACAAAACGACAAGCTCAAAAGGGCGATAATTATTTCAGCGGTGCTGCATGTCATTTTATTTGCAGCGCTGATCTGGAGTTCGTTCGATGAGCACATTGATGCTTCAGCCGGCGGCGGTGGCGGTTCGTCCATCGACGCCGTTATGGTCGATCCTGGTGCTGTTGTTCAACAGTACGACAGGCAGCAGCAACAGCAGGCAAGTGCGAAACGTGCAGAAGAACAGCGTGAGAAACAGGCGCAGCAGCAGGCCGAAGAGCTTCGTGAGAAGCAGGCGGCAGAGCAAGAGCGTCTGAAACAGCTGGAAAAAGAACGTTTAGCGGCGCAGGAAAAAGTGCGCGAGCAGGCGGAACAGCAGAAACAGGCTGAAGCCGCTGCGGCGAAAGCACAGGAGCAACAAAAGCAGGCTGAAGAGGCTGCGGCGAAGGCTGCTGCAGATGCGAAAGCTAAAGCAGATGCTCAGGCGAAACAAGCGGCAGATGCCGCGAAGAAAGCCGCTGCTGATGCCCAGAAGAAAGCTGAGGCGGAAGCTGCAAAAGCGGCTGCCGATGCTAAGAAGGTTGCCGAAGCACAAGCTGCTAAGGCAGCCGCGGACGCTGCGAAGAAAGCACAGGCTGAAGCCGCTAAGCAAGCAGCAGCCGAGAAAGCTGCCGCTGAGAAAGCAGAAAAAGCCGCCGCCGCGAAAGCTGCCGCTGCTGAAAAGGCTGCCGCTGACAAGAAAGCTGCTGCTGAAAAAGCTGCAGCAGATAAAAAGGCTGCAGCCGAGAAAGCTGCTGCCGATAAGAAAGCTGCGGCAGATAAAGCCGCTGCTGCGAAAAAAGCCGCTGCCGAAAAAGCCGCTGCCGCTTCGGGTGTTGACGACTTATTAGGTGACTTAAGCTCCGGTAAGAATGCACCGAAATCGGGCGGTGGAGCGAAAGGAAACGGCCAACCGGCGAAAGATAGTGGTACAAGTGGTGCAAATGGCGGTGCATCTGGCGCTGATATCAGTGCTTACGCATCTCAAATTCGTAATGCGATTCAGAGTCGTCTGTATGGCGCCGATTTGTATGCGGGTAAATCCTGCGTATTACATATCAAGTTAGCGCCTGATGGTCTGCTACTGGATGTGACCGAAGAGGGCGGGGATCCGGCATTGTGCCAGGCTGCGCTGACGGCTGCGAAAACAGCCAGAATTCCTAAGCCGCCTAGCCAGGCTGTTTATGAAAAAGTAAAAGATGCCAAACTGGACTTTAAACTGTAATAACGACCCCTGAGGAATCGGGGGAAACAGTCTAAGGTTGAGACAGAGTTCTGGTAGTTTTGTGTATTTGAGTTTGTTAACATTCTGCTAAATTATCGTGGGCGTTCCGTCCAGATAAGGGAGATATGATGAAGCAGGCATTACGAGTAGCATTTGGTTTTCTGATGCTGTGGGCAGCAGTGCTGCATGCAGAAGTACGTATCGAGATCACCCAAGGGGTGGACTCGGCACGCCCGATTGGTGTTGTCCCGTTCCAGTGGGCAGGGCCGGGCGCTGCACCTGAAGATATCGGTGGTATCGTAGGTGCTGACCTGCGTAACAGCGGTAAATTTAACCCATTAGACCGTTCTCGCCTGCCGCAGCAGCCGGGGACTGCGGCTGAAGTTCAGCCTGCTGCATGGTCTGCCCTGGGTATTGATGCCGTAGTGGTTGGCCAGGTTACGCCAAACCCGGATGGTTCCTATAGCGTTGCATATCAACTGGTTGATACCGGTGGCGCACCAGGTACCGTACTGGCACAGAACACATATAAAGTGAACAAGCAGTGGCTGCGTTATGCGGGCCATACCGCAAGTGACGAAGTTTTTGAAAAACTGACTGGTATTAAGGGCGCATTCCGTACTCGTATCGCGTATGTTGTTCAGACGAACGGTGGTCAGTTCCCGTACGAATTACGTGTGTCTGACTACGATGGTTACAACCAGTTTGTCGTTCACCGCTCTCCGCAGCCGCTGATGTCTCCGGCGTGGTCTCCGGACGGTTCTAAACTGGCCTACGTTACCTTCGAAAGCGGTCGTTCAGCGCTGGTTATTCAGACGTTGTCCAACGGCGCAGTGCGTCAGGTTGCTTCGTTCCCGCGTCACAACGGTGCACCTGCGTTTTCTCCGGATGGCAGCAAACTGGCGTTTGCCCTGTCTAAAACCGGTAGCCTGAATCTGTATGTCATGGACATCGGTTCTGGTCAGATCCGTCAGGTCACTGATGGTCGTAGCAACAACACGGAACCTACCTGGTTCCCGGACAGCCAAAACCTGGCCTTTACGTCTGACCAGGCCGGTCGTCCGCAGGTGTATAAAGTTAACGTCAACGGCGGTGCTCCGCAGCGTATTACCTGGGAAGGTTCACAAAACCAGGATGCTGATGTCAGCAGCGACGGTAAGTTTATGGTAATGGTAAGCTCGGCTAATGGTCAGCAGCACATTGCCAAACAAGATCTGGTAGCGGGTGGCGTACAAGTTCTGTCGTCAACGTTCCTGGACGAAACGCCAAGTCTGGCACCTAACGGCACTATGGTAATCTACAGCTCTTCTCAGGGGATGGGATCCGTGCTGAATTTGGTTTCTACAGATGGGCGTTTCAAAGCGCGTCTTCCGGCAACTGATGGTCAGGTTAAATTCCCTGCCTGGTCGCCGTATCTGTGATAATAAATAATTGATTAATAAAGGAATCATTGAAATGCAACTGAACAAAGTGCTGAAAGGGCTGATGATTGCTCTGCCTGTTATGGCTATTGCGGCATGTTCTTCTAACAAGAACGCCAGCAATGACGGCAGCGAAGGCATGCTGGGTGCCGGCACTGGTATGGATGCAAACGGTAGCGGCAACATGTCCTCCGAAGAGCAAGCGCGTCTGCAGATGCAACAGCTGCAGCAGAACAACATCGTTTATTTCGATCTGGATAAGTACGATATCCGTTCTGACTTCGCTGCAATGCTGGATGCGCACGCTAACTTCCTGCGTAGCAACCCGTCTTACAAAGTCACCGTAGAAGGTCATGCGGACGAACGTGGTACGCCTGAGTACAACATCTCCCTGGGTGAACGTCGTGCTAACGCCGTTAAGATGTACCTGCAGGGTAAAGGCGTTTCTGCTGACCAGATCTCCATCGTTTCTTACGGTAAAGAAAAACCTGCAGTACTGGGTCATGACGAAGCGGCTTACGCCAAAAACCGTCGCGCCGTACTGGTTTACTAAGAGAATTGCATGAGCAGTAACTTCAGACATCATCTGTTGAGTCTGTCGTTACTGGTTGGCATAGCGGCCCCCTGGGCCGCTTTTGCTCAGGCGCCAATCAGTAGTGTCGGCTCTGGCTCGGTCGAAGACCGCGTCACTCAACTCGAGCGTATTTCTAACGCTCACAGTCAGCTTTTAACCCAACTCCAGCAACAACTCTCCGATAATCAGTCCGATATTGATGCCCTGCGTGGTCAAATTCAGGAAAGTCAGTATCAGCTGAATCAGGTTGTTGAACGCCAAAAACAGATATTGCTGCAGATGAATAATCTTGGCAGCGGTAGCGCGCCTGCGGCGCAATCTGCGGCTGGCGATCAGAGTGGGGCGGCAACCCCGGCACCCGATGCGGGTGCTGCAGCTTCGTCAGGCGCACCGGCGCAAACTGGCGATGCGAATACTGATTACAATGCGGCAATCGCCCTGGTGCAGGATAAATCCCGTCAGGATGATGCGATCGTTGCATTTCAGAACTTCATCAAAAAGTACCCGGATTCTACTTACCTGCCCAATGCGAATTACTGGCTCGGTCAGTTGAATTACAACAAGGGTAAAAAAGATGATGCAGCGTTCTATTTTGCATCCGTAGTTAAAAACTTCCCGAAATCACCGAAGGCTGCAGACGCGATGTACAAAGTCGGCGTCATCATGCAGGACAAGGGTGACACAGCAAAAGCGAAAGCGGTTTATCAGCAGGTTATCACTAAATACCCTGGTACTGATGGCGCGAAACAAGCGCAAAAACGCCTTGGCGCGATGTAATGCACACCATGCGACCAGAAATCGTGTTATTTCTGGTCGCGTCGTGTGATTCCTAAGCAGTTGAGTAATTTACATCGAAATTTTTGTTGCGCTAAAATCTGAAATCAGTAATATATGCCGCCGTTGCCAAGGGATATCAAACAAACCAAAAGCAGCGCAAAAGTGGGTCGTTAGCTCAGTTGGTAGAGCAGTTGACTTTTAATCAATTGGTCGCAGGTTCGAATCCTGCACGACCCACCAATCGCTAAGGTGGAACGCGATTGTAAAACGTGAAGGATAACGTTGCGTAAGCAACGGCCCGTAGGGCGAGACGAAGTCGAGTCATCCTGCACGACCCACCACTAACTCAGTTAGTAAGTAGTATCCAGCGTAGTATCGGGTGATTAGCTCAGCTGGGAGAGCACCTCCCTTACAAGGAGGGGGTCGGCGGTTCGATCCCGTCATCACCCACCACTCGGGGCGTTAGCTCAGTTGGTAGAGCAGTTGACTTTTAATCAATTGGTCGCAGGTTCGAATCCTGCACGCCCCACCAGTGTAAAAAGGCGCCCTAAAGGCGCCTTTTTGCTATGCGCAGGATTTTTGATTCGAACCTGCTTGCCTGATGTGTTTCGCTTATCAGCCCTACAGACGACACGACTCATGTAGGCCGGATAAGACGTCAGTCGCCATTCGGCATGCATCACACGCAATTCTTGTGACTTTCTTACACCAATCCGCTATCTTGTTTAGCATACAAAACAATTCTAACCGAATATGGCGTGCGTCACGCTTTTAATCGGTTATTTCGTTAAGCCAGTAAAATGAGAAAGCAAGATGAGCGTGATGTTTGATCCAGAAGCAGCAATTTATCCGTTTCCGCCGAAGCCAGCGCTGCTGAGTGCGGATGAAAAGCAATTTTATCGTGAAAAAATCAAGCGACTGTTGAAAGAACGTGATGCCGTTATGGTCGCGCACTATTACACCGATCCTGAAATTCAGCAATTGGCCGAAGAGACCGGTGGCTGTATTTCTGATTCTCTGGAGATGGCGCGGTTCGGCTCAAAACATTCTGCCTCTACGCTGTTGGTTGCAGGAGTGAGGTTTATGGGGGAAACCGCCAAAATCCTCAGCCCGGAAAAGACTATCCTGATGCCGACCTTACAGGCGGAATGTTCATTAGATCTGGGTTGTCCGATTGATGCTTTCAGCGCGTTTTGCGATGCGCATCCTGATCGTACCGTGGTGGTTTACGCCAATACCTCCGCAGCCGTTAAAGCGCGAGCGGACTGGGTTGTCACGTCCAGTATCGCGGTAGAACTTATTGAGCACCTTGATAGTTTAGGTGAAAAAATCATCTGGGCCCCGGACAGACATCTGGGCAACTACGTGCAAAAACAGACCGGCGCAGATGTGCTCTGTTGGCAGGGAGCCTGTATTGTTCACGACGAATTTAAAACCCAGGCTTTATCGCGTATGAAAGCGCTTTACCCTGATGCCGCAATATTGGTGCACCCAGAGTCCCCTCAGTCTATCGTTGATATGGCCGATGCGGTTGGCTCAACCAGCCAGCTCATCACCGCAGCTAAATCGTTACCGCATAAGCAGCTGATTGTGGCGACTGACCGGGGCATTTTTTACAAAATGCAGCAGGCCGTTCCGGATAAAGAATTGCTTGAAGCGCCGACAGCCGGTGAGGGGGCAACCTGTCGCAGCTGTGCGCATTGTCCGTGGATGGCGATGAACGGCCTCAAGGCGATTGCTGAGGGCCTGGAACAAGGCGGAGCGGCTCATGAGATACATGTTGATGCTGCGCTGCGAGAAGGGGCGTTGTTGCCGTTAAACCGCATGTTGGAATTTGCGGCTACACTTCGAGCTTAATTATTTATTTTTGCTCTGGGGGAAAAGATGGACTTTTTTAGCACGCAGAACATCCTGGTACATATTCCGATTGGCGCGGGTGGTTACGATCTGTCGTGGATCGAAGCCGTGGGGACGATTGCCGGGTTGCTGTGTATTGGCCTGGCGAGCCTTGAAAAAATCAGCAATTACTTCTTCGGCCTGATAAACGTCACGCTGTTCGCGATTATCTTCTTTCAGATCCAGCTTTATGCCAGCCTGTTGCTGCAAGTCTTTTTCTTTGCCGCCAACATCTACGGCTGGTACGCCTGGTCCCGGCAAACCAGCCAGCATGAAGCGGAACTTAAAATTCGCTGGCTACCGTTACCAAAAGCGCTGGGCTGGCTGGCGGCCTGCGTGGTAGCGATCGGCCTGATGTCGGTCTATATCGATCCGGTATTTGCGTTCCTGACTCGCATTGCGGTCAACATAATGCAGACATTGGGGTTACAGGTTGCTGTGCCTGAACTGCAACCCGATGCGTTCCCGTTCTGGGATTCCTGCATGATGGTGCTATCGATTGTGGCGATGATCCTGATGACGCGCAAATACGTTGAAAACTGGCTGCTGTGGGTAATCATCAACGTAATCAGTGTGGTGATCTTTGCCCTGCAAGGGGTGTATGCCATGTCGCTGGAATACATGATCCTGACGGTTATCGCCCTCAACGGGAGCAGGATGTGGATTAACAGCGCGCGTGAACGAGGTTCCCACGCGCTGTCTCATTAATGGTGATGATGTGAATGGCCGGACACGCCCTGATACAGGTGGCAGTCCGGCCCATTGCATGGCTGATACTCCATCTGGATCGTCGCGTGTTCAATCTGGTAGTGATGGATAAGGAAATGCTGAATACGTTCCAGCAGGGCATCATGATCGTGCGGCGGGATCACCTGCACATGCAGCGTCATGACCGGCTTTTCACCCACCATCCAGACGTGAACATGGTGCACATTGCGAACTTCGGGAATATCCCGGCTGAGATGTCGCTGTAGGGCGGCGATATCCAGCGCATGAGGTGCGCCCTCCAGCAATTCATTGACGCTATCTTTTAACAATCGCCAGGCACTGCGCAGCACCAGTACGGAAACCAGAATAGAGAGAATAGGGTCCGCAGGGGTCCAGCCCGTCCAGATAATAATCAGCGCAGCGATGATCGCCCCGACCGAGCCGAGTAAATCCCCCATTACATGCAGTGCCGCGGCGCGGACGTTGAGGTTTTTCTCTTCACTGCCGCGATGTAAAACCCAAAAAGCAAGCACATTGGCCAGTAAACCCGCGACAGCAATAACCATCATCATGCCGCCCGCCACGGGACGAGGTGTCTGGAAGCGCTCAATCGCCTCCCAGACGATTAAAATGGTGATAACGACCAATGCGATGGCATTAACGAATGCAGCCAGCGTCGTGAGCCTCAGCCAGCCGAAAGTGTGGCGTATTGTAGGCGGGCGACGGGAAAACTGGACGGCCAGCAGCGCGAAAAGCAGTGCTGCTGCATCCGTAAGCATATGCCCGGCATCAGCCAGCAAGGCCAGCGAGCCGGAGAGTATCCCTCCCACCACTTCAACCAGCATGAACCCCGCTGTAATGCAGAAGGCGAACAGCAGTCGACGGGCGTTATTATCCTTTGGCTGGTCAGGGGAAGTATGAGTATGTGAGTGCGCCATTGTGCCATCCCTTTGTTATTCTCACCTTTACTGTATGACATCATACCGTTTTTGGGGGGATAAAATTAAAAAGGAGAGCTTCTATTCTCCCGTTATCAGCCACGTAAATATTGGGCATTGCCTTACAGTACAGTGGGTAAAAATCCACAATGTGCATCGATAGCCAGCACAGAATTTTGAAAATAATAATAAAATCCGCAATTACAGTTGGAATTTGCGGTTTGGATCTCATTATTCGCTACATTCTTGCGTTTTTTTGCGTAATCCCGGGATAACACGGTTCGTACTGTAAAACCCCGTTTACACTTTATGACTGAAGATATAGATTGGAGGGATTGCATTCATTTATATAAGTATGGCAACGCTGGAATAATCATGAATTATCAGAACGACGATTTACGCATCAAAGAGATCAACGAGTTATTACCGCCAGTCGCACTGCTGGAAAAATTCCCCGCTACTGAAAATGCCGCAAACACGGTGGCTCATGCCCGTAAGGCGATTCATAAAATTCTGAAAGGGAGCGACGATCGCCTGTTAGTGGTGATTGGGCCGTGCTCTATTCATGATCCGGCAGCCGCCAAAGAGTACGCCGCTCGCCTGCTGGCGCTGCGCGAAGAGTTAAAAGGCGAGCTTGAAATCGTCATGCGCGTCTATTTTGAAAAGCCGCGTACCACCGTCGGCTGGAAGGGGCTGATCAACGATCCGCACATGGACAACAGCTTCCAGATCAACGATGGGCTGCGCATTGCACGTAAATTGCTACTGGATATCAACGACAGCGGATTGCCGGCTGCGGGTGAATTCCTCGACATGATCACGCCGCAATACCTCGCCGACCTGATGAGTTGGGGCGCGATCGGAGCGCGTACCACTGAGTCCCAGGTACACCGCGAGCTGGCATCGGGTCTGTCTTGCCCGGTTGGTTTTAAAAACGGTACCGATGGCACGATCAAAGTCGCGATTGATGCAATCAACGCCGCAGGAGCGCCACACTGCTTCCTGTCCGTGACCAAATGGGGTCATTCGGCGATCGTGAATACCAGCGGTAATGGCGATTGCCATATTATTCTGCGCGGCGGCAAAGAGCCAAATTACAGCGCCCAGCACGTCGCAGACGTAAAAGAAGGTCTGATTAAAGCAGGACTCTCTGCGCAAGTGATGATCGACTTTAGCCATGCCAATTCCAGCAAGCAGTTCAAAAAGCAGATGGATGTTGCGAAAGACGTTTGTGGACAAGTCGCTGGCGGCGAAAAAGCGATTATTGGCGTGATGATCGAAAGCCATCTGGTCGAGGGTAATCAGAACCCGGATAGCGGTGAGCCGCTGACCTACGGCAAAAGCATTACTGATGCCTGCATTGGTTGGGAAGACACCGATGCAGTGCTGCGCCAGCTGGCGGATGCGGTCAAGGCGCGTCGCGGTTAAAGTTATCTTCCTCCCTTATTAAAACCGGCGAATCAGGCCGGTTTTTTTAATTAATATTAATAAGTTCATTTTATTTATATACTCAATATATTTCTAAGTTGAATATAAATATATTCCTAATTTTATCATTCCTGTAATAAATATATTAAATCCGGGGTTATCATATCCCCAGGATTTATATAAATATAAAGGGATGAATATGAATAAAAACTTTAACATCGTCTGGAATACCGCGCGTAATATGTATGTCGTGGCTTCTGAATTTGCACAGGGTGACAGTCAGATAAAAAACCAGGCCAGGGCGGCAGGCATCGCCACGCTGCTGGGGTTACTCTCTGGTCCGGCGATGGCGGATTATACCCCGACTGTTGCGGCCGGTGAGTCCGTTAGTGGAGAGACCCTGAATACCACAGATGACTATCAGGAGGTCTACGGCAGCGCCTTCAATACGACGATAGAAGGCGGATGGCAGTATGTCATGGACGGCGGACTGTCTCAGGATGCGCAGGTAACGGGAGGCACTCTCCAGATTCAGGAGAATGGCACCTCCGTGAATGCCGTGCTGAGCGGAAAAGGCCAACAGGATGTCGATGGTAGAGCAGAACACACTACCATCAATTCGGGAGCAAGAAACTATGTGTACGGAACCGCAGTGGATTCCGTCATCAATGCTGGCGGAACGGAACACGTTTTTGGGTTATCCAGCGGCGCGACCATCAATAACAAGGGTGTGCAGGAAGTCTATGGTATCGTTAAAAACACGACTGTAAATCAGGGGGGGGCGCTGGTACTTAGAACACACGACGACGGCAGAGAAACAGCCAGTTTCGCCAGCAACACTACCGTCAACAGCGGCGGCTCACTCTGGCTGGAATCAGATTATGCCATCCTTGAAGGTACTACCCTGATTAAAACCGGCGCCACCGTTAATGCCGTGACCGGTGTTATCACCAACAGTGGGATCCTGGATTATGACCTCGACGCGGGAGCCTCCCGTACCGAGAGCAACAGCATTCAGGGCATTGGGTCCCTGCAAAAAACCGGGCAGGGTACGTTGCTGCTTACCGGTAACAACACTTACGCTGGTGACACGCTTGTCGACGAAGGCACCCTCTGGCTCGCTGATTCTGCCGTTATCGGCGTCCCCACAGTATCTGGCTCATCTTCGCAGTTAATGGGCTACCTACCTTCCGGCTCTGTCAGCGTCGCTGCTGGGGCAACCCTCGGCGGTACCGGCGTTATCAATGATGATGTCTCGAATGCTGGCAACATCGCCATCAGTCAGAGCAATGAGACCGGTCACACCCTCACCATTAACGGCAATTACACCGGTAATAATGGCACGCTCTCCCTTAATACACAGCTGGGGGATGATGCCTCCCCGACGGATAAGCTCCTCATTTCCGGCGATACCGCAGGCACGACCACTGTCTTTGTTACTAATACTGGCGGGGACGGAGCCCTCACCACGCAGGGGATCGAGGTGATAGATGTCGGCGGTCAGTCTGACGGCGTCTTCACCCAGGGCAACCAGGTTCAGGTCGGATTGTATGAATACCGCTTTTATCAGGACGGTGGTGACTGGTATTTGCGCTCGCAGACCGTTACCCCGGTTAATCCTGACGATGGTGGCGATGTCACTCCGGTTAATCCGGATGACGGTGGCAATGCCGTCCCTGTGGACCCTCAGTATCGCGCTGATATCGGCGCCTATCTCGGCAACCAGTGGATGGCGCGTAATCTGCAAATGCAGACCCTTTATGACCGCGAAGGCAGCCAGTTACGTACCGATGACGGCAGTATGTGGATGCGCTTTAAAGCAGGTGATGCATCATCACAGGCTGCAAACGGTCATGTGGATATTGACAACAACTATTCTCAGCTCCAGATTGGCGGCGATATACTGAGCTGGGATGATAGCGTGCAGAGCCTGAAAGCAGGGCTGATGGTGAGCTATATCAACGCCGATACGGACAGCACCGGTAACCGAGGGGCGGATGGGAGCCAGTTTTCTGCCAGTGGTAACGTAGCCGGTTACAATCTTGGGGCTTATGCCACCTGGTTTGCGGATGCCAAGGACCATAGCGGGCTGTATGTGGATAGCTGGTACCAGTACGGCCTCTACAATAACAGCGTAAATAACGGCGACGTGGGTTCAAAGGATTATGATTCGACAGCCAGCGCTGTTTCTCTGGAAACGGGTTATCGGTACGACATTGGACTTGAAAACCTGAACACTGTCAGCCTGACGCCACAGGCTCAGGTGACATGGCAGCAATATAAAGCGGACGCGGTTGTGCAGAATGGAACGCGTATTGACGGACAAAACGGTGACAGCTGGAACACGCGCCTCGGACTGCGGGTAGATGGCAAGCTGCACAAGAATACCACGTCGGTTATCCAGCCGTTTGCGGAGGTGAACTGGTTACACACCAGCGATGATGTTGCCGTTTCGTTTGATGGCGCGCAGGTGAAGCAGGATCTTCCGGCAGATCGCGCCGAGGTGAAAGTAGGTATTCAGGCGAATCTGAATAGCCAGTGGAGCATCACGGGTCAGGTTGCTGGGCAAAAGGGACGTAATGATTATGGCGATCTCAACGGTAGCCTGGACGTCCGTTACAGCTGGTAAAGTGACATAAAAAACAGAGTAATCAGGCCTACAAGCAAGCTTGTAGGCCTGATGAAATTACTTCGCTTTACCCTGGTTGGCTACCGCTGCAGCTTTTGCTGCGATCTCGTCAGCGTTACCCAGATAGTAATGTTTGATCGGCTTGAAGTTTTCGTCGAACTCATACACCAGCGGTACACCGGTCGGGATGTTCAGTTCGAGGATCTCATCTTCGCCCATGTTATCCAGGTATTTCACCAGCGCACGTAGGGAGTTGCCGTGAGCGGCAATAATGACGCGCTCACCGCTTTTCATGCGCGGCAGAATGGTTTCATTCCAGTAAGGGATAACGCGATCGATAGTCAGTGCCAGGCTTTCGGTGACCGGAAGTTCTTTGTCGGTCAGTTTGGCATAACGCGGATCGTGACCCGGATAACGCTCATCATCTTTAGTCAGTTCCGGTGGGGTGACCGCAAAGCCACGACGCCATTGCTTAACCTGCTCGTCACCGTATTTTTCAGCAGTTTCGGCTTTGTTCAACCCCTGCAGTGCGCCGTAATGACGTTCGTTCAGTTTCCAGGATTTCTCAACCGGCAGCCAGGCCTGATCCAGTTCGTCCAGGACATTCCACAGGGTGTGGATGGCACGTTTCAGCACAGAGGTATAAGCAAAATCGAAGCTGTAGCCTTCCTCTTTCAGCAGTTTACCTGCCGCTTTTGCTTCGCCCACGCCTTTTTCAGACAGGTCAACATCATACCAACCGGTAAAGCGGTTTTCGTTGTTCCACTGACTTTCACCATGACGTACCAGAACCAGCTTAGTTACAGCCATACACTCACTCCTATAAATCATATTGAATGATAATAATTCTCATTATATTGCCGTAAAGTGTCAGCGGCAATGCTTACGCATAACCATAGCGAAAATAGCGGCACAGTGTAAGGTTCTTGTGAACTCAAGGTTGCGATTTTGTCTTTGAGTGGTGTGGTTTTGAGCGGATCTCGCGTGGGGATAAATGACGAGCCGGGTATCGGCTCGTCACGGTTAACTATCAGGCAGGAATAAACCGGTATTCCGTCACGCTGGCGTATTCTTCGCCCGGTCGCAGGAAGCAGTCTGGCTGCGGCCATTCCGGATGATTTGGGCTGTCAGGCAGAAACTCACTTTCCAGCGCCAGTCCCTGCCAGTCTTCGTAGGCGTCAGGCCCACGGGATGGTGTGCCGCCGAGGAAGTTACCGGAATAGAACTGCAACGCCGGGGCAGAGGTGTAGACCTCCATTTGCAGTTTTTCATCCTGGGACCAGACCATGGCGACCGGTTTGCGGGCATCGCCTTGCGTCTGTAACAAGAAAGCGTGATCGTAACCTTTCACCTTGCGCTGATCGTCATCGGCCAAAAATTCGCTGTCGATGCGTTTAGGTGCACGGAAATCGAACGAGGTGCCCGCCACGGGTTTCAGTCCGTCATGCGGGATACCCATTTCATCAACCGGCAGGTACGTATCGGCCAGAATCTGCAGCTTGTGCTGGCGGACATCCGTTTTGTCGCCGTCGAGGTTGAAATAAACGTGATTCGTCAGATTCACCGGACAGGGCTTATCCACTGTCGCACGGTAGGTAATCGAAATACGGTTATCATCGGTCAGGCGATATTGCGCGGTGGCGCAGAGGTGACCCGGAAAGCCCTGATCGCCATCGTCAGACGTTAAGGCGAACAGCACCTGACGGTCATTCTGATTGACTATCTGCCAGCGACGTTTGTCGAAACCGTCCGGCCCGCCGTGCAGCTGGTTGTCGCCCTGGCTTGGTATTAATTCAACTGTTTCGCCGGCAAAAGTATAGCGGCTGTTGGCGATACGGTTAGCGTAGCGACCAATCGAAGCCCCCAAAAATGCGGCCTGTTGTGGGTATTGTTCCGGGCTGGCGCAACCGAGTAATGCTTCGCGCACGCTACCATCGCTGAGCGGAATACGGGCAGACAGCAGGGTTGCGCCCCAGTCCATCAGCGTGACCACCATCCCTGCGTCATTGCGCAGGGTGAGCAGGCGAAACGGCTGACCGTCCGGAGCCTGCACGGGGATTTCGTTTAACATTGTCCGGCTCCTTGTGAGGGTTTGCAGACGTAGAATGTTTCTTTGATACCGGTTTTTGCTTCGTACTGCCCGGCGACAGCCTGCTTCACGGCAGGCACCAAATCTTGTGGGATCAGCGCCACGATGCAGCCGCCGAAGCCGCCACCGGTCATGCGTACACCGCCTTTATCGCCGATGGTCGCTTTGACAATCTCTACCAGCGTATCAATTTGCGGCACGGTAATTTCAAAGTCATCGCGCATTGAAGCGTGAGATTCCGCCATCAATTGACCCATGCGTAGCAGATCGCCTTTTTCCAGCGCCTGTGCTGCTTCAACGGTACGCGCATTTTCTGTGATGACGTGGCGGACGCGTTTGGCGACAATCGGATCCAGCTCATGGGCGACGGCGTTAAACGCTTCAAGGCTGACATCACGCAGCGCTGGCTGCTGGAAGAAACGTGCGCCGGTTTCACACTGTTCGCGACGGGTGTTGTACTCACTGCCAACCAGCGTACGTTTAAAGTTACTGTTGATGATCACCACCGCCACACCTTCCGGCATGGAAACGGCTTTGGTGCCCAGCGTACGGCAGTCGATCAGCAGCGCATGATCTTTCTTGCCCAGCGCGGAGATGAGCTGGTCCATAATGCCGCAGTTACAGCCGACAAACTGGTTTTCCGCTTCCTGGCCGTTCAGGGCGATCTGCGCGCCGTCGAGCGGCAGGTGATAGAGCTGCTGGAACACGGTGCCCACAGCCACTTCCAGCGAGGCGGAAGAGCTTAAGCCCGCGCCTTGCGGGACATTACCGCTGATCACCAGATCCGCGCCGCCAAAGGCATTACTGCGTTTTTGTAGATGCTTCACCACGCCACGCACGTAGTTCGACCATTGCTGGCTATCGTGGGCGATAATCGGCGCATCGAGGGAGAACTCATCAATCTGATTGTCGTAATCAGCGGCGATCACGCGAACTATTCGATCGTTGCGCGGCGCACAACTGATGACGGTTTGATAGTCGATGGCGCAGGGCAGAACGAAGCCGTCGTTATAATCGGTGTGTTCGCCTATCAGGTTTACGCGACCCGGAGCCTGAATGGTATGGGTGGCAGGGTAGCCAAACGTTTCTGCAAACAGAGATTGTGTTTTTTCTTTCAGACTCATTATTTAAACTCCGGATTCGCGAAAATGGATGTCGCTGACCGCACGCAGTCGCTCAGCCGCTTGTTCTGCCGTCAGGTCACGCTGAGTTTCCGCCAGCATTTCATAACCGACCATAAATTTACGCACGGTCGCGGAACGCAGCAGCGGCGGGTAAAAGTGTGCGTGCAACTGCCAGTGACCATTCTCTTCGCCGTTAAACGGCGCGCCGTGCCAGCCCATAGAGTAGGGGAAAGAGCACTGGAACAGGTTGTCATAACGACTGGTCAGTTTTTTCAACGCCAGCGCCAGGTCAGCACGCTGTTCGTCGGTCAAATCAGTAATACGCAGAACATGCGCTTTCGGCAGCAGCAGCGTTTCGAACGGCCATGCAGCCCAGTAAGGGACAACCGCCAGCCAGTGCTCGGTTTCTACGACCGTACGGCTGCCGTCCGCCAGTTCGCGCTGGACGTAATCAACGAGCATTGGCGTGCCCTGTTCAGTGAAGTACGCTTTCTGTAGGCGATCTTCACGTTCGGCTTCGTTGGGCAGGAAACTGTTGGCCCAAATTTGTCCGTGGGGGTGCGGGTTCGAGCAGCCCATCGCCGCGCCTTTATTTTCAAATACCTGCACCCAGGGATAGGTTTTGCCTAACTCTGCGGTTTGTTCCTGCCACGTCTGTACAATTTCTGTCAGCGCAGGGACGCTGAGCTCTGGCAGCGTTTTACTGTGATCGGGCGAGAAGCAGATCACGCGGCTGGTACCGCGTGCGCTCTGGCAACGCATTAGTGGGTCGTGGCTGTCGAGCGCGTCCGGGGTATCAGACATGAGAGCCGCAAAGTCATTAGTGAAGACATAGGTCCCGGTGTAATCCGGGTTTTTGTCACCGGTAACGCGCGTATTGCCCGCGCACAGGAAGCAGTCCGGATCATGCGCGGGCAGTACCTGCTTAGACGGAGTTTCCTGCGCCCCCTGCCAGGGGCGTTTGGCGCGATGCGGTGAAACGAGGATCCACTGCCCGGTGAGCGGGTTAAAACGGCGATGTGGATGATCGACAGGATTGAATTGCGTCATGATTGGTCCTTAATCCGAATATCCCTGTGGATGGCGTGATTGCCAGTGCCAGGTATCTTGTGCCATTTCATCCAGTGTACGCGTCACGCGCCAGTTAAGTTCGCGGTCTGCTTTGCTGGCATCGGCCCAGTAGGCAGGCAGATCGCCGTCGCGGCGCGGAGCAAAATGGTAGTTCACTGGCTTACCGCAGGCTTTGCTGAAGGCGTTGACCACATCCAGTACACTACTACCAACGCCAGCGCCAAGGTTGTAAATATGCACACCCTGTTTGCCCGCCAGTTTTTCCATTGCGACAACGTGCCCGTCGGCAAGATCCATTACGTGGATGTAATCGCGAACGCCGGTACCGTCTTCGGTCGGGTAGTCATTACCAAATATGGCCAGAGACTCACGGCGGCCCACGGCAACCTGCGCGATGTAAGGCATCAGATTGTTAGGGATGCCCTGCGGGTCTTCGCCCATGTCTCCTGACGGATGTGCGCCAACCGGATTGAAATAGCGTAACAACGCGATGCTCCACTCAGGTTGTGCTTTTTGCAGATCGGTCAGGATCTGTTCCACCATCAGCTTACTTTTGCCGTACGGACTTTGTGGTGTACCGGTCGGGAAGCTTTCAACGTAAGGAATTTGCGGCTGATCGCCATAGACTGTGGCGGAGGAGCTGAATATGAAGTTTTTCACGTTGGCGGCGCGCATCGCATTGACCAGACGCAGAGTGCCGTTGACGTTGTTGTCATAGTACTCCAGCGGTTTAGCAACGGATTCGCCGACGGCCTTCAGACCGGCAAAGTGGATGACCGTATCGATGGCATGATCGTGGAGGATTTCGGTGATCAGCGCTTCGTTACGGATATCACCTTCGACGAATGTCGGATGTTTTCCACCTAAACGCTCAATAACGGGCAGTACGCTGCGCTTACTGTTGCAAAGGTTATCAAGGATCACGACGTCGTGGCCATTCTTAAGCAACTGCACACAAGTGTGGCTTCCAATGTAACCGCTACCACCTGTAACCAATACTCTCATAATTCGCTCCGTTATGCCTATATCATGTAATGAAGATAGCATAACAAAGTTGTGAAAAGTGTGACATGGAATAAATTAGTGGAATCGTTTACACATGCCGATTCTCAACGTCTGAATTGCATTTTTTGATTTTAAATCATTGTGTTATTCAATGATTGCAGCTTTTATCTGAAAAATCAGGCTTAAAAAAGGGCGCATTAGCGCGCCCAGGCATGAAAATTAACGCAGTGATGTTTGTTGATAGGCGTAGATATCGCCTTCGGGCACAAACTCCAGTCGGTGGGTAATGCAGGCGGGTGCATCTTCAGCATGGTGAGAAACAAACAGCAGTTGGGTTTCACCTTCACCGATCAGAACATCAACGAAGCGGCGGATCAACTGGCGGTTTAGCGGATCCAGCCCCTGCAAGGGTTCATCAAGGATCAATAGCGTAGGGTGTTTAACCAGCGCGCGCACAATCAGCGCCAGCCGCTGTTGTCCCCAGGAAAGGCTGTGGAAAGGGGCGTCTGCAGTGCGTTTATCCATTCCCAGAATATCCAGCCACTGTTGTACCAGCTTGTGTTGTCTGTCTGATACGGCCTGATAAATACCGATGGAATCGAAGTAGCCTGAGAGAATGACGTTGCGCACCGTAGTGCTTACCCGGTAATCCAGATGCAGGCTGCTGCTGACGTAACCGATGTGTTTTTTGATATCCCAGATAGTTTCACCGCTACCCCGACGACGGCCAAACAGCGTCAAATCATTACTATAGCCCTGCGGATGATCGCCGGTGATTAAACTGAGCAGCGTTGATTTTCCCGCACCGTTTGGACCGACAATCTGCCAGTGTTCCCCTGGGTTTACCCGCCAGCTCAGATGATGAAGAATCGGGCGATCATTATAGGAAACGACCCCGTCGTTGAGCATAATCCGCGGTTCGTTCTCAGACAATATGCGACGTACGGAAGGCTCATCCGGTTCGGGCAGGGTAATACCATCAAGTCGTTCACTATGGGCTAGTTGGGCGATTAACGCTTGTTGCAGAAGACCCGTTTTTTCACCAGTTTCTGTCAATGTGCAATCGGCGAGTACGCCAGCAAATTGCACAAAATTGGGGATCTCATCAAAGCGGTTTAACACCAGCACTAACGTAAAACCGGCCTGATGTAACGCTGCGAGCAGCTCTGCCAACTGGCAACGTGAAGCCACATCCAGTCCGTCAAACGGTTCATCAAGGATCAGCAAATCGGGTTCAGACATCAGTGCCTGACAGAGCAGAGTTTTCCGCGTTTCGCCGGTGGAAAGGTATTTGAAACGTCTGCTGAGAAGTGAGGTAATACCAAACTGCTGTGCCAGGGCGGCACAGCGAGCAGGATCGCTGACTTCATCCTGAATAATTTCCGCAGTAGTGCGCCCGGTATCGTCTTCACCTGGGCTCAGAAGATCGGTGTTGTTACGCTGCCATTCGTCGCTGACCAGCTTTTGTAGCTGCTCAAAGGAGAGACGGGTTATACGCGTGAACTGGCTGCGGCGTTCGCCTTTTAGTAACGGTAATTCTCCGGCGAGCGCACGCGCCAGTGCGGATTTTCCGCTGCCGTTAGACCCCACAAACGCCCAGCTATCACCCGCGTTTAACGTCAACGAATTCAACTGAAGCGTTTTGGTATCACTCAGACGAAACGTGCCTTGCGAAATTTGCAACGATGACATTTTGTATCCCATTATCTGCAGCGATTAATAACAGGGATACGTGTTCTTCAGGCCGATGTCAATCACTCAGCACAGCGTTGCGATAATCACTCTGTCTGCGTTGAAATAGGCCGTGACATTCGCGCCTTCGTGCAGCGTCGCGGTATTTTCTGTCGGAATGGTCGCACACAGCGTCTGACCGTCTGGTAGCGTCATCAATACCTCGCACTGTTCCGAGCCGCGTTCGATATGGCTGATGGTGCCTTGCAATTGGTTATCGGCGGCCTGAGCGATAGCGTCATCCTGGGTAATTCCGACCCACGGCGCTTTCAACAGGATCAAGACTTCCTTGCCTTCATTAAGCCCCAGACGTTCACCGCTCTGCGCGGTAATCGCGACTTTCAGCCGGGTTGCGCCATCAGCCAGCAGGACGTCAACATGCTGCTGAACCTGGTCGTGGTCGCGCGCGGTTATTGTGCCAAACCACTGGTTACGAGCGCTGGTTTGCAGTGAAAAACGAGAGATGGCCGCCAGCAGACTATTAAGTGGAACCGCATCGTCATCGCTGAGGACATCGAAGGCTTTTTGCTGAATTTGCGCCAGCAGGTCGTACAACTGAATCAGGCGCTGGCCGTAGCGGGTTAACACTGCACCGCCGCCGCCTTTGCCTCCGGTGGCGCGCTCTACCAGCGTCTGCTCACTAAGCTGGTTCATTTCGTTAATCGCGTCCCAGGCGCTTTTATAACTGATACCTGCATCCTTCGCGCCCTGACTGATGGAGCCGGAAAGCGCAATGTGCTTAAGCAGAGAAATGCGGCGGGGATCGGCAAACAGTTTTTGCTGAAGTTTCAGTGTAAGTAGGATTTCGGCCTGCATAACAAGCTCCTGGCAAAAAAGGGTATTGTGACGGAAAACCGCGCCTGAGCAAAGCCGACCGCACAAAAGGGGAGTGCTTTTCTGTGTTATGTGGTTAGAATACAACTAAGGACTATATCTGGAGTTGACCATGTTAGAGTTATTGAAAAGTCTGGTATTCGCCGTAATCATGGTACCTGTGGTAATGGACATCATTCTGGGACTGATTTACGGACTGGGTGAAGTGTTCAACATTTTTTCCGGTATCGGTCAGAAAGACCAATCCAGACAGAACCATTGATTCCCCGAACGCCCGCTTAGCCGGGCGTTTTTTATTGCTCATTATCCAACTGCGTTAGTTCCTCAAGATCCTGCTTTCCCTGCCGATATTTTCTTTGTGTAACCTCTAATTGGTAGTAATAACCGCTGGGAAAATCCTGATTTACTCGTTATATTTGCGCCTACATAACGAAACTCAAAGGAGTTACAGATGGCACGTACATGGTTACGCTTGTTTGCAGGGGCAACACTTTCTCTTTCTGTTGCCGGACATGCACTGGCGGATGAAGGTAAAATCACAGTGTTTGCAGCGGCGTCGTTAACGAACGCGATGCAGGATATTGCCGCAGAATATAAAAAAGAGAAGAACGTTGATGTCGTTTCTTCTTTTGCTTCTTCTTCCACGCTGGCGCGCCAGATTGAAGCAGGCGCACCGGCCGATCTGTTTATTTCTGCCGATCAAAAGTGGATGGATTACGCGGTAGACAAAAAGTCTATCGATACCGCAACGCGCAAAACGCTGCTCGGTAACAGCCTGGTCGTTGTCGCGCCGAAAGCCAGTGCACAGAAAGACTTCACTATCGACAGCAAAACCAACTGGACCAGTTTGTTGAACGGTGGACGTCTGGCCGTTGGCGATCCGGAGCATGTTCCGGCGGGCATTTATGCCAAAGAGGCGCTGCAAAAACTGGGAGCATGGGATACCCTGGCACCGAAACTGGCTCCGGCTGAAGATGTTCGTGGCGCATTGGCGCTGGTTGAACGCAACGAAGCCCCGCTGGGCATTGTCTATGGTTCTGATGCCGTCGCCAGCAAAGGCGTAAAAGTTGTGGCGACCTTCCCGGAAGACTCACATAAAAAAGTGGAATACCCTATCGCGGTTGTTGATGGCCACTCCAACGCAACGGTCAGCGCGTTCTATGATTACCTGAAAGGACCGCAGGCTTCTGAAATCTTCAAACGTTATGGATTTACGACCAAGTAATGATACTGACCGATCCTGAATGGCAGGCCGTCTTACTGAGCCTGAAAGTTTCTTCCCTGGCCGTGTTGTTTAGCCTGCCGTTTGGGATCTTCTTTGCCTGGCTACTGGTACGCTGTAAGTTCCCAGGCAAAGCGTTGCTCGACAGCGTACTGCACTTGCCGCTGGTACTGCCTCCGGTTGTGGTGGGGTACCTGTTGCTGGTGGCTATGGGGCGGCGCGTATTCATGACCATTACCTTACCGCTGATGCTGCCCGGTATTATTGTCGGTACGGTGCTGGCGTTCGCGCGTTCACTCGGGGAATTCGGCGCAACCATTACTTTTGTTTCTAATATCCCAGGCGAAACGCGCACCATTCCTTCGGCGATGTACACCCTCATCCAGACGCCTGGTGGCGAAAGCGCGGCGGCAAGGTTATGCATTATTTCTATCGTGCTGGCGCTGATTTCGCTGCTCATTTCTGAGTGGCTGGCGCGAATTAGCCGTGAGCGGACGGGGCGATAATCATGCTGGAACTTAATTTCTCCCAGACGCTGGGAACCCACTGTCTGACGCTCAACGAAACGCTGCCAGCCAGCGGCATCACCGCGATTTTTGGCGTTTCCGGCGCGGGGAAAACCTCACTGATTAACGCCATCAGCGGCCTGACAAAGCCGCAATCCGGGCGCATCGTGCTCAACGGTCGGGTCTTAAACGACGTCGAGAACGGTATCTGTTTAACGCCGGAAAAACGCCGGGTGGGCTATGTTTTCCAGGATGCGCGCCTGTTCCCGCACTATAAAGTGCGCGGCAACCTGCGTTACGGAATGGCGAAAAGCATGGCCGGACAGTTTGATAAGCTGGTGGCGTTGTTGGGCATTGAACCCCTGCTTGACCGTCTGCCAGGCGGTCTTTCTGGCGGTGAAAAACAACGTGTCGCCATCGGTCGGGCGCTGCTTACTGCACCGGAGTTGCTGTTGCTTGATGAGCCGCTCGCCTCGCTGGACATTCCGCGTAAGCGCGAACTGCTGCCTTACCTGCAACGCCTGGCGCGTGAAATTAATATTCCGATGCTGTATGTCAGTCACTCGCTTGATGAAATTTTGCACCTGGCGGACAAAGTGATGGTGCTGGAAAACGGGCAGGTGAAAGCGTTTGGTTCGCTGGAGGACGTCTGGGGCAGCAGCGTGATGCACCCCTGGCTGCCGAAGGAACAGCAAAGCAGCATTCTGAAAGTCAGCGTACTGGAACATCATCCACACTATGCGATGACCGCGCTGGCGCTCGGCGATCAGCATCTGTGGGTCAATAAGCTGGATCAACCACTGCAAACCGCGCTGCGTATTCGTATTCAGGCATCAGATGTTTCACTGGTGCTCCAACCGCCGCAGCAGACCAGTATTCGTAACGTGCTGCGGGCGAAAGTCGCGCAGTGCTATGACGATAACGGTCAGGTGGAAGTACAGCTTGAGGTCGGCGGGAAAACGCTGTGGGCGAGAATTAGCCCATGGGCCAGGGATGAACTGGGTATCAAGCCTGGCCTGTGGCTGTACGCCCAAATTAAGAGCGTGTCGATTACTGCCTGATTACAACAGGTGGGAATAGATAAATTTCGCGATGCTGTC
This sequence comes from Citrobacter youngae, assembly GCF_003818115.1. GTDB lineage: Bacteria > Pseudomonadota > Gammaproteobacteria > Enterobacterales > Enterobacteriaceae > Citrobacter > Citrobacter youngae. The sequence continues at coordinate 87,846 of NZ_RPOI01000010.1, read as the reverse complement.
GGTGGTGTTGTCACCAATCACGATGTTGGCGCGGGCTTTGACTGCATCATCGGCATTGCCCATCGCCACGCCGGTACCTGCGGCTTCCAGCATACTGATATCGTTGAAGTTATCGCCAAAAGCGATCACGTTTTCCATTGATCCGCCCTGGGCTTCAATCCACTGGGCAAGGCGTCGTCCTTTGCTGTTGCCTTTACGGGCCACGTCAACCTGATCATGCCAGGACCACTCACACTCCAGCCCCAGTTGCTGTTCAACATGTTTACCAAACTGCTGCAGCTTTGGAATATCTTCGTCAGTCAGGGCAAATTTCCACACGGCGTTAACGTCATGCGCCGCCTGCGCCAGCGAAGGTACCTGGGTGAAGGTCGGGCGCTGTTCCGGCGGCAGGGTTTGCGCCCAGTTAGCGGTACGTACCACATGCCCGGTCGGGCGCTCATACAGCATGGCCTCATCCACATACATCAGCCCGTGGATCTGATGTTCATTCAGCATATCGATCAGTTGCAACGCCTGGTTAACCGGGAGGGGATCGGATTCCAGCACCTTTTTCGCCTGATAATCATACAAGTAGGTACCGTTGCAGCAAATTGCAGGTGTATCCAGCGCCAGTGCCTGATAAAAAGGATGAATAGCAACGTGATGGCGACCCGTGACAATGATAAGTTGGTAGCCTGCTTCTCTGGCGCGCGAGAGCGCTTCGAGAGAGGAGGGCAACAAGGTTTTTTTCGGGGTCAACAGGGTACCGTCTAAATCCAGGGCAATCACGCGTGCGGTCATAGGTTTTTCCAGATTAAGGTTGAGAATTTTGTCTGCTGGAATGGTACACCGAGACGGGAGCCGGACAAAATTCTGAGCCTTAATTAAGCATTCACCGTTAAAAGCGTCTACCTTAGGCGTGTGTCAGGCAATTGCAGCCACCTGCCAAAAGCAAAGGAGTTTTCATGAAGCAAACCGTTTATACCGCCAGCCCTGAGAGTCAGCAAATTCACGTCTGGAGCCTGAATCACGAGGGGGCTCTGACGCTGACACAGGTGGTTGATGTGCCGGGTCAGGTACAGCCGATGGTCGTCAGCCCGGATAAGCGCTATCTCTATGTTGGCGTGCGCCCGGAGTTTCGCGTGCTGGCTTACCGTATTGCGCCTGATGACGGTGCGCTGACCTTCGCGGCAGAGTCTGCGCTGCCGGGGAGCCCGACCCATATTTCTACCGATCATCAGGGGCGTTTTGTGTTTGTTGGCTCTTATAACGCGGGCAGCGTGAGCGTTACCCGTCTGGATGATGGCCTGCCGGTAGAGCTGGTTGACGTGGTTGAAGGTCTGGACGGCTGCCACTCGGCCAACATCTCACCAGATAACCGTACCCTGTGGGTTCCGGCGTTGAAACAGGATCGTATCTGCCTGTTTGACGTCAGCGATGATGGTCATCTGGTCGCGCAGGAGCCGGCGGAAGTGACTACCGTTGAAGGCGCAGGCCCGCGCCATATGGCATTCCATCCGAATCAGCAATATGCCTACTGCGTGAATGAGTTGAACAGCTCCGTTGACGTCTGGGAACTGAAAGATCCGTATGGCAAAATTGAGTGTGTGCAGACGCTGGATATGATGCCTGCTGATTTCTCTGATACCCGCTGGGCGGCAGATATCCATATTACGCCAGATGGCCGTCATCTGTATGCCTGTGACCGTACCGCCAGCCTGATTACGGTGTTTAGCGTCTCAGAAGATGGGAGTGTGCTGACGAAAGAAGGCTTCCAGCCGACCGAAACCCAGCCGCGCGGTTTTAATATCGACCACAGTGGGAAATACCTGATCGCCGCCGGGCAAAAATCGCACCATATCGCGGTGTATGAGATTGCAGGTGAACAAGGCCTGTTGACGGAGAAAGGTCGCTACGCGGTAGGGCAAGGTCCGATGTGGGTGGTGATTAACGCGTACTAACAATAGCGACGCCCGTTAGCGGGCGTCGCTATCTGTAAGATTGATTGCGAATGCTTTTGCTGTTTCTGTCTGTTTGATCCCCTTCTATAGTCAGTTGTACTCGCGTTTTTGTTGACGGCCTGTACCTCTTTTTCTTTAGCGCTGAATACCAGCGCCTGTTTTTGAAAAAAATGCTTTTCTACCAAAAATTGGAGCATTTTTTATAATCTTTTAATGTGCTTTTATAGTATTAATAATCCCGCAGAGTTATTTTTACATTAATTTTGCGAATGTAATTGTTATTTGTTTTTATAATATTAGCGGTGTTAATTATTAATTTTCTCAATGTGAAAAATATTTTCTTTCCTATATGGGGTATATATATGTCTGATTTAAGTTTCAGTGTTGCAAGTAGATCTATTTGTGATAAATTAGCAGATAAAAACATTGTAAAAAAAAGACCGCCAGTGGAGAGAAGGGGGCATCTTGCTGATAATCTCCAGTCAGTAAAACAGTCAGATAAAAAGATAAATGTATCTGATGGGATCTGCAAAATTAATAATTACCATGAATTAGATAAAGCGAATGTCCATCACAAACATCATCATAAATCGATTCAGGTTCAACGTCATCAAAGTAACAAAGGAAAAATTGAACATGCAAAATTAGAAAATAAAACTAACAAAGAATTTATTAATGAAATTAAAAATAATAATGGAGTTATAAACACTCGTGGTAATCGCATTCTTCCGTTATACGCTGGATGCGAGGTACAAATGTCTGTTAATGGCCAAAATGTAATAGTTAAGCCCTCTTTTGATTCAATTGGTCAGGTTGAGTTTTGCATAGCTAAACGAGGCAAGGAAGACGTTATAGCCAGAACATTGACGAAAAAAGAGATTATCACTATACTTTCAGAAGCAAAGAATAAATATAATAACACTTTATATACAGTAGACGTTAACGGAATTACATTCCCCTCTTCTCCAAAAGGTGAGAATAAATTTATTCCATGGAACCATATTCTGGCTACTACCCCTGAAAAATCCACTAATGCCAATAAGTATGAGGGAACAATGGCTAAGGGTGGTGAACTTATTTTATTTATCGATGAGAGTCAGGGGGGGCGTGGAAATCTAGCGGAGGTAAAACAGGAAACGATAATACCACTCAATGATATTATTGGTCGGCGAACGCTGAATACCGATCGTGATTTTCCTATGTATATTGATGATGGAAAAGGGAAATATAATAAATTTAGCGCTAGCGATACGGTTTCACCTTCTTTAAATGACATCGATAATAGGTTAAACAAAAGAAAGGAAAGCGCTGATCATGCTGCCCGTAACCTTCAGAAGGCCGAAAAAATGGCTGTCAAGGCTGAAGACGCGGCTAAAAAGAGTGATGCTACTGACAAAGAAAAGGCCTATGCAATAAAGGCAAGAAAAGACGCAGACAAAGCCCAGAGTATAAATGATGCCGCTCAAGCCGCTTTACGCAGTGTACGGGAGGGCATGATTACTATTTATTTTGAAATGGAAAGGCAATACGGTACGGCAGCCGTAAGAATGCTACAAGATTATATCATTCGTGTTCTGGCTGATAGAGATCTCAAGACACTCCATATTGATCGCAAAGGGAATATGAATGATGCAAGCAGGATGATTCTTTTACAAGCAGCCTCTGTATGGACAGAGAATGAGGGGCGTTTCATCGAATATGTTGCCAGAGAGCATCACATACCTTTTTTGCACTCTGATTTGATGTTTGCACAAATTCATTCTGCAGATAAAATACGAGGATCTTTAGGCAACATAGTTCCTCGCAGTCTAAATGATCTTGTCAAAGAAGAACGCGGTATCCTTGAATATTTGTATGGACGACATGATTTGCAAGCGCTATCCGCATCTGAGCGGGTTGAAATGATGGTTATTATTCAGTGCGTAAAGGATGGTGTGAGCCTCAGGCGTTTCTCGCCAATGATGTTGCGTAAATATCTCCCCATTATTGAAGAAATAGCAAAAGATCGCAAAAATATACTTTCAATGGATCATCAGAGTAATAAAATAGTTACCACTAATGACCCTCTTAGACACAAGGTAGGTGAGGAATTATCTTCACTGCTGCGCATTATTAGAGAGAATAAAGCAGATGTAGCCAAATGCGAAGATATGATAACCAATTACCTTTTTAAGGTTGGTCCAGGAAATGAAAATGAAATTATAAATGACTATGCTGATTTATTAAGCCATAACCCATTGATTTTAGAAGTGGAAAAAACGCATTTATACACAAAAGACCTCGAGCAAGTAAAACAGGAAATTAATGGCTTACTGTCTAATAAAATAAAGCTTGAGGCTGCCGGGAAGTCATCAATGCGTAAAGAGATAAAGGATATTCGGCATAAATTAAAAGAGTTATCCAGGATAAGAGCGGCATTAGAGATTGCCGTTAATCATATCAATAGCGGAAGTGAAAATACTATCCGATTTATTGGCCTGAATGAAAACGTTTCGAACACTAGTACTACTCAAAGCTATATCGATCGTTTATCTAAGTATGAAGGTAAAAAAGAAAGAGATGCTTTAGTAAAAACTTATCGCCAAAATATCACTGAGATGATATCCGGTAGCAGCGCACAAGATAAAATGTATTACTTTGAATTTTATATTCACAAATTCAGTTCTCTGTCCAAGGATTATCAGGACCGGATCAAATCTGGAACCGCTTCAGATAATGATAAATTCCTCGCTAAACTTTATTCCCATGAAGCTAAAAAAATGACCAGTCGGTTCAGTTATTATCTTTCGCATTTGGAAAAAGTAGGGATAAATAAACTGGAAAATAATTTACGTCCTGTAACGCAGAATGCGTTACACATGATAATACCAAAAAGACCAGAAGAAATTAAAGAAAAATTTGTAGCATTAAAGGGTCATGATAAACACTCGCGTAGGCAACAGAGTGTGCTTAAAATTGCACAGGAACTGGCAATCCAGGTAAAAATAATGGTGAATTGGCTTAAAGAAGACAATATGCCGAATGCTTTATTGATGGCCCAGTCTTTGGCTGAACAATTAAATACGGTGGTAAATAATCTCGAAACGGGTGAGCAACGTCCACAGGATGTTGGGGCAGAACCAGAGCGGGTGATTGTACAAGCCCAGGAACTGTTAGCACAAATTAACAAAAGTGGAAATAAATCACAATTATTGAATTATGCTCAGACATTAGTAACGCAATTTAATGAATTGAAAGAGCAATTAATGCGTGCAAATACGGCCCCAGATGGCGCTTTTTTGCGTACCAGTGCAATCGCTAATCATGATGAAAGCGGCCCTTCTTACGCCCGGTTGGATACCAAAGATGTGACGTTACTTAGGGCATCTTATAAAATCAGAAATGACAGCAAGGCGTATGAAAAACATTGGGAGAAAATTAAAAAAATTTATATTGATGCGGGCGCAAATGAAGGGTTGTATGATATTGCAGTCAACGATACGGGACTAAGCCTTGCTTATAAAAAGGAAGGTAAGGATGTTATTATTCAGTATGCCAGTAATGGAGATGTTCAGCCTGCGATTGATATGTCTACCTGGCGAGTTGTACCTTCAGAAAAAAATAAGGATGATCAATATAAATCCAATCACAACTTGTTTGTTGAAAAAATGATTGATCATGCTACGAGAGCTATCATCACTCCAGATATAAAAGATGAAGTGACTATGCAGGCTCTTAAATTATATGTGAAAGGTGCTTTTGGCCAGGATATTAATATCGTTGACGCTAAAAACTTTAATGTTAATCCCAAAGCTATCAACATCATCAGGCATAGTGATGGTTCGGCTCAACTGGTCACTATAAAAAATGGAGTAAATGAAATACATAGAAAAGAAACTGATATTTTTAATGTTGTTAGTCATGAGTTGCATGTGAAGGTCGGTAAAAAACGAGATATAGCACAGGATTCTGTTTCTTCAGAATTCATCAAAAATAAAGCAGAGGGTATGCTTTTTTATCCAGATCTACAGATTATTGTAAATCAAGTAGATGTCAGAAGGCCAAATGATGAAAATAGCTCTGAATATAAGGAGTACTTAAACAAGAAGCAAAGTCTGGGTGCCTTAAAAGAAAAAATAATAAACATAGGGCATTTTAATAAATTTATTTTGCGCTTACCCGAAGGGACCGCTTTTCGCATGACTAAGGATGGTTTTTTGCAAACGGCTGGTATTAATAGCGGTAATGCTATTCTTTCGCAAGTTTACAGCCATAGTGAAGGACGCATTGAAAATGCGGAGTATATTCCTCAGGTTATGACTTCAGATTCTATATCCACTGGTGTAGCGCAAGATGCAGATTTACTCAATCTAATGTTGGATTTGGATGATATCCCCAATCCAAATGTACCGAAAAAGCAAGTGGCACCCGATCTGGATGCTATATTAGGTGAGTTGTCTGCAACATTGCCATCAACAGAAAGTTCTGCTAATAAATTGCAAGCTGCTTATAAAATATCAAGAAATACTAAACCTGACATCGCGTTAACGTCTTCTGATAGGGGTGTTAATGCAAGTAGTATCACTGATGTGGCTCAGGAGGCGGCGACTCAAAAAAATGAACGTGTAGTAGTAAGTGATCGAGATACTGTAAATATTGAATCTCAAAATAGAACTTTGACCTCAGCAGATACTGTTAACCAACCTCAGCAAGTTAAAGATGTTGTAGATATTACAAGCGAAATATCAGATTTAAAGACGAAAATTCTCGATGCGATTGATTTCAAGAAGTTCCATTCACAAATTGATGGCGAAATAGCTGTTTTAGCTCTTTACTCATATTTGGCAAGTAAAGGCAGTCGTCTTCATGTTTGGCGCGCAGATGGACTTGGTAATGGATTGATTAATCGTGTTGACTTTAACGAGGGAGTGGTAAATAGAGGATTAGATATAGGGACGAAGTTGGAAACTAACAAGGATATTCACATTATTTTAAAAAACGGACATTATGATGGCTTTAGCCCATCATCAATGAAATCTGTTCAGGTACACGGTGATGGTAACTGTCTTTTTCATTCTGCGGCGGCGATGTTAAATCGAATTGCAATGAATAATGATGCTGCAATGAAGGGTGACTATCTCAATGCCATGACAAAAGTACATCTGGAAGACAATTTCGATAGGTTTGTTACGGCATTTTTTCATGCTTATGATGAAGTTGAAATTAGTCGGATGCAGGATGGAGACCTTAAAACCCATTCCCAAAAACTGTTCAGTCTTGTGAAAGAATATAAAAAATCCATAACAAAAACAAAAGAAACTGTCGATGTACAGCCCGCAGATGATTTACCTCAAAGCAAGACTTCAGAACGCGGACTCAGCAGAAAAGAACTCAACCGCCTTTACAGCAACCGGGCAGTGTTGGTGCAATAAGTAGATAGGTATGTTCAGGGATGGCGGTAAGCCATCCCTTTTCGCTGTTATTGCTTCGGCTCGGCAACCACTTTGCTACCGATACCGCGGTTGTTGTATTCCCACATGCGGTTGAAGTTGGTGTCGTTCAGGTTGCGCTGGATTTCACCTTTGTCATCTTCCGCACCGGTATTACCGGCAAACGGGCGTTTTGCGATAACGCTGTCAGCCCATGGTTTTGCCATGTTAAAGCCTTCGTTAATCACGCTGTCACGGATAACGACCTGGCCGTTAGTGTTGGAATCGACATCCAGTGATCGGCCTAACTGTGCCACGCCATCGCCACTTGCCGTGAAGCGGCTATTAATCGCCAGGAAACCGTAGTAGATGTTTGACAGAGTAGCCGGTGCGAACACGTAACCTTCCTGCTGCGTACGGGAATTCACAACACGGAAATCGGTGTTCTCGAACACCACTGCGCCACGACCAGAAACGATATCCACATCACCTTCAATGTAGCTGTTGGTTACCAGAGTTCGCGGTTGACGATCGTTTTCCAGACGGTTTTGTACGCCGCTGTTGGTCACGAAGAAGGTGTTCTGACGTCCCAGAATGTTAACCTTGTCGATCTGCACTTTATCGCCATCGGTACGCAGCGCAACGGCCGGGTGATTACCTGCATCAACGCTGTCACCGAGGTTATTTTCGATGGTCAGGTTCTGCAATTGCAGACCGTTGTTTTGCGACCAGACGACAGCAGAACACATCACGCCGATGTTGGTGCCGCGCTTGTTCTGGCAATTATCATACATATACCACGCAGGTTTACCCGGCATATATTTACCGCCTGGGTTCACCGTACGACGCCAGTCCGCGGTGCTCATTTCGCCATCAATAGCCTGGCCAATTTTCACATCCAGCGGTTTTTCGCCCATACCGTACAGCGTCAGGCTTCCCGTTGCTGCCGGGATGTAGACCGTGCCCTGATACTCACCTGGCATAATCGCGATGTACTGACGTTTGTTGGTACGTTTAATGATTGCCGCATCAACCGCGGCCTGAATGCTGGTATGCGTCACGCCCTGGGTGCCTGCCGGGCCAACGACAAAGTCAGGCTGCGCGGGCAAAGTAATAGAAGAGGGGCTCCACGGCGCAGTGTTTGGCGTCAGCGCGGAAAAATAGTGCGCAGCAACGAAGTTTTTCGCTTCATTGGCCGACAGAATCGGGCGCATAGACGTTCCTGGCGCGGTCTGATCGGAAGGAATTTGATCGGGCGGCGTAGAGCTACAGGCGGTCAGCGTCACGCCAAAAGCCATTGCCAGCGCCAGACGGGAAACTGATGATATGTTCACAGGTTGCTCCGGGCTTTGAAAGTTATCCATTAAAGCCTGCTTTTTTATACTAAGTTGAGCGAAACGGGAAGGCGAAAAGGTAAAAAGTTGTTTTTTATAGCAGCAATCTCGGGTGTAGAGAGTCCTTATATCACAATTAGATAACAATTTTGGTCCTTCAGGTTGACAACATCCACAGGATGCAAAATAAATGTCTATACAACCTATGACAAGTGGTGAGTCGAATGCAGCAATTTTTCCCTGATGATGCTATCTGGCGTAATGTCCGCCTGGCGACCATGGATCCTGAACGTGATACCCCGTATGGGCTGGTGGATGGTCATGCGCTGATCGTCCGCCAGGGTAAGATTCGCGATATCGTCCCGGAATCATCGTTATATCTCACACATGACAATACTTTTGATATGCAGGGCAGGCTGATTACGCCAGGCCTGATTGATTGCCATACGCATCTCGTCTTTGGCGGAAACCGCGCAGGTGAATGGGAGCAGCGACTAAATGGTGTCTCCTACCAGCAGATAAGCGCTCAGGGTGGGGGGATTAATGCCACCGTGTCGGCGACGCGCAGCGCCACGGATGAGCAGCTCTTACAGCTGGCGCAGGGGCGAATGGAACGGTTGATCAAAGAAGGCGTTACGTTGCTGGAAATCAAATCGGGCTACGGCCTGGATTTGACGACAGAAGAGAAAATTTTACGCGTCGTGGCTGCGCTGGCGGCAGAAAATACCGTCGAAATAAGCCCAACGCTGTTAGCTGCACATGCCACACCGGCGCAGTATCGCGATGATCCCGATAGCTACATTACGCTGGTTTGCGAGACGATTTTGCCGCAATTGTGGGAACAGGGTTTATTTGAAACCGTTGACCTGTTCTGTGAAACCGTGGGCTTTACGCTGGCGCAGAGCGAAAGCGTCTTTCAGGCCGCGCAGGCGCTGGGCATCCCGATTAAAGGCCATGTCGAACAACTGTCATTGCTTGGCGGCGCACAGTTGGTAAGCCGCTACCACGGGCTATCCGCCGATCACATTGAATATCTGGATGAAGCGGGCGTGGCGGCAATGAGCCAAAGCGGTACGGTCGGTGTGCTATTGCCCGGCGCATTCTATTTCCTCAAAGAGCAGCAGCGCCCACCGGTAGCGTTGCTACGTCAATATCAGGTACCGATGGCGGTAGCGACAGATTTTAACCCCGGTACCAGCCCGTTTATCAGCCTGCACTGGGCGATGAATATGGCCTGCGTTCAGTTTGGCTTAACGCCGGAAGAGGCATGGGCGGGGGTAACCCGTCATGCTGCCCGCGCGCTGGGGCGTCATGCCACTCACGGTCAACTGAAAGCCGGGTTTGTGGCCGACTTTGTGGTGTGGGATGCCGAACTCCCGGTCGAAATTCTCTATGAACCTGGTCGCAACCCAATCTATCAACGTGTATTTAAAGGGCAACCATCATGACCAACTGGCAACCCGCTTCTCCTGCGCTGTGGCAGGGACGTGATGACCGGGCCGAATCGCCGAATGCGCTGCGCCTGTTTCAGACTATCACCCAGAGCCCGACGTTTAGCCCAGAAATGTATCGCGAGCAGATAGCGTTGCTCGGGTTTGCCTGCGACGAAGGTGTTAAACGTAATCAGGGGCGCACGGGAGCTGCCGGAGCGCCCGATGTGCTGCGCAAGGCGCTGGCGAATTTAGCCAGCCACGATGGGCATCATCGACTGGTGGATCTGGGCAATATTGTGGTGCAGGCCCCCGATCTTGAGGGCGCGCAGCAGGCGCTACGCAATGCGGTACAGCGTTGCCAGCAGGAAAATATGCGCACCTTTGTTCTGGGGGGCGGACACGAAACCGCATATGCCCATGGTGCAGGTGTGCTGGACGCGTTCCCGCAGGCAAAAGTGGGGATTGTTAACCTCGATGCGCACCTGGACCTACGCTACGCCGAACAACCCACTTCCGGTACGCCGTTTCGTCAACTGGCGCACCTCTGTGAGCAACAGCAGCGTGAATTTCATTACGCCTGCGTTGGCGTCAGCCGGGCGGCAAACACCCAGGCGCTGTGGGATGAAGCGCAACGGCTGGGGGTTACCGTGGTCGAAGATCTGCACTGTCATACGGCGCAGGCGCAGCTGGCGCAATTTGTTGCAAACATGGATGTCATCTATCTGACAATCGACCTCGACGTGCTGCCGGTGTGGGAAATGCCCGCCGTATCCGCGCCTGCCGCGTTGGGTGTCCCGCTGGCGACGTTGTTGGGGCTGATTGAACCTCTTTGTCGCAGCGGTAAACTCCAGGCGGTAGATATGGTTGAGTTTAACCCGCGTTTTGATGATGATGGCAGGGCTGCGCGGGTTGCGGCGCGATTAGGCTGGCAAATCGCCCACTGGTGGCACTGACATACCTGATGGCGTAGCGCTTATCAGGTTCGGGTAATGCCTGTAAACTGTACCCACTCACATTTTCAGCTTAAGGAAGGCTCACGCATGCTCCCATTCCGTTCTGCTCCGGCTCCTTTTTACGAAAAGGTCAAACAGGAGATCAGCGAAAAAATTGCCAGCGGTATCTGGCAACCTCACGATCGCATTCCGTCTGAGGCAGAGCTGGTGGCGCAGTATGGTTTCAGCCGCATGACCATCAACCGGGCGCTGCGTGAGTTAACGGATGAAGGTTTACTGGTGCGTTTGCAGGGCGTGGGGACGTTTGTCGCCGAGCCAAAAGGTCAGTCCGCGCTGTTTGAAATTCGCAGCATCGCGGATGAAATCAACGCCCGTCAGCATCAGCACCGGTGCGAAGTGCTGACGCTGGAAAGAACCCGGGCAAACGCGCAGCAGGCTTTGGTATTAAACGTCAAAGAAGGCACCTCTATTTTTCACTCTGTCATGGTGCACTACGAGAACGATCTGCCGGTACAGATTGAAGATCGCTGCGTGAATGCCGAAATTGTGCCGGAGTATCTGGCGCAGGATTACAGCCAGACTACGCCGCATGCTTACCTGTCGCTGATAGCCCCTTTAACGGAAGGTGAGCATATTGTTGAAGCGGTACGTGCCAGCGCTGAAGAGTGCGCGCTGCTGAATATCAAAGAACACGATCCCTGCCTGCTGATCCGCCGCAAGACCTGGTCTGCGTCTTCTATTGTCTCTCATGCCCGTTTGCTGTTCCCGGGTTCCCGCTATCGCCTGCAAGGGCGGTTTATGTCCTGATACAGGACATGAAAACCGTGATTGCTGACGCAATATAATAAAAATGTATCTTAATTGTTAAAATCATCCTTGCGGTGACTTGTATAGACAAGTATATGTTACTTATCTATCCGACGTTCGCGAGGAGTTTTCTGTCATGTCCCATAGCAAATATCGTCAGCAGGATATTCGTGCCCCACGCGGCACCACCTTAACGGCCAAAAGCTGGCTGACCGAAGCGCCGCTGCGCATGTTAATGAATAATCTGGATCCCGATGTGGCGGAAAATCCGCATGAGCTGGTGGTTTACGGCGGGATTGGCCGCGCCGCGCGGGACTGGGAATGCTATGACGCCATCGTCAACGCGCTGACCAAACTGGAGACCGATGAGACGCTGCTGGTCCAGTCCGGAAAACCGGTAGGCGTATTTAAAACTCACGACAACGCACCGCGCGTGCTGATTGCCAACTCCAACCTGGTGCCACATTGGGCTACCTGGGAACACTTTAATGAACTGGATGCCAAAGGGCTGGCGATGTACGGCCAGATGACCGCCGGGAGCTGGATCTACATCGGCAGCCAGGGCATCGTACAGGGCACTTATGAAACCTTCGTTGAGGCCGGGCGTCAGCATTATCAGGGTAACCTGAGCGGACGCTGGGTTCTGACCGCCGGGCTGGGCGGTATGGGTGGTGCGCAACCCCTCGCTGCAACGCTTGCGGGTGCGTGTTCGCTGAATATTGAATGCCAGCAGAGCCGGATCGATTTCCGTCTGCGTACCCGTTACGTGGACGAGCAGGCCACCTCACTGGACGATGCGCTGGCGCGTATCGACAAATACACTCGCGAGGGTAAAGCGGTCTCCATTGCGCTGTGTGCGAACGCCGCCGACGTTGTGCCGGAACTGGTGAAGCGCGGTGTGCGCCCGGACATGGTCACCGACCAGACCAGCGCCCACGATCCGCTGCACGGTTATCTGCCGTCCGGCTGGAGCTGGGATGAGTATCAGGCAAAAGCGGTGTCCGATCCGCAGGGCACGGTGCAGGCGGCGAAACGCTCCATGGCAACGCACGTTGAGGCGATGCTGGCGTTTAGCAAAATGGGCGTGCCGACGTTTGATTACGGCAATAACATTCGCCAGATGGCCAAAGAGATGGGCGTGGAAAACGCTTTTGATTTCCCCGGCTTCGTACCTGCTTACATTCGACCGTTGTTCTGTCGCGGCATTGGCCCGTTCCGTTGGGTGGCGCTTTCCGGCGATCCGCAGGATATTTATAAAACCGATGCCAAAGTGAAAGAGATCGTGGCTGACGATAAGCATCTGCACCACTGGCTGGATATGGCGCGTGAGCGGATTAATTTCCAGGGTTTACCGGCGCGTATCTGCTGGGTCGGTCTGGAATGGCGGCAAAAACTGGGGCTGGCGTTTAATGAAATGGTGCGCAGCGGTGAAGTATCCGCGCCGATTGTTATTGGCCGTGACCATCTGGACTCTGGCTCTGTTGCCAGCCCGAACCGCGAAACCGAAGCTATGCGCGACGGTTCAGACGCCGTATCCGACTGGCCGCTGCTGAACGCGCTGCTTAATACCGCCAGCGGCGCGACCTGGGTGTCGCTGCACCACGGTGGCGGGGTCGGTATGGGCTTCTCTCAGCATGCCGGGATGGTGATTGTTTGCGATGGCACCGATGAAGCCGCGGCGCGTATCGCCCGGGTCTTACATAACGATCCGGCGACAGGGGTGATGCGCCACGCCGACGCCGGATATGACATTGCGGTGGAATGCGCCGTCGAAGAAGGGCTGAATTTGCCGATGGTTGCCGCGACGCAGGAGAAACGCTGATATGAACACCATGACACTCACGCCGGGCCATCTGAGTTTTACCCAGCTACGTGAAATCTGGCAGCAGCCGGTCAAACTGAGTCTGGATGCCGGGGCAATCGATGCTATTAACGCCAGCGTCGCCTGCGTCAATAATATTGTCGCTGAAGGCCGTACGGCGTATGGCATTAATACCGGCTTTGGCCTGCTGGCCCAGACCCGTATCGCCACGGAAGATTTGCAGAATTTGCAGCGTTCGCTGGTGCTTTCCCATGCGGCAGGTGTCGGCGAGGCGCTGGACGACGCGATGGTGCGTCTGATTATGGTGCTGAAAATCAACAGTCTGGCGCGCGGTTTTTCCGGTATTCGCCTGAGCGTGATTGAAGCGCTGATTGCGCTGGTGAATGCCGAGGTGTATCCGCTGATCCCGGCGAAAGGCTCAGTGGGGGCATCGGGTGACCTGGCGCCGCTGGCGCATATGTCTTTGACGCTGCTCGGAGAAGGGAAGGCGCGCTGGCAGGGGGAATGGCTCCCGGCGACCGAAGCGCTGAAAAAGGCCGGGCTGGAGCCGATTACGCTGGAGGCGAAAGAAGGGCTGGCGCTGCTCAACGGAACTCAGGCGTCCACCGCCTTCGCGCTGCGCGGATTAATTGAAGCTCAGGAACTGTTCGCGTCTGCAACGGTGTGCGGGGCGCTGACCACCGAAGCCGTGCTGGGCTCTCGTCGTCCGTTTGATGCCCGTATTCATGCCGCACGAGGACAGCGTGGGCAGATTGATGCCGCGACGCTGTATCGTCACGTATTAACTGACACCAGCGCGCTTTCGCAGTCGCATCATAACTGTGAGAAAGTGCAGGATCCGTATTCTCTGCGCTGCCAGCCGCAGGTGATGGGGGCGTGTCTGACGCAAATGCGCCAGGCAATGGATGTTCTGTTGGTCGAAGCCAACGCGGTTTCCGACAACCCGCTGGTATTTGCCGAAGAGGGGGATGTGATTTCTGGCGGTAACTTCCATGCTGAACCGGTGGCGATGGCGGCAGATAATCTGGCGCTGGCGATTGCCGAAATCGGCTCGTTATCGGAGCGACGTATTGCGCTGATGATGGATAAACACATGTCGCAACTGCCGCCGTTCCTGGTAAAAAACGGCGGGGTGAACTCCGGCTTTATGATTGCCCAGGTCACCGCGGCCGCACTGGCGAGCGAGAACAAAGCGCTGGCGCATCCGCATAGCGTGGACAGCCTGCCAACCTCCGCCAACCAGGAAGATCATGTCTCAATGGCGCCAGCGGCGGGCCGCAGACTGTGGGAGATGGCGGCGAATACGCGCGGCGTGATTGCCGTAGAGTGGCTGGCGGCGTGTCAGGGGATTGACCTGCGTGAAGGGTTAACCTCAAGCCCGCTGCTGGAGCAGGCGCGCCAGGCTTTACGCGAGCAGGTTGCCCATTACACGCAGGATCGCTTTTTCGCCCCGGATATCGAGTGCGCGACAGAACTGTTAGCGCAGGGCGCGTTGCTGCATTTAGTTCCGGAGTTTCTGTAAAAATGCCGGATGGCGCTTATCCGGCCTACAAACCAGCTCGTAGGCCGGATAAAACGCGTTAGCGTTGCCATCCGGCACGGAGGTTAGCTAAACATCGCCGTAATTGAGGCGCTGGCGAGCGAGTGGAAATGGACATTAAATCCAACCATCGCGCCGCTGGCGTCCTTATCGACATCAATACGCTCCACATCCAGTGCGTGAACCGTAAAGATATAGCGGTGGGTTTCCCCCTTCGGCGGCGCAGCGCCACCATAACCTGCTTTACCAAAATCCGTGCGTGTTTGCAGCACGCCTTCCGGCAACGCAACCAGCCCCGAGCCGTAACCTTGTGGTAAAACCCGGGTATCTGCAGGCAGATTTACCACCACCCAGTGCCACCAGCCGGAGCCGGTTGGCGCATCAGGATCGTAACAGGTCACGACAAAGCTTTTAGTCCCGGCGGGCACATCATCCCATGCCAGATGCGGGGAAATATTATCCCCGTCATATCCCATGCCGTTAAAGACGTGGCGATGAGGAAGCTTTTCGCCATCGCGCAGATCGTTACTGATTAGTTTCATGCTGACTCCTCTCGTTAGCCAAAAAGTGTAGCCAGAAACCGTAGAGCTTACCGCTGGTTAATCGCTAAAAAATGTTGCATTGCGCACAGCCTCGTTGACGGCCTGGGTCAGACGACACAGTTGTTCGGGCTTGATGATGTACGGCGGCATCAGATAAATGAGCTTACCAAACGGTCTTACCCACACGCCCTGTTCGACAAAGAACTTCTGTAAAGCGGCCATATTCACCGGATGCGTGGTTTCGATGACGCCGATGGCACCAAGCACGCGCACGTCGGCGACCCAACGGGAATCAGCCGCCGGGGCGAGCTCTGCCCGCAGCTGCGCTTCTATGTTCGCTACCTGCGAGCGCCACTCGCCGGTTTCGAGTAACGACAGGCTGGCGGAGGCGACGGCGCAGGCCAGTGGATTGCCCATGAAAGTCGGGCCGTGCATAAAACATCCGGCTTCACCGTTGCTGATGGTTTCCGCGACCTGGCGGGTGGTCAGAGTTGCGGAAAGGGTCATTGTCCCGCCGGTTAACGCTTTGCCAAGGCACAAAATATCCGGGGTGATATCGGCGTGTTCACAGGCAAACAGCTTGCCTGTACGACCAAATCCGGTGGCGATTTCATCGGCAATCAACAGGATACCTTCACGGTCACACATTTTACGGATGCGTTTTAACCATTCGGGGTGATACATGCGCATGCCGCCAGCGCCCTGCACAATCGGCTCAAGGATCACCGCCGCAATTTCGTGGCGATGCGCGGCCATCAGGCGGGCGAACGGTACCATATCCAGTTCGTCCCACTCGCCGCCCATGCGGCTTTGCGGGGCGGGCGCAAACAGGTTCTCCGGCAGATAACCCTTCCACAGACTGTGCATCGAGTTGTCGGGATCGCAGACCGACATTGCGCCGAAGGTGTCACCGTGATAACCGTTACGAAACGTCAGGAAACGCTGACGCGCTTCGCCTTTTGCCTGCCAGTATTGCAGCGCCATTTTCATCGCGACTTCCACGGCGACCGAACCAGAATCCGCGAGAAAAACGCACTCCAGCGCCTCGGGCGTCATCGCCACCAACTGGCGACACAGCGCAATAGCCGGGGCATGGGTAATGCCGCCAAACATCACGTGCGACATGGCATCAATCTGCGTTTTCATCGCGGCGTTCAGCTGCGGGTGATTGTAACCGTGGATCGCCGCCCACCAGGACGACATACCGTCAATCAGCCGCTCACCGTTGGCTAATAGCAGTTCACAACCTTCGGCACTGGCCACCGGATAAACCGGTAGCGGGGAGGTCATGGAGGTGTAAGGGTGCCAGATATGGCGTTGGTCAAACGCAAGATCGTCCGTTGTCATAATCGACTTGTAAACCAAATTAAAAAGATTTAGGTTTACGAGTCTACACCAAACTGACAACGAAACGTATATCAATATGGCTCATTCTTCTCGCTGGACAATGTCGCAAGTCACCGAATTATTTGAAAAACCCCTGCTGGATCTGCTGTTTGAAGCGCAACAAGTGCACCGTCAGCATTTTGATCCGCGGCAGGTACAGGTGAGTACGCTGCTGTCGATTAAAACCGGTGCCTGTCCGGAGGACTGCAAATACTGCCCGCAAAGTTCCCGCTATAAAACCGGTCTGGAAACCGAGCGTCTGATGGAAGTTGAGCAGGTTCTGGATTCCGCGCGTAAGGCGAAGCAGGCAGGTTCAACACGGTTTTGCATGGGGGCGGCGTGGAAGAATCCGCATGAGCGCGACATGCCTTATCTGGAACAGATGGTCCAGGGTGTAAAAGCGCTGGGGCTGGAAGCCTGTATGACGCTGGGCACGTTGGACGAAACCCAGGCTCAGCGACTGGCCAGCGCGGGTCTGGACTACTACAACCATAACCTCGATACCTCGCCGGAATTTTACGGCAATATCATTACCACCCGTTCGTACCAGGAGCGACTTGATACGCTGGATAAAGTGCGTGAGGCGGGGATTAAAGTCTGCTCTGGCGGTATCGTGGGGTTAGGGGAAACGGTTACCGATCGTGCCGGTT
The DNA here is from genome assembly GCF_003818115.1 of Citrobacter youngae. Taxonomy (GTDB): domain Bacteria; phylum Pseudomonadota; class Gammaproteobacteria; order Enterobacterales; family Enterobacteriaceae; genus Citrobacter; species Citrobacter youngae. The sequence continues at coordinate 70,031 of NZ_RPOI01000010.1, read as the reverse complement.
TATTGCTGCAACTGGCGAACCTACCCACACCGCCGGAAAGCGTCCCCATTAACATGCTGGTGAAAGTAAAGGGCACGCCGCTGGCCGATAACGACGATGTGGATGCGTTTGATTTTATTCGTACTATCGCTGTCGCGCGCATCATGATGCCGACCTCGTACGTGCGTCTTTCTGCCGGGCGCGAGCAGATGAACGAACAGACCCAGGCAATGTGTTTTATGGCCGGGGCCAACTCGATTTTCTACGGCTGCAAACTGCTCACTACACCCAACCCGAACGAAGACAAAGATCTGCTTTTATTCCGCAAACTCGGTCTGAATCCGCAGCAAACGGCGGTACTGGTGGGCGATAACGAACAGCAGCAACGTCTGGAGCAGGCGTTGCGCACCCCGGATACAGACGACTACTACAACGCGGCAACCGTATGACCTGGCAGCAAAAAATTGACGATGCGCTCACTTTGCGTCGTTCTGCTGATGCTCTGCGTCGCCGCTATGCGGTGACACAGGGGGCAGGGCGCTGGTTGTTGGCCGAGGGGCGTCAGTATCTGAATTTTTCCAGTAACGATTATCTGGGGTTGAGTCACCATCCACAGATAGTCTGTGCCTGGCAGCAGGGGGCTGAACGTTTTGGCGTCGGCAGCGGGGGTTCAGGCCATGTTAGCGGCTATTCCATCGCGCATCAGGCGCTGGAAGACGAACTGGCGCAATGGCTGGGTTATTCACGAGCATTGCTGTTCATTTCCGGTTTCGCCGCCAACCAGGCGGTGATCACAGCGTTGATGGGAAAAGATGACCGGATTGTCGCCGACCGCCTCAGCCATGCGTCGTTGCTGGAAGCGGCCAGTCTGAGTCCCGCCGTGTTACGCCGTTTTACCCATAACGACCCGCAACATTTGGCTCGTCTACTGTCTGCCCCCTGTCCGGGGCAGCAGTTGGTGGTGACCGAAGGCGTGTTCAGCATGGATGGCGACAGCGCACCGCTGGCGGAAACTCACGCTGAGGCGCAGCACCAGAATGCGTGGTTGCTGGTGGATGATGCCCACGGTATAGGCGTTAGCGGTGAGGAAGGGCGTGGCTCATGCTTCCGACAGCAGGTGAAACCTGAGCTGTTAGTGGTGACCTTCGGGAAAGGATTTGGCGTCAGCGGCGCGGCAATCCTGTGTTCAGACAGCGTGGCCGATTATCTGCTGCAGTTTGCCCGTCATCTGATTTACAGCACCAGCATGCCGCCTGCTCAGGCGCAGGCATTGCGTGCCGCGCTGGCAGTGATCCGCAGTCGTGAGGGCGATGAACGCCGGGAAAAACTGGCCATGTTGATCCAACGTTTTCGTGCTGGCCTGGATATTGCGGATTTCACGCTGGCAAACTCAGACAGTGCCATCCAGCCATTGATCGTGGGCGATAACCATAAAGCACTGCAACTGGCGGAGGTTTTACGCGCCCAAGGTTGTTGGGTGACCGCCATCCGGCCTCCTACGGTACCGGTCGGCACCGCCAGATTACGGCTGACGCTGACGCAGGCGCATGAATGCCAGGATATCGACCGCTTGCTGGAGGTGCTGCATGGCGCAGGTCAATAAACAGGCCATTGCTGCTGCATTTGGACGCGCCGCTTCCCACTATGAACAACATGCCGGGCTACAGTGCCAAAGCGCCGACGCCTTGCTGGCGCTGCTTGGTGAACGGGATTATGCACGGGTACTGGATGCGGGGTGCGGCCCAGGGCGCATGAGTCGCTACTGGCGTGAGCAGGGAAGCGAAGTCAGCGCACTGGATCTTTCTGAACAAATGCTGGCAGAGGCACAGCGGCAAAATGCCGCCCACCACTATCTGCTGGCGGATATTGAAGCCATCCCTCAAAACGCTGCCACTTTTGACCTGGCCTGGAGCAATCTGGCGGTGCAGTGGTGCAGCGATTTACACGGCGCGTTAAGTGAGCTTTGCCGGGTTGTGCGCCCCGGAGGCACGGTGGCGTTTAGTACCCTGGCACACGGCTCGATGCCGGAATTACGCCGGGCGTGGCAAGCGGTAGATGACCGGGAGCACACCAACCGTTTCTTGCCCGTGGAGCAACTTGAAAAGGCTCTGCATGGCTGGGACGTCGAGTATCAGCTTCATCCGGTGACACTGTGGTTTGACGATGCGTTGAGCGCCATGCGCTCGCTCAAAGGGATCGGTGCGACGCATCTCCATGATGGACGCGAACAGCGCGTACTGACCCGTTCACAGCTGCAGCAGTTACAGTTAGCCTGGCCCTCTGTACAGGGAAAATACCCGCTGACGTATCAACTTTTTTTAGGAGTAATTCAACGTGACCAGAACGTATTTTGTCACCGGGACGGACACTGAGGTTGGTAAAACAATTGCCAGCTGTGCGCTCCTGCAGGCCGCGGGGCAATTGGGTTATCGAACGGTCGGCTATAAGCCCGTGGCGTCCGGTAGTGAAATAACGGCTGAGGGTCTGCGTAATAGCGATGCTCTGGCATTACAGCGCAACAGCGCTGTGGCAGTGCACTATACGGCAATCAATCCCTATACCTTTGCCGAACCCACGTCACCGCATATCATCAGCGCTGACGAAGGTCGCCCTATTCAGGCCTCAGTGATGTCTGCGGGTTTACGCTTGCTTGAAGAACAGGCTGACTGGGTGCTGGTGGAAGGCGCTGGCGGTTGGTTTACGCCGCTTTCACCCACGCTGAGTTTTTCTGACTGGGTACAAGCAGAACAACTGCCGGTGATTATGGTGGTTGGCGTCAAGCTTGGCTGCATCAACCATGCCATTCTGACTGCGCAAGCAGTACAACAGGCTGGGTTGACGCTGGCGGGGTGGGTCGCCAATGATGTGACTCCGCCAGGGAAACGCCATGCTGAATATATGGCAACGCTGAAACGCGCGATTCCGGCTCCGCTGCTGGGGGAAATCCCATGGCTGGAGGACGAGCCAGAACGCGCAACGACAGGGCACTATCTCGACCTTAGCGTTTTGCCTCTGGCGCCATCCAGTCGTTAAGAAACGGGTCGCTGAGCTGCGCCAGTTGTCCCTGGGCCACATTGCGTCCGCGATGTAACAGGCAATAGCAATCAGCGACCCGACGAATAAACGGCAGGCTTTGCTCTGCGAGCATTATGGCGATGCCCAACTCCTGGCTTAGCCTCACAATCAGGTTCCCCAGCTTGTGGATATACGCCTGGCCCGTTCCTCGCGTAGGCTCATCGAGGATTAGCAGGCGTGGGCGTGTAACCAGCGCGCTGGCGAGTGCAAGCTGGTGCTGATTTTCCTCTGATAAGGCAACCCCTTTGGTCTGACGCAGACTGTACAACTGTGGGAAGAGGCGGTATATATCGCTGCTGTTCATCGTTTCGCTTTCTTCAACCGCCTGGCGCGCAATATGCAGATTTTCCTCGACCGTCAGTTGCGAAAAAATCCGTCTCTGTTGTGAAACGGAGTTAATACCCAGCGCAATGCGATTTGCCGCTGGGATCGGACTCAGATCGCGCGGTGGCGCGCCTGCCTGATGCCAGACCATCGTACCGCTTTCGATAGGCAAATTGCCGATGATGCAATTGGCCAGCGTCGTTTTCCCCATCCCCGGAAGTCCCAGCACACCGGTACATTTGCCGGGCTGCAGGTCGAGATCCACATCCCATAGCGTGTGCTGGTTACCGTAATAGTGATTCACTGCGCGAAGACTCAACATAGGTTTTCTCCATCATGAAGTTATCCGCCCGACAGGCCGGGGAGCAGAAGAAAATTGCAAATCTCTTGCCACAAATGGGAAATGCGCGAAAAACAGCGGGATAGCGTGATCCATCGGCAGCGATGTCTGGTTTTTAACGATCCGGGTTAATTTTGCGCACATTGCCAGTGCCTGGTCGCGTCGGGATGGTGCAGGCAGGTAAATGGTGAAAATGCGAGCAAGATCTCGACAGCCTCCAGGGCTCCGTTGGCTGATAAATATAAAAAAATGGCGATAATTTTTTTTTATCCCACCCGAAAAGAGCAAGTCGGTGTTTTTGCCAGGCGGCAGTCAGCACGGGCTGGAGGCAGTTATCCACTATTCCTGTGGATAACCTTGTGTATTAGAGTTAGAAAACACAATGTAAGCGAGAGAAGACGCGGCCTGCGACTAAATTGATGCGAAAGACGGCTCGAGAGAATAGTTATTGAAATACAGAATGTTAGATAAAAGCAATGGCTGTCGCGGAAGTGTCATGCGTTGCCATAAAACTTTCATCTGCCGTCTTGACAAATGTTAAAAAAGTCATTGGTTTGGGGATAACACATTTTTACTGGTGTTTTATCTCGCCAGCGCCAAAATTTTAGCCTGCTCTGACGGGCATTTTGATGGCGTAACAGAAATATTCTGGTGCGTTACTGTTTTTTCATCCAGTATATTTTACTGGCAAAATATACTGCTGCGAGTAAAATTACACACCTGCCCGCCCATTGCTTCAGGTAGCTGCTCATGAGTAAACCGTTCAAACTGAATTCCGCTTTTAAACCCTCTGGCGATCAGCCTGAGGCGATTCGTCGCCTGGAAGAAGGGCTGGAGGATGGTCTGGCGCATCAGACGCTGCTCGGGGTGACGGGGTCGGGGAAGACATTCACTATTGCCAACGTGATTGCGGATTTACAGCGTCCGACGATGGTGCTGGCCCCTAACAAAACCCTCGCAGCCCAGTTGTACGGCGAGATGAAAGAGTTCTTCCCGGATAACGCAGTGGAATATTTCGTCTCCTACTACGACTATTATCAGCCGGAGGCTTATGTCCCGAGCTCTGATACTTTTATCGAGAAAGATGCGTCGGTAAACGAACACATTGAACAGATGCGTTTGTCGGCGACCAAAGCCCTGCTTGAACGGCGGGATGTGGTGGTGGTGGCCTCTGTTTCCGCGATCTATGGTCTGGGCGATCCGGATCTGTATCTGAAGATGATGTTGCATCTGACGGTGGGGATGATTATCGACCAGCGCGCGATCCTGCGCCGGCTTGCTGAACTGCAATACACGCGTAACGATCAGGCATTCCAGCGCGGGACGTTCCGCGTGCGTGGTGAGGTGATCGACATCTTTCCGGCCGAATCTGACGATATCGCGCTGCGTGTTGAACTGTTTGATGAAGAAGTTGAGCGCTTGTCGCTGTTCGACCCGCTAACCGGGCAGGTTGAATCCACTATTTCGCGCTTCACCATTTACCCGAAAACCCACTACGTGACGCCGCGCGAACGTATCGTGCAGGCAATGGAAGAAATTAAAGTCGAGCTGGCGGAGCGCCGCAAAATCCTGCTGGCGAACAACAAACTGGTAGAAGAACAGCGTTTAAGCCAGCGTACGCAGTTCGATCTGGAAATGATGAACGAGCTGGGTTACTGCTCGGGGATTGAAAACTACTCCCGCTATCTGTCCGGGCGCGGCCCTGGCGAGCCGCCGCCGACGCTGTTTGATTACCTGCCTGCCGATGGCCTGCTGGTGGTGGATGAATCTCACGTTACGATTCCGCAAATTGGTGGCATGTACCGTGGCGACCGGGCGCGTAAAGAGACCCTGGTCGAATACGGATTCCGTCTGCCGTCGGCGCTGGATAACCGTCCGCTCAAATTTGAAGAGTTCGAGGCGCTGGCTCCGCAAACTATCTACGTTTCGGCGACGCCGGGCAACTATGAGCTGGAGAAATCCGGTGATGAAGTGGTCGATCAGGTGGTACGACCGACCGGCCTGCTGGATCCGGTCATTGAGGTGCGCCCGGTGGCGACGCAGGTTGATGACCTGCTGTCGGAGATCCGCACCCGTGCGGCGATTAACGAACGTGTGTTGGTCACAACGCTTACCAAACGCATGGCGGAAGACCTCACCGAATACCTCGAAGAACACGGCGAGCGGGTGCGCTATCTGCACTCCGACATCGATACCGTGGAACGTATGGAAATCATTCGTGATTTGCGTCTGGGCGAGTTTGACGTGCTGGTTGGTATCAACCTGTTGCGAGAAGGCCTGGACATGCCTGAGGTCTCTCTGGTGGCGATTCTGGATGCGGACAAAGAAGGGTTCCTGCGTTCGGAACGATCGCTTATCCAGACCATAGGTCGAGCGGCGCGTAACATCAACGGTAAAGCGATTCTCTACGGCGATAAAATTACCGCCTCAATGGCGAAGGCCATTGGTGAAACTGAACGTCGTCGCGAGAAGCAGCAACTGTATAACGAAGAACACGGTATTACGCCACAGGGGCTGAACAAGAAAGTCGTTGATATTCTGGCGTTGGGTCAGAATATTGCGAAGACCAAAGCGAAAGGCAAAGGGAAGTCACGTGCCGGGGCGAAATCCGAGGTTGTTGAGCTGGACATGACGCCAAAAGCGCTGCAGCAGAAGATTCACGAGTTAGAAGGTCAGATGATGCTGCATGCGCAGAACCTTGAGTTCGAAGAGGCCGCGCAGATCCGCGACCAGTTGCATCAGTTGCGCGAGCTGTTTATCGCGGCGTCTTAACGCGATGCCGGATGGCGGGGGAGACCCGTTATCAGGCCTACAAGCGCACCTGTAGGCCTGATAAGCGCAGCGCATCAGGCAAATACGTTCAACCTAACGCCTGCACCGCTTTCTCCAGCGCGCTATGCAGCAATTGACGGTCATGACGGTAGGGAATATCGCTGGCCTCCAGTTCATCCTGAATCACAATGCGGTCGGTCATGGCCGAAACATCGACTTTTGGTCCGACAATCACCGCATCAATCACCTTCTTACCAACATATTGCTCAATGATGGCCAGCTTATCGGCAAGCGTCAGGCTGGCGGCAGGCAGGCTGAGTTCGCGTCCCAGATTGCCGATATAAACCATTGGTGCCGGTGTGCGACGTAACGCCTGTGCCAGTTCGTCGAGCAGCAGGATCGGCATCAGGCTGGTGTAAAAACTGCCTGGTCCTATCAGAATCAAATCCGCTTCGGCGATGGTTTCAATCGCCTCTCGCGTGGCGGGAACTTTAGGTGAGAGCATTAATTCTTGCGGCAGGGTAGTGAGCTGGTCGATATTTACTTCGCCATACACTTCATGTCCCTGATCGTCGAGCGCCATCAGGTCCACCGGTAGTTCTGACATGGGAATTAAATGTGCATCAACTTTTAGCAGGCTACGAATTAAATTGATGGCTTCCAGAGGCCGCACGCTGAGGTGATCGAGCGCCTTTAACATCAGATTTCCGAGGTTATGGCCGGAAAGTTCGCCATTACCGCCAAAACGATACTCAAACATCGCCGATGCGACGCTTGGTTGGGTAATTAACTGGTTGAGGCAGTTCCGCATGTCTCCCCAGGCAATACCGCCTTCTGAACGGCGAATTCGCCCCGTGGAACCGCCGTTATCGGTGGTCGTGACGATGCCCGTCAGGCGTGAACCTAAAGAAGAAAGTGACGACAGAACGCGTCCTAATCCATGCCCTCCGCCGAGAGCGACAACGCGATCCAGATCTGCCAGCGTACGAGTGCGCATAGTTATTCCTGATATCAATTGATCGGCGCTACAGTAACGTAAATAGCGTGTTTTCAGCAATTATCCAGTCGGCATCTGCCGTAATTTTTTTCTGCGATCTACCCCTTTCTGACGACATCCACCTGATAGCAAGATGATGTATATCAATGCAAAACGATGGTTTTTGCTTATTCTGTAGCGAAATTGCACGATCATGCCGCTATATACAGATTTATACAGCGAAAGTGTACATGGCAAAAGTGTCATTTACACGCTAGTATCGGCATAACCACAATGTACTCGAAGCATGACGAGTATAAACACTCTAGCCTCTGCACCTGGGTCAAATGATACGGTGCTTTGGCCGTGACGATACGTGAATACGATTGTCACCAGGGCGCAGGAAGAAATGACTTCGCCTCCCGTATTTGGAAAGGTGTACATGGGCTCTCAACTTACCGATGCATTCGCGCGTAAGTTTTACTACTTGCGTTTGTCGATTACCGATGTGTGTAACTTTCGTTGCACTTACTGTCTGCCAGATGGCTATAAGCCAGGTGGTGTGACTAATAACGGCTTTCTGACCGTTGATGAAATTCGCCGCGTCACGCGTGCGTTCGCCAGCCTGGGAACGGAAAAAGTGCGTCTGACAGGTGGCGAACCGTCACTGCGTCGCGATTTTACCGACATTATTGCTGCCGTACGTGAAAACGACGCTATCCGTCAGATTGCGGTAACCACCAATGGTTATCGTCTGGCGCGCGATGCTGCTGCATGGCGCGATGCCGGGCTGACGGCACTCAACGTCAGCGTCGACAGCCTGGATGCCCGTCAGTTTCACGCCATTACCGGGCAGGATAAGTTTCAGCAGGTGATGGCGGGGATTGACGCCGCCTTCGATGCCGGTTTTGAAAAAGTGAAAGTTAACACCGTGCTGATGCGCGACGTAAACCATCATCAACTGGACACCTTCCTCGCCTGGGTTCAACCACGGCCGATTCAGCTACGTTTTATTGAACTGATGGAAACGGGTGAGGGCAGCTCTCTCTTCCGCAAACACCATATCTCCGGGCAGGTACTGCGCGATGAACTGCTTAAGCGCGGCTGGATCCACCAGTTACGCCAGCGCAGCGACGGTCCGGCTCAGGTTTTCTGTCATCCTGACTATGCCGGTGAAATTGGTCTGATCATGCCTTATGAGAAAGACTTCTGCGCCACCTGCAATCGCCTGCGTGTTTCATCCGTCGGCAAACTTCATCTGTGTTTATTTGGTGAAGGCGGGGTGAACTTGCGTGATTTGCTGACCGACGACACCCAGCAGGCTGCGCTTGAAGAACGTATCTCTGCCGCGTTGCTGGAGAAAAAGCAGACCCATTTCCTGCATCAGAACAATACCGGTATTACGCAAAACTTATCTTACATTGGCGGCTGATCGCTAAAAGGAGTTTCTCATGAGTCAGGTAAGCGCTGAATTTATCCCGACACGCATTGCTATTCTTACTGTTTCCAACCGTCGTGGCGAAGAAGATGACACCTCCGGCCATTATCTGCGCGACTCGGCGCTGGAAGCGGGTCATCAGATTGTTGATAAGGCGATTGTCAAAGAGAACCGCTATGCGATTCGCGCTCAGGTTTCAGCCTGGATTGCCAGTGACGATGTGCAAGTGGTGCTCATTACTGGCGGCACTGGGTTAACCGAAGGGGACCAGGCACCGGAAGCGCTGCTGCCGCTGTTTGACAGAGAAGTTGAAGGGTTTGGCGAAGTCTTCCGTATGCTGTCGTTTGAAGAGATTGGTACCGCGACGCTGCAGTCTCGAGCGGTTGCCGGGGTGGCCAATAAAACGCTGATTTTCGCCATGCCGGGGTCGACCAAAGCGTGTCGTACCGCCTGGGAAAATATCATTGCGCCGCAGCTTGATGCCCGTACGCGTCCGTGTAATTTCCACCCACATTTGAAGAAATAAGTATGTCGCAACTGACTCATATTAACGCCGCTGGCGAAGCGCATATGGTGGATGTCTCCGCCAAAGCGGAAACCGTACGCGAGGCACGTGCTGAAGCATTCGTGACCATGCGTAGCGAAACGCTGGCGATGATTATCGATGGCAGCCACCATAAGGGTGATGTATTCGCCACGGCGCGTATTGCGGGTATTCAGGCCGCCAAACGTACCTGGGATCTTATCCCGCTGTGTCACCCACTGATGCTGAGCAAGGTCGAAGTCAATCTTCACGCCGAGCCGGAGCACAATCGCGTACGCATTGAAACGCTGTGTCGCCTGACCGGTAAAACTGGCGTTGAAATGGAAGCGTTAACAGCAGCCTCCGTGGCGGCGTTGACCATTTACGATATGTGCAAAGCGGTGCAAAAGGATATGGTGATTGGTCCGGTGCGTTTGCTGGCAAAAAGCGGCGGCAAGTCGGGGGATTTTAAGGTGGATGCACATGATTAAGGTTCTCTTCTTTGCTCAGGTACGCGAACTGGTCAACACCGATGCGCTAGAAATGACGGCTGAATTTCCAACGGTAGAAGCGCTGCGCAAGCATCTTGCGGCAAAAAGCGATCGCTGGGCGCTGGCACTGGAAGACGGTAAGCTGCTGGCGGCGGTAAACCAGACGCTGGTCGATTTTGACCATCCTCTTAACGCGGGTGATGAAGTCGCTTTCTTCCCGCCGGTAACCGGAGGCTAAAATGACTGAAACGCGAATTGTTGTTGGCCATGCGCCGTTTCGCGTCGGGGATGAGTATCCCTGGCTGGCAGAGCGCGATGAAGACGGCGCGGTGGTCACCTTCACCGGTAAAGTGCGCAATCATAATCTGGGTGACAGCGTGCAGGCATTAATGCTGGAACACTATCCAGGGATGACTGAAAAAGCGCTGGCGGAGATTGTCGACGAAGCGCGTTCGCGCTGGCCGCTGGGCCGGGTAACGGTGATCCATCGTATTGGCGAACTGTGGCCGGGCGATGAAATTGTTTTTGTCGGTGTGACCAGTGCACATCGTAGTAGCGCGTTTGATGCCGGGCAATTCATTATGGATTACCTGAAAACGCGTGCGCCGTTCTGGAAACGCGAAGCCACGCCAGAAGGTGAACGTTGGGTCGACGCCCGCGACAGCGATAAGCAAGCAGCAAAACGCTGGTAGAGTACAATTGGTTTAGGCACATACTGACTCAGGAGATTGTCATGGACCGATTCCCACGATCCGATTCTATTGTGCAGGCCCGTTCCGGCCTGCAAACCTACATGGCGCAGGTCTACGGCTGGATGACCTGTGGGTTGTTACTGACGGCGTTTATTGCATGGTACGCGGCGAATACGCCTGCGGTGATGATGTTTGTCTTTTCCAGCAAAATTACCTTCTTTGGGCTGATCATTGCACAGCTGGCGCTGGTATTTGTCCTGTCCGGCATGGTGCAAAAGCTCAGCGCTGGAATGGCAACGACGCTGTTTATGCTCTACTCGGCGTTAACCGGTCTGACGCTATCAAGCATTTTCATTGTCTATACCTATTCGTCTATCGCCAGTACCTTTGTGGTCACCGGCGGGATGTTCGGTATCATGAGTTTGTACGGCTACACCACCAAACGCGATCTCAGCGGCTTCGGCAACATGCTGTTTATGGCGTTAATTGGTATCGTTCTGGCCTCGTTGGTTAACTTCTGGCTGAAGAGCGAAGCGCTGATGTGGGCGGTGACCTACATTGGGGTGATCGTGTTTGTCGGCCTGACCGCCTATGACACGCAAAAGCTGAAAAATATCGGTGAGCAAATTGACCTGCGCGACAGTTCCAACTTGCGTAAATACGCCATTCTTGGGGCGTTAACGCTGTATCTGGACTTCATCAACCTGTTCCTGATGCTGCTGCGTATTTTCGGTAATCGTCGTTAATTCTCTGTTGCCGGATAAGGCGTTACGCCCCATCCGGCACTACAGTCACGGTGATTTAGCCATCGCTTCCTCGTTTTTTACCCGCGCTTTTTCGTCCAACTTCGCTATCAGGTTTTTCCTCCTGCATCCTCGGTTTGAATGCGATCTTGTGTTTCGATCGCGGGTTGTGCTGGCGGCTCCACTTCAGTCAGGCGCGGAGTGTGTGCCGGTAGCCAACCGACCAGTGCCGGGAAGTGGCGTAAAAAGTGAAATGCTAATACGCTTTTGGTCAGGTTCCACCAGGTGCGTCTGGGTAACATTGATTCATCAACTCGCTGGCAGTCCTGCGCAATAATGGGAGTCAGATTGTCGCGCAGGATCTGATTGAAAGCACGGTCATGAATAATGAGATTGGCTTCCAGATTCAGCGACAGACTGAGCGGGTCAAGATTGCTGGACCCGACGGTAGCCCAGTGATCGTCCATCAGCGCCACTTTGCCATGCAGCGGCTTGCGGTGATATTCGTAGACGTGGACGCCCCCTTTGACCAGATAGTTATACAGCAGCCGGGCGCCCACTTTCACAATGGGTATATCAGGCTCGCCCTGAACGATGAGTTTTACCCGTACGCCGCGTCGTGCTGCTTTACGCAGGGCATGCAACAGACGATAACCGGGGAAGAAATAGGCATTGGCAATAATCACTTCCCGCTTTGCCTGCGCGAGCATTTTCAAATAATGGCGTTCAATATCATCGCGATGTTCCTCGTTATCACGCCAGACGAACAGCGCCTGCGCTTCACCGGGGCGATGATTTTCGACTGCCCGGTGATGCCGTCGCCACCAGCGGCGTACGGCGCTTTGTCCCGGCAGGTTTTCCAGCACGAATGTCAGAATATCAACCACAATCGGACCTTCAACACGCACAGCGTAATCTTGCTTGGCTTCCGGCCCGTAGTCAGACATGTGTTCGGCGGAGTAATTAATACCGCCGACGAAGGCGATGCGATCGTCAATGACCACAATTTTGCGATGCATCCGGCGAAACAGATTGGTGCGCATCCCGAACAGGCGTGGGCGCGGATCGTAATAACGGAAAACAATACCCGCCGCGGTTAACTCTTCGACAAAGCTGTCGCTTAGATCCGGTGAGCCGTAGCCGTCCAGCAACACCTCTGCGGCGATCCCGCGGTGTGCGGCAGCGAGCAGTGCGGCATGTAGCTGTTTCCCGACCGCATCTTCAAACCAGATAAAGGTCTCCAGAATGATTTTTTGCTCCGCGTGCTCAATCGCGTGAAATACGGCGGGATAGAACTGATCGCCATTTTCCAGTAGCTGAATTTGATTGCCTTCACGCCAGCCAGTTTTCATACACGAATCTCCGCGCTCAGGGGGGCATGATCGGACAAATGTCGCCAGTGACGCAGCGCCAGCGTCGTAGGGGTACTGGCATTCGCGTTTTTCACATAGATCCTGTCCAGACGCAGCAGGGGAAACTGCACTGGAAATGTTCGCGCCGGGCGACCGTGAGCGCGGGTAAAAATCTCGTCAAGGCCGGCCTGGCTCTTTAACGGATAATTTGCCTGTTGTCGCCAGTCGTTAAAATCGCCAGCAACCACCACGGGATCCGCGTTGGGCAGGGCATTGACCCAATTTGCCAGCATGCTGAGCTGTGCCTGGCGATGGGCTTCACGCAAACCGAGGTGGACGCACATCACATGAATCGGGCGGGAAAGCATCGGCGGCACAATGCGACAGTAAAGCACACCGCGTTTTTCACTCGTGCCAACGGATATATCACGGTTTTCATAATGCTCAATGGGGTAGCGCGATAGCACGGCGTTGCCGTGATGCCCCTGTGAATACACGGCATTGCGCCCGTAGGCGAAATCGCGCCACATGGTGTCGGCCAGAAACTCGTAATGGCTGGTATCCGGCCAGTTTTCTATCTGCAGTGAGTGTACGTCGTGAGCGCCCAGCACTTCCTGCAGGCACACAATATCTGCGCCAACTGCCCTGACGGCATCCCGCAGCTCGGGCAAAATAAAGCGTCTGTTAAAGGCGGTGAAACCCTTGTGAGTATTAATGGTGAGCACATTGAATGAAAATCGGTCTGCTGATTCGCTCATGATTCTCCCGTTGGCGTCACTTTCCTGACTCTCTCCATCATCCTTCGGGATGGGGGGTTTGACCGTATCGCGAATTCTGTGGCGAAATAAATAGTGTAGTCGCCGTCACAAAAAGATGCGGTGTTGCGGAATTTTCCGTAAAGTCCGGTACTCTGAATAATTAGTTAAAAATCCTTCAGGAGAAAAGCCATGAGGTGGCAACAACGTGTTCGTGTCGCAACGGGTCTAAGTTGCTGGCAGATTGTGTTGCATTTACTGGTAGTGGCGTTGCTGGTAATGGGCTGGATGAGCGGCAAGCTGGTGCACGTCGGCCTGGGATTATGCGTCGTGTATGGCGTAACGGTTATCTTAATGCTGGCATTGCAACGTCACCATGAACAGCGCTGGCGTGATGTGGCTGACGTGCTGGAAGAGCTGACGACCACGTGGTATTTCGGTGCGGCAATGATCGTACTGTGGTTACTGTCGCGTGTGCTGCAAAACAACGTGTTACTGGCGCTGGCGGGGCTGGCGATCCTTGCCGGACCCGCAGTGGTCTCGCTGTTGGCGAAAGACAAAAAGTTACATCACTTTGCGTCTAAACATCGCATACGCCGCTGAGCCTGTTGTGGCCGCTATCACCAATAGCGGCCACAAACTTCCCCAGACAATCTGCAGACTCGCATCCTTCAGGTAAATCTGTTTTGTGATGTCCGTAAAGTGACGGATCGGGTTTATCCATGTCAGATTCTGCAACCACACAGGCATATTTTCGACCGGAGAGACATATCCGGACAGCAAAATGGCCGGCATCATAAAGACAAAGACGCCGATAAATGCCTGCTGCTGTGTCGCGCACAGTGACGAAATCAGCAAGCCAAATCCCACCAGCGACAGTCCGTAAATCACCATCGTGAAGTAGAACAGCCCCAGTGAACCGGCAAACGGGATGTGATAGGCCCAGATGCCGATTGCCAGTACGATGGTGGCCTGAAAGGTGGCAACAATCAGTGCCGGCACCGCTTTACCGATGAAAATCTGCCAGGTGGTAAGCGGGGAAACCAGCAGTTGATCCAGCGTGCCTTGCTCGCGCTCGCGAGCAACCGAGAGCGAGGTGACGATCATTACGCCGATAGTGGTGATCATGGCGATCAGCGACGGAACCACGAACCATTTGTAATCCAGATTCGGGTTGTACCAGTTACGCACGACCAGCTCGCTGTTGTTTGGTTTCGGCTTGCCGTCCATCAACTCCTGCTGATACGTCTTAACGATCTGCTGCAGATAATTTGCGGCAATCTGCGCGCTGTTGGAGTTGCGCCCATCGAGAATTAGCTGCATGGGTGCCTGCTGGAAAGTATCCAGATTACGCGAGAAGTCTGCCGGGAAGCGCACCAGTAGCAGTGCTTTTTGCGTGTCGATAGTGGGTTGGATTTCCTGGGGACTTTTTAGCAGCAGAATATGGGTAAAGGCGCTGGCGCGGGCGAAGCGTTGGGTTAATTCCACCGAATGTTTACCGTTGTCTTCGTTATAGATAGCGATAGTGGCGTTGGTCACTTCCAGCGTTGCCGCAAACGGGAACAGGATCACCTGAATCAGTACCGGTAAAATCAGAATGGCTCGCGTTTGCGGTTCGCGTAGCAGCGATTGCAGCTCTTTACGAATTAACGTCCATAAGCGATGAAACATGCCCGTCCCCTTAATCCAGCCGACGTTTGGTTTTCAGCCACGTCAGGCCAATAAACATTACCGCCGAAGCGATTAAAAACAGCACGTTGATAATTAGCACCACTGGAATATTTCCCGCCAGAAACAGGCTTTGCAGGGTGCTGACGAAATAACGCGCCGGAATAATGTAGGTTACCGCCCGGATAATCGCGGGCATGCTGTCTATCTGGAAGATAAAACCTGACAGCATAATCGAGGGCAGGAAAGCGGCGTTCAGCGCGACCTGCGCGGCGTTAAACTGGTTGCGGGTAATAGTCGAAATCAACAGGCCCATGCCGAGCGTACTCAGCAGAAACAGGCTGGTAATGAAAAACAGGATCAGCAACGAGCCGCGATAGGGCACGCCAAGAATAAATACCGACACCAGCATACACAGCAGCATCGCCAGCATGCCCAGAAAGTAATACGGGATCAGTTTGCACAGCAGCAGCTCGACGCGGGTGACTTCGGTAGACAGCAGGGCCTCCATGGTTCCGCGTTCCCATTCGCGCGCTACCACTAATGAGGTGAGGATTGCTCCAATGACCGTCATTATGATGGTCACCGCTCCGGGAATAATAAAGTGCTGGCTGATGGCTGCCGGGTTAAACCAGTAGCGGGTCTGCACGTCGATCAAGGGCTTGAATGATTCTCCCCGGTCTTCCGCCCGCTGTTGTTGCCAGATCTGCCAGATACCTTCGACATAACCCTGTACAAAGTTGGCGGTATTCGGTTCGCTGCCGTCGGTGATCACCTGGATCGGCGCCACGTCGTTGGGTCGCGCCATCTGCTGGGCAAAATTCACCGGGATCACCACCAGCCCGCGAATGCGCCCGGCCTGCATTTTCTCAATCAATTCCTGACGGTTATCGCTGATGGTGGCGTCAATATACGGCGAGCCGGTCATGGTATGGGTAAAATCCAGCGCCTCCTCGCTTTGCTGTTCGAGCAAAATCCCTACCCGCAGCTTGCTGGAGTCGAGGTTGATCCCGTAGCCGAAGATAAACAGCAGCAGCAGCGGGATCACGACGGCAATCAGCCAACTGCTGGGATCGCGGACGATCTGGCGGGTTTCTTTCACGCACAGCGCGCGTACGCGACGCCAGGAGAGGGCGGAATTACTCATGCGCGTGCTCCTTATCCCAGTCATTGATTAGCGTGATAAACGCCTGTTCCATCGTTGGGTCCGGCGTGTCGCTATCGGCTGCTTGTGCTTTCAGGTCATCAGGCGTGCCGCTGGCAATCAGTTTGCCGCGATACACCAGCCCGATACGGTCACAGTATTCCGCCTCATCCATAAAGTGGGTGGTCACCATCACCGTGACGCCTTTTTCCACCATGCTGTTGATATGCAGCCAGAACTCCCGACGGGTGAGGGGATCGACTCCGGAAGTGGGTTCATCGAGGAACAGGATATCGGGTTCATGCATCAGCGAGCAGGCCAGTGCCAGGCGCTGCTTAAAGCCCAGCGGCAGATCGTCGGTGGCGTGAGACGCGATACTCTTCAGGCCAAATGCCTCGCTCATACGATCGATTTTCTCCTTCTGCGCCCGACCGCGCAGACCGTAGACGCCGGAGAAAAAGCGCAGGTTCTGCTCAACGGTCAGGTTGCCGTACAGGGAGAATTTTTGCGCCATATAGCCCAGATGCTGGCGTGCTTTGCCGGAGCTGACTTTCAGATCCATGTCCAGCACCAGCGCTTTGCCGGAGGTGGGAACCAGCAGGCCGCACATCATTTTAAAGGTGGTGGATTTACCGGCACCGTTGGGCCCTAGCAGGCCAAAAATCTCACCACGCTGTACGGAAAAGTCTACGTGGTCGGTCGCGGCAAAATCGCCAAACTTCTTGGTCAGCGCTTTGGCTTCGATCACCGTTTCGCCAGGCGTGCCTTCCACGGTATGCAGGATAGCGCCCAGCGGGGATTCCGATGTTCCGGCTCCGCCGAGTAAATCGATAAAGGCATCCTCAAAGCGGGGAGTCGTTTCGCTGATGTTAATCTCCGGCATGCCGTCTGCCCGACGAATATCGTCCGCAGTGGCTGCTTTTTTCAGGATTAAGCGTACCGATTTCCCCTGAATCATCCCGTCGCTGACCTGCGGTAGTTTTAACGCGCGTTGCAGCAGTCGGCGGTTATTTTCCTGCGGACTGCTCATCAGGAAACTGCGGCCCGCCATGGTTTGCGTCAGTCGCGTCGGTTCACCCTGATACAACAGTTCGCCTTCGTTCATCAGCAGTACATCGCGGCACTGCTCTGCTTCATCCAGATACGAGGTGCTCCAGAGGATCAACATGCCATCCCCGGCCAGCTCATGAACCATTTGCCACAGTTCACGACGGGAGATGGGGTCGACACCGACACCCGGTTCATCCAGCAACAATACTTTGGGTTCGCCGACCAGCGTACAGGCCAGCCCGAGCTTCTGTTTCATCCCACCGGAAAGTTTGCCCGCCAGTCGTCCGGTAAATGGCCCCAGCGAGGTAAATTCCAGCAGGCGGGCAAAGGTTTTTTCTCGCGCCTCACCGGTGACGCTGCGCAAATCGGCATAGAGATTGAGGTTCTCCATGACGGTTAAATCTTCATACAGACCAAATTTCTGCGGCATATAGCCCAGCACCGCGTGCAGCGCGCTGTCGTCTTTGATGGGGTCAAAACCAATCACCGCAGCACTTCCGGCATCAGGTTTTAATAATCCCGCCAGCATGCGCATCAGCGTGGTTTTGCCCGCGCCGTCCGGCCCGACAAGCCCGGTCACGTAGCCCGCATGCACGATACAGTCGAGCGGGGCGACGGCCGGTTTTTCCATACCGGCAAAGTTTTTTGTCAGCCCTTTGAGCGTAATAACGGCATCATTCATGCCGTGCCTCATCGCCAAATTTTATCGTTACCGGCATTCCCTGACGCAGCGCATCGTCCGCGTCGGTTACGACAATTCGCAGGCGATACACCAGATCGGTGCGCAGATCAGGAGTCTCGACCGTTTTCGGCGTAAATTCGGCGGTTGGTGACACAAAGCCGATTTTGCCGTGATACGGTTTGTTCGGGCGGCCGTCGGTATAGAGCAGGATCTCACGTCCTGGCTGCGCCTGGCTCAGATTGCGTTCGTCAACGTAGGCGCGGACCCATACCGGACGCGTGAGCGACAGCGTCAGCACCGTGCCCCCTTCGTTCAGCATGCTGCCGGGTTCAACCGCGCGGGTGAGAAGCGTACCGTCAGACGGCGAGGTCAGCGTGGTGTCATGCAAATTAAGCTCTGCCTGTGCCAGCTCGGCCTGAGCTTGTTCGAGCGTGGCTTTCGCCTGTTCGATGTCCTGCACACGATTACCGCTGCGATATTGGCTGAGTTTGTCCTGTGCGGATTTCAACGAGGCTTGCGCCTGGTCACGTGATGAACGGGCGTTTTCCAGGTCGTTAGCGGAGATGGTGCGGCTTTTCCACAATCCAACCTGTCGATTATAAAAGTTCTGTGCGTAATCATAGGCAGCCTGTGCCTGTTTGACGGCCGCTGCCGCCTGGGCGATCTCTTCAGCGCGATACCCGGCCAGCATCAGATCGTATTGCGCCTGGGCAGCGGCAACATTGGCTTTGGCCTGCATCAATGCGTTTTCATACGGTGCGCGGTCCAGTTCGCCCAGCACCTGACCGGCGGTAATCGCATCGCCTTCATCAACCGCCAGCGAGGCCAGCCTGCCGCCAACGCGAAAACTCAGGTTGACGCTACGGATATCGACATTGCCGTACAGCGTCAGGCCATTATCTTGCCGACTTTGATACCACCACGTTCCACCGGCAATCACGGCAACGAGGGCCGCGATAACCAGCCCGAGCACGACAGGTTTTTTCATGACTCCAGACTCCTTTGCGTTAAACCTTGCAGAATAAGATCGATGTGACAGGTGATCGTTTGGTCAATCAGCGCGGTTTTATCCTCATCAAATTGTGACCAACCCGTACGCAACAGAATGGTTTCTTTCCCCAGACGAAAAGCCAGCACCTCGCCGAGTATGGCGTGGGTATGCAGAATCATTTGGGTATCGTTGGCATCGCCGCCGGTATAGGCGGCAATCAGGCGCGTCAGGTGTGTATGCAGCGGATTGATAACCTGGTCGTGCACCAGTTGATAAGCCGCGGTGGGGGAAAGCTGTTCCCGCGAAATAAATTTGCTCAGGTTTACGGTGTCGTCCTGGGTGAGCAACATGATCATATTTTTGCAGGCGCGCAGGATTAATTCGCGCATCGCGCCACGATCCGGCTCTGGCTGAGCGAATAAACGCTCGGCCTCTTCAGCGTGCGGACGAAACTGCGAGCCGATAAAATCGGCAATCCACTGGGCGCAGGCGAGATATAAATCCTCTTTTGAGCCAAAATAGTAGGTGATAGCCGCTATATTTTGCCCGGCCTGCGCGGCGATATCGCGCGTGGTGGCGTGCAGACCATACTCGCCGAATTGTGCCAATGCGGCGGCAATGAGCTGGTTCTTCGCCTGTTCACCTTTGGTTGTCATGGTGGGGGTATTCATGGCACGACTCTGATCTTAATCAATCGATTGATTAAGATTATGACTGATATGCAGCCTTGTCCAGTCCGGACGGTTATTTTCCAGTGAAGGGATAATTTATGCGGCACATCACAAAAACTGCTACACTCCGCCCCTTCATGACATTGTGGTTTTTGTCATCTCTATTGTATGTATCTCCCTGAAAACGACACCGGTAACGGTCAGGGCGGTTCGGAGTTGTTATGTCTTTTGATTCCCTTGGTTTAAACCCTGAAATTTTACGTGCCGTTGCCGAGCAGGGTTACCGTGAACCTACCCCTATTCAGCAGCAGGCTATTCCTGCCGTGCTGGAAGGCCGCGATCTGATGGCCAGCGCCCAGACCGGTACGGGGAAAACGGCAGGTTTTACCCTGCCGCTGTTGCAGCACCTGATCACCCATCAGCCGCATGGTAAAAGCCGTCGCCCGGTGCGTGCGCTGATCCTCACGCCAACCCGTGAACTGGCGGCCCAGATTGGCGAAAACGTACGTGATTACAGTAAGTATCTGAATATTCGCTCGCTGGTGGTCTTCGGTGGCGTCAGCATTAACCCGCAGATGATGAAGCTGCGCGGTGGTGTGGATGTACTGATTGCCACACCTGGTCGTTTGCTCGATCTGGAACACCAGAATGCGGTGAAACTGGATCAGGTTGAGATCCTGGTACTCGATGAAGCTGACCGCATGCTGGATATGGGCTTTATTCACGACATTCGTCGCGTTCTGGCGAAGCTGCCGGCAAAACGCCAGAACCTGCTGTTCTCAGCAACGTTCTCTGACGATATTAAGTCGCTGGCCGAAAAGCTGCTGCACAATCCGCTGGAAATCGAAGTGGCGCGCCGTAATACCGCCTCAGAGCAGGTGACTCAGCACGTTCATTTCGTGGATAAAAAACGTAAACGTGAGCTGCTGTCGCAGATGATTGGTCAGGGCAACTGGCAGCAGGTGCTGGTGTTTACCCGTACCAAACACGGTGCGAATCATCTGGCTGAACAGCTGAATAAAGACGGTATCCGCAGCGCGGCGATCCACGGTAACAAATCTCAGGGAGCGCGTACCCGTGCGCTGGCCGATTTTAAATCCGGGGATATTCGCGTGCTGGTGGCGACCGATATTGCCGCGCGTGGCCTCGATATCGAAGAGTTGCCACACGTGGTGAACTACGAGCTGCCAAACGTCCCGGAAGATTACGTGCACCGTATTGGCCGTACCGGGCGTGCCGCAGCTACCGGCGAAGCGTTGTCTCTGGTGTGCGTCGATGAACACAAGTTGCTGCGTGACATCGAGAAGTTGCTGAAAAAAGAGATCCCGCGTATTGCAACGCCAGGCTACGAGCCGGACCCCTCCATCAAAGCCGAGCCGATCCAGAACGGTCGCCAGCAGCGTGGCGGCGGCGGTGGCGGTCGCGGTCAGGGTGGAGCAGGGCGTGGCCAGCAGCCGCGTCGTCAGGATGGCGGTGCGCCAAAAGCGAAGCCGCGTAGCGGCGAAGGCAAACCGGCAGGTGATAAGCCTCGTCCGCCGCGCCGTCCGCGCAAACCGTCTTCCGCACAGTAATTGCGAGCCCGGCCGAAAGGTCGGGCTTTTCTTTTTGCGACACGTCCCAGAAAGTGCCACAATAGTGGCTGTTTATACAGTATTTCAGGTTTTCTCATGGCACTTACGGCTGCGTTAAAAGCGCAAATCGCCGCCTGGTATAAGGCGCTTCAGGAACAGATCCCTGATTTTATCCCCCGTGCGCCGCAGCGGCAGATGATTGCTGACGTCGCGAAAACGCTGGCAGGTGAAGAAGGACGGCATCTGGCGATTGAAGCGCCGACCGGAGTGGGGAAAACCCTGTCGTATCTGATTCCCGGTATTGCCATTGCGCGTGAAGAACAGAAAACGCTGGTGGTCAGTACCGCTAACGTTGCGTTGCAGGATCAGATCTACAGCAAAGACCTGCCGTTGCTGCGTAAAATCATCCCCGATCTGCGTTTTACCGCTGCTTTTGGTCGTGGTCGTTATGTCTGCCCGCGCAATTTGGCCGCGCTGGCCAGTACCGAACCCAATCAACAGGATCTGCTGGCCTTTCTCGACGATGACCTGACGCCAAATAATCAGGAAGAACAAAAGCGCTGCGCCAGGTTGAAAGGCGATCTCGACAGCTATAAATGGGACGGACTGCGCGATCACACCGATATCGCCATTGACGACGGACTCTGGCAGCGTCTGAGCACCGATAAAGCCAGCTGTCTGAATCGCAACTGTCACTACTATCGTGAATGCCCTTTTTTTGTCGCCCGCCGCGAGATTCAGGAAGCCGAAGTGGTGGTAGCCAACCACGCGCTGGTGATGGCGGCAATGGAAAGCGAAGCCGTTTTGCCGGAGCCGAAAAACCTGCTGTTAGTCCTTGATGAAGGCCATCATTTGCCGGACGTCGCCCGCGATGCGCTGGAGATGAGTGCAGAAATCAGTGCCCCATGGTATCGACTTCAGTTGGATCTGTTCTGCAAATTAGTGGCGACCTGCATGGAGCAGTTCCGCCCGAAAACCACGCCGCCGCTGGCGAATGCCGAGCGGTTGAACGGTCACTGTGAAGAGCTGTATGAACTGATTGCTTCACTTAATAACATCCTCAATCTCTATATGCCCGCTACCCAGGAAGCGGAACACCGCTTTGCAATGGGAGAACTGCCTGGTGAAGTGATGGAGATCTGCCAGCGGCTGGCGAAACTGACGGAAATGCTGCGCGGCCTGGCAGAACTGTTCCTCAACGATCTCAGTGAAAAAACCGGTACCCACGATATTGTGCGTCTGCATCGGGTTATTTTGCAGATGAACCGGGCATTGGGCATGTTCGAGGCGCAAAGCAAATTGTGGCGTCTGGCGTCGCTGGCACAGTCATCAGGTGCGCCGGTGAGTAAATGGGCGACGCGCGAGGTGCGTGACGGACAGATCCACGTCTGGTTTCACTGCGTGGGGATCCGCGTGAGCGATCAGCTCGAAAGACTGCTGTGGCGTAGCGTACCGCATATTATTGTCACCTCTGCCACGCTGCGTTCTCTCAATAGCTTCTCGCGTCTGCAGGAGATGAGCGGTCTGAAAGAAAAAGCGGGAGATCGCTTTGTTGCACTGGACTCACCGTTTAACCACGTTGAACAGGGCAAAATCGTCATTCCGCAGATGCGCTACGAACCGTTAATTGATAACGAAGAGCAGCATATCGCGGAAATGGCCGCCTATTTCCGCGAGCAACTGGAAAGTAAAAAGCATCAGGGCATGTTGGTGCTTTTTGCCAGCGGACGGGCGATGCAGCGTTTTCTTGAGCACGTTACCGATCTGCGCTTGCTGCTGCTGGTACAGGGCGACCAGCCGCGCTATCGTCTGGTGGAGTTACACCGAAAGCGGGTGGAAAACGGTGAACGCAGTGTACTGGTTGGACTGCAATCTTTTGCCGAAGGTCTGGATTTGAAAGGCGAATTGCTGACCCAGGTACATATTCACAAAATCGCGTTTCCGCCCATCGATAGTCCGGTAGTGGTCACTGAGGGCGAGTGGCTGAAAAGCCTGAACCGCTACCCTTTTGAGGTGCAAAGCTTACCAGCAGCGTCGTTCAATTTGATCCAGCAGGTGGGGCGACTCATTCGTAGCCATGGCTGCTGGGGTGAAGTTGTGATCTACGATAAGCGGTTGTTGACCAAAAACTATGGCAAGCGTTTACTGAATGCGTTACCCATTTTTCCGATAGAGCAGCCTGCTGTGCCAGACGTTATAGTAAAACCAAAAGAAAAAGCGAAACCCACGCGCCGCCGTCGGCGTTAACGATGCGAGCAACAGGAAAGGAGTTATCGATGGATTACCGCAAAATCATCAAAGAGATTGGGCGAGGTAAAAATCACGCGCGTGACCTGGACCAGGATACTGCTCGCGGACTGTATACCCATATGCTGAATGGCGATGTACCGGATCTTGAAATGGGCGGCGTGCTGATTGCGTTGCGCATTAAAGGCGAGGGAGAAGCGGAAATGCTGGGCTTTTACGAAGCGATGCAAAACCACACCATTCGCCTGACGCCGCCGGTTGCCAAACCCATGCCCATTGTCATTCCCAGCTACAATGGCGCGCGCAAGCAGGCCAATCTGACGCCGCTGCTGGCTATCTTATTGCATAAGCTGGGCTTCCCGGTGGTGGTGCACGGCGTCAGCGAGGATCCTACCCGCGTGCTGACAGAAACCATTTTTGAGCTGATGGGGATCATGCCCACGCTGCATGCCGGCCAGGCACAGGCAAAACTGGATGGTCATGAACCGGTATTTATTCCGGTGCGCGCGCTGTGTCCGCCTCTGGATAAGCAACTGGCGATGCGCTGGAGAATGGGGGTGCGCAACAGTGCACATACGCTGGCGAAGTTGGCCACGCCGTTTGCAGAAGATGCCGCGCTGCGTCTTGCCAGTGTTTCTCATCCTGAATATGTCTCGCGAGTGGCGAAATTTTTTGGCGACATCGGCGGCCGTGGTCTGCTGATGCACGGTACCGAAGGCGAGGTGTACGCCAACCCGCAGCGCTGTCCGCAGATAAGCCTGATAGACCCGACGGGAGTGCGCGTGCTACAGGACCGCCAGAGTGAGATGCCTGACGAGCCAGTCCCACTGCCGGTAGCAAAAGATCCGGAAACCACTGCCCGCTGGATAGAACGCTGTCTGGCCGGAAGCGAGCCGATACCGGCCTCATTGAAAATTCAGATGGCCTGCTGTCTGGTGGCCACCGGAGAATCCGCCACGCTGGCAGACGGGCTTGCTCGCGTCGATCAAAGCTTCTGACCCTTTCTTCATCCCGACGGGCCTGTCATCTGGCCCGTCAGTCGTTCCTGTCCAGCCCCCTCTGCAACGTGAAATTTCTGCACGTTTATTGACCTCCTGGCGACCGTAGCGCAGCATAGTTTGTTGAAAAATAAGAAACACAACAAACACGCAACACAACAGGAGATAACAATGGACAGTGGACATCGCTTTCACGCGCCAACGCTACATGCGTTTATTCAGGCCGTTTTCCGACAGATGGGGAGTGACGAGCAGGAGGCGCAGTTGGTGGCCGATCATCTGATAGCCTCAAACCTCGCCGGGCATGATTCACACGGTATCGGGATGATCCCAAGCTACATTCGCTCATTCTCGCAGGGACATCTGCAGATCAATCGTCATGCCAAAGTGGTCAAAGATGCGGGCGCAGTGGTTACGCTGGATGGGGATTGCGCATTTGGTCAGGTAGCCGCGCATGAAGCTATCGCGCTGGGGATTGAGAAAGCACAGCAGTATGGAATTGCTGCGGTAGCACTGCATAATTCTCACCACATTGGGCGCATTGGCTACTGGGCGGAGCAGTGTGCGGCGGCGGGCTTTGTCTCTATACACTTTGTGAATGTGGTGGGGATCCCGATGGTTGCCCCGTTCCATGGTCGTGATAGCCGTTTTGGCACCAACCCTTTCTGCGTTGTGTTTCCACGTAAAAATGATTTCCCGTTGCTGCTGGACTACGCGACCAGCGCCATCGCTTTTGGTAAAACGCGCGTGGCGTGGCACAAAGGTGAGCCGGTTGCGCCGGGCTGTCTGATTGATGCTCAGGGGGCTCCTACTACCGATCCTGCCGTTATGCAGGAATCGCCATTGGGCTCGCTGCTCACCTTTGCCCAGCATAAAGGCTACGCGCTGGCGGCAATGTGTGAAATCATGGGCGGTGCGCTTTCTGGCGGTAAAACGACCCACGAAGCCAGTTTGCAGAACAGCGCAGACGCCATTATTAACTGCATGACCACGATCATCATTAACCCAACACTATTCGGTGCCCCGGACTGTGACAATCAGGTTTCGGCATTTGCTGAATGGGTCAAAGCGTCGCCGCATGCTGAGGATACGCCCATCCTGTTACCGGGTGAGTGGGAAGTGAATACCCGTGAAGAGCGGCTGGCGCAGGGTATCCCGCTTGATGCCGGAAGTTGGCAAGCGATATGTGAGGCGGCACAGCAAATCGGTATGCCGGATGCGGTATTGCAGGCGTTTCGCCAACGGCTTGAACGTTAGATAAAAAAAAGCCCGTCCAGTGGCGGACGGGCAAACAAAGGGTAACAAACAGGGTCAATGAGGGTTGGAGCATTGGGTCGTACAGGAATTCTGTTGGTTATTTGTAGATAACCGCGGTGCCGCTCATTTTGTCGTTGCCGACAGCGGAGGTGATGCTGTAACCACTTGCACCAGCAGCAGCTGCTTTTTCAGCCAGTTTTGCTTCCAGGCCGTCCAGCGTGGTGGCGCCATCAGCAGATACCACACCCATTTTATTCATGCTTTGCGCCTGAGTGGAGGTAACCGGCTCAGCAGCGAAAACACCAAATGACAGGGTAGACAGGGCGATAGCAGCAACAGCAAATTTAATGTTTTTCATGATTTTTCTCTCGCAGGTTTATTCGGTTAGTCGATGTTCTGTTCAGCAGACGTTGTTCTGTCGATGTGAGAAGTATCACGTTTTTTTCGGTGAGAGAAAATCGAATAGAATTGACGACATCAATCAAAAAAATTGAATGACAAATAACTTATTGAATATTAATAAATTCAGAAGAGGGATTTACAGTTCTTGTCATAGCGCTTTACAGAGAAAGTGACAACGGCACATTTTGCTACACCGCGAGTGAAAAAGCGTGCTCGTAAAGGAAATCGTATGCGCTGAAACTTTTGGTAAAGATGAGTCAACGTAGCTGGCTGTCTTTCGAACCTCTGCGATTATATCCTGAAAATGCAGAGTTATGTGAATCTTTATCCTGCTGGCAGGAGATGCACAAACGCACGCCGGGTACCGCTTCACGGCGCGCCTGCGGGATAGGATTGCCACATTCTTCACATTCATGCAGACTTTCCCCCGTCGGTAACTCACCGCGGGCGCGGGCAACAGCATCTTCAATCGTATTGTTGATCTGTTCGTTAACAGCGTCGTCATTTGCCCATCCGGATGCCATATGTACCTCCTGTTGATGTCTACAGAATAAGTATAGCGAATGTGATGGGCGAAAAACGACCACTCATCAGCGGTATCAGATTTCAGACCATTCGCGCAGCAGGTTATGGTAGAGATTGAGTAATGACAGGATCTCGCTACTTTCCCCATGACGTGCCTTCAGGGACTGAATGTTTTTATCCAGTTCAAACAGCATGGCGCGATTTTTGTCATCACGGATCATCGACTGGATCCACATAAACGATGCCACACGAACCCCACGGGTTACCGGCGTAACGCAGTGCAAGCTGCTGGAAGGGTAAAGCACCAGATCGCCTGCCGGAAGTTTCACCGCATGCTGGCCGTAGGTGTCATTGACCAGCAGCTCTCCTCCCGCATAATCGTCGGGATTACTGAGGAATAAGGTGGCGGAAAGGTCTGTGCGCATCCAGCCGTTTTCCGGGTGACTACGCACCGCGCCATCAACGTGAAAACCGTAGGTTTCGTTGTTCTGGTAGCGATTAAACAGCGGTGTGGAGAGCGTTTTCGGTAATGCTGCGGCGAAGAAAAGCGGGCTGTTATTCACCGCGGTTTGTACCGCCTGTTGCAAAATGCCGTAACGCTCACTTTGCGTATCCACCTGCTGGTTGTTTTTTACCTGCGCGCCCTGAGTGCCGGTGGTTGCGCGGCCATCAACCCAGTCGGCAGCGTCCAGTTGTTCGCGAAACCAGGCGACATCCTGCGCCGACAGAACGCCGGGAATGTGGTACATCATCAGTGTTTCTCCTGAAAGTGGGGCTTACGCCCCACGAGATGGATCAGAAATGCATATTGGCGGTGAGCAGGAAGGTTCTTGGCTCGTCCGGATGGTAACGGTATCCACTCTTGTTAATGGAGGATACATAATCGGTGTCGAACAGGTTATAGACGTTCAGCTGGAAATCGAGATTGCGGTTTACGCGATAGCCTAACTTGGCATCCGCAACCCAGTAGCCTTCAGTATAAGATGGCGTACCCACGGCGCCGTCCGAGCCGCGATGCATACTGCCCACGTAACGTGCGCCCGCGCCAACGGAAATATCATCGGTAGCCTGATACTGGCTCCACAGCGTGAAGGCATGTTCCGGCGTATAGGGCAGGGAAGAAGAACCATCCTGAGCAACGTTTTTGCCGCTGTGGATCGTGGCGCGTTGCTGGGTGTATCCCCCAATAACCTGCCATGCGGGAGTGATGTTGCCAGCTACAGAGAGTTCGTAGCCTTCAACGCGTTTCTCCCCGTACTGGGAATATGTTCCGTCGTCGTTCTGCTCTACTTCATTTTCAATATCCGTACGGAAAATCGCGGCGGTTAACAGCAGGCGCTTATCCAGCACCTCCCATTTGGTGCCGATCTCGCTGGTTTTCGCTTTCTGCGGTTTAAAATCGGTCCGGTTGGCGCTGTTACCGCTTCCGCCCTGTGCAAGGGCAAAGTTACTGCCGCCCGGCGGTTGCTGAGAAACGGCATAGTTAATGTAGACATTGCCGTTATCGGTCAGGTGATACAGCGCGCCCGCTTTCCAGTTCACCAGATTGCCTGATTTGGCAGTATCCACGGTCGTAACCGGAGAACCTTTGGCGACGCCTGTCGGACATGCAACTGCACCACGGCCAGAAGCACCGCACGCGGTGGCGCTGTCATACTCGGTACGATAATTATCCAGACGAATACCACCGTTCAGTTCAATATCACGCGTAATTTGCAGAGTATCGAAGGCGTAAATACCGAAGGTATCGGTCTGGCCGTTGGCGTTGGCGCCATTACGGGATAATCCACCAATGTTCACGTTGCTGTTCGGTGAGTAAATATTGACCGGCGGCGGGGTGATCGGGACTACGCCATAGTTGGTTTGCGTTTCGCGCGTCAGCTCCACACCGGTGCTGATGTCATGACCGATGGATCCCGTGTAAAACTTTGAGGTCAGGTTGGTCTGGTTGGTCAGGATTTTATTGCTGACATCTTTGGTATTTGCCAGGCGTGACCAGGTCCAGGTGTCGACGCTGCTGGTGGGTTGGGTGATGTTAGACGCGCCGCCCATTACCGCCGTCATCAGATAATCCTGTTTAATGCGCGACCAGCGGGTGGTGTTGCGAATCGTGGTGCTGTCGTTCAGGTCATGTTCAAAACGCATCGTCGCGGTATCGGTCGTCGAATCGTCGTAATCCGAGTTTGTACCGTAGAAATTATGCGTATCCACTTTTCCTGAATGATTCAGTGCAGAAGTACCTGCGGAAGGCGCGGAGTAACCCGGCAGGCCGATGGTGGGGACACCGCCATCCGGTGTGTTGTGTTGAGTAACGTGTAGATAGTTCAGATACAGTCGGTTCTCGGTACCTAAGCCAAAAGCGAGAGAGGGGGCCACGCCGTAACGTTCATTCTGCACGTTGTCGCGACCGGCATCATGCGTTTTTTCACCCATCAGGTTTAAGCGTACTGCGGTGGTGTCACCGATGACCTGATTGATATCCAGCGTTCCCCGGCGAAACCAGGCGCTACCGACGCTGGCTGAGGCATCAATACCTGAATCGGTGCGCGGCTGCTTGCTGATCATATTGATGGAGCCAGTGGGGGCACTGCGACCATAGTCGGTACCGGAAGGGCCTTTAATCACTTCAACCTGTTCGGTATTGAAGGTGTCACGCGTGACGCTACCAATATCACGAATACCGTCGATATAGATGCTGTTTGAGGTGTCAGCACCTCGCATATACACCGCATCGCCGGTGGTGGAGTTACCATTTTCACCCGCAAAAAATGCGCCAACACCCGGCACGTTTTTCAACGCATCAGTAAGATTGGTTGCTCCCTGATCCTTAATAACCTGCTCAGAAATGACCGTCATGGTGCGAGTGGTATCCGCCACCGGGCGGGAGAATTTAGGGTCGGCAGACTGTGTTGGGGCGTACAGCGAAGGTTTGGCCGCTTCAACGACCAACGTATCTTCTTGTTTTTTATCCTGATCGCCTGCGGCTACAGCCTGGGCTGCCGGAGACAGGCCAATGCACAGACCGGCAAAAAAAGTCAGTGAATGAAAACTACTGGACGGCAAGTTGCGATTTTTATCCATGTTAATGAATGACTTATTATTTTTGAGTAGAAGGTTTCACTCAAACGAAGGGACATCTCTGTGGACGTTATACCCTGCAGGCCTCGCCTGAATGAAATGCGTAATTGATAATAATTTTGATAAGCATTATCAATAAGTGTGACGTTTTAGCATTCATTACTTCAAAAATAAATACATTTATTTACATTGAATTCGAAATTCCAACATGGCGGTTACAGTTCATGCAGGGGATTTCAGAAAGAAAGGACAGCAAACTGCATTCAGGGCGAATGCAGTTGAGCTGAGGGAGAGTTACTTATAAATAGTTGCTGTACCGTACATCTGATTTTTACCGCCAGCGGAATTAACCACAAAACCTTTCGCGCCTTGCTCTTTGGCTTTTTCTGCCAGCTTACCTTCGAGGTCATCCAGACTTGATGCTCCGCTCACGGAAATCGTACCGGAGGCTTGTAGTGGACCGTTGGCAGGACTGGCATTGGGCTGGGCAGCAAAAGTCGCAAATGTCATGCCGGTAAGTATGGTAGCGGCAAGGAATGTGAGGCATTTCTTCATGATGATATCCTCTGAGAAACAACAGATCGTGCCTGATAAGTTTAGGTCGTCATTGCAGGGCATTTGCCGCAAAAAATCGACCAACAACAGGCTATTTTTTGAACGATGCAATTCGTATAAAAAATGAAATTTCCCTGCTGTGTATGTTTACCCCGTGGCGTTATGCGGGTATCTTACGCCGCTGTTAAAAGGAGAATGCTATGCCCCCCCAGAAACCGGGATTACATCCACGCAACCGCCACAATGGCCGCTATGATCTTGCGACGTTATGCCAGGTTACCCCCGAGCTGACGCAATTTCTCACCCTCACGCCCGGCGGCGAGCAGAGTGTTGATTTCGCCAACCCGCAGGCAGTTAAGGCGCTCAATAAAGCACTGCTGGCGCATTATTATGCGGTGGCAAACTGGGATATCCCGGAAGGTTTTCTTTGCCCACCGGTTCCGGGTCGTGCGGACTACATTCACCATCTGGCCGACCTGTTGGGTGAAACCACCGGAACCATCCCTGCAAATGCGAGCATCCTGGATATAGGCGTAGGGGCAAACTGTATTTATCCTCTGATCGGCGTGCATGAATACGGCTGGCGATTTACGGGCAGTGAGAGCAGTAGCGAAGCGTTTAACAGCGCTCAGGCGATCATAAACGGCAATCCGGGGTTAACCCGTGCTATTCGTCTGCGTCGTCAGAAAGATGCTTCGGCAATCTTCAACGGTATCATTCACAAAAATGAGCAGTATGAAGCCACATTGTGTAACCCGCCATTCCATGATTCTGCGGCCTCAGCCCGCGCAGGAAGCGAGCGCAAACGCCGCAATCTGGGCCAGGACAAAGATGATGCGCTGAACTTTGGCGGACAGCAGCAGGAGCTGTGGTGTGAAGGCGGTGAAGTGGCGTTCATCAAAAAAATGATCGCCGAAAGCCAGGCCTTTGGTCGCCAGGTAATGTGGTTCACCACGCTGGTTTCGCGCGGCGAGAATTTGCCTCCGCTGTACCACGCATTAACGGATGCGGGCGCGGTGAAAGTGGTTAAAAAAGAGATGGCCCAGGGGCAAAAGCAGAGTCGCTTTATTGCCTGGACCTTTATGGATAACGATCAGCGTCGTCGTTTTATGGCGCGTCAACGCTAAAGCGTGGGCTCGGCTGGCGGCAGCGGTTCGCTTGCCGCAGGGGTTGGGCCATGCACCGGTGCAGGCAAGACCTGATAGGTCTGTACCGGAGCGCGCACGTTGGCCAGATCGAAGTGTTTCTTTACCTGGCTGTCGAGCGCAAAACGTACCGTCCACTGCTTCAGCGGCAGGGTGGTAAACGAAACCCGCAGCGTGAAGGCCGTATTGGTTAACCCCACAATCCCGGCAAACGACGGCTCGCCAATGATAAGCCCGCGGATATCTTCTTTTTCCATCACCGCAGCAACCGCGTCTTTCAATGCCTGATTCGCTTTATCCGCATCCTCATGGCGGTCTACATCGTAATTGGCGACGACCGATCCAATGCCACGCACAAAATTGGCGAAGGTCGTTATCGATGACCACGGGATGATATGGTACGCCCCGGTGTCCTGACGCACGCCCACTGAGCGGATGGACATCCGTTCTACCGTACCGGTGAGTGGACCGATGGTCACCAGATCGCCGGTGTTCATGCCATTCTCGAACTGAATAAAGATCCCGGTAATAATATCTTTTACCAACGTTTGTGAGCCGAAAGAGATAGCCAGCCCCAGCGCCCCGGCACCAGCCAGTAAAGGGGCGATATTGACGCCAATTTCGGACAGCACAATCATGATAGTGATCGTGCTGATGATCACCGCCAGTGCGTTGCGAAACAGCGTCAGCAGGGTGCGAGTACGCGCGCTGGGTAACGGGCGACCATGAATATCGGAAGCCAGACGATTTTCAATCAGGCTGGCGAGGATCGTCCAGCCGATGGCGGAGAAGAATAAAATCAGCGCGATACGGATCAGGATATCCACCGTTTTTTCGCCGGCGCCGTAATGCAGCCAGTTCCAGAAGTCGAACAGTCCCCAGGCGTTGAGTAGCAGCATGACCGCGACGCACACTGTCAGGATCCTGGCCACGCTTAACGCCGTTGACAGCCAGCCATTTAGCCGCTTTTGTAATTCTGGATAGCTGCGCTGCGTGTGCGGCGACAGGGTAATGGTTTTGGCAATCCAGCGGGATAACATGCCGGATACAAAGGCGGCGATCCCGATGATCACCAGGCTGCGCAGCGTGGCGCCCATCATGAATTTCAGGCTGTTGCCTGGATCAAACAGCGAGAAGAAAAACAGCACAATGAAGTAGGCGCTGGCCAGCCAATGCCATACCAGCGCAAAAGCACGGATAAACAGGCTAAAGAAAGCTAAAGAGCGTGCGGCAAGATTCTGTAAGTGCTGGGTAATCTCATTCTTGTTTCTGAAAATCAGGTACAGCGCCCACAGCGTGATGCACAGCATGATGATGACATTTGCCATCGCGCCGACCTGCACATTAACCTGATTCGAAATAATGGGTACGGCAACGATAAGCCCGTAGCCAATCAGGCTGCTCAATGAACTCAAACGGCGATTCCAGTAGCGTGCGCCTGCATCCTGAATGTTAAACGGGCGCAGCTCGGTCACCGCCGGGCAAAATATCAGGCGCAAAATGGCCTTGAAGAACTCAATCAGCGCGAAAGCATTAAGAAACAAACTTTGCTGAAAGGCGATGGTGCGACTGCCGGCGTTCATTTTGTCGCTCAGTATCTGCCCGACAAACAAGGTGAGCGCCAGTAGAAGCAAATCGATAACGAATGCGCCAACGATCATCGCCGGAAGCTGGAGCCAGTTGCTGCGCTCACGGTTTTTGCGTCGTGCCCATTGTCCCATTTTGCGATACAGCGGCAGCGCGCACAGGCGAACCAGCCAGAAAAAACCGAACACTGACACCGCCAGCATTAAAAAATGCGTCAGGGCATTGGTGAATGTTTGCGGGTTAAAGATCTTATGCGGGGCATCGGTAATATTGCGATAAAGCTGGGCAAAGCGGCTGGAGAGGGCTTCACCGTAGTGGCGGGTGACATCCGTGACGTTTTCCAGTACCGTTTTTTCTTCCGTTAACGTGGGCGGGACAATGGTCGGCACCGGCTCGGCAGGAGGGGCAGTGGCCACTTTGCGTAACTGGCCGATCAGCTCCTGACGCGAGGCGTCATTTTCCAGCACATCGGCCAGGGCGCCGTAAGCCGCCTTTTTCTGTTCAATATCCGGCTCTTTCGCCAGTGTGGTTTGCGCGTTGGTTGACGTTGGCGTGGTGACGCCAGGGATCGTCACCGCCTGGGTCGGAAGACTCAACAGACAAACAATGATGAACAGGATCCTGCGCATCACTCCTCCTATGAGAAAATAAATTCAAAAGGATAAGTATAGATGTCAGGGCGGGAGAGAATTGAAATGAGAGGATTCTGGTGAAAAACCTCCCTTCGGGCGAAGGGAGGCAGGGCTATCAGGAAACGTGCTGCAAGAATTCCTGTAAGCGTTGGCTGGGCGGATTTTCAATCAGGGCCTGCGGATTGCCGTCCTCGGCAATACGTCCCTTATCGATGAAAATCAGGCGTGAAGCCACTTTTTCGGCAAAACCGATTTCGTGGGTCACAATCACCATGGTCATTCCTTCTTCCGCCAGATCCTGCATAACTTTCAGAACTTCGTGGCGCAGTTCCGGATCCAGCGCTGAGGTTGGCTCATCAAACAGCATCATTTTCGGCTTCACCGCCAGCGCACGGGCGATAGCCACACGCTGTTGTTGACCGCCGGACAGCTCAGAAGGGTAGTGATGCGCACGTTCGGCCAGACCCACTTTCGCCAGCAGTTCTTTCGCCAGTTTCTCGGCCTGTTCTTTATTTGCCCCGCGTACGCGCTGCGGCCCAAACATGACGTTTTCCAGCGCCGTCAGATGCGGGAACAGGTAGAACTGCTGAAACACCATCCCGGCTTCCTGGCGGATTAACCGCTCGTCTACCTTCGGATCGTTCACTTTCAGGCCGTCAACAATCAGGTCACCGGAGGTAATTTCTTCCAGCTTGTTAATGCAGCGCAGCAGGGTAGATTTACCGGAGCCAGATGGCCCGATAATCACCACGACTTCACCTTGTTTAATATTCAGATCGATGTTGTGTAGCACCTGGGTTGGACCAAAGTGCTTAGAAACGTTTTTAAATTCAATCACAGGATTTTCATCCTTCTTTCCAGACGACGCAGAATGAAGCTCAGCACCAGCGTAATGATCAGATAGAACACTGCAACGGCGCTCCAAATTTCCAGGGCGCGGAAGTTACCAGCAATGATTTCCTGACCCTGACGCGTCAGTTCAGCGACGCCAATGACGATAAACAGCGAGGTATCTTTGATGCTGATGATCCACTGGTTGCCCAGCGGTGGCAGCATACGACGCAGCGCGAGAGGTAAAATTACGTGACGGATAGTCTCCGTGCGTGAAAGTCCAAGCGCCAGGCCAGCCTCGCTGAATCCTTTGTGGATTGAGAGTACCGCGCCACGCGTGATTTCCGCGATATAGGCACCGGAGTTAATCATGATGGTGACAACAGCGGCGCTGAAGGGGTCAATACGCAAATCGTTAAACGCCATTGGCAGGGCGAAGTAGATAAACATCACCTGTACAACGATTGGCGTACCGCGGATGACTTCGATAAACACCAGCGCTACGTGGTTGGCTATCCAACCGCCGAAAGTACGCGCAAAACCTGCTGCAAGCCCGATAATCAGACCGCCAGCCAGACCGAGGATTGAAATCCACAGGGTCATTTTGGCGCCTTCTATCAAAAGCGGGATGGCGGGCCAGATGGCACTCCAGTCAAACTGCATATGTCGTTCCTGTTACCGTGGTGAAAAGAGTCAATTGCCCGTTTTACCGGATGTACTTATCCGGCCTACAGGTCTCAAAAATGCTGGCGTAGACCCGGCAAGCATCACGCTACCGGGCCTGTGCTGTAGATTATTATTTAGGTTCAGTACCGAACCATTTTTTGTAGATTTCGTTGTAAGTACCGTTCTCTTTCAGCGTTTTCAGCGCGCCGTTCACTTTCTCACGCAGTTCATCGCTGCCTTTCGGGAAGGCGATACCGTACTGCTGGGCTTCCAGGGAATCACCTACAGCTTTGAACTGACCGTTGCCCGCAGTCTTGATGAAATACAGAATGTTTGGTGTATCGTGCAGTACGGCGTCTGCGCGGTTGGTACCCAGTTCCATATACGCGTTATCGATGTTCGGGAACTGACGCAGGTCTTTAGTTTTGATGTTCGCTTTTGCGTAATCAACGGAACCGGTGCCGCCCTTCACTGCGACGACTTTACCGTCCAGATCTTTTACGCTTTTCACATCGTTATTGTTCGCTTTGACCATCACTAACAGGCCGCTTTTGTAGTAGCCGTCAGAGAAGTCGATGGCTTTTTTACGCTCTTCGGTAATAGTGATACCTGCCAGCGCCAAATCGACGTTTTTGGTTTGCAGAGCCGGGATGATGCCGCTGAAATCCATTGGTTTCAGTTCATAATCCAGCTTTAGTTCTTTGGCGACGGCAGCCCACAGATCCACATCAAAACCAACGTATTTGTCACCCTGTTTGAATTCAAAGGGAACAAAGGCGGTGTCGGTTGCGACAACCAGTTTCTTATCTGCGGCATGGGAGGACACCGCAAAAGCCAGGGTAAGTGCAGCCAGTGAAACTTTTAATACAGACTTCATAGGATTTCCTTTTATATCCACGGGGCGATCCCCTGCGAGAACATATGGCTTAATGAAAGAATCGTGCCAATTTTGCAACTCATTGTTTTAACAAGAGGGCGTCTCATTTTGTTGCACAATAAGTAGGGCAAAGCGGGCTGTTTGCACCGTTTCAGGGCACTCATTTGGTGCATGACGGACGCGGTGCAAACGGTATGACTATTTAGCGTAAAAATTGTTGATAAAACAATCTTTCGTTAACGATTGTGTGAGGTGATTATTACAAATAATTTACTTTGGAGTGACGAATGATCAATGTTGTGCACCATAGAAGTGCAAAACCCCCGCAAATGCGAGGGTAATAATAGGTATTTCTTATATGTCTGTTATTCGATGTTCGCTTCGATAAACCACAAGAATTTGTCGAGGTCACGGGAGGCCGCAGTGAAGATATCTGCTGTATCCTCATCTTTTGCTTCACTTATCGCTTTACGTACGCTGTTAGCAACCACGGCATAACGTTCGGCCAGCTCTTTTAAGTGGTCCTGTACGTTATGGATATCCAGCGGGTAGCTTTTCAGTGGCGTTTTGCTGTTAATAACCTGCGTTGTCCCCAGTGCCACACCGCCTAACTGTACGGCACGCTCAGCCATGGTATCGAGGTGATCGGTCAGTGCTGTCCGGAAACCATCCAGCATTTCATGTACGGCAATGAAGTTTGCGCCGCGCATATTCCAGTGTGCCTGTTTGGTGATCAATGACAGGTCGATGAATTGGATCACCTGCTGATTCAGCAGTTCAACGGTCGCTTTTTTATCGCTGTCGGTTACATCGTTACGGGTATAAAGGAGGGCTGATGCTTTTGTTTTTACCAGTTTTGCAGTACTCATAATCTCATATCCTCTTGATGTTTACGTCCCAAATCTTCAACGAGGATAAGTATAGCGCTAATTTCAGTTTTATTTTTCT
Source organism: Citrobacter youngae (assembly GCF_003818115.1). Classification (GTDB taxonomy): domain Bacteria; phylum Pseudomonadota; class Gammaproteobacteria; order Enterobacterales; family Enterobacteriaceae; genus Citrobacter; species Citrobacter youngae. The sequence goes on along the minus strand of NZ_RPOI01000010.1, from coordinate 33,046 downwards.
GGTGTTGCCTATCACTTTAATAGCGAGGTGAGTGAAAATATAAAATATCGATATAAATCAATGAAATAAGTTATTTTAGCACAGCGTATTGTTATTATTGTGTTAATGCTATGCCTCAGCATAAATAGCGTGCTTCAACAGGGAGGTAGAGGGCGATAATAATAGTGGGGATAGATAACAAGATATTCTGCATGATTATGCAAACCATGCAGAATATTGGCAGGTTAATTCACGTCAATTTGCTTAATTTGCGGGTCCTTACGGATGGTGAGCGTAGAGCCCATGGACGCAGCAATAATCGCTCCCAGAGCCAGCGTCTGGATAAACGTCAGCGTTTCCCCGAGGAAAATCATTCCAGACACTGCAGCCAGTGCAGGCTCCATGCTCATCAGTGTCCCAAAGGTACGTGTAGGCAGTCGCGTTAATGCGATCATTTCCAGCGAATAGGGGAGCGCAGTAGAGAGGACCGCTACCGCTAAGCCCAACGGGAGAATAGACCAGTGCCACAGCGCATCGCCTGCCTGAATGACGCCAATCGGCACGAAAACCAGCGCTGCGATTAATGAGCCAACTGCGACCGTTGCCGGGCCATGCTCTTCGCCTGCGCGTTGCCCGGTAAGAATATAGATAGCCCAACAGGCGCCAGCACCTAATGCCAGCGCGGCACCGGTTAAATCAACGTGAGAAACATCCTGACCTAACGGTAGCAGGAACCACAGTCCGAGCACGGCCAGCGCAACCCAGATAAAATCCACCGGGCGGCGGGAGGAAAATAATGCCACCGCGAGCGGGCCGGTAAATTCCAGCGCTACGGCAATACCCAGCGGTACAGTCTGAATTGACAGGTAAAAGAGATAGTTCATCCCACCCAGAGACAAACCATAAAACAGCAGGGGAAGACGTTGCTCTTTGGCAAAACGTAAACGCCAGGGTTTAAAGAAGGCGATAAGGATGAGCGTTCCCAGTGCGAGGCGCAGGGCGGTAACGCCTGGCGCACCGACGAGAGGGAACAGCGATTTCGCCAGCGATGCGCCGCTTTGAATCGAGGACATAGCTATCAGCAAAACCAAAATAGGCAACCAGACTGGCGCTTTACGTGACGACCCCGGCATCCTTTCTCCTGTCAAATGATGGTTACACACCTTGCCCCGCGGGACGCCGCAGATTTGCTGCGATGCGCGTGAGTTTGTGTATAGAAAAGTAAAACAGCGAGTGTAATGGAAATACGCTCGGCTGGTTGAGTATTCGTTGAAAAAAAAATTACTGAGATCCGTACAATGGCATGAAAACGATGGATTAATAATCTGCGTGATTAGGAATTATCTGGATGAATGTGCCGTGTTGTGCGCGCAATAATGGCATAAATCATTAGAAAAGTGATGTTAATTGAAAGAGATAGCGGGTTTATGAAATGTTCTGTTACATGAAAAGCCTCGTTAGACATCGCGAATCGCAAAGAGTTTCCCATCAGTTTTTGGTATATTTAAAACTTAAGATTTACTTGAAGCACATTTGAGGTGGTTATGAAAAAAATTGCATGTCTTTCAGCACTGGCCGCTGTTCTGGCTTTCTCCGCAGGTACCGCTGTAGCTGCTACTTCTACCGTTACTGGTGGTTACGCTCAGAGCGATGCTCAGGGCGCAGCGAACAAAATGAACGGTTTCAACCTGAAGTATCGTTACGAGCAGGACAACAGCCCGCTGGGCGTGATCGGTTCCTTCACTTACACTGAAAAAGATCGTACCGACTCGTTTGGCGATTACAACAAAACCCAATACTACGGCATCACTGCAGGTCCGGCTTACCGTCTGAATGACTGGGCAAGCGTCTACGGTGTTGTAGGTGTTGGCTACGGTAAATTCCAGGATGCAGCAACGCCTGCTGACAAACACGACACCAGCGACTACGGTTTCTCTTACGGTGCCGGTGTGCAGTTCAACCCGATCGAAAACGTTGCTCTGGACTTCTCTTACGAGCAGAGCCGTATTCGTAGCGTTGACGTAGGTACCTGGATCGCGGGTGTTGGTTACCGCTTCTAATCACTTCGGTGATATAAAAAATCCGCCTCCAGGGGCGGATTTTTTTTGCCTGCAATTATGAGCTGTTAACGAGATTTGGTCTCGAAGATATCAGTGCCCAAATGGTTGTAGTCCACCTTCTGCAATTTAAAGTTGGTGATATACACTGGCCCGGCTTTTTTCTCAGAGATAAAGCGGTAGCTGTTGATAATTTCCTTCGCGCTGATCCCCGTCCACTGTGAGAAAAAACTCAGGAAATCATTGGCGGATCGACGGGCCTTAATCACCCGATGCGCTTTATCATCGCTGGACAGTACCATAAAGGGCACCTGGAAGTTCTGTTGGAACTGGTCATCATGCGCCAGGTACTGCACCTCTTTTCCGCGCTCTTTAAAGGCGAGGCCATGATCGGAGAAATAGACCATCGAGAAGCTACTGCCGCTGTTACGCAACTGCTCGTAAAGCTGGCGCAGCAGGTCATCCGTCTGCGTCATGGTGTACAGGTAACAGGAGGTCTCCTTGGACTGGACGAAAGTCTCATATTTTCCTTGTGTACGGTCGCAGGCCTGCGGGTGAGAACCCATTAAATGCAGCACAATCAGTTGCGGCTGGGTGCGTTCGGTGGCCAGCACCTGGGCGGTCATTTTCAACAGCGCTTCGTCACGGGTGTTTTTGTCCGCTTCGAAATCACCGTTTTTCAGGAACTGAACTTCATCTGCTCGCTTCGCAATGCTGGCGATTGCCGTATCGTATTCACCGATCTGCCCCTGATTGGAAAACCACCACGTCTGGAACCCAGCGCGGTTGGCCAGCGTGACAAAGTTATCCTGGAACTGAGGCTTATTATCGACGACCCGATTTAGCGTTAAGCCGAGCGATTTTTGCGTAGAACCACTGGCGGCAATGTAATCAGCAAAAATGTAGCCATTAACGGTGCTGGAAAACGGCGTGTTATCCCAGTGACCGCCAAACGCGCCTAACGCATCACGACGGGCGCTTTCACCGATCACCACAACATAGGTGTGATACTTCGGCTTCACGGCGGTGACTGTCCAGCTGTCTTTGACGCTCGACAGCTTCGCCATACGCTCTTGCTCATCAAGCACTTCGTTGTTATTGACGATAACGTCCTTGGCAAAGCGGAAAACCGGGTAACCGGTATCTTTTAACTTGAAAACGCCGCCCCATGCCAGGTTTTGTACCGGAGTAACAAAGAATGCAACGATGCTGAACAGCAAGCACAGGCTGTCGTACTTGTTCCAGCGACGTTTCTGCTCGTCTTTTTTACGCCGTACGGCGATAACGCCGAGCGCAAAAATAAACACGCCAACCAGGTAGTTGTACCAGGGGAAGATGGTCAGGATTTCGGTCGACTCTTCCATGTTGGTCGAGTGCAGCGCTAACAACGTATTAAAGTTTGGCGAGCCGTAAGCCTGGCCAAACGGAAAATACATTGCCGCAATCAACGAACAGACGCCAATCAGTGCTTTTTGCGCGCGCGGCGCAGTACGCCACAACAGCATCAATACACAGGTAAAGGCAACGCTATAAAGAAGGCTTAGTGGGTAGCCCAGCGCGAGGTTGATCAGCAAAGACTGTAAAAAGTAAAAGCCAGTCCACGGACTAATCGCCCGGCTGCGAGCAATGATTGAATCTTTGAGGGTTAAATTCATATGCCACTGTTGCAAAAACGCCATGTGCTACCCCTGGCGCAAAGGGTCATGCCTGCCTGAGAGAGCGAGAAGAGGGAATGGGTCCGCATCCGCGAGCCGCAATATATGCAGGGCTGCGAAAAGATAGAGTGTGTGCAAGAGAAGGTCAACTACTACAAAGAAATTGTTTTGAGAGGGCAACTGCAAAACAGACAAAAAGAAGGGTTATTCGGACGAAACCTATCACCGTAATCAGGTTACGGCAAAGAAATGAAGCGGCGTACCGCGACGCCGCATTATTTTGCTGAGGATTTATCCTGCTCTGGTTTGCCGTTAATCATGTCACACAGCATAGAGATCAGCATCAACCGTACTTTAAAGGGAGAGTGGCTAAACACGCGTATACACCTCTTAAATTCATTCATATAAACCTCCTGACTTCACGATCCCATCAGTCCTTGAGGGATGTCTTTATTATATACAGATATAGCACAGGCTATATTATATAGCTATTGCTAAAACGTTAATTTTTTGTGCCCACGCAACTCTGGTTTACAATGAGCGTTCTCTAATCAGATGCCGTTAACGCGTCACAGTAACGAGGAAGCAGAATGAGTCGTCGCGCAGGTATGCCAACAACAAAAAAAGTGACGCAATTGGTGAATGTCGAAGAACACGTTGAAGGATTTCGTCAGGTCCGGGAGGCTCATCGCCGTGAGCTGATTGATGACTACGTAGAGCTGATTTCCGATCTCATTATCGAGGTGGGTGAAGCACGCCAGGTAGATATGGCCGCGCGGCTTGGGGTTTCCCAGCCGACAGTTGCCAAAATGCTTAAGCGCCTTGCCTCCGTTGGGTTGATTGAAATGATCCCCTGGCGGGGCGTGTTTTTAACCGCAGAAGGTGAGCGATTAGCTCAGGAGAGTCGGGAGCGTCATCAGATTGTGGAGAATTTCCTGTTGATGTTAGGTATCAGCCCGGAAATTGCCCGTCGCGATGCGGAAGGAATGGAGCATCACGTCAGTAAGGAAACACTGGAGGCTTTTAGCCGGTTTACGCAACAGCAAGGAACGGGCTCTGAATGAGTTTCCCTTTATTACGCGCCTTGCGGCGCGATCGTTTTTTCCAGCTGTTAATCATCGTCGGGGTTGTACTGAGCCTGTTCACGCCATTTGCGCCCCGCTTATGGCCAGGGGCGATTGACTGGCACACGATTATTACGCTTAGCGGTCTGATGTTACTGACCAAAGGTGTGGAGCTCAGCGGCTATTTTGATGTGTTAGGGCGCAAGATGACCCGCCGCTTCAACACCGAACGCCAACTGGCGATATTTATGGTGCTGGCGGCGGCGCTGCTGTCGACGTTTCTGACCAACGATGTGGCGCTGTTTATTGTCGTCCCGCTGACCATCACCCTGAAAAAATTGTGCGCTATTCCGGTGAATCGCCTGATTATCTTTGAGGCGCTGGCGGTTAACGCCGGATCGTTGCTCACGCCAATAGGTAACCCGCAAAACATTCTGATGTGGGGGCGTTCTGGCTTGTCATTTGCCGCGTTTACCTGGCAAATGGCGCCGCTTGCGGGGGCCATGATGCTGACGCTGGTGGTGCTGTGCTGGTTCAGTTTCCCGAATAAAGCATTGCATTATCACACCGGTACGTCCGCACCTGACTGGCAACCGCGTCTGGTGTGGAGCTGTCTGGCGTTGTATATCATCTTCCTGACGGCACTGGAGTTAAAACAAGAGCTGTGGGGCCTGGCGATCGTCGCCGCGGGGTTCATGGTACTGGCTCGCCGTGTGATCCTCAGCGTTGACTGGACGTTGCTGTTAGTGTTTATGGCGATGTTTATTGATGTGCATTTGCTGACGCAGTTGCCGGTGTTACACGGAATAACCAGTCAGATTGGCACGCTTTCAGCACCGGGGCTGTGGTTGACGGCAATCGGCTTGTCGCAGTTTATCAGTAACGTTCCCAGCACGATTTTGTTGCTCAACTATGTTCCGCCGACGCTATTGTTGGCCTGGGCAGTTAATATCGGAGGGTTTGGCCTGTTGCCGGGGTCGCTGGCGAATCTGATTGCTTTACGCATGGCAAATGACCGACGCATCTGGTGGCGTTTTCATCTGTATTCGGTGCCGATGCTGATATGGGCGGCGTTGGTGGGATATGGCTTGCTGTTGATGATGTAATTGATGTGGTGTGCCGGATGGCGGCTGGCGCCTAATCCGGCCTACAGTGCTGGTAGGCCCGATAAGCGTAGCGCCATCGGGCATGTATAGCCGATTAGTTCAGACGAACCGGCATACCAGAACGGTTCTGTACCGCCTGCTCAACGACGGCCTGATCGACGTCAGACTGACCGGTGATGCTGGTAATGCTCTTATTCAGCGTAATTGGTACGATTTCCCCGCCTTCAAACTGTGCTTCAGTCGTAGACAGCGGGTTATGTACCTCGATGTAACGGCTGCCGTCTGGTTCGGTAGTGGCTTTTACCGGCTCATCGATAAACTGGACGCGAGTACCGACCGGCACATTTTCAAACAGGAACTTGATGTCGTCGTTACGCAGACGCACGCAACCGTGGCTGACGCGTAAGCCGACGCCGAAGTTAGCATTGGTGCCGTGAATGGCGTACAGGCGACCGATATACAGCGCGTACAGACCCATCGGGTTATCAGGACCTGCCGGAACAACTGCTGGCAGCGGTTCGCCCGCAGCGCGGTATTCCGCATGCATTTTCGCGGTTGGCGTCCAGGTTGGACCCGCTTTCTTACGTTCAACTTTGGTGGTCCAGTTGATAGGGGTGTCTTTACCTAACTGGCCGATACCGATAGGCAGAACGATGACGGTGTTAGTACCTTTCGGGTAGTAGTACAGACGCATTTCGGCGCTGTTAATCACAATACCTTCATGCACGGTATCCGGCAGGATCAACTGCTGAGGAATGTTCAGCACTGTGCCGCCTTTCGGCAGGAAGGTATCCACGCCCGGGTTAGCTTCCAGCATGTTAGACAGACCCATCTGATACTCCGCCGCAAAATATTCCAGCGGTTGGGTGTTGCCTTCAGGAATCGTGATGACCTGGTTCTGGCCAATCAAACGGCTGCCATCGGTAGGCAGCGGGTACGTGACGGCAGAAGCGGTGTTACAAAAACCAACTATTGCGAGTGCCGCCGCGAAAAGCGTTGTTAATTTCATATTCATGTTCATGTATGCGAGATTCAGTGCCAGGCAGGCTAGTGGGTTGAGATTTATGTAGTGTTGGGCAGGCATTATATGTGCATTCTGAGCAACAAGGAATTCGGATGTGTACTAAATCACATTTTTTTCCTTTTGCTTTCACTTTATCTGTGCTGCATGAACGGCGCGATCTTATTGCAGAGTTATGGCATAATAAGCGGTTTGTCACATATTTCTTTCTCTTTCAGGATACGCCAGTGTTAGTTTCCAGCAACGTCACTATGCAGTTCGGCAGTAAGCCGCTGTTTGAAAATATTTCCGTCAAATTTGGCGGCGGCAATCGTTACGGCCTGATTGGCGCGAACGGTAGCGGTAAATCCACCTTTATGAAAATTCTCGGCGGCGACCTCGAACCGACGCTGGGCAACGTTTCCCTCGATCCGAATGAGCGCATCGGTAAGTTGCGTCAGGATCAATTCGCCTTTGAAGAGTTCACCGTTCTCGACACCGTTATTATGGGTCACGCTGAACTGTGGGAAGTGAAGCAGGAGCGCGATCGCATTTATGCGCTGGCCGAGATGAGCGAAGAAGACGGCTATAAAGTGGCTGACCTTGAAGTTCAGTACGGCGAAATGGACGGCTACTCTGCGGAAGCGCGTGCGGGTGAACTGCTGCTGGGCGTCGGTATTCCGGTAGAGCAGCATTACGGCCCGATGAGCGAAGTCGCGCCCGGCTGGAAACTGCGTGTGCTTCTGGCACAGGCGCTGTTCTCTAACCCGGACATTCTGCTGCTCGACGAACCAACCAACAACCTGGATATCGACACCATTCGCTGGCTGGAGCAGACGCTGAACGAGCGTGACAGCACCATGATCATCATTTCGCACGACCGTCACTTCCTGAACATGGTCTGCACGCACATGGCGGATCTGGACTACGGCGAACTGCGTGTTTATCCGGGTAACTACGACGAATACATGACGGCGGCAACCCAGGCGCGTGAACGTCTGCTGGCCGATAACGCCAAGAAGAAAGCACAGATTGCCGATCTGCAATCCTTCGTCAGCCGCTTTAGCGCCAACGCATCTAAATCTCGTCAGGCGACCTCTCGTGCGCGTCAGATTGATAAGATCAAGCTCGATGAAGTGAAAGCCTCCAGCCGTCAGAACCCGTTCATCCGTTTCGAGCAGGATAAGAAACTGTTCCGTAACGCGCTGGAAGTGGAAGCGCTGGCGAAAGGTTTTGATGAAGGCCCGCTGTTTAAAAACTTCAACCTGCTGCTGGAAGTGGGGGAGAAGGTTGCCATCATTGGTGCCAACGGCGTGGGTAAATCCACCATGCTGAAAACGTTGGTTGGCGATTTGCAGCCGGACAACGGTACCGTTAAGTGGTCTGAAAACGCCCAGGTTGGTTACTACGCGCAGGATCATGAATACGAGTTTGAAAACGATCTGACCGTTTTCGAATGGATGAGCCAGTGGAAACAAGAAGGCGACGATGAGCAGGTTGTGCGCAGCTTCCTCGGTCGTCTGCTGTTCAGCCAGGACGATATCAAGAAGCCTGCAAAAGTGCTCTCCGGTGGTGAAAAAGGACGCATGCTGTTCGGTAAGCTGATGATGCAGAAACCGAATATTCTGGTGATGGATGAACCAACCAACCACCTGGATATGGAATCTATCGAGTCGCTGAACATGGCGCTGGAAATGTACCAGGGCACGCTGATCTTTGTTTCTCACGACCGTGAGTTCGTCAGTTCGCTGGCAACCCGCGTGATTGAAATTACGCCGGAACGCGTGATCGACTTCACCGGCAACTACGAAGATTACCTGCGAAGTAAAGGCGTCGAATAAGTCTCTCTCCCCGCACTTTTCTGAAAAAAAGTTCTACTGATTAATCTTAGCCACAATTGTGGCTAAGATACTTTCCATAACGACCTATGCAAGGAAAGAAAATGAGTCAGATGGAACCACTCTCTTTAGCCAATCTTAAATTAAACTTACTAAATTTAAACAACAGCAACGAGCATCCTTTCATTTTACGTGAAGATGGTGATGATATTGTTGCATCCTGGAATATCGAAGATGCTGAGTGGATAGATTATTTCAGTCAATACGGATTGCAAAAACAATATGAGTTAAGACTGTTTTTCAATGAAAGCAAAAAGCAAATTACTTATCGTGAAAAAACGACCGATGTGGAGTGGGATGCAGATTTGGGTGGGTTCAGATTAAGCAAATCTGTCCAGATCGGGAAACGCCTTGAGTTTTCTGCTGGGGGATCCTGGGGTAAAAAAGAAGATGGTAGCTTCGGTAAAATTGATGGCTATAAATTTGTATCAACGGAAATTACCGATCCTATTTTTGATATTGTTCGTGATGCGGGATGGCAGGTTCGTGGTCTGTTAGCAGACAAGAAGAAAAGGAAATTTGTTATTGCGGGAGCGGTGATTGCCGCACTGATTATTTTTATCGGCCTTGGCACTTTCCTTTTTTCCACGATGGGTGATTTGAAGGATGCTGCGCGAACAGAGATAGATTTGCTCCGTGATGGAAAATATATTCAGGCTTATCAGGCAAGCTCTTCTTCTTTGCAAAGAAAAATGAACAGCGAGGATTTTAAGCTTGTAACCGAGTCTGTTCATTTTGATGATATTAGTGAATACAGTTTCGATAGTTTCAATGTAGTAAATGATGTTGGTTCTTTGTCTGGAAGCGTAGAGTTTAAAAACGGAGAGTCTGGCGAGATTAACGTTACTATGCTCAAAGAAAAGGATAAATGGAAACTGGCAGCAATTTCAGTAGAATAAAAAAATACCCGGTTTTTATCATATAATGAAGAAAACCGGACTATTTTAAAAGCGATGAAAGGGGAAGGATTATTCCATCCCCAGCGCGCGTTTACCGTGGATATTCAAATCCTCCAGCGTGAAGCGTCCTTCCCAGTTCGTTTCATAATCCTCGCGCGGGAAATCACCCGGCGACGCGCCTTTTTCCAGCGCGGCTTTCACTTTGTGAGCGTAGGCCAGATTCTTTTCGCACATCGGTGCGGCAGGGATGTACATCACGTTGCCCCAACCCTGTTGATTTTCTACCGGCGCGACGGCGTGAATGACATCACAATGCCACCACACTGAGTCTCCGGCTTCCAGCTGTGGAATGCTGGTTAGCGCTTCAATCAGCAGCGGATGCCATTGCGCGGAAATCGGCAGGACTCTGCCGGGCGCGACGCCGCACAGTTCATCTTCCGGCACATCGTCAAGCAATGGGCGTAACAGCACATATGCCATCGCTTCTGGAATAGGGACCACGTGCAACAATCCCTGACCTGGCAGCATATCGGACAGTGCTGTCCAACCCTGGAAGGTACGGAAGACTGAACATTTGGTGGTGTTATCCACCGTGTACTCTTCTACTTCGGTGCGATGCGCTGCCTGCCACGGATCGTAATCGTCCAGTTTACCATTGAAAACATGAGCAAATACCCGCTGATACGCAGGCAGCAGCCAGCGTTCCAGCGCGCCGGAATCCGTATGCGCGCCCAGCCCTTTGGACGTGGTTCCCGGCGGACGGCGGCGTATACGGTCAGGGTAGATAACGCTGACATCCGGGTTAAACCATTGTTTACCTTCGCTTGAAAATGTCCAAAGACGATTGAGGAACGACTGGGCATTGGCCATTTCTTCACTCTGGCGGGCCTGCATCTGCGCCTGGGACCAGTAAATGGGGTAGATTTCAGGTCGCGATGCACTCAGGGTGCCGAAGAAGTTATCGCCCGGTCCTTTGTAGACGTCATCAAAATGGTTGCGATCCAGGTAATCGAGCATCGACTGATCCCATGCCAGCGCCTGTTCGCGGGGGAAATGCCCCTTAATGACCGCGCATCCGCGACGCTTAATTTCTTCACGCTGCTCTGCACTCACGCGACCCGCTTTAATATCCGCATAGGACAACACAGGCCATACCGGGGAGCCTTGCGCTTTGAGGGCGTTGATTTCCGCCACGCGGGTGGCAATGGCATCGCTCAGTTGATTGAAGATCAACTGAACATCCCCAAGCTGTACCCGCAGTTGCTGTTTCATCTGACGGATTGCCGCTTTGTGATCGGCGGGCAATGTGTCGCTGGTAAAAGTAAAAGCCATAACCACCTCGCATAACTTTCATTTGAAACTTATATAACTTACAAGTGCAATATAAGTTAAAAATAAGTTAATGCAAGTTTAAAAACTTGATGGTGTGCACGGAATGCAAAAACGGTGAGAACCGGAGCAGGTACTCCGGTTGGCAGGATCAGGCGTTAAAAGGCGAAGTGTTATCCAGCACCGCCTGAATCACGTTCAGCGCGCCTTGATGGTTATTATCGTCGGTCTGATAGCGGGCAATAAATTTGATGTTCTCGGCTGCATTAGCCATGGCGAAAGAGTAGTGCGCCATTTTCAACATTTCCGCGTCGTTGCCGCTGTCGCCAATGGCGACCACGTTTTGTGGTGACAGGTTCCAGCGTTTTAACAGACGGCTGATCCCGTTGGCTTTATGTAAGCCGGGAATGATCAGGTCGATAAACCCAAAGCCGCTGGTGACGGGCTTCATAATGCCGTCGAGAGCAGAATGAAGGTGATCGATAACTAATGGGATCTGTTGGTCAGGTAAATTCAGCGAGAACTTGAACAGCACATCGTCGATATCCTGGTAATCTTTTACGGGTTTCAGGCGATGGTAGTGTTTTGCCATCAATGCGACAAAGGACTCTGGGGCATTTTCGCTCACGTAGGCGCTTTGCAGTCCACAGGCCACAAAGTTGAGCTGCTTATCTTTGAGCAGTTCGCCAATGACAATGCGGGATTCGTGGCGGGTCAGCTCGCCGTGAAACAGTTGCTTACCATGTTCGAATACCAATGCTCCATTTTCGGCAACAAAGGAGATCTCATTTTTCAGCTCGGGGAAGAAGGAGATAAGCTGGTAGTACTGATTGCCGCTGGCCACGACAAATTCAATGTCTCTTTTTTTCAGTTCCTGGTACTGCGCCATAAAGCGTTCGCGATCGTATTGCTTGGCGTCGTCGAGAAACGTTCCGTCCATATCGGTGACGATAACGTTGATGGTCATATATGCTCCTGGCTTATAACTGCAACCAGAAACATTCTAATAACAATGTGACCTATAGCACAAATTTAATTTCGAATGAAAGTAAAAGGCCGGGTGGCAGCTTCGCCTTACCCGGCTAAAGGGAGAGTATGTAGGCCCGGTAAGCACAGTGCCACCGGGCGGGAGGGGGTTACAGCATATGTTCAGTGCGCGCGATGATATCGTCCTGCGCATCCGGAGACAGCGCGGTGAAGAAGGCGGAATAACCCGCGACACGCACCACCAGGTCACGGTACTGATCCGGGTGTTTTTTGGCTTCCAGCAGCGTTTCACGAGAAACGATGTTGTACTGAATATGCCAGCCTTTGTGCTCTTCAAAGAAGGTACGCAGCAGAATCATCAGCTTTTGTTTATCAGACTCATTTTCCAGCGTGGCCGGGTTCAGCTTCTGGTTTAACAGTACGCCGCCGAGGATTGAGCCGGTAGGCAGTTTACCTACAGAGCCAATTACCGCCGTTGGGCCGAGATGGTCCGTACCGGAGGCCGGGCTGGCGCCTTCTGCCAGCGGAGTATGCGCTTTACGGCCATCCGGCGTTGCCATGGTTGCCGCGCCAAATGGTACGTTTGCGGAGATAGACGAGGTCCCGGCATAGTAGTTGCCGCCAACCGGACCACGGCCGTAACGCGGGTTGTGATACTGTTTCAGCTCGTTGATATAGGTCTGATAAGCGCGAGCCAGCAGCGCATCAACGCTATCGTCATCGTTGCCGTACTTTGGCGCGCCGTTGATCAGGCGTTGACGCAACTGCTCGTGGGTCAGACCATCAAAATCATCAGCCAGCGCGGCGGCCAGTTGTTGTTGGCCGATAGTCCCCTGTTCAAAGACCAGTTTCTTCACTGCTGCCAGGCTGTTGCCGAGGTTGGCAATACCCACCTGCAGACCGGATACCCAGTCATACTTCGCGCCGCCTTGCTTAATGCTTTTCGCACGTTCAATACAGTCATCTACCAGCGCGGAGCACAGAATATCGTGTACGTTTTCTTCCAGCATGGTGTCGACGACATACTCTATTTCGATCGATTTGCGCGTGTAGTAGCGGATCTGCGTATCCCAGGCGTCCATCACTTCGTCGAAATTATTAAAGTTGCCGACTGAAAGCGCTTTTTCCTGCGGCAGGAATACTTTGCCGCTGGTGGCATCACGTCCGCCTTCCAGCGCCGCCAGCATCACGCGGGCAAAGTTAATAAAGCTCATGCCGGTGCAACGGTAGCCCCATTTGCCGCCAACGGCGGTTTCGATGCAACCAATAGCTGCGTAGTCATAGGCGTCCTGCGGTTCAATGCCCAGCTTAATGAATTCCGGAATGACGATTTCATCGTTGTTAAAGGCTGGCATCCCGAAGCCGCAGCGGATCACCTGCACGCAGGCATCCAGGAAGTCATTACTCATCCCAGCATGATAACGCACGCTGAGGTTCGGCTGGGTAGAGCGCAGTCGGCCACAGGATTCCAGAATGGCATAGGAGAGCGGGTTGACGGCATCTATCGCCTGACCGTTGACCAGGTTCTGGCCACCGATGGTCACGTTCTGATACAGCGGGCTGCCTGCTGAGGCTTTCGAGTGGGAGCCAGAGCGAATTTTGTTTACTTCCAGCAATTTCAGCCAGCAGCTGTGCAACAGCTCAATGGCGTGCTCACGATCGAGACTCTGGTTTAGTTCTACATCACGACGGTAGAACGGATAGAGGTACTGATCCATGCGGCCAAACGATACGGAGTGACCGTTCGATTCAATTTGCAGGATCAACTGGATAAAGTAGCACAACTGCAGCGCCTGCCAGAACGTTTTTGGCGGCTCATGGGCGATGACATCGCAGTTTTCCGCCATGGTCAGCAGTTCATCACGGCGGCTGGCGCGCGTTTCTGTGGACGCCATTTTACGCGCCAGCGCGGCAAAGCGCTCAATGTGCAGGCTGACGGCCTCCAGCACGATATCAATCGCTTTCAGGAACTGATCGCCATGGAGGTCTTCCAGACAAGTCAGATTAATGCGGGAACGACGTTCATCGACTTTGTGGCGCAGACCGTCGAGACCTTTTTCCAGCAGCAGCGGGAAGTTCACCGCCAGGTGTGCGTCGCCGGAGGTCATATTACCTTCAGCTTTGATAATGCCGGTTTCCAGCAGCCCTTTTTGTTCGTCGGTAAACATGCCGTAGCAGCGGTCCTGTACGGTCTGACCGCGCCACCATGGGCACACCTCATGCAATACGCGCTTGTTCTCTTCGCTAACCGCGAAGCCTGCACCGGGCCTGTCGGCGAGATCATCGATCTCTTTTTCAATCCAGGAGACGGTGTATTCCGGGAAGATTGGCGCGGCGCGTACTTCGCTTGCCTGGTTACCGATGATCAACTCGTCATGCTTGATCCAGATAGTGCGTTCCGCCAGGTGATGAGCCAGTGCCAGCGCACGGCGTACCGGGATGGGTTTATCCAGATGCTGTTGGTACATCTCGGTATAGTGCTGGGCGCGCTCGGTACAAACCGGCGGTTTCACGATGTGGATCAGGGCCGTTTTATGCGCTTTGATACGATCGCTGAGTGTGTCCAGTTTCAGAGTAGTCATGGCGATTATCCTCGTAGGGTCGCGGTTAAACCTTTAAGGCTGGCGTACTGCTGGGCAAATTTGAGCAGCGCAGGCGCATCAAGCGGTTTATCCGGGGCGTTGTAGGGTTGATTGAGTAAGTTGTACTTGTTGATGCCCAGCGTGTGGTAGGGCAAAAAATGGATCTCTCCGACGTGGAGTTCGTCGGCGGCAAAATCGGTAATGGCCTGAATAGCTGCTTCGTCAGCGTTGAATCCCTGAATCAGCGGGACGCGGATAATTATTTTTTTACCGGCGGCGGCCAGTTTTTTCAGGTTTTCCAGCACGCGAGAGGCGCTGCCATCGGTCCACTGTTTAAACGGCGCGTCGGCGACATGCTTTAAATCGGCCAGGAACAGATCAACGTAGGGTAATGACGGCTCAATATACTTCCAGGGAACATGCAAACAGGTTTCTACTGCCGTATGAATGCCTGCTTCGTGGCTGGCCTGGAACAATTCAGCCGCCAGCTCTGGCTGCATAAACGGTTCGCCGCCGGAAAGCGTGAGTCCCCCTCCGCTGCGGTCGTAAAACGGTTTATCCCGCAATACGGTCGCCATGATTTCGTCCACGCTTTTTACCTCTCCACAGACGGTCAGCGCCTGGGTAGGGCAGCAGTGGGTCAGCGCCGTCAGAGCATCATCGGTCAGTTTTTCGCGATGAATCAGCAACCCGCTCAGTGCCCGCTCAATCACCTCCGGTGCCGCCTGAGCACAAAGATCGCAACCATCAAGGCACAGACGTGCGTCATAGAGCAGATCCCGCGTCCGGGCGCGGCTTTCCGGATTCTGGCACCACCGACAGCCCAGTGAGCATCCCTTAAGGAACACCACGGTGCGGATACCTGGACCATCATGCGTGGAATAGCGCTGGATATTGAAAATCATAAGCGGCCTCTTTTCTTTCGTATAAAGATTAAATTACTTTCGAATGAAAGTTATATTGACGTGCGTCAACTAACCGCGAGGTTTCGCCGTGCTACCTTTTATTCATGCTAATTATTCGTTTGAGGAAAGGTGATGGAACTCTATTTAGATACGTCTGATGTTGCCGCGGTAAAAGCGCTGGCGCGTGTTTTTCCGTTGGCAGGGGTGACCACTAACCCAAGCATTGTGGCGGCAGGTAAGCAGACGCTGGACGTGTTACTGCCGCAATTGCAGGACGCGATGGGTGGGCAAGGCCGCCTGTTTGCACAGGTAATGGCGACCACCGCCGAAGGGATGGTCAGCGATGCGCGTAAACTGCGGGCAATCATCGCGGATATCGTCGTGAAAGTGCCGGTCACGGCAGAGGGTCTGGCAGCAATTAAATTGCTGAAAGAAGAGGGCATCCCGACGCTGGGGACCGCGGTTTACGGTGCTGCTCAGGGGCTTTTAGCTGCGCTGGCTGGCGCCGAATATGTTGCGCCATACGTTAACCGCGTGGACGCTCAGGGGGGCGACGGCATTCAGACGGTGACCGATCTGCAGGCCTTATTGAAAATGCATGCCCCGCACGCCAAAGTGCTGGCAGCCAGTTTCAAAACGCCGCGTCAGGCGCTGGATTGCCTGCTGGTCGGCTGTGAGTCCATCACGCTGCCGCTGGATGTCGCTCAGCAGATGATTAGCTCTCCAGCCGTTGATGCTGCCGTGGCGAAGTTTGAGCACGACTGGCAGAGCGCATTTGGTCGCACGTCGATCTGATGCTGTTGCCGGGTGGCGCTAACGCTTACCCGGCCTACGTTCGAGCCGTTGTAGGTCGGGTAAGGCGAAGCCGCCACCCGACTTTTTTACCGACTACAAACCTCGCACCCCGGATTACGCATCAGCTTCATTTCGCGAAACTGGCAGGTCATGGCGTCGTACATGACGATTTTTCCAGACGCCGGTTTACCGTAGCTTGCCAGCAGCTTAATGGCTTCCATCGCCTGTAACGATCCGATCACGCCGATTAGCGGGGCCATCACGCCTGCCTCGACGCAGGTCAGGGCGTTTTCACCGAACAGACGGCTCAGGCAACGGTAGCAGGGCTCGCCTTCCTGATACGTAAAGACGGTAATTTGCCCTTCCATGCGAATTGCCGCACCGGAAACCAGCGGAACCCCGGCGGCAAAGCATCCTGAATTCAGCTGATTGCGGATGCTGACGTTATCCGTACAGTCCAGCACCAAATCGTGTTCGGCGATAAGCGAGTGAATCTCGCTCTCGTCCAGCAGCGCATTCACTGGCGTAATGGCGATATAGGGGTTGATTCGCGCCAGGGCGTCGCGGGCGGAGAGCACTTTCGGCTGTCCAACGGTCGCATCGCTGTGCAGCGTCTGGCGCTGGAGGTTCGACACGGAGACCGTGTCAAAGTCGAGCAGGGTTAAATGTCCGATGCCCGCGCCCGCCAGATACTGAGTTGCCGCGCATCCCAGCCCTCCCAGACCAACGACCAGTACCCGCGCCTCCTTGAGCGCTTCCTGACCTTCGAAATCGAAGCCGCGCAGAATGATTTGCCGGTTATAGCGCATCATCTCCTGGTCGCTGAGTTCTGCCATTACAGGCCTCCAAACAGTGCGTTAAACGGCTCGACCTCAACCCATTCTCCGGCTTCGACGTTACCACGGTCGCGTTCCAGCACGATAAAACAGTTGCCCAGGCTAAAGGAGCTAAAAATATGCGAGCCCTGATGTCCGGTAGTGGTGACTTCCAGTTCGCCTTCTGCGGTACGCTGTAATACACCGCGCTGAAAATCCAGACGGCCAGGCGTTTTCTTCAGACGTGATGCGCTGCGCACGCGCTGGCGTGGCGGCAGTCCGCAGGCGGTGTTACCGCTGAGTTTCGCCAGTAGCGGTTGGACCAGTTGATAAAAGGTGAGGGCCGCTGACACCGGGTTACCCGGCAGGCCGCAAAACCAGCTGTTGCTTAGTTTGCCAAAGGCGAACGGTTTACCGGGTTTGATGGCCAATTTCCAGAAGGCAATTTCTCCCAGTTCTTCCAGAATGGTTTTGGTGTAATCCGCTTCGCCAACAGAAACACCACCGGAACTGATAACGACATCGGCCTGGCTGTCGGCTTCGATAAACGCGGCGCGCAGCGCGTTGGGATCGTCACGAATAATCCCTAAGTTGATCACCTCGCAGCCCAACTGCTGCAGCATCAGATGTACGGTCAGACGGTTAGTATCATAAATCTGTCCGTCGCCCAGCGGCTGACCCGGCAGTTGCAGTTCATCACCGGTGGAGAACAACGCCACGCGGACTTTGCGCACGACGGGGACATCGGCAATACCGAGCGAAGCCAGCACGGGAAGCTCGGCGGTGGTCAGGCGAGTCCCGGCGGGAAATACCACCGCGCCGTTGGCAATATCTTCACCGCGCAGACGAATATTTTGTCCGCTGCGGACGTCGGCGGTAAAACGCACACCGTCGTCAGTTTGTTCCGTTTGCTCCTGCATCACTACCGCTTCGCAACCGACAGGAACCGGGGCACCGGTCATAATACGGATGCAGGTTCCCGCAGGCCACTCGCCATGGAAAGGCTGACCGGCAAAGGCTTTACCTGCAACGGAGAGCGGCTGGCCGGATTGCAGATCAGCCAAACGCACCGCATAACCATCCATTGCAGAGTTATCGAATCCAGGGACATCAATCGGGGAGACGATGTCGGTCGCCAGAATACGACCAAAGCATTGAACCAGGGGCAGCGTTTCGACGGCGGTGAGTGGGGTAATACGCGAAAGCATCTGAGAGAGAGCCGTTTCAAGCGGCATCAGTCCGGCGGTAAATTCCATGTGAAGACTCCTGCGGGGCAAAATCGAATCCGGTTATTATGTCAGAAAATGGACGCGGACAGTATGCCACCTCAGGCTTAGGATCGGATCTGATAACGGTTTTCTGCCAGAGGATAGCGCGACAGGAAAAATGCCGTATAAACTCAATGTTTCTGCTTTTTTCCCTGGGGGCTAAATGACTCATAATATCCCGGACGCCATTCGACGCCAGGTGGATGCCGCCAGTGCGCTCATCCGCCAGATTTTCGAGGGGAATCTCGTTGCCATTCATTTGTATGGATCTGCTGTTGAAGGGGGATTAAAACCCCAAAGCGACATCGATTTACTGGTTACCATCAGGCAACCGCTGGATATGCAGCAAAGAAAAAAATTGATGCAGGATTTGCTGGCTATTTCTGCGCCTCCCGGCGTCTGCGTGCGGTATCGTGCGCTGGAAGTGACCGTTGTACTGTTCTCGCAGATTGTACCGTGGCGATTTCCACCGGCGAGAGAGATGCAGTTTGGTGAATGGTTGCGTGAAGATATCTGCGCTGGTGTGTATGAACCGGCGCAGGTGGATCCCGACCTTTCCATTCTGCTGACCCAGGCCCGGCGTGCCAGCGTACCGTTGTTCGGTGAACCCGCTGAGAGATTATTCAACGTCATCCCTTTTAGCGATATCGTACAAACATTTCGACATATCCTTGATATGTGGCAGAAACTGGCCGATTTAGAAGGGGACGAGCGGAATATTATCCTTGCTCTGGCACGCATCTGGTATAGCGTGGTTACGGGCAATATTGTCGCTAAAGATGAGGCTGCGTCCTGGCTGATACCGCAATTGCCCACTGAACATGCCGCCACGTTGCAGGCTGCGCGTGCGGAATATCTGGGGTTAACCAAACAGAACTGGGCCGCATGTATGCCGTCTGTTGAACGCTTTGTGTTTTATGCAAAAAAACAGATTACCGATCGGTTGAATTAATTTATTCAATAACGTCGGGGAATCTCCTGTTTGTTGAACACTGCTGCATGACCTGATGCGAAGAAGTGTGAGGGGCGGGCCTTTACCTTTACATGACGTCTGCATCTTTCTATATTCAAAAATCGAATCAATAACTCACAGAAATTCTGATATTTATAACCCCGTTACCTGCCACCTTAATGGATGAAAAAAATGGGCAAAGCAGTCATTGCAATTCACGGCGGCGCTGGGGCAATAACCCGCGCTGAGCTAAGCCAGGAGCAGGAGTTGCGTTATATACAGGCGCTGTCAGATATCGTTGAAACCGGTCAACGTATGCTAGAAGCGGGCCGAAGCGCGCTGGATGTTGTCACTGAGGCTGTGCGCCTACTGGAAGAGTGCCCTCTGTTTAACGCCGGAATTGGTGCTGTGTATACCCGTGATGAAACCCATGAACTGGATGCCTGCGTCATGGATGGTAATACCCTGCAAGCGGGTGCTGTCGCCGGAGTCAGTCATCTGCGCAACCCGATCCTCGCGGCGCGCCTGGTGATGGAACACAGCCCCCACGTCATGATGATTGGTGAAGGGGCAGAAAATTTTGCCATTGCCCAGGGTATGGAGCGCGTTTCGGCGGATATTTTCTCGACGCCAGAACGCTATGCACAGCTGCTGGCGGCGCAAGCAGCGGGTGAAACGGTGCTGGATCACAGTGCGACCCCGCTGGATGAAAACAATAAAATGGGTACCGTGGGTGCGGTTGCGCTGGATATGTTTGGCAATCTGGCGGCAGCAACATCGACTGGCGGGATGACCAACAAATTACCGGGTCGGGTGGGGGATAGTCCGCTGGTCGGCGCAGGCTGTTATGCCAATAACGCAAGTGTGGCCGTCTCCTGCACCGGAACAGGTGAAGTTTTTATTCGCGCGCTGGCGGCCTATGACATTGCGGCATTGATGGATTATGGCGGCCTGAGTTTATCAGAGGCGTGTGAACGCGTGGTGATGGAAAAATTACCGGCGCTGGGCGGCAGCGGTGGATTAATTGCTATCGATCATGAAGGGAATGTGGCTTTGCCGTTTAACAGCGAAGGCATGTACCGCGCCTGGGGATACGCAGGCGACACGCCCACCACTGGTATTTATCGGGAAAAAGGAGATACCGTTGCCACACAGTGATGAGCTTGATGCCCGTGATGTGCTGTCCGTCAGCAACCTGAATATTGCCTTTGAACAGGAGCAGCAACGCGTTAGCGCTGTGCGCAATCTGTCATTTCGCCTGAAGCGTGGCGAAACGCTGGCGATTGTTGGCGAATCCGGTTCCGGAAAATCGGTAACGGCCTTGTCGCTGATGCGTCTGATTGAACAGGCGGGCGGCGAGGTAAGCTGTGATGCGATGCTGCTACGGCGGCGTAATCGGCAGGTGATTGAACTCGGCGAGCAGAGCGCAGCCCAGATGCGCCATGTGCGTGGCGCGGATATCGCGATGATCTTCCAGGAGCCTATGACATCGCTTAACCCGGTGTTTACCGTCGGCGAGCAAATTGCCGAGTCTATCCGCTTGCACCAGGGTGCCAGTCACGAAGAGGCGATGGTAGAAGCGAAGCGAATGCTCGACCAGGTGCGAATCCCTGAGGCGAAGGCGATTTTATCGCGTTATCCGCACCAGCTTTCCGGCGGCATGCGCCAGCGTGTGATGATTGCCATGGCGCTGTCGTGTCGCCCTGCGGTGTTGATTGCTGATGAGCCGACCACCGCGCTGGACGTCACGATTCAGGCACAGATCCTGCAACTGATAAAAGTGCTGCAGCAAGAGATGTCGATGGGCGTTATTTTTATCACCCACGATATGGGCGTGGTGGCAGATATCGCTGACCGGGTGCTGGTGATGTACCAGGGTGAAGCGGTCGAAACGGGCAGCGTTGAGCAGATTTTTCATGCTCCGCAGCATCCTTACACTCAAGCGCTGTTGGCAGCAGTGCCGCAACTTGGGGAGATGCGCGGGCATGACCTTCCGCGACGCTTCCCGCTTATTTCTCTGCACGATCCTCATCATGTTGAACCTCAAACCGAGCAGGACACGGTAGTTGAGGGAGAGCCGATTCTGCGGGTTCGCAACCTGGTGACACGTTTTCCCCTGCGTAGCGGCATCCTTAATCGCGTGACCCGTGAGGTGCATGCGGTGGAAAACGTCAGTTTTGATCTCTGGCCCGGCGAAACGCTTTCACTGGTAGGCGAGTCGGGGTGTGGTAAATCAACGACCGGGCGGGCATTGTTGCGTCTGGTGGAGTCCCAGCGCGGGGAGATTTTCTTCAAGGGACAACGCATTGATACCCTGGCCGCCAGCAAGTTGCAGCCGCTGCGTCGGGATATCCAGTTTATCTTCCAGGACCCTTATGCGTCGCTCGACCCCCGACAGACGGTGGGATATTCCATCTTAGAGCCACTGCGGGTGCACGGTTTGTTGCAAGGCGATGCGGCGACAAAACGGGTCGCATGGTTGCTCGAGCGTGTCGGGTTGCTACCTGAGCACGCCTGGCGCTATCCGCACGAATTTTCCGGTGGTCAGCGTCAGCGTATCTGTATAGCCCGGGCGTTGGCGCTCAATCCTAAAGTGATTATTGCCGATGAGTCCGTCTCGGCACTGGATGTCTCGATTCGCGGGCAAATTATTAATCTGTTGCTCGACCTACAGCGGGAAATGGGTATTGCGTACCTGTTTATTTCCCACGATATGGCGGTGGTGGAGCGTATTAGTCACCGCGTGGCGGTGATGTACCTGGGGCAGATTGTTGAGATCGGCACCCGACGGGCGGTGTTTGAAAATCCACAGCATCCCTACACGCGAAAACTTATGGCGGCAGTCCCGGTTGCCGATCCATCGCATCAAAGACCACAGCGCGTGCTGTTGTCGGATGATATCCCCAGTAATATCCGCAAACGCGGTGAAGAGATCCCCCCGGTTTCACTACAGTTAGTGGAACCGGGGCATTACGTTGCGCGCGTGCCAGCGGAAAGTGCGCTTTCGCGTTTATGACAGGCAGGCAGGGTTTAAGGAGAATAACATGACAAAAATTGTTGCTCGGAAATGGCTGGTTGCTGTGGGAGTGGCCTCTGCGCTGGCCGCATCGCCTGGCTGGGCCGCCAAAGATGTGGTGGTTGCTGTAGGGTCTAATTTCACCACGCTCGACCCCTATGACGCGAACGACACGTTGTCGCAGGCGGTAGCGAAGTCGTTTTATCAGGGGCTGTTCGGCCTTGATAAAGAGATGAAGCTGAAAAATGTGTTGGCGGAAAGCTATACCGTTTCTGATGATGGCCTGACGTACACCGTTAAACTGCGACAGGGCGTGAAGTTTCAGGATGGGACTGACTTCAATGCGGCTGCGGTAAAAGCCAACCTTGATCGCGCCAGCAATCCGGAAAATCACCTTAAACGCTATAACCTGTATAAGAATATCGATAAAACCGAGGTGGTTGATCCTGCTACGGTGAAGATTACGCTGAAGCAGCCATTCTCTGCCTTTATCAATATTCTGGCGCATCCGGCTACGGCGATGATTTCTCCCGCCGCGCTGGAGAAATATGGCAAGGAGATTGGTTTCCATCCTGTCGGCACCGGGCCATATCAGCTTGATACCTGGAATCAGACGGATTTTGTGAAGGTTAAGAAGTTCGCGGGTTACTGGCAGCAAGGGTTGCCAAAGCTGGATACGATTACCTGGCGTCCGGTAACGGACAACAACACGCGTGCGGCAATGCTGCAAACCGGGGAAGCGCAGTTTGCTTTCCCTATTCCGTACGAGCAGGCGGCGTTACTGGCGAAGAATAAAAACCTGGAACTGGTCGCCAGCCCGTCTATTATGCAGCGTTATATCAGCATGAACGTCACGCAAAAACCGTTCGATAATCCGAAGGTGCGCGAGGCGTTGAATTATGCCATCAACCGTCAGGCGCTGGTGAAAGTGGCTTTTGCCGGTTACGCCACGCCGGCAACAGGCGTTCTTCCGCCATCAATAGCCTATGCGCAAAGCTACACGCCGTGGCCTTACGATCCGGCAAAAGCACGCCAATTGCTGAAAGAAGCGGGTTATCCCAACGGCTTTACCACCACGCTGTGGTCATCCCATAACCACAGCACCGCGCAGAAAGTGCTGCAATTTACCCAGCAGCAACTGGCGCAGGTGGGCGTGAAGGCTCAGGTGACGGCGATGGATGCCGGGCAGCGGGCGGCGGAAGTCGAGGGTAAGGCGCAGAAAGAAAGCGGGGTACGGATGTTCTACACCGGCTGGTCGGCGTCTACAGGCGAAGCGGACTGGGCGTTGTCGCCGCTGTTTGCGTCACAGAACTGGCCGCCAACCTTGTTTAATACCGCGTTCTACAGCAATAAGCAGGTGGACAGTGATTTAGCGGCGGCCTTGCAAACCAACGATCCGGCGCAGAAAGCGAAGCTGTACAAGGACGCGCAGGATATCATCTGGAAAGAGTCGCCGTGGATCCCGCTGGTGGTGGAGAAACTGATCTCGGCGCACAGTACGAATTTGACCGGATTCTGGATCATGCCCGACACCGGGTTTAGTTTTGATGACGCGGATTTGAAATAAGCTATTCATTCGGCCCTGCATGGACGGGGCCGGCGAAGGGAGTCTGATGCTCAACTATGTTTTCAAGCGCCTGCTGGGGTTGATTCCGACGCTGTTAATTGTGGCGGTGCTGGTATTTTTATTTGTTCACCTGCTACCCGGCGATCCGGCGCGGCTGATTGCCGGACCGGAAGCCGACGCCGAGGTGATTGAACTGGTGCGTACGCAGTTGGGTCTGGACCAGCCGCTGCATATTCAGTTCTGGCATTACATGACCAACGTGTTGCAAGGTGACTTCGGGACCTCGATGGTTTCTCGTCGTCCGGTTTCAGAAGAGATAGCCAGTCGTTTTATGCCGTCGCTATGGCTGACGATCGCCAGTATGGCGTGGGCGGTTTTGTTTGGTATGACGGCGGGGATCATTGCCGCCGTTTGGCGCAACCGCTGGCCTGACAGGTTGAGTATGACGCTGGCGGTCACCGGGATCTCGTTCCCGGCCTTTGCGCTTGGCATGCTGCTCATGCAGATATTCTCCGTTGAGCTTGGCTGGTTGCCCACCGTTGGCGCTGACACCTGGCTGCACTATATCCTTCCGTCAATTACGCTGGGTGCGGCGGTGGCCGCGGTGTTAGCCCGGTTTACTCGCGCATCGTTCGTCGATGTGCTCAGTGAAGACTATATGCGTACCGCGCGGGCCAAAGGGGTGAGTGAAACCTGGGTGGTATTAAAACATGGCTTGCGTAATGCGATGATCCCGGTGGTCACCATGATGGGGTTGCAGTTTGGCTTTTTGTTGGGCGGTTCTATTGTGGTTGAGAAGGTGTTCAACTGGCCTGGTCTTGGGCGATTGTTGGTCGACTCAGTTGAAATGCGCGACTACCCGGTGATCCAGGCCGAGGTGCTGTTGTTTTCTCTGGAGTTTATTCTTATCAACTTAGTGGTGGATGTGCTTTACGCTGCCATTAACCCGGCTATCAGGTACAAGTAAGGATGCGATTTTTTAACTGGCGCCGACAGGCGATTTTGAATGCAATGCCCCTTGTTAAGCCAGAGCAGATACGCACGCCGTGGCATGAGTTCTGGCGTCGTTTTCGCCGCCAGCGCATGGCGATGATTGCGGGTGTATTTGTCCTGGTCCTGATCGCGGTGGCGATTTTTGCTCGCTGGTTGACGCCATTTGATGCCGAGAACTACTTCGATTATGACCGACTGAATGATGGTCCCTCGATGCTGCACTGGTTTGGCGTTGACTCGCTTGGGCGGGATATTTTTAGCCGCGTACTGGTTGGCGCACAAATTTCTCTGGCGGCCGGGGTCTTTGCCGTCTTTATTGGCGCGGCGATTGGCACGGTACTGGGTCTGCTGGCTGGATATTACGAAGGCTGGTGGGATCGGCTGATTATGCGTATCTGTGATGTGCTGTTTGCCTTTCCAGGGATTTTGCTGGCAATAGCAGTGGTCGCCGTGCTGGGCAGCGGCATTGCGAACGTGATTATTGCGGTTGCGGTGTTTTCCATTCCGGCTTTTGCGCGACTGGTTCGTGGCAATACGTTGGTTCTCAAGCAACAAACATTTATTGAGTCAGCACGCAGCATTGGTGCCAGTGACGCGACCATCATTTTTAACCATATCCTGCCGGGGACGGTTTCATCGATCGTGGTCTTTTTTACCATGCGAATCGGCACGTCGATTATCTCTGCCGCGAGCCTGTCCTTCCTCGGTTTAGGGGCACAGCCGCCGACGCCAGAATGGGGGGCCATGCTCAATGAAGCGCGGGCTGATATGGTGATCGCGCCGCACGTGGCGATTTTCCCGGCGGTGGCGATATTCCTGACCGTGCTGGCGTTTAACCTGCTGGGGGATGGGTTGCGCGACGCGCTGGATCCGAAGATCAAAGGATAATACAAGGCCTGATAAGACGCGCTGGCGTCGTCATCAGGCGTTGCCGGATGCGGCGTAACGCCTTATCCGGCCTACGGTTGAGTTACGCTTATTAAACGCGAGTGCCCCACAGATCGTATTCATCTGCGTTTTCGACTTTCACGCGGAGGATATCGCCAGGCTGCACGTTGGTTTCGCCATTCAGGTACACCGCACCGTCGATTTCAGGGGCATCAGCCATACTTCGACCAATCGCGCCTTCTTCGTCAACTTCGTCCACGATGACCAGAATTTCGCGGCCCACTTTCTCCTGCAAACGTTCAGCAGAGATCTGCTGCTGCAGCTGCATAAAGCGGTTCCAGCGTTCTTCTTTTACCTCTTCCGGGATTTGATCTGGCAGATCGTTGGCTCCTGCACCTTCTACCGGGCTGTATTTAAAGCAGCCGACGCGATCCAGACGCGCTTCTTTCAGGAAATCGAGCAGCATCTGGAAGTCTTCTTCGGTTTCGCCCGGGAAGCCAACAATAAACGTTGAACGCAGGGTCAGTTCAGGGCAGATTTCACGCCACTGTTTAATACGTGCCAGCTGTCGGTCCACAGAGCCTGGGCGTTTCATCAGTTTAAGAATTCGCGGGCTTGCATGCTGCAGTGGGATGTCCAGATACGGCAGGATTTTCCCTTCCGCCATCAGCGGGATCACATCATCAACGTGCGGGTACGGGTAGACGTAATGCAGACGGGTCCAAATCCCCAGTTTTGACAACTGTTCGCACAGGTCAACCATGCTGGTTTTAACGGGCTCGCCGTTATGAAAACCGGTACGATGCTTTACATCCACACCGTAAGCAGAAGTATCCTGGGAGATAACCAGAATCTCTTTCACGCCCGCATCGACCAGACGTTTGGCTTCGCTGAGAACATCGCCAATCGGACGGCTCACCAGATCGCCACGCATCGACGGAATAATGCAGAACGTACAGCGGTGGTTACAGCCTTCAGAAATCTTCAGATAGGCATAATGGCGCGGCGTTAGCTTGACGCCCTGTTCAGGAACCAGGCTCAGGAAAGGATTATGCTTTGGTTTGGGAACATAGTGGTGAACGTGCTCCAGAACCTGTTCGTAGCTGTGCGGTCCGGTAATTTCCAGTACCTTCGGGTGGACCTCACGGATCTGATCGACTTTCGCGCCCAGACAGCCAGTGACGATCACCTTGCCGTTTTCGTTCAGCGCTTCACCAATGGCTTCCAGTGACTCCTGAACTGCGCTGTCGATAAAGCCGCAGGTGTTAACGATGACCATATCCGCGTCGTCGTAGCTTGGTACGACATCATAGCCTTCGGTACGAAGTTCGGTCAGGATGCGCTCAGAATCGACAAGGTTTTTCGGGCAGCCGAGGGAGACAAAGCCGATTTTCGGCTGGTGGGTTACATTGCTCATAGCGTAAAAAGTGTTCAGTTATTGGAATATTCAGGGCAGGGATTCTACAGAGTTCTGAACAAAAATTGTATCGCAATCTCAAATCATCAGCGGCCTGCCGGGCGCGGAATTAAAGATTATTTGTAAATTATGTTAATTTTAAGTGATGGATTGATCCTGGACACGACTTTGTTCAAAAAATAACCATACTATTAAGTTGCACCATAGTTGGAAAGAGGAGGAACAAGGTATGGTTGTTGACAGACTGAGAACCGATCTTCTCAACAAATTGATAAACGCCCGTATCGAACTTGCCGCTTATCTGCAGTTGAGAAAAGCGAAAGGCTATATGTCAGTCAGCGAGAGCGATCGTCTGCGTGATAACTTTTTTGAACTGAATCGCGAATTGCACGATCAATCACAGCTCCACGGTATGCATCTTGATCAGGAAGAGTGGAATGCCCTTCGTCGTGCTGAAGGGGCGTTAGCCGCCACCGCTGTTTGTCTGATGAGTGGACATCATGATTGTCCGAACTTTATTGCCGTTAATGCAGAGAAACTGGAAAACTGCCTGACAACGCTGACGCTGAGTATCCAGAGTTTGCAAGCTTATTCAACGCTGGAACACATCTGAACCAGGGGGAGGGCGCTCCCCCTTTTCGTTA
Source organism: Citrobacter youngae (assembly GCF_003818115.1). GTDB lineage: Bacteria > Pseudomonadota > Gammaproteobacteria > Enterobacterales > Enterobacteriaceae > Citrobacter > Citrobacter youngae. The sequence goes on along the minus strand of NZ_RPOI01000010.1, from coordinate 5,230 downwards.
AGATTATGTAAAAGTGGCGGGATAATTCCCCTTGCTGGCTACGCTTTAAGCAGAGCCATTAAGGAGGTGCTATGCGTCGACTCTTTCTCTGTGTTGCCTCACTGGCGTTGCTTTCCCCCTATGCCGCTGCCGTCAGGGTGGAGATCCTGCAAACCAAACTCGACCACCCGTGGTCGCTGGCCTTTTTACCCGATAATCGCAGTATGCTGATTACGCTCAGAGGAGGGCAACTTAGGCTCTGGCAACCCGATAAGGGGCTTTCCGACCCGCTGACCGGCGTACCCAAAGTCTGGGCGAATGGTCAGGGGGGACTGCTTGATGTGGCGTTGGCACCGGATTTTGCTCAATCCCGGCGGGTGTGGCTAAGCTTCGCGGAAGCTGACAGTGAAGGGAAAGCCGGAACAGCAGTAGGCTACGGGCTGTTAAGTGACGATCGTAAACACCTGCAGGACTTCCGGACGGTGTTCCGCCAAATGCCTAAGTTATCAACCGGGAATCATTTTGGCGGGCGTATGGTATTTGATGGCAAAGGTTATTTATTTATAGGCCTTGGCGAGAATAACCAGCGCATAACCGCTCAGGAACTGGACAAATTACAGGGCAAAGTGGTTCGACTAACAGACGAGGGCAAAATTCCACCGGATAACCCGTTTGTGAACCAGACTGGCGCGCGGGCTGAAATATGGTCGTATGGCATCCGCAATCCGCAGGGGATGGCGATGAATCCCTGGAGCGATGCGTTGTGGCTCAATGAGCATGGCCCGCGTGGCGGAGATGAGATCAATATCCCCGGGAAAGGCAAAAACTATGGATGGCCAATCGCGACATGGGGTGTTAACTACAGTGGTTTCAACATCCCCGAAGCAAAAGGCTCAATTGTGGCGGGCACCGAGCAGCCTATCTTTTACTGGGAAAAATCACCTGCTGTCAGTGGGATGGCCTTTTATAATCACGATACGTTCCCACAGTGGAGACACAAACTGTTTATTGGTGCGCTGAAAGAACAGGGGGTGATTGTGTTAAGCGTGAAAGGTAATACTGTGACGGAAGACGGGCGTATTTTGCATGACAGAGGGCAGCGAATCCGCGATGTGCGCGTCGGACCAGACGGTTATTTGTATGTATTAACCGACGAGTCCGACGGGGAATTGCTGAAAGTGAGTCCCTGACAGGATTAGCTGACCGGGATCATCACGACTTTCTGGAATGCCGGGCGCTCGGTGAGCTGTTGATACCAACGTTCCAGGTGAGGGCGCGGCGTCCAGCTCAGGCCGACATTAAACAGGTTATAGATGAACGGTGCGACGGCGATGTCCGCAGTGCCAAATTCAGCGCCAGAAAACCACGCCCGGTCGGCCAGCGCGTTGTCGAGAATGGCAAACAGGTTATCGCAGACCTTCGCACCGGCCTCAATGGCTGCCTGATCGCGTTGATCGGCAGGGGTTCTGACCAGACCAAATAAGATAACCCGATGTGCAGGGCTCAGCGTCTGGTTAGCCCAGTCCATCCATTTTTCACCCTCGGCACGTTTCGCCGGAGCGTCAACCCACAGTCGTTTTTGCCCGTACTGGGCCGCCAGGTAGCGGACAATGGTATTGGATTCCCACAGCAATACGTCTGTTTCGTCATCGCGTAGCAGTGGAACCAGTCCGTTAGGGTTCATCGCCAGATAGTCTGCGTCATGATTTACGCCATGCTGTCCCCCAGCCAGAATTTGGCTATACGGCAGTTCCAGTTCTTCGAGTGTCCACAATACTTTTTTTACGTTGGTCGAATTATTGCGACCCCACAGTGTAATCATAGTAACCCCGCAAATTAATTGAGCAGCTTTATGGCTGCATTCTCTATCTGACTCGCTCACATGGTGGGGTAAACCTAATATTTACGCAACAAGGCGCAAAAAAATCGTGATGAGAGCAGCGCAGCGCGGCGTTATTGCATAAACTTTAAAAACTTTACCAACTTACGGTTTCTTTAAGCTCGTTAGTGCGTTATTACTCACCGCACTTATTTTACACGTCATCCATCAGAACTTTTCTGTATGGTTGGCTGAGGCAACTTGGCCGGTTTTGTGTAAACACGGTGTGGTATGACGTGGTTTTTTGGAATGGATACTCGGGTGGCATTTATGACGCAATACTTCTCTTCCCTACGCAGCCTTGCTGCAGGTTCAGCACTCTTAATCCTTTTGGCGCCGACCGTACAGGCGGCGGAACAACCAACGGCCCCGCCGAGCGTTGACGCACGTGCGTGGATCTTAATGGATTACGCCAGCGGCAAAGTGCTGGCGGAAGGCAATGCCGATGAGAAACTGGATCCCGCCAGTCTGACCAAGATTATGACCAGCTATGTGGTCGGTCAGGCGCTAAAAGCCGGGAAAATTAATCTGAATGACATGGTTACCGTCGGGAAAGATGCCTGGGCGACCGGGAATCCGGCCCTGCGCGGCTCTTCGGTGATGTTCCTCAAGCCTGGCGATCAGGTTGCGGTGTCCGATCTGAACAAAGGCGTGATCATTCAGTCTGGTAATGACGCCTGTATTGCGCTCGCTGATTATGTTGCCGGCAGCCAGGAATCGTTTATCGGTTTGATGAACGGCTATGCGCAAAAACTGGGATTGACCAACACGACTTTCCAGACAGTACATGGTCTGGATGCAGCAGGGCAGTTCAGTACCGCGCGTGATATGGCATTGTTGGGTAAAGCGTTAATCCACGATGTGCCGGAAGAGTACGCCATCCATAAAGAGAAAGAGTTTACCTTTAATAAAATTCGCCAGCCTAACCGTAACCGCCTGCTGTGGAGTACCAACCTGAATGTGGATGGTATGAAAACGGGCACCACGGCGGGAGCCGGTTATAACCTGGTTGCATCCGCGACACAGGGCGATATGCGTTTGATCTCCGTGGTGCTGGGGGCAAAAACCGATCGCATTCGCTTTAATGAATCCGAAAAGTTGCTGACATGGGGTTTCCGCTTCTTTGAAACCGTTACGCCGATTAAACCGGACGCCACCTTTGTTACCCAACGAGTCTGGTTTGGAGATAAGAGTGAAGTCAATCTGGGCGCTGGGGAAGGTGGGTCTGTGACCATTCCGCGCGGTCAGCTTAAAAACCTGAAGGCGAGCTTTACCCTGACAGAGCCACAACTGACCGCGCCACTGAAGAAGGGCCAGGTTGTGGGGGCAATCGACTTCCAGTTGAACGGAAAATCTATTGAACAGCGTCCGTTGATGGTGATGGAAGCGGTGGACGAGGGGGGATTCTTTAGCCGGATGTGGGACTTCGTTATGATGAAATTCCACCAGTGGTTTGGTGGCTGGTTCTCTTAATCGCTGATGCCGGATGACGATATGAAAGCACCGTCATCCGGCACAAATTTAGTACATCAATTTGATATGCTGCGCTTTGGCATACTCGACAAACGCATCATCCGGGCGGTTATCGCTGATGATGGTATCAAAGCGTTTTAATTCGCCCATCCTCGCGGGACGCACTTTCCCAAACTTGCTGTGATCAACCACCAGAACATGGTACTGCGCCATCGACATCGCCCAGTGTTTAACCGGTAATTCCTCAAGGTTAAAACAGGTTGCGCCTTTATCGATATGCACGCCGGCTGCGGAATAAAAAGCGATATCCGGGCAGACGTTATTCAGGGTTTCCTGGAAATCGAGTGGCTTGAAAATAGCATTACTGGCATGGAATTCGCCGCCACATAAAATGACGCGGCACTGTGGTTTCTCCTGCAACACCAGAAACGTATTCAGTGAATAGCAGATTGCGGTGAACGGTAATTCATTATCGATCGCTTCAATGATCCACGGCGTTGTTGTTCCGCAGTCGAAGAAAACGGTCTGATGCGCCTGGACGAGGCTGGCTGCCTGTTGCGCAGCCCGGCGTTTTTCATCAACCAGGCGGGATTTTTGATCGCTGATTAAATAGTGGCTGGCGCTACGGGGTTCCAGAACAATATAGCCCCCAAGCAGTACGACCGGGGCCGTGTTATTATTCAGATCGCGACGAATGGTCATTTCTGATACACCCAGCAGTGTCGCGGCTTCTTTAAGGTGTAATTTATCGCTGCGTTTTAGCGCCTGCAGTAATTGACCAATACGCTCGTCGCGTCGAGTTTCCATAGTTCCCCTGGAGAGTAGAATACGTGCTCAGTTTCGCGCTTAATACTACTCTCTTTACCGTGGGTTAGTCACGTACCCAGCCTTTACGAATAGGCAGGGCAAAACAGGTGCGATAGCAGGTCTGCAAACCGTGGTACAGGGTTGTGCCGAATCGTTGCCAGATCATCTGGGCGCTCAGGCAGCCGATCAGACCTGCCAGTAACCCCCCCAGCATATCCAGCGGCCAGTGTACGCCGAGGTAAACACGCGACCAGGCAATCGCCACGGCGACGACCATCAACAGTGCTCCGGACCACAGGCGGTGCCAGAACAGGAAGGCCAACGCGAAGGTAAAGATAACCGTACCGTGGTCGCTCGGGAAAGAGTCATCTGCAGCATGGTGCAGGAAGTTGTAGCCGATATGATTGACGAATGGCCGGTCGTGAGGGAATAAATGTCCCATGATCCATGAAATGGTCAAGCCGACTGCCAGCGCAATCGCCATTTTTATGACCAACTGGCGCTGGATGGTCACGCGGTTTTGCGGCCCCCAAAGCCAGAGAATGATCGCCAGTAGCGGTACGATGCTAATCAGATCTTTGGCAATAAAAATGGCGAGCGAGATCGTCCATTGCGCAGAGTCCGGCGTGGCGTTGATCAGGTAAAAAAGCGAGTTGTTCAGATTTTCCAGCATAACATCCAGACTCAATGTAATCGTTAAAAAGGCCCATATTGGGGATCATAAAATTGCTTTCAGGCGATAAAAAGCGGTCTTGTCCTATTTGTCTGTTAACTGACTCTTTTTAAGACAATTAATGAGGCTTATTGAGCATGATAGCGGTCTCAACTTAAATTAACCTTAAAACAAAAAGCTATCGTGCAATTGAGTGTAAAAATGTGCGCATTTTGCTTTCAAATCACATAATTCACTATCACCAGTAAGGCGCATTTATTACACTTTGCGCGTTTTTTCATTTGTTAAGAGATTGCATGCAGAACCGTTTATCTTCAGGCGCCCGCTTGGGGCGTCAGGCATTACTTTTCCCTCTCTGTCTGGTGCTTTACGAATTCTCTACATATATCGGTAACGATATGATCCAACCCGGAATGTTG
>NZ_RPOI01000009.1 GCF_003818115.1 Citrobacter youngae | reverse complement strand
TTGACCTTCCCCTTGCTGGGAGGTTTTCAAACTGCGCAGCACCGCAAGGCACTGCGCTAATTCAGTATATTACAGACTCAACTAACCCTCAAAACCCCTGCATTGCCTCCAGAGTGTGGACATAATGTGGACATTCCACTGAGGGGATTGTAGCTCACAGCGTCCAATAAATAGTCCGGCGCGAAGTGAGCGTAAGTCATTGTCTGTGATATGTCGGAATGACCAAGAATACGTTGTAACGCGATAATATTTCCGCCCTTGATCATGAAGTGCGTAGCGAACGTATGACGTAGCGCGTGCGCAGCTTGCCCATCTGGAAGATTGGGCTTTGCTTCCTTCATGCGCAGACGAAAGGTTTTATAGCTCACGCGGAACAACCTTCCTGACTCCCGATGTTTCACTATTTTTGCAATGTCGTCAGATATGGGAACCACTCTCCGATCTCCATTTTTAGTGATCGTAAACATCACCCTGTTACCGACAATGTTTTCAGCCTTAAGCTGGTAGGCTTCACCCCACCGAGCACCAGTGGCAAGTAGCAGAACGGCAATACGGTAGTAATCACCAGAGCACAGGGATAACAACCGGTTTACTTCCGACTCAGTGAAATACGACATTTCCGTTTTAGGCTCTTTCAGTGCTGAAATTGCTGTTACCGGATTCTCACCGTGAAACTCATCAATTTCAGCCATAGCTTTAAACACGCCACTAAGAGCAAACAGGTCATGATTTATCGTTGAAGCCTTAATCCCCTGCTCCAGTCTGTATGCGCGGTAGTCGATAAGGCATCGAGCATCAATCTGGTAAATCATGGGATCCCCCATATCCTGGCAAATGCAGTTAACAGCACTAAGCCTGCGGTTTGCATAGTTCTTATTCCGCCCTATTAACTGCCACCAAAGAGCAATGAACTCGCTTAGTTTTCGTTTATCAGCCGGTCTGTTCAGGTAATCATGATTTTGATACTTTGCAATGATGCTGCGCTCAAAAGCATGTGCGTCTGCTTTCCTATCAAACTTCCGCCGTATGCGCTTTCCGTCGCGCCCGCGCGGCCTTACATCCACTTCATAGCGACCATCTTCGAGTTTCTTAACGGACATAAGAAAACCCTCCAACAGTCAGATCACTATCCTGGTAACAAATAGTGAAAATGTAATGTTTATATAAAGTTAACCAATCTGTTTCCCGGAGGGGTCTGACTGAATTTCGTCTGGCCCATTGTGTGCGAGAGCCGGTGCTATTTGGCCTCGGCTCGGGTCCGTACGGTCGTACATGAACCACTCCTGGTACTTATGGAACCGTGGATGTCCAAAGAGCTTGATTGCTGACTCAAGAGTCATTTTGGTCGTGTCGCGCTCATACCCGCCATAAGTTGAATAACTCAACCCTGTTAAATCAGTAAGTTGGCGTTTAGTAAGGCGTTCAGATTCTCTGATAAGGCTTAATTTCTCACCTTGCGTCATTGACATAATGCTTTGATCTCGTCATATTACCCGATATCGGTCATTTGGTACTTAACTAAGCACAATGACCACCTTTAGGCAAAGAGGCTACATTAGCCTCAATATGCCTCAACGTTGGAGTCTAACAAATGACACAATCACGAGAAATCGAATTAAACGCGGGATCTCAACATTTACGGCAATTCCCATTAGATGTAGCCCGCGTTGCACGCACTTGCAAAATGACTACTTCGCAGGCTGACGGCATCAGGGACATGAACACTGAAGAACTTCAAAAGCAGATTTTCGTTACACCTGTTGAATTCGCCTACCTGACAGGCAGAACCCTCAAATCAGTTCGTAATCTGATGGATCGCGCACAACTGCCAGTCCACCGCGAGGGTATGCCAGGTTCAAAACGTCCAAAACGTTTCATCATGCTGCAAGAATACTGGGACGCTGTAGCACACTGCCGCGCACTAATTACCCCGGAAGAAAAACACTACATCGACCGCCTGATGCGAGATAAAGCAACTTATCGCCGCACCACTGGCAACAAACACAATGTGTTGAAACGTAATAGCCGTTCCACCCTACAAAACCGCGCATAAGGAGTAATTAGTAATGCGAAAACAGTATTCACAACACGGATCACATGCCGGAAGTATTCACGGCGCTGTACAGGTCAGTAAAAACACTTTCGCTTATCGCGGTTTCACCATTCGTAAAACGCCACGTAATATTTTTAACGCTCGTCAGACTTATTTGATAAACAAGCGTGACGATAAGGCAGAAACGGATAATTACTATGGCCGTGATTTCGCATTAGCAGAAGCCTGCGCCACGATTGACCGTATGTTAAAAAACAGCAGTTTCTTATAAATGAGGACTGCAATGATGATGGAAATGATGATCGGCGCAGTGCTCTTTATATTTGCAGTGCTGATTTTAAATCTGATTCAGTTTCTGATAAGACGGCATTGCAATAATGTCAAGCAACAGAAAGAGAAGCAGGTTTCTGAGTTCAAAGCCAGACGCGAAGAAGTAGAACGCAAGTCCCGCAGACAACTGTAGCAGGAACAAGATATGAACGATAACGCTCCATCACTTGCCAGCCTGTTAAGGCAGGGTTGCCAAGTCACGCACTGCCGCAATACTCGCGGCTGGATCGAGTGCCCTGACGGACGCTTCTTTAAACCAGAACCGAACAAGGTGCGCTTTATTAAAGGTATGAGTAAGCCTTTTGTTTATACCAAAAAGATAAACAAAGGTTTACTTATCACTCTGGTAAGAGCATTCAAAAAACTACTGTAGTGGTAGGAGGCTTACGTGTTTACTGAAGAGAAAACATCGTGGGAACGGGAAATGCTGATTCGCGAAGCGGTGGAGAACGCGGAGAAAGGTTTTACTGTTAATTTAAAAAATGGCGCACGCATTGTTGTAACTCCTGACAGTCCATCAATTGATTTAATTATTTATGGTCTGGAGAAAACAATTCGCGGAAATCATGAGCGGGCTCGAATGACCTTTATTGATTTTCTTTATTATTGGCATGAAAGGATATTTAAACAGGTTAAGCGAAAACCACGTCCTAATCACTAGCTAATCAGGTTTGAAAATTAAAGGCATTCATTATGTCGGGCTTCATTTTGCCTTTTTCAGGAGGTTGCCATGTCGGTTAAGTCAATAAAACTGGAGAGCGGAATTAGTGATCCGGACTTTATGGAAATAAACACCAATGCACGGAAAAGCGAACGTGCTCACCTTCTTGGTCTGCTGCGTATTTTTATGAGCCAACTGAAAAAGGAAAGTGCCACTCAGGAAGAAATTCATTTATCAGTCGAGCGGTGGATCAGCAACCGCGAATTAATCATCAGTGAGGATAAAAGCTTATGAACAACATCATGTTAGATATTCGCGTATTGGGGAAATCCCCTGATTCTCCAGTGTTCGCTATTGAGTGCGTTTTTTTCGAACCATCAACGGGGAAGATTGGCCCGCAATATTACCGTGCAATTGATATCAGAACCGTGGGCGGTATTTACCCTGAAACGGTTTTACAGCTCATGAAGGGGGATGCCGAACAACGTGCTGAGGTTATCAATGCTACCTGTCGAGAGATTGATGCTGTCAGTGGCGTCTGTCGTTTTATCAAAGACAATGCCTCAAAACACGAAAAACTCATTTGCTGGTCAGCCGGAGACTCAGCAGACGTTGCTACGCTCGCGTATGCTCTTTCCCGCCATGGTCTTGGTCCATCATTACCGTCTTTCGACATTCGTTACCTATCAACATTGATCCATATCGCTGGCGTTACCGGGTATGTCCCGCATCCGCGCCGTTCTACAGCGACTTATATGCTGACAGATGCTGTTTATCGCGCCGAGCAGGTTTGCGAGATCTGGCAGCGCCTGACTTCCCCACACCTCGAATCGTTGTGAGGTTGAAAATGATTAATTCACCTCTGAAATGGGCGGGTGGAAAAGCTCGCGTTATGCCGCAACTGCTGGAGCATTTGCCAAAAGCTGATTGTCTGATTGAGCCATTCGTTGGTAGCGGAACCGTATTTATGAATACGGAATACCGTCACTATGTGCTTTGCGATAGCAATCTGAATCTGATCAACTTCTTCCGTCAACTAACAGGCCGACCAGAGGACACAATTTCTGCCTGTCGCTGGATATTTAGCGGCGGGAATAATGCCGAGGAATTTTATAAACGGCGAGCTGAATTCAATTCTCTGACCCAAAAAGCGGACTTAGATCCGGATGCTGCGTTGCTTCATGCTGCGTATTTTTTGTACCTGAATCGCCATACGTACAACGGTCTTTATCGCGAAAATCTGAAGGGGGAATTTAACTCGCCCTTTGGAAAATATGCCGCGCCTTACTTCCCTGAAAATGAAATGCGTTTGTTTGCTGAAAAGGCCAATGACACGAAAGCGCTTTTCTATCATGGCGACTTTCGCGATTCAATCCCTGGCACTATGCGGCTGGCGCATGACGCAGTTATTTATTGCGACCCCCCATACATACCGGCCAGCAAAACAGCCAGTTTCACCACCTACGGCAAGCCGTTTACCCTGGATGATCATCGCGCCCTGGTTGCAGCCCTGCTCAATGTTAATCACCAGTATGGTCATCGCGCGGTGATATCCAACAGCGACACGCCTGAAACTCGCGAAATTTATTCCGCCTTCAACCTTCACTCCCTGAGTGTCCGCCGCTCTGTGAGCGCCAAAAGCCGCGATATGGCTGGCGAAGTTATTGGCGTTCTTCTCGTGTGTGATGGTTGCGGCAGTGCTGGCGGTGGTTTCTGCCCGGATTGTGGACCGGTAATGGGGAATGCGACTTACGGCGCAATGGCGGCGGCGGGTGCATTCGACGGATCGGAGGGATTCTGATGAATGAGCCAGTCTGGTTAGCAGTAGATCCCGCCGATGAGTCAGGGGATCGCACCACAGTTACGGCGCTGGTTTACCGCATAACCGGTAGTCAGCAGTACCCCACCTTCACCCTGATTGATTTCAGGGCGTTCATCCTTGATGCGGCTATACCGGCCTCCAGGTCATGCGTATCCGGCATGGGCCACGATTTCCAGCATATCAAGAGGGGCGGACTTGTACGCCTGCAACTCCCTTCCGAAAGACTTAAAGAGGAGTTTCCATCCCGATGAACACAGTTGATGCAGTAGTGACTCGCGTACTCGACGTTCGTCCATACCGTGATTTCTGGATCGTCGAAGTAGAGGTGTCGAGCTGGGGTGGGTACAGCCAGACAACCGTTATCTGCAATACCGAAAAAGATGCTCGTCAGGTTAAGACCGGCGACATCGTGACTGTTTAGGTGGTCTGCATGGTTGCTTACTACAACGAAATCGATCCCTATGCAGCCAAATGGCTGCGCAACCTTATCGACGCCGGCCATATTGCGCCGGGCGTCGTTGATACCCGCTCAATTGAGGATGTAACCCCCAATGACCTCATCGGATTCAATCAATGCCATTTCTTCGCCGGGATCGGCGGATGGTCGCTTGCGCTGCGTCGCTCAGGATGGCCTGACAGCCGCCCGGCATGGACAGCATCATGCCCCTGCCAGCCTTTCAGCTCGGCAGGTAAAGGGCTTGGGTTTGCTGACGAGCGGCACCTATGGCCCTCCGCACATTGGCTTGTCGGCCAGCGTCGCCCTGTCGTGGTCTTTGGCGAGCAATCTGGCAGCGCTGACGCAAATGACTGGATCGACCTTGTACAAGCTGACGTGGAAGCCCTGGGCTATGCCTTCGGGGCGACTGCGTTTCCGTCTGCGAGTGTCGGTGCGCCGCACTGGCGCGATCGTGCTTACTGGGTGGCCGACGCCGACGGCGAACGCATGGAAACATCCATCGAACGCCGGTCGCCAGGGATCACCGAATTTACAAACAGTAGCCGCATTGTCTGGCTGGCCAACCCCGACAGCCACGGACGGGAAGGGCGGCTATCAGGGTGGCAGGATTCGAAACGGGAAGCTGTCAACGGATCGACTGGATGTGACGGCGCAACTTGCGGGCTGGCCTACGCCAACAACGAGCAACGACCGTTCACCGTGTCCACAGGAAGCTATGAGGGCATATCGCGACAATGGAACAAAAATTCAGAAGCGGTTGCAGGATGTGGCGGCACTGTGCAGACCGGCCCGGTTAACGGCTTCTGGCGAGATGCTGATTGGCTGTGCGGCAGAGATGGAAAGTGGCGGCCAGTTAGACCCGGATCATTCCCGCTGGCTAATGGGGTTCCCGGCAGAGTGGGAAGACTGCGCGCCTATGGAAACGCCATCAATATTGAAGCGGCGACAGCGTTCATAAAGGCTTATATGGCGGCTGTGGATTATGCCTGACTCCTCCGCTGTAGCCTGGGAGTGGAATGCTAAGCGGCAGGCCATCAACCCCCATGAAACCGAAAGTGCAGCCTTTGAGTATCTGACACCGAAAGGCGAGCGCAGGGCGCTCGCTTATGGTGACCTGGTTGATGCTGTTTATCGTGCTCCAATGCGCCCGCGCGAGGGTGAAGCGCGAGAGGCATATAACCGTAAAGGCCGTGTAAACTATCTCCGCCGCCGGGTGCAAACGCTCCCGAGGTTTATCCGTAAGCGCTTTTCGCAGCACCTTGAAAACCTAGACCGCAGCAAGCCAAAAGATGTCGTGCGCTGGCTGTTTGGTACGTTTGAGCGCCATGTGTTACGCCGTGTTGATGCGGTTAATGCGCAATACCTTCCACAAAGTACACTCCCTGCGATCCTTCTCCCACTGCGCGATGACTTCCACCTGTTGCCATGGGCAGACAAAAAACGCCTGAAAAGACTGGCGTATAAGCTTGCGAACCTGATGAAAAGCGAGTTTATGCGCGAGTTTGATTTTCAGTATGAGCAAACATCCGATCTCGAGTTTTCGTCGATTTACGCGTATGGGGCTATAGCGAGCAAAGCGGCGACGCTCAATATCGCGATCCCCGGATGGGCGCGTTATTGCGATGAAGAGCTGGACGCCGACGAGGCGCTGCGTGCCGCTGGCAGACTTCATTCCGAAAAATGGTGGCTTAACAAAATCCGCCGCATCCATGACTGCTGGCGCGAACATCTAATGATCGCGACCGGCTACGTCAGCAAAGTGGCTTCACCATATTGCTCTGATCCCTGCTTCAGAGAATGGGTGGCGCAGAAAAAAGCGAACTTCGAATTCCTTCAGGCGATGGAGCTGGAAGACCAGGACACCGGCGAGCGCAGCTCATTACTGGATAAGGTGATGGGTAGCGTTTCCAACCCGAAGATCGCGCGGCATGAGCTGATGGTGCGCATGCGCGGGTTTGAGGATATGGCGAATGAAATGGGGCTGGTTGGCATGTTCTACACGCTGACAGCGCCGTCGCGTTACCACTCAACGCACGTCCAGTCAGGCAGACGAAACGATAAGTACCAGCACGCCAGCCCGCGTCAGACGCAAAAATACCTTTGCAAAGTCTGGGCGCGCGTCAGAGCCAAATGGAGTCGCGAAGGTATTCGCACGTTTGGTTTTCGTGTTGCAGAGCCTCACCACGATGGAACCCCTCATTGGCATCTGTTGCTCTTCCTCCGTCCTGAGGAAGTAGAGTATGCAACAGCCATTTTCCGCAAACACGCCATGAAAGAGGACGGTCACGAGAAAGGTGCTTCAGAGCACCGTTTTACCGTTACGGCAATGGACGAGCAATTTGGATCTGCAACAGGCTATATCGCGAAATACATCTCGAAAAACATCGATGGCTACGGCATGGATGGTGAAGTGGATCTTGAGTCAGGCCAGCCGGTCAGGGAGATGGCAAAGCGTGTACGCGCCTGGGCTTCACGCTGGAACATCCGCCAGTTTCAGCAGATTGGCGGCGCGCCGGTGACCACCTGGCGGGAGCTGCGCCGGTTAGGTGACCGTGAGTTGGTATTGCATCCTGAGCTGGAAGCTGCACGCGCCGCAGCCGATGCGCCAGACTGGCCGGGATATACCAACGCTCAGGGGGGGCCATTTGTCGCGCGCGATTGCCTGCGCGTTCGGCTTAACTATGAATTCACCGAAAACGGCAATGATTATGGTGACACGGTCGCCAAAATTACTGGCGTTTATTGCCCTTATACGGGAAGCGAATCCGTCATTTTCACCCGCACCACCGATTACAAGATTGTGCCGAAGCGTAAGCCGTCGCCGGTCGAGATTTTGACCTTAGAAGGCCGCGCAGCGGCCCCTCGGAGTTCTGTCAATAACTGTACGGCGCGCTCCGGAACGGACGAAAAACCACCGTTAAAACGGACGGTGTCAGCTGGTACCGCACCGTCAGAAACGGTGGTGTCTGCCGGTAGCCTCACGCCGGAAAGTTCAGAGACAGAACTTCCGCTGAATATCGAAGATTTGCGCCGATATTCACGCCAGCAACGGCAGGAAATCACCAGCAGGCTGAAAAATGCTGGTCGCGAAAGTTCAGATCAGTCCTTCGAACGTACCGCGCGCGGCCTGCGCACGTCTGTTGGTGATGAAACTGCGTTGACGTGGGGACCAAAAGTGGTCGCCGCTAAAGACATGAGCCTGACGCCGGAAGAGGCTGATAGACGCTGGCGCGAGCAACTGCGGAGCGAGGCAGAGACGCGGGCAGACAACTACGCCGCAGCAGTAGCGGAATACCAGAAGAAAAAGGCCAGTGCCGCATTGCGCCAGGCGCAGCAAAAAGAAGTCTCGCAGATGCATGGTATCCCCGAAGAAGTGATCGACAGTATTGGCGCGCAGCTGCGTAGTTGCCGGATTTTCGTCAGTGATGACGTTGTGCGATCAATCGCCGGTGGTGCCCGCGTTCGCCACGGCGGTGGAATGCTCGCGGCGGAGGGGGGCCGGTTACGTGAAGTGAAGGCATGGCACGCAGGCGGGAAAGATAAACCAACTTCCGAATATGTGGCGGTGTGTGACCTGGTCACGCGCTGGAAAAAGGCTGTTAAGCGAAAAAACGAGAGGTAAACATGAAGCATTTAAGCACTAAAGCTATTGGGTCAGTCATCGCAGAAATGAACCGGCAGGATGAGAAGTGGGGAGCAGACCGCGATCAACATCCGTTCGTCTGGCAAACCATCCTCAGCGAAGAGGTGGGCGAGTTTAGCCAGGCAATTTTGCATGACGAATTTGGGGGTCATAAATCAGGAACGGCGCGCGAAGAGATGGTGCAGATCGCTGCCGTCGCACTTCAGATTATCGAATTTTACGATCGCCATTGTGCGCCGGTACAGGAATCCGAAGGCGCGCAGCAGATGCTGGCGTTGCCAGCCATCCCGGCAGGCCGCGAAAAAGTTGGTGATTGTGAGTGGCTGGACTGGAATCAGTTATCGGAGCTGGGTCTGATTGTTCGCATTAATACCGAAGTGCTTCACCCGGTTGGCCTTGCGCTATACCGGGATCCGGAGACGGGGAGTTCAGCAGGGGCAATGATTTCTCCAGACGGAAAGTGGACCTATGGGAGTGAGGTTGTTAAGGGGAGAAAACTGTAGCTGTTTGTCGGGGCATAGTCGCTTTTGACCGTGCTGGCCATTTTATCGAGCAACGTCATTTTTGGTGGTGCTGCAGGTTAGTTTTTTGGGAGGTAATAAGGCAATGAGCTATCTGGGAAGTAAGGCGGCAAGCGGTGTTTATCAAAAAATCATCGCCGAAATGCCCCCGCATGATACGTACATTGAAACGCATCTAGGCAGCGGTGCGGTGATGTTTTTCAAGCCGCTTGCAGCCAGGACGATTGGAATTGATGTGGATGAAAATTCTTTTAAATTAACGCGGGAACGCTGGTCAAAGATGGGGAAAACGCCGCCTCGGTGGAATCTATATCACGGTGATGCGGTAGGTTTTCTGGAAAGAGAAGACTTTACTCAACATGGCCGCGTGCTGGTTTATTCCGATCCTCCATATCTGCCAATAACGCGCACCAGCCGCGCCCGCTACCGTTATGAATATACCGTTGCCGATCATGAGCGTCTGTTAGCCTGCCTCATGAGCCTGCCGGAGAACGTCAGCGTGATCCTTTCTGGCTATCCGTCGCAGCTTTATAACGAAACGTTAGTGGGCTGGCGCAGCAAAGAGTTTCAGGCTATGACACGCGGAGGTGTACGAACAGAGAAAATCTGGATGAATTATCCGGAGGGGCGCGCATACTCTCATACGTTCGCCGGGAAAGACTACAACGACAGATACAGGATTAAGCGGAAGGCGAAGCGCTGGAAGGAAAAATTTGCTGCGTTACCACCTGCCGAAAGGCTGGCAATCATGGTGGCGCTTAACGAGGTAGATGCAGGGTAGTAAAAAGCCGCCTGGCTGGCGGCTTTTTAGGTGAACTGTGACTTAAAATCCGTCAAATTCATCGCGCTTTGCCATATATTTTTCACTGTTAAAGATAGTCTTCTTCATAGTCATTTATTAACTCATTCCCATAATCAGAAAGCAATTTAAGGGCGAAGGTTGTTTCTTCCAGACTGGCTGCGCCCATCGCAGCAAATACCGTTAATTTGACCAGCAAAAGTGAGCTGGAAAGTTCAGAGCCATTCATCATCAAAAATATAGATGCGGCCTGAAAGGCCGTGCGTTTGTTGCCATCATGGAATGCGTGGGCCTTTGCGATACCGATCAGATACATGGCAGCGAGTGCATAAATATCATCAATACCTTCGTAATAGTGCAGGGTCTGGACACGGTTCAGTGCGCCGTCAAGCAGACCAGTATTCGCAGTTCCACTCTGCGGAAGTGTTTCGGCATGGATACGCTGCACTTCCTCAGTCGACAGAAAAACCAGATCCATTAGTTGTCCTCAAGTCTTTTGATGATTTCCGCATGCTTTTCCTTTGTGCGTTTCATCGCATCCTCAAAAGAAAGAGCCTTCCTTCCATGGGAAAATAGTGCCGGGTGATGTTTTTCAAGGTTGCCAATAGCCTGAACCAACGGAAGCTGGCTCATTTTTTTTGTCTTCTCACGAAAATCTCTAATCTCATCACTGGCCGAGATATATTCAGGACTAAGATCTGAGCCTGACAACACGACATTTTTCTGATCCTCACCTGTGATGGCTATGCTTCCGCCAGAGCGAAGATACTCCAGCATCTCGCCAAGATTTGCGCGAAATTCAGCGTCAGTTACAGTTTTCATATTCGTATCCATTGTCCGCGTCCATAGCGTAAGTATAACGATCAATCGCGCAATAATAACACGCTCCAGGGCGGTTTCATGCGTTGCACAAACGTGCACAAATTTGCACAATTTTTTTGATGCTGTTTATGCCCTTTCCGGCCTGTACTGGCGCGGTTTGAGCCGGGATCCGTGCCTGCACAAAAAAAGGGGCGTTTGTCGCGCGCAGGTGACGGGGGAACAGCCCCCGCAACAGGGGCAGGAAGGGGATCCCCTTTAGATACACGGATTAACGCCGTAATCGCTGCTTTGCGTGTCGTTTAGTCGTGCGCTGTTATGTTTTGATGGTGTGGGAAAACGCCCGCCAGCGTGGCGCTCAGGCGCTCTGATGTGATCGATGTATTGAGCGGTGTTCAGGCGTCAGTACGCTGCTCCCGAGGGGGAAGAGCAGCAGGGATATTTAAAGTATTTGATAATGTGTCGGACGGTTCGCCATGCGCTGGCCGGAACAGTCAGCGCTGGCGGTGGTTTATGGTGAGGCGTTGCGGGTTAATTCTGTTCCAGCAGGGCGTAGGGGTTAAACCGGATCACCTCTTCGCCCAGCCAGTCGTTGACATGTTTCATGGCCTCCATCACTGGCATAAGCTCGTTAATCGCATAGACCCGTGCGGCTTTCTCCACGTCGCCAAACGATCCCTTCTCTCCGGGCATGGCCCCCATCAGCTGCGGTGGCACCCGATGAGCGGCAAGGATGTCGTCACGGGAAGATGCCTTGACGTTCATGAATTCATCTTTCGCAGTGATCTGCTGAAACGGCAGGATCTGCACACCATCTTTGCCGCCGCCAGGTGCATGCAGCAGGATATTCTTGAAAGCTCCCTTCCCTCTGGACTCTGACAGCGTTTTCTTTACCACCTCAACACTCTTGTCGTTGGCCTGCGCCGAACTGATGTAGATGATACAACCCGCATGAGAGCCGTTGTCATAGTACAGCTTGCGGAACGTATCGGCAGAGTGCGCCAGGCTGGCAGACAACAACCCGCCGATATATTCCGGCATGCCGTAGATTTCCTGATTGATATCAGGATTCATGATGTGGCACACATCACCGCGCCGGAAGGTGTACTCTTCCTTCCCTTCCTGCACATACCAGTAAGTATCAAGGTCTGTCCCCCTGCGCGTGTATTTCGCCAGGGCATGCCGTAGCTCCAGCGGTCCACCGAGCCGATTACTGCGCAGCTCAAGATAGGTGTTACCGAAAACAAACCAGTCGAGGGCAAATCCGGAGAACGCCTGACGCGATAACAATTTGTGGGGGATAAAACAGCCGAGCAACACGTTGCGTTTAAAGTACAGCGCGGACTGATGCCATGACGTTTTGCGCGATGCGCGCGCCAGTCCGTACCAGTCAACCGGCGTTTCAAAGTACCGGCCATTATCGGCACAGTACATGTTATCCAGCAGATCATAGCTCTCCGCCCGGTAAGGGCCGTCAAAGCTGAAGGCACTCAGCGACGGGGCGCTTCTCAGTGCGTCAGACAGGTCGCGCGATGTGGCTGGCTGGCGGTTGTAACTCTTTTTACTCTTTTTCATCAGAACTCCATCGCGAATCCACCGCTGCCGTCTTTTTCCTGTCCCAGCGGTTCGTTGATAATGGCGAGCATCGTCGCCCAGGCAAGATCACCATGGCTGATGCCGCGGGATCGGTCAGTGTCATAGGTGATAAACCCGCCAGGTGTCTTGACCTTTCGCACGGCATTGAAGGCCGTCACAAGTGCCCGCTCACTGCGATCGTATTCCCAGCGACCGGCGCGAATGATATGGAGCATTTTCAACACCAGGGCGCGCTTTGACGCCAGGTTAAAGGTGTACGGCACCGCCATGGGGAAGAACTTTTTCACTATTTGGTAGACGGCTTCACCGTTACCACCGGTCACGTCAATGCCAATATGCTGAACGTTATATTTAAACGTCAGGTTTTCGATAACCTTCGCCTGCTCTTCGAACTCCAGCCCCTGTACCTGGATGGTTTCTATCGTGCGGAACTTACCACCAGGCACCAGAGGTGGCACTGTGACGGATACCCCGCCGCTGTCCCCCTTACCACTGCTACCGTTGGCGTCATAGCCAATCCAGACAGCACGCTGTCCCATTGGTCTGCTGGCGAAAGGTTTCCAGTCAGGCCACTCGTCGTAACCATCAGCCCCACAACCGATCAGCGCGTTAAGGTTGAACGCCGACTCACCATCCCGGACGAATTCGCACATGTACAGGTTCTGGAATTCATCGTCGCTGTTCTCGTCCTGTATCTCTTCAAGGTCGGTATACTCCCAGCCGTGTTCTATAACGTCTTTCAGGGTGACAATCTGACGCCAGGTTTTATCCGGACACAGCAGGCCGCTGTTGAGCGTCTTCCAGGTCACATCAAACGCCTGCCGCTTCGATTTGGCGCGCTTTTCGTTCCAGCGATCGCCCGTCCAGAACGGGTAAGCCTCGTGCGTTTCGCCTGATGGCGTGGAAAAGTAGGTTCGCGTCAGCCCTTTCAGTGTCGCCATCGCCCCCGCCACTTTGCGCAGGTTGGTGAAATTGCTGACCCAAAAGAATTCATCGAATTTAAGGTTGCCGGTATATGACTGCGCGGTTGCTGCTGATGTACCGAGAAAGTGCAGCTCTGCGCCGTTGGACAACACAATTTTGTCGCCCCCCTTCAGCTCAACGTCCACCTCTTCCGCCACTTTCTGAATGAATCCCCTGAACTGGTGCGCCTGACGCCGGGAAGCCGATAAAAAGATCTGGTTACGCTGATACGGGTATTTCACATCATCCCGCAGCGCATCAAGCAGCGCTTCACGGGCGAAATACCAGGTGGCACCAATCTGACGCGACTTAAGGATCATGCGGTTACGGTGGTGACGTTGTTCATACCAGCCGCGCTGATGCCAGGACAGGGAGTCGAGGATTTTTTCCCGCAGTGCCGTTATCTGCTCATCCGTGAAATGGTTCTTCAGCTTGCGTTTACGTGTTTTTTTGCCGCCAGCCGTTTCTGCGGGCTGGCCGTCATTCAGCTTTTTCAGTTGCCGGGTCAGCAGGTCAATCTCCTTGAAGTCGCCCCCGGTCTTCTCTTTCTTGTCTGTCAGCTGGATAAGACGAGCATCCATGGATTGCGTGACACGCTGGATAGCTGGCGTTTCGTCCCATTCGTCGCGTTTCTTCCACGAATAAATTGTGTTCTGGCTGATACCCATCAGGCGCGAGATCTCCGCTGGCGGGTAGCCCTGCCAGTAGAGTTGTTTTGCGCGTAGCCGTACAAAAGCGTCCTGAATCATCTCTTCTCCCCTTGTATGCCGGGAAGATTACCGCGCGCGCGATCCCGCTTTCGCCCTCTTTCAGTTCTGTGCCTTCAGCGACAACAAAAGCACGTTGAGACAGCAACTTACGCTCTGTCATCATGACCATAAACCAACCAGTAACAGGACAATCAGCATGGCGAGCACCGCAAAACCAGCCCGCAAAAAGTTTCGCGTCGCCGTTTCTGGCGCCACCGTTGACGGTCGCGAAATCAGCGGCGAACACCTGAAAGCGGCAGCAGAAAGTTATGACCCGAGCGTTTACGCTGCGCGTGTGAACGTGGAGCACTACCTGTCAATGCTTCCTAACAGCGACTTCAGCGCAATGGGGGACGTTACCGGACTCAGCGCCGAAGATATTACCGATGGCCCGTTGAAAGGCCGCACCGCGCTTTATGCGGAGATCGAGCCTTCGGCACGTATGAAGCAGCTCACCGATGAAGGCAAAAAGGTGTATTCCAGCATTGAACTACACCCGCAGTTTGCGCTGAACGGTAACGCCTATGTTGTCGGGCTCGCCATGACGGACACCCCGGCAAGCCTGGGCACTGACCGTCTGAAATTTGCCGCCCAGCAACGCGCACAGGTCATGGCGTTCAATAACCAGCAAACCGAGCCACCGATGTTTACCGAAGCGATGGAGGCGGAGGTTATCGAACTGACGCAGCAGCGCACTGAAGAAGGTAAGCAGTGGCTCAGCCGCGTGATGGACCTCATCGGCAAAGGCCGCAAATCCGACAGCGAGCAGTTCAGCCAGGTGCGTGAGGCCGTTGAAAATGTGGCGCAGTCTCATTCTGACCTTCTCGATCGTTTCAATTCACTGGAACAGAAGAACAGCGAAGCCAGCCAGAAGGTTGAAAAACTCACCAGTGAATTAACCACCCTGCGGGAACAGTTGCAGACCCAGGACAGTAACCAGGCGTCCCGCTTTGCTGCCACCGGTGGTAATGGCGCACAGCTGGTTGATTACTGATTTAACGAAGAGAGACAGACTAATGACAATCGTACTTTCCGGGAATACCCGCACGCAGCTTGAGCTGTACATGCAACGTCAGGCACAACTGAGCGGCGTGACCGTCAGCAACCTGACTAAACGCTATTCGGTGGATCCGTCCGTGCAGCAGCGGCTGGAAAATGCCGCCAAAGAAAGCACCGAACTGACGCAAAAGATTAACGTTATCGGCGTTGACGATCAGGAAGGCGATAAAGTCCTGGTTGATACCACCGGGCCGATTGCCCGCACCAACTCCAGCAGCGACGGAGCGAAGCGCCGTAACCCTGCAAGTGTTCACGAGCTGGCTGCACGTCGCTATCGCTGTGAGCAGGTGAACTACGACACCTTCATCAGCTATTCGCAACTGGATGCCTGGAGTGCTCACCCTGATTTTCAGGCCCGCGTCAGCCAGCAAATTGCACGACAGATTGCACTTGACCGCATCATGATCGGGTTTAACGGCACCTCGCATGCGCTGATCTCCGATTTCGCCACTAACCCGCTGCTTCAGGATGTGAATACCGGCTGGATGGAGCAAATCCGTAAGCATGCAGCGGCCCGCGTCATGTCAGATGTGACCATTTCCACCCGCGACATGGATAACAAAATCACCGCCAAGGGGCTGTATGGCAACCCGGATGCGCTGGTACAGGATGCCCGTTCTTCTCTGCTGGATGAATGGCACAAGGACGCGCCGGATCTGGTGGTGCTGATGGGGCGTGATTTGTTCAACACCCTGCGCCTGCCGTTGATTAACGCGATGAGCACCACCAACCCGAACACGGAACTGATGGCCGGGCAGCTGATTATCTCTTCGCGCTTTATTGGCGGTTTGCAGGTGTTCCTTGCGCCATTCTTCCCGAAAGACGCCATGCTGATCACCTCGTTCAGCAACCTGTCGATCTACTTCCAGAAGGGGTCTCTGCGCCGCCTGATGAAGGAGGAGCCGGAATACAACCGTATTGCAACCTACCAGTCGATGAACGATGCCTACGTGGTGGAAGACTACGGCAAAAGTGCACTGATTCAGGGCATTAAGTTTGCCGATGCCCCTGCTGAGGGTAGCGGTGCGTAACTGACGGCACGGGCGCACGCAATGCGCCCGTCATAACGGAGGACATAACTGATGCTGACACCGGCACAGAAACATTTTCAGAGCGTCATGGCGCAGCGTACGGGACTCAACACCGGTGAAGAAACCCTGGGCGAGCGTACTGCACACGAGCAGATCCTGCACCGCCTTCGCCTCGCGCAGTCACGGTTAAGCGGGATCCAGGCCAGGGCGGCAAAAGCGGAGGTTAAAAAAGAACTTCTGCCCGATTTTGCCGGATGGATTGACGGCACGCTTGAAGGCGACAGCGGTCGCCAGGACGAAGTGATCACAACCCTGATGGTATGGGCTGTCGACTGTGGTGATCTGGCGCTTGCCCTGCGCATCGGCGAGTACGTAATACGCCATAACCTCAGTCTGCCGGACAATTTCGGGCGTGATGCCACGACGGTACTGACAGAAGAGATTTGCAATCCGATCCTGACGCTGGCGGGAACCGATCCTGATGCGGATTTATCCGGCTTCATCGCCCCGCTGGATACGCTGTGGGAGATGGTCGCGAACCGTGACATGCCTGATGAGGTGCTTGCCAAACTTTGTAAAGCCTGCGCCTTCGCTCGTCGCGCCTCCACTGACCCGGAGACGCAGGGCGCTTCGCTGAAGCTGCTTCGCCAGGCGATGCACCTCAACCCGAACGCCGGTGTTAAGCGTGAGATCGCCGCATTAACCCGCGCACTTAAAAAGGTTCAGGGTGCCGGTGGTGATGTGGCCGCTACTGCCGAAAGTGACGTTGCTGCAGAAAAGAAAGAGCCTGCGAAGACTAAAGCCAGCAGAACGCCGCGCAAAACGACCACCGGCAAGGCCAGTGCCGCCCGCAAGAGCACGAAAAAATAATTAACGACTTCGACCCCCGTCGACAGGCGGCGCGACCGGCGATCTGAACCCTCTCCGTGTTCTTTTTTCCGGTCGCCCACCGCCTGATTTTTCCGGAGAGCGCCCTATGAGCATGGTGGCAAAACCCAGAGTAGAACCGGCAGAAAACGACACCACCGATATTGATGACGGTGAAGAGAAAGTCACTGCCGGAGTGTTCTGGCCTGACATTGTGCTTCGGGAGCTGCGTCTTGCCAGCCGCATTCCGGGCAGGACAACCACTTCACGGCTGATGTATGTCACCACCGAAGCCGTCGCGCATGTTACCGATGAACTTCAGGAGTGGCAGCAGCAACAGCAGGCAGAAGGTTACAGCACGCTGGCGGATGCCCCGACCATTAAACCGAATGGTGAACCTGAAATACCGCCGCGAAAAATCAACGGCGAGAGTATCAATATTCACCGCTACCGCCGTGCGGTCTATGCCGCCACGCGCGCCCTTATCCTTGAGAGCGCCCGCGACGTGGACACAACCAACAAGAGCGACCGGAAAGCCGATGCGCTGGACACGCAGGCGGAAGACCTCTGGCGCGACGTGCGCTGGGCTATTGCCGATATTCGCGGTGCTCAGCGTATCTGGGCGGAGCTTTGCTGATGAAAGTGAAGGCACTACAGGGCGATACCGTGGATTTACTGTGCTGGCGTCATTACGGCACCACGCAGGGGATGACGGAGAAAGTGATCGCAGCCAATCCTGGGCTGAGTGGACAGTTATTCCTTAATCCTGGTCAGGAGGTGGAACTCCCGGATCAGGGGCAAAAGAAACAACGGGAGATGGTACAGCTATGGGGCTGAATATATTCCAGCGGATAAATGACCACATCACTTTTTTTATGTCAGTGATGGTCACTGGTATCGGCGTAATGACCATCAGCGAAAAGATCGCGATGGCGGGTCTGCTGTTAGGGGCGCTTTCGCTGGCCCGCGCCTGGCTGCACCGTGGCAGGATGGAACGGGCGCAAAAGCGCCGTAACGATCTGATTGCACAGATCCTCAGTCAGTCTGAAGCCAGGAGCCTGCACGAAGCGGAACGCCGGGCGCTTGAGCTGTTACAGCATGACGGGCATGACGATGAATCTGCCCGTTAAGCGCTACGCCGTCGCCGTCATTGTTGCGCTGGGGATCTCGCTGGCTCCGGAAGCCCTGCGTACATCCGAAGAAGCGCAGGTAAAAATTGCCACATGGGAAGACTGCCGCGCCACCCCATACCGTGACATTGCGGGAGTGGCAACGGTCGGCTGTGGATCCACTGGCAATGTGCAGAACCGACTGTACAGCGAAAGCGAAGTGGCGAAGCGCTGGGTTAATGACCTGCGTCATGCAGAAAACTGCATTAACCAGAATTTTAACGGTGCGGACATGCCACAGTCTGCGTTTGAGTCCATGACGGACGCGGCCTATAACCTGGGCTGTTCTGGCCTGATGTGGTTCAAAGACAAAAATGGAACACGCCAGCGCACCACCATCTGGAAACTGGCACAGGCGCACCAGTGGGCTCCTGTGTGCGACCGGCTGACCGATTTTGTTAACAGCAGCGGGAAGCGTGTGCAGGGATTACTCAACCGCCGCACCGATTTTAAGGCCTGGTGCCTGCGTGATGTCGAGACACAGCGATGAATCAGACAATCACTCTTTGCCTGCTGCTGGCGCTGGTTACGGGCGGCTTGCTCTGGCAGACAAACCAGCGCGGGAAAGATTCGGTTCGTAATGATGAGCTTTCCCGTGAGCTGAAAAGTACCGGCGAAATCATGGGTGAACTGCGGGCAATAAAAGCAGACGTCACTGTTCTGCTGGCGCAACGGCAGGCAGAAGAACAGCAACGAAATGTACAAGGGGAAATCAGACGTGAGCAGATGCGCGAAGCAACGAAAAACGATACGTGCGCTAACACTGTTGTACCTGTTGCTGTCAGTAACAGCCTGCAAAAGCGCACCGCCAGTACCACGGTTAACGTTAGTGCACGAACCGGTGCCGGAAAGCCTGACAGCCGCGACGCCGCAGCCGGAACTGGCAAGCCCCGTTACCTGGGGCGGAATAGCCAACTGGAGTGATCGCCTGCGCGATGCGCTGGATAGCTGCAATGCCGATAAGGCTGCGATTAGTGAACTCGATATTCGCCGCCTTAAACGACTGAATGAGAACACGGGAGCCGGACAGTGACGTTATTCGATTTTATTGCTGAGCATCCATTCTGGACGCTTATTTATCTGCTGATCATTGCGAGCGTAATTGAGCGCTTCGCACGTTAAAAAGGTGCCACCATGCTGAAGATTAACTCACTGCGTGAAGCGATGGTCCACGCCAGCCGCTGGTGTAAAGCCAACCCGGAGAAATTCACCGTATTTGTGGAAAGCGGCGGTATCGAGACAACCGGCGAAACACCTTCTTTTGCCTACCGCTATAACCTGGTGTTTTTCGCCATGGATTTTCCCGGCGATATTGATGATTTCACCTTACCGCTGATGGCCTGGCTCTGGCACAACCAGCCAGACCTGCTGCTTAACCCTGAGAATAACAAAGATGTTAAGTTTTCAGTCGCCATCAATGACGACGACAGCGCCGATATTCTTTATGAAATCCCGGTCAGGGAGCGCGTGAAAGTCAGTCGCGATGAAGACGGAACCGTCCACGCAGAACACCTGCCAGAACCAAAACCCCGTATTCCATCAGCAGGCGGAGACTGGCACGCCGTGTTTGAAGACGTGACCTGGGAGACTGCTGTATGAGTGACGATCGCTTTCGTGAACTTGATAAGGTATTCAGCGATATCCTTGCGGGTATCTCTGCGTCCGGGCGGACTCGCTCGGCCCGTCTCATCGGGCAGGAAATCCGCCGCAGCCAGCAGCAGCGTATCCGGGCGCAAAAAGGCCCGGACGGAGCCGCTTACCCACAACGCAAGCGCAGGATCATTCGTTCCCAGCAGGGCATTAAATTTATCTGGAATAACGAAGTCAGGACGCTGAAAAACTGGCACGGCGGGCGGGGGAAATACGGACGCACTATCACCGGCTTTGACACCGAACGTAATGACATTCGCACGTTTTACCGCAGCGATATTGATCGTTATCTGGAAATTAACACGCGTTCGCTGCGTCGTGACACGGCCCGTAAAGCACCGATGTTTGAGCGCCTGCGCACACTGCGGTTTATGAAGATACGCCCTGATGTGCAGGGTGTGACCGTGGGTTATGACGGTGTGGCTGCGCGTATTGCCCGCGTGCATCAGTACGGCCAGCGTGATCAGGTCGGGCCGGGTGTCGTGACTAAATACCCTGTTCGTGAACTGCTGGGCCTGTCTGCGGCGGATGAACATCTGATTTACAACGCCACCATTAACAGCCTGGGAAGTGCCGCACGATGAATGCCGAACTGATACGCCTGCTGGAAAACATCATTCGCACCGGCGTTATTTTTGCCGTTGATGAAGAAAAATGGTGTGTCCGCGTGCGTAGCGGAAATCTGGAAACGGGCTGGCTGCGCTGGAACACCACGCGGGCGGGGGTATTCAACATCTGGATCCCGCCTTCCGTTGGGGAGCAGGTTTCCATTGCCTGCATCGGCGGCAACCCGGAGACCGCCATTATTCTGGGGAGCCTGTACAGCAATGATCACCCGGCACCGGGCAGCAGCCTGAAAGAAATCGTGATAACGGCACCAGACGGTGCAGTTGTCCGATACGACGCCGACGCCAGCGCACTGGAAGCCACCGGCATGAAGACCGCGAAGATTCAGGCGGCTGTTGGCGTCACACTGGATACGCCCGTTGTGGAATGCACAAAGCATCTGAAAACCGCCACGTTTGAAGTTACTAAAGGCGGCAAGATGCAAGGTGATATTGAGCACAGCGGCGGGAAAATGACCTCTAACGGTGTGCAGGTTGACGACCACGGTCATGGTGGCGTTAAACGGGGCGGCGACTGGACGGAGGACACGAAATGACAGCGACTTACACGGGGATGAATCCCAACGGCACTGGCACCCTGAATGATGCCGATCAACTGTGGAATTCAGTGAAGGACATACTGACCACGCCGCTTGCCAGCCGGGTGATGCGACGTGATTACGGCAGTCTGGTGCCTGACCTGATTGATGAGCCGCAGAATGATGCCACCCGCCTTCAGTGCATGAGCGCCGCCGTTATCGCGCTGGCACGCTGGGAAACCAGAATTGCGCTCAACACCATTGATATCCGCTGGTCAAAGGATGGGCGGGCTGTGGCAGAACTCTCCGGCATTATCACCCGGAATATGCAACCGGCCACCGTCACGATGACGCTACGGGAGAGCAGCCATGGCGACCGTTGACTTATCGCAACTTCCGAAGCCGCAGATCATTAAAGTGCTGGACTTCGAAGAGATCCTTGTTGAGGTCAAAGCGGACATGATTGCAGCATTTCCTCCGGAGCAACAGGCTGCTGTTTCCGCTGCGCTTGAGCTGGAATCTGAACCCCTGAACGCCATTGCCCAGGTATTCGCCTACCGGGAAATGATGCTGATGCAGCGTGTAAATGACGGGGCGGCGGCGTGCATGCTGAGTCATTCCACCTTCAGCGACCTGGACAATCTGGGGGCCAATAATAACACCCAGCGCCTGGTCACGAAGGAAGCCACAGATACAACTGAGGCCGTCTATGAAAGCGACGCAGCATTCCGGCTACGCATTCAGAGTGCGTTCGAAGGGCTGAGCGTCGCGGGACCAACTGGCGCATATGAGTATTTTGCAAAAAGTGCCAGCGGTAAGGTGGCTGATGCCAAAGCAACCAGCCCGTCACCTGCAGTGGTCGTGGTCTCCGTGCTTTCCACGGAGGGAGACGGAACGCCAGACCAGGCGTTACTGGCAACCGTTAATAAAGCGCTGTCTGCGGATGACAAAAGGCCGGTCGCCGATCGCCTGACAGTTCAGGCGGCAGAAATCGTGAATTATCACATCAACGCCGTCCTGTATCTCTATCCGGGGCCGGAGTCTGAACCCATCCGCACCGCCGCAGAGGATGCGTTACGGTTGTGGATAAGCCAGCAGGGCAAGATAGGTCGTGACGTTGCCCGCTCCGCCATTATGGCGGCATTGCATGTGCAGGGCGTTCAGCGAGTGGAATTACCGGAGCCTGTCAGCGATATCGTTATTGATGACACGCAGGCTGCGCGGTGCGAGTCATTCACTATCACGGTAGGGGGAACAGATGAATAACAGCCTGCTCCCGCCTTCCGCCAGCCGCTTCATGCGGGATGTTGAGAAAGTCACCACACGGCTTGACCGTATTCCGGTTGACCTTCGCAAACTGTGGAACCCGGACGAATGCCCCGTTGACCTGCTTCCCTATCTTGCCTGGGCGCTGTCAGTTGACCGCTGGGACAAAGGCTGGTCAGAACAGACAAAACGGCAGGTTATTAAAGCCGCCTGGCTCGTTCATCGTCACAAAGGCACGATTTCGGCGCTGAGACGCGTCGTTGAGCCTTTTGGGTTTTTACTGCGGGTGATCGAGTGGTGGCAGAGCAACGAAGAGCCGGGCACCTTCAGGCTTGAAATCGGCATTCAGGAACAGGGGATCACGGAGGAAACCTACCGCGAACTTGAGCGCCTGATTGATGATGCAAAACCCAGAAGCCGTCACCTGACAGGTCTCACCCTGTCGTTGCAGACACAGGGCATCATCACAGCAGGTGCAGGTTGTTACACGGGCGATACGCTAACCGTTTACCCCTATTTTCCTGAAACCATATCCGTGAGCGGTGGCGACTACACCGGCGCGGCAGTCCATTTTATTGATACCGTGGAGATCGCAGCAAATGGCGACTAAATATTTTGCCCTGCTAACCAATATCGGGGCCGCAAAACTGGCAAAAGCCACGGCTTTGGGTACAAAGGTTGAGATCACCCAGATGGCCGTAGGCGATGGCAATGGCGTACTGCCTACTCCTGATCCGGCCCAGACCGCGCTGATACATGAAATTCGTCGCGCACCGCTGAATATGCTGACCGTCGACCCGGCAAATGCCAGTCAGATAATTGCGGAGCAGGTCATACCGGAAGACGTGGGCGGGTGGTGGATCCGTGAAATCGGTCTGTTTGATAAAGACGGCGATATGATTGCGGTTGCCAACTGTGCGGAGACCTACAAACCGCAGTTGCAGGAAGGCAGCGGACGCGTTCAGGCCATCCGTGTGATCCTGATCGTCAGCAGCACCGAAGCGGTAACACTGAAGATTGATCCGGCTGTCGTACTGGCAACGCGCCAGTATGTTGATAATAAAATTATTGAGGTGAAGAGTTACGCTGACGGACTCATGCGTACCCATGAACAGTCGCGCAACCATCCCGATGCAACCACTACAGCTAAAGGTTTTACGCAGCTTAACAGCAGTGTGACGGATGACAGCGAGACACAAGCAGCAACCCCGAAAGCCGTAAAAATTGCGATGGATAACGCAGGCGCGCGGCTGGCAAAAGATCGCAATCTCGCCGATTTACCTAATCCGGCACTGGCCCGCCAGAATCTGCAACTGGGTAACAGCTCGACGAAAAACACAGGTACAACTGCCAATACCGTTGCGGCGGGTGATGATGAGCGTATCACCGGTGCTATGCAGAAAAACCAAAACGGCGGGGATATTCCAGATGTGGCGAAGTTTCTCCAAAACCTTGGTTTGAGCAAATCGAGATTTGCTGTCGTTACGTCATCCCAGGCAATTACTATTCCGAACTGGGTAACTGAGATTTATGTAACAGCGAGCGCGGGTGGCGGCGGTGGCGGCGGTAGCGGTGGTTCTACGAACCTTACCGGTACTGGTGCGGGTGGTCAGGGTGGCGGTTCTGGTGAATTTGTTGTGAGAAAAAAATTTACAGTTACGCCTGGCTCCACGATTAACGTCACTATTGGTGCTGGGGGGGCTGGCGGTATTGCTGGTACGCCATCAATAAATGGAGGTAACGGCGCCGCTGGCGGCGGCACTGTTGTTGGTTCACTGCTGACTTTAAACGGTGGTGGTGGTGGCCATGGTGGTGATTCTTTTATGGGATCTGGATTACCCGGTGGTGGTGCGGGAGGTACTGGTTATCCAGCAGGACAGGATGGTCAGGATGGTGCTAATACAATCCTTGGGAATGGCTGCGGAGGGAATGGTGGCAACTCATTTTTTGGTGGCGGTGCAGGTGGTTCAAGAGCTGGTTCAGCTGGTGTTGACGGGAAAGATGCCTATGGGTATGGCTCTGGTGGCAGCGGTGCCGGAGGTGGATATGGTGGAAGTGGTGGCGGCTCTAATGGTGGTGTCGGTGGGAAAGGGTCCTCTGGTATTGTGATAATTGAGTGGTGATGTAATGAGCAAAACATACGCAGTAATTGAAAACGGAATGGTTGTAAATGTCATCATCTGGGACGGGAAAGCCGCTATGGGCTGGGGTGGGAACCAGTCGTTGATTCAGATTTCGCAACTTGGCGGAGCATCATCCGGGATATCACAATCTGGAGGCGGTCTACTACCAGGCATCGGCTGGTCATATGCTAATGGGGTGTTTACGCCCCCAGATATACCACAGCCGGTAAAATCTCACGATGAATTAGTCGCAGAGGCTGAAGCAGAAAAACGCGCCCGTATTGATGCGGCAACCAGCCGAATTGTCGTCTGGCAGACAAAGCTGTTGATGGGGCGTAAGCTAACGGATGATGAATCCGCCAGCCTTAACACCTGGATGGACTATATCGATGCGGTGACTGCAATAGATACCAGCACCGCACCGGATATCAGTTGGCCTGAACTGCCCATTTAATTTGCCATTCCCCACGTGGGTAGCCCATTGCTACCCACAACACGTTTCATCCCCTCCGGAGGCACTCCTAAAAACTCCAGTGCCATATCGTCATCGACGGGCTTAATATCATCAGGCAAAACGCCATTTGCACGGTATGCGTCGAGTAACACTGTCGGGTAAAATTGATTCGTTGACGCGCTATAAAAGTAAATATTCATTATCACCACCCCTTCGCAAACCAGTTACATGTCAAATTTGCCGGATTCACGTTATTACCTTCTGCGGTTGCGCAGCCAACTCTGAATTTTGAATTACTGACAGGGAATGCCTGTGAAATCTCAGCATATGATGTGTCATTCGGATCTGAGCTAATCAAAACGAACACACAACGATTCGGGAACGGGATGACAAAGTCCCCATCGCCGTTTCCATAATTTCCGCGCCCCCACTGCTCCAGAAATCCGTCTGGAGTCAATCGCCACCCGTAATCCGCTTTCAGCGATGTCCACTTGCTCATGTCGGGGATCTGGTTTGTCCCGGTCCCTACATCCCTTTTTGCCGCTTCTCCCAGACCAACGTTTTCCGGAACACACCACCACTTCTGACTATGCTGGCCATTTTCTGCAGTACAGCCAGAAATGACGTTGCTCGATACAATGCGGGCCGCTAATGCGTTTACAGGTGGAGTGATTTTCTATGCTGATTGGAAATGTACGGGTATCAACAAATGACCAGAACACCATGCTGCAAATAAATGCGCTGGAAAGCGCAGGATGTGTGCAAATATTTGAAGATAAAATAAGCGGTACAAAAGCGGAAAGACCTGGGTTAAAGCGGTTGCTAAAGACGCTTCAGGAAGGTGACACGCTGGTAGTCTGGAAGCTGGACAGGCTGGGAAGGAGCATGCGTCATCTTGTCATTCTGATCGAGGAATTGCGCCAGCGTGGTGTTAATTTTCGTAGCCTGACAGACAGTATTGATACCTCTACCCCTATGGGACGTTTTTTCTTTCACGTCATGGGCGCACTGGCCGAGATGGAAAGGGAATTGATTGTAGAACGGACGCGAGCCGGGTTAGCGGCAGCACGAGAACAGGGGCGCATTGGTGGTCGCCGACCAAAACTGACACCAGAAGAATGGGCGCAGGCCGGTCGACTGCTCGCGGCAGGAGAGCCACGGCAGCGCGTGGCTATGATATTTGATGTAGGTATTTCTACTCTGTATAAGCGGTTTCCGGCGTCTGGAGGTCAGTAAAATGCACCTCCAGATTTGACTATACTCAATACTGCGCAGTGCTACACCAACCCGGACAGCGTGCTGTTTATCGAGTTATACGCCGTGTTGGCACCATCCTTCAGCCCGGTCAACAGATCACCGACAGAGGAAGACTGAAGCCGTTCGCGAAGGTCTTCGTCACAACGCTGAAAACTGATTGAGAACTCTATTTTTTTCGCCTTACCGTAACGGTCAAGTTCCGATCGGGTGGTTTGCAAGCCGGTGATAACATACATCCCGTAAATCTGCCCTGTACCATCAATCAAAGGCCAGGGGCGTCCGGTATATGCCTGCGTGGTCAACACCGTCAGCGAAACCTCGCCGCCAGTAATTTCCGGGTAGAGCACGCCGGAAAGCGTGATCTGATCTTCACCGGCCCCAATGTACTGCCAGCTTGCCGAACGGTTGATTCGCTCGTTTTTGACGTGCCGCCAGGATTTATTTTGCTGTAGCTGCTGATGGGGTAGCGTCTTCAGCTCAAACACAAACATACCGTAAACCATCATCATAACGTCACCTGTTCACCTAATCTTTGTCCCGGAAACTGCCGCGACCTGCGCGGGTCAGCCGGTCTAATTCTGCCTTAACCATTTCCCCAACAGTCTTCGCCAGTTCGCGGGGATTCTGCGTCACCACGTTGTGCAGATGTACGTGAATTTCACCGTTAAACCCACCTGCAGCACTGTCATTTCTGGCGCTGTCGCCTGGGCGTCTGACCGGGGGTAACATGGCCTGCACAACAGGTGCCGCTGCCGCTGCAACAACCGGGGCAAGCGGCGGAGCTATAGCGGCAGAGGTTCGTGCAAGTTTTGACTCCTGCCATTCACCACGTACTGCCAGGGCACGGGGCAGATTTTTGAAGACGATATCACCGGGGCCAATCCGTTTTTTCGTCTCCTGAAGCATGCCGCCCGTGTTATCGGATATTTTCTGTAGTCGACGCTGAGTTCCCTGATCACCCGTCAGCGGTGTAT
The DNA here is from genome assembly GCF_003818115.1 of Citrobacter youngae. Taxonomy (GTDB): domain Bacteria; phylum Pseudomonadota; class Gammaproteobacteria; order Enterobacterales; family Enterobacteriaceae; genus Citrobacter; species Citrobacter youngae. Next base: position 7,285 of record NZ_RPOI01000009.1, on the reverse strand, counting down.
GTGCCGGTGGAGGCGGTGTTGTACCTGTTTCAACTTTCGGGGGAGAAGGCTTCCACTCTTTCTTCACCATCTTTTTCTGTTGTGGATCCCACTCCCACATAACAGGTTCTTTTTTCAAATCATCGAGCTTTCTTCTGGCCTTTTCCGCTTCATCAGGCAGCACACCCAACTTTTCAAGTATCCAGGCCAGTGAGTCCATGAGGGCTTTGGCCGGAGTCAGCACTAGTTGCAGCGCACCGCCAAGCACGTTGCCAAAGATTTCCCCGGCGCTGGCGCATTTATCAAGCGTCTCTTTGCTGGACTCCATCGGGGTAAGGAGTTCTTTAAACCAGCTCCACACCTGACTGATGCCATTGCTGATAGCGTCAAGCAGCGGGCTGAATTGTGCAAACGACTCCCGGAGTGGTGCCAGCCTTTCCATAATGCCGCTGAACACACCGGCAAAAAATGCTTTGATGGGCTCCCAGTATTTCCAGATAAGCAGGCCAGCCGCGACAAATGCCGCGCCGACCAGACCTATCGGACTCAGTAACAGCGACAGCGCGCCGCCAAGCACCGATACAGCACCGGTGATCATTCCCCACAAAACAGGGAGACCGGTAAGGCGAAGCGCCAGCATCGCGATACCGCGAACAAGAGAGCCCAGCGCGGCACCTGGTGAGGCAAATACCGCCAGCAACATCCCTCTCAGCGGGCCCAAAATACCCGTCAGTCTGCCAGCCCCTCTCGCCATTGAAGAGAATGCAGAGGGCCAGCCTTTGATACTTCCCATCGGCCCGCCCATAAGCGCGCGCAACTGAGCAAACATCGGGATGGCCCGACCGAGTCCTTTTGTTCCGGTCAGCAACGCAAAGCCAAGTCGCAATTTTGCTATTGGCCCCAGCAATACCCCAACAACCAGAGACAATCCACCGATGATGGCCGTAAAGGCCAGCGCACTGCCGCCGATAATCAGTAATGTCTGCGTTAACCGGGGATTTTCTTTTGCCCAGGTGGTCATTGCCCCGACAACATCACTGATCCCCTGAACCAGTCCACGAAGTGGCCCGTCAAGCAGCTCTTCAATCTGGATGCGAAATCCTTCCCAGGCGCTGTCGAGGTTCTTCAGATCGCCATCAAGGTTATCCGCCATCTTTTTCGCGACTGTGGCAGATTCACCCTGCGCTTTTTTCAGCTCAGCCAGCAGCTTTTGCAGCTCACCACTTCCCGCAGACTGCACCAGAGCCTGGAAGGATTTGGCAGCTTCCTCACCGGCAATGTCTTTGAAGAACGAAAGTCTGTCCACATCGCCGTACTTACTGACGGCCTTATAAACATCAGCAAGGACAACTTCAGCCGGTCGCATTTTCCCGGTTGCGTCTGCAACGCTGACCCCGAGTTCTTTGAGCGCATCTTTGGCTTTGCCCGTTGGCGCAGCCATGCGGGAAAATGTGGACTGTAGCCCCGTACCGGCGATACTGCCGCGCAAACCCACGTTTGCCATAACGCCGATCATCGCAGTGGTCTGCTCAACGCTGACACCCAACCCGGCCATCCCTGTTCCGGCGTATTTCATCGCCTCACCAATGTTTGCCAGGTCGGTGTTGGTGCGCGTAAACGCCGCCGTCAGCACGTCACTGACCCTGTCCATCTCTTTCGGATCCAGTTTGAACTGCGACAGAATGTTTGAGCCGATATCGGCACTTTCGCCCAGCTCCATCCCACCGGCCAGCGCCATGTTGAGAACGCCGGGTAACGCAGCCTGTATGGCCTGTGGCGTGAATCCGGCCATCGCGAGAAATGCCTGACCACTGGCCGCATCACGGGAGTTGAACTGCGTTTCAGCCCCCAGCTTTTTAGCCTGCTCGCGCAATGCAGCAAACTGCGGATCGGTTTTATCGAGACGCGTCAGCGCCCCGACGCGGGATACTTCCCTGTCAAACCCTACCGCTGGTTCCAGAAAACGCCCGGCACCATAACCCGCAACGGTAGCGGCCCCCATGGCAACCGCACCTCCGCCGCGTAATTTACCGGCCATCTGCTGAGTATGGTCATAGCGTGCACGCGCCTGCGTCACCCGCGCCAGCATCTGCCGCTCGCGCTCCAGCGTCTGGTTGTACTGTTCGGTACGCCGTATGGCGCTCTGGATGGTTCGATCGCTGCCGGAAAGCGTGACGCCATGCCTGACCATCACAGCCGTCGCCTCGCGCAGCTTCTCTTTCTCACGGGTGCGTACTTCATTCAGGCGATTCAGCTTTGCCGTCAGCATTGCCATGTGTTCGCGCTGTTTGTCCGTCATCGCGTTCCCGGCCTGCTGTGCCTGCCGGAGGCCATTCAGTTCTCGCTGTGCCGTCTGGATCTTTTCGGTGGTTTTGGTGAAATTTTCGCGCAGGCGGGCAAACGCTTTTGACTGCGTCCCCAACGATTTAATGTCGGTCTGGGTTTTCCTGAGAGAATCAGAGAGACCGCCCACACTCTGGCGGGCGGTTTCAACAGGTCGGGTCAGTTTATCGATCGCGCTGAAGGCGATACGGATATCAAGTGTCTTCATCTTCACGGGCTCCGCTACGTCGCGCGGCCCGTTCGCGCCAGGTGATAACCTCACCCGGATCCATCATGTAGATATCGGCGCGCGACCAGTTAAAAACAACGGCAATATCGGCGACCAGCTCTTCAATCTGGTCGAATTTCACCACCGTTACAGTGCTTCCGTCTCCGGCTCGCTCTGTGCTCCAGAGCCCGTAGGAACCAAAAAAGGCACGATCGCCTGAGAGAGCGCGATAAAATCAGCGGTAGCCATCTTTTTAATTTCGCTTTCTTTAAGACGTGGCGAAGTCACGCGCGTGAACAACGTCACCAGTGTGTCTGTTTTCATGTTGAGCACATCCGAGAGCGACAGGCCACGCAGCGAACCAGACTGTTTAATTTCCTCGCCAATCTCCACGTAAGTGATCGTCTCTTCGCTGCGTACAATCGGCTGGGCCAACGTTACGCCACCTTCAGCCGTTACTGATGCTGTATCATTTTTTTTCATCGTTGAGTCTCCGGGCGGCACAAAAATGTGCCGCCGTCAGGGTTGATTATCAGCCCATTCCCAGGGCGGACGTGATGCGGTCAGGGTAGATATTCTTGCCGTCTTTCTTGTAGATAAAGTTCAGCAGGTCAATCTCAATAATCGGCTTATCGTCGATGGAGAATTTGTAATACGTCGATTTGAACGTGTATTTCTCGACGGTGTTTTCCCCCTGCTTGCTGTCGCCGCCGTCAAGTTCGGTAAAGCGTCCGCGAAGCTCTACTTCAACAAGCTGGCTGTCGCCATCGGTGTAGTATTCACCGGCGAAACGCAGTCGGGTGCCGTCGATATCCGCGCCATACTCAAGAAAAAGCGCTTTAATCACACCGCCAAATTCAATAGATGAATCCAGCGCCCCGGCATCCAGCCCGAGATCCACACCAACGGATCCAATCATGCCGCCCCCCTGATAGTCTTCCAGCTTGCGGCTGAGTTTCGGGCGGGTAAACGAGGTGACTTTCCCGATCTGGTTATCGCCGTTAACAAAGCAGGTGAACAGGCGGAGTTTATGAGGAACAGCCATTTACGCACCTCCCAGAGAAGCGAATGCAGGTCCAAAGAATTCATCCGTGAAGGTCTGATGCAATGTCAGATCTTCCAGCGGCGGCACTGGTGTATATTTGTAGCGGATACGCACCCGCCCCTGACGAAGGTCAGTGGTGCTGTTGTCCACCACGTCATACCAGCATTCAGCACCGATAAGACGCCCTGACGTGACCAGTTTGTCCAGCTTCGCGCGGATACCGCTGATAACGTCTTTCACGTTCGCGGGGGTCAGCGGTTCGTCAATATCTTCAAACTGCGCTTCCGCGATACTGTCTGCCAGCACCTGCGCAGTGCGGGTGTAGACTTCAAAGATATAGTCTTTGGTATCCGGCGTGCGGTTGCCCCAGAAACGAAAGCCGTTACGCTTAATCAGCGTGGTGATTTCTTTGTTGTTCAGCGCGTTGGCGTCGCTGTCTTCAGCCTGAAGCGACCAGAACACCTGTTTTGAAATCCCAAGCACGTTTTTTACCGGGACGTTTGACAGCGACTTGTGCCAGCCCTGAGTGTGATCGATTTGGGCACGCAGGCCGCAGGCATACGCCGGAGCCGGGAACACTTCGTTTTTGCCGGACACCGGGTTATAGGCGATGAAGTCAGGCCAGATAAGCATCAGTTCGCGGTACGCGAAGGTAGCGCGGTAGGCGATAGCATCCGCCATCGTTTCACAGCCGTTGCACCCGGCATACACAAAGGCACGCAGCTTCTCTGCAATCACACACAGTGAGGACGTCACTTCCTCTGTGTCGAGATCGGGCGCTGACAAAATGCGCGGACGATATCCGATACGCTCATCCTGTTCCGCTACCAGAAAGGCATACATCCCGGTATAAGTGCCATCGGGTTCCGTGCCGCCGATTACCAGCTGCGACTGCGTTTTTTTACCTTCACCGGCTTCCGCTTCTGCGACACGCACGACGATGACTTTTGTGCTGACCTGGTCAGCAACTGCTTTCAGGCTCTTGTACAGCGTACCGGTCTTACCCGCCAGGCCCAGCACATCGTTGACCCGATGAAGAAGAACGGGTTTATTCAGGGGGAAGGTGTCAGCGTCAGCATCATCCGCCATAGCAACAATCCCGATAACACTGGAATCAATGTCATCAATGGCTGTCACCAGGTCGGTATTTTCTCTGACGCGGGCACCGTGGAAACGCGCTTCGCTCATGTTTTCCACCATTATGTTGTTTGAGTTCGCAGCCATAATCCCCCATGCACCAGGTCACTTCACGCATTAAGGATTCTGACCGTCAGCCCACAACAAAAAGGGGTTCTTGCTTCCCGCGCGCGCGTGAAATCATGCGGAACAACGGAGGCGCTATGACACTGACCGACACACTCAATCTGAAAATCAACAGCTGGCTGGACAACCTGGACGATGCGATAAAGATCCCCGATTACAGCATCACCGCAGGGGGCGAATTACTGTCTGACCTGAATGACCGGATCATGTCGGTATCGATGACCGATAACCGGGGGTTTGAGGCCGACCAGATAACCATCAGCGTGGATGATGCGGACGGCATGGTTAAACTGCCGCCACGCGGAACACAACTGGCTTTATCGATGGGCTGGAAGGGTGAGCCGCTGATATACAAGGGGCTTTATACCGTGGATGAGATATCCCACGAAGGCCCGCCCGATACGCTGCAAATTACCGCCAGCAGCGCCGACTTTAGGGAGGAATTTAACGTCAAGCGCGAAGCCTCATGGCATGACGTGACGGTAGAACGCGTCGTCTCTGCAATCGCCCATCGCTATAAGCTGAAGGCGCAAATCAGTGAAATGCTGATGAATATTGAAATTGACCACGCTGACCAGACCGAAGAAAGCGACATGTCATTTTTAACGAGGATGGCCGACATGCTGGGAGCCATTGCCACCGTCAAAAATGGCTATCTGTTATTTATCCAGCCGGGCGGCGGCATAACAGCAGACGGTAAGGCGTTGCCCTCTTTCGCGCTGACGCGAAGCGACGGAGATAGACACAGGTTCCGAATTGCTGACAGGCAAGCTTATACCGGCGTGCAGGCGTACTGGCTGGATCTGAATTTTGGCAAAAAGAAAAAGGTAAGCGTCAAACGCCGCAAGCCGTCAAAGGAAAAAAAAGAAAAGAGCAGCAGCCGCGAAGGTGACTATATGGAAGGGGCTGAGGGTAACGTGTATGTCCTGCGGAAAACTTACCAGAACGAAGAGGCAGCAAAGCGTGCCGCTGCGGCTAAGTGGCAGCAGCTTCAGCGGGGGGCGGCGGAATTCTCGATCACCCTGGCGCGTGGACGCGCTGACCTCTACCCGGAAATGCACGGCACCGTGTCAGGCTTCAAAGCGGAAATAGACAACCAGGACTGGATAATTGCAAAAGCGGAGCATGTGATTGACGACAGCGGTGGATTTACTACGCAGCTGGAGCTGGAGGCCAAAATACCCGAATGGATAGCCGAAACGGAATAAGCAGAATACAATGGCCGGGAGTTCAACTCCCGTGGGGGAGCCATTATGTTCAGATGTCCAATTTGCGGCGCGTCAGCCCGTATCCGTACCAGTTCACCAATGAATGACACCAACACCGTCCGGCGTAAGTTTTATCAGTGTAACAGCCTGGAATGTGGCGTTGGATTTTCCACGCTGGAAAGCGTGGAACGCCTGACCCGGCGACAGAAAGAAAATCCGCTACCTGATAGCTTCATTCCTCATGATGCATTTCCGCCATCACATCGCGGTCGGGATCAACTGAATCTGGCGATATAAAACAAAGCCCCGCAGATAATTGCGGGGCTTATTTTTTTATTGATGGTACTCAACAATATTACCTGTATTTAAATCAACTTTAGCCGATGCACTATCTTTAACTGTTGCCCCATAAGCATTGCTGCCTTGGTAGGTTGTTGTGACCACAGCATATGGTGCAGATCCAGATAGAACAAACCGATAATTAGTCTCTATGTGCTTGAATGAGGATGGGTCATTCATATTGTCTTTAATAGCAGATGTTAATGGGCGATACGAACTATCGAATGACCTAACGTTACCCATGAAGGTATCAAAATTCACCATGTTAGCGAGCAATGATGGATCTCTACCATAATCCTGTTTGCACCAGTCGAGGGCATCTTTGGATTTAACGTTATCATCTTTGGTAAACGAATGCTGACTAATGCAATTGTAGAAATCACCAGAGGCTGATAGAGGAATGTTGGCCTGAGTTAAGTAACCATCAATAAATTTTAAGCGTTCGTCTTTTCCCAGCTTTCTCCACTGCTTAAGAGTTGTATCCGTATATTGAGCAACGTTTTCAGTCGTACCGGCCTTAGATTCAGGTTGGTCAGAGCAAGATTTAATTGCACTAGGTACAGCAATAAGTATAACGGCAAGACCGGCAACTACATGCCACCATCGTTCACCAGGTCTCTTTGAATCACAATATGGGCATTTTTTTGCCTTACGTTCCACTTCGCCACCACACTTCCTGCATGTCGTCATTGCCATCTATGGCACTCCTTTAGTTGAGGATATTGCGTCGGAAGTTTAGCCGCTATAAGTAACCAAAAAAAGTAAAAAGCCCCGCAACTATCTGCGAGGCTTTGTCTTTGTAAAGTGGACACTTTTTTCGAAGTGTGGACGCTATGTGGACGCTGATTTTAAAAATCCCTTTCAATCAGCAATTTAAACCATTGACCTTCCCCTTGCTGG
>NZ_RPOI01000008.1 GCF_003818115.1 Citrobacter youngae | reverse complement strand
TTTTTTTTGCGTCAAATCAATAACGAAACGGTTCCGCTACTAAATAGTGCAGTTTGTGTAACCTGTGTACCCACAAGGGGTTAGCTAAAAGCTAATTAGTTAGCCCGTGCTGACGTAAAAGTGCTATAAATTTCAGCTTCATTTTTGCCAGGACGACGGACAGACAAACAGCATGACAAAACAAAAAGCAACGTTAATCGGGCTCATCGCCATTGTGCTGTGGAGCACGATGGTGGGGTTGATTCGTGGGGTAAGCGAAGGTCTCGGGCCAGCGGGCGGCGCAGCGATGATCTTCTCGCTAAGCGGCCTGCTGCTGATATTTACCGTCGGATTTCCAAATATTAGAAAAATACCTGTTCGTTATTTAATCGCCGGTAGCGTGCTTTTTGTCAGCTATGAAATTTGCCTGGCGTTGGCATTAGGTTATGCCGCTACCCGACACCAGGCAATAGAAGTAGGAATGGTCAATTATCTCTGGCCAAGTCTGACGATTTTGTTTGCTATATTATTTAATGGTCAAAAAACAAACTGGATGATTATTCCAGGATTAATTCTCGCATTGACCGGAGTCTGCTGGGTTTTAGGTGGCGAGAACGGTCTAAATCCAGGTGAAATTATCAGCAACATTGCCAGTAGCCCGCTGAGTTATTTTCTCGCATTCTTGGGCGCTTTTATCTGGGCAACGTATTGCACTGTCACTAATAAATTTGCGAAAGGGTTTAACGGTATCACCATTTTTGTTTTACTGACGGCGGCAAGTTTGTGGGCCTACTATTTTATGACGCCACAACCAGAAATGGTTTTCAGCACACCGGTGACCATTAAGATGTTCACGGCTGCATTAACACTAGGATTTGCCTATGCGGCCTGGAATATCGGAATTTTACACGGAAATGTCACTGTCATGGCAGTAGGGTCTTATTTCACCCCAGTGCTTTCTTCTGCCCTGGCTGCTGTATTGCTCAGCGCCCCGCTGTCGTTCTCGTTCTGGCAAGGCGCACTGATGGTCTGTGCTGGCTCACTACTGTGCTGGCTGGCAACACGTCGGATATAGAAATCAGGCCGGGTTTCTGGCATAGAGATAGAACCCGGCTACACTCTGGTCAGTTAACGGATAATAATTGTACATTTCGCTTGTGTATTATGTTTTTATTTGTTTAATTAAATGTTAAGTAACTGGTAATTAATCAACAGCCGAAAATATTATATGTTTACCTATAACCCTCCGGTTGTATATATTTTACATAGGTTACTAACGATTAGTAAACCATAACCAGCACAATAGTCCCCGCCGAAAATATATCCCAACAAAAGGTCACATATTAATATTAATATAATCAGCTGTATTATGTAGATCTAGATCACACAAATTCAAATATTCCGCAATATTATGAAACTTATTATTGAACTAATACCACATCGTCATTTAAAAATAGTTCGTCATTGATGAACGGCCTCGTTTAGCAATGGTTTAGGAAACACACCAAGAAAAAATTATAAGGATTATTTAGAATGAAACTTAAATTAGTTGCAGTGGCAGTGACTACCCTGTTGGCAGCGGGTGCGGTAAACGCAGCTGAGATTTATAACAAAGACGGTAACAAACTGGATCTGTACGGTAAAGTTCACGCTCAGCATTACTTCTCTGACGATACCAGCAGCGATGGTGACAAAACTTACGCGCGTCTGGGCTTCAAAGGCGAAACTCAGATCAACGACCAACTGGTTGGTTTCGGCCAGTGGGAATATGAATTCAAAGGCAACCGTTCTGAAGATCAAGGTTCCGAAGCAGACAAAACCCGTCTGGCATTCGCTGGCCTGAAATTCGCTGAATACGGTTCTTTCGACTACGGTCGTAACTACGGCGTAGCCTACGACATCGGCGCATGGACTGACGTCCTGCCGGAATTCGGCGGTGATACCTGGACCCAGACTGACGTCTTCATGACTCAGCGTGCTACCGGCGTTGCAACTTACCGTAACACTGACTTCTTCGGTCTGGTTGAAGGTCTGAACTTTGCTGCTCAGTATCAGGGCAAAAACGACCGTAGCAGCGACGTTGAAGCGAACGGTGACGGTTTCGGTCTGTCTTCTACTTATGAATACGAAGGCTTCGGCATCGGTGCAACCTATGCGAAATCTGACCGTACTGATGACCAGATGCGTAATGGCAACAACGAATTCTACGCTTCCGGTAAAAACGCAGAAGTATGGGCTGCTGGCCTGAAATATGATGCGAACAACATCTACCTGGCAACTACCTACTCTGAAACCCGCAACATGACCACGTTCGGTAAAGTAGACGGTATTGCTAACAAAGCGCAGAACTTTGAAGTTGTTGCTCAGTACCAGTTCGACTTCGGTCTGCGTCCGTCCATCGCTTACCTGAAATCCAAAGGTAAAGATCTGGGTGTTTACGGCGACCAGGATCTGGTTGAATACGTTGATCTGGGTGCGACCTACTACTTCAACAAAAACATGTCTACCTTCGTTGATTACAAAATCAACCTGCTGGACGACAACAAATTCACTTCTGACGCACGTGTTAGCACTGACAACATCGTGGCAGTTGGTCTGAACTACCAGTTCTAATTTTGTTGTAAGTTGAATACAAAGCCAGTCCATCCAGGGCTGGCTTTTTCTCTTGATGTAGACTCGGTCATAAGGAGTATGCCGTGCAGACGTTCACTGGTCGTTGTCTTTGCGGACAGAGTCATTTTACCGTAAACGTCGAAATGCTTGATGTCTATGCCTGCCACTGCACGCTGTGCCAGAAATGGTCCGGTGGTGTCGCCATGTATCTGGAAGCCAGCGGTCATCCACTACTTTCCCCTGATTCAGCAGAACCTTCGCACTTTCCCTCATCAACGCGCGGAGAACGTTTCTTCTGTTCCGGCTGTGGATGCCCCTTGTGGTTTACGCTGACCGATAGCGACCGCTACTTTATTCCGTGGACATTGCTGGAGCTGAATGAGGTGGATCGCCGCCGTCTGATTCTGGCGGCTGAAATCTATACCGAAACACAGCCTGCGTTCTGGCGGTTGACGGGGCAATACGCTCGCCTGAGTGGAAAAGAAGTCGAAGCGATGGATTACCCCTGTCATTTAGCTCACTAGTTATTGATGGTTCACTTTTGCCAGGCTGAACCACATCCCTACCGCTAATACGATAAGCATGCTGCCAGCGCTGCTCAATGCCACGCTGTGCGACCAGGTAAATGCTTCTCTGGCAGCTGCAAGCAACGCGTCGCTAAGAGACGGCGAAAGAGAATGTGCTAATTGCACCGCTTCACCCATTGACGATGAAGCACGTTCCAGATCCTGCGCACTGAGGCCGTCAGGCGGTAGAATCGATGCGGAAAAACTACGGCTTAGCAAGAGACCAAAAATCGCGATCCCAAGACCGGCCCCCAATTCATAGGCCATGGTTTCGATAGCCCCCGCCGCAGCGGCTTTTTCAGCCGGGGCTGCCGCCATAATGGCCGCCGTTGAGGCCAGTAGCGCACTGGCGGCACTGAACCCCAGTAACGCCATTAATATCCAGGCCTGGATCTGCTGAGTGCTGAAATCCGTCATTGCCAGACCGTAGAAACTGACCGCACTCAACGCCATACCTGCCGTTGCCACGCAGCGCAATCCAAGCCGTGAAACCAACATACCGGCAATCGGGCCGCTGAAGCCACTCGCCAGCATGACGGGTAGCATAAACAGTCCCGCCTGATACGGCGTTAAACCGTGAACAAACTGTAATTCCTGGGCCATCAACAGCTCAAATCCCACCAGGGTGATCATCGCAGTCATCGCCATTACCACGCCGCTTAAGATAATGCGATGGGTGAACAACCGCATATCAATCATCGGACGTGAGGCCGCGAGCTGAATACGAACAAATTTCCACAGCAGCACTGCTCCTGTTAACAGCGTCAATACGATAACCCCGGTCGCCATATGCCCTTTTAGCGCCGTTTTAGCACTGTAAACCAGCAGTAAAATCGCCACGATCAACATAATCGCATGGCCAAAATTTAACGACTGATCGCGGCGTCCAGTCTGGCGCGGCACGTAACGTGCGGTCAATGTCATCACCACCAGAACAATGGGCACATTGATTAAGAACACTGAGCCCCAGTAGAAATGCTCCAGCAACATACCACCGACTAAGGGACCAAATGCTGCACCGCCTGAACCGACGGCAGCCCAAACGCCGAGCGCCATATTACGATGACGTTGTTCGGCAAAGGTGGCGCGAATACCTGCCAGCGTCGCCGGAACGATCATCGCCGCACCAATAGCCAACACAGCCCGGGTCGCGATTAGCCAGCCGGCACTGTGAGCAAACGCGGCAGCCAGGGAAGCCAGACCAAATAGCCCGCCCCCCAGTATCAGTAAGCGCTTAAAACCGATGCGATCGCCCAACGCCCCCATCGGTAACACCATACCGGCCATTACCAGAGAATAGATATCAATGATCCACAGCAGCTCGTTACCACTGGCACCCAGCGTCATACTCAGCGTGGGCGCGGCAACGTGCAGCACCGTTGCATCAATCGCAACAGGGATGTAGACCAGCACAATAATCACTAACGTTAACCACTGACGAAACATAAAACTCCCTACAAAACTGAAACTGGACACATGTCCAGCTTTATCGATCCTACGGAAAATTGAACGTATGTCCAACTTTTTGTTAAACTGGCAAAAATGTGAATATAGGGAGGAAGCATGAGCTATATGAATCGGGATGAACGTCGGGAAGTGATCCTGCAGGCGGCAATGCGCGTGGCGCTTGAAGAAGGATTTTCCGCCATGACGGTTAGACGTATTGCCACAGAGGCTCAGGTAGCGACCGGGCAACTGCATCATCATTTTACGTCTGCCGGTGAGCTTAAATCCCAGGCCTTTGTCCGCCTGATTCGCACCCTTCTCGATGCCGAACTGGTCAGTGAAAACGCAACTTACCGTGAACGACTCCATGCCATGTTGGGAAGTGAAGACGGTGGGTTCGAACCCTATATAAAACTGTGGCGTGAAGCACAGGTTCTGGCGGATAAAGATCCGGAAATCAAAAGCGCTTACCTGCTGACCATGCGGATGTGGCACGAAGAAACCGCCGCTATCATCTCTCAGGGACAGAAAGCCGGTGAGTTTTCTTCACGCCCGGATGCTGCTGATGTGGCCTGGCGTTTAATTGCGTTGGTATGCGGTCTGGATGGCATCTATGTATTAGGCATTGAGGAAATGGCCGATCCTGCATTCGAACGCCACCTGGATCGTATGATTACGTTAGAGTTAGTTAATTGATGTTATAGATGAATTAATAATACATCTTTTATATTTACAATTGGTAACACTTAAGCAACGTGTAATTCCCTCATCACGCCGCGTTATTGCGCTTTTTTATCTATTCTTTCAGTCAATATTCCCAAAACTTTTCAATAGTTTCTAAAAGAACTCGCGCGGCGCTGTATGCGTTTATTTCTTTTTCATGAACGGCATGTGCATGGAGAATAATATGTCAGCATCAAATGAGAAAAATAATCGTTATCTTTTAACTGACTGGAAACCCGAAAATCCTGCCTTTTGGGAAAACAAAGGTAAGCACATTGCCCGAAGAAACCTCTGGATATCAGTGAGTTGCTTGCTGCTTGCGTTTTGCGTCTGGATGTTGTTCAGCGCTGTTGCTGTCAATCTGAATAAAATTGGTTTTAATTTTACCACCGATCAACTGTTTTTATTAACGGCATTACCTTCTCTTTCTGGTGCAATATTGCGCGTTCCCTACTCCTTTATGGTACCTATATTTGGTGGACGCCGTTGGACCATTTTTAGCACCATTATTCTGGTCATTCCCTGCCTTTGGCTCGGATTTGCCGTGCAAAATACCGCTACTCCGTTTGGCGTATTTATTATTATTGCGCTGATGTGTGGTTTTGCTGGCGCTAACTTTGCCTCCAGCATGGGTAATATCAGCTTTTTCTTCCCGAAAGCGAAGCAAGGCAGTGCGCTGGGCGTGAATGGCGGGCTCGGTAACCTTGGCGTCAGCGTGATGCAGTTAATCGCGCCGTTAGTCATTTTCCTGCCCCTATTTACCTTTTTAGGTGTACAAGGCGTGCCGCAGCCTGACGGTTCTTTACTGTCACTGGCAAACGCCGCATGGATTTGGGTTCCGCTGCTGCTGCTCTCAACGCTGGCTGCGGGCGTGGGAATGAATGACATCGCCAGTTCGAAGGCCTCAATCGCCTCTCAACTACCGGTCCTCAAACGCTTTCATCTGTGGCTGCTAAGCCTGCTGTATCTCGCCACCTTCGGTTCATTTATCGGTTTCTCGGCCGGCTTTGCCATGCTGGCGAAAACACAATTCCCTGACGTGAATATTCTGCAACTGGCGTTCTTCGGCCCGTTCATCGGCGCGCTTGCGCGTTCGGCTGGCGGCGTGATCTCTGACAAATTCGGCGGCGTGCGCGTCACGTTAATCAACTTCATCTTTATGGCGCTGTTTAGCGCCCTGCTGTTTCTTACCCTTCCCGGCTCCGGAGAAGGAAGTTTTGTTGCCTTCTATCTGGTGTTTATGGGCTTGTTCTTGACCGCAGGACTGGGCAGCGGTTCGACCTTCCAGATGATTGCGGTGATCTTTCGCAAAATCACCATTTACCGGGTGAAGCTGCACGGTGGTACTGAAGAACAGGCCCAGCGTGAGGCGGTAACTGATACCGCAGCCGCACTGGGTTTTATCTCCGCAATTGGCGCTGTCGGGGGCTTCTTTATCCCGAAAGCGTTTGGTTCATCGCTGGCGCTGACCGGGTCTCCGGTAGGCGCCATGAAAATATTCCTTGTGTTCTACATCGTCTGCGTGCTGGTGACCTGGCTGGTATACGGCCGGAAATCACAAAAAAAATAGTCATCTTTTGGCCTGTGCAGGCAACGTTATTCGAAGCAGGAGTTATGTCATGAGTAAACTGTTAGATCGCTTTCGCTACTTTAAACAAAAGGGTGAGACATTTGCCGAGGGGCACGGGCAAGTGATGCACACCAACCGGGACTGGGAAGACAGCTATCGTCAGCGCTGGCAGTTCGACAAAATTGTGCGCTCTACCCACGGCGTGAACTGTACCGGCTCATGCAGCTGGAAAATCTACGTTAAAAACGGACTGGTGACCTGGGAAACACAGCAAACTGACTACCCGCGAACCCGTCCTGACTTGCCAAATCATGAGCCACGCGGCTGCCCGCGTGGTGCCAGCTATTCCTGGTATCTCTACAGTGCTAACCGCCTGAAATACCCGCTGGTGCGTAAACGTCTCATCGAGCTGTGGCGCGACGCCCTGTCCCGCCAGCCCGATCCGGTGCTGGCCTGGGAATCGATCATGAACGACCCGCAAAAATGCCAGAGCTACAAACAGGTGCGCGGGCGCGGCGGGTTTATCCGTTCCAACTGGACAGAGCTTAATCAACTGATTGCCGCCGCCAACGTCTGGACGGTAAAAACCTATGGCCCGGACCGCGTGGCCGGATTCTCGCCCATTCCCGCCATGTCGATGGTTTCCTACGCGGCGGGTACGCGCTATCTCTCACTTCTGGGCGGAACCTGCCTGAGCTTCTATGACTGGTACTGCGATTTACCGCCTGCGTCACCCATGACCTGGGGTGAGCAGACCGACGTTCCGGAGTCAGCCGACTGGTATAACTCCAGCTATATCATCGCCTGGGGGTCTAACGTGCCACAGACCCGTACCCCGGACGCCCACTTCTTTACGGAAGTACGCTACAAAGGCACCAAGACGATTGCCATTACGCCGGATTACTCGGAAGTCGCCAAACTGTGCGACCAGTGGCTGGCTCCGAAACAAGGGACAGACAGCGCGCTGGCAATGGCGATGGGCCACGTCATCCTGAAAGAGTTCCATCTCGACAATCCCAGCGATTATTTCCTCAATTACTGTCGCCGCTATACCGACATGCCAATGCTGGTGCTGCTGGATGCCCGCGAAGATGGCAGCTACGTACCTGGACGCATGATGCGCGCTTCAGACCTGGTTGATGGCCTGGGCGAAAGCAACAATCCGGAGTGGAAAACGGTGGCTTTCAACCGCGCAGGCGAACTGGTTGTCCCGAACGGTTCGATTGGTTTTCGCTGGGGCGAAAAAGGCAAATGGAATCTCGAATCGCTGGCGGCTGGCGCTGAAACAGAGCTTTCCCTCTCGCTGCTTGGTCAGCATGATGACGTGACCGGCGTGGCATTCCCCTATTTCGGCGGCAACGAAAACCCACATTTTCGCAGCGTGAAGCAGGAGCCGGTGCTGATTCGACAATTGCCGGTAAAACGTCTCACCCTCGCAGATGGCAGCGTTTGTCCGGTGGTGAGCGTCTATGATCTGGTGCTGGCGAATTACGGCCTCGACCGTGGTCTGGATGATGTTCATAGCGCACAAGATTACAGCGAAGTAAAAGCCTACACCCCGGCCTGGGGTGAGCAAATTACCGGCGTGCCACGCCGTCATATCGAACAAATCGCCCGTGAGTTTGCCGATACCGCGCACAAAACGCATGGCCGTTCGATGATCATCCTCGGGGCTGGCGTTAACCACTGGTACCACATGGACATGAACTACCGTGGGATGATAAACATCCTCGTGTTCTGTGGTTGTGTGGGGCAAAGCGGCGGCGGCTGGGCACACTATGTGGGTCAGGAGAAACTGCGTCCGCAAACCGGCTGGCTGCCACTGGCCTTTGCGCTGGACTGGAACCGTCCTCCGCGTCAGATGAACAGCACCTCGTTTTTCTACAACCACTCCAGCCAGTGGCGCTATGAAAAACTCACCGCGCAGGAACTTCTCTCTCCGCTGGCCGACGCGTCGAAGTTTAGTGGGCATTTAATTGATTTTAACGTGCGTGCCGAAAGGATGGGCTGGCTGCCGTCCGCGCCGCAGCTAAATCTCAACCCACTGACTGTCAAAGCAAAGGCAGAACAAGCGGGAATGTCTGTGGTGGAATACACCGCGCAAGCGCTGAAATCGGGTGATATTCGTTTTGCCTGCGAGCAGCCGGATAGCGGCAAAAACCATCCACGCAACCTGTTCGTCTGGCGCTCTAACCTGCTCGGCTCCTCCGGTAAAGGGCATGAATACATGCTCAAATATCTGCTGGGTACCGAAAGCGGGATCCAGGGAGAAGCGCTCGGTTCAAGCGACGGTATTAAACCAGAAGAGGTTGAATGGCAGTCGGCGGCGATTGAGGGCAAGCTCGATCTGCTGGTGACGCTCGACTTCCGTATGTCCAGTACGTGTCTGTTCTCCGATATCGTGTTACCTACCGCCACCTGGTATGAAAAAGACGATATGAATACCTCGGATATGCATCCATTTATTCACCCGCTGTCGGCTGCAGTCGATCCTGCCTGGGAGTCAAAAAGCGACTGGGAAATTTATAAAGGCATCGCCAAAGTGTTCTCCGAGGTATGTGTGGGGCACCTTGGGCAAGAGACGGATGTGGTGTTGCAACCACTGCAACACGACTCTCCGGCAGAGCTGGCGCAGCCGTTTGACATTCTGGACTGGCGCAAAGGCGAATGCGATCTCCTGCCGGGTAAAACAGCGCCGAATATTGCCGTTGTGGAGCGCGACTACCCCGCCACCTGGGAACGTTTCACTTCGCTCGGTCCACTCATGGACAAACTCGGCAACGGCGGGAAAGGCATTGCGTGGAATACCCAAGCGGAGGTCGATTTCCTCGGCAAGCTGAACTACACCAAACGCGAAGGTCCGGCAAAAGGCCGACCGCTGATTGATACCGCGCTGGATGCCTCTGAGGTGATCCTCGCCCTGGCGCCGGAAACCAACGGTCAGGTGGCGGTGAAGGCGTGGGAAGCGCTGGGGGCGATGACCGGTCGCGACCATACGCATCTGGCGTTGAACAAAGAAGACGAAAAGATTCGTTTTCGCGATATCCAGGCGCAGCCGCGCAAAATCATCTCCAGTCCGACCTGGTCCGGCCTTGAAAGCGAACATGTCTCCTATAACGCAGGCTATACCAACGTCCACGAGTTGATCCCATGGCGTACCCTGTCCGGTCGCCAGCAGCTGTACCAGGATCACGCGTGGATGCGAGCCTTCGGTGAAAGCCTGGTGGCGTATCGTCCGCCTATCGATACCCGCAGCGTCAGTGAAATGCGCGAAGTTCCGCCTAACGGCTTCCCGGAAAAAGCCCTCAACTTCCTGACGCCGCACCAGAAATGGGGGATCCACTCTACCTACAGTGAAAACCTGCTGATGCTGACGCTGTCGCGTGGCGGGCCCATTGTCTGGATCAGCGAGACCGATGCCAAAGAGCTGGGCATTGAGGATAACGACTGGATTGAAGCCTTCAACGCCAACGGTGCGCTCACCGCGCGTGCAGTGGTGAGTCAACGCGTGCCGCCGGGAATGACCATGATGTATCACGCTCAGGAGCGAATCATGAATATCCCAGGCTCGGAAGTCACCGGGATGCGTGGCGGGATCCATAACTCGGTCACCCGCGTCTGCCCGAAACCCACGCACATGATTGGCGGCTATGCGCAACTGGCATACAGCTTCAACTATTACGGGACGGTCGGCTCTAACCGCGATGAGTTCATCATGATTAGAAAAATGAAAAACATTAACTGGCTGGATGATGAAGGTCGCGATCAGGTACAGGAGGCGAAAAAATGAAAATACGCTCACAGGTAGGCATGGTTCTTAATCTGGATAAGTGCATTGGCTGCCACACCTGCTCCGTCACCTGTAAAAACGTCTGGACCGGGCGTGAAGGGATGGAATATGCGTGGTTTAACAACGTCGAGACTAAACCGGGCATTGGTTATCCAAAAAACTGGGAAGATCAGGAAGAGTGGCAAGGCGGCTGGGTTCGCGATGTCAACGGCAAGATCAGACCGCGCCTCGGCGGCAAGATGGGCGTGATCACCAAAATTTTCGCCAATCCGGTGATCCCGCAAATCGATGATTACTATGAACCGTTTACCTACGATTATCAGCATCTGCATAGCGCGCCGGAGAGCAAGAATCAGCCCACCGCGCGTCCGCGCTCGCTGATTGATGGGAAACGGATGGACAAGATTATCTGGGGCCCCAACTGGGAAGAACTGCTTGGCGGTGAATTCTCAAAACGGGCCCGCGACCGTAACTTTGAGAAGATGCAAAAGGAGATGTACGGTCAGTTTGAAAACACCTTCATGATGTATTTACCGCGCCTGTGCGAACACTGCCTGAACCCAAGCTGTGTCGCCACCTGCCCGAGCGGTGCTATTTATAAGCGTGAAGAAGACGGCATTGTGCTGATCGACCAGGATAAGTGTCGCGGTTGGCGCTTGTGCATCAGTGGCTGTCCGTACAAAAAAATCTACTTTAACTGGAAGAGCGGTAAGTCAGAGAAGTGTATTTTCTGCTACCCGCGTATTGAGTCCGGCCAGCCGACGGTGTGTTCAGAAACCTGCGTTGGGCGTATCCGTTATCTCGGGGTATTGCTGTACGACGCCGACCGTATCGAGGAAGCAGCGAGCACCGAGCATGAAACCGATCTCTACGAGCGTCAGTGCGATGTGTTCCTTAACCCGCACGATCCGGCGGTGATTGAAGAAGCGCTTAAACAGGGTATTCCGCACAACGTCATCGAAGCGGCCCAACGTTCACCGGTTTACAAAATGGCGATGGACTGGAAGCTGGCGCTACCACTGCATCCGGAATACCGCACCCTGCCGATGGTCTGGTACGTGCCGCCGTTGTCACCGATTCAGTCGGTCGCTGACGCGGGTGGTCTGCCGCACAATGGCAACATTCTGCCCGCGGTTGAGTCACTGCGCATTCCGGTTCAGTACCTCGCCAATATGCTTAGCGCGGGCGATACCGGCCCGGTACTGCGCGCCCTGAAACGGATGATGGCGATGCGCCACTATATGCGTTCGCAAACCGTAGAAGGTGTTACGGATACTCGCGCGATTGAGGAAGTGGGTCTGAGCGTTGAACAGGTTGAGGAGATGTACCGCTATCTGGCCATCGCCAACTATGAAGACCGCTTTGTGATCCCAACCAGCCATCGTGAAATGGCGCGTGATGCCTTCCCGGAGAAAAACGGCTGCGGCTTTACCTTCGGCGACGGCTGTCACGGCTCGGACACTAAGTTCAATCTGTTTAACAGTAGCCGCATTGACGCTATCGATATCACCGAAGTACGCGATAAAGCGGAGGGTCAATAATGCAAATCCTCAAGGTTATCGGTCTGCTGATGGAATACCCCGACGAACTGCTATGGGAGTGTAAAGACGACGCGCTGGCGCTTGTGGCCAGCGATGCTCCAATGCTGAGCGATTTTAGCCAGGAACTGCTCAATGCGCCGTTACTGGATAAACAAGCTGAATGGTGCGAAATCTTTGACCGGGGCCGGGCCACCTCTCTGCTGTTGTTTGAACACGTGCACGCCGAGTCCCGCGACCGTGGTCAGGCGATGGTCGATCTGTTGGCGCAGTACGAAAAGGTCGGGCTGCAGCTTAACTGTCGTGAACTGCCGGATCACCTGCCTTTATATCTTGAGTACTTAAGCGTGTTACCGGAAGCGGAGGCCAAAGAAGGACTGCAGAACGTCGCACCGATTCTGGCGTTGCTTGGCGGGCGCTTAAAACAGCGCGATACGCTGTGGTATCAACTGTTTGATGCCCTGTTGCAGCTTGCCGGAAGCCCTCTTTCGAGTGACAGTGTCACTAAGCAGGTTGGCACGGAAACGCGCGACGATACCCGACAGGCGCTGGATGCAGTCTGGGAAGAGGAACAGGTGAAGTTTATTGAGGATAACGCCACCGCCTGTGACAGTTCACCGTTACAAAACTATCAACGACGCTTTAGCCAGGACGTGGCACCTCAGTATGTCGACGTCAGCGCGGGAGGCCCGAAATGATACAGTACCTGAACGTCTTTTTTTACGATATCTATCCGTACCTGTGCGGTACGGTGTTTATCCTCGGCAGTTGGCTACGCTACGACTACGGGCAATACACATGGCGCGCCTCTTCCAGCCAGATGCTGGACAAACGCGGTATGGTGTTGTGGTCAAACCTGTTCCACATCGGCATTCTGGGGATCTTTTTCGGTCACCTGTTTGGCATGTTAACGCCGCACTGGATGTATGCCTGGTTCCTGCCGATTGCGGTAAAGCAGCAGATGGCGATGATTGCCGGCGGACTTTGTGGCGTGCTCACACTGGTGGGTGGCGCTGGCCTGCTGGTGCGCAGGCTGACTAACCCGCGCATTCGCGCAACCTCCTCAACCGCAGATATTCTGATCCTCTGCGTTCTGCTGATTCAATGCATCCTCGGTTTAACCACTATCCCGTTCTCTGCACAGCATCCTGACGGCAGTGAAATGCTAAAACTGGTCGGTTGGGCGCAGTCGGTGGTGACCTTCCAGGGCGGTGCATCTGCGCATCTGGATGGCGTGGCGTGGATTTTCCGTGTGCATCTGGTGCTGGGGATGACCATTTTCCTGCTGTTCCCGTTCACCCGCCTGGTTCACGTGTGGAGTGCGCCGTTTGAGTACTTTACCCGCCGTTATCAGATAGTGCGTTCGCGCCGCTAATTTCCTCTGCTGCCCGGTAGCGCATGCGCTTACCGGGCAGCATCGCTATCCCGCTTTTTGTACGTTATGATGCTTCTCCATTCCAGGAGAACGCTAATGAAACCACAGGTTTATCACGTCGATGCCTTTACCTCAGCACCCTTTCGCGGCAATTCAGCGGGTGTGGTGTTGCATGCTGACGGACTGAGTGACGCCCAGATGCAGCTCATTGCTCGCGAGCTGCGCCATTCGGAAACGGCTTTTCTACTGACCAGTGACGACAGCGATGTTCGCATTCGTTATTTCACGCCGACGGTCGAAGTTCCTATCTGTGGACACGCTACCGTCGCCGCACATTATGTGCGCGCCAACGTGCTGGGCCTGGGCAACAGCACCGTCTGGCAAACCTCGCTCGCCGGTCGTCATCGGGTCGATATTGAATTGAGCGACAATGACTATCGCATCAGTCTTGAACAAGGCGTACCTGGATTCGAAGCTCCGCTGGAAGGTGCTGTACGTGCCGCGATAATCGATGCGCTGCACCTGAGCGAAAACGATATGTTGCCCGGATTACCCATTCAGGTTGCCACCACCGGACACTCTAAAGTGATGATTGCGCTGAAGCCTGAGGTGGACCTCGACGCCCTTTCCCCTGATTTGCCTGCCCTGACCGCTATCAGCCAGCAAATTGGCTGTAACGGGTTCTTCCCTTTTCAAATTCGCAAGGACGAAAACGCCACCGATGGCCGCATGTTCTCGCCAGCTATTGGTATTGTGGAAGATCCGGTCACCGGCAACGCGAATGGTCCAATGGGCGCGTGGCTGGTACACCATAACCTGATGGCTCATGATGGCAAAACGTTGCATGTTCAGGGCCACCAGGGTCGCGCGCTCGGGCGTGACGGTATTGTTGATGTGACAGTGACTATCCGTGATAACCAGCCAGAGAAAGTAACGATTTCCGGCTCTGCTGTGATCCTGTTTCACGCCGAATGGGCGATCGATTTTTAAATCTTCAGGTAGGCCGGATAAGGCGATTACGCCGCATCCGGCATTAATTCTGATGCCCCTATTTTCCCGCCTCCGGATGTGTATCAAACGCCGCCATTACTGTCGCCAGCTCATCCAGGGTAAACCCATGCTTCGCGTCATCCACGCCCAGTCCAAACCGTTCCTGCAACAGCGTATACAGGCTGGCGACGTCAGGCAGATTAATCTGCTCTATCGCGTGACCGTCCTGATAATGGGTAAAGTGGAAATTGGTCAACGTCAGCTTGCCGCCGTCAGGTAAATGACGACACATCAGCAGATGGTGGCGGAAATGCGACTGCGGCCAGTGTGCGGACCAGAAGTTACCCATCAGATAATCGCTGTGATGTTGCACCACCAGATCGAATCGGTACATTGACTGCCAGTGATCATGATGGCGGAACTGCAATATCCAGTCTTCCCCCTCCTGAATCAACCGATAGTCGCCGTGTGGCGTTTGCTGTTCAAGATCAGCCTGCAGACGAATGGGAGCCGTCAGCGTTTGTCCGCCGAAGCCAACGTCAGCGATCCACTGTTCACCCTGTAATTCAACCAGTAACAGGCGATGTGTACGCGGCGGCAGACTTGACGGATTAGCCAATACCACGCGTCCCAGTAAACTGCGTACGGTAAAGCCGATTTCGCGTAGCGCCCGTTCAAATACACCATTTTGTTCAAAGCAATAGCCACCGCGGCGGGCAGTGACCAACTTCTCTTCAAGGGACAGATCGTCAAGCTGCATTTCACGCGGCAGCAGCACATCAAGATTTTCAAAGGGTATGGCACCGTTATGCAGTAAGTGTAGCGCTCTCAACGTTTCAATGTCGGCGTTGGGCGCATCTGACCAGCCAATACGGGCAAAATAAGCGTTTAAAAAAGGCGTCATACGGGATTCCTGTTTGTTGAATGTTGTACTTATAACGCATTTTTAATTTTACGCCGTCGCTTTTGTGCGCTGTTCACCCCGGTGAGGCGACAAAATCGCTAATACCGTTACTATCTATGTTTATTGTGATGTCATTTTTATTCTGCCGAGGAGTCGCTATGAGTCATTTTCGTCCGGTTGAATTACAACACGCCAGCCGACTGCTTAATCACGGCCCCACCATTTTGATAACCAGTCGTGACGCGAATACAGAACGGCGTAATGTGATGGCAGCCGCGTGGTCAATGCCCGTGGAATTTGATCCGCCGAGGGTGGCCATTGTTGTCGACAAGACCGCCTGGTCACGCGAACTGATCGAGCGTAGCGGGCAATTTGGTATTGTTATTCCAGGGGTTGCCGCGACCAACTGGACCTATGCCGTGGGGAGTGTTTCCGGTCGAATAGAAGATAAGTTCAACTGCTACGGTATTCCGGTGGTCAACGGCCCGGTATTGGGATTACCGCTAATAGAAGCCAAGTGTCTCGCCTGGATGGAATGCCGCCTGCTTCCTGCCACAGCGGTTCAGGACAAATATGATACCTTGTTTGGCGAAGTGGTTTCTGCCGCTGCCGATGAGCGGGTATTTGTGCAAGGACGCTGGCAGTTTGATGATGGCAAACTCAATACCTTGCACCACCTTGGCGCCGGAACGTTTGTCACCAGCGGGAAACGTATAACAGCGGCTGAATAAATATCCTCCGGCATAGCCGGAGGTTTTTCTGATGTGCCTATAAGGCTCTGATACCAGCAGCGCCCTAACAGGCGCATACGATCTGACATTTGCATCAGACTTCTCTACTTACGGTCCGTAAACGGGGTCAGTTTGGATATCGAAAATTATTGTACGTTAAGGCTATTTTTTATACTCTTTGAATTTATATCCTACAGGGGCGGCAACGAAACGGGAAGGAAATAGCTAAATAGCTACACATGACTGTACTTTACTTTTTTTACATCCTTTCAGGATAAGGGATTCAGTAGCAGGGCGATGCTCTGTTGAACATTAACGATAATTTTTGATTATTCATATAATATATCACTATTATGAATAATAGTGCAGGGAATAAATTACAAAATATATAAAGGAGTAATTATGATACCATCTTCATTAATTAAATTTACACAAAACAATCACCTTGATAATTTAAATCACCAAAAGAGCGATGTAACTCCTTTTTCAGATTGCCCTAGCAATCATCTTATCGATTGTTCTCCAGAACAAGCTGCAAATTTTGTATCTCAGTATGTGTCATCTCATATATTATGGAGCTCTGTTATTGAGAAAATGGACGAAAAAATGGCAGTATCACAAGTTATCGATATCGATAATAGCATAAAAAATGCTCGTGGTAATATAACAGGCTATGACAGTGAAGATTTCACGCTTGATAAGCTATACGAAATTACTAATAACTCAGTCCTTTGTAAAGCTGGCAACTGTGGGGAGCTTTGTGCTGTCGGGGCTCGTGCTTTAATGGATTTTGGTTATAAAGGAAAAGTGGAAGTCATTGCAATTATCGGGAATACGACTGGCGGTGCTAAGGCAGATCATGCATTCATGCTCATTCATGGTTCAGATGGAAAGGATTCTTGGGTGGCAGATCCAATGACAGCACTGATGAATCCTGAGCAACGTGGGAATTTCTTAGGCGATAAAGACATAGCTAGCTCAGCAAAACAAATAGAATCTTTTAAGATTATCCATCTCTACCTTGACAAAGGTGGTATTATAACGTGCCCTAAATTAAATATTGTGGTGGAAGAACCCGGTATAAAAATCTTTAGTTGTTACGCGCTTGAAAAAAGTAACGGGGTAATTAATCTGACTCGTGTATACAAAGAAGAATAACTTCAATGTAAATCCGGCGTTCTTCTTGGAATATTAGTCAAAAAGAACGCTGAGGCTATATAGATATTGTTTATATGAATCAATTGTTTTTGTCATTGGATTACTGTAGCTAAGCCGGGTGGAGTAACTGGTCTCTGGTTTTTATAGAGTTGTGCCAGCATTAATACGGGCGCAATAATCGCCCGTTCTCGTTCACATGCTGTAGCCGGGTTTTTTAATCAATGTGTCCATCTGCGGTGCGATTTCCGCATTCCACACGCCCTGCCACGCCTCGGGCTCAATTTCATTCAGCGCCACGCTGACCGAGCTGTCTTTGCTTTGCAAATGACGAATAATGACCTCGGTAATATCCGCCGCCAGCGCGGTTTTTTGTTCGTTGGTAAGGGCGCGAGGAAAGCATTTGATATCGACGTGCGGCATAGCAGATTCCTTATTGTTTTGGGATGCAGGTAACTTATGCGGACTCTCGTTCAACCAGGTGAAATCCGACATCAATAATATCGTCTTCACGTGGAATTTGTTCGATACGATCGGCAAGCAGCGAGGCAGCGCGTTGTCCAATGGCCCGTCGGTCGACGCTGATTGTGGTGATAGCAGGCCGGTTACTGGCGGCAAAATCAAGATCGCCAAAACCGATTACCGCTAGCTCCTGCGGCACGCGTAAACCACGGCTTTCGGCTTCCATAATCGCCCCCTGGGCTAAGGTATCTGAGCTACAGACAATGACATCGAACGCACCTTCAGCCAATAGCTGAGCTAATCCACTGCGCCCCAATGCCAGAGAGGCCGGAAGCGGGACATCTATCTGTGCGTCAGCCGCAATACCATGACGACTCAGCGCATCGCACAGCCCTTGTTTACGCTGGCCTGCCCGGCGATCGGCTGTCCATAGCAAACCAGGACGGCGATAACCTTTTTTCAGCAAGTAGTCTGCTACCGCCTGACCGACTTTTTCGTGCGAAAACCCGACCAGCATATCAATGGGGGTTGGCGTTAAATCCCAGATCTCCACAACCGGAATGGCCGCATTAAGAATCACCTTTTTCATCCCGGCGGTATGATGGATACCGGTGAGCACGACGCCATCCGGGCGGCGAGAAAGCAGCGTCGCCACCAGCTCAGCCTCTGTTTGCGGCGTGTAACCTGATACGCAGAGCAAGATGTGGTATCCGCGTTCGGCCAGTTCATCGCTTAATGACTGAATGGTATCGACAAACATATTGTTGTTAATTTGCGGAACAACCACGGCGATAAGCTTGCTGCGACGCGACGCCAGCCCCCCGGCCAGCGCGTTGGGAATGTAGCCAGTGGCGCGTACCGCCAGCATCACTTTTTCCACCGTTTTCGGGCGCACCAACTGCGGAGTATTTAGCGCCCTGCTCACCGTCATGGGTGACAATCCCGCGGTACGGGCCACATCTTCCAGCGTGGGTGCTCGCGGAGGTCTGGCGTTTTTCACTGTCGATGCCCTTGTCAAAAATCGCTGATTTATCCTGGCATTATTCATCATGATTTCGGCTATTGCTAGCATGGCTCTGTGATAACACTGGGAAAACAGCAGCTTAGATAGTCATCCCTGAGCAAAATGATAGCGATATCATAAAGATTTGTGCATTTCCCCATAAAGTATTGGAATGTGATGCTGCATACAAGTTATCGCCCTTTTATCTTCGTATTTGTGAGCAATTGTTCAAATCGCAATCAATTCGCTGGTGCAGTGATTGCGCTAACATTAAAAATGATAGCGCAATCATTTATTAATCACCAGGAGAGAATAAGATGTCTTTAAGTGCTAATTCCGATGCCGTAACCTATGCCAAATCGGCCAATGCAAAAACCGCGGCAGAAACCGGCGACCGTATCGAATGGGTTAAGCTATCCCTCGCTTTCCTTCCCCTGGCAACACCGGTAAGCGATGCCAAAGTGCTGACTGGTCGTCAGAAACCACTAACCGAAGTCGCCATAATCATCGCCGAGATCCGCAGTCGCGACGGGTTTGAAGGCGTGGGATTTAGTTACTCCAAGCGTGCTGGCGGTCAGGGGATCTACGCGCATGCCAAAGAAATTGCCGATAATCTGTTAGGCGAAGATCCAAACGACATCGACAAGATCTACACCAAGCTGCTGTGGGCTGGCGCTTCCGTCGGGCGCAGCGGCATGGCGGTTCAGGCCATCTCCCCTATCGATATCGCTTTATGGGATATGAAGGCCAAGCGTGCAGGATTGCCGCTGGCAAAACTGCTTGGCGCGCATCGTGACTCCGTACAATGCTACAACACCTCCGGCGGATTCCTGCATACGCCGCTGGATCAGGTGCTTAAAAATGTGGTTATTTCCCGTGAAAACGGTATTGGCGGCATCAAACTCAAGGTCGGTCAACCAAACTGCGCCGAAGATATTCGCCGCTTAACCGCGGTGCGTGAAGCGCTGGGTGATGATTTCCCGCTGATGGTCGATGCCAATCAGCAGTGGGACCGGGAAACCGCCATCCGTATGGGACGTAAAATGGAGCAGTTCAATCTGATCTGGATTGAAGAGCCGCTGGATGCCTACGATGTTGAAGGTCACGCCCAACTGGCTGCCGCGCTGGATACCCCGATTGCTACCGGTGAGATGTTGACCAGCTTCCGCGAACATGAACAGCTGATCCTCGGCAATGCCAGCGATTTTGTCCAACCCGATGCGCCGCGTGTGGGCGGGATTTCACCGTTCCTTAAAATTATGGATCTGGCGGCAAAACACGGACGAAAACTGGCACCCCACTTCGCCATGGAAGTTCACCTGCATTTGTCCGCCGCTTATCCGCTTGAGCCATGGCTGGAACATTTCGAATGGCTGAATCCGCTATTTAATGAACAGCTTGAGCTGCGCGATGGGCGGATGTGGATATCTGACCGTCACGGTCTGGGGTTCAGCATCAGCGAACAAGCGCGCCGCTGGACACAATTAACCTGCGAGTTTGGTAAACGTCCTTAATTTATTTGGCGGGTAAGTAATACCCGCCCTCTTCCCTACAGAAACGCTCTCAACCTTATGAAAGGAGTGGGTGATGAACACAATAATAAAGCGCACAAAAGTGCGTTACGGCATTTTGATATTTCTGTTTCTTGCTACCGTATTTAATTACGCCGATCGTGCGACGTTATCCGTGGTGGCTCCAATAATGAGCAAAGAATTAGGTTTTGATCCTGAAGCAATGGGGCTGGCCTTTTCTGCTTTCGGTATTTCTTATGTCATTATGCAACTGCCCGGCGGCTGGCTACTGGATCGCTATGGTTCTCGTCTGGTATACGGATGCGCCCTGATTGGCTGGTCGCTGGTGACCATGTTCCAGGGCACCATTTATCTGTACGCCAGTCCGCTTGTCGTATTGATTATCTTACGATTACTGATGGGTGCCATTGAAGCTCCGGCCTTTCCGGCCAACAGCCGATTAAGCGTGCAGTGGTTTCCGAATAACGAGCGAGGCTTTGTCACCTCAGTTTATCAGGCCGCGCAATATATCTCGTTAGGGATTATTACGCCGCTCATGACGATTATTTTGCATAATCTGAGCTGGCACTTTGTTTTTTATTACATTGGGGCTATTGGCGTTATTCTTGGCATCTTCTGGCTGGTCAAAGTCAGGGATCCCATGCATCATCCGAAGGTAAACCAACAGGAAATTGACTATATCCGGGAAGGCGGTGGCGAACCGTCGCTGGGCAATAAAAAAGAGCCGCAGAAAATAACCTTTACACAAATTAAGAGCGTCTGCGTCAATCGCATGATGATTGGCGTTTATATCGGACAGTTCTGCGTGACATCCATTACCTGGTTCTTCCTGACCTGGTTCCCTACTTATCTGTATCAGGCTAAAGGAATGTCGATCCTCAAAGTGGGATTTGTCGCCAGTATCCCTGCCATTGCCGGTTTTATCGGTGGATTATTAGGCGGCGTGTTCTCCGACTGGCTACTAAAACGCGGCTACAGCTTGACGATTGCCCGTAAGCTGCCGGTGATCTGTGGAATGCTACTTTCCTGCGTCATCGTTATCGCGAATTACACCTCGTCAGAGTTTGTGGTTATCGCCGCGATGAGCCTGGCGTTTTTCGCCAAAGGCTTTGGCAATCTGGGATGGTGCGTTCTCAGCGATACCTCGCCAAAAGAAGTGCTTGGCATTGCAGGCGGCGTATTCAATATGTGCGGCAATATGGCAAGTATCATTACGCCGCTGGTGATCGGTGTGATTCTGGCAAATACCCAGTCATTTGATTACGCCATTCTGTACGTCGGTTCGATGGGGCTGATTGGCCTGATTTCTTATCTGTTTATCGTGGGTCCGTTGGATCGTATTACGCTGACGCCTTCTGCTGCGTAATTTAAACTTATGGCGATGATAGTTCGCCCGCTGTTCCGGGAATTGCACTCCTGCGGAACAGCGTTTTTTTATTCAAATAATCTTATTGTTTTTCAGGACAGTACGCAGCCGCGGGATTTGACAAACCGCGTCCGCGATGGCGCTAATATTAGGCGTATTATCCTGGAACCAGTCATGTCCAGGCCCCCAGGTGCGCATAACGGCAATATAAACGTCCAGCAACGTGAGCTGATCGCCAAACGCGTACGGTTCGGCGCTTAGCTGGTCGTTCAGCCACATATAAAGCGATTTACGGTACTCAATACAGTTCTTTTTCAACTGCGCCGGAGCATCTGGCGTCCAGCGTTCAGGATAATCAGCATAGGTAAACGTGGGATAGACATTTGCCACCAGCCATATCAGCAGGCGCTGAAATTGTTGACGTTCCACATGTCCGACAGGCGGGGCCAGATCGGGCCTGCGATCAAGAATCATCAGCGCAATAGCCGCCGTTTCAGTCATAATGTCGCCATTTTCCATCCTGAGCGTTGGAATCTGGCACAGCGGATTCATTTTTTTAAGTAACTCCCGCGAAGGGCCGTCACTGTCAAAGCCGTCCACATTAATAAACGTGTAAGGGATCTCCGCCAGTGTGAGCATCACTTCACTGATGGCCGATCCCTAGCCCGGTACCCCATAGACTTTCATCATGCTGCAACCCTCAATGTTAAAACCCTAAGTGTAGAGCAGCATTCGGCAACCTATGCAGACATGATTATTACTTTCATAATAACAATGGTCGAATACCGGGGGAGAATAAGCAATGCGTTCCAGTATGTTTGAATATATGAACATTTTTGTACAGGTTGTTGAGCAAGGTGGATTCGCCAAAGCTGCCGATGTGCTGCACCTGCACCGCCCCGCGGTGACGAAAGCAATTCAGCATCTTGAGGACGATCTGGGGACGAAACTCCTGAACCGAACGACGCGGAAGGTTACCCTGACCGAAGAAGGTGACGCATTTTACCAACGAACCAAAGTACTGCTTGGTGACGTGGATGACATCATGGCCTCTTTCTCACCGACACGGCCTCCACGTGGAAAGCTCAGGATCAATGCTCCACTGTCGTTGGCTCACTCGATTATAGTCCCTGCGCTAAGCAACTTTCAGTCACGCTATCCGGACATTGAGATTGTACTCACCTCCACTGACCGCAAAATTGATCTGCTTGCGGAGGGGATCGACTGCATGATCCGCATTGGCGAGTTGCAGGACTCCTCGCTGATATCCCGACGACTTGGCGAGGTAAAAATGGTGACCTGTGCGTCCGCAGATTATCTGGCTATACGGGGCATCCCACAGACACCGGATGATTTGGCTCAGCATCAGGCACTCAACTTCTTTAGCGAACGTCATCGTGACGCGCTGGAGTGGTCCTTCATCAACGAAGGGAAAACGGTATCTATCATACCAGCAAGCCGAATGAGCGTAGACAACTCCGACATTCTGCTAACAGGTTGTTTATCAGGATTGGGGATCATACACGGGGTTCACGCCGTACTGGCACCCTACCTCGAGTCGGGCCAGCTCGTTGAGGTGCTGGCTGACTATGCGGGGGAAGCTAAACCCGTTTCCGTGCTCTACCCGGACAGACGTCATCTTGCCCCGCGCGTGCGGGTGTTTATTGACTGGCTGTGTGCGCTTTTTAACGAGCAAAAACCGCGCCTGCAGGGATTATTACAATCTGAGTAATAGTGAAGTTCCATAACGGCGGTTTTTCGCCCCCACCGGAACCGATACATTGTGCGGACTCAAGTCAGAACAATTTACCGAGGTCCGCTATGTCTAAAGTCGTGGTTTTCAATCAAACAGGTGGCGCTGATGTGCTGAATATTCAGGATATTCAGACCCCGGCTCCGCTTGAAAACGATGTTCAGATCCGCGTTCGCGCAATAGGTATTAACCGGGCGGAAATTATGTACCGTACCGGACAGTATATTTACCAACCCAATTTTCCTGCTCGCCTGGGCTATGAAGCCTCCGGCATTGTTGAAGCCGTCGGTGACAATGTGCACGAGTTCGCACCAGGCGATAGCGTGAGCGTCATTCCGGCATTCAGCTTTCATGAGTACGGTATGTATGGCGAAATCGTCAATGCGCCTGTTCATGCGGTCGTCAAACATCCTGAAAACCTGAGCTTTGCCGAGGCCGCCGCCAGTTGGATGATGTATGTGACGGCTTTTGGCGCGCTGGTCGAATATGCCAATATCGGGCCTGGCGATAACGTGCTGATCAATGCCGCGTCCAGCAGTGTCGGGCTGGCAGCGATACAGATAGCCAATATGCTCGGGGCAAAACCGATTGCGATGACGCGCACCAGTGAGAAGCGCGCCCAGCTTCTACAACTTGGCGCGGCAGAGGTTATCGCCAGTCAGGAGCAGGATCTGGTCGTGGAAATTAATCGTATAACCGATGGCAAAGGTACCCGCGTGGTCTTCGACCCGGTCGGCGGCCCCGGTGTGGCGAAAATAGCCCAGATAATGCCCGCCGGAGGGTTATTTTTCCAGTACGGTTCGCTGGACGGTCGCGATCTGTCGATCCCGGTGATTGAGATCCTTGGCCGTCATCTGACCTTCCGCGGCTATGAGCTTTTCGAAATCACCACTGATGCTGAAAAACTGGCACGAGCTAAACGTTTCATCTTTGAAGGATTGCAATCGGGACAACTCAAGCCACTGATTGATAAAACCTTTGCGTTTGATGACATCGCTAAGGCCCACCAGTATATGGAGGCCAACGGTCAGGTAGGCAAAATCGTCGTTACCCTGTAATCGCTGTGCGGCACAGCCTTGTGCCGCAACATTTTTTCCGCGTATTTACAGAACTTTCGACAAAAACTGCTGCGTGCGCGTGTGGCGCGGATAATTTAGCACCTGTTCGCTGCTACCCTGCTCGACGATTTTGCCGTCAACCATAAATACCACCTGATCGGCCACCTCCCGGGCAAAACCGATTTCATGCGTCACCACCACCAACGTGGTTCCCGACTGTGCCAGTGACTTAATCACATCCAGCACTTCGCCCACCAGTTCAGGATCGAGTGCGGACGTCGGCTCATCAAACAGCATCACGCGCGGATTTAACGCCAGCGCGCGGGCAATGGCGATTCGCTGCTGCTGTCCGCCGGACAAGTGACGCGACCAGGCATCGGCTTTATTTCGCAGCCCAACCGCATCAAGCAGAGTTAATGCCCGTTCGCTAGCGGCTTTACGCGATGCCAGCCCGTGGGCTATTGGCGCTTCAATCAGGTTCTCCAGCACCGTTAAATGCGGGAACAGGTTAAAGTTCTGAAATACGTAGCCCACATTAATGCGCTGGCGCAGGATTTCTGCCTCTTTTAGTTCATACAACCGGTCTCCCTGAAGGCGATAGCCAATATAATCACCGTCAATCTGAATAAACCCCTCATCGACACGCTCCAGATGATTAATCGCCCGCAATAGCGTTGATTTACCTGAACCGGAAGGCCCGAGAATGACCGTGACCGTACCGGGTGGGATCTCCAGCGATACGTTATCCAGCGCCTTATGGCGACCAAAATATTTGCTGACGCCGGTAATGGAAATATGACCTTCAGGCGAGTGGGACATGGATAGCCTCCTGCTGTGGAACCTGGCGACGACGTTTAGCCGAGCGACTCACCCTGGCGGTGTTAATAGCGGATCGTCTTTCACTGCGTGCCAGCGCGCGTTCAACCAGATGCTGAATTAATGACAAAACGCTGGTGATCACCAGATACCACACGGCTCCAACCATCAGCAGCGGAATCACTTCCTGGGTGCGGTTGTAGATCATCTGGATGGTGTAGAACAGTTCCGGCATCGCCAGCACATAAACCATCGCCGTACCTTTCGCCAGGCTGATAATTTCATTGAACCCGGCGGGCAAAATGGTGCGTAACGCCTGTGGCAGGATTATGCGCAGCGTGCGGCGCCAGGCAGGTAATCCCAGCGCGGCTGCGGCTTCGTACTGACCATGATCAACCCCAAGAAACCCGCCGCGAATAATTTCTGCGGTATAAGCACTTTGCACCAGCGTCAGGCCAACAACTGCAGTGGAAAACTGTCCAAGGACATTAATAGTCTCAAAGCTGCCCCACTGGATAGCAGTGAAGGGTATGCCGATCGCCAGCGTGTCGTACAAATAGGAGAAGTTGTACAAAATGATCAACACCACAATCAACGGGAGTGAACGAAACAACCAGATGTATCCCCACGCCAGGCTGTTTAGCAGCCAGGATGATGAGAGTCTGGCCAGCGCCAGCAACCCACCAAATACCACGCTCAGTAATGTCCCAATGAGCGTCAACAACAGCGTTTGCCCAAGTCCAGACAAGATAACCGGGTCGAAGAACCAGCGGGCAAACACACCCCATTCCCAGCGCGGATTAAACGCGACAGACTGAATAATCGCCGCCAGCACAAACAGGGCAATAATCGCCCCTACGGTGCGCATCGGATAACGTGCCGGGACGACTTTGATGGTTGCAGTCGTTTTCATCTTCTCTCCTCAGGCAATTTTGGCCTGACCTGCGATAGTCAACAGTTTGGTGAAGCGCAGCCTCCCATCAAAGGGCGGCTGGCTGTACTCTTCTGGGTTACGTGTGGTATCGAACTGTGGATCGTATCCCTGACTCAAATAAAGTCGGACGGCCTCTGGCTGGCGAAAGCCCGTGGTCAGATAGATACGGCTATAGCCCGCCAGTAATGCCCGGCGCTCCAGTTCCTGCACCACGTACGCTGCCAGCCCCTGCTTACGCAGGTTGCTTTTAGTCCAGATACGCTTAATTTCAGCGGTGTCTTTGTCATAGGGTTTATAAGCCCCGGTGGCGATAATTTCGCCGTTGCGCTCCAGCACCACAAAGATCCCCTGTGGAGCCAGATACCATTCGGTTAGCTCCACTTCAGCATCACGAGAAAAATAATCACCATAGCGGGCGGCGTACTCACCAAACAGTCCGCTGAGGATCGGCTGTAGCTCAATGGCTTCGGGCGAGACAACGCGGAATTGATCGCTCACATTGACCTCCTTAGTCGCCTAAACCGGCCGGGTTAACTTCAGATTGTGGGATACGTTCTACCCCTTCCCCCCAGCGGTTCAGCACCTTGTCATAGTCGCCATTGCCGATCACACCGTTGAGAGCTGTTTGCACCGGCAGCACCAGACCACTATCTTTTTTCAGCGTGACGGCAATATGTGCGGCTTTTGGCCAACCGCCATCAACGCTGCCCACCAGTTGCGTTTTGCCGTTGAGGGCAGCTTTCCAGGCCCCAATGACATTCGGACCAAAGTAAGCATCTGCACGACCTGACTGTAGAGCTAACGTCTGAGCAGCATCATCTTTGGTATACACCGGCGTAAACGGTTTTAATCCTTTCTTCAGATTCTCTTCGTTCCACGCCAACAGAATGGCTTCCTGGTTCGTCCCTGAGCCGACGATGATACGCAGACCGGCAATATCTTCCGCCTGCTCTATTTTCTTCAGCTTGCTGCCGGTTTTGACGTAAAAGCCAAGGGAATCTTTCCGATACGTCGCAAAATCGAATTTTTCTTTGCGTGCTTTGGTGACGGTAATATTGCTGATCGCGGCATCATATTTGCCGGAAGCTACGCCCAGCGGCCAGTCTTCCCATGACGTGGGTACGACATTCAGCTCCAGCCCCAGGCTATCGGCAACCAGGCGAGCGATATCTGCCTCACTGCCGATGAGCGTTTTATTATCATCGGCAAATACAGTCAGCGGCGGCTGGCTCAGTCCGGCGATAGCGACCGTGAATTTACCCGGTACAGCCAGATGCAGGTTGGCGGGTAACTGCGCGATCGCCTGTGGATTTTTGGCCGTGTTAATCGGTGTTTTATTAGCTTCCAGACTTACGCCGGTACCGTTGATGGTGACGTCATTTGCCCAGACTGTCGCGCTGAAAGTCAGTGACAGCGCAAGAAGTAGCGATTTTTTCTGCATAGCGTTTTTCTCTTATTGTGTGAATTGATTTGCAGGGGTTGCCAGCCCCAGACTTGCGCGCAGCGTCGTGCCGGGGTAGTCGTGGCGAAATAAACCGCGCGCCTGAAGCACGGGAATAACCTGTTCGACAAACCGTGGGAAGGTATCTGGCGTTCCCCCCTGAATGATGAAACCGTCTGCGGCTTTCTCCTCGAACCACTGCTGCAGACCATCAGCAACCTGTGCCGGCGTTCCGCTAAAACGTGGACGTGGACTGGCAGCTTCCAGCGCCACCTGACGCAGGGTTAATCCCCGTTCCCGCGCATTGCGCTTGATCTCGTCAGTGGTACTGCGAAAACTGTTTTCCCCGAGGGGGCCAAGATCCGGGAACGGTGCGTCCAGCGGGTACTGGCTAAAATCGTGATGTTCAAAATAGCGTCCCAGGTAATTCAGCGCGTCGGTAATCGACACCAGTGCAGCGGTCGCCTGGTACTGTTGCTCTACGTCAGCGTCACTGTCGCAAACAATAATGCTGACGCCCTGGAAAATATGCAGCTCATCGACATGACGTCCGACAGCTTCAAGCCGACTTTTGACATCCTGATAAAATGCTTTGGCTTCAGACAGCGATTCCTGATGGGTGAAAATAGCGTCCGCATGC
Organism: Citrobacter youngae; assembly: GCF_003818115.1. Lineage (GTDB taxonomy): Bacteria > Pseudomonadota > Gammaproteobacteria > Enterobacterales > Enterobacteriaceae > Citrobacter > Citrobacter youngae. Next base: position 298,480 of record NZ_RPOI01000008.1, on the reverse strand, counting down.
TGCGCCGCTAATTTTTTCCCATCGTGTGATGCGCCTGCCTGAAAAATAATCGGACGGCCTTGCGGCGTACGCCCAATATTTAATGGCCCGGCGACCTGGAAATAATCTCCATGATGGTTTAGCGTGTGCAGTTTATGAGGATTAAAAAATTCCCCGCTTGTTTTATCACGGGTAAAAGCATCGTCTTCCCAGGAATCCCACAGTCCTTTCACTACCTGTAAATATTCATCGGCAATACGATAACGCAGGGCATGCTCGGGATGCTGAGCGCGAGAATAGTTTTTAGCCGAACCTTCCAGCGGGGATGTCACCACATTCCATCCGGCCCTGCCCTGGCTAAGATGGTCCAGACTGGCAAACTGTCGCGCAGTAGTAAACGGCTCGCTATAAGAGGTTGAAACCGTGCCCACCAGACCAAGATGACAGGTAACGCTTGCCAGCGCAGATAATACCGTCAGCGGCTCAAAGCGATTTAAGAAATGTGGAATAGATTTTTCATTAATATACAGACCGTCAGCGACAAAAATAAAATCAAGTTTCCCTTTCTCCGCAATAAGCGCCGTCTCTTTGACAAAATCAAAATTAATACTGGCATCAGCACGTGCTGCCGGATGACGCCATGCGGACATATTTCCCGATGCGCCATGCAGAATAGTTCCGAGCCGTAGTTGCCGATTTTCAGCCATAGTAACCCCTACCCAACAGGTAAATTAAAGGTGTGCGAATGCCGTTTTTGCTAAATGTGCAAAGTAGTGTGCGGCAGGTTCAATTAACCGTTCATCCGGATTAAATCCCGGATGATGTAATCCGTATTCACTGGCACTACCGATGCTAACAAACGCACCAGGTGTATTTTGCAAATAAACGGCAAAATCCTCCCCGCCCATATGCAGGTCGGCATGATGCGTTGTGTAACCGGATTGTCTGGCTACTTTGGTCGCAATATCGGCCCAGTGCGCGTCATTGACCAGGGCCGTGGGCCCCGCGTGCCAGATAACATCGATCTGTGCGCCAAAGGCGTGGGCAAACCCAGCGACAATATCACTTACCCGCGATTTAACCTGTTGTTGCACCTCTGCGCGATGTGTCCGAAGCGTCCCTTCCAGCTCAACGGATTCCGGTAGTACGTTCCATGTATTTCCCCCCTGAATTCGGGTGACGCTAAGCACCACCGAATCCAGCGTATTGACCTCACGGCTGGCGACACTTTGTAATACCGTCACCAGTTGACTGGCGAGGAGGATGGCATCTTTTCCCTCGTGTGGGCGTGCCGCATGCGCACCTTTTCCGGTAATACGCAGCACAAAGCGATCGACATTGGCATAGAACGCACCGCCGCGTGTGGCAAATTCGCCCACCGGCAAACCGGGCTCATTGTGCATACCGAAAATAGCCGCTACGTTTTGCAGCGCTCCGGCGCGGATCAGCGTTTTTGCGCCGCCGAAACTCTCTTCAGCTGGTTGAAACAAAATACGTACTCGCCCCGGTAAGGTTGTTTCCTGTTGTTTAAGCAGCAGTGCTGCACCAAGCATGACGCTGGTATGGACGTCATGCCCGCAGGCATGCATCACGCCCGGTGTGAGGGAGCGAAACGGAACGTCGGCGCTTTCTTCTATCGGTAGCGCATCGATATCCGCCCGCAGAGCGATGACATCTTCTCCCTGACCGATTTCGGCAACCACTCCGGTTTTCAAATTGAATGGCAATAAAGTGACATCTGCAGCATGCAACCAGTCACGAATACGCGCGGTTGTCGCCACTTCCTGGAGGGACAGCTCCGGGTGCTGATGTAGCTCGCGACGCCAGTCGATAAGCTGTGAGGCTAATGACATCAGACAACCTCCATCGTGCTATGGGCTTGCGCCAGCAGGCGTAACGATGTCAGGCGCGCCTGACCTTCGGCCACCGGCGTATCGATAATGAATTCATCAATACCGTATTGCACCTGCAATGAGCGCAGTGTTGCCACCACCTCCTGGGCACTCCCGTGCAGTAACGCCTGCTCACGCCGGGCGATTGTTCTCGGTGCGCTGCCCGCCTGCGCGGCGAAAGCCAGCGCCTGCTCTTCGCTGGCGACGGTGACACGTTGCCCATCCTCCAACTCGACGCCCCAGATTTGTACATCTTCCGCCAGTTGCGCAGCCATATCACTGCTGTCAGCCACAATAACCTGTACGGCGACAATCGTTGGACGTGAACTGTTGGCCTGCCAGAAGCTGAGCACCTCATGCAGTAACGCTTTATCGCCGTTCAGGTGCGCCGCGAAAATAAAGTTCCAGTCAGACTCTGCCGCCAGGCGTGCACTTTCTACGCTCGCGCCAAGCACAAATCTTTGCGGCGGCGCAGGCGGGAGCGGTGTCGGGAATACTGTCTGCCCGCTTTCTGTCCCGGTCAGTGCCAGCCAGGCGTTCAGTTGAGCAAGCTGGTCGGCAAAACTGCCTTTTTCTTCCTGATGAAGACCCAACTGCAGTGCCTGCGTTGACAGCGGTAAGCCGCCTGGCGCTTTTCCAATCCCAAGATCGACACGTCCCGGCGCCAGTGAGGCCAGAAGATTAAAGTTTTCCGCAACTTTGTAGGGGCTATAGTGTTGCAGCATGACGCCACCGGAACCCACGCGAATGCGCTGGGTTTGTCCCAGTATCCAGGCGATCACCAGCTCCGGTGATGGGCTGGCAAGCTGCGGCGTATTATGATGTTCAGCTATCCAAAAACGGTGATATCCCCACTCTTCTGCGCGTTGTGCCAGGCGCAGTGTACGGGTCAGTGCGGTTGCGGCAGTTTCACCTTCTCCGATGGGGCTTTTATCCAGAATACTCAGGCGGTATGACATGTTGCAGGCCTATATTTGTTAACATGTCAGTATTATTAAATTATAAAATAACCATATAGAAACATTTAATTCACATTTGCTCAGCTAAAAAACAGATAACCAGCCCCGCAGCGATCAGGGATAACGTTCATACCAACAGGAACCAAACTTCCGGTTTTGGACGCGGCACTCTGCAGAAAAAATGGCTTGTATTTGCCTACTACAAAATATAATAGGTTTTTTATTGATACTGGAAAGACGGCAACATCCTTTTCCGTTTGATTTATTTTTACGCATGCGTTCAGTAATGAATTTAATTTAAGTCAGACTAAACACCTGTCTGTGTTATGCGCTTGTATTGATTGTTTCATTTTTATGAAAGAGACATAGGTTCCACGCATTAATTTTTTTATTTTAAATACTTTCACAGAACTGATGATTAGTAGAGAATGCAGCGTTTCTTATTAAAATGGTTTAAAACAGCTTTTTAATATCCCCTGGCATTATTACGGGGATCTTTGTATGAATTATACATACCATCATGGGGCCTTTATGAAAAGTAACATGCCCGTTACACAAATTGAGCACACACTTAACGGTAAAGCGACGCTGCTATCGACGACAGATAAAGAGAGTCATATTACCTATGCAAACTCCGCGTTTATCGATGCCAGTGGTTTTAACGAAAGTCAATTAATGGGTGAACCGCATAATATTATTCGCCATCCGGATATGCCGCCAGCCGTGTTTGCTGACATGTGGTACACGTTGCAGCAAGGTGACAGCTGGACGGGAATGGTGAAAAACCGGCGTCAAAACGGTGACCACTACTGGGTACGTGCCAACGTCACGCCCGTTTGGCACAATGAAAAGTTAACGGGTTACATCTCAGTGCGTACTGTTCCTTCGCGAGACGAAATATCTCAGAGTGAGCAGTTGTATGAAAAAATAAATAATCAACAACTTAGCGGGTTCCGTCTTTTTAAGGGTATTATCATTCGCCGTGGCATATTGGCATGGACTTCGATGTTTAAATGGTTGAGCATTAGTCAACGCGTCAATTATGCTTTGGGAGTCGTTGCCCTGCTCTCTTTGTTATTAATTTTCGCCCCCGTAAATCATTTTATTCAATCCGGCGGTTTACTGGCGTTATTTCTGTTATTTGCCATTTACCTTAAGTGCCAAATTTGTCAGCCAGTTAATACACTATTGACTCAAATGAAGAAAGTCGTATCCGGACGAAAACCCGATAACTGCCATTTAAATCGCGTAGATGAAATCGGCATGTTAATGCGACTGGTTAATCAATCCGGACTTAATCTAAATTCACTGGTTGATGACGTTAGTACGCAAATATCCGGAATTCAGGCCATCAGCCAACGTGTCTCTAAAGAAGGTATCGCACTGCATACACGTTCTGAAGAAACATCCGCAGACCTTCAGCAAACCGCTGCCGCCATTGAAGAAATTGGTAGTGCAGTGCAGCAAACTGCAGAAACGGCGGCACATACCATGACGATGGCCGACCAAACCAGCACCAATGCCGCTGAAGGCGGCGATATTATGAAACAAACTATCGCCATGATGCAGGCGATCTCTCGTGATAATGGTCAGATTGTCGATATCATTGGCGTAATTGATAGCATTGCCTTCCAGACTAATATTCTGGCGCTCAACGCGGCCGTTGAGGCGGCGCGTGCCGGAGAATCCGGGCGCGGTTTTGCCGTCGTGGCCGCGGAGGTGCGCAATCTTGCGCAACACTCTGCATCAGCGGCAAAAGAGATTAAACAGCTTATCGAGAAGAACGTCGCTAACGTCAATACCGGCGTAAAAATGGTTGAACAAACAGAAACGCATCTCACCGGAATGATCAGCGATGTGTTACAGATGTCGATGATGATTAAAGACATTAGTCTGGCAACGCGGGAGCAAACCCAGGCGTTGGATCTGATTAATGATTCCATTTCGCGTGTTGGTACCATGACGCACAATAATGCCGAGATGGTGGAGCGTGTCACTGACGCAACTGCCGATTTAACGCAGCGCTCATCGCGATTGCAGCAGGCCGTGCAGGTCTTTGGCGTGTCGGTATAAGGCAAACAGCGCTCATTCTGCTGACGATCAGGATGAGCGCATTCCTTCGCATTTTCCCACCGCCTCTGTTTTTACTGAATCGAGTCCACATCCCGTCGATTCAGGCCACAGAAAAACCCCATTTCCCCGTGTCCAGACTTTGCGTCACTTCTCAATTGAATGTAGGATGCTCGGCCGACAGTTTCCCGCGGTAACACAATGAAGGGTAACGCTGTTTTCGCCGCAACTGCTGCGGCAAAAAGGATTTTGTAAATTAGTCAGGTTAACAGGAAACGTAATGAACACACACAACACGCAAGCCGCGGAACAACACGCGGCGAAACGACGCTGGTTGAATGCTCACGAAGAGGGGTATCACAAAGCGATGGGTAACCGGCAGGTACAAATGATCGCCATTGGCGGTGCTATTGGTACCGGGTTATTTTTAGGGGCTGGCGCACGTTTGCAAATGGCCGGCCCCGCTTTAGCACTGGTCTATCTGGTCTGCGGTATTTTTTCATTCTTCATTCTGCGGGCACTCGGTGAACTGGTTTTACACCGCCCTTCCAGCGGCAGCTTTGTCTCTTATGCCCGCGAATTTTTAGGTGAGAAAGCGGCCTATGTGGCTGGCTGGATGTACTTCATCAACTGGGCGATGACCGGAATCGTGGATATCACGGCCGTGGCCTTGTATATGCACTACTGGGGCGCATTTGGTGACGTACCGCAATGGGTATTTGCCCTCGGCGCATTGGCCATTGTCGGCACCATGAACATGATCGGCGTAAAGTGGTTTGCGGAGATGGAGTTCTGGTTTGCACTGGTCAAAGTGCTGGCTATCGTTATCTTCCTGGTCGTCGGGACTGTCTTTTTAGGCACGGGAAAACCGCTCGATGGTAACGCCACGGGTTTTCATCTGATCACCGACAACGGTGGTTTTTTCCCGCATGGCCTGCTGCCAGCGCTGGTACTGGTACAGGGCGTCGTCTTTGCATTTGCTTCCATTGAACTGGTAGGCACTGCGGCGGGTGAGTGCAAAGATCCGCAAACGATGGTGCCAAAAGCGATTAACAGCGTTATCTGGCGAATTGGCCTGTTCTATGTGGGGTCAGTGGTGTTACTGGTCATGCTGCTGCCGTGGAATGCCTATCAGGCAGGTCAAAGCCCGTTTGTTACCTTCTTTTCCAAACTCGGCGTTCCCTATATTGGCAGTATTATGAATATCGTGGTGCTTACCGCTGCGCTTTCCAGCCTCAACTCGGGTTTGTATTGCACTGGTCGTATTTTGCGCTCAATGTCGATGGGCGGTTCCGCGCCCAAATTTATGGCCAAAATGAGCCGTCAACACGTACCTTATGCTGGCATACTTGCCACGCTTGTCGTGTACGTCGTCGGGGTTTTCCTCAACTATCTGGTGCCTTCGCAGGTATTCGAGATCGTGCTTAACTTTGCCTCGCTGGGCATCATTGCATCGTGGGCATTCATTATGGTGTGCCAGATGCGTCTGCGTCGGGCCATTAAAGATGGTAAAGCGACAGACGTTCACTTCAAACTGCCCGGTGCGCCGTTTACGTCCTGGTTAACACTGTTGTTTTTACTGGCTGTGCTGGTGCTGATGGCGTTTGACTATCCGAACGGGACCTACACTATCGCCTCATTACCGCTGATTGCCATTCTGCTGGTCGTTGGCTGGTTTGGTGTACGTAAACGCGTCGCGGAAATCCACCGTACCGCGCCATAACGCTTTAAGGTAGGTCAGATTTCTGGCCTACCCGTTTGAGCGACTTAGTTTGCTTCAATTAGCTGAGCAACATCATTGCTGTTAATTTCCCGCGCATTCCCGTCCTGATCGGTATAGCTGGTCATTCCCGTATCTTTATCCAGTTTTGGTTTGCCCCGGGTGGTAATCGTTTGTCCGCTTTTCGTCGTCATGACGTAATCGGTGGTGCACCCTGCCAGCGTAAACAGCATTACGCCCGCACAAAGACAGATTAATGGCTTTTTCATGGTATTCCCGTGTTATTCAGTTAGCCGTTGAGGGCGTAGTGTAAGTCTCTGAAGTTTGTCAGGCTACCGATGGGGTGTAACGAGGCGTATCGTGGAGTATAGAGAAATGACAGGAGGGGTTGCCCCCTCCGAATAATTACAGGGCGATACGAATAACATCGTCCGGTTGAGTCGCTTCCTGCTCGCGTGTGGATTTCTGTTTCACGCTAACGTACAGGGTTTTACCATCGGCGGAGAGCGCCAGGCTGTTTGGGAACGTCGGGGTATCGAAGGTTTTAACCACTTTATAGCTTTTCGCGTCGATCACGCTGACTTTACCGGCCTGACGGTGGGTCACGTAAGCTTCGTTACGCACCGGGTTGAACAGTACGGCCAGGGATTCCGGCGCGGCAACTTTTGCCAGCACGTTGCCGTTACGGGTATCGATAACCAGCACTTCCGCTGCTTTAGAGTCAGTGACAAACGCACGATGACCTGCCGTATCCAGGCTCAGGTTAATGAAGAAGTGCTCTTTGCCATCGTCCAGCAGTTTTTTGCGGCTGAGAATTTTGTTGGTGGCGGTATCGATGGTAATGAATTCGCCATCGGCATTGGCGGTATACAGGCGTTTAGCCTTGCTGTCGACGGCCAGTGCAGTGCTCATTTTACCGGTATTTTGAATCGTGTCCTGAAGTTTGACAGTCTCACCGTCCACGACCCAAATCACGCTCTCCTTACCTATTCCGCTGATGTATACCTTGTTGGTGGCGTCATCGGCGACCAGTTCACGAGGCTGCAGCGGACGGACATCTTCAGAACGTTTACGCGCATCCAGTACCAGACGTCCTTTCACCTCACCGGTTTTCGCATCAATCGCCGTCACCGCGCTATTCACGGTATTACCAAACCACAGCGTTTGCGTCGCGTTATTGATGGTTGCGCCAAACGGTTTGAGATCGTTATGAATAACCTGAGTCACTTCAAGCGTCACCGGATCAAGACGGTAAACTATCCCACCTTTATCCAGCTTACGGCTCTGCGAGGTGGCCAGCCACAGTGCGTTTTCCTGCTGGCTGTACGCCATTTCGTAGGCGCCTTTACCTACGCCTTTGCGCAGCAGTTCTTCCGCAGCCTGCGTGCTAAATGATGATGCAACCAGCAGTGAACCTAACAGTAAAGAACCACGCAGGCGCGGTGAAAACAGATGACGTAAAGACATGACGACTCCCTTTGATAAATTCAGTTGTTACTGCTTCACATAGCTTCAATGAGCAAAATCATGGTTTTGCCTTTTAAGAATGAGAATAGTAATCATTATTTATCGCAAAGTGGAGTGTTTATTCACATTCGGTGAAAACCTGCTTATTTTCTCCATGAATACTCGCTTGCGGCGAAATCAATATTCAGACAGATTGGCTCTACAACTCTTGCCGGATGGCGGCGTTGACGCCATCCGGCTGTTACCGTCTTTAACCCCTCCGTATCACTCTTCAGCAAGCCGAATTACGACCTTGCCAAAGTTTTTACCGGTCAGCAGACCGATAAAGGTCTCCGGTGCATTTTCCAGCCCCTCAGTGACCTGCTCGCGATAGTGGATCTTGCCTTCCTGGACCCAGCGCCCCATTTCTCGCTGAAATTCATGAATGCGGTGACCATAATCCTGACCAATGATAAAGCCCTGCAAGCGAATACGTTTTTTCAGTAACGTGGCCATAAGCAGCGGTAAACGGTCTGGGCCCGTCGGCAGTGATGTGGCGTTATAACCACTCACCAGACCACACAGCGGAATACGCGCGGAGGTGTTGAGTAACGGCAAAACGGCATCAAAAACTTTACCGCCGACGTTTTCATAATAGATATCGATACCCTGCGGACAGGCTTGTGCCAGTTGGAGTGCGAAATCGGGGGCATGATGATCGAGGCAAATATCAAAGCCCAACACGTCAGTAGCATGGCGACATTTCTCTGCCCCACCAGCTACCCCAACGACCCGACAGCCCTTCAGTTTACCGATCTGGCCCACGGTTGCGCCAACAGGTCCGGTTGCCGCAGCAACAACCAGTGTCTCACCGGCTTTGGGCTGGCCAATATCCAGCAGCCCCATATATGCCGTAAAGCCCGGCATACCCAGCAGACCAAGCGCCCAGGAAGGATGCTCAGGATGATCGCCTAACTTTACCAAATCAGAACCCTTTGAGATGGCGAAGTCCTGCCAGCCGCTATAGCTCAACACCCATTCACCGGGTTTAAAATCCGAATGATTCGATGTCTCGACCCGACTGACCGTGCCGCCCACCATCACTGCGCCAATCTCAACCGGGGGCGAATAAGACGGTTCGTCGCTCATACGCCCACGCATATAGGGATCGAGTGAGAGGTAGACGTTACGCAGTAACACCTCTCCGTCACCGGGGGGGGTGATGGCCTCTTCTTCCAGACGGAAGTTACCAGGCACCGGTGCGCCATGCGGGCGTGACGCCAGAACCCAGCGACGATTGCGTTGCATTTGTTGACCCATTGATGTTCTCCTCAGCTTTTGGCATGAATCCATCAATAGTAGACGCGCTATCTCTGTGATGCTTTCACATTAATTGCCAGCGTGGTTTAACCGCACAACCAGATAAACGCAGGACTGCGCGGTTTCATTGATAAACCGACAGTCATTTGGCGGCCCCAGCTCCAGGCAGTCCCCGGCTTTCATTTCATGGCGTGTATCACCTTCCACAAACACCAATTCGCCCTGCTGCAACCAGAGAAGCTGTCGGGCCTGCACGTAGGAAGAGGCGGGCATCGGGATATCACTGCCGGCCGGTAATTCGATTTGCACCAGATCGATAGGCAGATCGCTGCGCGGAGATACGTGGCGGCGCAAATAGTGGCTTTGCGGATCGTGCCAGACCGGCTGGTCGGCGAAACGCAGCAGTTTACCCTCCTGCATTTCGGCTCGGGCAATCAGCGTCGACATGCTGATACCAAACGCACCGGAAAGCCGTCCCAGTAGCGTCGCCGTTGGACTGCTCTCTCCACGTTCTATTTTATGGATCATCGCCCGCGAGACCCCTGCTCGTTCGGCAAGTTCCGTCAGCGACCAGCCGCGAGATTCCCGCTCAATGCGAATTCTTGCACTGATCCGTTGATTTATGCTGTCTTCAATAGTATTCATATTGTAATACTATAGTGAACAACCCCTGAGGTTCAACATGTCAATTCGATTTGCCAGCAAAGACGACTGCGCCGCCATCGCAGAAATCTACAATCACGCCGTACTGCATACGGCCGCTATCTGGAACGATCAAACGGTCGATGCCGAAAACCGCATCTCCTGGTATGAAGCTCGCCAACTGATGGGGTATCCGGTACTGGTAAGTGAAGAGAATGGCGTCGTCACGGGGTACGCCTCTTTTGGCGACTGGCGCAACTTTGACGGTTTCCGTCATACCGTCGAACATTCAGTGTACGTGCACCCGGAACATCAGGGAAAAGGACTGGGGCGCAGGCTGCTCAGCAGACTCATTGAAGAAGCGCGCGCGTGTGGCAAGCATGTCATGGTGGCAGGAATTGAGTCGCACAATCAGGCATCGCTCCACCTGCATAGCACGCTGGGTTTCAATATTACCGCGCAGATGCCCCAGGTCGGGACTAAATTTGGTCGTTGGCTGGATCTGACTTTTATGCAGCTACAGTTAGACGACCGCAGCGAACCGGATGCGCGTGGATGAACCAGACGCTGACCCTCTCCTTTCTGATTGCCGCAGGTATTGGTCTGGTGGTGCAAAACACTTTGATGGTACGCATTACCCAGACGTCCTCGACAATCCTTATTGCTATGTTGCTTAACTCACTGGTCGGGATCGTCTTGTTTGTCAGCATACTATGGTTTAAACAAGGTGCGGCGGGGTTTGGCGAACTGGTTTCCAGCGTGCGCTGGTGGACATTAATCCCGGGTTTACTGGGATCGTTCTTTGTTTTTGCCAGTATCAGCGGATACCAAAACGTAGGCGCTGCCACCACCATCGCGGTGCTGGTCGCCAGCCAGCTTATTGGCGGTCTGGTGCTGGATATTCTGCGTAGCCAGGGTGTACCGCTTCGCGCGCTGGTGGGTCCGGTATGCGGTGCGATATTGCTGGTTGTGGGTGCCTGGCTGGTGGCAAGACGTTCGTTTTAATTGCCTGATGGCGCTTCGCTTATCAGGCCTACAGAACGCCGGATAAGGTGTGAACACCGCCATCCGGCAAGGAAATATCAAAGAATAGAGCCGCCTTTGGTCAACTGCTCACGACGCGCTTCCATATCTTCTTTATGCTGGCGCCCATGATGTGCAATTGCCGTACGCAAACGTTGTTGCTGGGTGTAACGATCTTCCCGGCTCAACGCAACATCATCGCTCAACTCAATCAGCAATTCATTCATATGCGTAATGACGCTCTCTTCAATGGCGGCATCAACACGTGCGCTGACCTCATCCAGATGCGACATACTCCCTCCTTAACTCATTAATTTAATTTCGCCTTTGAAAAATCACTGCCCATCAGGCTAACGCTGTATCCGCTGACGTTGCTGCGTGTGGCATAGAAGGTTTTGCCATTCGCCAGCGCAATCCACGGGGCCTGCTGATAGAAAATTTCCTGTGACTGCTGGTAAAGTGCGGCGCGCTCTTGCGGTTTGCTCACCAGTTTCGCCTTTTGAACCAGCGAATTATACTCTTTATCACACCAGCGCGCGGCGTTTGATCCGGTTTTAATGCTGTCACAACCCAGCAGAACATCGGCAAAGTTATCCGGGTCACCGTTATCTGACATCCAGCCAAACAACGCAGTATCGTGCTCGCCTTTACGCATCCCGGAGAGATATTCCCCCCATTCCCAGGAGACGATTTTCGCCTTCACACCAACTTTTGCCCAGTCGCTTTGAATCATCTCAGCAATACGACGAGAGTTCGGGTTATAGGGGCGCTGCACCGGCATAGACCACAGTGTCGCTTCAAAACCGTTTTCCAGCCCCGCTTTCTTCAGCAGCTCTTTCGCTTTCTGCGGGTCGTAAGCGTAATCTTTCAGGTCTTTATTGAAGCCCATCATATTCGGCGGGATTGGCGATTTCGCCACCGTTCCGGAACCTAAAAAGACCGCGTTAATAATGGCTTTTTTATCTGTCGCATAGTTCAGCGCCTGGCGCACAAGTACGTTATCAAACGGTTTTTTCTCCGTATTAAACGCCAGATAACCGACGTTCAGCGCTTCAACCGAATGCAGCGTCAGATCTTTGTTCTTTTTGATTTCATCAAACTGCACCGGTGCTGGCGCGGGAATAATCTGGCATTCGTTGGTTTGCAGTTTCGCCAGTCGCGTCTGTACATTTGGTGTGATGGAGAAAATCAGATGTTTCGTTGGAACTTCACCATCCCAGTAGTTCGGGTTGGCCAGATAGCGGATTTGTGAATCCTGCTTGTACTGTTGCAAGACATAAGGCCCAGTACCAATCGGCCAGTTATCGACGTTTTCCGGTGTGCCTTTTTTCAGCATCTCGTCGGCATATTCAGCCGAAAGAATAGAGGCAAAATCCATCCCCCAGTCAGCAAGAAATGCAGCGTTGGGTTCGTTCAGAACAAACTGAACGTGATAATCATCAACCTTTTTAACCTCTTTGATCAGTTTGTCCAGGCCAACATCGTTGAAATATTCATAGCTACCCTGTGAAACCTTATGGTACGGATGATCGGCATCTTTCTGGCGTAATACTGAGAAAACGACGTCATCAGCATTGAAATCACGGGTAGGTTTAAAGAACTTATTACTATTGAACTTCACGCCCTGACGCAGGGTAAATGTGTAGGTCTTGCCGTCGGGGGAAATTGTCCACTCCGTTGCCAGAGACGGGACCGGAGTATTTTTGACCGGATCGAAGTTGATCAATCGGTTGTACAACACCTGTGAACTGGCGACAAACGACGGACCTGAACTGGCTATTTGGGGGTTAAATGATTCCGGGGATGCTTCAGAACAGTAAACGATGGTATCAGTACTGGCGGCATATGCAGCGCCTGTTGGTAAGACGGCGCTGAGTGCCAGCGCGAGCAGCGTTTTCCTTGCAATCATGGTTATAAGCCTTCTTCTTTTATTATTTACTCGTCTATCAGAGCATAGCTGGCAAATACGCACTAATAACAAATCTCTATCAGGTTATTCTAATCTGGCAGGTTTCGCTGATTAATTCATCATCGCAGGTGGAATAATTTACCTTAAGTCTTTTTCAAAACGTCAAGATTTTTCCCAATACTCTATGCCATGAAAATTCGCCCCTTTTTGCCTCTCTTCCAACGTTTGCTTACTTTTATTCCCCGTAAAGTAGATGTGTGAAGAAGTCTAAGGGGCAATTACGTGGCAAAAACTCTCTTGCGCAGCGGCAATTTGGATGACTATCAGGCCGTGGGTGGCGGTGGTCAGGCCGTGTTTGATTCAGCACTACAAATTCGTGAAACGCTTCGTCTGCGTAAACAACAGGCGATGGCGGACTGTCTGGCAATACCACAAGTTAACGACAGTGGCGATCGGGTGGACTGGTATTCCCCGGTTGAAGGAAAGGCTGTCGCGTGGAAAGCCGCTGATGAAGATGCGCGTTTTCGGGCTCTGCGCTATCTGTCCAGTACGCTGGAGAATGCCGCTGCACTGAGCCGGAAAAGCCTGCAATCGGGAAAAACTTCTCTGCAACTGTTTGGTTCACTTCTCGACAAAGCCATCCAGTTTCCAGGTGAGAACCACGTGTTCCTGGTTGATGGCAAGCCCGTCATTACGTTCTGGGGCTTCGTCAATCTGAATGAAAACACCCGTGACGATGTACTCGATTGCCTGCGTCATACCGACGTTCCCCCGGTTGTATTGGCACCTGAACCGGAGCCGGAAGTCGAAGAAATCCCGGCGGAAATCACTTTCGCCGAGGCCGATACCCCGCTGCTGACAACAGCTATTGAGCTACCGAAACCCGCTGACCCCGAACCACAACCCCTGGTCATTGCAAGTGAGCCAGAGATTGCGCCGCCGCCAGTACAGCGTAAGCCTACGCGACGCCTGCCGCTGTGGAGCCTGCCCGTTGCTGCTGCAGTGATTGCCGCCATTGCAGGGCCGCTATTGTGGAAACAACACACGGAATCTCCCGCACCTGCGGTTGCCTCCATTGACGTTGCAAAGGTAGACAGTAATCCGCTGCCTGAACTAACACCTTCGCTGCCGCTGCATCGGGCTGACGTTATTCCACCAGTGAAAAAAGAGAAGCCCGTAGAAGGACCGGTGGTGATAGCCGCCATCCCGAAAGATGCGCTGGTAATGGATGCCAACCAGATGAAGGCAGGTACAACACGTTTTCTTAACGGCAACTGGCGTGTGCTGGTCGATATAAAAGATCCGGTCAGCGGTAAAGCCCCATCGCTGCGCTATCAGATCCAGGCCAATAAGGGCACTGCGCGCGTCGTGCATGGCGACAATATCGTTTGCCGCGCCGAAATTTTCTCTGGTCTGCATCAATCGGGCGAATTAATGATTAAGAGTCGCGGGAATGCCCGTTGCACGGACGGTTCGCGTTACCCAATGCCTGAAATCACCTGCAAAGCAGGAACAAACGACGTCGCAGCTTGTACCGCACGTTATGACGAACACGCGGAAATCCCTTTGACGATCAAAAAGATAGGTGCCTGATTTTATGTTGGTGAATCTGTGTGATTACAAACAGAGCGTAACGCTCATCGCCAATAGCGGTGTGCAATTTCTGGATTTTGGGCTGACACCACAGGAATCTGCGCACCACGGTCGTTTTGTTCGCAAAACGGCAAACGGTCCGCTACTGCGTCTGGATTTTGATCTGGCGTCGGGACGCTATACCCTGCCGGGTAATACCGGTGGCCAACCCGAAGTAGTGAAACCGGAAAGCACGCAGACGCTGCATTATTCTCTGGACGTACTTGACGGTGTCTGGTTGCCGCTGCCGTTCCTGCGTTTTAACCCGCCCCGCACATTTGTTGAAGGCCCGGATAACTGGGCGCGCGTCCAGGTGCGAAAACTCGCACAGCCGGACAGTGCCGGCAATACTCACCGTGTCACGGTGGCGCTGGACAGTCAGTTGACTGAAGCCCCGGCAGCATTGACGCCCAATGAGAACGATCTGCTGAATGGCACGCGATTTGCGCTGGCCTGGCACGATAATGAGATCGCAGATTTCCTCGACCAGACGTGGATTGATGGCTGGCTACGCGAGTCCTTTTTGCAGCACGTCACACAGCAAGAAAACCGTTCAGAGCAGGAGATCCAACAAGCTCTACGCAACTTTGAATACCAGGCGCACTGGCTGAATTTGTTGACCCTGTTAGGCGAACAACTTTCCGTCCCGGAAGTGAAGCTGGTGACCCATACGCTCAGCACGCCCGCGATTCCTGTCGATCTGATTCTGGATATTGGCAATACCCATACCTGCGGCGTGTTGATTGAAGATCATGGCGATGCGAATGACGGTTTGCGTCAGACGGCTGAATTGCAGGTGCGTTCATTAAGTGAACCACAGTTCCTCAACGATCCCCTGTTCACCAGCCGACTGGAGTTTTCCGAGGCGCGCTTTGGTAAGCAACATTTCTCCGTTGAGAGTGGCCGCGATGATGCCTTTATCTGGCCGTCGATTGTCCGCGTTGGGGATGAAGCCCGTAAGCTGGCGATGCAGCGTATGGGAACGGAAGGCAGTAGTGGGATCTCCAGCCCACGCCGGTATTTATGGGATGAAACCCCCGTTTTACACGACTGGCGCTTTAGCCAGATGAACAGTAAAACGCAGCGCGAGCCGCTGGCTACCGCCTTCCCACTGATGAATCTGATGAACGATGACGGTCAGCCGCTGTTCAGCCTGCCGCAAGATGACCGGCTGCCGGTGTTCTCACCACAATACAGCCGCAGCACGCTGATGACGCATATGTTGTGCGAGATTCTGGCCCAGGCGCTGGGACAAATTAACAGCGTAGCGACGCGGCTGCGCCTCGGGTTCCCGGCCTCTCCACGCCAGTTGCGCACGCTGATCCTCACTCTGCCGTCAGCCATGCCAAAACAGGAGCGAGAGATCTTCCGTCTGCGTATGTTTGAAGCCATTGCGCTGGTCTGGAAAGCAATGGGCTGGCACCCGCAGGACGAAGATTTCACCACCCGCAAACAGCAAGAAAAGAGCGTTGTTCCCGTACCTGAGATCCAGATGGAGTGGGATGAGGCCAGCTGCGGACAGTTGGTTTGGCTGTATAACGAAGCGATTTCACACTATGACGGGCACACAGAATCGTTCTTTAACGCCCTCGCCCGTCCGGACCGCCAGCCAGAACCCGGTGAAGTTAAAGGTCGTGCACTGCGCGTCGCCTCCATCGATATTGGCGGCGGCACGACGGATATGGCCGTGGTCCATTATCAACTGGATGACGGCGTTGGGGCGAATGTCAAAATCACCCCGCATCTGCTGTTCCGTGAAGGCTTCAAAGTCGCCGGGGACGACATGTTGTTGGATGTCATACAACGCTGCATACTGCCCGCCCTGCAAACCCGCTTACAACAAGCTGGCGTGACCGATGCCGCCGCGCTGCTGGCCACACTGTTTGGTGATTCCGGGAGAATCGATACTCAGGCTATTTTGCGACAACAAACCGCGTTGCAACTCTTTATGCCACTGGGTCATGCGGTGCTCAGTGCCTGGGAGCAAAGCGATATTAACGATCCCGTAGCGGGGTTGCACGCCACCTTTGGCGAACTGCTTTCTCAGCGCCCGACACGCAATGTGATGAACTATATCCAGCAAGCTATCGATCATGCTTTACCGCCTGGTTCACCGGCTTTTGATGTGCTGAGCGTTTCGTTGCAGGTACAGTTCAGGCAGTTGCACGAAGCGCTGCTGGCAGGGCAATTTACCCTGACATCCCCTCTGCACGCCGTTTGCGAAGCGATTTCCCACTATCGTTGCGATATTTTGTTAGTCACTGGCAGACCCGCCTGTTTGCCGGGGGTTCAGGCGCTAATCCGCCATCTGCAACCCGTTCCGGTCAACCGCATGATCTGGATGGACAGCTATCGCGTACATGAGTGGTATCCGTTCAGCCAGCAAGGGCGTATCGGCAATCCAAAATCTACCGCTGCCGTTGGCGCGATGCTGTGTAGCCTGGCGCTGGATTTACGCCTGCCGCGATTTAATTTTAAAGCTGCGGATATCGGCGCGTACTCGACGGTCCGCTACCTTGGCGTACTGGATAATACGGTCAATACGTTGCGCGATGAGAATATCTGGTATCACGACATTGATCTGGATAAACCTGGAGCAAAACTGGATACCCGTCTGCACTTCCCGCTGCGCGGCAACGTGACGCTGGGCTTTCGCCAGTTAGCAAACAGCCGCTGGCCAGCCACCCCGCTGTATACGCTGAGTATCAATTCTGCTGAGCTGGCAAAAACGATTGCCGGTGACGGCGTATTAAATGTGCGGCTGCAACTGCGCGGCGGCAGCAAAGAGACAGGGCCGGAATATTTCGTTCTCAGTGATGCCTGGCTACAGGATGGCACGCCCGTTGCCGCCAATGCCCTAACGTTAAAACTGAATACACTGGCAGATCGTCGCCATAGCGGCAGCCATTACTGGATTGATAGCGGGAGTGTGTACCTGAAATGAGTAAGATGTTTAACACAGCACAAGCCGCCATCGAATGGGTGAATGACACACGCCAGCGCGCAGCGCGTCTTGATGATGAAGCGGATTCCCTGCTCGCTCAACTCACCATCGCCGCGGTTACTGAGTCTGCGCTGAATACGGCGTTTTCAGCGCGTGGCTGTGTGGGTCTGTACGGTCATTCACAGCCAGCAAAAGCACATCTGTTGTCCGCACTGTGCAGCAACACCAGTGGGAAATTGAATATTGCTACACCGGATCGCAGTTTTGATTATTTTTCGCATATCAATCCGGGCCATGCGCCGACCAATATGGCGATCCGCTTTACGCGTGAAGACAATCCCGTTGATAGCGAGTGGCCCCTGCGTCTGCGCCTACTGAGTGAAGCGGAACTGGTACAGCTGTTTATCACGCAGTTTTGCGCAATGCCTGACAGCCGCCAGGTTGAAAAATCAATTATTGAAGCCCGGTTAGCAAAATGGCAAACGCTGCGTCAACGTCATCCGGTTCAGGGCATCACGGCACATGACGTAGCCGCCATCGGCCGTTTCTGGCGCTCTTGTGTTCCTGCAAACCAGCAGCAAATTGATGATGCGCTATGGCATCAATTTGCTACATTGCTGCCGGCGCTGGATCTAACCACCCGCGCTCACGCCTGGGCGCTGTTGTGGGGAGAACAACCAGAGTTAACGCAGCAATGGCTGGCATTAGCGCATACTTTGCAACAAACCGGACAGGCGCACGAGCTAGCCGCACCGCTGAGTTTGTTGGTCGATCATTTTGGCTTGCCCGCCGAAAGCTTCCTGACCCAGGTCGCATTAACCGGGAATGACGCGCAAAGCGATGTGGTGGTTCATCCTGTTGCAAACCATCAGTTGCTTAACGCGGTCAGTCTGTCGCTGGAATCGCTGGCGCTGCTGACGCGTGAACTGGTGCTGACTGTCGAAGACTCGGTGTTGGAAAACGTCGACCTGCTCGATATTCCCCTCGCACCGGATGCCCACCCCAACCCGCTGTGGCGGGCCAAATTAGGCTGGATGTTGGAACATTACCGCCAGCATCTGCAACCCGATGTCCTGCTGATCTGCAACGCAGTGTCTTCACGCTCGCAGACACCGGCCATCACGCGTAAGCTGATGAGCTGGGCCAACGATACCCAACCCGTACACGATGCGGCATTACCGGGGGTTGTGTGGGCCATTACGCCACAAGATGCTCGTTTTAGCACACAGCAAAACCTTGATGAGGCCGTGCAGCAATTAATGGGCAAGCCTGGGTTGCGCTGGGGAACATTGCAGGCACTGGATAAACACAGCCTGTTGCGCCTTGCTGAATGGCTGTCGCAAGCGACATCCGCTCAACAACGCCAGTCGCGATTAACGTCCCTGCATGAACAGCATCAACAGCGTGTTCGTGAGGCGCTGATGAGCTGGCTTAACGACAGCGAAAGCGTGCCAGACTCCAGCGAGACAGTGATCCGCCAGCTTCAGGCCCAGGCAGCAAAGCATGGTGAACTCCTGGAGGGGTTACTACCACCGATGCGCTGCTTTGAGTCGTTGCTGCGTATCCAGCAGCCACGTGAAGAACAAGTCAGTGGACTCTTTAATGAAGAGATTGACCTGTTTGCCGACGTCCGGGAACCGTCGCATGCTTCCGAAAGCAAAGAGACCGGATACCAGGCGCACAAAATGTGGATCAACCATGTGCGTCAGTGGTGTCGTGATGACAATAATGCGCGCCGATTGCGGCTTGATCCTCGAACGCTTAGACAGGTAGCCGACATTCTTATCACTACCAGCTATCGACTGGAGATGCCTCAACGCCTTCAGCAGATTATGCAGCGAGAGAATGTCTGCGGGGCGCAGTTACACGCCGATATCGGTGATTTTATTACCTGGCTCGGCTACGCCAACGTTGCAGAGGATCAACGCCCTGCCAGCAGGATCCTCAAGGGTGCGGCTATTTTCAGTGCGCCAGTACAACAACCGATGTCGCGCCTGACTCAATTGGATGAGCAGCCGCAGCACGGTGCAAGCCGACACGTTTACGACTGGCTGGTTGCGTTGTACACCCGTGCGAATGAAAACGTGGGATACCAGCATCCTCTGGACGTAACCAAAGACGACAGACTGCGATTAGTCGCTCTGCTGGCCCCCTGAAACGGCATTGACAACGCCATCAGAAAAGAGAAAACAGGAGTGCGACGGGAAAGCTCATCGGCCATGTCGCCCCGACTAATACCGCGCTCAGAAAGCGAATACGTTTTTTATCACGTGACAGAAACCAGGTGGTAATGGCCGCAATTGCAGCCATTACCGCATAAAAAAACAACATTTTTTGGTACAGAGACATTTAGGGCATCCAGGCCAGAAGAGAAAATCGCGCGCAATATGCTCTCTTTTATGACCCACATCAAGTTTTATTCATTTATTTAAGAAAACCGCCTAAATAACAGCCCACTTTCAATATGTTCAGATTTCGTACTATTGCGGATAGCTATAAGCCGTACTATACCCAAAGGGGTAAAAACGAAAGGTGGCAAAAATGAATGTTTCCAGTAAGACCGTGGTGCTGATAAATATATTTGCTGCTGTAGGACTTTTCAGCCTGATCTCCGTAAGGTTCGGCTGGTTTGCTTGATGTGACTCTTTTTGATGAATTGCTGCGCCTGCTGGCAGAGAGAAAATCTTCTCTCTGCCATTAGTAAACGATCTTCCCACTCCGCCACTGCCCGGTAAATTATCCTTAATATGTAACACCCCTAATCCTTCTGCGGCATTATTCCCCCGTGATAGCGGGTCGGTGTCGTACCTGTAAGCTGCCGAAAAAACACGATAAAAGCACTGTCGCTAACAAATTCCAGCTGTTGCGCCACCTGGCTGATTGAGTCACCCTCCGCCAACATCTCCATCGCTTTTAACAGCCTGAATTGCTGCCGCCAGGTCTGATAATTCATCCCTGTATCTCTGATAAAGATGCGGCTGATTGTCCGTTCGCAGGCACCGACCAGGCGGGACAACTGATTCAGTCGGGGCGGTAACGTCCCCATTCGAACCCCTTCCAGCCACAGATTCAGGCGGACATCAGAGGGAAACTGCAACGTCCAGTTTTCACGGCGTGCGGCCCTGATTTCCTCACAAAAAACAGTGATGAGGCTGGCCTGCTGCGTTTCTGTCATTTGCCAGGGCCAGAATGCCATCCGTTCTATGACTTCAAAAAAGAGCGGGTTCACTTCGACAACCTGTAGCGGCAATGCGGATAACGGCGGCAGAATGGTTGAAAAATATAATGACCGATAAGCCATCACCCCGCGCATGATGGCCCGGTGAACCGTACCCGCGGGGATCCAGACCGCACGGCGAGGCGGAAGCAGACACAGGGTATTTTCCAGTTCAATGGTGATACACCCCGCCGCCGAAAAGAGTAACTGATGGCGAAGATGACTGTGCCGGCCTGAATCATGTACGCCCATATCAGAGGCAATACCCACTACTGTTTCCTTAAAACCATCCGGGTCGAAGACATCATCAGGCGCAATTTTCATCATCTGTCCGATATTTGATATATAAAGTCCTGATAATGGTAATAAGACATTTTCTATTCAGCAATAATCCCCCCAAGTTTTTTGCTTCTTGGATATTGCCATGAATATGACCCATCGACCGCCCTTGTGGCTTCTCACATTACTGATTATGTTTCCGCAACTGGTGGAAACCATTTACAGCCCGGCGTTGCCAAATATCGCCACGTTTTTTCAAATAAGCAGTGAACGTGCTGCTCAAACACTTTCCGTTTATTTTGTCGCCTTTGCCGTGGGGGTTGCGCTATGGGGCTGGCTTAGCGACTGCATTGGACGACGGTGGGCAATGGTAGCTGGACTTCTCTGTTACGGAGCGGGTTCCGTAATGGCGGTTATTGCCACTGATTTCAGCGTCTTGCTGCTGGCCCGTATGGTATCAGCCATTGGCGCGGCCGCCGGGTCTGTTGTGGTGCAGACTATGTTGAGGGACAGTTATGAATCAACAACACTGTCCCGCATTTTTTCCATTATGGGCGCAGCACTGGCAATCAGCCCGGTTTTTGGTCTGGTGAGCGGGGGTTGGTTAGTCAGTCTTTACGGCCATACGGGCGTTTTTACTGCGCTGGTATTGCTGGCGATACTGCTACTGATGTTAACCGCAGCCTTATTGCCGGAAACACGGCCGGAGACTACGCGCAGACCACAATTAACGGGACTGGTCTCCCGGATGGTGAGGGACAGTACACTGTGGAAAAATGCCATGCTGGTTGCTCTGTTGAATACTATGCTATTCAGCTACTACAGCCTGGCCCCGTTTCTTTTCGGACAGTTAGGATGGAGTTCCAGGGCATTTGGCTGGACGGGATCCTTGCTTGCCCTCGCGTCACTGTCAGGCAGCCTGCTGAATCGCAAGCTGTTAACGATCGGCTTGTCATCGGGATATCTGGTGCGCCATGCCTGTGCTTTAGCTCTGCTGTCTGGTCTCGCGGCATGGTGGCTACAGCATTCAGTCTGGATTCTGTTGCCAGTGGTTGGGGTTGTTGTTGCCTATGGCATCGCGATCCCCAATGTGTTGAGTCAGGCTCTGCATCACTATCGTGAACAGGCCGGGGCCGCAGGTGCTCTGTTCGGATTATGCTACTACCTGTTACTGGGAATGATGTTAGGGTTAGCGGGTATCATGCAGCAACTGGGACTGGTTCTGACTATCTGTGCGTTCATCGCCTGGCTATGTAGCCTGTGCCGTCGTTAGAACAATCACCTAAATAATCAGGCCCCGACATTGTGCCGGGGCCTGATGGTGTGCAAATTAGCCTGACCTCGCGGATATTTCCAACTTACCGCCGTCCGATGGCGACGAGGCCAGTGGCGCGAATAGTATAGACACACGTTTACCAATATTTAGCTATCCGTGCCCCATTTACCGCTCGCGCTTAAGATATTACTCATGCTTGATCATGACATGGCGAACAATCGTGTAATCTTCCAGCCCGTAAACCGACATATCCTTGCCATACCCAGACTGTTTTTGCCCGCCGTGGGGCATCTCGCTAACCAGCGTGAAGTGCGTATTGACCCAGGTGCAACCATACTGCAGGCGGGCACTCAGTCGGTGCGCGCGACCAACATCCCGCGTCCAGACTGACGAGGCCAGTCCATACTTCGAATCATTGGCCCACGCCAGGACCTGATCTTCATCTTCAAAGACGGTAACACTGACCACCGGGCCAAAGACCTCACGCTGCACGATAGCATCTTCCTGTTTCGCGCCCGCCAGCAACGTTGGCGCAAAATAGTAGCCTGAACCCTCCACTTTTTTGCCGCCGGTGATGACCTTAATGTGTCCGAGCGCTTTCGCGTCATCGACCGCTTTAGCTACCCTGTCAAGATGCGCCTGTGAGCTTAACGGTCCCAGTTCTGTCGTTTCATCATTCGGTGCGCCGATTTTCAGGCTGGCAACTGCAGCGCCGAGTTTTTCGACCAACGCATCATAGATGCCTTTTTGCGCGTATATTCGACAGGCAGCAGTGCAATCCTGTCCGGCGTTGTAATACCCAAAGGTCCGTACACCACTGACCACCGCATCAAGGTCCGCATCATCAAAAATAATCACCGGGGCTTTCCCGCCCAGTTCCATATGCGTGCGTTTAATCGAAGGCGCAGTATGCTGGATAATATGTTCCCCGGTCACAATGGAGCCGGTCAGTGAAACCATACGTACTTTTTCATGGCCGGTCAGCGGATCGCCCACTGTTTTACCACGACCAAACAGGACGTTAATCACGCCTGCCGGGTAAATATCTTTCGCATATTCCGCCAGTTTAAGCGCCGTCAGCGGGGTAATTTCTGAAGGTTTAATCACCACGCAGTTACCGGCGGCCAGCGCTGGAGCCAGCTTCCATGCCGCCATCATCAGCGGGTAGTTCCACGGCGCGATGGAGGCCACCACACCCAGCGGATCGCGACGAATCATGGAGGTATGCCCTTCCAGATACTCCCCAGCGGCCTGTCCTTGCAGGGTGCGCGCAGCCCCCGCGAAGAAACGGAAAACGTCCACGATGGCCGGAATTTCATCATTAAGCACACAATGTAGTGGTTTACCGCAGTTAAGCGATTCCAGCTCAGCGAAGGTCTGTGCATTATCTGCAATGGTGTCCGCCAGCTTTAACAACAGCTCCGAACGCACTTTCGGCGTGGTTTGGCCCCAGGAGGCAAACGCATTGTCTGCCGCGCGCACTGCGGCATCAACCTGCGCGGCTGACGCCTCAGCAATCTCCAGAATAAGTTCACCAGTGGCAGGGTTATAAACTGGTTGCTTTTCACCTTCACCGCTGACCAGCTCACCGTTAATCAGTAATTGATGTTGCATAGCAATTTCCCATATCGTCGTTTATTTACCGTTTCCGGCGACGGTGTCGCCTTCACGCGTTAGCCACCAGGCCCCTAAAATTGGCAGTGTTGTTACCAGCATTACCAGCAATGCCACAACGTTGGTAACAGGCACATCTCGTGGGCGACCCAGTTGATTGAGCAGCCACAGCGGAAGTGTTCTTTCATGTCCGGCGGTGAACGTTGTCACGATGATTTCATCAAACGACAAGGCAAACGCCAGCATGCCCCCCGCCAGCAGTGCTGATGCCAGATTGGGCAGCACGACATAACGAAAGGTTTGCCAGCCGTTGGCGCCAAGATCCATAGACGCTTCAACCAGACTCCATGAGGTACGGCGAAAACGCGCCACGACGTTGTTAAAGACAACCACCACGCAAAACGTCGCATGCCCCACCACGATCGTGAGAAAACCCGGTTCCAGGTTGATGGTCTTAAATGCCGTCAGCAGTGCCAGGCCGGTAATAATGCCCGGCAGCGCAATCGGCAACAGCAGCAACAGCGATATTGCGCTTTTACCGAAAAAGTCCCTGCGCCACAGCGCAGCCGCCGCCAGCGTACCCAGTACCAGAGCGATTGCTGTCGACAACGCGGCAATCTTAAGTGACAACGTCACTGATTCAAGAATATCGCTACGCTGCGCCGCCACGCTAAACCAACGTAATGTCAGTCCCTGAGGCGGAAAACTAAAAGCAGCCTCCTCTGTATTAAAAGCATAGGTGCCGATGATGAGGATGGGAAAGTGCAGAAAAAGAACCCCTCCCCATGCTGCCAGTTTGAGTAACCAGGGTGCGCGTTCAGAGTGCATCGAAAGCTCCCAGACGCTTCACGAACGCCAGATACAGTGCAATTAAAACAATGGGCACCAGAGTGAATGCCGCCGCCATTGGCATATTGCCGATAGCCCCTTGTTGCGAATACACCATGTTGCCGATGAAATATCCCGGCGGTCCCACCAGTTGCGGCACAATAAAGTCACCCAGCGTCAGTGAAAAAGTAAAGATCGAACCGGCGGCTATACCGGGTATTGCCAGCGGGAAAACCACATAGCGGAAGGTTTGACGAGGACGCGCGCCCAGATCGGCCGATGCCTGCAAAAGCGAGGGCGGAAGCCGTTCCAGAGCAGCCTGAACCGGCAGGATCATAAAGGGAAGCCAGATGTAGACAAAAACCAAAAAGCGCCCTAATCCCGATGTTGACAGCGTATTACCGCCGACAGCCGGCAAGGTGAGGAAAGCGGTCAACAGTGGCTCCAGCCCGAGATGGGTTAGAAACCACTGCGCCACGCCGTCTTTCGCTAACAGCAGCGTCCACGCATAGGCTTTGACGATATAGCTCGCCCACATCGGCAACATGACGGCAATGTAAAAAAAGGCTTTCATTTTGCCACTGGTATAGCGCGCCATATACCATGCCATCGGGAACGCCAGAATGGCGCTGGCAATCGTCACCGCTACCGCCATTGTCAACGTTCGCACAATGATGTCGTAATTAGCCGGATTAAACAGCGCCTGCAGATTCGCCAGCGTCAGGTCTGGCGTCACCGACATAGTGAAATCGTCGAAGGTGTAAAAACCTTGCCACAACAGCGTCAGCAACGATCCAAAGTAGACGATGCCAAACCACATCAGCGGCCCGAGCAGTAGCAAAAACAGCCCAAGCCCTGGATTACGCCAGAAGAACCCCGAGATACGGTTCAGCTTTGTCGACTGTGCTGGCGAATGTATGACGTTCATAGCCATTCACCTCTCCTCTACCAGCGGAACCATGACATCGCGTGACCACGATGCCATCACCTGCTGACCCGGCGACAGCGCCGACGGCAGCATTTCTCCCGTCAGGTTCGCCTGGCTCACCAGCAACTTTTCACCACCGGCAAGTTTCAGTTCAAAACGCGTCGCCGCCCCCTGGTACTGCACCGCCTGAATGACACCCCGAGCCTGAACCTCGCCCGCCATATCATTTAACCGAATGTGTTCCGGGCGCAGCGAGAACATCCCCTGTAAGCCACAGACGTTTGCCGACATCGCTTCGTCAAAGACGTTTGACGTACCTACAAAACTCGCCACAAACGGCGTGCGCGGACGCATGTAGAGTTCTCGCGGTGAATCCACCTGCTCGATACGACCATTGTTAAATACCGCCACACGATCGGACATCGACAGCGCCTCACCCTGATCGTGGGTGACAAAAATAAAGGTGATACCGAGAGACTGCTGGAGTTTTTTCAGCTCCAGTTGCATCTGTTCGCGTAGCTTGAGATCCAACGCGCCAAGTGGCTCATCCAACAGCAGGACGCGAGGCTCATTGACCAACGCACGGGCAATCGCTACACGCTGACGCTGTCCACCAGAGAGTTGTGATGGCTTGCGCTCATAGACAAAGCCGAGCGCAACCTTATCTAACGCTTCGCGTGCCCTGGCATGACGCTGCTTTTTATCAATGCCTTTCACCATCAGCCCATAAGCCACGTTGTCGAGAATCGACATATGCGGGAATAGTGCGTAATCCTGAAATACCGTATTGACGTCCCGTTCCCAGGGCGGTAATTCACTGGCTTGCTTACCAAAAATTTTAATTGAACCGCCCGAAAGCTGCTCAAACCCTGCAATCATGCGCAGACAGGTCGTTTTGCCGGAGCCGGATGGCCCCAGCATAGAGAAAAACTCACCATCATTAATTGCAATACTTACCCCATCAACTGCACGAACATCCCCGTACAGACGCGAGACATTATGAAACTCCACTGCGTACGTCATAAAACCCCCAGCGGAATTAACGACCGCCCATAATGGCGATGTAATCCTGCGTCCAGCGACTGTAAGGAACGAATTTTCCACCTTCTGCGATTGGCGTTTTCCAGAAAGCAATTTTGTCGAAATAGCTATAGCCGTTGGTTTCACAGCCTTTTTCGCCCAGCAGCGGGCTGGCTTTACAACCTTCAGGGACTACCGGCAGAGATCCAAACCAGGCTGCGACGTCGCCCTGAACTTTCGGGGTTAATGACCAGTTCATCCATTTGTAAGCACAAACAGGATGTTTTGCTTCGCTATGCAGCATGGTGGTGTCAGCCCAACCGGTGACGCCCTCTTTCGGGAAAACCGTGGCGATTGGCTGGCCTTCTGCTTTCAGGGCGTTAGCCTGATAAGGCCAGGCGCTTGATGCCACCACACCTTCGTTTTTGAAGTCACTCATTTGCACAGTGGTGTCATGCCAGTAGCGATGAATCAGTGCGTGCTGATCGCTCAGGACTTTGATGACCGCCTGATACTGTTTCTCGGTGAGCTGATAGGGATCGGTGATACCCAACTGCGGTTGAGTGGCTTTGACGAACAGCGCCGCATCGGCGATATAGATCGGGCCATCGTACGCCTGGACTCGTCCTTTATTGCTTTTTCCGTCCTCAAGTTTTTGCTCGACGAACACCACTTTCCAACTATCTGGCGGCGTTGGGAAGGTTTTGGTGTTATACATCAGCAAGTTGGGACCCCATTGATAAGGAGTGCCGTAAACTTTCCCACCGACGTTAAACCATTCCCCTTTGACCACGCGCGGATCGATAGTTTTCCAGTTTGGGATAAGCGCAGGATTTATAGGCTGGACACGTTTGCCCATAATCAGACGCAGTGAAGCATCACCAGAAGCCGTCACCAGGTCATAGCCGCCTTTCGCCATCAGGCTCACCATTTCGTCTGATGTGGCCGCTGTTTTAACATTGACGGCACAACCGGTTTCCTTCTCAAACTGCGAAACCCAGTCATATTGTTTATCGGTTTGTCCGCGTTCGATATAACCTGGCCAGGCAATAATATCCAGGCGCCCTTCCGGTTTATCTAATGATGTTGGGGGTTCGGCTGCATGGGCTGTCATCAGCGTCATACTGAGTACACACAAGCTACTGAGGGCAAATTGCTTGCTCATAACGTCTTACTCCTGTCGAAAAAATATTGAGCGGCAGCCTTGCCGTAAATATATGTCCTTTCCTAAAAATAGTCGGGGTGTTGAAAGCGTTCCTGCTGGTGCAAGGAAATTTAATCAGGTTGTGAGCTAACGCTCATTACGCCACGGGTTATAGCAAAGTAATTTAATCTTCTGGAGTATAGACAAGGAGTTAAGTGCCAGGGTGGCACCAGGAAGAACTATTGATATTTCGTATGGTGGCACCTGATATAAATAACATCAGGGTTTAACATTCACTATTTCTAAAATAAGAATGCGCTATTCTTTTATATTGAATAGCACATTCAGTTTTATTTCATCATCTCGCGAATTAATTTTCCAAGCTGTTTAACCGCCTGTTCTTCGCGTTCACCCCAGTGCCATGCGGTATTAAAACGAAAGAAACGTGACCATGTCCCCGAGGTTGAAAACATCTTACCTGGTGCGATGCTGATGTGGTGCGCCAGCGCCTGGGTGCTGAGTTCTCCCGCATCCAGCGGTTCTGGCAGTTCGAGCCACAGAAAATAGCCGCTGTCGTTATGGTGTATTTTGACCTCTGCCGGAAGATGACGCAGCAACGTTTGCCAGGCCTGCTGTTTGCGTTCCGCCAGCTGACGACGCAGCCGTCGCAAATGCGCGTCATAACGCCGGGTCGACAGGTAGTCCACCAACGCAAGCTGCATTGGGGAACTGGTGGATAAGGTGCTCATCAACTGGAGTCGCTGAATACGACGGGCATGTTTCCCGGCAGCAACCCAACCGATGCGAAATCCGGGGACCAGACATTTCGAGAAAGATGAACAGTGCAACACCCTGTCTCCTCGATCCCACGCTTTAGCCGGCAGTGGTTTCTCCCGGCCAAAATAGAGTTCGCTGTAAACATCATCTTCAATCAGCATCACATTGTATTTTTCCAGTAATGCGACCAGATGGGCTTTTTTCCGTGCGCTGAGTGTAAAACCCAACGGATTTTGGCTGTTGGTCATCAGCCAGCAGGCTTTGACCGGGTACTCCTGTAGGGCCTGCTCCAGTGCGACAAGGTCGATTCCGTCCTTCACGTCGGTGGCAACGGACAACGCCTTCAGGCGCAATCGCTCCAGAGCCTGTAATGCGCCGTAAAAACACGGATTTTCGACAATCACCCAATCCCCCGGCTCAGTGACCGCCTGCAGGCTCAGGTTAAGCGCTTCAAGTGCGCCAGTGGTGATCACAATTTCATCCGGAGAAAGGGTCATTCCCTGTTGCGCATATCGACGGGCAATAGCATGACGCAGTTCATCATTTCCTGGCGGCAGGTTTTCGATAACACTCATGGCGGTAGCCGTTTTACTCACCTGAGCCAGCGAGCGATTAAGCTGCTGAAGCGGAAATAAGCGTGGATCGGGGAAAGCGGATGCAAACGGCATCACGGAAGCATCACGACTGGCCTGCAGCATGTCAAAGATGTAGGTGTTGATATCCACGGCCTCATCGCGCATGACCTGTACCTGCGGTACGGCGGCTTCGCGTTCGGGGCGCGCGGCAACATAATAGCCCGACTGCGGCCGGGCGATGATCCGCCCCTGACTTTCCAGCAGTTGGTAGGCATGCCCCACGGTCATAAAACTCATCCCGCTGCTTGCCACCTGCTCGCGCAAAGAGGGCAACCGATCGCCTGGTTGCCATACGCCAGACGCGATTTGATCGCGAATTTGCTCCGCCAGTCGCTGGTATTTCTTCATTTTTCGTCCTGATATTCGGTATCGGTGACAACCTCTGTATATATCAGTCTACATAAATAACGATTTTTTCAGAACTGTTATAGTTAACAGTTTTACAACATCGTTAGCGAAAGCTCTTTGCCTGAGGCCCGGGCAGCTATCTGTACAGCATCAATTTTCGGGGTGTGCTTTAAGGCGAATAAACAGGTGATGTTCACATAGTCATCAGCACCGTCAATCACCGCAGACCACGGGATAAACCCATTATCGTCGAAGTAAAATTCAAATGCGGGACCAGATTGCATATCAGATCGTGCGACCTATAACGGCAGCACAACTGTTATGGTTAAAAAGAACTGTTCTGTTTCTGCCCCACATTTCGCCAGGGGCTTAGAATTGCGCCAAATCAATTTTGCCTGCGGAGTTAAGCATGTTCGGTCTTGACGCGTTTCACCTGGCGAGGATCCAGTTCGCGTTTACGGTGTCCTTTCACATCATTTTTCCGGCCATTACTATCGGTCTTGCCAGCTATCTGGCGGTACTGGAAGGTCTCTGGTTGAAAACCAAAAATCCGACCTGGCGTTCGCTGTATCATTTCTGGTCGAAAATCTTCGCCGTAAACTTTGGTATGGGCGTAGTGTCCGGGCTGGTGATGGCTTATCAGTTCGGCACTAACTGGAGCGGTTTTTCTGAGTTTGCCGGGAGCATCACCGGGCCGCTGCTGACCTATGAAGTGTTAACCGCCTTCTTCCTCGAAGCAGGCTTCCTCGGCGTAATGCTGTTTGGCTGGAACCGTGTGGGGGCAGGCCTGCACTTCTTTGCAACTTGCATGGTTGCGCTGGGGACAATTATTTCTACCTTCTGGATACTGGCCTCCAACAGCTGGATGCAGACTCCACAGGGCTATGAAATCGTCAATGGACAGGTCGTTCCCGTCGACTGGTTCGCCGTTATTTTCAACCCTTCATTCCCATATCGTTTGTTGCATATGTCCGTTGCCGCTTTCCTGAGCAGTGCGCTGTTTGTCGCAGCATCAGGGGCATGGCATTTATTACGTGGGAATAACACTCCGGCTATTCGCGCCATGTTTTCGATGGCGCTGTGGATGACGCTGATCGTCGCCCCGCTGCAGGCATTGATTGGCGATATGCACGGGTTGAATACGCTGAAGCACCAGCCGGCAAAAATTGCCGCGATTGAAGGACACTGGGAAAATCCGCCCGGCGAACCGACTCCGTTGCTACTGTTCGGCTGGCCGGATATGGAGCAGGAGCGCACTCGCTATGGGCTGGAAATTCCGGCGCTGGGCAGTCTGATCCTGACCCATAGTCTGGATAAACAGGTCCCGGCCCTGAAAGAGTTTCCTAAAGAAGACAGGCCCAACTCCACCATGGTGTTCTGGTCGTTTCGCATTATGGCGGGGCTAGGCATGCTGATGATCCTGTTGGGTGCGTTTGCCCTGTGGCTACGTTATAAGCAGCGTTTATACACCTCGCGCGCTTTCTTGCGCTTTGCCTTGTGGATGGGCCCTTCCGGTCTGATTGCCATCCTCGCTGGCTGGGTGACCACTGAAGTTGGCCGTCAGCCGTGGGTGGTTTACGGTTTGCAACGCACAGCGGATGCGGTTTCCGCACATGGTGATTTGCATATGAGCATCAGCCTGCTGGCTTTCTTTGTGGTTTACAGCTCGGTCTTCGGTGTGGGTTATAGCTACATGATTCGCCTGATCCGTAAAGGACCACAGGAAGATGATCCGACCCTCCCGCCAGCTGGCACACCCGCACGGCCGCTTTCCGCTGCCGTCCTCGATTCTCAAGCTGAGGCACATCGCTAATGGGTATTGATTTATCAGTTATCTGGTTCGTTATTATCGTGTTCGCCACGCTGATGTATATCGTGATGGACGGCTTTGATCTCGGGATCGGTATTTTATTTCCCGCTATTCAGGACGCTGATGACCGCGACGTGATGGTCAACAGCGTCGCACCGGTATGGGATGGGAATGAAACCTGGCTGGTGCTGGGCGGTGCAGGATTGTTTGGCGCATTTCCTCTGGCCTATGCAGTCATTGTCGATGCACTGACGATCCCACTCACCCTGATGCTGATTGGCCTGATTTTTCGCGGCGTTGCCTTTGAGTTTCGCTTCAAGGCCACGCCGGCGCATCGACCATTCTGGGATAAAGCCTTTCTGGGCGGTTCAATTCTTGCCACGTTTACCCAGGGAGTGGTCGTGGGCGCGGTACTCAACGGATTTTCCGTCACTGGCCGCAGCTACAGCGGCAGTCCGTTTGACTGGTTAACGCCTTTCACGTTGTTTTGCGGGCTGGGACTGGTGGTGGCCTACGCCCTGCTGGGGGCAACATGGCTGGTGATGAAAAGCGAAAACCCGCTACAGGATAAAATGCGCAGTGTGGCAAAAAAACTGCTGCTGGCGATGTTGGCTGTCATTGCCATTATCAGCCTGTGGACGCCGCTGGCGCACAGTGCCATTGCCGATCGTTGGTTTAGCCTGCCAAATCTGTGGTTCCTGATGCCGGTGCCGCTGCTGGTTGCGCTAATGAGCCTGTGGCTGTGGCGTTCTCTGGGCCAGCAGCATAGCCATGCCCCGCCATTTATATTGACGCTGGGTTTAATTTTTCTCGGTTTCAGCGGGTTGGGGATCAGTATCTGGCCACACATCATTCCACCGTCTATTACCCTTTGGCAGGCGGCGGCTCCGGCGCAAAGTCAGGGCTTTATGTTGGTGGGCGCACTGCTGATTATCCCGATAATCCTGGTGTACACCTTCTGGAGTTACTACGTTTTCCGCGGCAAAGTTCAACATGGTGAGGGGTATCATTGATGGAACAATCAATCTGGAAACGTCTGATGTGGTTGGTGATCCTGTGGGGGGGAAGCGTATTGGCTCTGGCCGCCGTCGGTATGTTCTTTCGCTTACTGATGACGGCGGCGGGATTTAAGTCCTGATTTTCCCCCCGGTAACAACCGGGTCGCGCTGCGCTTCCCGGTTTTAACAAATCCTAACGTTGACTAAACAAAAATGTAAAAAACATCGAATTGGCAAAACAGAGATTGCCATTAACCCGATTAAAATATTGAATAGTCACCTGACGAAATTATCGCCAATTCCGCAGCTAACGTACCAGAGGGTGCATGATGTTTAAGAAAGGGTTAACGGTGTTATTGCTGGCCAGCGCGCTTTTTTCGGGTCAGCTTTTCGCTACTAATCAGGGACATGAATATCTTCAGGTGCAGGATGCCGATCACCTATTACGACACACGGCCGACAGCGATGAGCTGCGAGTAACGGCGGAAGAATCCGCCGCCGATCTTCGCGAGCACCACCACTGGCAGAAATCACGCAAACCCGATATCCATATGAGTTAACCGTCAGCCTTTACGCTTCGGCAGCGTCTTCATCAGGTCTTCGGGGCTGACGGAAGCCACTACGCTGCCCGGCAATGGCATCTTCAGGATGTGATGTTTCATCTTGCCGATCACGTGCATTTCGCACGGTCGGCAATCAAATTTCAGCGTCAGCACTTCATCGCCATTTACCAATTGCATCGGCGTGGCTTTCCAGCTCTTGATATTCCCTTTCGCCTGTTTCGGACACAGATTGAATGCAAAACGCAGGCAGTGCTTGGTAATCATCACCGGAACATCGCCCTTTTCTTCATGCGCTTCATAAGCTGCATCAATCAACTGGACGCCATAACGGTGGTAAAACTCACGCGCTTTATGGTTATAGACGTTAGCCAGAAAACTCAGATGCGTTTGCGGATAGACCGGTGCCGGCTGGGCAACAGGTTTACGACTGCCACGCCGGTAGTTTTCCAGACGCGCGGCATCCAGCATGTCGATGGCTTCACGGCGCAACTGATTCAGTTGACCATTCGGTACAAACAGCGCGCCCGGCAGATTCACCTGAATATTACGGGCGTAGTACATCGTCTGCCCAAGTTTTGCCAGTCCGTCCTGTAGGTTACTCAACGCTTTTTCCGCATTGTTCGCTTCCTCAAACTGACCATCCAGCGTATGGGTGATACTCACACCGTCTTCACTGGTCAGCGTCAGGATCAACTGTTCCTGCCAGCCGCCCAATTCAATATCAACCGCGACACGGCGTTCGCTGGAGGTTTTGGTCAGCGCCTGTTGCCAGTTATGATCAAGGTTGCGATTCAGCGGATGGTTAGCACGAACTTTGTGCAGATCGGCAGGCATTTCATTCGGCCACACCCGATAACGATTGTGCCCGGTTTTTTCAACGGTATTAGCGCGAAATCCCACGACCTCACGCTTGATTAACACGTTCAGGCCATCCCCGTTTGCCAGCGGTTCCGTCACGTCGACATCAAGATAATCCTTCGCCACCTTCAGGACTTCACCCACTGGCAAGCCAATGAATTTAGGTGAGTCGAATGCACCAATGTCGCCTTTACGGGCATTTACAAAATAGTCAGTGCTACCGCGGTGGAAGGTTTTCTCCGTAGATGGCGTGAAGAAATGCTCAGTGCGACCTGCAGATGAACGAGCCAGATCGCCGCGTTCTTCGATGATGGCATCCAGCATCTGCCGGTAATGTGCAGTGATGTTTTTCACATAGCTCATGTCTTTGTAGCGCCCTTCAATTTTGAAGGAACGTACTCCGGCATCAATCAACGCACCGAGGTTGGCGGTCTGATCGTTATCTTTCATCGACAGCAGGTGTTTTTCATACGACACCACCCGGCCCTGATCGTCTTTCAGGGTATACGGTAGTCGGCAGGCTTGTGAACAGTCGCCGCGGTTAGCACTGCGCCCGGTTTGCGCATGAGAGATATAGCACTGGCCTGAATAAGCAACGCATAACGCACCGTGGATGAAAAACTCGATCGTCGCGTCCGTCACCTGATGAATCGCGTGAATCTGCTCAAGACTCAGTTCGCGCGCCAGTACAATCTGCGTGAATCCGACATCAGAAAGAAACTTCGCCTTCTCGACGCTGCGAATATCACACTGGGTGCTGGCATGTAGTTCAATCGGTGGGATATCCAGTTCCAGAATCCCCATATCCTGCACAATCAGCGCATCAACGCCAGTCTGATACAAATCGGTAATTAACCGCTGAGCAGGTTCCAGCTCATCATCATGCAAAATCGTGTTCAACGTCACAAAGATTTTCGCCCCATATCGATGAGCGAATGGCACCAGTTCAGCGATGTCTTTCAGGCTGTTACTGGCGTTATGACGCGCGCCAAAACCCGGTCCGCCAATGTAAACGGCGTCAGCACCGTGCAAAATGGCTTCACGCGCAATGGCGGTATCCCGGGCCGGACTTAACAATTCAAGGTGATGAGGTTGCTGGCGCATACAGTTGTTACCATCCACAAGCGGTAAAAATGGCGGCTATTGTAGTCAGAAGCGCGACATTTCGGAATAGTTTTCCCGATTAACCGCGTGGGTAATGGATCAGAGAATGAAAGTGAACCGTCTGTTCGCTGCTGTTATGGTAACTATGTGCAGTATCACCCGCAAAACGGACACCCTCACCCGATTTAATGGTTCGCCACTGTCCGTCAATGCACATATCCAGCAGGCCACTAATCACCACTACGTGCTCAATCACACCGGTTTCATGCGGTGTAGATTCACTCAACGCCCCCGGTGCCAGCAATATTGAAAAATGGTCAAAACAGAGTTGTGGGTCCCATGGAAACAGCGGTGTCACTACCATTGCCTGCTGTTGGGGATCAAAAGTCGCTGTGCCTTCTGACTCTGGTGGTGAAATAAACGTCGAAAACGGCACGTTCAGTCCGGTGGCAATTTTCCATAGCGTCGCCACTGTTGGGCTGGATTCATTGCGTTCTATCTGCCCCAACATGGCTTTGGAGACACCCGTTTCTTCTGCCAGACGCGACAGACTCCATTCCCGCTGGTGACGTAATGTCCGGAGCGTGGTAGCCAGATAGTGGGTTAAATTGTCCATTGTCGCCTTCCTCTATCTCCTGTTTCTGTCCATCAGCTTATCACTTGTACGCTATAACGCACAGTGCTACAGTGAATGACCGTTATAACGCACGCGGAGTCGCTATGCGCACATTATTAATCCCTTTGCCCACCGTTTTATCGGGTTTTGTTGCCGTGCTGGTCGGCTATGCCAGTTCTGCAGCCATCATCTGGCAAGCGGCGGTAGCCGCAGGCGCAACGACCGGGCAGATTGCGGGCTGGATGACCGCACTGGGAATCGCAATGGGCGTGAGTACGCTGGCATTGTCAGTGTGGTATCGTGCTCCCATCCTGACCGCCTGGTCTACGCCCGGTGCTGCACTGCTGGTTACGGGTCTGCAAGGCGTGACCATTCAGGATGCTATCGGCGTTTTTATTGTTGCTAACGCGCTGATAGTCCTGTGTGGTGTGACGGGGTTGTTTGCACGTCTGATGCAGATAATCCCACACTCACTGGCGTCGGCAATGCTGGCTGGGATCCTGCTGCGTTTTGGTTTGCAGGCATTTAATAGTCTTAATAATGAGCTTCTGCTGTGCGGCAGCATGCTGCTGGCGTGGCTGGTGTTAAAAGTTGTCGCGCCCAGGTACGCCGTCATTGCTGCCATGCTGGTGGGTACCGCCATCGCACTGCTAAAAGGTGACATTGTCACTTACAACATTAATTTATCTCCGGTGATGCCTGAATTCATCACCCCCCACTTTTCTCTTGCACACAGTATAAGCATCGCATTGCCGTTCTTCCTGGTTACCATGGCATCACAAAATGCTCCTGGCATTGCCACCATGAAAGCGTCAGGTTATTCCTTGCCCGTTTCACCGCTGATTGTCTTCACTGGTCTGTTAGCGCTGCTGTTTTCACCTTTTGGCGTTTACTCTATTTGTATTGCCGCCATAACCGCGGCAATTTGCCAAAGTCCCGAAGCACATCCTGATGCCAAACGACGTTGGCTCGCCGCCGCATCGGCAGGCGTTTTCTATCTTCTGGCTGGTGTATTTGGTGGTTCGGTCACAGGACTGATGGCGGCCCTGCCCGTAAGCTGGATCCAGATGCTGGCTGGCCTTGCTTTACTCGGTACGATTAGCGGTAGTCTGTATCAGGCATTGCTTCATGAAGCGGAGCGAGATGCTGCAATCGTCACCTTTCTGGTTACTGCCAGTGGTTTGACCTTAATGGGGATTGGCTCTGCGTTCTGGGGATTAATCGCCGGAGGGATATGTTATGCCACGCTGAGATTATCGCGACGCACGTAATTGCGTTGGCGTCTTGCCCGTCATCTGCTTAAACCGATTGCTAAAATGGCTTGCTGAACTGAATCCACAAGCCATCGCGATATCCGACAAGCTACGTGAAGAATAACGGACCAGTTGCTGCGCCAGCGCCATACGACGCTGCATAACATACTGATGCGGGGCCATATTCATCGACTGGCGAAACATTCTGGCAAAGCGGAAATCGCTTAGTGCCGCTTCGCCTGCCAAATCGCTGAGGGTCATTGGGTAGGCCAGATGCGCGTCAATATAGGCCAGCACATTGCGCAATGTGGCTGGCGCAAGCCCACCGGTTACCACCGGCGGCCGCCATTGAACGTTGCTGTAATGTTGAATCAGATGCGTCAGCAACAGCGAAGATGCCGCGCTGAGCGTTAGATGATTAGCCGGTTGCTGCCAGTCATTACCCAGTAAAAACTGGCGATAAACCGCCGTGATCCCCGGATCGCTGCCGAACGTATGTTCGTCCAGCGTGAAGCTGTAAGGGTTTTTGTCCCAAACTTTCTCACCCACTTCCCGCAGATGCGCGTCGGTACAATAAAGATGTACAAAGGAAAGATCGTCACGAATATCCCAACTGGATTCGCTCTCTTTCGGCATCAGGCAGAAGCGATCCGGGCCGCCGCCGTTTTTCCAGCCCCCTGCCGTCTTGTGATAGCTTTCGTAGCCATCCGCGATATATAAACTGAGCGTGTGGTGATCGCAATACTGAGTGATGGTGTCGCGCTTGTTCGACCACGCCGCCAGTTGGATCCCCGAATGTAACGCAACCGACTCATGCAGCACGGCATTATGTTTGCGTAAGTTTTCAAAGGCGCCATAGGGCTGAGACATACCATCACATTCAAAATAAGTTAGCAGGCTTTCAGTCTATATCAGCTACATGTTGTTAACAGCCTCCTTTTCACTTTCGCGAGAAAAAAAGCGCAAGATTTTGCAAGTCTGCCGCAATCAGATGAAAGCCAGCCCCGGCCAGCCATGACACTGTGTGCGCTTCAATACAAAAATGAGAGAGATGTATGAACGCATTGTTGTACTGCCTGGTGGTCGTGATATGGGGAACGACATGGATTGCCATCTACCTGCAGCAAGGTCCGGTAGCTGCCCCGGTCTCTATCTTTTGGCGCTTTGCGGTCGCCAGTTCGGTGATGATCCTTCTCCTGCTGTTCAGCGGAAAATTGCGTAAGCTCTCCGGACGCGACCAGCTGTTTTGTCTGTTACAGGGCGGGTGTGTTTTTTGCTTCAATTTCTGGTGTTTTTACACGGCCGCAGCGTGGATTAATACCGGTCTGGAGTCGGTAATTTTCTCGATGGCCGTGCTGTTCAATGCGGTGAATAGTTTTGTATTTTTTGGTCAAAAACCACCGATACGCTTTTATTTCGCCGCGGCGCTGGGGTTGACGGGTATCATCACCCTGTTCTGGCAGGATTTGGTCAATAGCGGCCTGAATCATACGCTGCTGTTGGGTATTGGTTTAAGCGCTCTGGGAACGTTTGGTTTTTCCCTGGGCAATATGATCAGCCTGCGCCATCAGAAAAAAGGGCTTGAAGTGATGACTACCAACAGCTGGGCCATGCTGTACGGTACCTTGCTAATTGCCATCATTGCACTGGTGCGCGAGGACAACTTTACGCCGCAGTGGACGTTCAGCTATCTTAGCGCGCTGTTATATCTGGCTATTTTTGGCTCGGTGATTGCTTTCGGCGCCTATTTCACACTGGTAGGACGCATCGGTCCGAGTAAGGCCGCCTACAGTACGTTACTTTTCCCGTTGGTCGCGCTGACGCTGTCAACATTGTATGAAGGATACGTCTGGCAGGTTAACGCTATTGCCGGATTAGTGCTGATTTTGCTGGGTAATCTGGTGATGTTTGCACGCCCGGAGGCGTTAGTGGGGAAACAGCTGTACCGTCGTCGGACGGCATAAAAAAGCGCACCATCAAAAGATGGTGCGCTCAGCATTACTGTTTTTTGTTGACATCAAACATGGAGGCGTCTGTCGCCATGTCATCAACAACTTTCTTCAACGTTTCGAACGCCATCGGCGTACTTTCGTTGTTCAGGTCCTTGCCTTCACCCTGACGTACCACTTTAATCACCGGCTTATTGGTTGCCGCATCGATCAATTCACCTTCAAAATAGAGGTGAGTATCCATGGTGCGGTGACCTGTCGCCATTTGTGTCCCCGCTACGAGTAACGCAACCGGAACGACTTCATAGAACTGCAGCCCTTCCTTGCTGGTTGCGACACCGGTAATCGCACCACGGAAAATCAGGCTGCGCGGGCCGGGGGTCGTCACCAGGGGTTTACGTTTACTAATGGCGGTTTTCATTTGCGTATTGGTATAGCTCAACAGTTTATCCAACACCTGTTGCCCAACCTGAGTCGTTGGTTTAGGAATCGGATAATAGGTTATCGGGTTATACACAATACTGTCATATTTGGACTCATTGAAGTTGGGATCAACCCAACGCAGCACAGGCTGTCCTGTTGCCGATTTCGTTTCCTTCAGGCCAGAGTAATCTTTTAAAAAACCTGAATATTTATCTGGCTGCGTGATTTTTGACGCACAGCCTGATAACGCCAGTAAACCCGTAAGTACTGCAACTTTAAATAAAGTTTGAGCACGCATGGAACGATCCCTTAGTATTTGCAGATATGCATCTGAAATAATAGCAAAAGGAAATCATTTTGGATGTGCGAAAAATGGTAAGCGCCACACAATTTTATTTTTGCGCTCAGCACAAAAAATGCTGAACGCAGAGCGTGGGCCATCAGCCGATTTTGCGGGCCAGCATAGTCGCAAAACGCAGTTTAATGCGATTGCCGTTTTCGTCTGTACGATGCAGTTCCCCCACGTCTTCGTTATATTTCAGCAGCTCCCATCCGCGGTAATAGTTGCGTAATTCCCCCGCTTTAAACGCGAACGGGAAGCCAACTGTGCACGGGAAATCATCGGTATCCATCGCCGCAACGATTAAGTTATATCCACCCTGTTTCGTGCAACGTTGCATATTTTCGATAAGCCCCGGAATGGTTTTCGCTTCGAGGAACATCAGCACTACGGTAGACAGGATAAAGTCGTATTCACCATCAAAACTCAACGCATTAAGGTCCGCGACGCTTGCCTGCAGATTAGTCAACCCTTCGGCTGCTTTGATACGCTCAAGGTTAGCGATGCTCATGGGATTTTTATCCCATGCTGTCACATCATAGCCGTTTGCCGCAAGGTACAGGCTGTTTCGACCGTTACCGCAGCCCAGGTCTAACGTTTTGCCTGGCTTAACAATTTTCGCCGCTTCAACGACATCGGAATGCGTACGGGTTAGATCGTATTTCTCAGTAAAGTAGTTTTCGTCGCAAAGGGTCATTATTTATCCTCAGATTTCAGTAATGCAGCACGCTCCGTGCGGATGAGCAGTTTCCCCTGCATCAACAATGCAAACGTACGTACCAGTAATAATGCAATGATAACATTGGTAAAAATAAACAGAGGGATCGACAGCATATGAAAAAATCCTGATTCGCTGCCGTGTCCCAGATGCAGCCCCGTTGTCGCCAGGGCCGACACGCCGAACGAGAAGCTCCAGAAAGACGCATTAAACGGCTGAGACAGATACCACGGCATGAGGCGTAGCATAAACAGCAGCTGCAGCAGACCATAGCCAAACAGCATTTTGGCCAACGTATCGCCCTCGCCGCCGTTGACGCTAAGCCAGGCGCTGCAGGCGACCAGCGCAGGTGCCAGCTGAATGCCAAGCGAGGTACGTAATGCCGTTGGCAGCTCGCCGCAACTGCGTAAACGCTGCAGGATCACCGGCTCGAGGCTGAGCCAGGAAAATACCCCTGCGCCCAAAAACACCAGTCCTGCGTCGTTGAAACCCAGCGCACCACAGGCCATTGCGCTAATAAAGTTATTGGCGACAGTCGGCAAATACAGCCCCGGTGTGGTGGCTTCTTCTGGGTGATCTCCGCGCCATAATCCTGCCGTTTGCCAGGCCGCGTACGCCAGTTGGATAACGACCCCAATGCTGAACAAGCCAAGCGCCAGCGGTCGATACCACGGGACAAAACCAATCGCGACCAGCATGGTTGTGGCCGGAAACAGACTGACAAAGCTACTCATCACTGGATGACGAATCTCCGCCAAAACGCTATGCGGAAAACGCAGTAAACGACTAAAAAAGGCCAGCGTCAGCAGCCCCCAAATGACCATGGCCAGGATGACTAACCCATCGCCTATCCAGTGGCTCACAGGCCACACCTGACTGGCATATCGCCACGCAAATCCCATCCCGATGATGCCCAGTACCATGCCAAAATAACCGGCCGGAAGATTAAGGACCCGATCACTATGCTTGTTATTACTCATTTTGTTTATTTTTTAAAGTATATTTGAAATGCATTTTATGGAAATTATGGTGATTTAGCCAGTACGGAAAACTTTGCTACGTTTAACTAAGGTACGCAACACGGAAATGAGCTATGACCAAATACCGTCTGAGCGACGAACCTCGCTCCTTCAGTTATCAGGATAATGGCAACAAAAGAAGCGTATTACTACGTCAGATAATTGCACTGATCGATTTTAATGATGTTCCGGCCGGCACGCCTGGTGGCTGGATTGATAATGAAGCCGTACTGGCGCAGTGCGGTGATTGCTGGATTTACGATGAGAACGCGATGGCATTTGCGGGGGCAACCATTTCTGGAAATGCCCGCATTACGCAGGCCAGCGTGGTCAGAGATGGCGCACAGATTGGCGGTGCCGTATGGATAGATCGGGCTGAAATTAGCCATGGCGCGCAAATACGTGACAACGTCACCATTCAAAATTCTGTTGTACGTGGCGAATGTTTTTTGTCGGGCGATGCACGTGTTTTGGGAGGCTCCGAAGTCATCGCCGCCAAAGGGTTAACCCGTGAAAGTGACCAGCCCCTACAAATATATGATCGCGCAACCGTAAACCATTCACGCATTGTGCATCAGGTGCAGATCTATGGCGATGCAACCATTGACTACGCTTTTATTGAACATCGCGCCGAGGTTTTTGATTGTGCCCACATCGAAGGTAATGAGGAAAATAACGTTTGGATCTGCGATTGTGCGAAGGTATACGGCAACGCCCGCATCATCGCTGGTACCGATGAAGATGCGATACCGACCCTGCGCTATAGCTCCCAGGTGGCTGAGCATGCGGTGGTTGAAGGTAACTGTATCCTGAAACACCATGTGCTGGTCGGGGGGCATGCAAAATTACGCGGCGGGCCACTCTTGCTGGATGGACACATCCTGATTGAAGGCCACGCCTGTATTCTGGGTGAAGTGCTGATCGAGCATCATATTGAGATAACCGGTCAGGCCCACGTTGAAGCCTTTGATGGTGATGCAATCCATCTGCGCGGGCCAAAAGTGATCAACGGCGAACAGCGTATTACGCGCACCCCCCTCGCCGGTTTATTCTGAAACGCTATCAATGATACGGGCATAGAGATTCACATCATGATAACCATCATTGAGAAACTCTGCCTGCTTTAAACACCCTTCCAGCTGAAAACCGTTGCGCAGCGCCACCTGGTTACTTTCCAGGTTATCGACGCGGCATTTAATAATGAACCGACGGATCTCGCCACGCTGAGCATAATGATGAATCAGTGCCTGTAGCGACCGGGACATAATACCCTGTCCCTGATGAACTTCATCCAACCAGTAGCCAATGTAAGCCGCTTTATTCAGCGGTTCTATTTGGTTAAATGAAATAACGCCAACCACTTCACCTTGTTTGAAGATAAGGAACATTTTGGCGTAGCCACGCTGGTGCAACATCATATTCCCCTGCACATTCTTACGCGTATCGTTCTCAGATTCGACAAGCTGCGGCCAGTTCAGCGACCGCTGGAGCCACACTTTATTTTTGAGCACCAGTCGATGCAAAGGCGTGACGTGTTGTTCTTCTACTGCCCGCAGTTCCAGCGTGTCACTGACGGTAATAATTTCTGACATGTTTATCTCCTTGGCGATTGTAAACGGGGGATTTCTGACTGGCAGTAGCCGATATTAATCTGCTTAGCGCCGTGGATGTCATATTTTTATGCTGTAACAGCAATAACTTAGAAACAATCTCTGGCGCGGAAGCCGTTACTCTGGATGTCCGGTTATCCCATGCCTGGATAGGCCGTAATGATGACAACAACACTTTCATTCTATTGCTAAGGAGCAAGCATGGCAGCACCTTTGGGTCGTTTAGCACTTATTCCGCTTTTACTGATTACCGCCTGTCACCAACCCATCCCCACCACGCAAGCGGGTCCTGTCCCCTTTGCCGTTAACAAACAACCGGTTGTAGATAATACCACGCTGGAAATTTCCCGTAGCGCGCTGGAATATAACATTCATAAGGTTCAGCAGCTGCTGGGAGACAAAACCCGGATGTGCGCCATTCTTAAAGGCGATGCGTATGGCCACGATCTCTCACTGGTTACGCCGGTGATGATGCAAAACGGAGTGCAGTGTATTGGCATCGCCAGCAACGAGGAGATTAGCATTGTTCGTCAGTCAGGCTATACATCGCAGCTGATGCGCGTTCGCAACGCGACGGAAAAAGAGATGCGCCAGGCGGCGGATTTTGATACCGAAGAGCTGATTGGCAATCTGGATATGGCTAAACGTCTGAGTGCAATTGCCCAGGAGAAAGGGAAAACGATTCGTATTCATCTGGCCCTGAACTCTGGCGGTATGTCACGAAACGGTCTGGAAGTCAGCACCGCGGCAGGTCTGGAAGAGGCCCGCGCCATTTCCACGCTACCCGGTCTGAAAATTGTTGGCATCATGTCACATTTCCCGGAAGAAGATGCGGCGGTGGTTAAACGCGATCTGGCCCGTTTCAATACGCAATCGGCCCAGGTACTCAAAATTACCGGGCTTAAGCGCGAAGATGTCACCCTGCATGTCGCGAATACGTTCGCCACCCTGACCGTTCCTGAATCCTGGCTCGACATGGTGCGTGTTGGCGGTAT
This sequence comes from Citrobacter youngae, assembly GCF_003818115.1. Classification (GTDB taxonomy): domain Bacteria; phylum Pseudomonadota; class Gammaproteobacteria; order Enterobacterales; family Enterobacteriaceae; genus Citrobacter; species Citrobacter youngae. The sequence continues at coordinate 254,622 of NZ_RPOI01000008.1, read as the reverse complement.
TTTTTATGGCGATACCATTGCCAGTACCGAATACAAACGCGTCATGACGTTTAAATCCGCAATCGCGTCGGTAAACCATTACCCTAAAGGAAATACCGTCGGCTATGACAGAACCTATACCCTTAAACGTAATTCCGTTCTTGCCAATATTCCGACGGGTTATGCTGATGGCTATCGTCGCGTGTTCAGTAACGTGGGGCACGTATTGATCCACGGCCAGCGGGTTCCTGTACTGGGTAAAACATCCATGAATACCGTGATTGTTGATGTGACCGATCTACCGCAGGTTGCCTCCGGCGATGAAGTGGTGTTATTCGGTAAACAGGGAAATGCGCAGGTGAGCGCAGAAGAAGTCGAAGAAATTAGCGGCGCGCTGTTCACTGAAATGTCGATCCTATGGGGGGCGACAAACAAACGCGTGATGGTCGATTAACGCCTAAAACAGGAAGGGCTTCCTTTTCTCGCTGGAAGCCCTTTTACACAGTGAGCACAGTACTATTTAGCTCTCACTGACACTCTCTCTTTGCAAAATTTTTAGCAAATCTTCCTTCAGGTGAAGTTTCTGTTTCTTAAGACGAACAATGTCCAAACTGTATCCCCGACCATCCGAACCTTCCAGTCTGGAAATCTCATGATCAAGGCTGTTGTGTTTTTCGAATAAGGACAGAAAACGAGGATTCTCGGATTTCAGTCGGGAAATAAGGTCTCTGTATTCTGGAAACATACTTTCTCCCTGTTAGTGGACAAGAACGTGTATAAGAAATACACACCTTCAGCTTATCGGTTTGAGTCAGGGAAAAATGCGAGCAGGATCGAGTAAATAGTGTACAGAATTTTTTAAGAAAATGACGGACATGGCTCCCCGTCAGGAGAGCCATAACGGTGAGGATCAACGCATTTCGCGGTCGTCAACGTACTGACGTTTATCCGGCGCTGGCGGGAAGTACTGATACAGCCAGGTTTCACTGATGGCGTCGCCCTGACAACGCAGGAACATACGCATATCTACCGGATCGGTTGAGTCAGAAGTCGGATACCAGTCAAACTGAATGCGGTAGCCATCGATAGGTTCAACGTAGAGGATCTCAATCTGTTTCGCTTCACCACTCGAAAGCGTAATTACCGGTTCAATACCTTTCGGCGCGGCGGCTTTTAAATCTCCACCAACGAAATCAACGGCAAAACGTCGTGCCCATTTTTCCGGGTAGTGCTCGCCCGGCGCCCATCCTTCCGGGAAGCCGCCCATACCTGTACGGGTCGCCATCACGCGAGCCAGCGGAGAGCGCACCGGCGGCTGAGCGCTCCAGTACAGGCGATATTTGAATTCCAGTTCATCGCCGGCTTTGATCTTCTTCTCCGGCTGCCAGAAGCAGACGACGTTATCCAGCGTTTCACCGGTCGTCGGGATCTCCATTAAGCCAATGGTTCCCTTGCCCCACTGGTTACGTGGCTCGACCCACAGGCTGGGGCGCTTGTTGTACCAACCCATAATGTCCTGATAGTGGGAGAAGTCACGATCCAACTGCAGCAGGCCAAATCCGCGCGGGTTGTTATCGGTATAGGCATTAAACTGCAGTTTTTGCGGGTTATTCAGCGGACGGCAGATCCACTCGCCATTGCCTCGCCACATCGCCAGACGGTCGGAGTCATGAATTTGCGGGTGAATGGTGTCACACATCCGGCGTTCATTGTTACCACAGCTGAACATGCTGGTCATCGGCGCAATACCGAGTTGCTTGATGTCTTTACGTGCATAGACATGATTCTGTACATCCATGATCACCTGCGTTTTCTCACAGTGGATCACAAACTTAAACGCGCCAGTCACGCTTGGGCTATCGAGCAGTGCATAAACAGTAAATGAAGTGGCGCCCGGTTTAACCGTTTCGAACCAGAATGCGGTGAAGTCCGGGAACTCTTCTTTGCTGTCGGTATACGTATCAACCGCCAGACCACGCGCCGACAAACCGTACTGATAGGTGTCATCTACGGCGCGAAAATAGCTGGCACCGAGGAAAGACACGACATCGCGACGAGCCAGTTCAGGCGCTTTGAACACGCGGAAACCGGCGAAACCGAGATCGGTTTGCCCTTCCAGCTGTTTGGTATCCACACCGGCATCGTTGTACTTGAAAAGCTCCGGGCGGAAGTGGATCTCACGCGCCATATGCGTACTGTCATCAACCGAGTACATGCGTACGCGGCGACGGAAGCCCATTCCCACATGGAAGAACTGCGCGTCAAGTTGACGATTTTCAACGTTGTTCCACAGTGACTGTTCTGCGTCGTACTGAATACTGTTGTAAGCCTGCGGCGTCAGTTTAGCCAGCGTATCCGGCAATGCGCGCGGCGCGCCGCCCCAGGGTTTCTGTGCTAAATCATGGGCCATCGATTGCAGAACGGAAAAATCAAAACGTACGGTTTTTCCGTCTGCAATGTCAGACTCTGCCGCATAGGCGGCGCGGGAAAAGAGTGATGCAATACCACTGGTTCCGCACACGGCGGCCACTGCCATTGAACCTTTAATAAATCGTCTGCGATTCATGCCTGAAAGTGAGTCCTTCTGGTCGTGTAAATGGTCCCGCGCCGGTCAAAATCTGCGGCAAGAGAGTGCACATTTCTGACCGCTCACTCTAGACAAAATTCATTAATAATCCAATTGTTGGTCGACGATTATCTGTACAAAATCGAAAATATTTTATGTCGATGAGAACAGGCCGAATCCCGTGTAAATTCAGTTAAAGTAAACCACACCGCCGTTTACTGCGTTCTTCTGCCTCCTGATACAGCGCAAACTCATCATATACTGCGCAGCCCAGCGCCTGTTCAAAGGCATCGCGGCTGGAATTACCGTGGCTGCGCGCCTGCGTTTCATTACCCAGATTAGACTGGAAAATCCCTGCGGCGCTCACGGGCAAAAAATCCTCGTAGGTGATGGGTTGCGCAACCAGCCACCCTCGCTCAATGAGCGGCTGCGGGTCGTCATCCGGACGGATAGCCTGCCGATGCGCCTCGCCCGACGGCGTCAGGCGATAACGGAACCAGGCAAGCCCTTGCTGGCGCAACAGAAACTCGCTGTCCGGGAACGCTTTAAACACGTCCTGAAGATGCAACTGGTGCGTCAGGTTATCTTTCCCCGTCCCCGCTTTACTCAACAGTTCGTCGTACAACGCCCGGCCCTTTGGCGTCAGCGCCACACCACGTTGCTCGATTTCGCCAAAACGTGCTGTGTGAGTTCCACGCATTTCGCCGGCAAACAACACCGGTTCTTCCAGCGCCTTAAAGCTGGTCTGGCGCAGCAAGATAGGCACCTCGCGCCGTGGTGGGCCTTCAATGAGAATTTTCGGTGCAATACCGCACTCCGGCATCATCGACTGCACCCGATCGATATCCAATGTACGCGGCGTCAGATGGTTGATATGACAACCAGGGAAGCACACCACATCGGCAATCAGTCGATGCTCGTTATGCAAGGCATGATACGTTTGTTCATCTACGGTGGCGTGTTGATGCCAACGGAACGTTTCCAGTGCCTCATGCACAAATTCCTGAGCTTGTGCGGGTGTGAAACTACCCTGTGCATCAAACTCATCCAGCAGTTCGTGACAACGACGCGTGAAAATATCACGCTTTGCGAGGATCTCCGCTGCCTGCTGGCGCAACACCGCGTTCTCGATTAATTCGAGGCGTAATAACGAGGTAAATACCCGGAACGGGTTGCGCGAAAGCGAAGCATCGACGATGGGACGAAACGCCGTGGAATGGACGGGGACGCCGGCCTGGGAGAGATCGTAATAGCTAACCGGATACATCCCCATAATGGCAAACATCCGCCGTAGTGTAGACAACTCCTGCGCAGTACCGACCCGAATTGCCCCATGGCGTTCAACATTGAGCCGTGCCAGTTCATCCGCATTGGCCAGTTTTTCATGCAGCGTCGGATTATTTTCCAGTACCGCCAGATTCACATCAGCGACAAGTTCCAGCAACGTGCCATACTGCGGGACTTCCTGCTGGTACATTGCTGACATTGCCTGCGAAAATTGTTCCCGAATCTCATCAGCCGTGATGGTGTTCGCCATAATGTCATGCCTCCAGTGAATATTACCTGGAGTGTAGAAAACGCCGCTGAGTCCGGTGGGAAGAATTTACAAACTGTGATCCCGCATAAATTCCCCCCACCCACAAAGGCAGTGAATTGAAGCTTACTGACGCGGTTTTAACTGACGTTCCAGCCATGGCAACATCTGTTTTTTACGACTGAGCATGCCTTCGACCTTGCAGGGTTGCGGTAACTCTGACAACTCAGATCCAGCGAACCACAGGCTGGTATCGCCAAGATTGATGTCCGTCAGCATCAGTACCACCAGCGCAGCCTGATTTTCCTCAGCATAACGGGTCATCTCCTCGCGGAGATCGTCCAGCATACCGTCAACCTGGCGCAATGCATACAGCTCGAGTTGCGCCACGCAGACTTTATGCCCATGAATGGTGAACGTTTTAATGTCTTTATGCAGCAGCTCACGGGCACTCATGTCTTCGACGCTGGTTTTGGCCGACAACAGATCACGGCTAAAAGCGTCCAGATCCACACCCGTTTTTTGGGCCAGAGCACCCACCGCCTGGCTGTCATCCGGTGTAGTAGTCGGCGAGCGAAGCGTGACAGTGTCACTTAAAATAGCCCCCAGTAGCAAAAAAGCCTCCGCAGACGACAGCTGACTGCGCTCGTCATCCGCCATCAGTTGCCACAACAACGTCGCACTGCTGCCAACAGGTTTGACCCAGACCTCTGGAGGAAGACGAGTCACTAATCCGCCGAGTCGATGATGGTCGATGATACCAACGACATTGCTCTCAGACAGCGATTCCGGCCCCTGTGTCGGTTCGGTGAAATCTACCACCCAAACATCCTGATCGGTCAGCGGAAACGAGAGTCGTTCGGGCATGTCCAGTCCTGCATGCGCAAAGATAAATTGCGTTTCGCGGTTCGGTTCGCCCAGACGCCATGCCGTCGCCTGCCGGCCGCGTAACGTAAGCCAGCGAGCTGTCATTGCCGCGGTGCAAATGGCATCGCTATCGGGGTTAAGGTGCCCTATTACATGGATCATGGTCAGTGCCTTGTGATGATGGATGATGAAAAAGCGAACAATTGTCCGAATATAACGACTGGCTACATTCCCTTCCATGATCCCACTACGCGGTCATGCTGTACAAAACATAAGCAAAATAAATCAGTTGTAAGTAAAACACGTTAAATGTTAATAATATTTTGCTATCAAGTTATCAAAAACAAACAACTTCACTTGTCACCAATACGGCTCTGTTTTTAACATCGCTTATGGAAAAAAATGTTCTGTTCAATCAGCGCATTCGCTTGCGCCATCTTCATACTTTTGTCGCCGTTGCCCAACAGGGAACGTTGGGACGTGCGGCCGAAACCCTTAACCTGAGTCAACCAGCCCTCTCCAAAACACTGAACGAACTGGAGCAACTGACCGGAACCCGACTCTTTGAACGCGGTCGCCTTGGTGCACAATTAACGTTGCCCGGCGAGCAGTTTCTTACCCATGCGGTAAGAGTGCTTGATGCACTCAACACTGCCGGGCAGGCATTAAATCATCGTGAAGAATCTCAGAATGATGTCGTGCGTATTGGTGCCTTGCCAACAGCTGCGTTGGGTATTCTTCCAGCGGTAATCGGTCCGTTCCATAAGCAGCAAATGGAGACTACTCTGCAAGTTGCCACCATGAGTAATCCCATGATACTGGCCGGTTTAAAATCCGGGGAGATCGACCTCGGTATTGGCCGTATGGCCGATCCGGAATTGATGGTCGGTCTGAACTACGAACTGTTATTTCTGGAATCGCTCAAACTGGTCGTGCGCCCTAACCATCCATTGTTACAGGAAACCATCACGCTGAGCCGGGTGATTGAGTGGCCAGTGGTGGTTTCGCCGAAAGGAACCGCCCCTCGCCAGCATGCTGAGGCATTGTTGCAAAGTCAGGGCTGTAAAATGCCGCCGGGTTGTATTGAAACGCTGTCAGCATCGCTCTCCCGTCAACTGACGGTTGATTACGACTATGTGTGGTTTGTCCCTTCAGGCGCGGTTAGAGAAGATCTGCGCCAGGCAACGCTGGTGTCATTGCCAATTCCCACCCACGGTGCGGGTGAACCCATCGGTATTCTTACTCGTGTCGATGTGCAACTCTCTCAGGCCGCCCAGATCCTTATCGCCGCAATACGCAAAACCGTACCTGTTTAATCGTATTGATGATTGGGTCTGTTATTACCGGCAGGCCCACCCCATGTAAATGTTCAATATATGGACGGTAAAACCGTCATAAAACACAGCTAAAAGCGTATTTTTCCTTACAAGTAAATTAAGCAATGCTTATTATTGATGATATCTCTGTCGAATAATGGCGGATGAAATTCTCTACACAAACTTACATCTATAAATTTTCTTTTAGAATTCAATGAGGAATAAAAAATCAATCTAATTAATTTAATACTATATTACATTAAATAATTAGCTATTGCCCCTAATCTAATTCTTAAAAAAAACAACTACAGCTTCACCCGCTATTCAGTCAGAATCTCACGACATATAATGTTTTCGCCATTTAATTTGTTATTAAGGAAAATAACGTGAAATTTGTTAATTGTTTAAGCGCAGTAGCGCTTCTGGTCGCAGGTGCTACTTTTCAGGCCCAGGCGGCTGGTTCTGATTCTGCAAACATTGATTTTTCAGGAAATATTACATCATCAACCTGTGATGTCAGTATTGATGGTATTTCTGCTTCCAAAGAGGTCAAACTGCCAGATATCACTGTTCCTGCGATGCAAGCGGCTGTCAGTAGTCCTGCGATGAAAACCAAATTTCAGATCACCGTTAAAAACTGCGCCACTGAACCAGCGGGTGGTAAAGTAAAAGGGCAATTTTCAACAACCGGTAATTACAATAGCACCAGCAAAGCATTGTTAAACGCTGCCGCAGGAGATAAAGATGCGGGTTTCCAGGTAGAAGATACCGCAACCAGTACCATTATCGATTTTACATCAGCCACACCGCAATCTGAAGCTACTTACGATACCACCAACGGTGCAGTATTTAATTATACCGTCGGTTATATCTACTCAGGTTCTGGTACGCCGACTGTTGGTGTAGTGAAAGCGAATACCACCTTTGTAACAACCTACCCCTAACAAGCTGTATAAGATCAACATTAGTTAATAACTCTGCTGCAACTTTAATTCAAGGTTGCAGCTATTTAACCAAGACACAAATGATATGATTCCACAAAATACATTCAGATTAATTATATTTTCTGCCGCTATCTCTTTTAGCTATTCGTCAGTCGCCAGCATAGTGATTAACGCTACCCGTGTCATTTACCCTTCCGACGCGAAAGAGGCGCTCATTAAAATGGTTAATCAGGGGCAACAACCTTTATTAGTCCAGTCCTGGTTAGACGATGGTCATGAAGATGTTGATCCGCAAACCCTAAACGTTCCTTTTATCGCCTCCCCCCCAGTCAGTCGGGTCGATCCTAAACAGGGACTGACCGTACGCTTAAACTGGGACGGGCAACCGTTACCCACCGATCGTGAAAGCGTGTATTGGTTTAATGCACTTGAAATCCCCGGAAAAAATAAAGATGCCGCTAAATCAAATCAGCTGCAGATAGCGCTGAAAACCCGCATCAAGGTTTTTTATCGCCCCGCATCCCTTCCTGGTTCGGCGGATGACGCAATCCAACATCTGAAATGGAGCCTTGCAAACCAAGGTAAACAAATTTGGGCGACGGCGAAAAATGACTCTCCTTATTTTGTTTCGCTTGTTGGCGCTAACATCACTTCCGGGGGGAAAAAATACAAAATTGAGCCCGACATGGTCGCCCCTTTTTCCAGCGCCAGCTATGAAGTGAAAACGCTCACCACTCCCCGGCTAGAATCCGTTTCATGGACAGCAGTCAATGATTACGGGGCTAACGTTGACGTAACGGATAAATAAAAAACGCGTGCAAGGATTGCTCTATGTCAATGTCAAAACACCGGTTAGCGACCTCAGTATGGGTATTATTGGCTATTTGTCAGACAGGATTTGCTGACGATAATTACATTGAATTCAACGATGACTTTATCTTCAGCAATGCAGGTAAAAAATCGGCAATCGACGTGTCACAATATGCGCGCGGCAACCCGGTGAAACCCGGTATATATACCGTCTCAGTTTGGATTAACGGTGAGCAACAGCAAACTGCAAAGATCCAGTTTATTGACAACCACACCCCGAACGCGTCTCCCTGCCTGACTCGTGAGGTGCTCGATGAAGCAAACGTTGATGTAAGCAAACTCCCCACGGCAGATGCGGACGAAGGTGAATCGCAATGCTATATACTGGCGGATTATTACCCCTCATCCAGCGTGAGTTACGATCCTAATTCACAGATCCTGATGCTCACAATTCCGCAACTGTTTCTCGTCAGCCACCCTGCGGGTTATGTCAACCCCGCACGCTGGGATGCCGGTATTCCTGCTGCAATACTGAACTGGAGCTTCAGCGGTTATCACAGTGAAAACGACGGTAGCGCTTCTGACAGTGGTTATCTGGGGCTCGGCTATGGTCTCAATTTGGGAGCATGGCGGTTACGTTCCAGCGGCGCGCTGAACTGGACAAAAGACGATAGTGCAACCTGGGACAACTACGATCTCTATTTAGCACGGGATTTACCCCCTATGCGGGCACAAATGGAACTGGGCCAGGTCACCTCTCGCAGCGAAGTACTGGATAGTATCGGCATTAAAGGCGTACATCTGTATAACGACAAACGTATGGATCCACATGACGGTCGCTACGTTCCCGTCATCAACGGCGTGGCTAACAGTAATGCCAAAATTACCGTACGACAGCAGTCTCGCATCATCTATGAAACCACCGTTCCCCCAGGTCCTTTTGCCCTGAAAGATTATTATGTGGCAATCAACGGCGCTGACCTTGACGTTACCGTGGAAGAAGCTGATGGGTCAAAACGGTTATTCACCGTACCGTATGCCTCTGTTGCTCAGTTAATGACCAAGGGTGAAGTTGACTGGGATTTTGCCGTTGGGACATTAGACAACAATGACAACAGCGACTCCCCATGGGTGCTCACCACGAACGGTAATTATGGACTGAGCGATATTTTCACGCTGTATGGCGGCATACAGTCAATGGAAGAAGACTATCTGGCGGGGATGCTGGGTCTGGCGATGAATACGCGTCTTGGTGCTATCGCAGTCGATGTTATCCACTCTCGCGCTTCACTTGAAGATATTGGCGCTCTGCAGGGGCAGAGTTACCGTGTAAGCTACAGTAATGTGCTGGACGCAACACAGACCAATTTCAGCTTTAGCGCCTATCGATACAGCACCAAAGATTACCTCTCGCTTAATGACGTCATCTCTTTGCAAAATAGCATCGATAGTTATAGCGACGATCACGATACTAACCGTAACGATGCGTATCGCAACAGCTACAGCCATTCCAAGAATGAGCTTCAGGCTAACGTCAATCAACCGATCAACCTTAACGGTGAAGATTACGGTTCATTTTATCTCAGCGGCACCTGGACGAGTTACTGGGGTAGCTCAGACAAAACGTCTCAGTATTCGCTGGGCTACAGCAATACTTTCCGCTCCATCTCGTGGAATATCTCGCTGCAGCGCAGTTATAACGAATGGGGCGATGAAGATGACAGCCTGTACGTTGGGTTGAGTATTCCTTTTGGTAGCAACGCTCAAAACGATCAACCAGCATTCTCCAGTCTGAACCTCAGCGCCAATAGCGACTTTAGCGGCAACAACGGTTTCACCAGTACGGCCAGCGGCAACAGTAGCAACAATAAATGGAACTACAGCCTCAGCACCACCGCTAACCAGGCCAGCCAGGGAGAAGACACCTATTCCGTCAGCGGATATTCCACTTATAACGGCGCGCATGGATCGACCAGCGTTTCCGCTACAGTCGATAAAAATCATAACCAGCAGTATTACCTAAACAATAACGGCGGTGTGCTGTTACACAGCGGTGGATTGACGCTCTTACCGGGTAATGTCAACGCACAAAGCGCCATAGCCCTTATTGAAGCGCAAGGTGCAGATGGCGCGACCACCACCAATGGGTATGGTGAGATTGACAGTGCCGGATACGCAGTTGCCACCAGTCTTTCACCTTATGCCGAGAATACCGTCGGACTGGATCTCAGCACCATCAAGGCGGACGTCGAAGTGAAAAATACCTCCGCCGCCGTGGTTCCGCGCGATGGTGCCGTGGTGAAAGTCACCTTCGCCACCCAGCAAGGTCAATCGGTGTTTGTCACGCTCAGACGTAGTGATAACAGTTTCATTCCATTGGGCGCGAACATTCTCAATGAGCAGGGAAAATCCGTTGGCGCAATGGGTCAGGCGGGCCGCGCCTTTTTACGCGGGATCGAACAACGTGGCAGCCTGAAGGTTATTTGGGGGAGCGACGCGGCAAGCTACTGCGATGTGACCTACCAGATCCCTGACGCGCCCGCGATGATCGGAAAATCAATTCATCTGGAGACGTTAGTTTGCCAGATGCCAGGAGCCGGAAAGTAGCTTATGCGCCAGGTAATGCTTGTTTCTTTTCTATTATGCAGCCCGCATCTCTTTGCGGCGGATGTCGTGGTTAACTTTAAGGCCAATTTGCTTGCTATGACCTGCACCGTCAATATTGTTGTTGGTTCAAGCAAAGCGGTGAACCAGACCATCGATTTTGGTGTATTAACCCGCGCAGAACTGGAGGCTCAGGGCGCTAACACGCTGAAAGATTTTTCGTTGCAGTACAGCAACTGTACGATCGGCTCCAGTACAAACCAGACAGTGACCTGGATGAAAACGGGAATTAAGGCCTCTTCTGTCTACAGCGGTTATCCAACCGAACTCAAGGGTGGGGATAACGGGGCAGCAGCGGTTTTGTATCGTTCTGGCTCCCCAAACTCTCTGTTGGTTCTCAATAGTAGTACTCCGCTTGACTGGACCTCGACTGAGCGCACCAATAAAACCCTGAATCTGGTCTTATCTCTGCGTCCAACGTCTTACTCAACCACCGCGACAAGTGGCACCTTCAACGGTTCGTTGACGTTCACTACCACCTATCAGTAGGAGCCACCATGAAATTTATCCCAACAGTCTTATTGCTGATATCCACACCGCTATGGGCCGCAATCAGTACCAATACAAATGTATTAACGGTTAAGGCGGAGCTGGTTACCGGTAGCTGTTATATTGCCGCTTCTGATATGGATTTAGGTGACCTGGACGCAAGCGAATTCTCTGCGGGTGGCGCATGGGCGGATTTATCTGCCACTGCGCAGGGAAACGTAACCTTAGCAGGGCAAATGCTTACTCTGAGCTGCGACTCAGGGTCCGTTGCCAAATCTCTGGTAATGAGCATCAAACCGCAAAAGGCGCAGCTAACCGGTAACCAGATCTTCCCTAATGAATATACAGGGCCAACAGGGCGAGTTAAATCAACAACCGCAGCAGGTAATGTTGGCGTTGTCGCTTTTTTTGACGGAAAAAATGTTTTAAATAAAGACAATACTTCCGAAGTTATTATCGATAGTAACTATATTGGTACCGATGACAATAAGGTCCTTCCTATCCTGCGCGCCCGCTTCCAGAAAATAGATTCATCAAAACCGGTCACTCCAGGTGGAGTATTAAGTCAGGTGCAAATCAGCGTGAGCTACAAATAATGGATAAACGGCAGGTTAATATGAGTTCGATGATTTCACGATCAATTTCTTTTATGACATTGCTGCTGAGCGGAATTTATTCATATCAGGTGCAGGCTAAGGAGTGTATTTTTGAAGATATTAATACCAGCACGATAAGCGCAGGAACGTTAGTCGTGAATAGTTATAACCCATCCAGTACAACACCCGTGCTATTGGGGACGCTCAGCGCGGGCAAGTATGGTTACTTAAACTGTGGTACCGGTAATGATGGTTCTGATTTTTATGGAAGATCCACAGCAACAAGCGGTACACAGTCCGATAGTTATACCAGTACCAGCGGCAGTACAAAATATAGCTACAATAGAGTTTTTTTTCCAACGAGCATACCTGGAATATATTATAACATTTACATAGCTAATTCTATTAATGCTATTTATACAGCTTATATTCCGTCTAATACGAGTTGGACACGTGAGATCGATAATGCTGCAGATGGAGATTTTCCTGTTGGATTATACATCGAAGTTTGGCAGCGTGGGGTGGTTTCCTCAATAGGTAATGGTGAAGCGCATCCTGTTATAAATGGTGAAGTAGGCAGGTTTAAAGCAGGGGATGAAAATATAACTAGTCAACAGATTGTCGCCACAGTAAACGCTTCTTCATTCACCGTAAAATTCGCCGCGCCAACCTGTAACCTATCCGTTTCCCCCACCACCATCGACTTTGGCGATGTGGGTAATGACAAACCACGAAAAACCTTCACCTTGAAAAATAGCAACTGCGTTAATGCTTCAGGGGTTACCCTTAAACTGACGTCGACCAAAGCGGCTTATGATAATAGCGGGTTGTCTATTCTCGCCAATACCACAACTGGCACCTCAGCAGCGGGCGGACGGGGAGTGGCGGTGTCTTACGAGGGATCGTCCCGGCAATATCTGTCGGCGAATGACACAAATTCTTCAGTGTCCATCGACTTTGGTTCCATCGTAACGGCGAAAGATATCACCATGGCCGGATTACTCACCTGTACCTCCGCCAGCAACAACAGTACCTGTGATGACTACACCCCCGGAGCCTTCACCGCCGTAGGCACCCTCAGCGCGACGTACAAATAAATAAGAAATCCGGTAATACAAAGAATCGTATTACCGGATGACTGACCTGTCAGAATGTTTCCCAGTTATCCGTATTTACCGTGTTTGATTTTGGCAGTGAAACCGATGGATGAACGGCAGGTGTAACGCGTCTAATTGCGCTTGTCCCGGTTAAACGGAATGTGCCGACGGCTTCCGTTAAGCGTGCGGCCTGCTCTTCAAGAGAGGCCGCAGCGGCCGATGCTTCTTCAACCAGTGAGGCGTTTTGCTGCGTGACCTTATCCATCTCTGAAATCGCCTGGCTTACCTGGACGATGCCCCGGCTTTGTTCATCAGAGGCCGCCGCAATTTCCAGCATAATGTCGGTCACGCGTTTTACCGCATCGACAATATCCGTCATCGTATTGCCCGCTGCGACCACTTCTCCAGAGCCCTGGTCAATCAGTCGGACAGATTCGCTGATCAATCCTTCTATCTCTTTTGCCGCCTGGGCGCTGCGGCTTGCTAACGTACGTACCTCACTGGCTACGACGGCAAACCCTCTCCCCTGCTCGCCTGCCCGCGCCGCTTCGACCGCTGCGTTCAGCGCCAGGATATTGGTCTGGAAGGCAATGCTGTTTATAACGGCGGTAATTTCGGAGATTTTCTTCGAACTTGTTGAGATATTCCCCATGGTTTTAACCACGCCAGAGACCATCTGACCGCCCCGGCTGGCCTTGCCGGAAGCATCTTCCGCCAGCGTGCTCGCATGATGTGCGTTGTCGGCGTTTTGCTTCACCGTAGCCGTCAGTTCTTCCATGCTGGCCGCCGTTTGTTCAATCGCCGCGGCCTGTTGTTCAGTTCGTGAAGAAAGATCGGTATTGCCCGCAGAAATCTCACTGGTACCACGGTAGATTTCTTCCGCCCCCTGACGTACCGTGCCCACCGTTTTCCCAAGCGATCGTTGCATTGTTTGCAGATGACGGCTCAGGCGACCAATTTCGCTGCGCCCGGTTGGTTCCTCCGGCATCGTCAGATCGCCCGCTGAAATTTGCTCAATACGCTGGGCCGCACGTAACAAAGGATGAATAACGGTACGGCGCAAAACAATGAACGTCATCACGGTCAGCGCCAGCGCAAGAACGAATGCGCCCAGCATAAAGGCCATGCCAAGCTGTGTACGTTGGTGCGCCTGTTCGCTTAACTGATTCGCCCTTGCGGTACGAATATCGATCGCCTTTAACAACACCTTGTTGTAAGCAGAGTCCAGCGGTCTGGCCTGTTCATTTTCATGGTTGATGATCGCCTCGAACATACCGTTTTTGGCATACTTCAGCATGGGCTGTAAACCATCAATATAGGCTTTGAAGCTGGCGCTTAATTCCGCGTCTAACGCTTCATCGGCAGACGTTTTAACCGCGCGCGACATATAAGCATGGAAACCGTCCTGCGATTGCTTAATACGTTTTTCTGCCTCGGCAATATTGGCCTTCATGTCATCCATTTCAGCAATACGGCTCGCCGCACCAGCATGGATCATGTTGATACGCGCGGTGCGTAAGTGGTTAGAGCTGTTAGATAACCCCATCCGAACCTGAATCTCATCGGTTACATCGCGCTGATCGCGATCGGCCTGCATAAGAAAATAACCTGCCAGCCCGGAACTTAAGGCGAACAGCAGAAGGATGCCACCGAGAATGGAGGAAAACAGCGGAACCAGCCGGATTTGATGCAGAAAGCCCAGTTTATGCTGGGCTTGCATCGATGTAGTGTTGTCCATGACCGTCGACTCTCTTGTAGGGTTTATGCGTGAAAACACGCCCGTTAGATAGTCATCGGCAATCCGGGAAGTTTACTTACCGTGAAAAGCGCCGGATTCGTCACACTTTCACAACATCATTCAAAGAAATTCAGGAAAGTGCCAGCGGTGAAATCCGCTGGCCAATGAATCAGTTATCACCAAAATGGATAACGGTACGGATGGATTTACCCTGATGCATTAAATCGAACGCTTCGTTAATCTGCTCCAAAGGCAGGCGATGCGTAATAAACGGATCTAACTGAATTTTTCCGCTCATTGCTTCTTCAACCATACCCGGCAGCTGAGTACGCCCTTTTACGCCGCCAAACGCGGAACCGCGCCACACGCGACCGGTTACTAACTGGAACGGACGTGTTTTGATCTCCTGACCGGCACCCGCCACGCCAATGATGATGCTTTCGCCCCACCCTTTATGGCAACACTCCAGCGCCGCACGCATCACGTTAACGTTGCCGATACACTCAAAGCTAAAGTCCACGCCACCGTCGGTGAGCTCAACAATCACGTCCTGCACCGGTTTATCGTAATCGTTCGGGTTGATGAAATCGGTCGCGCCCATTTCACCCGCCAGTTTGAATTTCTCCGGATTGGTATCAACGGCCAGAATACGCCCGGCTTTTGCCTGCACCGCGCCCTGAATCACCGCCAGGCCAATACCGCCCAGACCAAATACGGCTACGGTATCGCCTTCCTTCACTTTCGCGGTGTTATGGACCGCGCCGATACCGGTGGTCACGCCACACCCCAGCAGACACACTTTATCCAGCGGAGCCTGCGGGTTAACCTTCGCCAGCGAGATCTCTGCGCAAACGGTATATTCGCTGAAGGTACTGGTGCCCATATAGTGATAAATCGGCTCGCCGTTATACGAGAAGCGCGTTGTGCCATCCGGCATCAGACCTTTGCCCTGTGTCGCCCGCACGGCCTGACACAAGTTAGTTTTACCCGATTTACAGAACTTGCACTCGCCGCACTCTGCGGTGTACAGCGGAATCACATGATCGCCCGGTTTCAGGCTGGTAACGCCTTCCCCCACTTCAACCACAATGCCGCCGCCTTCATGGCCCAGTACCGCCGGGAACACGCCTTCCGGATCGTCGCCTGAGAGCGTAAAAGCATCAGTATGGCACACGCCGGTGTGGGTAATTTTAACCAGCACTTCACCTTTCTTTGGTGGTGCGACGTCGATTTCAACAATTTTTAACGGTTGGCCGGGGCCAAATGCAACTGCTGCACGTGATTTCATTTGTCTCTTCCCATTATTGCAAGGTGATGGTGTTATTTTAGATAAGCACGCAGAAGATGGCCGATTTCAGCCATGCGCACAGCACGCTGGTCTGGGGTAGTCTCCCCGCTGACCAGTTCATCTTTCAGGTGGATCTCAACCATTTCGCCCATCAGGCCATTGGATGCGCCGCGCACAGCGGCAATTTGTTGCAGGATCGCCAGGCATGGTTCGCCAGATTCCAGTGCGCGCTCAAGCGCATCAACCTGACCGCGAATACGGCGTACACGGGTGAGAATGCGTTTCTTATCTTCAGGTGAATGCGGCATACGCCCTCCAGATACTATAGGGGGGTATACTATCAGAATTTTTATGTAATTGTAAAAAAATAACATCTATTTAATGAGGGGGTGACGACCAGACCTCGTCAGATGAGACCTGGTCGCCAGGTCACTGAATGGCTTTCTGAACTAATTTTTCCAGATTTTTTAAGGGTTGAATTGCCGCAGTTAGTCCGGCATTTTTAGCCTCTTTCGCATGATCAAATTCTCCAAACAAAACAAGATTATTACTCTCAATGGCAGCTATAAGATGCTCACTGGTCTGCTGGTAATTATAAGTACTATACGTTTTGATCATGGTATTCCCGGTGTTGGCAGCATGACTGGTTACCGTCATAAGCAGATACAGTGCAGCTGTAATAAATATATTTTTTATAGATCGAAGCATCACAATATCCTTAATTTAACGATAGTCTGGAAAGCTATCTAAGACCAGCGGATACTTTGCCGGTATAATCTCTCTCATGCTGATTATGTGCAAGAATACATTTGGCCGAATGCACCATCGCAATAAGACCCGCAGCCATCATTATCATGTCTTTTAAAACCAGTCGCCCGGCACCAGAAAGATAGGGAAATCCGGTATGAGCATCCTGGCCACTTACCCATGTTTCTGGTGTAAATATCAGGAATGTCAAAGTGACAAAAGGAGTTAAGAAGGCAAGTGTTGCCCCCCAAAAGCCGATTTTTGGTGATACATAATGAGCAAGAATTAATAATGAAAAAATGACTTCAACAATACCAAGTCCGGTAGAGTACCCATAAGTATTATTCGTATGATGCCATGCGCGGTTAGCCTCTATTAATTCGCCCTCATGGTTCATAAACTGAGTATAATTACTCGGATCGTTATAAAAGAAAGACATAAATGGGCTATTAGCTACAAAAGGAACAATGCTATCTGCTTCATAGGGAATGAACTTCAACAATCCTATCCACATAAATACAATGGCAATAGAAATGCGACAAAGATTTATTCCCACGTTTTCTTTCGTTGAAACATATTGGTATAGTTTATCCATCATATCCAGAAGTCCTGTGTTGTAGAAATCACGACCTTTATAGCCTTGTTATTTATATGCCTATATGTTCAGGAATCTATAATTTTTGTTTGATCGTCTGGAAAGGTCAAAATATAGACTATGGATAAGTTCGGTTGAGTGGAATGAACTCCTTGTCTTTCGGTTTGGCTATCAAACTACTCGCAACAAATCGTTGTATAACATGGTGAACGCATGTCTCTCTTCATCGCCCACGGTTGCTGTATCCCTTATCCGGCAAAGTAGAGCATTCCTTTACCCTTTTCAGCATTAAGCGTATCCAGATATCTCCATCAGTTTATCGCTGTTATGCCGCGGGAGGTTGTCGTCAAAAAGATTCAGTTCGCCGTGCGTACCGGCAACCAACCTGACATGATCAATTTTTACCAATCCATACCCCCAGGCTTACAGCACTAATACCCTCTCACGTCAATAACCACTAAAAGTTAATGGTTTATAAAACAATTTAACCTTACAATAACCATACTTTTTCATGTCTTAAGTTTAAGCTGGAGAAAAAAATGGAGCTCAGCCGGAGGCAGTTCTTTCGAATCTGCGCGGGCGGTATGGCAGGAACAACTGTTGCATCTCTCGGATTCTTATCATCTTTTTCCGTTCACGCGGAAACCCGTCAATACAAACTCTTAAAAGCAAAAGAGACACGTAATAACTGTACGTACTGCTCAGTAGGCTGCGGCATGCTGATGTACAGCCTTGGCGATACAGCCAAAAACGTCAAAGAAAGTATCTACCATATTGAAGGCGATCCGGATCATCCGGTGAGCCGTGGATCGTTGTGCCCTAAAGGCGCTGGCGTGCTGGATTACATTCATAGTGAAACCCGTCTGCAGTATCCCGAATATCGTGCACCGGGTTCGGATAAATGGCAGCGCATTAGCTGGGATGATGCGATCAATCGTATTGCCCGACTCATGAAAGATGATCGTGATGCCAACTTTATTGAGAAAAATGCCCAGGGCGTTACCGTCAACCGGTGGTCCACTACGGGCATGCTATGTTCCTCAGCGGCAAGCAATGAAACCGGGATTCTGGACGGTAAATTCACCCGTAGCCTCGGGATGGTGGCCATCGACTGCCAGGCACGCCTGTGTCACGGGCCAACCGTGTCAGCGCTGGCTCCGACCTTTGGGCGCGGTGCAATGACCAACAACTGGGTCGATATTAAAAATGCCAACGTAGTGCTTATTATGGGCGGCAATGCCGCTGAGGCACATCCGGTAGGCTTTAAATGGGTGGTCGAAGCGCAAACTAAAAACGACGCCACCGTAGTGGTAGTCGACCCGCGCTTTAACCGTAGCGCCGCGGTCGCCGATCTGTATGCGCCAATACGCGCAGGTTCCGACACCGCATTCCTGCTCGGTGTAATCCGTTATCTGCTGGAAAACAACCAGGTGCAGCACGACTATGTGCGCCACTACACTAACGCCAGCCTTATAATACGTGATGACTATCAGTTCGACGACGGCTTGTTCAGTGGCTATGACGACAAAAAACGCCAGTACGATAAATCGAGCTGGTTCTATCAGCTTGACGAACAGGGTAATGCCCTGCGTGATGAAACATTGTCTCATCCACGCTGCGTGTGGAATTTGCTGAAAGCCCACGTCGACCGCTATACGCCAGAAATGGTTAACCGGTTGTGTGGGACCTCAGTGGCAGATTTCAATCGTATCTGCGAAATTCTCGCCAGCACCAGCGTGCCGGACCGCACCGCCACTATCCTGTATGCGCTGGGGTGGACACACCACTCCGCCGGGGCACAGATTATCCGCGCCGCCGCTATGCTCCAGTTGCTACTGGGCAATATAGGCATGGCGGGCGGTGGCGTTAACGCCTTACGTGGCCACTCCAATATTCAGGGCTATACCGATCTTGGCTTGTTGTCGACGAACCTGCCGGGCTATATGCCGCTGCCGTCGGAAAAACAGCCAGACTACCAGACCTATATTTCGCAA
Organism: Citrobacter youngae; assembly: GCF_003818115.1. Taxonomy (GTDB): domain Bacteria; phylum Pseudomonadota; class Gammaproteobacteria; order Enterobacterales; family Enterobacteriaceae; genus Citrobacter; species Citrobacter youngae. The sequence goes on along the minus strand of NZ_RPOI01000008.1, from coordinate 235,398 downwards.
ATCACGCCGCCTGCGCTAGGCGTGAATGAGGTCAATTACTGGCAAAATACGCCGAAGTTCTTTGTTAGCATGATGAAAAGTTTCTGGGGCGACAATGCAACAGTGGAAAATAACTGGGGCTACGACTGGCTACCTAAATGGGATCGCCTGTATGACGTAATGACCCAGGCTGAATTGATGCTCGAAGGGAAGATTAATGGTTACATCGTTCAGGGCTTCAATCCGCTGGCGGCGTTTCCAGATAAAAACAAATCAACTCGCGCGCTTTCAAAACTGAAATATATGGTGGTTATCGATCCGCTGGTCACTGAGTCGTCCAATTTTTGGCAAAATCATGGCGAGATGAACGATGTAAACCCGGCAGATATTCAGACCGAAGTTTTCCGCCTGCCCTCTTCCTGCTTTGCTGAAGAAAATGGTTCAATCGCTAACTCCGGGCGTTGGTTGCAGTGGCACTGGGCTGCGGCAGAACCACCAGGTGAAGCCTTACATGACGGGAAGATCCTTGGGCGCCTGTTTATGCGCCTACGCGAGCTGTATCAGCAGGAAGGTGGAGCGAATCCGCAACCCTTGTTGAATATTGCCTGGAATTATAAAGATCCATACGACCCACACCCAGAAGAGATTGCGCGTGAAGCTAATGGCCAGGCGCTTGAAGACCTTTATGATGACAAAGGCCAGCTTATAGCCAAAAAAGGCCAGCAGCTCAGCAGTTTTGCACAGTTGCGCGATGATGGCTCGACCAGCAGTTTCTGCTGGGTCTACTGCGGAAGCTGGACAGAACAAGGCAACCAGATGGCCAATCGCGACAACAGCGATCCGTATGGTCTGGGCTGCACACCGGGCTGGGCGTGGTCATGGCCTGCCAACCGCCGTATTCTCTACAATCGCGCTTCGGCCGACCCATCAGGAAAACCGTGGGATCCCAAACGTGTCCTGCTGCATTGGGATGGCAAAAAATGGGCCGGTATGGACGTAGCCGACTACGGCCAGGCCGCGCCGGGCAGCAACGTTGGTCCGTTTATCATGAACCCGGAAGGTGTAGCGCGTCTGTTCTCCATCGACAAAATGAACGACGGACCATTCCCGGAACATTACGAACCCATTGAGTCGCCTATTGGTACCAACCCGCTGCACCCGGATGTTGTATCCAGCCCGGTTGCGCGTATCTACCATGACGATATCGCCAATATGGGTAAAGCGGATGCCTTTCCGTACGTCGCCACCACTTACTCCATTACCGAACTGTTCCGCCACTGGACCAAACATGCGCTGCTCAACGCCATCGCTCAACCCGATCAATTCATCGAAATCGGTGAGGCGCTGGCGAGCAAAAAAGGCATTGCGGCAGGTGATACGGTGAAAGTGATGTCGAAACGCGGCTTTATCAAAGCGAAGGCGGTGGTCACCAAACGTCTGCAAACGCTGACGATCGATGGTAAGCAGGTCGATACTATCGGTATCCCTTGTCACTGGGGCTTTGAAGGCGCCACACGCAAAGGGTTCCTCGCCAATACGTTAACGCCATCGGTGGGTGACGCGAACTCGCAAACACCGGAGTATAAAGCGTTTCTGGTCAACATCGAGCGAGCGTAAGGAAAGGAACTCATGGCTATGCAATCACAAGATATTATTAAACGCTCGGCGACGAACAGCATCACGCCGCCGCCCCAGGCACGGGATTACCGTGCAGAAGTGGCAAAATTAATTGATGTCACTACCTGTATTGGCTGTAAAGGCTGTCAGGTCGCCTGCTCAGAGTGGAACGATATTCGCGATGAAGTGGGCTACTGCAACGGCGTCTACGACAACCCGACCGATCTCAGCGCTAAGTCCTGGACGGTGATGCGCTTTAGCGAAACCACCCAGAACGACAAGCTGGAATGGCTGATCCGCAAAGACGGCTGCATGCACTGCGCCGATCCCGGCTGTTTGAAAGCCTGTCCATCCGCTGGAGCAATCATTCAGTATGCCAACGGGATTGTCGACTTTCAGTCTGAGCACTGCATTGGCTGTGGCTATTGCATTGCTGGCTGCCCGTTCAATATTCCGCGACTTAATCCCGAAGATAACCGGGTCTACAAATGTACGTTGTGCGTTGACCGGGTGAGTGTAGGCCAGGAACCAGCCTGCGTGAAAACTTGCCCGACCGGCGCTATCCAGTTTGGCACCAAAAAAGAGATGCTCAATGTAGCGGAAACTCGCGTGGCGCAGTTGAAAAAACGCGGCTATGCCAATGCGGGCATCTACAACCCGCAAGGGGTCGGCGGCACCCACGTGATGTATGTACTTCATCACGCGGATCAACCATCGCTGTACCACAATCTGCCGGATGAGCCCAAAATCGCCGCACCAGTGAACCTCTGGAAGGGGATTTTAAAACCACTCTCCGCCGCCGGATTTATCGCCACCTTTGCCGGGCTGATTTACCACTACGTGGGAGTCGGCCCAAACAAAGAGACGGATGATGATGAAGAGGAGAACGGTCATGAGTAAAAGCAAAATGATTCTGCGCACCAAATTCATCGACCGTGCTTGTCACTGGACGGTGGTAATAAGCTTCTTCCTGGTGTCGCTTTCCGGTATTGCGCTGTTCTTCCCGACGTTGCAATGGCTCACCGAAACTTTCGGTACACCGCAAATGGGGCGAATTCTACATCCGTTTTTCGGGGTGATGATTTTCATCGTGCTGATGTTTATGTTCGTCCGTTTTGTACACCACAACATTCCCGATAAACAGGACCTTCCCTGGATTAAAGGGATCGTTGAGGTACTTAAAGGCAATGAGCATAAAGTCGCTGATGTGGGGAAATACAACGCAGGGCAGAAAATGATGTTCTGGAGCATCATGAGCCTGATTCTGGTATTACTGATTACCGGCGTTATTATCTGGAGGCCCTACTTTGCCCATTATTTCTCAATTAACATTGTTCGTTGGAGTTTGTTAATCCACGCGACAGCAGCCATTGTGCTGATCCACGCCATTCTGATCCATATGTACATGGCGTTTTGGGTAAAAGGTTCAATTAAAGGGATGATCGAAGGGAAAGTAAGTCGACGCTGGGCGAAGAAACACCATCCTCGCTGGTATCGTGAGGTTGAACTTACTGAAGAAAAAGCACCAGAATTAGAGTCTAAATAAAATCAATAAGACCGCTGTTATTCAGCGGTCTTATTCTCTCAATTACCCAGTGATATGCTGCGGCGCTGCGAGACCTGATTATCAAGCGAATAAAAAGGCTCTCCATTCAATAATGAACAACCCCTACCCCACGCGCAGCAAATCACTGTATCTCGTGGTATAACGCGGCGAAAGCATGTCTCGCTTCATCGCCCACGGTTGCTGTATCCCTTGCCCGGCAAAATAGAGCGTTCCTTTCCCCTTTTCAGCATTAAGCGTATCCAGCACGCCCATCAGTTTATCGCTGTTACGCCGTGGGCGGTTGTCATCAAAAAGATTCAGCTGTGCAACACCTGAGCTAAAAAAATCGCCCAGCATGACCCCTGCTTTTTGATAACGTAGCCCCTCTCGCCATATTGCGTCCAGGCTACATGTGGCCGCCCTTATAATTTCCCGACTATCCTGGGTTGGTGTCAGCAGTTTTATCGATGCGCTGTTACCGTAATACGGTTCATTCAGGGAAAATGGGCTGGTTTTGATAAACGTAGAGATAAACCGACAGAACTGGTGCTCTCTGCGCAGCTTTTCCGCAGCACGTGAAGCATAGGTACAAATTGCCTCTCTCATCGCGTTGTAATCCGTGAGTTTTTCACCAAACGATCTTGAGCAGATAATTTCCTGCTTAACTGGCGCAAACTCCTCCAGCTCCAGGCAAGGTTCACCGCGCAATTCCCGCACAGTGCGCTCAAGCACAACGTTGAAATGTTTGCGGATAAAGCGAATATCGGTATCTGCCAGGTCGCAGACCGTTTTAATGCCCATAGCGTCCAGTTTTTTACTGATACGGCGTCCAACACCCCAGACTTCATCAACCGGGAGCGCAGTCATCAGCTTACGCTGACGCTCAATATTCGAGAGATCCACCACCCCGCCAGTCTGTTCCTGCCACTTTTTGGCAGCATGGTTAGCCAGCTTGGCCAGGGTTTTGGTCTGGGCGATACCAACCCCAACCTTGAGGCGTGTTTTCTGTAAAATGGTTGCTCTGATTTCCCGACCAAAATCCGTAAGGTCCCGGCAGTTTCGCACGCCCGTTAAATCGCAAAAGGCTTCATCAATACTGTACATCTCCACGCGCGGCGACAACTCCTCCAGAATCGACATCACCCTGCTGCTCATATCCGCATACAATTCGTAGTTCGAACTAAAACAGAACACGCCATAACGCCTGAACAGATCTTTCTGTTTGAAATACGGTGCGCCCATATTAACGCCAAGCGCTTTTGCCTCCGTGCTACAGGCAATGACACAGCCATCGTTATTTGAAAGAACGACAACGGGTTTGCCCTTCAGATCGGGCCGGAATGCCGACTCACAGCTGGCATAAAATGAATTAACATCCACCAGGGCAAACATAATCAGCCCACGGCTTTAACGATAAATGTCACCACACCAAATATATCCAGCGTGTCCTCGCTGCTAATCATGATCGGCGCGTAGGTGCTGTTCTCTGGCTTCAGCATGATAACTGGGTGTAATTGCAGACGTTTAACGGTGAATTCGCCCTCAATAGCGGCAATAACGATATCTCCATGGGCAGGCTTTCTGGCGCTGTCGACAATCAGCAAATCGCCCTCGCCGATCCCCGCGCCCCTCATGGAGTCGCCAGATGATTTAACAAAATAGGTTGCGCTGGGATGCCGTACCAGCAGGTCATTGAGGTCGATACGTTTCTCAACGTAGTCCTGCGCCGGAGATGGAAAACCGCAAGGCACAAGATCGCTAAATAGCGGAAAGTGTTTAACTTCGCGGCGTTCCGCAGGCTGGAAAAACAACATAATAATCTGCCTCTCATTAACTGTATTTATATACAGTAGTTTTAATAAGGACAGCGATCAAGTGACAAGTGTGGCGAATTGAGCGTTGTTTAACCATCTTGTCGATAAGCTTTTATGATGTCTGGAAAAATAATCGGCTAAAAAAATGCCCCACATTTGCGGGGCATTACCTCAGGAGCGTTTTCGCGGCATCATGCGCAACAACGTATTATCCTTCCAGAAATAGTGATGTAGCAGAGCCGCGGCGGCATGCAGGCCAATGACAAAATAACCCAGGTTTGCCAGCGTTTCGTGCCATGATTTCAGCATATCGGCCAGTTCAAAATTGGCTTCTGCCGCATGTGGCATAACAATGCCGAATGCAACCCACGGATTTCCCCGGTTATACATCATCACCAGGCCAATAATCGGCAGCGCAATAAACAGCAAATAGATAACCAGATGCCCCAGATGCGCCATGCCTATCATCATCGGCTTCGGTTTTGGTTCAATCGGTGGTGCCGGATACTTAAGTCTGACCAGCAGACGCGCCACCATCAACGCTAAGATTGTGATACCACAGGAAACATGCACCATGTTGAACCCGGGACGATAGCTGCGCGGAAAAAATCCGCGAAACTCCATGGCACTGTAGGCCACAATGACCAACAAAAAGACCAGCCAGTGAATGCCAATTTGCAGGCCAGAATACTTCTTCCCCATAACACTTCTCGAATAAAAACAATAATGCGTCAACATAACGGGCTTTTGTTAAAAATTCATTAAGTTTTGTTCACCCATTTTCAGTCAGTTACGTTTAACCGCAAAAACAGCTATTGCCGCGGATGCCTGACTGGACTATGCCTGGTAGGGAAAATATGTCGTACCGTCTCATCCTGACAGGAGAAAACCATGAATAAAATTGGCATTAACGGTTTTGGTCGTATCGGTCGTCTGGTATTGCGTCGGCTACTGGAGGTCAAAAGCAGCGTGGAGGTCGTCGCTATCAATGACCTCACCTCACCGAAAATCCTCGCTTATCTGTTAAAACACGATTCAAACTACGGCCCGTTTCCCTGGAGCGTCGACTTTACCGAGGACGCACTGATTGTCGATGGTAAAAAAATTGCCGTTTACGCCGAAAAAGAGGCAAAAAATATTCCGTGGAAAACGACTGGCGCAGAGATCATCATCGAATGCACCGGTTTTTATACCTCAACAGAAAAAGCCAACGCGCACCTGGATGCCGGGGCCAAAAAAGTGCTGATATCCGCCCCGGCTGGGGATATGAAAACCATTGTCTTTAACGTCAACGACGACACGATGGATGCCAGCGATCGGATTATCTCTGTCGCGTCGTGCACCACCAACTGCCTGGCGCCGATGGCAAAAGCGCTGCATGACAGCTTCGGTATTCAGCTTGGCACCATGACCACTATCCATGCTTACACCGGAACGCAATCACTGGTTGATGGCCCTCGCGGGAAAGATCTGCGCGCCTCACGCGCGGCAGCAGAAAATATCATTCCTCATACCACCGGTGCGGCGAAGGCGATTGGTCTGGTGATCCCGGCCCTGAGCGGGAAATTAAAAGGCCACGCCCAGCGTGTTCCGGTAAAAACCGGATCCGTTACGGAACTGGTGTCGATTCTGGGTAAAAAAGTCACTGCGGAAGAGGTTAACGACGCGCTGAAAAAGGCAACGCTGAACAATGCATCATTCGGCTATACCGACGAAGAAATTGTCTCGTCAGATGTCATTGGCTCACATTTCGGTTCAGTATTTGATGCAACACAAACCGAGATCACCGAAGTGGGCGATCTGCAACTGGTAAAAACCGTGGCCTGGTACGATAACGAGTACGGTTTTGTCACCCAACTTATCCGTACGTTGGATAAATTTATCACGCTTTAGTGTTATGGCGGAGGATCGCCTCCGCCTCGTTTCATTTCCCGCTAATTCAATACGTTGTGAGTCTCTCCCCGTTTTCAACCCATTAAGTGTGCTATAGCTAACCTTTGCCACAAAGGGAGCACAGTAATGGAAGCACTGAGTCGAGAAACGTTAGAAACTATGATCGCGCAAGCCGTTGCCCACGCCGCCACCGTCTCAGTCTGGCCAATGGGTGAAGCCCCCGGAGCAAAAAACAGCGATGCGGTATTTACCCCCGAACCCAGACATACGGGAACCTCTCATTACGATCGTGCGGTAACCGGTATTCGTGCCCCAGAAATCACCGTCTACGCCCCCGCAAAACCGAATGGTGTGGGAATACTTGTCACCCCCGGCGGCTCTTATCGACGCGTAGTGCTGGACAAAGAAGGTAGTGCGCTGGCGCCCTTTTTTAATGCCCGCGGTTATACTCTGTTTGTCATGACCTATCGCTTGCCGGGGGATGGTCACGAGGAAGCGTCAAACGCACCGTTGGCCGATGCCCAACGCGCTATGCGCTACATTCGGGCTAACGCACATGAATGGGGAATCGATCCTTATCGTATCGGTATACTGGGCTTTTCCTCCGGCGGTCATGTGGCAGCCAGCCTGGGAACACGTTTTGCTGAATCGGTTTATACGCCCCTCGATAGCGTAGACGAACAACCCGCCCGCCCCGCGTTCATGGCGCTGGTCTATCCGGTGATTAGCCTGCGTGAGAATATCGCTCACCCAGGCTCTCGCCTTGAATTAGTTGGCACGACCCCCGAAGAAAAGGACCTGCACCGCTATTCACTTGAAGAACGAGTTGAGAACACAACGCCGCCGACATTCCTGCTACACGCCATTGACGATCCGGCGGTGAAGGTAGAAAACAGCCTGGTCTTCTTTAATGCGCTACGTGAGCAGGGCGTTCCGGTCGAAATGCATCTGTTTGAACGCGGTAAGCACGGATTTGGTATTCGCGATGCGCAAGGGTTACCGCTGGCCATCTGGCCGGAAATGATGATGAACTGGGTAGCCACTAAAGTGTGAGGATGGCGCCGGGTGGCGTACAGACTCACCCGGCGAAAAACTTAGGACTGCAGATACACCACTTGCGTTTGCAGGTATTCGTTCAGACCATGTTTACCATCAGCCCCGCCAATCCCGGACTTACGCCAGCCAGCGTGGAAGCCCTGCATCGCCTCGAAGTTTTCTCGATTAATATAGGTTTCGCCAAACTTCAGCCCTTTAATCGCTTTCATCGCCGTATTCAGATTCTGTGTGTAAATCGATGAGGTCAGGCCGTAGTCGCTGTCATTAGCCATCGTCAGCGCCTCTTCCAGCGTATTAAACGCCACCACTGGCAGCACAGGACCAAACGTCTCCTCGTGCATAATCGCCATCTCCTGACGTACGTCTAACAGTAACGTCGGTGGATAGTAATAACCTTTGCCGGCAACGGATTTACCGCCCAGAACCACTCTGGCCCCTTCCTGCACTGCGCGCGCCACTTTCTGTTCCACACGTGCCAGCGCAGCCGCATTAATGAGCGGCCCCATCGCGATGTCATTACGCTCTGCCGGATTGCCAAACTGGACGGCTTTCATTGCCTCTCCCAGACGATTCACAAACTGGTCATAGATACCTTTCTGGACATACACGCGTTCGGCACAGTTGCACACCTGACCGGTATTGATCACCCGCGAGTCAACAATAGACTTCACTGCCAGCTCAAGGTCAGCATCGTCCATGACGATTGCCGGCGCTTTGCCGCCCAGCTCCAGACATACCTTAGTGATATTTTTCGCTGCCGCAGCCATGATTTTCTCGCCCGCCACAACGCTGCCGGTCATGCTCACCATCGCCACCTTCGGGTTTCCGGCCAGTTCCTGACCGACCGTTTCACCGCGTCCCAGCACCAGATTAAAGACCCCGCGCGGTAAACCAATGTCATCAACAATTTTGGCAAAGGCGATGGCGTTATTCGGTGTGAATTCACTCGGCTTAATGACAATGGTATTCCCCGTCAGCAAGGCGGGAGCCAGTTTGCGGGCAATCAGGAAAAACGGGAAGTTCCACGGCAGAATGCCCGTCGTCACGCCCAGTGCACGCTTAAACAGCAGGATATTCTCACCCGGGCGGTCGCTTTGCAGGATCTCGCCTTCATAGCGACGCGCCCACTCAGCCATGTAATCGATATAGTCGGCGGTAAACGCGACTTCAACGTCAGCCAGTTGTTGAATTTTTCCACCTTCCGCCACAATCAACGCGCTGATTTCAGCGGCTCGCTGACGGATGCCCGCAGAAATTTTGCGTAACCAGTTCGCCCGTTCAATAGCAGGCAGGGCTTCCCATTGCGGCTGAGCACGCTGTGCGGCATCGATCGCTTTACGCGCATCTTCAGCGCGTCCATCGGGAATACGCGAGATCAGCTCTTCGGTCGCTGGATTGATGACATCAATCCAGGCATCGTCGTGCCAGGTCACAAACTGCCCATCAATATACATAGGATGTTGTACGGGTACTGACATGCGCTTCTCCTGTGATTGATTTGTTTTTAACAAGTAAAACTATTGTTAATTAATACCAATCATGCATGACGCATTACTGCTGGAATTGTCGTTCTGTGAGCCGCTTCATAAAAGCATCTGGTAATGCCATGGCGGAGGGAAAAAACAGGCAGGATTTATGCCCGTTTGCGGCAAAATGCCGACAAACGGGCAGCAAAGATTACAGCGATCGGCTCGCCAGCAGGTCAGTCAGCGCCGTATCGTTTTGCAGATGCAACCATGCATCCTCAACATTCTGCGGAATATCAACATGGGCGATAAAATCACGACCACGAGGGCCATAGCCGGTTGCATCATCGCGCAGTCTCGGCAATTCGCCGGTAATCAGTGAAAGATAGCGATCCACAGACCACAGCCCCTCCGCAGTTGGCGCGAAATCCACACCACCGTTCTGTAGAGTCAACTCAGGGATAAAACCGGGAAAACTCAACCAGCGCGGCGCCTGCAGAAAATCACGGGTTACACGCTGAAACGTCGCCATCGTGCGGCGTTGCATTGTAGGGTCCTGCACCACAATGACCGTGTGAATATTTTCTGTCGCCTGGTTCAGTAAGGCACAGCTAAAGCGTGCATTCTCACCGCAGTTTGTTGACTGGTCTTCCACCCAAATCGTCTCACCCGGAATTTGCCAGAACTGGTGCGCAATATCAGCCAGGATCGCAGCTTCTGCTCGTCCGCTGGTGCGGATGATGTTATAGCGAGGATGCTCTGCAATCGCGTCATACAGAAAGCGCGTAGAATGACCGATGCCACCGCTAATCAATAAGGGAACCTGTTGTTCTTTCGCGATCCGACAGGCGGCGTCGATGGTCGGAATAACCGCGTTGCCCGCCAGAATCACGCAGTCTGACTGAACGGTGATGTTCTCCATAAAATCATTCTGCGCCAACCATCGCCCTACGGTATTTATCGCCGCAAGGGTGGCTGCGGAAAGTATCGGGAACTGACTCATACTCATAACTCCTGGTGTTTATTCTTTACCGGGTACAGATGCCGGATGGCGGCTATGCCTTATCCGGCCTACGGTCCAGCATCGCGTCACCCCGTAATCTGCTCCATCGCCTGCAGAATACGTTTATCGGAGATCGGATATGGTGTGCCAAGCTGCTGGGCAAAATAGCTGACTCGCAGCTCTTCTATCATCCAGCGGATCTCTTTGACATCATCATCTTCACGCCGCGCGGGCGGCAGTTTATTGAACCACTGCTGCCAGGCCTGCTGCACACTATCTACTTTCAGCATCTGCGCCCGATCGCGATGTGGATCAATCGCCAGTTTCTCCAGCCGTTTTTCAATGGCCTGCAAATAACGCAACGTATCGCCCAGGCGTTTGAATCCATTGCCGGTGACAAATCCACGGTACACCAGCCCGCTCATTTGCGCTTTGATATCCGAAAGCCCCAGCGCCATGGTCATATCCACACGCCCTTTCAGACGTTTGTTGATATTAAATACCGCTGTCAGGATCTGTTCGACCTGCTTCGCAATATCGACCACTGTGTCATTCAGCTCAGCCCGCACTTTTTCGTGCAACGCCGCAAAGCCCTCTTCCGTCCACACCGGGCCGCCGTTAGCGTCGATAAGTCTATCCACACCGCAGGAGATACAGTCGTCAATCAAATCCAGCACTTTGCCATACGGGTTAAAATACAGCCCCAGCTTCGCTTTGTTGGGCAGTTTCTCGTGTAAATATTTGATAGGTGATGGAATATTCAGCAACAACAGGCGGCGTAAACCGCACCACATCGCCTGCTGTTGCTCCAGCGGATTATCAAACAGTTTGATAGCAACGCTGTCACGCTCATCCACCAGCGCAGGCCACGCTTTGACTTTATAGTTGCCGCGTTTTTGCTCGTAACTTTCCGGCAACTGGCCGAAGCTCCAGATGTGCAATCCGCTCTGTTCAATACCGTCATCCGCCACCGCAGACAGCGTTTCCTGAACTTTGCCCTTCAGCGCATCTTTCAAATCCTGCAGCGAACGCCCTTCCTGCAGCTTCCTGTTCTTATCATCCACGACCCGGAAGGTGATTTTTAGGTGATCGGGCACCTGATCCCAGTGCCAGTCGTCACGGTCAACGGTGACGCCGGTCATGCGGCGCAGTTCACGCTCCAGCGAATCCAGCAGCGGCAGTTCCAGCGGCGTCACTCGGCCTAAAAATGCTTCCGCATAGTTCGGTGCCGGCACAAAGTTACGCCGTACCGGTTTTGGCAGTGATTTAATCAGGGCGATCACCAGTTCACGGCGCAGCCCCGGAATTTGCCATTCAAAACCGCTCTCTTCGATCTGGTTAAGCAGCGGCAGCGGAATATGCACGGTCACACCATCCGCATCAGCGCCGGGTTCAAACTGATAGCTCAGGCGCAGTTTGAGATTGCCCTGATGCCAGAAGTTCGGGTAATCCAGCTTGCTGATTTTCTCCGCGCCCTCTTTGATGAGCATGCTCTTTTCAAAGTTGAGCAGATCCGGTGTCTCGCGGCTAACCTTCTTCCACCAGCTGTCAAAGTGGCGGGCAGAAACCACATCATGGCTGATGCGCTGGTCGTAAAACTCAAACAGCGTCTCATCATCGACCAGAATGTCGCGACGGCGTGATTTGTGCTCCAACTCTTCCACTTCCGCACGCAGCTTGAGGTTGTCACGGAAAAACGCATGGCGAGTTTGCCAGTCGCCTTCCACCAACGCATGGCGGATGAACAGTTCACGCGACAGGACTGGATCGATCTGGCTGTAGTTCACCTTACGGGCGGCCACAATCGGTAAGCCGTAAACGGTGACCTTTTCTGTCGCCATTACAGCACCCTGCGCGCGTTCCCAGTGCGGTTCACTGTATGAACGTTTGATCAGATGCTGGGCAACCGGCTCCACCCACTCGGGATCGATACGTGCGGCAATACGTCCCCACAGGCGGCTGGTTTCCACCAGCTCGGCAACCATCGTCCATTTCGGTGGTTTTTTAAACAATCCAGAACCGGGGAAGATCGAGAAGCGGGCGTTACGCGCGCCGGTAAATTCCTGTTTATCGGCATCTTTCATTCCGATATGCGAGAGTAACCCGGTCAACAGCGCAACGTGAATTTCCCGATACTCAGCAGGTTCGCTATTAACCGGAATACCCAACTCTTTCACTACCTGGCGCAGTTGCGTGTAGATATCCTGCCACTCTCGCACGCGCAGGTAGTTTAGAAAATCAAGTTTGCACTGGCGACGGAACTGGTTTGACGACAGCGCTTTTTGCTGCTCGCCAAGATAGTTCCACAGGTTCACAAACGCGAGGAAATCAGACTCTTTGTCGTGGAAGCGGCGGTGTTTCTCGTCAGAAGCCTGTTGCTTGTCCATTGGACGCTCGCGCGGGTCCTGAATGGACAGCGCCGAGGTAATGATCATCGCTTCACGTACGCAGCCATGTTTTTGCGCTTCCAGCACCATGCGCGCCAGACGCGGATCCACCGGCAGTTGCGACAGCTGACGGCCCAACGGCGTTAACTTGTAAGCGGTTGCCTGTTCGTCGGTGGTTATCGCCCCCAGCTCTTCGAGCAGGCGTACCCCGTCCTGAATATTGCGTTTATCCGGTGCTTCAACGAACGGGAATGCCGCGATATCCCCCAGTCCCAGCGCAGTCATCTGCAAAATAACGGATGCCAGGTTGGTACGCAGGATCTCCGGGTCGGTAAACTCCGGGCGCGACAGGAAATCGTCTTCGGAATACAGGCGAATACAGATCCCTTCAGAAACACGACCGCAGCGGCCTTTACGCTGGTTGGCAGAAGCCTGTGACACCGGTTCAATCGGCAAGCGCTGAACTTTGGTGCGGTAACTGTAGCGACTGATACGCGCGGTGCCCGGATCAATTACGTATTTGATCCCCGGCACGGTTAGCGAAGTTTCCGCCACGTTGGTAGCCAGCACGATACGGCGGCCGCTGTGCGACTGGAATACGCGGTTCTGCTCGCTGTTAGAAAGACGCGCATAGAGCGGTAGCACTTCGGTATGGCGCAAATCCAGCTTATTCAGCGCATCCGCAGTATCGCGAATTTCGCGCTCGCCGCTCATGAAGATCAGAATATCGCCCTGACTTTCACGGCCTAACTCATCTACGGCATCAAAAATTGCCTGCAGTTGGTCACGCTCGGTGTCATCTGCATCTTCAACAATCGGGCGATAACGCACTTCCACCGGGTAAGTTCGACCGGAGACTTCGATAATCGGCGCGTTATTGAAATGCTTTGAAAAACGCTCCGGGTCGATGGTCGCCGAAGTGATAATAATTTTGAGATCCGGACGACGCGGCAGGAGTTCTTTCAAATAGCCGAGCAGAAAATCGATATTCAGACTGCGTTCATGCGCTTCATCGATGATGATGGTGTCGTACTGCATCAGCAGCCGATCCTGCTGAATTTCCGCCAGCAGGATACCGTCAGTCATCAGCTTAACCATGGTGTTGTCACTGACATGATCGCTGAAACGCACTTTATAACCGATACAGCCGCCCGGCTCGGTTTGCAACTCTTCCGCAATACGGTTCGCCACGGTGCGCGCCGCCAGACGGCGCGGTTGAGTATGGCCAATCAGCCCTTTCACCCCACGCCCCAGCTCCATACAGATTTTCGGTAACTGGGTGGTTTTCCCCGAACCGGTCTCACCGGCCACAATCACCACCTGATGGTCGCGAATGGCGTCCAGAATATCCTGCTTTTTCTGGCTGACGGGCAGGTTTTCCGGATAGGTAATCTCCGGACGCGCCGCTTCGCGCAGCACGACTTTACCTGCTGCCTGCGCGATCTCTTTCGCCATCTCCTGGTAAATGGCCTGTTGTGCATCAGGATTTTTAACCTTCTTCACGCCGTGCAGGCGGCGGGCAAAACGCTGTCTGTCGCGCAGCATCAGTGAGTCCAGCTGTTGCTGCAGCATGTTGAAGGTTAATTTTTGTTGTTCTGTCATAGCGTTAGAGGGCAGTGCTCTGCCGGGTTAAATCTCTTGTAGATGATAGGTATAGAGTACCACATCGGCGCTTTTCATGTGTTGTTCAATAATTTCGAACATAGGATTCGATATATTGCGCTATCACTGCGGCAGGATTGTGAATAAAGTGTCAACAAGCAACGGGGCACATCCCCTTCAAACACATAAAAGGAAACACCCATGAGCAAGGTATTAGTTCTTAAATCCAGTATTCTGGCAGGGTACTCTCAGTCTGGTCAGTTGTCTGATTATTTTGTTGAACAGTGGCGTGAAAAGCACTCCGCTGATGAAATCACCGTCCGTGACCTGGCTGCAAATCCTGTTCCGGTGCTGGATGGCGAGCTGGTGGGTGCGATGCGCCCGAGCGATACGCCGCTGACGCCACGCCAGCAAGAAGCGCTCGCGCTGTCCGATGAACTGATCGCTGAGCTGAAAGCGCATGATGTGATTGTTATCGCCGCGCCGATGTATAACTTCAACATCCCAACGCAACTGAAAAACTACTTCGACCTGATTGCCCGTGCTGGCGTGACCTTCCGTTACACCGAGAAAGGCCCGGAAGGTCTGGTAACCGGAAAACGTGCGATCGTGCTGACCAGCCGTGGTGGTATCCATAAAGATACGCCGACCGACCTGATCACCCCGTATCTGAATGTGTTCCTGGGCTTTATCGGTATCACCGACGTGAACGTCGTCTTCGCGGAAGGCATTGCTTACGGTCCGGAAGTGGCATCTAAAGCACAATCCGATGCAAAAGCGGCAATCGACAGCGTCGTCGCTGCCTGATGATTGACCCTCTCACCATCCGGTGGGAGGGTTCTTACTTCTTTGCCTGCTTCCCGTGAATGCGATTAATATCACGCCAGATGGTTGCGTAATCCCTGCACTTCGCCAGATTTTCTTCCCAGCAATGCTGTAAAAATTGTTCCGGCTCCGCGACATCCCGGCTTAACAGCTTGAATACCCAACGATTCCAGACATACCACTTGAAAAGCCACATGATTTCACCCCAGGACACTACCGGAGGGGAACTATATCAACATCGATATCATGCTGTGTGGCAACTATTGCGATATCGATGAATAATTCATGTGAATGCAATACTTGTCAGCTCCTGCTCAGAAATGAATTATTATTTCCTTAACCATTTCCCATTTATGCCCTGTACATACTCGCCGGGTTTGGCGCGAGCAACCAGCTTTTGTCCGGCCATTTTCGCCACTTCATCTGGCGGAATGTTGTTACTCTCAGCCAGTTGCTGATAGCTGGCGTTGCGCGCT
Source organism: Citrobacter youngae (assembly GCF_003818115.1). GTDB lineage: Bacteria > Pseudomonadota > Gammaproteobacteria > Enterobacterales > Enterobacteriaceae > Citrobacter > Citrobacter youngae. Next base: position 219,734 of record NZ_RPOI01000008.1, on the reverse strand, counting down.
TTATTAATCTCATTCACCAGCGCCTGCGTTTCAGCATCCGTTTTCAGCGCTACAAGATAGCCGTTAAGCGTTTCGCCCACCCGTCCCTGCGTTCTGGCTTCATTCAGCGTCAATGCCCATACGTTGCCGCTCAAAAAACTTAACGCCACCAGGATCGCTACAAGCTGTTTTTTCATCGTGACCTCAGAACAGATCGCTGCGCGATTTCAGTAAACTCTCGACGTCTTTATCCACTTTGATATGGATCTCGTGCTCGATTTTGACGTTCATATTGATAGTGATGGGCTCTTTAGGCGCAGCCACTTCGATTCTGGGGGTACACCCCGCCAGCAGAGATGACGCAAGCAGTCCCAGCATGGCAGCTATCGTTTTCATTGTTGTTCCTCACATTCCTTGCCTTCCGGGCAATGGGTTTCTGGCAGCGCTGCATTTTGTTCAAGCCATGCCTGTAAATTGTCGCCAAAACGCAAACTGCGCCATAGCGTAAAGACGTTTTCCTCGTGGGTGTAATTCAAATTAACCGTTCCCACTTTGCCATCCACCCGACTGTTGCCAGTCACCGTTGCCTGCATGGTTAAAACACCGAGGTTATCCAGATTTATTTTCGTCCAGGAATGACTTATTTCCATATAACGCAGCCAGTTAATGGCCGCACCCGCCGCCATATTATCTTTGACGACGGCATCCGCCGTGTCCTTATCAATACGCAACGTCATTGGTCCTGGGTTGGTCAGCCAGCCGTCTTTAATGATCCACTTTTCGTTATCCAGCCATAACGGTAACGCACCGCTAACCGGGCCAGACATGGCGAATTGTTTGGGATTAACTGCGCTGATAAGCTCGCTGGAGGAGATATTCTGCACCCGTAACAATGCCGGATCGTGCTGCGGCATCCGCAGTTGTTGCATAACCACTTTGCCACCCAATAGTTCGGCGCTGACATCGCTTAACAGCAACGGATTGTCTTCACTCCAGGGATACCCGCCCTGCAGATCGGCGGTGATGTTTGTCGCAGCAACCTGATTCACAACTTCCGCAATACGTAATGACACCGGCCCCCGCGTACCCAGTTGCCATACGCCTTCGCTAAAACGAAACGGCAGCACAAAATCGACACCGTTAATTTGGTTATCAGGCATCCAGGCACTACCCCCTTTCAGTACACCGTGCCCCCCCGCCTCAAAGCCCTGCTCCGGCGCGGCGGAGAACGCCACCTGCGCATAAAGTTCACCTTCGCGCAGATTCATTTTCCAGTCCGGTGGTACCAATGGCTGGAAAACGGTGAGTGATTGTTTTGGCCACCAGGCCTGGCCACGCAGGCGGATCCCATCCCAGCGCCCATTCAACTGTACAGGACCAATTGCTCCGGCATGAAGTTGACCTTTGAACTGAAAAATCGTCGGATCAGTCCCTTCAACACTGAACTTCAGCGTTGAAGGAGGTAAGACGCTGCCCCCGCTAAAGAGTGTATTTCCGGCATCGAGCGAAAGCGCACCGCTAAACGTCGGTTTTTCGGCATCACGGACCCACACAATCGGCGCATCCATCACCAGACGCGGGTTTTCCACCTTCATGGTACCGTATTGCAGTTGGTCAAACCCGGTCGAGAGGTCGAAAAGTCTCAGGGTGTTGTCGTGCCACTCCCCTTTGCCCGCGACATCCCAAAGCGCATGCATCGGTGTAAAACTGCCTTTGCCCCAATACCGCCACTGCCAACGACCGGCATCAGGAAGAAAATCATTGGCCAGACCATCAAGGTGTAACTCAAAGTCACCCATCTGGTTCTCATGCGCTCGTAAAATGGCCTGCAGACGCCCATCCACACCGCGCTGTGTCACTTTAACGCCAGCCAATGGCCAGCGAATTTCGTCAATATCGAGTGAATCGATGACTCGCCCACGGGAACGCAGCAATGCCCCTGGCTCGAAAGCGAGCTGCGGATCGATCAGGCTTCCGGTAAGTCTGGCGGGTAACTTCGCGTAGAAGATCAGGTCATCCTGTTTCGCCTCACCGATCAACTGTAACGGCATATCGCTACTATCCACACCGAGCCTACCTGGCCCTAACGTTAATACGGCGTTTCCTTTACCGGCATCGCCTTGCGTCAGAATGTTCAGACGCCCACTCAACACGGCATTTTCCAGACCGGCCTGCCAGTTTTCAACTTTCACCCCCAGACGCCCACTTAACGGGAACCCCTGATAAGGCCAGTTCCAGCGACCGTCACTGATAGTCAGTTGCTGACGCGTTATTTCCCATGGCAGATCGAGAAGCGGATCGGCCGCATCCCGTGCCATGACGATCAGTTGTCCGCTGTTTTCTTGCCACTCAAGTTCGGCGTCAACCAGCGTTGGCTCCTGCGGCAAGCTCAGAGTAGCAACCGCATGCCCGCTCACTGGTAGTCCATCAGGAACCAGCGGCATGGTAAATTCACCGACCAGTTTTATCGGCGGCTGCCCTTCAAATGCTGCAACATCCAGCTCATTTACCGTCAGATTCTGTCCGTGCAGACGCCCCTGAAATTTAACTTTTTCACCCTGGTAGCGCAGCTGCTGGGTAGAGGGCGTTAGCGAGAGCGACAGTTTCCCCTGCCACTCCTGCCATGGAGAGAGAATAACGTTGTCGATGTTAATCCAGGTATTGGGTAGCATTGATTGCCATTCAGCCAGCGTTTTTGGCGCTACCGGCGAGGGTTCTGCCTGCGGCAATTTGGCCAGGCAAGCCGAGTCGAGCTCAATTGTCCCAACATTAAGCAACCAGCGGCTGGGGTGAGAGAGCTCTGCCTGAGTAATGCGCGCTAGCGGGCAATCATCGACCAGATAGCGAAGTTCCGGGATATGCAGCCCATGCCGTGTCAGCCGTGGGCTCTCATCCAGCGCAATACGCGTGCCGACAGGCAACCAGACGCCCACCAGCGTGGGAACCCACAGGCCAAGCGTCATGACCAACGTCAGCGGCACGAGAATCAATAATAAGAGGAGTGCCAGAACGGCTTTATATTTACCCTTCATGGGTAGTTAATATCCTGATTTAGCGAAAATTTAAGCCGGTTTAGGCCAGTATTGTGGCATGTTTAGCTAAACATGCCCACCTTAAGAATAGATACCATTGAAATATATGTAATATTTATAGGTTGTGGGTAATAAAAAATAGTGGTCTCTCAGTGAGATACCCTGTACCACATCCGTCAGTGGCGCAGAAAACCGACCATTTTTTCGCCCTATTAGCCCTATGCCGTGCCTCATTTCTGATGAAAGGCAATGCCCAATAATTTGTCGAGCACAATATTAACCAGCGAAATAGCAATCTTCTCAACCTGAGCTCTTGCTGCAATTTCCACCGTGTTTTTATATTGTCGCAGCAGTTGATCTCTGGCGTAGAGCAACGCCTCCAGTTCACTGTCACTCAGTTTTCCCTGCCCACGAAGACGCAGCCAGTACGCAATTTTCTTACCGGTATCGTTTATTACCTCATTCGTATCTTTTGCTGCCGAGAGCAAGAGCGCTTTCAGTTGTTCTTTAATGGATTCAGCAACCTCATTTTTAATCGCATTCATGGCATCATCAATATCTGACATTTTTCATCCCCTATTTTACAACAGACCCCACACGGGAACTTTCTCCCCGAATGGCCAGATCGTAGTTCAACTTAACTACATCGGTTTTTTCATCCGCATAGACGACGCTAAATAACTTTTTATCCTTCATCGCCATTCGGCAATCACTCTCAAAGACATTATCGAGGTAATGAATAGCCCGTACACGTGAGTCATCATGTTTGCCTGCAGCATATTCCGTCGCCTCACGGAACTTGAGGTCCCCGGTATCGCAAGTAGCCTTTACCTTAGTTTCATCAAAGGTATTCCCGGGTTTAGCTGTATTATCTTCGAGAAATTTAAGGTGGAACGCCTTTAAATTTGTGAAGTTCTGGTACGCGCCTGCATCGTAGTGTGAAACGAATAAGGCACACCCACTCAGTAAAAGGAAAGTGCAAAACATTAGCGGGGCAGCGTATTTAAGCACTATATTAGATCGTTTCATTTTTCACTCTCCGCGATACCCCATGATGGCAAACAGCGTTTCCCCTCCTTGTACATCGCTGGCAAGGAATCCGTCGGCGGTGAGCGCCAACGGGCGTCGTGTCACCGAATTACCAACATTACCGCCAATAATTTCAATCTCATTAGTGCCTACGGAAACAACTAAGTCGGTGTGACTGCTGTAGTTGCCCAGATGCTGATGATCGTAATCAACGACTTTGTCGGGGTCTCTGTCCCAACAAACCAAATCCCCCACCTGCGGTTTACGCTCATTCAGCCTGTATCCCCAGTACAACGCTTTAGCATTACCCTGATTTCTGTCGCGGATCGATTTGCTGATGTACGTCGCATGCGAAGCAGAGTAGGAAAAACGCTCCCCCGCGCCAGCCTGACGTATGGCCCATGAAATGAACGCCGCCGACCACGGCCAGTCATGATCTCGCCCGTCCAGATCGTCCCGCCCGATTTTTGCCCAATACAGGCCAACACGTTGCCACCAGCCATCCTCACCCTCTTTGTGCCCGGAATGAAGAAGGCCACCATTGCGGTTGTAGCGCTGCTCGCCAAAAAAATGCCACTCGTCAGCGGCGATCGACGCGGCGTTATCCGCAAAACCAGAAACGGGTGCTTCCTCACCAAAATACGGAACGCTGGGTTGTTCCACCGGAGGTATCGATGTCTGAGTGATTGATATATCAGGTAAGGGCCCGACGGGTATACCGTTAGCGTTAATGGGGACCTGCGAAAGATCCCAGTTGCCGCGATCTATTTCAAATCGCAAACATTTTGTACGATAAACGGTAGGATGAAGTTCGGGGTTGCTATGGTTGGCTAACCATGAATTTCTCACTTCAACATACTGGGAAATCCAGGTGCGTTCATCACCGCCACTGGCTGGAGGCACCTCACGAAACTGGGCGCGCAAGAACGTCAAAATAGTGCCGCTATGAACAAATGAGTCATAGATGACCAGAAATGAGAGCGCATCTTTAAAACCAAAGTCCTGTGCCCATTTCAGCGCAGGCAGATAGTAGCGCTCATCAAAGAACCGATCCTGTACCGATTTCATTATCGGATCATCGCGCCCTGCTCGTCGTAATAAGTCCTTAAACGGTTCATTGTCAACCAGTGCGATATTACCTATCTTTGCAACATATGGAGCAAGATCGGCACTGAATCGCCCATTTGCATTAACGTAGCGGGTCACCAGATCCTGCAGTTTGCTGTATTCCGTAGTTTGTGAACGACCGTAAGTGATCTGCCTGATCCCGTGAGGACCATCATGGAATATCGCGATAGCCGAGTAATCGCCTTCGGCCGAGCCGGTTTCAAACGCATTCAAAACTCGTTCACAGAGACTTTTCTGTGCGGGTGTAAGTATCATGATGCCCTCTCTGTCGATAGTTAACCGTTACACTTCACTTACTTTTCGGACTGTCGGATTTACCCGGTGCTGCTGGTTTTGGGCCAGTTGAACGGACCTGCATAACCCGTTGAAGAATATCGAACCAGAAAGGTCCGCCGAGTGAGACGGCGAAAATAGTCACCAGCAGGCCCACCACTTTTGCCAGCCATTCAGCCCCCCCTTGCGGCCATCCTTTCCAGCCCAGTTCGAAGCCTGCAGACTGCATAACGGCAATCGCGTGGTTATATTTGCCTTTAGCTGTCGCGATGCGCTCCTTGTCCTGAGCCTGATTTTTCGCCTCATTGACTTCCTGCTGCGCGATCGCCACCATTTTTTCTCGAACATCAGGATTGGAGGCCAGCACAGTCGCAAGGTTGAGGGTGTCAATATTCCCCCCAAGAACCAGAACGGTGGCGACAATCAACGTGATGGTCTGCATTTTTCGTTTATACCAACCCGAGGCGCGATCCATTACCGCATCAAACTGTTTTGCAACCGCGTTGCGAAACGTGGCCGCGTTATTGCCCGTCTGCGCCACCACTGTTTCGAGGATGCCTTTGATCCGATTATTTTTGGCATTTCCCGGCATGGCATTCACTCCAGCGGAGAGCGTTGCCATCGCACTTTTGCTGACAACTAACGCCTCCACGACTTGCGCGACAATGTCTGGGGGAATATAGGAAGGACGCCCCTGGTTTCCTTTACTTAGGGACTGAATTAACGGATGTTCAAAAAACTGAGTAATAAATTGCTGATTTTGAGACAGATCGCCTGAAAGGAACTCGCTCAGCGCCACGTCAAGATTTTGACTACGAATACGGGTCCACGCAGAAATAGCTTCAACAATCGCGGTACATGCTATCCCAAACATGAAATACACAGTCATTATCCCAATTAATATATCAAGCGTTTCAAGTCCAAACATATTGTCTCCCTCACGGTGAAGAGCGTTTGGTCAACCGATAGCAGAAACCATGCGGGTTGCTTCCTGAAAATATGAGTCAGAAACAGTGAGTATTCGGTAAGAGGTTCGTAGTAATTACTAGCGCGGTATCAATCAGAAGTCTGATGCCCTTTGGCTAGCCACATGCGTTATCTAATAAACAGTCACTAATAAAATATTACTATCCTGCCAGTCCAAATTAAAACCATTTTATTAATGCCATTCCCTGCGGAAATACGTAAATCTTAATTACCCCGATTAATTTTAGTTGGTAACATTCAGAAAAAATAAATAAAGGAAAGACACTCCAACCAAGTTTAAAGCAAGGTCAAGCAAAATGAAAATATTAAAATACATAGTGTTCAGTATTTTTATAGCCATACTAAATGGTTGCGGCATGTCCAACACAGGTGTTACCAGTATGGCATCTAGCAGCAATGAAATAAATATATTAGCTCAAAAACCAGATTATGCCATTGTCAAGGTTTTGTATGCCACCGATAGAAATTATAACAGCGGCGCACCACCCAACCAATCATATGGAATCAATCGAGCCTCAATCTCCTATGGATTCTGTGAAGTTAGCATTCCTCGACACCACATTATAGGAGTAACTGAACAACCTTCATTTTTAAGGCTTGAGTTCAAAGAGGATCCCAAAAAACACGTGGCCTTACTTGGTGTAACGCCTTTAGCTAAAAATGTTTTTTTCAATTACCTTGTATCCACAGTAAGCAATATACCAGAGAAAAAGACCTTCATTTTCGTTCATGGGTATAATGTCTCATTCGCCGAGGCAGCCAGAAAAACAGCTCAAATATACTATGATTTAAACATCGATATGGTCCCTGTTTTTTATAGCTGGCCTTCACAGGCCAGAACTTCTGCTTATACCATCGATGAGCAAAATGCTGAGTGGACACAAACCAACCTAAAAAATTTCCTTATCGACTTTCTTGAGAAATCCGATTCAAAAAATATTTACCTGATAGCCCACAGCATGGGTAATAGAATTTTATCGCGGGCGATTATTGATGTATTGAATACAAATACAGATTATCGAAATCGCATAAAAGAGGTCATTCTAACTGCTCCTGACATAGATGCCGATGTTTTCAAACGAGACATTGCCCCTGCACTGGTGGCACAAGGAGAACCTGTTACTTTATATGCTTCATCAACAGATAAGGCGTTAGCCGCATCCCAGACGATACACCGTTATCCGCGAGCGGGTGATTCGTCTACTGGTTTGATTTATTATCCTGGAATAGAATCGATTGACGCAACTAATGTTGATACTAGCTTTATAGGCCATAGTTACCCAAGCGAAGAACGTTCTGTGCTTTCAGATATTTTTTATCTTATTAATGATAACAAGCGAGCATCCCAACGCATCGGGCTAAGCTACATTGAAGCTGGGCAATACTGGAAAATCAATGATTGAATAAATAATGAATTCAAACATTCTGAATAACACAAGTATACCCTGTTCGGCGATAGTAGACTCCTGGAGACAAGAGTCTACTATCAGTACGAATGTCCATAACCAGGAACGACCAGGTAAAAGCTAACACTCATGTGTCGAACTACATTTAACCTTATGTATTTGCTATATATCTAGTTACCTTAAGACATCCCCCAAGGAAGAATATGACTGTGCCACTTTCGTCTGTCCCTCATCCCTCTGCTCACGGCATTTTGCCTGCGCACGTTAGTCCATCAGGCAACGTTGAATAAAGTCAAAGAAGCAGAAAGCCAGCTCACCGCACGCGTTTATGCCGAGCGGGATCTCACCAGCGGCGCTGGTGCTATCACGCGTTGACGCCGGGCAAGAGCAGCTCAAACCGTCGCATTAAGTACGGCCTGCATGACCTGGTCGAGTACTCGCCGGTAACGGAAAAACATCTTGCGGACGGCATGACCGTCGGCGAATTATACGATGCCGCCATCACCCTATGCTGAGTAAAGTGGTTTAAATCCAGCAATGTGCCCACATTAAGAAGAGATACTCTAGAATTATTCATTATATCTATGACTACCAATAACTTTTTAGATTTTGTAAAATAATTTGAACTGAATTAATGTGACGTCAAAATCACTGGAGAAAGTCTTATGAAACTCGCCATCTATAGTACAAAACAGTACGACAAGAAGTATCTGCAGCAGGTTAACGAGGCTTTTGGTTTTGAACTTGAATTCTTTGACTTTCTGTTGACGGAAAAAACAGCGAAAACCGCCCATGGTTGTGAAGCCGTGTGCATTTTCGTCAACGACGATGGCAGCCGCCCTGTTCTGGAAGAACTGAAAAAGCACGGTGTGAAATACATCGCGCTGCGCTGCGCCGGGTTCAATAACGTCGATCTGGACGCTGCGAAAGAGTTGGGCTTGCAGGTTGTACGTGTTCCTGCCTATTCACCTGAAGCCGTCGCCGAACATGCAATCGGTATGATGATGACGCTGAACCGCCGTATCCATCGTGCTTATCAGCGTACTCGTGACGCCAACTTCTCTCTTGAGGGACTGACCGGCTTTACCATGTATGGCAAAACGGCTGGGGTGATTGGTACAGGTAAAATCGGTGTTGCTGCACTGCGCATCCTGAAAGGGTTTGGTATGCGCCTGCTGGCGTTTGATCCTTACCCAAGCGCTGCTGCGCTGGAGTTAGGCGTTGAATATGTCGATCTTAAAACACTGTTTGCGGAGTCTGATGTTATTTCCCTGCACTGCCCGTTAACACCAGAAAATTATCATTTGCTCAATCACGAAGCTTTTGAGCAAATGAAAAATGGCGTGATGGTTATCAACACCAGCCGCGGGGCGTTGATCGATTCTCAGGCAGCAATCGACGCGCTGAAAAACCAGAAGATCGGTTCCCTGGGGATGGACGTGTACGAAAATGAACGCGACCTGTTCTTTGAAGATAAGTCCAATGATGTGATTCAGGATGATGTGTTCCGTCGTTTGTCAGCCTGTCATAACGTCCTGTTCACCGGGCATCAGGCATTCCTGACTGCCGAAGCGTTGACCAGCATTTCTGAAACAACCTTGCAGAATCTGGCTCAAATCGCCAAAGGCGAAACCTGCCCGAACGCCCTCTTCTAATCATTCCGCTCCCCCGCCTCCGGGGGAGCATTTTCAGATAACCCCCGATGATAAATCTGGCGATATCATTACCATCATGAATGCAATTCCGCCACGAACGTAGAGAAAGTTAATGAAGAAAATTGTCACGCTGATTGCGCTCAGCATGCTTATGGCTGGCTGTGTGAGCAATGGAAAAATTTCCGTCAATCGCGAACAGTTACAGCACCACCGTTTTGTTTTACAGAGCGTCAATGGCAAGCCGGTAACCGTCGCCAATACCCCACCTGAATTAAGTTTCGGTGAAAATATGACGGTGTCGGGAAAAATGTGTAATCAGTTCCACGGTCAGGGCAAGCTGTCCGACGGTGAATTAAAAGTGAAAGACATGGCAATGACGCGCATGATGTGCGCCGATCCACAGCTTAACGCGCTCGACGGCATCGTCAGCGAGATGTTTAAGCAAGGCGCACAGGTTGATCTGACTGCTGACCAGTTAACACTGGCCACGGCAGAACAAACGTTGACGTTTAAACTGGCAGATTTAATGTAGTAAAAGCAGTGGCTCAATAATTCCCACAGCTTCCGGCGGCAAGCGACTGCTCACTACAGCGTTTGCCGTTAGGTAATGCACACATCCCGATAGCAGAACCATCCAGTTGACGTGCGACGGAGAGCGAACCGCCAATCATGGCACAGTTGGCCTCTCCGGAGCTGGACATTGCGGCCTTCATGCCCGGTGCAACGTGTGCGGCCGTTGCCTGCTGAACAGGTTCACTGCTGCAAGCCGATAATAATAACGCGGCACACCCTACCCAAAACGCTGCGCGCATCTTACTCCCCTCTGAATATTAACCAAACGACACAGCCATAAATAATAGGCAGCGGAAACACTGCCGTCGAGAGGCAAAATGCGCATTTATGCGTGCTGTTTACATTTTCTGGCAATTTTTTGGCTCCTCCTTTGATCAAACCATTCATTCTGCTTATTCCCAGGACACAAAAGCGAAAATCTGTCTTTAGCGCTTTTGCTAAAATAGAAAGATATAACTACAGGATTCGCCGCGGTTACGCGGGTCCCTCTTTTTGCGCAATGTAAGGGTGTCAGTATGCAAACAATTGACGGTAATGGTGCGGTTGCTTCGGTCGCATTTCGTACCAGCGAAGTTATCGCCATCTACCCGATTACACCAAGTTCGACGATGGCGGAACAGGCAGACGCCTGGGCCGGGAACGGGCTTAAAAACGTGTGGGGGGATACCCCTCGCGTCGTTGAAATGCAGTCGGAAGGCGGTGCGATCGCGACCGTTCACGGCGCGTTGCAGACCGGCGCGCTCTCGACGTCGTTTACCTCATCGCAGGGCCTGTTGCTGATGATCCCAACGCTGTACAAACTGGCCGGTCAGTTGACGCCATTTGTGCTGCACGTTGCCGCGCGTACGATTGCTACTCATGCGCTGTCTATCTTCGGTGACCATTCCGACGTAATGGCGGTGCGCCAGACGGGTTGTGCGATGCTCTGCGCCAGCAGCGTCCAGGAAGCACAGGATTTCGCACTGATTTCACAAATCGCCACCCTGAAAAGTCGGGTGCCGTTTATTCATTTCTTTGATGGTTTCCGTACTTCGCATGAAATCAATAAAATTGTGCCGCTAGCCGATGACACGATCCTCGGACTGATGCCGCAGGCGGAAATCGATGCTCACCGCGCCCGCGCGCTTAATCCAGAGCATCCGGTTATTCGCGGTACATCTGCGAACCCGGATACCTACTTCCAGTCGCGCGAAGCGACAAACCCCTGGTACAACGCGGTTTACGAAAACGTCGAACAGGCGATGAACGACTTCGCCGCGGCGACGGGCCGCCAGTATCAACCTTTTGAATATTACGGTCATCCACAGGCGGAACGCGTCATTATCTTGATGGGTTCTGCGATTGGTACCTGCGAAGAAGTCGTCGACGAGTTACTTGCTCGTGGAGAGAAAGTTGGCGTCCTGAAAGTTCGACTGTTCCGCCCCTTCTCCGCCAGACATTTACTGCAAGTATTACCAGAAACGGCGCGTAGCGTTGCCGTTCTGGATCGCACCAAAGAGCCTGGCGCCCAGGCAGAACCGTTGTATCTGGATGTAATGACCGCGTTGGCAGAAGCCTTTAACTGCGGTGAGCGGGGAACCCTACCGCGCGTGATTGGCGGACGTTACGGGCTTTCTTCTAAAGAGTTTGGCCCGGACTGCGTGATGGCGGTGTTTAATGAACTGAGCAGCGCTAAGCCCAAATCACGTTTTACGGTCGGTATTTATGACGACGTCACCAATTTGTCGCTACCTCTGCCAGAAAACACCCTGCCCGGTACCGCGAAGCTCGAAGCGCTGTTCTACGGTCTGGGCAGTGACGGTAGCGTGTCGGCCACCAAAAACAATATCAAGATTATCGGTAACTCCACGCCGTGGTACGCGCAGGGTTATTTCGTCTATGACTCGAAAAAGGCAGGTGGCCTGACCGTTTCTCACCTGCGCGTCAGTGAGAAGCCTATCCGTTCCGCGTATCTGGTATCGCAGGCTGATTTTGTCGGCTGCCATCAGTTGCAGTTTATCGATAAATATCAAATGGCCGAGCGTCTGAAGCCTGGCGGTATTTTCCTGCTCAATACCCCGTACAGCGTGGATGAAGTCTGGGCGCGTTTGCCGCAGGAAGTTCAGGCGGTCCTGAATCAGAAGAAAGCCCGTTTCTATGTGATTAATGCGGCCAAAATCGCGCGCGAATGCGGTCTGGCTGCGCGTATTAACACCGTGATGCAGATGGCATTCTTCCATCTGACGCAAATCTTACCTGGTGACAGCGCGCTGATTGAATTGCAGGGTGCGATTGCGAAAAGCTACAGCAATAAAGGTCAGGATCTGGTGGAACGTAACTGGCAGGCGCTGGCGCTGGCACGTGAATCCGTTGCCGAAGTGGCACTGCAACCGGTTGATCCACACAGCGCCAACCGTCCGCCGGTAGTTTCCGATGCCGCGCCTGATTTCGTGAAAACCGTCACCGCAGCGATGCTCGCCGGACTCGGCGATGCCCTGCCCGTTTCAGCGTTACCGCCGGACGGTACCTGGCCGATGGGTACCACGCGCTGGGAAAAACGCAATATTGCCGAAGAGATCCCAATCTGGAAAGAAGATCTGTGTACCCAGTGTAATCATTGCGTTGCCGCCTGTCCGCACTCGGCCATCCGTGCCAAAGTGGTATCACCAGAAGCGATGGAAAACGCGCCTGCCAGCCTGCATTCGTTGGATGTGAAATCACGCGATATGCGCGGTCAGAAATATGTCCTGCAGGTTGCACCTGAAGATTGCACCGGTTGTAATCTGTGCGTCGAAGTGTGCCCTGCGAAAGACAGGCAAAATCCGGAGATCAAGGCCATCAATATGATGTCGCGCCTTGAGCATGTTGAAGAAGAAAAAGTTAACTACGACTTCTTCCTCAATCTGCCGGAGATTGATCGCACTAAACTGGAACGTATTGATATTCGTACCTCGCAGTTGATAACGCCGCTGTTTGAATATTCCGGCGCCTGCTCTGGCTGTGGTGAAACGCCGTATATCAAACTGCTTACGCAGCTGTACGGCGATCGTATGCTGATCGCCAATGCGACCGGCTGTTCATCGATTTATGGCGGTAACCTGCCCTCAACGCCGTATACCACCGATGCCAATGGCCGTGGCCCTGCATGGGCGAACTCACTGTTTGAGGATAACGCCGAGTTCGGTCTGGGCTTCCGTCTGACGGTGGATCAGCATCGTGTGCGCGTCATGCGTTTACTGGAACAGTTTGCCGATAAAATCCCGGCTGAGCTAAATGACGCCCTGCACGCGGAGGCAACACCAGAAGTCCGTCGTGAGCAAGTTGCCGCGCTGCGCCAGCACCTGAAAGATGTCGAAGGCGCACAGCAGCTGTTAACCGATGCCGACGCGCTGGTCGAAAAATCCATCTGGCTGATTGGCGGCGACGGCTGGGCTTACGATATTGGCTTTGGCGGCCTGGATCACGTCCTGAGCCTGACCGAGAACGTCAATATTCTGGTGCTGGATACTCAATGTTACTCCAACACGGGTGGACAAGCGTCGAAAGCCACGCCGCTCGGGGCCGTCACCAAATTTGGCGAGCACGGTAAGCGCAAGGCGCGTAAAGATCTTGGCGTCAGTATGATGATGTACGGGCACGTGTATGTTGCACAGATCTCTCTGGGCGCACAGCTAAACCAGACGGTGAAAGCGATTCAGGAAGCGGAAGCCTATCCAGGTCCGTCGCTGATTATCGCCTATAGCCCATGTGAGGAGCACGGTTACGATCTTGCGCTAAGCCACGATCAGATGCGCCAGCTCACCGCTACCGGGTTCTGGCCGCTGTACCGCTTTGATCCGCGTCGTGCAGACGAAGGTAAACTGCCGCTGGCGCTGGACTCTCGCCCACCGTCAGACGCGCTGGCTGAGACATTGATGAACGAGCAGCGCTTCCGCCGCCTGAATGCTCAACAACCCGAGGTTGCGGAGCAACTGTGGAAAGACGCAACGGCTGACTTGCAAAAACGCTACGATTTCCTGGCGCAATTGGCAGGAAAAGCAGAAAAGAGCAGCACTGATTAATACGCTCTGTCAGGTATTAACCAGGAGTCAAAAAAAAGCCCGAACAATTGTTCGGGCTTGTCAATTTATTCGCTGAGTAGTGAGCATTCCTGCCAACATACCAACGACAATAAATTAAGTCGTGACAATAAAGGCATATAACCCGCGCAGAATAACGCAATGAGATTCACTTGTATAATTTTTATTTTATATATTTTCACAACAAAACATTCATGATAATTATCACCATTTCAGCAGAATTATTTATTTAAGGTTTTACTTAAGGCGTAACAATTCATATTTATCTCTTTACGGAACTTCTCCTTTAGCATGCTTTTACTCCCTACACGGGTAGTCACAGGTTAATAAAAAAACTAAAGGATTATTTCAATGAACAGAAAAGTATTGGCACTTGTAATTCCTGCCCTGCTGGCTGCAGGCGCTGCTCACGCTGCTGAAGTTTATAATAAAGACGGCAACAAATTAGATCTCTATGGCAAAGTAGACGGCCTGCATTACTTCTCCGACGACGCCAACAGCGATGGCGATCAGACTTATATGCGTATGGGCTTCAAAGGTGAAACTCAGGTTAACGATATGATCACCGGTTATGGCCAGTGGGAATATCAGGTTCAGGCTAACGGTACTGAAAGCGGCGATAAAGGTGATTCCTGGACTCGTCTGGCCTTCGCCGGTATTAAAGTTGGCGACTACGGTTCATTCGACTACGGTCGTAACTACGGTGTACTGTACGACGTAGAAGGCTGGACCGATATGCTGCCAGAATTCGGTGGCGACTCCTATACCAAGGCTGATAACTTCATGACCGGTCGTGCTAACGGCGTAGCGACCTACCGTAACACCGACTTCTTCGGTCTGGTTGACGGTCTGAACGTTGCGCTGCAGTATCAGGGCGCGAACGAAAGTCAAAACGGGCAGGAAGGCACCAATAATAGTGGTGACCGTAATGTGAAGAACTCCAACGGTGACGGCTTCGGTATCTCCTCTACCTACGATCTGGGTATGGGCGTAAGCTTCGGTGCAGCATATACCTCTTCCGATCGTACCAACGAGCAGGTAAATCAATCCACTGCTGGCGGCGACAAAGCGGATGCGTGGACTGCCGGTCTGAAATACGACGCGAACAACATCTATCTGGCAACCATGTACTCCGAAACCCGCAATATGACTCCGTATGGCGGCTCAGACGGTCACGACAATACTATTGCCAACAAAACTCAGAACTTTGAAGTTACGGCACAATATCAATTCGACTTTGGTCTGCGTCCGGAAGTGTCTTTCCTGATGTCAAAAGGTAAGGATCTGACCATGCCAGGTACTGCAGCAAGCCCAGCAGGAACCAGCACAGACAAAGATCTGGTGAAATATGCTTCTGTAGGTGCAACTTACTACTTTAACAAAAACTTCTCCACCTATGTTGATTATAAAATCAACCTTCTGGATGAAGATGACCAATTCTACAAAGACAACGGTATCTCTACCGATGACGTTGTAGCACTGGGTATGGTTTACCAGTTCTAATCTGTCTCTGATAGCCCGCTGGCAACAGCGGGCTTTCCTTTCGGTTATCGCAATTCTGTTTTATCCAGATCAAAACATTATATCTGTTGCGTTAAAATACACCTTTGATAGATGATATCTTGCATTAATACCTGTAGTAGAGGATACCTGCAATGAATCATCACCCCGTTAAATCATCCCGTATTGCATCCGTCGGCTATGACGAATCCTCTCGCACACTGGAAATTCGCTTTCATCAACTCACTACATTGCAGTATCAGCATGTCCCGGCGCGTATTTTTCGTGATTTCCTTAGCGTGGTCTCTAAGGGCCGATTTTATGATGGGGTTATAAAAGGGAAATTTCCTGAAATCAAAATAAAGTGATGCCAAAATGTGATCTTTGTCATTGTACATAAAGTGCCATTACGCGGTAAGCTTTAGATGGATACTTAAACAGGAGGTTTTATGAACAGAACGATTCTTGTACCCATCGATATTTCAGACTCAGAATTAACTCAACGCGTTATTGCCCATGTTGAAGCAGAGGCAAAAATTGACGATGCGCAGGTCCATTTTCTGACCGTTATTCCGTCACTGCCCTATTACGCTTCTCTGGGACTGGCCTACTCGGCAGAGTTACCGGCCATGGACGATCTGAAAGCCGAAGCAAAATCTCAACTGGAAGAGATTATCAAGAAGTTCAATATCCCAACGGACAGAGTGCATGTTCACGTTGCTGAAGGTGCACCAAAAGATAAAATCCTGGAGATAGCCAGGAAATTACCTGCAGACATGGTCATTATTGCGTCACACCGACCGGACATCACCACTTATCTGCTGGGCTCTAACGCCGCAGCCGTGGTGCGTCACGCGGAGTGTTCAGTTCTGGTGGTTCGCTAAGCTGTCTGGCCCGCACACCGTTGCGGGCTTTTTTGTTTCCTCTCTTTTACCCCACGACTCCTGACCTAAATGTGCTGACATTTTTCCCGCTTATCCGTACCACATATGCCATAGTTTTTAGATCAGACTTTTTTAATACTTTCTCTGGCATCTGGCTGGAAGTTTCTATGTGTGGACGCTTTTCACAGTCAATGACGCGTGAAGATTATCTCGCCCTTCTCGCTGAAGAAGTCGAACGAGACATTCCATATGGTCCGTAACCGAGCGGGCATTTCAACGTAGTACCAGGGACCAAAGTTCTGCTTCTGAGCGGACGTGAATTGCAGCCGACGGCTCCGTGACGGCTGATAAATTTATATGGCACGCCATGACGCGTGCCGTTGGGAATGTGAATAATCAAGGTGCCATACTTATTGACCCTTTATAACTACCGTTATGTCTATTGGATCGGCTCGCTGGTTAACGTTTACATAACCGAGGATGCGTCCATGTCCAGTCGTCATTGAATCTTCCCCCTTTTCCGACGTTGTTACTATAATCCGGATTGTGCATTATCCAACCTACCACTCCCTGGCTTGTCCAGCCATCTGGACAGTTCTCTGCATTAGTAACAACCACAAACTTCAACGCAACTTTTTCTTTATTCGAATCATTTTCTAAAGATAATGTTTTTGCGGAAAGTTCAAAGCTACTCGCCTCAAGCTTGTCCACTCGGTTCGAAATGTTTTGAGCCATATCTATTGGCATTCTTTCATCTTGTGGTAAAAAAACAGTGTAGTTACCTAGATTGGTGGCCAGTGTTATTACTTGCTCTTCATACGTTTTAACCCCTGCCCCCTGTGCCTTAGCAATTCTCGAACAAGAAATGCTAATACTTGGTTCAACTTTGGTGTACGTCTCTTCAGTTATATTTTTAAGCTGTCCATCAACTTGTGATTTACATAAAACACCATCATCAGGAGTAGGGAACAATCCTTTTAACTCTAATTTCGTTGCTGAACCGCTTTGCAAATAAAACACGACGGATTTTGCGTTTGGTATTTCATGCGTCACCACTGCTCCAGTCGCAGCGATCCGCAAGCATGAGTCTATTGTTTCCAAAGACTTGGTGGCGATTTTCTCTTCGTACGAGAATTTTCTCTCGGCAGCAGTTGCTACTGACGAGTAATTTTTACAAAAGTTTCTAAAGCCTTCTTCTGTCGAAGAATAACTTCCAGTAAATTTAATTGGGATGGCTTTTATCACCATATCCAACCCAATCCCACCACCAGATGCTTTTGTGGAGCCACTCTGGTCACAATATTGGTCAAATGCACTATTTAGAAATGCTGACGACTGGCTCGATATATTATATTCTTTTAGGGTGTTGGCTAACCCGACACAGCTATTCATATCTGCAAATGAAATTAATGGAATGAAAGCCAGGCTTATAGAAAATATTTTTTCTGTTTTCATCGGCTCACCCACGATATTGATTGCAAATTTAAAAACACTTAATTATATAATCGTTCACATTTCAATTACTGGAATAGTAGTTTTGTATGAATTTCATGAGAACCTCAAATACTCACGCGCTATCTAATGCATAATAAATCAGAATATCTCGGCGTATACCGTAGCGAGAGCATCTCCCTCTTTATCTGCCATTTTTGCTGTATTCCCTGCCCGGCAAAGAACAAAGTCCCCCTGCCATCTTTCGTATTGAGGTGATCCAACGCCTCCATCAATTTTTCACTCCCGGCGTGCGGCGCGTGGTCGTCAAACAGGTTGAGCTGAGCCACCCCCTGACTGAAGAAGCCACCAAGAATAATTCCCGCTTTCTGGTATTGGTGGCCGTCGCGCCAAATCGCATCAAGGCAACGCGTAGCCGCGCTGATGATGGCCCGACTGTCTTGTGCTTCATTGAAGAGCTGTTGCCATAATAAGGTTCGTTAAGGGCAAACGGCGAGATTTTGACGAATGCTGACACAATCCGGCAGTATTGATGTTCACTACGCAACTTCTCCGCTACACGCGTAGCATAGCTGCAAATAGCCGGGGAAGTTATTTCATGCGATCAATGGTTAATTCAACTTTCATAATAGCCTTCATTGCATTTACTGTGTTTTTATACAGCACAAATGTACACGAAAATGATCAACGTTTTAAGAGCACAAATTGTTAATTTCCTGTCAGTAGTAAAAAAAGAAAACACGCCTTAGCGGGTTGAATTATCTATGCTTTAGTAAGGAGCGATTTCTTTCAGCTGGCAAAATCCAGGTAAATTAACACAAGCATGGGTTTCGACGAATGAAGACTAAATTTTCCAACTGCAGGAGATCATCCTCGTGGAACCGAATCAAGATCCAGATAGGGACATAGTAATATCAAGGCAGCAAGTCATTCTTTACCCTGCGGTGGCATAGCCGGTGGCATATACCAGCTATCTTTGGGCACCATCACACTGTTTTCCGGTTGCAGCACAAAGTTCGGGGACATAATCTGCACATTAAATTCATTGAAGACATCCTGAATATTGCTGTGCAGTTCGTTACGGGCATCTGCCAGCGACACGCCCGGTAACAGACATACTTGCAACTCGTAGGCGATATACCAGTCCATCAGATTCAATTGACGAACCAACGGTGGCTGTGAAAGATCAACGCCTTTGGCTCGCTTGCCCGCCAACTCGAGCATTGCATGGACCTGGCGCCAGGGAGTGTCATAACCAATAGTGACACCAACAGTCAGGTTGACACCTCCGTTAACGCTTTGTGAGCTCAAATTAGTAATTTTCCCGCTTACCACTACCGCATTAGGTACCGTGACCACATAATTTTCACGGGTGATGATCTTTGTCGCCAGCATACCGATTTCGCTTACCAGCCCCTCGTTATCAGCCACCCGGATCACGTCCCCTTTTCGCAGAGCGCGAGAGTAGATCAATACCAGCCCACTCATGGCGTGGTTCATAACCCCGGCCGAACCAAGTGTAAGCATCAGTCCAAAGAATACACTGATGCCTTTAAATGCCAAGGAATTAGCTCCGGGTAAAAAAGGGTAAGCTGCTGATAACGCAAAGAGCCATACCACCACAGATATCAACTTACGGGTGGCTCCTGCTGTCTCTGGATGAATACCCGGCAATTGTAAACGCCCTGCTTCCACTTGGTTGAGTATCGCCTTTAACAGTTTCAGGATTAATGCTGTGATGAAGAAAATGATCAGTACGATCATTAACCCCGGCAGAGCCGAGACGATGGACAATGCAATCCCTTGCACCACGCGTACAGGCCAATCACCTAATGATTCTCCCCAGACGCGTGTCCAGGGAAACAGACCGAACACCCAACTGAGCCAGACATACAACGCCACGATGCCTATCAGAATTATTAGAATGGCATATAAGCGTGTTTCAATTGCGCCAATAAACCGTCTCCAGTGTTGGGGGATTAAGCTACGGTTCTCAATAATACGCCGACGATAAACTCGACTCACCCAGCGACAGGAACGGTATGAGCAGTACCAGAAAAGAACCAGTCCCAGGAATCCCACCGCAGTCTTCACTGCTGAAAGTACCAGCCAGCCACTGTTAAACTGATCGTTCAGCGCTTTTCGCTGCTTCTCCATGCGCCCCAGTACACGATGTGCCGCCTGATCGAGTGTGAGATCATCCCCTTCATCCAGGTCGCCTGCGCTAAGCAACATCACTGGTTTACCGTTCATCACGATAAACCTTCCAGGTTGGTTATAACGGGTGACAGAAACGATTTTTAGCGGCTCACGCACATCGGTTTCAGTGAAGTTTCGCAATGTGTTACGGATACGTAGCACCCGCTCCTCCGGAGTGCTCAAACCGAACTTTGCCTGCAGCATCACTATCGGCAGTCATTGCTGTTTCCGGATGCAGTTCTCTAATTGCAAAAGCAGAGAGAAATTCTGACGAACGTGCACAAAAATTTAGCAACGATGAACTATGCAAACATGCTCGTGAAGACGGAAATATGTATTACGCAAAGGCGAACGCAAAAGAAGTTGAACGCCGAAAAATAAAATACAATTAAAACATAAAGTTATAAATTAATGGTGATGAGTATGAAGATTAAATATCTGGCAGTCCTGGCAGCAGTTAGTGTTCTGGCTGGTTGCGTATCAGAAGAACAACGTCTCGCACAATGTGAGGCAAAGGGTGTTAGCCGTGATGTGTGTTACCAGGAAGAGAAAGCGTACTGGCGTAACTACCAGTCAAACATGGCTACATTGAATGCTTCAAATCAGCAAGCCGCTGCAATCCGTGAAGGAAATGAAATCAACCGCAAACATTACAAAAATGTTGATCAGAAAGCACAGGCAGCAAAAAAAGCAGGCGTGAAACACTGGAACGGCATGAAACTGGAAATGACACCGAACGGCCTTGTCGTTGATGGTAAGCCAGCAGCAACTGCTGAAGAAACAAAAGAAACTACAACTTACTAACAAGGATTGTATACATTTATCGCTTATAAAAACGGTAAGCTTGCTGTGATGGATGATAAAGGCGTATTTAAAGGTTATGCAAAGTAAGTAATCAAATTAATGTCTTTTGATTCAAGTTATGTCGCACACTAAACCTCGCATTGCGGGGTTTTTTATAAAAAGCCGCATACATTGTATTTAGAATTAATACTACGAAGTATCAATCCTGCTTACTTTCACACATATGCCCTTTTCTATTTTTCGCGGGTTTCGAATTTCTCAATAGCGACCTGTATAAGTTGGGTTGATTTTCCGATCTGCATCATTATTTGCCATTACAACCACTTAATCTGGTGAACCAACTATCACGGTTTGTTTCAGCTCAGTTCTGAGACAACATCAGACATAAAGATCCCCTTGTGCTAAAGGGGATTGTATCGCTTAGGTATTCTTATTCAGTGATGGGTATTATGTTTTACTGCGGTGCTTCTGAAGGGCCGACCCCATAAGGGTGCAGCAAAATGAAAGAGACATACACGGTGAGCTGGCCGCTCTGACTTGGGAAGATGTAGACATGGCGGTGGGTACTGTCAAAGTCTGCCGCAACCTGACCATCATTGGGACTTTCGAACCACCAAAGACAGATGCCGGGATCAGGACGATAAAACTACTGGAGCCAGCACTGGATGCGCTCAAAGTTCAGCGCGAAATGACTGCACGACAACCCAGGACAAAAATAGTGTTCCACCATAGAGAGTACGGTAAGACTGAAAACCAACGCGTACACTTTTTATGCCCCGGATGCGAAAAGAAGAGCAAAAACCTTACTACTCTATGAGTAGCATCGGTGCGAGTTGGAACGCCGCTGTAAAACGTGCTGGTATTCGTCGCCGTAATCCGTACCATACGCGGCATACTTTTGCCTGCTGGCTATTATCGGCTGGAGCGAACCCATCATTTATAGCTAATCAGATGGGGCATGAAAACGTGCAAATGGTGTACGAAGTCTACAGTACATGGATTGAAGAAATGAATGGCGATCAGGTTGCAATGTTGAATAACAAACTAGCCCTGTGATGGAAGTTTGCCCCTTATATGCCCCTTTTGTTTTTTGAGAACAGTAAGAATGCAAGATAATCAACAAGTTACAAAGAAAGAACAATACAACCTGAACAAATTACAGAAACGCCTGCGTCGTAACGTAGGTGAAGCTATTGCCGATTTCAATATGATCGAAGACGGCGATCGCATTATGGTGTGTCTTTCCGGTGGGAAAGATAGCTACACCATGCTGGAAATCCTGCGAAATTTGCAGCAAAGCGCCCCAATCAGTTTCTCTTTGGTCGCCGTAAATTTGGATCAAAAACAACCGGGCTTCCCGGAGCACATCCTGCCGGAGTATCTGGAACAACTGGGTGTTGAGTATAAAATTGTCGAAGAAAATACCTACGGGATCGTCAAAGATAAAATTCCTGAAGGCAAAACGACCTGCTCTCTCTGTTCTCGTCTGCGCCGCGGCATTTTGTACCGCACGGCAACCGAATTAGGCGCCACCAAAATTGCGCTCGGACACCATCGCGACGACATCCTGCAAACGCTGTTTTTAAATATGTTCTACGGCGGGAAAATGAAAGGCATGCCGCCGAAGCTGATGAGCGATGATGGTAAGCATATTGTGATCCGTCCGCTGGCCTATTGCCGCGAAAAAGATATCGAGCGCTTCTCTGAAGCGAAAGGTTTCCCAATTATTCCGTGCAACCTGTGTGGTTCACAGCCTAACCTGCAACGTCAGGTGATCGCTGATATGCTGCGTGACTGGGACAAGCGCTATCCAGGTCGTATTGAAACGATGTTCAGTGCGATGCAGAATGTGGTGCCTTCTCACCTGAGCGATATTAATCTGTTCGATTTTAAAGGCATCAAACACGGCTCAGAAGTGGTAGATGGCGGTGATCTGGCATTCGATCGTGAAGAGATCCCACTGCAACCAGCAGGCTGGCAGCCGGAAGAAGATGAAAACCAGTTAGATGAGTTGCGTCTGAACGTGGTGGAAGTGAAGTAATAGAGAGGATGCCGTATCCGGCCTACTGGACAAGGTATTACGTCAGTACCAGTAGGCCTGATAAGCGGAACGCCATCAGGCATTCCTACGGGCATTTATTTTAATAAACGAACCCGGCAGTTCTTACCTTTGATCTTACCGTTCTGCAGTTGCTTCCACGCTTTATGTGCCACAGACTGGCGAACGGCCACGTAGACATGCGCCGGATGAACGGCAATCTTGCCGATATCTGCCCCGTCCAGACCAATATCTCCGGTCAACGCCCCTAATACATCACCAGGCCGCATTTTAGCTTTTTTACCGCCATCGATGCACAGTGTTGCCATCTCAGCCTCCAGCGGCAGAATTGAACCATTACCCGGTGCGAGCAGCCAGTTCAGCTTCAGTTGCAGCATCTCGGACAAAATATTGGCACGTTGCGCTTCTTCCGGCGCACAGAAGCTAATCGCCAGGCCACTGTTACCCGCACGGGCAGTACGTCCAATACGGTGTACATGAACTTCCGGATCCCATGCCAGTTCAAAGTTAACCACCAGCTCGAGCGATTTAATATCCAGGCCACGCGCCGCCACATCGGTGGCAACCAGAACACGAGCACTGCCGTTGGCAAAACGTACGAGCGTCTGGTCCCGATCGCGTTGCTCAAGATCGCCATGAAGCGATAATGCGCTTTGCCCGGCTGCGTTCAGTGCATCACAAACAGCCTGACAATCTTTTTTGGTGTTACAGAAAACCACACATGATGCCGGCTGATGCTGGCTAAGTAATTTTTGCAACAGCGGAATTTTGCCGTGTGAGGAGATTTCAAAGAATTGTTGTTCAATCGCTGGCAACGCATCGACTGTATCAATCTCAATCGTTAACGGATTGTTCTGCACGCGACCACTGATCGCGGCAATCGCTTCCGGCCAGGTTGCGGAAAACAGCAATGTCTGACGTGACGCTGGCGCAAAGCGGATTACGTCATCAATTGCATCACTAAATCCCATATCCAGCATCCGGTCGGCTTCATCCATCACCAGCGTATTCAACGCATCAAGGGAGACGGTGCCTTTTTGCAGGTGGTCGAGTAAACGCCCCGGCGTGGCAACAATAATATGTGGGGCATGTTGCAGAGAATCACGCTGTGCGCCAAAGGGCTGGCCACCGCACAGCGTCAAAATTTTGGTATTTGGCAGAAAACGCGCCAAACGACGCAATTCACCGGCGACCTGGTCAGCCAGTTCGCGGGTTGGGCACAGCACCAGCGACTGAGTCTGAAACAGCGCAGCATCAATGTGTTGTAACAGGCCAAGACCAAACGCGGCCGTTTTGCCACTGCCGGTTTTTGCCTGCACACGAACATCTTTTCCTGCCAGGATTGCCGGCAACGCAGCGGCCTGAACAGGCGTCATTTCAAGATAACCCAGCTCATTAAGATTCTCGAGTTGGGCGGCAGGCAAAACATTCAGGGTTGAAAAAGCGGTCACAATTTAATCTCGCGGTAAAAACTCACATTCAGCAGGCGCGTATCCTCGCAGATCTGCGCCCGTGATGCGACAATTTAATCGGCTCTTCATCCGGTGACGGGTCCGGCATAGGTTGCGGACGAGGTATGGAGTCGGGAATCGGAACCGGGTCGGTGGGAACAGTATCGGAATGTGGACGTTGCAACTGCAACGGGGCGAATAAGCAGGTCATATTACCCTCCAGTGAGTCAGACTGACCCTTTTAGGGTAGACGCTGGTTTCCTGCAGGCAAAAAAAAGCCGACTAATCTAAGTCGGCGTCGTACGAATCAATTGTGCTATGCAGTAATTCAAAAAAGGAAGTAAGACAATATGGAGCGCAACGCCCATCGCTTGACGTTGCATTCACCTGCGAGAGAGATATTGCCCCGAATAGGTAGATGGTTTATTGACCTCGCTCAAAAACTTCGCCGTTTTCACTCACGAAAGTCGATGAAAAACGTAGTTGTTACAACCATTTACTACGATGCAACCATAAAGTAACACCACCAATCAGGACAACTAACAGAATACAGAATAGCGAAAAACCAAACTGCCAGCCGCCACCGGGAATCCCCCCGAGATTGACGCCAAACAGTCCGGTTAAAAATGTGCTGGGCAGAAAAACCATTGCCATCAACGACATGGTATAGGTTCTTCGCGCCAGAGATTCCTGCATAACCTGAGCAATTTCATCCGCCATAATGCCCGTCCGGGCGATGCATGCGTCGATCTCATCCAACCCTCTTCCCAATCTGTCGGCGATATCCTGCATCCGACGTCGGTGATCGTCAGTCATCCACGGTAAACGTTCACTGGCCAGGCGCGCATAAACATCGCGCTGAGGGGCCATATAGCGCCGCATGACTATCAGTTGTTTGCGCAGCAATGCCAGAAAACCGCGAGGCGGGATCTGCTGATCCAACAGGTTGTCTTCCAGATCGATAATTTTGTCATGCAATTGTTCGATAAACTCACTGGCATGATCGGTTAAGGCATCACAAACATCCACAAGCCAGCTACCACAGTCAGACGGTCCCGTCCCTTCCTGCAAGTCACTTACCACATCATCCAGTGCCAGCACTTTACGCTGACGTGTTGAGACAATCAGGCGTTCATCCATATATAAGCGCATGGCGACAAGCTGGTCAGGGCGTTCGTCGGTGCTGCCATTAATACAGCGTAACGTAATCAGCGTCCCTTCCCCGACCCGGCTTACGCGCGGGCGAGTACTTTCTCCCGCCAGTGCATCACGCACATTATTAGGAAGCAGAGGCGTTGTCGCCAGCCATTGCGCGCTATCAGAATGGGTGTAATTAAGATGCAGCCAGCACGGATGCGCACTGTCGATAACATCGTTGTCTTCCAGCGGTTTCACGCCACCGCGACCATCCAGCAGCCAGGCAAACACGGCATCCGGCACATTAACTTCGGTTCCCTTAATGGCTTCCACAGCGCCTCCATAAACATTCAAACTTTTTGTTAGTCTAGTCTTCAGTATATGTTAAGCAATATCGCATTGTCCCATTATGCTGAAATGATTCATAAAAGTGTTCAAGAAAATAAAAAGCGCCGACGGGTTCGGCGCTGTGGCGAACAGATGTTGAATCTTAATATGAAGAACTGCATTTAACCCGTTGACGTAGTCCGGAGACAGGAGAATCTCGATGCAAGATCGTGGTTGTTTCGACAGACAGATTTTTACTTAAGCGAAATTTATGTGTGCGTGACAGAAGATCATTCACCTGACTTTTCAGGATACCGGACGAATCAGATAACTCATCGACCATGCTGACATTACTTTGCGTCACGTTTTCCAGTTCGGCAAGAGCCTGGGTAATTCTGGTGATCCCGTTTTCCTGTTCCCGTGTGGTTGTTAATATCTCCGCCATCAGCTGATTTAATTGCCCTGCACCACCCACAATATCCTGCATGTTTTTTTCGGCTTCACGTACAACCGCCGCACCCTGCTGGACATTGTGATGCGTTTCATCGATAAGCCGTTTAATACTTTTTGCCGCTTCTGCGCTACGATGTGCCAATATTCTCACTTCACCTGCAACGACAGAAAAACCTTTGCCATGTTCACCAGCCCTCGCCGCCTCAACCGCCGCATTCAATGCCAGAATATTCGTCTGGAATGCAATACCATCTATTAACGCGATAATTTCAGTCATCTGCTGAGCGCAGTCGGTGATCGAGCGCATATTGGTGGCGACCTGCACCATTAAATCGCCCCCCTGGCGAGCAGATTGTGTCGCAATATTTGCCTGGGCGCTCGCCATGTGCGTATTGTCTGCATTATTGCGCGTACTAACCGCTATCTCATCCATATTCGCAGCTGTTTGCATTAACGCGCCAGACTGCTGTTCCGTTTTTACTGACAGTTCAGCGCTACGCTCCGCGAGTTGTTCAGAAAGCGTCATCACGGTCCGCGAAGAGGATCTGATCTCACTGACTAACGTGGAAATATTACTCGCCAGACTGTTAATTCCCGGAATAAGTCTGCCAGCACAATTATTACCGAACTCAGGAATACTCATTGCCAGATTCCCTGCAGTCACCTCTTCAATGCTTTCTTTTACCGTATTAATCGGCACGACGAGATATTTTATCATATACCACCATAAATATAATAGTGAAATAGTACAAACCACATCAGTGCCAATAATGACATTAAATCCTGCAGATAATATTACCTCTACGATATTGAGGGCCACTACGGTACATACCAGAAATAAAGTAATAAACGTCCTGACGCTTATATTATTTAACATTTTAATCCTGCCTGCCAAAGAATAACGCGGAGTATTATTTTTTATAGCACCTGCAATGCAGATTGCCATTCCGCGATACCGAAAGTTCCACTTTCAAAGAGAGCATGCCGCCTTTTCACTTAAAGCACACTATCGCACCACCAGTTTACATTAGTTTGGTTATTTATCCCGCATAAGCTGGCGTTCACGCCAGTTGCCAGACTATTGTCACCCAGTGCACAATGCGAACAAAAATACGCCAAATCATAAACTCGGTGAATGTTTTCATAAGCAAACATCACGTACTCCACCGTTATAGCGGCTCAGACTAATACTGCTGACAGGAAACTAAGAACGCGCCTGGTTTTACCAGGTTAACTGGACAGAATCTGCTAGATTTATCATCACGGTTTTTTATCGATGGGTAGTAAGATGTTGCACGTGTCATGGGACCCTGTACTGATTGGGATTTCCTTTATTGTCGCATTCATTGCTTCGTTTATTGCCCTCGATAGCGCAGGGAAAGTGGCGATCTCTAATCGTCGGGAATCGACTTTCTGGCGTTTATCTGGCGGGGCAACGCTGGGGATGGGGATCTGGTCGATGCATTTTATTGGCATGCTGGCCATGAAAATGAGTATGCCAATTAATTATCACTTTTCACTCACGGCATTTTCTTTTTTGATCGCACTCATTTCCGCGACGCTTGCCATCAATATTGCGATATCAGGTCAAACGCTTTCGACCAGGCGGCTTATTGTTGCAACAAGCCTATTAAGCACCGGTGTTGTGACCATGCACTACGTTGGCATGGTCGCTATCGTTGAACATGTTGCTATCCGCTGGCAGTTCTCACTTATTTTGCTTTCCGTGGTCATTGCCATTATCGCGTCAGGGATCGGCCTGTGGTTAGCTTTTCATTTGCGGCAAAATACCCGACGCGCATTAATAAACCGACTTATTGCCGCTTTGGTAATGGCGCTGGCGATCGCCTCAATGCATTACACCGGGATGGGGGCGGCCACCTTCACGCATTTCGGTCACACTGCGCATGATGGACTGAGCACGCTGGAACTCTCTATCTGGGTCTGCGCCGTCACGCTGGTGATTCTGGGTATTATGCTGGTCATTTCGATGGTGGATTCTCAGCTACGCACCTCAAGACTGGCCGATAATCTGCATCAACTGAACTGCCAGCTTGAGCACCAGGTCCACTTCGATGCGCTGACCGGCCTTGCCAATCGAACGCAAATAGACGTCTGCTTACAGACCTGCCTGCGTCATTCCAAACTGCATCAACAACACTTCGCCCTGGTCTTTATCGACCTTGATCGATTCAAAATCGTAAACGACACCTGGGGCCATCACATTGGCGATCAGTTGCTTATCTCCAGCACACAACGCATATACAACTGCCTTGAGGACACCATGACGCTGGCGAGGCTGGGTGGTGATGAATTTATCCTGCTGGTGCCAAACAGCAACCGGGAAGCAATTTCAGTGCTGATGACCCGTAT
This sequence comes from Citrobacter youngae, assembly GCF_003818115.1. Classification (GTDB taxonomy): domain Bacteria; phylum Pseudomonadota; class Gammaproteobacteria; order Enterobacterales; family Enterobacteriaceae; genus Citrobacter; species Citrobacter youngae. The sequence continues at coordinate 190,975 of NZ_RPOI01000008.1, read as the reverse complement.
TGCCAGCGCCGTCAAAGAACCTTTTACACTGTTTGGACATACCATTCGCGTTTCGTTAAGCGCGGGAAGCAGTCTTTATCCCGAACACGGCTCAACGTTACATGAGCTAAAAGTTAAAGCCGATACTGCGATGTATCATGTCAAACAGGCTGGCAGAAACGGCTGGGCGATTTATACCCCAGAGATGGAGGCTATCGCCGATACGCCGCCAACGTTCTTGCAGGAACTGTCGCAAGCGCTTGAGCGGAATCAATTTGAATTATGGTATCAACCTAAATATACCGCCGGGGATCGCTCTCTGACGGGTTTTGAGGCGTTGTTACGCTGGCATCATCCTGAACGCGGCATTCTGCTGCCGGCTGAATTCCTGCCCGCACTTGAAGAAACAGGCCTGATTATTCCTGTCGGCACCTGGGTTCTCCAGCAGGCATGCGGTCAGTTATATCAATGGAAGTCACAAGGCCACACGGAGTGGACCCTTGCCGTTAATCTGTCACCAGCCCAGTTTGAACAACCTGATATTGTCGATATAGTCTGCAACGCCCTGGCACAATATCAGCTTTCACCAGCACATCTCACGCTGGAACTGACTGAAAGTACGGCACTTAAAAATTTAAAACGCAGCGTAGAAGTCCTGAACGCGTTTGCCGATTTGGGGATCACCGTTTCTATTGATGATTTTGGCACCGGTTATTCAAATATATTGATGCTGAAATCACTTCCGGCACGAGAATTAAAAATCGACAGAATATTTGTCAAAGATATTAGTGAGAACAGCAAAAATACAAAAATCGTGTCTACTATTATAGACATAGCGCACTCTATGAATATGCGCGTTGTGGCAGAGGGTATAGAGACCCAGGAGCAGGAAACGCTGTTAACCCAGATGGGCTGCGGTGTGCTGCAAGGCTTCCTGTATGCGAAACCGCTGCCAGCACATAAAATCTATGACTTGATACAAACTGAAAACGCCACAAAAGTAAAACCAACGGTACAACCCTTGTCTCGCCGACAATCAATAACATTGTGAGATTGCATAATTAAAAAAATTCGCCAATAAACCGGCAACACAGCATATGAAGATAACGGGATTATCGATGAGCATAAACGAGCTGCATTCACTGGATTTATTAACCATTCCGGTCTGGATCGTTTCGCCACATACCGAAGAACTGGTGTTCGCCAATACCGTTGCACGGGAACTGATGCAGGCCCCGTGTTTCCCCCCTCTCAGAAAAGGCACATTCTCCACGCACGCACAAAATGATTTACCTATGTATCTCAGTGATTTGCGAAATCATCATGACATTGTAGAGATACTCACGGTTTACCGCGAAAGCGAGGAAATCGCGCTGGCCTGTCGTTTGTCCATCAGGACGCTTCAGGATATAGGTGATGTTATCCTCTATGAAGGCATTGAAACACCGACAGCGCAAGGTCTGAAAGCCAGCCGCTCTGCCACCTATCAGCGGAAAAAACAAGGATTCTATGCCCGTTTTTTCCAGACTAACTCAGCACCCATGTTGCTTATTGATCCGTCACGCGACGGATTGATTGTGGATGCAAATCTCAGTGCCCTGAATTTCTATGGCTATGATCATGACGTGATGTGTCAGAAGCATACCTGGGAAATCAATATGCTGGGGCGCCATATATTGCCGATAATGCATAAAATTGCGCATCTTCCTGGTGGCCATAAGCCCTTACATTTTGTCCACAGACTTGCCGATGGAAGCACCCGTCACGTACAAACCTATGCCGGTCCTATCGAAATCTACGGCAATAAGCTGATGCTGTGCATTGTTCACGATATTACCGAGCAAAAACGTCTGGAACTGGAACTGGAACGCGCCGCCTTGCATGACGCTTTAACCGGATTACTCAACCGGCGGCATTTTTATCAGATAACTGAGCCAGCGCAGACACACACAACATCGTTAACGCAGGATTACAGTTTGCTGCTAATCGACACCGACCGGTTTAAAAGCATCAACGATCTTTTCGGGCATTTAAAAGGGGATGATGTACTTTGCGCGTTGGCACGCACCCTGGAATCCTGTGCAAGAAAAGACGATCTGGTTTTTCGTTGGGGGGGAGAAGAGTTTGTACTGCTTTTGCCACGCACGTCTTTAGATGCAGCACTTAATCTCGCTGAAGTAATACGCGCGACGGTAGCCAAGGTGAGCCTCCCTGGCCTTCCCCGCTTTACTGTCAGTATTGGTGTGGCGCGACACGAAGCCAATGAAAGTATTGATGAGTTATTTAAACGCGTGGACGACGCATTGTACAAAGCCAAAAATGAAGGCAGAAACAGAGTGCTGGCTGCCTGATGACTACCCTGTCTAGCGACTACGTTTAGCGTGGCGTTCCCAGTTCTCCTGTTTCGCCAGCGCCGTTTTACGTAACGCCACATAACATGCCCCGCTGCCGCCATGATGCGGCAGTGCGGTGCAGAAAGCCTGCACATCATCAAACTCCGTTAACCAACGCGCGACGTAGCTACGAACGATGTTGGCATGGGAGTTATCATCACGCCCCTTGCCGTGAATCACCAGGACGTTGCGCAACCCATCCTGCTGCGCCTGTAAAATAAAGCTAAATAGCATCTGGCGGCAGGTTTCAACGGGCTGTCGCACAAGATTAAGGCTTGCTTGTTGCGGATATTTCCCGGTGCGCAGCTTGTCAGTCACGCCATGCTGTAACCCTTCACGACGAAACTCCAGCGGAACGCTCAGCGGGACGATATCCAGAAAACCTGTCGAGAGAAAGTTATCCAGCTGCAGTGTATCAATACGTGCCGGAGCGCGAAGATTACGCGTTGGCTGCCAGTGAACATCGGCGCATCCCTTCAGTGGTTGAACATCCCCCATGGCGTCAAGAAACAGCGATGCATCATCATGGTTCATGTTTCATCCTCCAGCGATTTTACGACGGTCATTATCATAACCGCGCACTATTATACCGACAACGGTTTACGGTTATTTCCAATAACGCACCGTTCGACATTCCTTTACCTCCACAAGTTAAGATCCGTTTTTGGGGGTATAGAAACGACTATCACTGACATGATAATGTGTAACCCCGCCTGTAATGAGAAAAACGGATGCTGAACTTACTTGAAGACATCATTGCAACACCCCTGGGCCCGTTGTGGGTAATTTGTGATGAGCAATTTCGCCTGCGTGCGGTTGAATGGGATCAACATCGCGATCGTATGGAGCAATTACTCGATATTCATTATCGTTCCGAGGGTTATCAGCGTATTGCTGCCAAAAACCCCGGAGGGCTAAGCGATAAGCTGGCAGAGTATTTTGCGGGAAATCTCAGCATTATAGATACGCTTGAAACCGCAACAGCGGGAACCCCTTTCCAACGCGAGGTCTGGAAAGCGTTACGTTCTATCCCCTGCGGGCAGGTCATGCATTATGGACAACTGGCTGAACAACTGGGGCGCCCCGGTGCCGCCAGAGCCGTTGGTGCGGCTAATGGTTCCAATCCTGTCAGCATCGTCGTCCCGTGCCACCGCGTGATTGGACGGAATGGCACAATGACTGGCTATGCGGGTGGCGTGCAGCGAAAAGAGTGGTTATTGCGCCATGAAGGCTATCTGTTACTCTAGAATCCAGGCAATTAATGCCTTATTCATCACACTTCCACACAATGCATCCCCAAATAAAGTGCGGTTAATCAGACAGATACAAACATTCAACTCGCTTATGCCTGAATTATTCTCTATTGGGAGTAGCTCAGGCTTACGTGCTCACCAAAAAGATGTTAAAATTGACAAATATCAATTACGGCTTGAGCAGACCTATGATCCCGGAAAAGCGAATTATACGGCGCATTCAGTCTGGCGGTTGTGCTATCCATTGCCAGGATTGCAGCATCAGCCAGCTTTGCATCCCGTTCACACTTAACGAGCATGAGCTTGACCAGCTCGATAACATTATCGAGCGCAAAAAGCCTATCCAAAAGGGGCAGACGCTCTTTAAAGCAGGTGACGAGCTTAAGTCACTCTATGCTATCCGTTCCGGAACGATAAAAAGCTATACCATTACCGAACAAGGCGATGAGCAAATCACCGGTTTCCACTTAGCGGGCGACCTGGTTGGTTTTGACGCGATTGGCAGCGGTCACCACCCAAGCTTTGCCCAGGCGCTGGAAACGTCAATGGTATGCGAAATTCCTTTCGAAACCCTGGATGACCTGTCCGGTAAAATGCCGAACCTGCGTCAACAGATGATGCGTCTGATGAGTGGCGAAATCAAAGGCGACCAGGACATGATCCTGCTGTTGTCGAAGAAGAATGCTGAAGAGCGCCTGGCGGCCTTTATCTACAATCTGTCCCGCCGTTTTGCCCAGCGAGGCTTCTCTCCGCGCGAATTCCGTCTGACAATGACCCGTGGCGATATCGGTAATTACCTCGGCCTGACGGTTGAAACCATTAGCCGCCTGCTGGGTCGCTTCCAGAAAAGCGGTATGCTGGCGGTGAAAGGTAAATATATCACTATTGAGAATAGCGACGCGCTGGCCGTCCTTGCTGGCCACACGCGTAACGTTGCGTAACCTTCTCAGTTAACCTTCTGTCAAATTGCTAAATTACCCCAATTTAATGGTTTGGCAGAAGGCTCTTCTGCTCTGATTTAATTAAAATATAAAAACTATAAGTGTACTCAATATAAATATTCCCATCATTAATGCTGTCACAATAACTACGGTTAAAAACTCTTTCCTGCCTGGTAGCATAAAAAGCCTCTGAGGTGATTCAATATAATAACCAAACTATTCCATGGTCAGACATTTACTTCTGTAAATAATCCAATATTCTCAGCCAAGATAATGACGCAGGATAGCAGCGGTCAGCACACCAATAGCAACGGTGACAGGCATAGGAAAACGTAAAGCGGCGATCAGTGTTAAACCTAATGCGATAAGATCGGCAGGGTTTCCGGACGCAAAATAAGGTGCGATAAATGCCAGCATGACGCATCCTGGCGATGATTTAAGAACGGCCATCGATCTGGGGGATAACACCCGGTTGCGCAATATCATGTACGACGCAATACGTGTCGCATAGGTGGTCAGGGCCATCAGGAGGATGGCGAACAGCGTTTGCTGGTCCGGCATTATTTATCCCCCTGCAACCATGCAACCACTAATCCCACCAACGGACCTGCCATGACATACCAAACACCGGGGACATAATGATAAACCGCAACCGCAACAATCAGGCTGGCAAACCACGGTATCGCTTTGCGAAAACCGCTCCACATGCCCCTGACAAGCACAAGGAATACAGCGGGAAAAGCCATATCAAAACCGTAACGATGAACATCGCCAAGCACAGGGCCGATTAACGCGCCTAACGTGGTACAACCTACCCACATAATATAAAAAGAAAAAGAAGCGGCTAAATAATAAGGCATACTAAAATGAGGAACATTATTAATGCTTCTTTTATATGCATCACTATAACTTAACGCCCAACTTTCATCAGTCATAAAAAAAAGTGCAGGTAAAACTTTACGCTTAGAAAAACGCATCAACAGCGGAACAAGAGTTGCCCCCATCAGAATATGTCAGCTATTAACCAGGAATGTAACTGCCATAATAAGAAAAATATGGGGAGGTGAAGTCCAGATTTGTATTGCTGCAAATTCAGATCCACCAGCAAAATTTAATCCCGTCATTAGCGGAACAGCTAAACCATTGAGTCCTTTATGGCTGGCCTGGGCCCCCAAAACCAGAGCAAAAGGAATCACGCCAAGTAAAACGGGAAAACCGTCTTTCAACCCACGGACAACGTCTTTTCTAATACTATCAATAGCTGTCGGATCATCTGCAGATCCTGCGCCATCTATACTTTCACTCATACTTTTCACACTCATACCCGATGCCTGTTCTGACCCATTTTGATACTGGCGTCAGAATAGAATGTGTGACACTATTAGTAAATATAAATAGTGTCACATTACACTTATGGTGAACCGATGCGTGAGCGTTCTCCCTGGCAGCCGAGACTGTCCAGCAATGCGACATCTCCAACAGAACAATTAGTTGAGGCCCTGGCCGAAGATATCCTTTCAGGATCGCTTCAGCATGGCACCCGCTTACCAGCCCACCGTAATTTAGCGGACACATTGGGTATCGGGCTTGGCACCGTAACGAAAGCCTATGGGATCCTTGAGAAACGTGGACTTGTCAGAAGTGTGAAAGGAAGCGGGATGTTTGTGGCACTAGCAAATTCGCGTGGTCAGACCGTCATCGATTTGTCGCAAAATACCCCCCCGGCTGCGCTAAGCTCGCGTTCACTCAGCGCGACACTTTCGGCAATCGCTCGCCGTCCGGATATGGACATGTTCAACACCTACGCGCCAGCAGCCGGCCATGACGAACACCGTCGCCTGATGGCTCGCTGGTTCAACAGGCTGGGAATGCCCGCTGATTATCGCCAACTCATTATTACCAGCGGAGCGCAACATGCGCTTTCAGTGGCGTTATCAACGGTATGCGAACCTTTTGGGACACTTTATGTGGAGGCGCAAACGTATTCCGGACTGATCCAACTTTCACGGCTATTAAAACTGAGACTGGTTGGCATTCCGATGGATGACGAAGGGATGGATGTTTCAGTATTGGAGAAAATGCTGGATGCCAGCGATGACAAACGCAGTGCGGTATATGTCACTCCCCTGCTACAAAGCCCTTCGACGCGCATAATGAGTCTTGCCCGGCGAAAAGACCTGATACGCGTTTGCCATGCAAACGCATTATTTATTATCGAAGATGATGTCTATCGACTCACCCGTAATATTGAACTCCCACAAATTGCCCGATTAGCACCGGATATCACTTTATATGTAAATAGCTTATCTAAAATACTGAACCCCACGTTACGCATCGGCGGACTTCTGCTGCCTGAACAGCTATATTCCCGAGCTGAATCCATGCTCAGAGCAACGGCAATGATGGTTTCCCCGATAAGTTGCGCGATCATGGAGCAATGGTTACTTGATGGTACTGCGGAAACCGTAACCTCTGCGATAGAACACGAAACAGTTCGCCGCTATGAATTAGCCTTTTCTATTTTAGGTGAGCATCTTTATCGCTCCGGGCATCCCAGCTTTCACCTCTGGTTGCCACTGGCTCGCGAAAGCGTACAACCGTTCTACGAAGCAGCCTTAGCGGCAGGGATCAAAGTTACCTCACCCGTATCAACGGAGGTCAACCCGTTATCCGAGCAGTCAGGTATCCGACTGTGCATTGGTGGGCCGGAGATCGAACAACTTCACCGGGCACTCTTAACTCTTAAAGAGATTGCCGGGCAGTTGAAACGTCCATACGTCCAAACTTTTTCCGTGTAGCGCGCAAGCACAATAGAAACAACGGAAAATGGTTTAAATTGAGCGGGATGTGGGGAAAAGCTGGAGATTTCCCCAGTTTATTGATCTGGCAAGAGGTTCTCCCCTGTTTCAATCCACATTATTGGGTTACTCTTTTAAATACAAACTGCGGTGACAGTTGTAAGGAGACCCTGTATGGCTATGTATCAAAACATGCTGGTAGTCATCGATCCAAACCAGGACGATCAACCAGCATTACGGCGAGCTGTTTATTTGCATCAACGGATTGGTGGCAAAATTAAAGCCTTTTTGCCGATCTATGACTTTTCCTACGAGATGACCACCCTGCTGTCGCCGGACGAGCGTACGGCAATGCGTCAGGGGGTCATCAGCCAGCGAACTGCATGGATACGTGAACAAGCGAAATACTATATCGAAGCAGGGATCCCGCTTGATATTAAAGTGGTCTGGCACAACCGTCCCTTTGAAGCCATCATCCAGGAAGTGATCAGCGCTAAGCATGACCTGGTGCTCAAAATGGCACACCAACACGATCGCCTTGAAGCCGTAATTTTCACACCAACTGACTGGCATTTGTTGCGTAAATGTCCAAGCCCGGTATGGATGGTCAAAGATCAGCCGTGGCCGGAAGGTGGTAAAGCGCTGGTAGCGGTGAACCTCGCCAGTGAAGAGGCATATCACAATGCACTCAACGAAAAACTGGTCAAAGAAACGTTGCAGCTCGCAGAACAGGTTAACCATACCGAAGTACACCTGGTGGGCGCCTATCCTGTAACGCCTATCAACATTGCGATTGAGCTACCTGAATTTGATCCCAGCGTGTACAACGACGCCATCCGTGGACAACATCTGCTGGCCATGAAGGCATTACGCCAGAAATTCAGTATTGATGAAAAAGTTACACACGTTGAAAAAGGATTGCCTGAAGAGGTCATCCCGGATTTAGCTGAGCATTTACAGGCGGGTATCGTGGTACTCGGCACCGTTGGGCGCACCGGCATATCAGCTGCGTTTTTGGGGAATACCGCAGAACAGGTTATCGACCATCTGCGTTGCGACCTGCTGGTTATCAAACCGGATCAGTACCAGACCCCGGTTGAACTGGACGACGAAGAAGACGATTAACCCTGTAGCAAAATGCCGGATGGCGATGTCATCCGGCATGACATGTTCTTAGTGCTTCTCCTCGCCTCCGAGGAAATAGATACCGAGCGGAATAGCCAGCAAAATAGTAAAAACCATACTGTAGACGCAAATCATTGCGGATTGAATGGCATACATCGAAGCTGTCCAGTCGGAGAGCGGAATGTCATACTGTTCAATGACGCCACCAATCGTCGCGCGCGTCACAACCGATGCCGCAATAATAAATACCCCAAGCAGACATAACAGAAACTTCCGTCCCTTCGCTGTCTTCAGCTTAGCCATGATCATAATATCGTCCTTATGCAGATGAATACCGTGTTACTTTGCAGCAACAATACCATGACATCAACTCACTGTCTGCTACATACGCCACACTCAAACTTGACATGCGTACTATTCGCCTGAAAATAACGCTGATTGTATTATTTCGCTCTCCTTTTGATGAATGATCTGACAGCCTGAACTAGGTAAAATATCCGCTGATGAAGGATGTCAGATGATATTTAGCTAACACGGAGTGACCTGGGAGAATCATGATCGCTGAACTGTTTATAAATAATGCGTTTAATTTAACGGTAATTCTCAGCAGCTGTGCAGCGTTAGTCCTGATGAGCGTGTGGTTTCATCGTAGTGAAAAACACTGCAAAGGATTCATATTCCACGCAGCACAGTTTTTTGTTTATGCCATTATCATTGGTACGTTTGGCACTATTGCGAATAACGTCATCGATAGTTATAAGCTGAAATTTATCTCCCCAAGCGTGGTCGACTTTATCTGTACCTCGTTGATTGCGTTGATCCTGACGATAAAACTCTTTCTGGTCATCAACCAGTTTGAAAAAACGCAGATTAGTAAGGGCAGAGATATCACCAGTGCGAGGATCATGTCACGCATCATTAAGATTACGATCGTCGTCGCCATCATCTTGCTGTACGGTGAGCATTTCGGCATGAGCCTGTCAGGGCTGTTAACGTTCGGCGGCATCGGCGGTATCGCTGTCGGTATGGCAGGTAAAGATATCCTGAGCAATTTTTTCTCTGGCATTATGCTCTACTTCGACAGGCCGTTTAGCATCGGTGACTGGATCCGCTCTCCGGACCGAAATATCGAAGGTACGGTAACGGAAATCGGCTGGAGAATGACCAAAATAAACACCTTCGACCACCGTCCGTTATACGTGCCGAACTCAATTTTCTCTTCCATCAGTGTAGAAAACCCGGGGCGGATGAGTAATCGACGAATCAAAACGGTGATCGGGTTACGTTATGAAGATGCTGATAAAATTGGCGCAGTTGTCGAGTCGGTCAGAAAAATGTTGCAAAATCATCCCGGAATAGATCAAAAACAAACCCTGCTGGTCTATTTTAATGAATTTGCCGATTCATCGCTGAATATCATGGTGTATTGCTTCACGAAAACCACCGTGTGGCAGGAGTGGCTTGCTGTACAACAAGATGTGTACTTGAGAATTATTACAATAGTTCAGGAAAACGGTGCTGACTTTGCGTTCCCCAGTCAGACGTTGTATATGGATAACGCCGAGGCACAACCTTCTGCCCACTAACCAAAATCAAGACGCGGATACCCGCGTCTTTCATCTGTTCGCTGTCTGCTGAAAGCACAACATCACTGCCCCCGGGCGTCTGGCATCAGCTTCTTTGCCTGGCGACCGCGTGAATAACGTAACATCAGCCCCCAATGCTTTAGCAATCTTGATCGCCATTTGTCCCAGGCCACCCAACCCAACAACAGCGACTTTACTCCCCTGCCCAACCTGCCAGTGACGCAACGGCGACCATGTGGTGATACCGGCACACAACAACGGTGCAGCACCACGTAAGTCGATTCCTTCCGGCACCTTCACGACGAACAAAAATGTGCGGGACCAGATCTTCTTTCACCGCCAGCGCGGCATAACCCTTCACGTTCATGGCTATTTCGATCTCCTCAGAGATAAAGTGCACCTCAACCAGCATAGCTCAGGGCAACAGGTTGTACTCGGCGTCAGCGACCGGCTCCAGCCATTCATTCGATGCGCCTGCTACCGGGATTTCTACCGCAATATGGGCAAACCAGCTATCACGTGCAGCTCCGTGCCAGTGTTTCATTCCCGCCGGAATATGAACCACATCACCCGTTTTCAGTTCTCGCGCAGGTTGATTCCACGCCTGGTACCAGCCTCTGCCGCCAGTCACCAGCAGAATTTGACCGCCCTGATGATGAATGTGCCAAAAATTACGGCAGCCAGGTTCAAATGCAACGTTACCAATCACCACTCCTTCCATTGAAAGCATGGTCAGATAGCTGGTCCCGGTGAAGTACTTCGCATAGGCTTCATTTTTCTCTCCCCGGAGAAAGACGCTGTTGCCATCAAATTGTTCGTTCATCATGACTCCTGCTGGGGTATTAGCTAACGGAATTCCTTAAATACATTCATCAAGAACTGCACGGGCATTTTCCGCAATCTCAGCACCACAGTGCTGCTTAAGTAGCGCAGTAAACGCGATAAGTTGCTCAGGGCGGAACCCAACATTCAGGCTGATCGCGAAGTGACTTTTCAGTTGGCTGTTCACGCCGCCCAGTACGGCTAACGCAGAGACGGTTGCCAGATCACGAGTCGGCCAGTCCAGTACATCGCGCTGAAAAATATCGCCAAACAGATGTGCTTTAAGCCAGGTATCAATGGCAGGGGCAAAATCAAACAGCGGACCGCTAACCGGCTGTCCAACCAGTTGGGTTTGCGTTTGGCTCCCCGCCAGCAGGCTGTTCCAGTCAACAGGTTGCGGCGTAGTGGATTTCCCTTCTGGATCCACAATCCCTTTTTCTTTGCGGACTTTCACTACCGACATCAGGCACGACAGGCCATTCAGGCTACGGGGAAAACCACAGTACGCGTAAAGCTGCTGTAAAACCTCTTTCACTTCATTCAGCGTTAGTCCTGCATCTAACCCTGCATTAAGCGCTGCCTCCAGCTTATCTGGCTGTCCTGTGGCAGTGAATGCTGCAATGGGGACAACTGCCAGTTGTCTGGCATTCAAATGATTTGACATGTTCGATTCTCCGGGGAGGCGACAGCCTCTGCCGCCGAATGCTGAAAACGCAAAAATTATAGAGGCTCAGCGTATCGACGATTAGAGGGTCAAATAAGGACAAACCTATGAAGACAAGTCATGAATAGCGCTATCCACAATGTGGCAGTACAGCGCTGTCCGTCACATCCACTTGCGGTGCATCCAATTTCACGGGCCAGCGACTCATATGCTGGATAAACTCGACACATGAAAGATATTTTTTACGGCAGCCGAAACGCTGAAGTTCAGAGAGGCTGCCGCAACACTCGGTCTGGCCACCCAACAAATAACCCGAGGTATTACTGAACTACAGATCCTGCGCGGGCAATTTTGTCATCCGGCCTGATCTACGTATTACGCTACAATCTCGATTAAATTACCGTCGGGGTCCTGAATGACGGCCTCGTAATACCCGTCACCGGTGGTTCGTGGTCCGGAGACCAGGATGCCCTGTTCTTTTGCGCGTATAGCCAGAGCATCAACATGCCCCGCGCCACCAACAGAGAGAGCCAGATGCACCCATCCTGAAGTGTTATTGTCAGGTACAGGGTGGGTCAGTCCCGGTTTGGTCATTAACTCAATCGCAATGTCCTCACCAATGTTGACGAAATAAGATTCAAACCCGGGATTGGTTTTGCTGCAGTATTTTTCGTTTATCACACCATCAAAAAACGACACCCAGAACCGGGCTTGTCGTTCAAGATCCCGGGTCCATAAAGCCATGTGTGCAATTTTCATCGCGATCCTCTTATCGTTTACTCTGAACGGTACGCCCCCGTTAAGGGATATTGACATCCTGCATTATAATGCAGGATTATGCACGTTATTGCTCGATGTTTATTTTTATGGAGTTCTCATGCTCGATTACGCTGCATTCCCGGATCAACGCCAGGCGCTTATCTATCAGATCCTGCAGGAAAACGGCAGAGTGATCTGTACTGAACTGGCCGTCCGTTTGGGGGTGTCAGAACATACGATCCGCCGCGATTTACATGAGTTGTGTAAAGAAGGTGTTTGCAAGAAAGTCTATGGCGGGGCTGTCATTTCACTACCAGAGTCAGCTGACATCACAGTACGCAAGAATATTAATACCGCGAAAAAGAGCAGCATCGCGCAAAGATGTGCCCGGCTAGTGAAATCCGGAAGCTGTATTTTTATCGACACAGGAACAACCAACCTGGCAATGGCTGAAGCCCTTCCCGCTGAGCTGGCATTAACCGTCGTGACAAATTCACCTGATATTGCCGCCGTACTGCTGAAAAAACCGCTATTCGAGGTCATCATGTTAGGTGGGCCAGTGCAGCGATCGTCCGGTGGGTGCGTAGGTCCGACAGCCATTGCCCAGGTACAGGATATTTTATTTGATCAAGGTTTTATTGGTGGTTGTGCGATGGCACCGGAGTCCGGATTAACCGGGTTTGATTACGCCGATTGTGAGTTTAAAAAAGCGGTAATTAAGCAGTGTAACGAAACTATCGTCGCACTGACGGCGGATAAGATCCCTGCCGTCGCACGTTATGTTGTCACCGCCAGCAGTAACATTGATGTCATTGTCGTGGAGGAAAACATCAGCAAGCAGTACGGCACCGCTTTTCAGGCGCATGACATCCGCATTTACACCGTATAACGGTGGCGCAGACTTTTTACGTGTAAATTCAACGGAATATCACGGTGCTAAAAGTGGCGCCAGCCGTCAATGGGGTAATGGCTGACAGATAGTCCAGGCGAATTCTATGATGGTGTTCATGGCACTCCACAAGCAAGAATTCCTCTTTGTCTGCTGTGGTGCATGTCGTCACGGCCCTGGCATCAAAGTGTTCCCCGGTAGTCAGTTCAATGCGCAGCAAATAGTGATAAAGACAGGCAATCTCCAGATAGTCATGCAGATCGCAATCGACAGGATGGTACTTTTCTGCCGCACACATAAATCCCCCCTTCCCTATGTCCACGCCGGTTCGGGAAATAGCTCACGCGACTTCCCGAACATGCGACGCTATTTCAGCGCTTCGATAGGTGCGCCAAAGTTGATATGCAGCACATTACCGTCGATTACCAGAGCGGGAACAGACTTCACTCCGATTCGCTCCGCCTCTGCAACGTGATCGGGTTGTTCTCCCAAATGAATAACCTCGATTTCCACATCCGGGGACAGATACTGTAGCAGTGTTTCTTCTGCGGAAACGCAAACCGGGCAACCAGCATGATAAAAACGGGCTTTGGTCATGATACCTCTCCTTTAAATTATAGTATCGAATCGATACTATAATTTATGCTACGCCAGTTTTATGCTTTGTCAATATAGTTTTTAGTCGATACTATATGCCGAGGAGGATTTTGTTATGCATGATATGTCGCTTTTTGACGTACTGGACCGACTGTCTGGTCTGACGCGGATGTGGTTTCGCCAGCATCCTTTACTGGCGGATCTTCAGCCAGTACAGCTCAGTGCGTTGATGTATCTCGCACGCTGTAACCGCTACTCCAATACGCCTCTCGCCGTGACGGACTACCTCGGTCTCACCAAAGGAACGGTGTCACAATCGCTAAAGTTGTTGGAATCAAAAGGACTGGTGGTACGCACGCAGGATGCCAGGGATAAGCGTAGCGTTCATCTGCAGCTCACCGAGTCGGCCAAAAATTTGCTGGATGCCCTGCTTCCCCCCTCATTTTTGATGACGGGCGAATCTGCGATGGGTGAACGCGCGGGTTTACTCAAGGAGCTACTCTTCGAACTTCTGCGGGGCATTCAGCGCACCAGTAATGTGCCGGGATTTGGTCTGTGCCAGAGCTGTCGGTTCCACCAAAAAGTAAATGGTCAGGGATTTTGTAATTTAACGAAAGAACCGTTGAGCGAGGATGATTCGATGTTAATTTGTCGGGAGCATCAGCCCCCGGACGTATGATCTTCTCTGTTATAGTGTCTTCATGTGGCCGGGTTGCCGCTTTCCAGGATAACCACTCGCTACAGACATTTGACACGGCGATATTACGGTAGCCGCGTTCCCACGCCATATCGTCAACAATTTCTGCGGATTACGTATGTTGCAGGTGGTTCAGATCCCGTAGCATCCGCTTGAGACATTTGACTTTATTTTTATCGCGTATTGCCGCTGAAAACTTACTGAGCTGAAAAAACGTTTTGTCACCAAAACCATCAATGACTTTGAAACAATATTCCTGACGCGTGGCATCCCAGGCGTAGACGATGTTTTTACAATGCAGGGAGTTAATAATGACACCGGTACTGACAAACCACGCTAAAAAAACATTCAACTTCTGCAATTTGCTGGCATCAAGTTCTTTGTTCAGGGCAAGCTGATAAAGCGTTTGCGCGATGTGACCATGCTCATCACATTCCTTAACCGTGAGTTGCCCTATTCCTTTATTTGTTTCAACAAGTCCTTCAATTTTTTGCATATAAAATGCGTCGGTTTGGTGACTCAACTTACATTCTTTGATGTCCCGAAAGACCTCACGTAGCTTGCTTTTATATTTCGCAATGCCTGGAATCACGATTTTGACCAGCAGTTTACTATCCTGTGGATGCTGGAAGACGTAGCGATCGTTACCTCGTGCCAGTAAGTCTTCATCTTTCAATATAAGTATTTGTTTCATAATATTTTTTATTTTTACCCTACGTGAAATGGAGTTGCCTCAACGAAGAGTTGTCTCAGCCAAAAAATATTGTGTATCTATCTATTTCAATGGTTGTTAAACAAATAGCGTATTCATCCAATAAATAACTTTTGTAGTGACGTACTGAAGCAAAGTAACGGTGGATGTGCAGCAGGTTGAACGCCAGGAGATACTGTTGGAGAAATCCACGCCAGCTTTGTTTTTTTGATGTTGTTAACGAAGGTAAACAGCGGAAGGTATTCAACTAAGCTTCATTCACCGTGACCTATGGTGTTACCACCAGAGGCCGCTCGCGAATGGATGAGGCCGGATGTTGGAGGGGAAAGAAGCCGAGGACATTGCAGACGATGGTTTCGTGCCAGTTACAAAATTGATATGACAGGGCGTAACACGTACAGGCAAGAATGTAAAAATTAGGGAGCCAAACTACGTTGCGTCAGATAACCAGATTAAACACTGCAAGGGAAAATCACTATGGATATCTTTCATACTAACTCCCAACAAATTGATTAAAAATCCACAGCAATACAATAATCATTATTTTCACATCAACCCAAAACCATTAACAATTCAGAGAAACGGTATCTGCCGATACTTCAACACTGTTCAAGAAATATAGATGACTCACTATGATGTTTATGCTCACCCTGTAGGTAATTTTTATACATCGTTGCAACATCAACACCGTAGATAACCGCTACCTGCGTTCTCTCCGCTGTGCGCCAGAAAACGACACCCGGACAATTAAAATTGAAACTCCTGCACGCCACAAATTTATCGTTCAGATGCCGGGAATCGTTTGTACAGAGTTGGTATTTCGACGTCAATAATGAGAATAAC
Organism: Citrobacter youngae; assembly: GCF_003818115.1. GTDB lineage: Bacteria > Pseudomonadota > Gammaproteobacteria > Enterobacterales > Enterobacteriaceae > Citrobacter > Citrobacter youngae. The sequence continues at coordinate 174,917 of NZ_RPOI01000008.1, read as the reverse complement.
CCTGTAGCGAGTCACATTCATCGCTAACAATCTTCCGGTCGGTCCCCACTGTTCACAGGCCAGATTTGGCCGTAACCCCTCGTGCAGTACGAGGTTAAGGTACCAATGATTCAGGCGGAAACACTCTGCCGGCGCAGATGCCTGATCCCCAAAAGCATTGGTCCCAGAAGCGCAAAAGAGAAAACCAGAATAATCAGCTCAGGAAGCCAGAATGTAGAAATAATTATTAATACTATAATTTCCCAGTTGTGCAATTTTCCCGGTTTTTCGTACGTCATCAAGACATAAAATGTTGCAAAAAGACACAAAGCAAAAAGTGCGTAACAAATAGTAATCAAAAACATTCATAATCCTTTGTTTATAAGCTAGTAACTGCACTTACAAGTCAGAGCATGTCAACCCTGCGAAATATACAGCTTTTCCCTGCTGTTTAGTAGTCCCTTGAAACACCAGGAAATAGATGCCCGCGCAGAGAAGAGACAGGTTTAAGTATGTGTCTGGCACGGATACTAACGTTACGATAACTGGGCTCTGGTCAGGTTACTATGCCGATTACATAAGGCTTCTCTGGAGAAAATCCCGATGATTCAACAGGTAATGGCGTCATTGTAGGTAGTAGGAATTTCTTGCAAAGTACCAATAAAGTTAATTCTAAGCCACATGCAATCCATATTGGTTTTTACACTGCAAATAACCATAGTCACAATCTGATAACCTGGCCAGATACCATCAGTAGCTTAATCAGACTAAAATCTGACCACATACATAAACACATGACATAATATTAATAAACATTAATTCATTGAGATTATGGCAATCATCGTCCATATCAGGGCCATGCCCCCCGGCAGTTTCGAATACCTTGCTCGCCAGTTAACGGTCCTTAAGTACTGTCGCCAGGGTTGCACGGCTGTTTTTTCTTCAAATATAACATCAGATTATGCAGGTTAATATAGCTGACCGTTCTTTGTTGGGTTCCGACAATATTTTTCTCATCCACAATGCACAAGCTTATTGCCCCGTTTCTTTCAGTCCCATTTCATATTTTGCACCACCACTCTAATTATTAAACCTTATTTCGACAAGCACCGACAGTGTTCTTTATTGAAGAATACCATTTCATTAAGTTTAAATGATGGTATAAATCGAAATCTGCAGTATGAATAATTCATTAGATATATTTTTATCATTATTTTTAATGAGGTTGATACTGATTGTCTGGAGATACTGGCGCTGAAGTCAGCGCCAGTTCTGGTTTTGACGTGGTTAACGAAGGTTAACAGGAGGACGTACGCAATTAGTGCTTAACAATATACATAGTGCGACTGTATGCCACATCCTCTGGGTTGGTAATCGGATACCCTTTCAGCCACGGTTTAATTAAACGTCCGTTGGTGTACTGATAAATCGGCGCAATAGGTGCCTGTTCCATCAGAATTTTCTCCGCAGCGTTATAATCAGCATTCCGCGCTTTCTCTGTATTTTCCAGAGTAGCCTGGGTCAACACTTTATCGTATGCCGGATTATTAAAGCGGGAGATATTGCCCGTATGGGTCGATGTTAATAATGACAGGAACGTAGAAGGCTCATTGTAGTCGCCCACCCAGGAGGCACGGATAACATCAAAGTTGCCGGTATTACGACTATCAATATAGGTTTTCCACTCCTGGTTCTGTAGCCTCACATCCACGCCAAGATTTTTCTTCCACATGGAAGCCACAGCAATAGCAATCTTCTGATGGTTTTCAGAGGTGTTGTACAGCAGTGTGAGTTTAAGCGGTTTCTGCGGACCATAGCCCGCGGCACGCAGCAGCGTTTTCGCCTGGGCATTAAGCTCTTCCTGACTCATTTGTTCAAACGGAGAAGGTTCCGGGATAAATCCTGCCGTCACATCCGGCGTAAAGTGCCAGGCGGGTTTTTCGCCAGTTCCTAATACTTTCTCCGCCATCAGACGACGATCGATAGTCATACTGAGCGCCAGACGCACGCGTGAATCGGCAGTCGGCCCTTTTTGCGTGTTAAATGCATAGTAATAAGTACCAAGCTGCGGCGGCGTATACACCTGGCCCGGAATATCCTTCAATAGCTTCTGATACATATTTTTCGGGAAGGACTCAGTAATATCAATATCGCCAGCAAGATAGCGTTTGGTCGCAGCAGACTCCTGGTTAATCGGCAGGAAAGTCACTTTTTGCAGCACCGTTTTGGCGTTGTCCCAATAATGTGTATTCGGCACAACTTCCAGTTTCTCGTTAACCACACGGTCTTTCAGCACATAGGCACCGTTACCGATAAGGTTGCCTGGCTTCGTCCACTCTTTACCGCTTTCGACATTGGTTTTTTGGACAGGATAAAACGCAAAGCTCGCTGTCAGGTTGGCAAACCAGGGTAGCGGTTTGTCCAACTGCACTTTGAAGGTATGCGCATCCACCGCGCTGACACCTAACTTATCGGGCGCGGCTTTGCCATCGATGATCGCCTGGGCATTGTTGATCCCTGCTAGCGCGGCAAACCAGGCAAACGGCGATAGTGTTTTCGGGTCAACCAGACGCTGCCAACTGTAGACAAAATCCTGTGCCGTTACCGGCGTGCCATCGGCCCATTGCGCATTATTGCGCAACGTAAACGTCCAGATACGGTTATCATTACTCTTCCACTGTGTGGCGACACCGGGAATAATCTCACCCTTTTCATTCTGGTTGACCAGCCCTTCGAATAAATCGCGAATAACCTGAATTTCTGGAAGCCCAACGGCTTTTGCCGGATCGAGTGACGCTGGCTCATCTTTTATATGACGCACCAGTTCTTGCTTTTCTGCCAGTACCGTCCCGCTGGGAACATCAGCAGCCCAGGATAATGAAATGCTGCTAACCAACAGCGCACAACAGGTTACTGAAACAGAATGCTGCATAAGATACCCTCAATTCCGGCTACTAAGTGAATGTGTAATTATTTGTATCGCCAGCAGGAAATGCAATTAACTTCCGACAGGAAAGTGATATTACACCTGAAAAGATAAGTGTGTGAAAACGATTTGATTATCCATACATTTTGCACAACACTGCGAGTAACTATCCCAGCATTCAGAGATGACTATGACCGTTACCCGCCCCCGTGCCGAGCGCGGCGCATTTCCGCCAGGAACCGAACATTACGGACGTTCACTATTGGGCGCGCCGCTAATCTGGTTCCCGGCACCGGCAGCCGATCGTGAAAGCGGCCTGATACTGGCGGGAACGCACGGCGACGAAAACTCCTCGGTCGTTACACTTTCCTGCGCATTGCGTACGCTTAACCCTTCCCTGCGTCGCCATCATGTGGTGCTGGCGGTAAACCCTGACGGTTGCCAGTTGGGTCTGCGTGCAAATGCAAACGGCGTGGATCTTAACCGTAACTTTCCGGCGGCAAACTGGAAATCCGGTGAAACGGTATATCGCTGGAACAGCAGCGCAGAAGAGCGTGATGTGGTGTTATTGACTGGCGATCATCCGGGATCTGAGCCTGAGACCCAGGCACTATGCCAACTTATTCACCACATTCATCCTGCATGGGTAGTTTCTTTCCACGATCCGCTTGCCTGTATTGAAGATCCCAGACACAGCGAATTAGGCGCGTGGCTGGCGCAGTCGTTCGAATTGCCGCTGGTAACCAGCGTCGGTTATGAAACGCCGGGCTCTTTTGGTAGCTGGTGCGCCGATCTAAACCTACATTGCATTACTGCAGAATTTCCGCCCATTTCATCGGATGAAGCGAGCGAAAAATACCTGCTGGCAATGTCTAATCTTTTGCGCTGGCATCCTTGAGATGAAGCTGTCCGGTTGTAAAATGCAAGGCAGGCTCCACGTCTCTGGCCAGCCATGTTGGGCCATCCAGATCGGCAAAGCTGACCTGTGACGTAAGCGGCAATGCAGCGCCGATCGCCCTTGATGTACACAACATACAGCCCAGCATGAGTGCAAATCCCTGCTCGCGGGCTTCGGTCGCCAGCGCCAGCGCCTCCGTCAGTCCGCCTGTCTTATCCAGTTTGATATTGACCATTTCATAGCGTCCATGCAGCGCTTTCAGACTGCTGCGGGTATGGCAGCTTTCATCTGCACAGACAGGCAGCGGATGCACGAAATTCTCCAGCGCGGCATCATCATTAGCCGGCAGAGGCTGCTCCAGCATCGCAACGCCTAAATCCGCCATTAACTGGCAGCGTGCGGCCAGCCCTTCAGCACGCCAGGATTCATTAGCATCAACAATGATTGTCGCCTCAGGCACAGCCGCCCGGATCGCAACCATCCTTTCGCTGATTAAGTGTGCATCCAGTTTGACTTTCAGCAATCTGGCACCGTTATCCCATAGCGCAGTCGCGCTCGCCGCCATCTGCTCCGGCGTGCCGATCACGACGGTTTGCGCGGTCGTTACTGTTGCATCCAGTTCAGTACCAACGTAGTCGGCCAGAGACTGTTGTTGCTGACGCGCATTGAGATCCCAAAGCGCACAGTCAACGGCATTACGCGCCGCCCCCGCGGGCAGCAATGCCTGCAGCGCTTCACGCGTCACACCGTGTTCCAGTTGCGGCACAACACTCATGATTTGAGCCAGTACCGACGCATCGCTTTCGCCATAGCGAGGATAAGGCGTACATTCTCCAACGCCCTTTACACCATTCTCTTCCAGTTCAACCACCACCACATGCGCTTCGGTCCTGCTCCCGCGGGCAATCACAAAGGGAGTGTGTAACGGCCAGGCTTCCTCATACACCTTAACTGATCTCATTTGTTTTCCTTAATGCAGTCCCTGAAGCGGATATCCGCAAATAGCGTTTGCCGTGTTAACTGCTGATGGCATAAACTAGCCTTGACGTTAACTATATGTAAACAGGAAGATAACCATGTCACAAACCGTTCATTTCCAGGGCAACCCGGTTGCAGTTGCCGGCTCTATTCCTCAGGCTGGAAGCAAAGCTCAGGCTTTTACCCTTGTGGCTAAAGACCTGTCTGACGTTACGCTGGGCCAGTTCGCAGGCAAGCGCAAAGTGCTGAATATTTTCCCAAGCATCGATACCGGCGTGTGCGCGGCATCAGTACGTAAGTTTAACCAACTGGCGACAGAAATCGACAACACCGTCGTACTGTGCATTTCAGCCGATCTGCCATTCGCCCATTCTCGTTTTTGCGGCGCGGAAGGTCTGAGCAACGTTATCACGCTGTCCACCCTGCGTAACGCTGAATTCCTGAAAAACTACGGCGTTGAAATTGCCGAAGGTCCGCTGAAAGGTCTGGCTGCTCGTGCCGTTGTCGTTATCGACAAAAATGACAACATCGTGTTCAGCCAACTGGTCAATGAAATTACCAACGAGCCTGACTATGATGCAGCGTTGGCCGTGCTGAAAGCCTAAGTTGCCCTGAATACAAAAATGCCTCCGGATGGAGGCATTTTTATTTGCATCATTACTCTTCGTTTTTTTTCTGCTGACTCAGACCATACTCGCGTAACTTATTGGCGATCGCGGTATGTGAAACCCCCAGGCGTTTAGCCAGTTTACGCGTGCTGGGATAATTCATATAAAGCTGCGTCAACACGGAACGTTCAAAGCGGCTGGTGATCTCATCCAGCGACCCTTCCATCACTTCTTCTCCGACGGCAACTGTCGCAGCATCATAATCCGGCAATAAGATATCCTGCGGACGCAGTTCATAGCCCTCAAGCTGAGTTAACGCCCGATAGATAGCATTTTTAAGCTGACGCACATTGCCCGGCCAGCCGTAGCGGGTGAGCACCGTGCTGAGATCGGCAGACAACTTCGGACGCGGTACACCCTGCTCATCGGCAAAACGCGCTACAAACAGCTCTGTGAGTGGCATAATATCTTGTGGGCAATCGCGTAGCGGCGGCAGATTAAGCGTCAGGACATTCAGACGATAATAGAGATCTTCGCGGAAAAGACCTTTCTGCACCAGTTCCACCAGGTTCTTTTGCGTCGCGCAGATTACACGAACATCAACATGAACTTCATGATCTTCACCCACGCGACGGAACGTCCCGTCATTGAGGAAGCGCAGCAATTTCGTCTGCATGCGCGGCGACATTTCGCCAATCTCATCCAACAACACTGAACCGCCATTCGCCTGCTCGAAGAACCCTTTTTTACCTTCCGGGGCGTGACCAAACAGTTCGCTTTCTACCGCATCTTCAGGAATAGACGCGCAGTTCAGCGCCAGATAAGGTTTTGACGCACGTGGGCTCGCCAGATGGCAGGCATGCGCAAAGAGATCTTTGCCCGTACCGGTATTCCCGGTGATCAGCAGCGGCGCACTCAGCGTCGCCAACTTGCGCGCCTGTTCAACAACGTGTTTCATTTTGGCGCTTACGGCAATAATCTGGCTGAATGCGCTCAGATCCTGGGTGGTCATGTTTTGCAATTGACGGCCCATGCGGAGGGTAGAACGCAACATGACAACGGCACCGGTCAGCATTTGCTCCTGATTTTCGCCCTGCAAATGGACCGGCGTAATTTCCATCAGGAAGTTCTGTCCGTTAATCACCACATGTTCACTATGGGAATCCTGCGGATTACTTTCCAGCCAGCGCTGGAAGTTAAACCCATTAATGAGCTGTGCCGCCGTGTGGTTGCGCATCCGCTCCTGGGGATGGGCAAAAAGCTGGCAACTTGCCGGGTTTGCCATCTCCACTTTGCTTTTCATATCCAGAGAAAGAACGGGTTCAGGCAATGCTTCAAGCAACGCGCTAAGCGCCAGATGTTCGCGTTCGGAAGGCATCCAGGGCACGGTACGGACGTCCGTTACCCCTGCGATGCGGCGGATTTCAGCCATCAGGCTGCTGAAGTTAGTGAACTCCAGCTCCGCAAAATTAAGGTAAATTCGCCCGATGGGGTCAATCTCGATACCGCGTAAATCAATGCTTCTCAGCACCAGTAAATCGAGCAATTCGCGGGTCAGACCAAGACGGTCTTCACAAAAGACTTCCAAACGCATAGGAACCTTCACCTGGACAAGGGATTATGTATTAAATGATAAGCCAGTATTGGGTTAGCAGGAAGGACTCTGTCAACAAATATTGACAGCACGCTGGAAAATTGGGCGCCGGGGCGTAAAGTTATACGATCGGCACCCGTATTTACTCAACTTTCACGCGGGGATTTGTTCTTTTGTAAGGTCTCTTTCACCTGACCGATCAACTGACGGCGGAAATCCCCCAGTCGCGGTTTATCATCATCAATCCACGGTAATGGACGGCACAGCTCCATCGCTTTAATCCCCAGACGCGCGGTTAACAAGCCCGCGCCAATACCCTGCGCGGCACGCGTGGATAACCGGGCCGCTAAATCCTGCGACATCCAGTCCATCCCCACTTCCCGCACCAACTCGCTGGCCCCGGCAAAAGCGATATTTAACAGTACCAGACGAAACAGGCGCAGGCGGCTGTAATAGCCGAGTTCGATGCCATACAGCGTAGCTATACGGTTAATCAACCGCAGATTTCGCCAGGCAATAAACGCCATATCCACCAACGCTAACGGGCTGACGGCAATCATCAGCGTGGATTCCGCCGCAGAACGACTGATCTCACGTCGTGCTTGCGCATCCAGCACTGGCTGCACCAGGTGGGCATACAGGCTCACAACTTCCCTATCATTCTGCGTTTCATGGATAGAGGCATACCAGCGTTGTAGCGCAGGATGAGACTGATCGATACCCGCCTGCTGCGCCAGCTTTTCACAAAATGCGCGGCCTTTTCCGGTTCCGTGACTGTGTAACAGATCACGCGCTTCATCACGCTCGTGTGCGCGTTGACGCAAACGCCACAGCCGACGCCACTCGGTTGCCACCGACCCAACGCCTGCGCCAATAATCAGCGCACCCGCAGCACAGCCCCCCAGCGCGACCCAGTCCTGAGTCTGCCAGGCGTTCATGGTCCACTGCACACCCTGAGCGACAACGCTTACGCCAAACAGTGCCAACCCGCCCATCACCATCTTGCGCCACAGACTGCGTTTAGGGCGAAGGGCCGCATCAATAACGGCTTCTGCCTGACCTTCGTCTTCCAGTGGTTCATCCACTGTCGCCGGAGAAAAAGTCTGCGCCTCCGTATCGTTGAACATTTGCTGTGCTTTAAATGCCGTGTTTGGTTCCACTTCCAGTGGACCTGAGAAATCGATACGCGGTTTTAACGGCTCGCTCATCGCAATTTATCTCCTATTAAAAACTCCAGCGCGGCATCCAGGCGAATATGCGGTAAGGGTTTATCTACATCCATGACCTGCGGGCGAAAGGCTTCAAACTGGAAACCCTGGCGATCCCAAAAAGCCTGGCCCGGTAAACGCGCTGGGACTTCTCCCGGATAGACGGTCAACGGCTCGCCGTCGCTCAGGCGATTGCCGCGCAACGCGGGGATCTTCTCGCCCTTCACATCAATCAGGCCGCTGGTGGTTGCCTGCACCGATGCCAGTCCCAGACAGTCCATACTGATGCCTTCAAACGCAGCATTTTGCCAGGCGTCCTGAATCAATTGCTGCAACAACGACACCATATTGGCATGTTGATCGACCGTAACGTGGTCGGCCTTGGTGGCAGCGAACAGCAACTTATCGATTACCGGCGAGAACAACCGGCGGAACAACGTGCGCTGACCATAATGAAAACTTTGCATCAGTTGTGTCAGCGCCAGTCGCATATCGTTAAACGCCTGTGGTCCGCTGTTAAGCGGTTGCAGGCAATCGACCAGCACAATTTGGCGATCAAAGCGCAGGAAGTGATTCTTGTAGAACCCTTTCACGACCTTTTCGCAGTAGTAATTAAACCTGTCGCGTAACATACCTGCGTTGGTATGTTTATCCGCCTGTGCCAGTTTTGACTCACCAAAAGCATCAACATCCGGCCACGGGAAAAATTGCAGCGCAGGTGCGCCAGCCATGTCCCCCGGCAGCACAAAGCGCCCGGGCTGAATGAAATGCAATCCCTGCTGTTTGCACTGATGCAGATAATCTGTCCACGCCGCGGCGATTTCCGCCAGACGGTTTTCGTCAGCAGGCGCCAGCGGGTCAAGCCCCTCGCATAGCTGCCGCCATCTGGCCGACCATTCACCTCGCTGGCCCTGCAATAATCCGGTCATTTGCCGTGACCAGCCAAGGTAATCCTGGGCCAGCATCGGTAAATCGAGCAGCCACTCCCCCGGATAATCGACGATCTCCAGGTACAACGTGGACGTATCTTTAAAGTGACGCAGCAAAGAATCGTTGGATTTGTAGCGCAACGCCAGGCGAATTTCACTGACGCCACGCGTTGGCGTCGGCCAGGTTGGCGGAGAGCCATAAAGCTGCGCCAGTCCCTCATCATAGGTAAAGCGCGGAATACCAAAATCGCGCTGAGGAACCCGCTTTACGCCAAGCAGACGCTCTTCACGCACACAACTGAGCAACGGCAGGCGTGCACCGGCATGAATATTGAGTAACTGGTTTACCATTGCGGTAATAAACGCTGTTTTACCGCTGCGGCTAAGTCCGGTGACAGCCAGGCGCAGATGCCGATCTACGCCGCGATTAACCAGCGAGTTGAGTTCATTTTTAAGTCGCTTCATCGCCATCCCGTTATGCTGAAGGAACCGAAGAAATTATAACAAACAGGGAGCAAACATAAGGTTTAATACTGAGTTATCAACTCCCTGAAAGAAATCAGGCGACATCATTCATGTCGCCTTTAGCCAAAAGAAAGCATGCGGATTATTTATTCTCTACTTTAGGAAGATGAATCCCGCTAATACCGCCTTCGTTGGTTACCTGTGTATAGCCCATCCCGGTCAGCATATCTTTTGCCATCCCGGATTGACGACCTGAGTTGCAATACAACTTCACGGTGTCGGTCTTATCAGGGACTTCTGCCGCAATTCGTGCCTGCAAATCCTTTAAAGGGATGTTGATGGCCCCCTGAAGGTGTTCCTGCTGATATTGTTCAGGAACACGAACATCAATCCAGTGCTCGGCCGCAAATACCGGCATCCCGATGACCAGCGCTAGTGCGAATACTCCTTTTTTCAACATAGTATCGTTCCGTTAAATGATGGAAAGTCACCTAACACTATATACTTGATCTTAAGGAAATATTGCGAGCATGCTATCACTGGCCGTAGCGTTGGGAAATTTTCCTGGCAACCTTGCTCAATAATGGCTCCAGTACCAACACCAGCAACATTTTTAACGGACGGCGGGCCACTGATTTCACCGCCCACCCCGCAACACCTGCGGGGCCGTAGCGAAGCGCAGTCAAAAGTACCAGCTTGCCTGCTATTTTAAAGCCCGGCTTAACCCTTTGCCCGGCACGTTGCCAGCGATTATTCATTTCAATCCTCACAATTGACGGAAACGACTGCGCAGTGTGAAGGTGTCCGATGTCACATAACGCTCCATTTCACGCAAACGCTTTTCACTCGCGGCCAGTTCACGATCGACGGAATCTAGCAGTTCCCCGCTTGATGGCTGTTGGTCGCCGGATACGACGTTGTCCGGCATTGGGTCCAGCACAAACGTCAACACGATATAGGCAACTACGGTGAAAAAGGCCAGACCAAAAAAGACTGACAGTACCACCAGGATCCTTACCAGCTTCACGGGGACATCAAGATAGTGCGCAATACCAGCACAGACCCCTTTAACCATGCCCTGCTGCGGGATACGCCACAGCTTTTTGTTCAGGTTAACGCCCCCCATTAGCGGTCCCTCCAGTTTGGATGTTCGGCATCAAGGATATCTTCCAGCGCCTGAATACGTTCACGCATACGCTGTGCATCATTGTTGAGCTCTACCAGACGTTGCTGATCGCTTTGCGACAGTTCACCACGGCTGGAACGATTGCTGTAATGCAACCAGAGCCAGATCGGCAAAACGAACAGCACAAAGATAGTTAACGGAATGGCCAGAAATAGCGCGCTCATGAGTACTCCTTACAGGTGATGAGCGGCGGCGCGTTCGGGCACCGCCAGATGTTATTATTGCTTGTCTTGCTGCATTTTGGCTTTAAGCTGCGCCAGCTGCTCGCTGATTTCATCATCTGCTTTCAGGTCAGCAAATTGCTGATCCAGAGATTTTTGCTTACCGAAGTTATGGCTTTCGGCTTCCGCTTCCATCTGATCAATACGGCGCTCAAAAGATTCGAAGCGGGCCATTGCTTCATCCAGTTTGCCGCTATCCAACTGACGACGGACATCACGAGAAGAACTCGCCGCCTGATGACGCAACATCAATGCCTGCTGACGAGCCCGGGTTTCACTGAGTTTATTTTCCAGCTCACCAATCTCTTTTTTCATCCGCGCCAGCGTATCGTCAACCAGCGTCACTTCATGCTCCAGAGAGGCAATTAAATCGGTCAGTTTCTGCTTTTCAATTAATGCAGAACGCGCCAGATCTTCTTTCTCTTTACGCAGCGCCAGCTCAGCTTTTTCTTGCCACTCCGCCTGCTGCGCACTGGCCTGTTCAATCCGGCGGGACAGCTGTTTTTTTTCTGCCAGTGCACGCGCTGAGTTAGATCGAACCTCAACCAGCGTGTCTTCCATTTCCTGAATCATCAACCGCACCAGTTTCTGCGGATCTTCGGCCTTTTCCAGCAACGCATTAATATTGGCGTTCACGATGTCGGCAAAACGAGAAAAAATACCCATAATGTAATCCTCACTTACTGTTCTGATATCGGGCAATGCCCTGCTGCTTCCATAATGCACTTGTCGTGCCAACTTTTTATATTATTGATTTTAAAGATAATATCTAATTTTACCTGACGAGATAATTAGGGTAAATTGGTGAATAACACTAACAAATGGTGAATTTCATCATGGCAGGATACAAAGATACTCTTCTGGGGGAAGCAAACAGCTTCATTGAAGTGCTGGAACAAGTCTCCCATCTGGCCCCCCTGGAAAAACCCGTGCTGGTTATCGGTGAGCGTGGCACAGGAAAAGAGTTAATCGCCAACCGTCTGCACTACCTTTCCACTCGTTGGCAAGGACCGTTTATTTCTCTTAATTGTGCGGCGCTGAACGAAAATTTACTCGATTCCGAACTCTTCGGCCATGAAGCTGGCGCTTTTACCGGAGCGCAAAAACGCCATCCTGGCCGCTTCGAGCGCGCCGACGGTGGCACACTTTTTCTTGATGAACTGGCAACCGCACCGATGTTGGTACAGGAGAAATTGCTGCGCGTTATTGAGTATGGAGAGCTCGAGCGCGTAGGCGGTAGCCAGCCGCTGCAGGTTAACGTGCGCCTGGTCTGTGCCACCAATGCCGACTTACCGAGAATGGTCAGAGAAGGTACTTTCCGCGCAGACCTGTTGGATAGACTGGCCTTTGATGTCGTGCAACTTCCACCTTTACGGGAGCGTAAAAGCGACATCATGTTGATGGCCGAACATTTTGCGATTCAAATGTGCCGCGAGATTGGATTACCGCTGTTTCCCGGTTTTAGCACACAAGCCAGAGAAACACTTCTCCACTATCGCTGGCCGGGCAATATCCGCGAATTGAAAAACGTTGTTGAACGCTCAGTATACCGACATGGTACCAGCGATTATCCGCTGGACGAGGTAGTGATAGATCCGTTTAAGCGCCACACTACAGACGTTCAGCAGCAGGAAACCCCCTCTACAGCGGCAACGTTACCGCTGGATCTGCGCGCATTCCAGCAACAGCAAGAAAAGACGTTTCTGCAAACCAGCCTACAACAGGCAAAATTTAACCAGAAAAAGGCCGCCGAACTGCTTGGGCTGACGTACCATCAGCTCCGCGCGTTGCTTAAAAAACACCAGATTTAGCGATGCATTACCGACCGTTAAGCGCCTTCATGTGCAAAATCCTCCACAAAGCACATTGAAATAGTACCGTTTAACGGTTCCCACATATCATCATTCTTGCATAAGTTTCATACTGACTCCATAATGAATGAGCGTTCATTCACATAATCATTACAAGGCGACCAACACGGATACGCCTTGAGGATCCTCTTTAGAAACTGACAGCAGGTAAATTATGGCTAAAAAAACGCTTCGACTTTCCTTCCCCCAGTGGCAGGGAGGCAACAATCCCCCCTATCATCTCGGATCACTTCTGTTGTCCTTTCTCTCGCCTGAAGCGAAAGGCCCCGTCGAGGATGTTCCGGTTGCTTTACCTGAAAGCGAGCCGCTGAGTGTAATAGATGGTATTACTGGTAAACCACAGATTCTTAAACAGTTGAACGATGCGGTGACGCGTATTGAAAAACACGATCCCGACGCGATTGTCGTATTGGGCGGTGACTGCCTGGTTTCTTTGGTGCCCTTCGCGCATCTGCTGAATAAGTACGGTGATAAGCTGGGCGTGCTTTGGATCGACTCTCACCCCGACGTGCAGACGGCTGAACAGTATCCAAATGCGCATGCCCATGTACTTGGCGCACTGATTGGCACGGGCGATAAAGATTTAGTGGACCACGTCACACACAAGGTTTCGCCGTCAAAAATTATGATTGCCGGCATTCACAATCCACTGATATACGAAAGCGACTATCTGGCCCATCACCGGATTGCGACGGCTGGCCCTGATGATGTCAAAAACGGTGCCAACGAGGTCATGGAATGGATTGCCCGCGAACACATTGAATATCTGGCGATTCATATTGATCTGGATGTTCTGGACCCGTCACTTTTCCGTTCTGTTTTGTTCGCCAAACCAGGCCGAGGGGAACATGATTTTGGCGATGTGGCCGAGGGTAAGCTGACTATTGAAGAGGTGCTTAAACTGGTTAATCTTGCCACTGCAAACGCCGAGGCCGTCGGGCTTACCATTGCTGAACATCTGCCGTGGGATATGGTGAACCTGAAGAACATGCTCAGTGCATTACCTCTCATGAAGTAACGCAAGATATCAATAAATCTCATCGCTGGTTCCAGGCCTCAAAGCACGGTAAAGTTTCGCCATAGATTCAAAGATAAAGGTCGATATGCTAAAGAATACTGAAACCTACCATAAGCTTATTACCGCTGCCGCAGCCTGTTTTGCTGAGAAAGGATTCAATGCAACCAGCGTGCGCGAAATTTCCACGCGTGCAGGTATCAGCCAGGGAGCCATGTACACTTACTTCAAAAGTAAGGATGAGCTTATTCGGGCAATCGTTCTGGAAGAGCAAAACACTGCGCTGGCTGCCCATAATGAGCCCTGTAGCGGATCGTTTTTTGATCGTCTTTGCAAGCAGGTCGTTTCTTGCATAAGCGATGTCGGTTACCCTGTCACGCACAACCTTTGGATAGAGATCATGGCCGAATCGGCACGCAATCCGGAACTCAGGGAAGCGTTTATCGCCAGTGATAACATCATGCGACAAAGCATTGCGGGAATAATTGCGCAAGGTATCGCCGCAGGAGAGTTTCGTCAGGATATTAACCCACAAGCGATAACCATTATTCTGTTTGCATTTATTGACGGACTGATTGCCCGTAAGGCTATTAACCCTGCGTTCTCATTGGAAACAGATGTACCAGCGTTCCCTGATTTAATGTCAAAGTTGCTTAAATAAAATACTTCCCGAGCCTGCTTTCTGATCTTTCCCCTGCCCACTTCGCGCCAGAAGTGGGCATTGCGGGCGTCAACACAATCAATACATAAAGTATCAATTTATACAACTGTCGGTGAATTGCAGCTGAACTCCCGACCACGAGTAAAAGCAAAAAATCATTTCTGCGCACTCATCATTCCTGCCCGACATCACAGCCATAAATCCTAACGTTATACAAGCATTTCAGCGGGTATGCCGATCGTTTTACGTCGTCCACTGGGCCATGTCGTTGAAAAAAGAGACTGGATGCCAGGATGACGATGGTGTATAAAATAATACAAACAGTATTATTTTATACTAAATGAATCATCAATACTTAAGCTGGAGATTGAACCATGCCCACCAATATTACCCAGAACACAACCACGGATAGCTTCCCGCCAGCAGGCCATTACTCACATAGTGTGACTGCCGGAGGATTCGTTTTCATTTCTGGACAGCTACCTGTCACGACTAATGGCGAAAGAAAAGCGGATGCTTCTTTTGAAGAACAGACCAGACTGGCTCTACAGAATGTTGATGCTTGTCTGGCAGGAGCCGGCGTTTCCCGTCAGCACCTGGTATCGGTACGCGTCTATGTCACGGACATTAATCAGTGGCCGACGTTTAATCGGATCTACGGCGAATGGATCGGTGATTCCCGTCCAGCCCGTGCTGTCGCTGGCGTTGCAGAGCTTCATTACGGCTTTGCCGTAGAAATTGAAGCCATTGCGTTAGCACAACAAGTGTGACTATTAACTGTTACAGGTGAACAACAATGACTGAAATGACACTACCTGATTACCACGATGTTGCCGCGGCCGCTGAGCGTATCGCAGGTTATGCGAACAAGACACCGGTTATGACATCACGAACGGTGAATGAAGAGTTTGGCGCTGACGTTTTCTTCAAATGCGAAAACTTCCAGCGGATGGGGGCATTTAAGTTTCGCGGCGCGATGAATGCTTTGCGCCAGTTTACGCCAGAACAGAGAGCAGCCGGCGTCGTGGCTTTTTCATCCGGAAACCATGCTCAGGCAATTGCCCTGTCAGCAAAATTGCTGGGTATTCCGGCGACAATTATCATGCCGCACGATGCGCCAGCCGCTAAGGTTGCTGCCACGAAAGGGTATGGCGGACATGTCGTGATGTACGACCGTTATACTGAAGATCGTGAAAAAATTGGCCGGGATCTGGCAGAAAAACAGGGACTAACGCTGATCCCACCTTACGATCACCCGCACGTTATTGCAGGCCAGGGTACTGCCACGAAAGAACTGATTGAAGAAGTTGGTGCTCTGGATGCCCTTTTTGTTTGTCTGGGTGGTGGCGGTCTTCTATCTGGTTCCGCACTGGCCGCGCGACACTTGTCCCCTGATTGTCTTATCTATGGTGTGGAACCTGAGGCAGGCAACGACGGTCAACAGTCGTTTCGCAGTGGCAAAATTGTGCACATCGATACGCCGAAAACCATTGCAGATGGCGCGCAAACCCAACATCTAGGACAGCATACCTTTCCACTGATCCAGAAACATGTTAACGATATTCTGACGGTTTCAGATGATGAATTAATTGCCGCAATGAAATTTATCGCGGAACGAATGAAAATGGTCGTGGAGCCAACAGGCTGCCTTGGTTTTGCCGCCGCGAGAGCGCGAAAAGCAGGCCTTCGGGGAAAGAGAATCGGCATTATCATCAGTGGTGGCAATGTTGATATCAACCGCTACAGTGAATTCCTTGCAGGGTAATCTCATTAAGGTATCTGCGGTGCGGATACCTTATCGCTATACGCCTGTTCCAGTCTGGAAAAGAAGCCCCAGGACGCTGTAAACTGGCCGCCATAATGGCAACAGGCATCACTGCAGGAGACTGGCATGCCAAAAACCGACGATAACTCGCTACTCAATCAAATTGAAACCATCGCCAAAGGACTGAGCGATACCTTCTCTCCGTTTTGCGAGGTTGTGGTTCATGACCTCAAGAACCCTGAGCATGCGATCTTATCCATACATAATAATCTGTCCGGTCGCAAAGCTGGCCAGCCCGCAACGGAGCTTGGACTGGCGCGGATCGCATCACCTGATTTTCCTAACATCGTTGCCAACTACAGCAATCAGTTTGCTGATGGTCGCCCGGTAAAAAGTACCTCTATTGGCATCAAGGACGAACAAGGCAAATACATCGCGGCGCTATGCCTGAATGTTGATATGACGCTATTTCGCGGGATGCAGAGTGCGCTTGCACGGTTTACTGAAACCGAGTGCTCACCTGTCAGCGAACACCTCGATCCTGGCAGTAATGAAGTGATTCGCCAGCGTATTGATAACTTTGCGGCTGAACGT
Source organism: Citrobacter youngae (assembly GCF_003818115.1). Lineage (GTDB taxonomy): Bacteria > Pseudomonadota > Gammaproteobacteria > Enterobacterales > Enterobacteriaceae > Citrobacter > Citrobacter youngae. The sequence goes on along the minus strand of NZ_RPOI01000008.1, from coordinate 158,019 downwards.
GCAACAACGGCGCGAGCGCTGAAAACAGAAGACAGAAAGGTACTGATTCAACAATTGCGTAAGGAAGGTTTACTGAACGTACGAAAATCCATGGATACGGTGGCGCAGCATCTGGGAGTGTCCAGAGCAACCGCATACCTGTACGCCCGTCAGGCTAACGCTATCGGCGAATAAGTTGGTCGTTTGACTGGCGAGCAGCGAACTTCACGCATTGCGATCTGACCAATTCTGAACTGGGTGATTTAGATATTCGGGGCGTCGATTTACAAGGCGTTAAGATAGATAGTTACCAGGCCTCTTTGATCATGGAACGGTCTGGGCGGTTAGCCCTGGTTAATCAAGCCCGCAATACACCTGGGAGCGGTGAATCCCCGCCCCCTACGTATCTGTTCTGTTACCCTTCAGGCATTGCTGAAGAGTGGTGGGTGGAAATTTTCCACGCCTTCCCATCCCATGCGTAAGTAAACGTATAACGGGCCGAAACAGTCGATTTGTCTGCGAAGGTGAAGGTATAGGTACCAGCATCAATCGCCTTATTACAGCCAAGACGAATGGTACGACTGTCAATTTTCCCGGTCGGTTTCTTTGCCAGAAAATGTTCAAAATAATCCTCACGCTCAGCATCTGTTAAGCGGGCTTTATTTGACACCGTGGGAAGTAATACTGCATCACTAAGATAATTTTCAGATACTGTCTTCGCGTTACCCGTTTTCAGTGATTCATTCCACTTGTCGAATAGCGCTTCGATTTGCGCTTTGTTCACCTTCACACATTCTGGGGCCGGAGTCGCAAAAACGGGGCCCGATAAAAGGATCAGTGAACAAGCAAAACCAAGTAATTTCTTCATAGTAATCATTCCATTAATGGTTAGATGGCCACAAGAAGGTCATTGATAACCGGATAGTCAAATCACCTGTAATAACCAATAGAAACCATTAACATACGCCGGGTGTAGAAAATAAAGACGTTAAATAAATGAGTAATTAATACAATGAAATAATTAGATATTTTGGCATTGATGCTCTGTATTTAACATAACCCACTACCTGAATGATTATAGTTCAGCATGCATATGATTTCTGTCCCCCTTCCCGAATCTCTTTAACGCTATCCCTTCCTTACGTTTCGGTACTTGCGACACCCCAGCACATAAATTTGGCATAGCTATACCCTCATGAAACTCGCGCTTCGTTTATTACGGGTCAGATGAGGCATGAAAATGCTAAGATAGTTTATGAGTTATATTCAAAGTGGAGCGCTGGTATGAATATTGACCAGGCCGCGACGTAGAATTTGCGACTAACTGTATGGTTGCCCCCAAACTCAAACGGTAATGGCGAATGTCATTAAATATTAGTAAGATAGCTTCTTTATTCATAGTCCCTTAAAATTATGCGCCTGGTTTTATCAACTCTGATCGTAATGGCTGGACTTCTGAGTGGTCAGGCTGTTGCCGCGCCTCTGCAGACCACGCACGCTGATATTCGTGACAGCGGCTTTGTCTATTGCGTCAGCGGGCAAGTCAATACATTCAACCCACAGAAAGCGAGCAGCGGCCTGATTGTCGACACTCTGGCAGCCCAACTCTATGACCGGCTACTTGATGTGGATCCGTACACCTACCGACTGGTGCCAGAACTGGCTGAGAGCTGGGAAGTGCTGGACAACGGCGCAACCTACCGTTTCCACTTGCGCCGCGACGTTTCGTTTCAAAAGACGGCCTGGTTTAAGCCTACCCGTAAGCTAAATGCAGATGATGTGGTATTTACCTTCGAGCGCATATTTGACCGTCACCATCCGTGGCACAACGTCAATGGCAGCAGCTTTCCCTACTTCGATAGCCTGCAATTCGCTGATAACGTGCAAAGCGTGCGCAAGCTGGATAACAACACGGTTGAATTTCGTCTGACTCAGCCAGATGCCTCCTTCCTGTGGCATCTGGCGACACACTATGCCTCTGTAATGTCGGCTGAATATGCCACACAACTGGCCAAACAGGATCGCCAGGAATTACTCGACAGGCAGCCCGTCGGTACCGGACCGTTCCTGCTTTCAGAAAACCGCGCGGGGCAATATATTCGTCTACAACGTCACGAAAAATTCTGGCGCGGCACGCCCCTGATGCCACAGGTCGTTGTGGATCTCGGTTCAGGCGGCACCGGACGGTTATCAAAGCTCCTGACCGGGGAGTGCGACGTTCTGGCCTGGCCCGCGGCCAGTCAGCTCACCATATTACGTGATGACCCACGCCTGCGCCTGACGCTGCGTCCTGGAATGAACATTGCCTATCTGGCATTCAACACCAATAAACCGCCGCTGGATAACCCCGCAGTGCGGCATGCGCTGGCACTGGCCATTAACAACCAGCGTCTGATGCAGTCTATCTACTACGGTACGGCAGAAACTGCAGCATCTATTTTGCCCCGCGCCTCGTGGGCTTATGACAACGAAGCTAAGATTACTGAATACAACCCGGCTAAATCCCGTGAGCAGCTAAAAGCACTGGGACTTGAGAACCTGACGTTGCAACTGTGGGTCCCGACCAGCTCTCAGGCCTGGAATCCGAGTCCGCTGAAAACAGCGGAACTGATCCAGGCAGATATGGCGCAGGTGGGTGTGAAAGTGAAGATCATCCCGGTTGAAGGTCGTTTTCAGGAGGCGCGATTAATGGATATGAACCATGATCTGACGTTGTCAGGTTGGGCGACGGACAGTAACGATCCTGACAGTTTTTTCCGACCGTTGCTCAGTTGCGCCGCCATCAACTCACAGACTAACTTCGCACACTGGTGCAATCCGCAGTTCGACAGCATTTTACGCAAAGCGCTGTCTTCGCAGCAGCTCTCCTCGCGTATTGACGCCTATGACGAAGCACAAAATATCCTGGCGCAAGAGTTGCCGATCCTGCCGTTGGCCTCATCATTGCGTCTACAGGCTTACCGCTATGACATCAAAGGTCTGGTGCTAAGTCCGTTCGGGAATGCGTCCTTTGCCGGGGTTTCCAGGGAAAAGACTGATGAGGTGAAAAAACCATGATTATCTTCACCCTGCGCCGCTTCTTATTGCTGCTGGTCACCCTGTTCTTCCTGACATTCATTGGGTTCAGCCTGAGCTACTTCACCCCCCATGCGCCGTTACAAGGCGCATCGCTGTGGAACGCCTGGATATTCTGGTTCAACGGTCTGATCCACTGGGATTTTGGCGTTTCCAGTATTAACGGTCAGTTAATCTCAGAACAGCTGAAAGAGGTTTTCCCAGCCACGATGGAGCTGTGTATTCTTGCCTTTGGGTTTGCGCTGATGGTCGGGATCCCCATCGGCATGCTGGCCGGCATCACACGTAATAAATGGCAGGATCGCTGCATCAGCGCATTGGCTCTGATGGGGTTTTCCATTCCCGTTTTTTGGCTGGCGCTGCTGCTGACGCTCCTCTTCTCACTGACTCTCGGCTGGTTACCCGTTTCGGGACGTTTCGATCTACTTTACGAAGTAAAACCGGTGACCGGTTTCGCCATTATTGATGCGTGGATCTCTGACTCCCCCTGGCGCGACGAAATGTTGGTTAGCGCAATCCGTCATATGGTGCTTCCGGTATTGACGCTTTCCGTCGCACCCACCACGGAGGTCATTCGCCTGATGCGTATCAGCACTATTGAGGTCTTCGATCAGAACTATGTCAAAGCGGCAGCCACGCGCGGTTTGTCACGCTTCACCATTCTGCGTCGCCACGTATTGCACAACGCACTTCCGCCGGTCATTCCTCGTCTTGGATTACAGTTTTCCACCATGCTGACGCTGGCGATGATCACCGAGATGGTCTTTAGCTGGCCAGGGCTGGGACGTTGGTTGATTAACGCGATTCGCCAGCAAGACTACGCCGCTATTTCGGCGGGTGTGATGGTGATTGGCTCCCTGGTTATTATCGTTAACGTCATCTCTGATATTTTGGGTGCTATGGCTAACCCTCTGAAACATAAGGAATGGTATGCCTTACGATAGCGTATATAGCGAGAAGCGCCCACCCGGAACGCTACGCACCGCATGGCGTAATTTTTATGGCGATGCTTCTGCGATGGTGGGTCTGTACGGTTGTGCGGGACTGGTCATTCTGTGTGTGTTTGGTGGCTGGTTTGCCCCTTACGGCATCGATCAGCAATTTCTTGGCTACCAACTGTTGCCACCGTCCTGGTCACGCTATGGCGAAGTGTCATTCTTCCTCGGAACTGACGATCTGGGCCGCGACGTATTAAGCCGTCTGCTCAGCGGCGCGGCCCCGACCGTTGGCGGTGCGTTTGTCGTTACCCTCGCCGCCACACTCTGCGGTCTGTTGCTGGGCGTGGTTGCCGGGGCAACGCACGGACTACGCTCAGCGGTGCTGAACCACATTCTGGATACCCTGCTGTCAATTCCATCGCTACTGCTGGCCATTATTGTGGTGGCTTTTGCCGGGCCACATCTGACGCATGCGATGTTCGCCGTCTGGCTGGCTTTACTGCCGCGTATGGTGCGCTCCGTCTACAGCATGGTGCATGACGAGCTGGAAAAAGAGTATGTCATTGCTGCTCGTCTGGATGGCGCGAGCACGCTCAATATCCTGTGGTTTGCAATTCTGCCGAATATCACTGCCGGTCTTATCACTGAAATCACCCGAGCACTGTCAATGGCGATTCTGGATATCGCTGCCCTGGGCTTCCTTGATCTCGGCGCACAACTGCCCTCCCCAGAATGGGGCGCCATGCTCGGCGATGCGCTGGAGTTGATCTATGTTGCGCCGTGGACCGTCATGCTGCCCGGAGCGGCAATTATGATAAGTGTGCTGCTGGTAAATCTGTTAGGTGACGGCGTACGCCGCGCAATTATTGCGGGGGTGGAATAATGCCATTACTGGATATCCGCAACCTGACTATCGAGTTCAGGACCGGTGACGACTGGGTGAAAGCAGTGGACCGCGTCAGCATGACGCTAAACGAAGGTGAGATCCGTGGACTGGTCGGTGAATCGGGTTCAGGTAAAAGTTTGATCGCTAAGGCCATCTGCGGCGTCGCCAAAGATAACTGGCGCGTTACCGCGGACCGCATGCGTTTTGATGATATCGACCTGTTGCGCCTTTCCGCCCGCGAGCGACGTAAGCTGGTCGGTCATAACGTGTCCATGATCTTTCAGGAGCCGCAGTCTTGTCTGGATCCGTCTGAACGTATTGGACGCCAACTGATGCAAAACATTCCCGCCTGGACTTACAAGGGGCGCTGGTGGCAACGTATCGGCTGGCGCAAACGCCGCGCGATTGAACTGCTGCACCGCGTCGGGATAAAAGATCATAAAGATGCCATGCGCAGTTTCCCTTATGAGCTGACCGACGGTGAGTGCCAGAAGGTCATGATCGCCATCGCACTGGCAAACCAACCTCGCCTGCTGATTGCAGATGAACCCACCAATGCGATGGAACCCACAACCCAGGCGCAAATTTTTCGTCTGCTGACTCGACTGAATCAAAACAGCAATACCACCATTTTGTTGATCAGCCATGACCTGCAAATGCTCAGCCAATGGGCAGACAAAATCAACGTAATGTACTGCGGACAAACGGTGGAAACCGCGCCCAGTAAAGATTTGGTGACGATACCTCATCACCCTTATACGCAAGCGCTGATTCGCGCCATTCCTGATTTTGGTAGCGCAATGCCGCATAAAAGCCGCCTGAATACCATGCCAGGAGCAATTCCGTTGTTAGAACAGTTGCCCATCGGCTGTCGTCTGGGGCCGCGTTGCCCTTATGCGCAGCGCGAATGCATTGAAACCCCAAGACTGACCGGAGCAAAGAATCATCTCTACGCCTGTCATTTCCCGCTGAATATGGAGAGAGAGTGAGATGGTAGAAACCCTGCTCGAAGTGCGTAATCTGAGCAAAACCTTCCGCTACCGGACGGGATTATTTCGCCGCCAGACCGTCGAAGCCGTTAAACCGCTGAGCTTTACGCTGCGTGAACGTCAAACGCTCGCTATTATTGGCGAGAACGGCTCAGGCAAGTCCACGCTGGCGAAAATGCTGGCTGGGATGGTTGAGCCGACCAGCGGCGAGCTGCTGATTGACGATCATCCGCTAAAATATGGCGATTATTCATTTCGTAGTCAGCGTATTCGCATGATTTTCCAGGATCCGTCAACGTCGCTAAACCCACGGCAGCGTATCTCACAGATCCTCGATTTTCCGTTACGCCTGAATACCGATCTGGAGCCTGAACAGCGCCGCAAACAGATTGTGGAAACTATGCGTATGGTAGGTCTGCTACCCGATCATGTTAGCTACTATCCGCATATGCTGGCCCCAGGGCAAAAACAGCGTCTGGGCCTTGCCCGTGCGCTGATTTTGCGGCCAAAAGTTATTATCGCCGACGAAGCGCTGGCTTCTCTGGATATGTCGATGCGATCACAGCTCATCAACCTGATGCTGGAATTACAGGAAAAACAAGGGATTTCGTATATCTATGTGACCCAACATATTGGGATGATGAAACACATCAGCGACCAGGTGTTAGTCATGCATCAGGGCGAAGTTGTCGAGCGCGGCAGTACGGCAGACGTGCTGGCCTCTCCGCTACATGAGCTGACTCGTCGTCTTATTGCAGGGCATTTTGGCGAGGCGCTTACCGCCGATGCCTGGCGGAAAGACCGTTAATCAGATAATAGCCCACCAGGACGGGAGGGCTATCCGTTCTGTCATCAGTGACAAAACCGGGGCAAGAGTAGCGCGTCAACCTCAGAGAACGTGACTGACGGGAAAATTTCACCCTGCATCGCCCAAACGCCGGCGGTGCAGACTTCCTCGATAAGATGGGTCGTATCTATCCCCTCAACCACAACGCGCTCGCAATATCCCCTGATATTTTTAATCAACACCGGGAAAATTGTTTTTTCTACCTGTGACAGGAAGAAGTCGCGATCCATTTTCACAACGTCAAAACGGCCGCACACCAGCGGACTCGCGCCAATACTGCCAGATCCGAGATCGCCCAACCACAAGGCATTTGGGCCATCACTCAGCGAATTAATCAGCAGGTTGTTCAGGCAAACTGTATTCGACAGAAAGCGTTCTGAGAGTTCCAGCGCAATAAAGGGCATGGAATGCAAGGCCGACTTAATGACGGGATCACCAATTGCTAATAGCGCCATTTCATCAATAAGGCTTAGCGTACAGAGCAGATTATTGTTCTCGAACCAATTACGCTTTTCTGCAATTAACCGAATTTGCTCAAGCATGAAATTACGTTTTTGTTCGCTACTCCATGCCGAAATGATGGAATCTGCGTGTAACGGATGAACCGTCTCAGAGGTGAAGCGGGCGAGCATCTCAACACCCAGCAACTTATCTGTTGTGTCTCTCATCGGTTCCGCGATGAAATGATAGTGCATAAGACCACTCCAATTGATCATAACGTCCTGATAATGCACTTTTAATCACAATCAATCAATAATATCGATCAATGAATCGATATTGATCGATAAAAACAATATATCATAACTAAATGAATATGGTCATATTTTTTGTTTTAAGAATGTTCTTACATTGATATGTGTTAAAACATCGACTAGAGGTCAGATCATACCATTTTAACCCTCTGACGCCTTGTATTTTCACCTTATACCCCTGCTCTTCTCTGGTTGGATGAGGCAGAACCAGGGGGGAGTGATATACTCCTCACGTGCAATGAATAGTGACAGGCCACCAGGTGCTGACAACGATTCCCTGCCCTCTGAAATGCCGATTACTGCTGCTCACCGTCTGGTGAATAGCAGAGAAAGATCGTGACACAAGGGGCAAAGAGTGGGATATAATTTCACACCAATTTCGAGTGACCTTGAAATTGCAATCATAACTCATTGATTGCTAAAAAAATAAGTAATGACTATAAGGATTAAAGCTATGGGTTTTCTTTCCGGTAAGCGCATTCTGGTGACCGGTCTTGCCAGTAAACTGTCCATCGCCTATGGTATCGCACAGGCGATGCACCGCGAAGGCGCTGAACTGGCGTTCACCTACCAGAACGACAAACTGAAAGGCCGCGTGGAAGAATTTGCCGCTCAGCTGGGTTCCAACATCGTACTGCAGTGTGATGTGGCTGAAGACGCCAGCATCGACACCATGTTCGCTGAACTGGGCAAAGTCTGGCCGAAATTCGACGGTTTCGTACATTCCATCGGTTTCGCACCTGCTGACCAGCTGGATGGCGACTACGTGAATGCGGTCACCCGCGAAGGCTTTAAAATTGCTCATGACATCAGCGCATACAGCTTTGTTGCAATGGCAAAAGCATGCCGTTCAATGCTGAACCCTGGTTCTGCACTGCTGACGCTGTCCTACCTGGGTGCAGAGCGCGCGATCCCGAACTACAACGTAATGGGTCTGGCGAAAGCCTCTCTGGAAGCCAACGTTCGTTATATGGCTAACGCGATGGGTCCTGAAGGCGTGCGTGTGAACGCAATCTCCGCCGGCCCAATCCGTACTCTGGCGGCTTCCGGTATCAAAGATTTCCGTAAAATGCTGGCACATTGCGAAGCGGTTACGCCGATTCGTCGTACCGTTACCATTGAAGATGTGGGCAACTCTGCGGCATTCCTGTGCTCAGACCTGTCCGCCGGTATCTCCGGTGAAGTCGTTCACGTTGACGGCGGCTTCAGCATCGCCGCAATGAACGAACTGGAACTGAAATAATCTTTCAGACTTCCTCTATGGGCGACGCTCCGTCGCCCATTATTTTCCTCTCCCTTCTCCTTCGCTCGTGGCTATATATGCTTTTCTGATATTTATTATCACTTAACAATCTTTCATCACCTCATTCGCTTACGTCAGGATATCGCAGCGCAAACGATCCGGCGTACAGGTATGACGACGTATCCGGGTCGCCACTTTTTAGACCAAGGAACGCCCATGGAACAACGCCGAATTGAAGGCAAAAGCCACTGGTATCATGAGACACAGTCCAGTACATATCCGCAAGATGTTCTACCGTTGGTGCCCGAAGCCGCACACGTAGAGGACCGATTTTTGCTGGATCTGACAATACCTGCCGTTGCGCTTTTACCCTTTCAGTCCTGGTTAGAACCTGCCCGTAAACTTGCTCAACTTCTCTTCCCAGTGCATGTTTCTCTGGATTCAATGCACACGTTCAGCGCCTATGAACGTATGAGTACCGCTTTAACCGTCGCACAGGTTTGTGGCGTACAGCGTTTATGTAATCATTATGCTGCACGTCTGACCCCCCTTCCTGGCCCTAATTCATCCAGGGAAAGCAACCACCGACTGGCGCAAATCACCCAATATGCTCGCCAGCTAGCCAGCTCTCCGGACGTCATCGGCTCACGCGATCGCCAGCATCTGGAGGCGGTTGGCCTCACGACCAGCGACAGTGTTCTGATGAATCAAATCGTTGGCTTTGTCGGCTTTCAGGCCCGCGTCGTTGCGTTGTTTCAGGCCTGGTTTGGCCATCCTGTGCGACGCATTCCAGGCCTTGATATTCAGCAATTTGCCGAGGCATCCCCCTTTAGTGCAGAAGAAGCACAGTGGCACACCGCCGACCTGCCAATTGAAAAACATCTTGCCGGCGCAGAAGCACATGCCAGCCATACTCCCATTGTGTTGCAAGCGCTGAGGCCATTACTTCAACACTCACCTGAAGAACTGGCGTTATTTGAAGCGCTTTTTACCAGCACATTACACAGCGATGTGCAATCACGGACATTTTCTCTGACCACGCTGTTCACATCGCGGATTAACGGTAGCGTGTCCTGCTTCAATGAGTACGCCCTCTCAGCCACTGAGCTCACTGAGCTCACTGAGATTATTACCGTACTTCGCCAGGATGAGCGCCAAATACAGCGTTGGGAGCAACGACATCCGGTTGAGCGCGTCACCCTGCAGGCGGTACAATGGCTAACCCGGGCGCCCGATCGCTTTAGCACCGCACTGCTTACTCCGTTACTCGACCAGGGTATATCTTCAGAACAGGCAATTAACGTACTGGCCTGGAGCGGATTGTGCGGATGGTTAAATCGTTTGAAGATCGCGTTGGGCGAGACGTATTAACCGATCCACTTGCTGAAAGAGCGCTTGCTGCGACTGGCAGATTCGCGTAAAACTGTCAGCCGCTCTTTCAGCCACGAAAATAGACAATTATGCTTCAGGACAACCCGCTGCTAGCGCAGCTTAAACAGCAACTACATTCCCAGACGCCACGTGCTGAAGGGGTGGTAAAAGCCACGGAAAAAGGCTTTGGCTTCCTGGAAGTCGATGCACAAAAAAGCTATTTCATTCCACCGCCGCAGATGAAAAAAGTGATGCATGGCGACCGCATTGTGGCGGTTATCCATACGGAAAAAGATCGCGAATCTGCCGAACCGGAAGAACTGATCGAGCCGTTCCTGACGCGCTTCGTGGGCAAAGTTCAGGGTAAGAATGACCGCCTGTCCATTGTGCCGGATCATCCGCTCCTGAAAGATGCGATTCCCTGCCGCGCCGCGCGTGGCGTTGAACATGAATTTAAAGAAGGTGACTGGGCTGTTGCAGAAATGCGTCGCCACCCGTTAAAAGGCGACCGCACCTTCTACGCCGAGTTAACCCAATTTATTACCTTCGCTGACGATCACTTCGTTCCGTGGTGGGTCACACTGGCTCGCCATAATCTGGAAAAAGAAGCACCCGATGGCATCGCCACTGAGATGCTGGATGAGGGTCTGGTGCGCGAGGACTTAACCGCACTGAACTTCGTCACCATCGACAGCGCCAGTACGCAGGACATGGATGACGCGCTTTACGCCGAAGAACAAACGGACGGTAAATTGCAGTTAACCGTCGCGATTGCCGATCCTACCGCCTGGATTGCTGAAGGCAGTAAGCTGGATAACATTGCAAAAATTCGTGCATTTACCAACTACCTGCCGGGGTTCAACATCCCAATGTTGCCGCGCGAGCTTTCGGACGATCTGTGTTCTCTGCGTGCTAACGAAATTCGCCCGGTTCTGGCCTGCCGCATGAGCATCACTGCTGACGGCACGATCGAAGACAATATCACCTTCTTCGCAGCAACGATTGAATCGAAAGCGAAGCTGGCCTACGACAATGTCTCTGACTGGCTTGAAGGCACGGGTGACTGGCAGCCGGAGAATGACGCAATTGCACAGCAGATCCATCTGCTGCACCGTATCTGTCTCAGTCGTGGCGAATGGCGCCATAATCACGCTCTGGTATTCAAAGACCGCCCGGATTACCGTTTTGTTCTCGGTGAAAAAGGCGAAGTACTGGATATCGTGGCGGAACCGCGCCGCATCGCGAACCGCATTGTGGAAGAGTCCATGATTGCGGCGAACATTTGTGCTGCCCGCGTACTGCGCGACAAGCTGGGCTTTGGTATTTATAACGTGCATATGGGATTCGATCCGGCTAACGCAGAAGCACTGGCTGCCCTACTGAAAACCCATGGTATGCACGTTGATGCTGAAGAGGTCCTGACGCTGGAAGGCTTCTGTAAACTGCGTCGTGAACTGGATGCGCAGCCTTCCGGTTTCCTCGACAGCCGCATCCGCCGATTCCAGTCTTACGCTGAGATTAGCACCGAGCCGGGTCCGCATTTTGGTCTGGGCCTGGAAGCTTATGCCACCTGGACCTCGCCTATCCGTAAATATGGCGACATGATCAACCATCGCTTGCTTAAGGCCATCATCAAAGGTGAGACAATTTCCCGCCCGCAGGATGATACGACTTTGCAGATGGCTGAACGTCGCCGCCTGAACCGCATGGCCGAGCGTGATGTGGGTGACTGGCTGTATGCACGTTTTCTGAATGACAAAGCCGGCACCGACACCCGCTTTGCGGCCGAGATTATTGATGTCAGCCGTGGTGGTATGCGTGTACGTTTAATTGATAACGGCGCGGTAGCCTTTATTCCGGCCCCCTTCCTGCACGCGGTTCGTGATGAACTGGTGTGTAGCCAGGAAAGTGGTACGGTCCAGATCAAAGGTGAGGTGGTTTACAAAGTTACTGATGTCATTGATGTCACCATCGCCGAAGTGCGGATGGAAACCCGCAGCGTCATCGCGCGCCCTGCCGTATAATACGCATTAACTCAACGACCTTTCTCTTTTGTGAAAGGTCGTTTTCTTTTTTCCCGACCAATTGCCTGCCACGCACTACACTTCTTCCATCCAGTCAGATTTATTTTTTACTATTTTCCGTTCGCCAGCTTTGCTTTTTCCTGAATCTGGATTACACATAAATATATAAATAAAACAATATGTTCAGCCATCATCACCCTTTGAATTATGGCTACCCTTACTTTTGAGGCTCTATGCGCTTTAAACGGGATAGTACACATCATGAAAGACGTTCGGGAGCTGGCTACGTTGTATAGCTATGTGGGCACCCATAACCCCTACTGGCGTTTGTCAGAGGATTGCGACATCCTGCATTTCTCTATTGACGAAGCGGCAGAAACGAACCAAAACATCGAATTATCTCCTGAGCAAGCCGACCGCATTCGGGAGATGACGGTCATCACGTCAAGCCTGTTAATAACACTGTCGATTGAAGATGACGATATCCCTGTTCACCTGGTCGGGCGGAAAATAAATAAACGCGAATGGGCCGGAAGTGCATCCGCCTGGGATGATACCCCTCCGGTCGCCCGCGATTTGGCACAAGGACTTTCTTTTGCCGAACAGGTGGTCTCTGAAGCCAACTCCGTTATTGTCATCCTTGACCGCATGGGGAACATTCAGCGTTTCAATCGCCTGTGTGAAGAATATACCGGACTCAAAGAACGCGAAGTGATTGGTCAAAGTGTCTTCACGCTGTTTATGAGTCGACGCGAAGCCGCAGCCTCCAGACGCAACATCGATGTTTTCTTTCGCGAAGGTAACTCATATGAAGTCGAACGTTGGGTGAAGACCTGTAAAGGTCAGCGACTGTTTCTGTTTCGCAATAAATTTGTGCACAACGGCAGCGGTAAGAACGAAATATTTCTAATCTGCTCAGGTACCGATATCACCGAAGAACGGCGTGCTCAGGAACGCCTGAGAGTTCTGGCAAATACCGACTCCATTACCGGATTACCTAATCGGAATGCGATTCATGAACTGATCACTGAAGCCATTGAGAATGCAGGAGATACCCAGGTTGGTATTGTGTACCTCGACCTGGATAATTTCAAAAAAGTAAACGATGCCTACGGACATATGTTCGGCGATCAACTGTTGCAAAGCGTGTCACTGGCAATTCTCAGCTGTCTTGATGATAACCAGTTACTGGCCCGTTTTGGTGGCGATGAGTTTATTGTCCTCGCGACTCAAACATCTCAAGTGGCGCTGGAAGCCACGGCATCACGTATTTTGACCCGTTTGCGTCAGCCCTTCCGAATTGGCCTGATTGAGGTTTATACCGGTTGTTCGATTGGAATTTCCCTTGCACCACAGCATGGACACGACTGCGAGAGCGTTATTCGCAATGCCGATACTGCCATGTATACCGCAAAGGAAGGCGGACGGGGACAATTCTGCGTTTTCTCTCCGGAAATGAACCAGCGAGTCTTTGAGTATCTTTGGCTGGATACCAACTTGCGTAAGGCGCTGGAAAACGATCAACTGTTGATTCATTACCAGCCGAAAATAACATGGCGTGGTGAAGTACGTAGTCTGGAGGCGCTGGTGCGCTGGCAGTCCCCTGAACGTGGTCTCATTCCTCCGCTGGAGTTTATCTCCTACGCTGAAGAATCAGGCTTGATTGTGCCGCTGGGGCGCTGGGTTATTCTCGACGTTGTTCGTCAGGTCGCAAAGTGGCGCGATAAAGGGATTAATCTGCGAGTGGCCGTGAACGTTTCTGCTCGCCAGCTTGCCGATCAGACGCTGTTTACCGACCTGAAACAGGTGCTTCACGATCTCAATTTTGAATATTGCCCTATCGATGTCGAATTGACCGAGAGCAGTTTAATTGAAAACGAACACCTGGCACTGTCCGTTATTCAGCAATTTAGCCAGCTTGGGGCACAGATCCATTTAGATGATTTTGGGACGGGTTATTCATCGTTGTCTCAACTGGCCCGCTTCCCACTTGATGCCATTAAGCTGGACCAGGCGTTCGTCAGGGATATTCATAAACAACCCATTTCACAGTCGCTGGTGCGCGCTATTGTCGCAGTGGCGCAGGCGCTTAACCTACAGGTGATAGCTGAAGGCGTTGAAAGTACGAAAGAGGATGCTTTTTTGACCAAAAATGGCGTCAATGAACGTCAGGGTTTTTTGTTCGCCAAGCCAATGCCAGCCGCTGCATTTGAACGTTGGTATAAACGTCATCTGAATAAAAAATTGCGATAACGCAACAAGAAAAGTGCAAGGGATAAACGTGAAAAATAGCCATAAATGGACACTACGTGATGATCATATCTGTATGTAATCACAGAATATATAATATTCTCCAATCATTCATGTTAATACTATTTTTCCCTTCTCTTTTGGCATGAATTTCTGCATCATGAAATTCAAACCTTTTTGACATTAGGATGATGACCATGTCTGATACCGACGCACAACGTCTGGCCGAGCGCATTGATACTGTGCTGGATATTCTCGTTGCAGGCGATTACCACTCAGCGATCCACAATCTCGAAATTCTCAAGGCTGAACTGTTAGATACGGTCAAAGAAGATACAGCGTCTGTGTCAAAAAAACCGAAGGCCCCGTGGGAAATCTGATGACTTCACTCACGTTATGTCGCTGTAGCCATCAGATTTCAGATAACGCAGCTACCGTTTAATTTCCGATACGATATCGCTATAAAAATTAATACTATGAATTCCCGACAACAATCTATTTTGCAGATGGTGATCGATAAAGGTCAGATGAGCGTGGCCGACCTGGCTAAAATCACCGGTGTCTCTGAAGTGACGATTCGACAGGATCTGAACACACTGGAAAAACAGAGCTACTTGCGCCGTGCGCACGGTTTTGCGGTGTCACTGAACAGTGATGATGTCGAAACGCGCATGATGACCAATTTCACCCTTAAACGTGAACTGGCCGAATTTGCGGCGTCACTGGTTAATCCTGGTGAATCCGTCTTTATTGAAAATGGCAGCAGCAATGCGCTGCTGGCCAGAACGTTGGCAGAACAAAAAGATGTCACCATCATCACGGTCAGTAGCTACATCGCGCACCTGCTCAAAGAAACACCGTGTGAAGTCATTCTCCTCGGTGGGATCTATCAGAAAAAAAGCGAGAGCATGGTCGGACCGCTGACTCGCCAATTTATTCAGCAGGTACATTTCAGTAAAGCCTTTATCGGTATTGACGGCTGGCAGGCTGACACCGGCTTCACCGGGCGTGATATGATGCGCTCTGATGTGGTTAATGCGGTTCTGGAAAAAGGCGCTGAGGTGATTGTACTCACCGATAGCTCTAAATTTGAGGCCATTCATCCATACACGCTGGGCCCGTTAGACAGATTCAGTCGCGTAGTCACGGACTCCAGACTCAGCGCCAGCGTGCAAATGCAACTTGAACACTCGGGTTTAACCGTCAATATCATTGATGCTCACGCATAATACTTCAGCAGATGATTTGTCCGCGGGCAGATCATCTTCTCTCTGAGACTTATCCGACAGTCCAATTAAGACTTTTTACCTGTCGTTAACAGGATAAAGTCGTAGAATTAATGTTAGCGATATAACAGGAGCGAACAGTCACCTCAGGATTTGATTGTAACGTCCTGCGCTAAACGGTTTCGCGGAAATATCTTTAGTCGTCCTATTTTGGCGCTATCATTAAAGTGAACTGGATTCCGTGATTCAATAATTCAGGAGAAAGTATTATGTTAGTAACGAGCAAAAAAATGACCGCTGCCATTCTGGCGATTACACTAGCAATGTCTTTGAGTGCCTGCTCTAACTGGTCCAAACGTGACCGTAACACTGCGATAGGTGCTGGTGCAGGTGCGATAGGCGGTGCAGTCCTGACTGACGGCAGCACGCTGGGTACGCTGGGTGGTGCTGCAGTAGGTGGTATTATCGGCCACCAGGTGGGTAAATAATTTACGGTTGAACGGCTCGATATAATAATACGTTTACTTTTTCAGGTTTGTATTATTAGAGAAGCCACGGAGAGCATCCGTGGCTTTTTTATTAGCCGCCGGCCAGCTTAACTTTCATTCCTTTGGCTTCCAGCAGCGATTTTATCAGGTCGCGTTTATCACCCTGAATTTCAATTACACCGTCCTTCACTGCCCCACCACAACCACATTTTTTTTTCAGCTCTGCGGCCAATTTAACAAGTGCAGCGTCATCTTGATCAATACCGGTAATCAGGCAAACGCCCTTACCTTTACGACCGCTGGTCTGGCGCTGGATGCGAACAATGCCATCGCCCTTCGGACGCTCTGCTACCACTCTGGGTTCATCAATTCGTCCGGACTCAGTTGAATAAACCAGTCGAGAGTTTGAGTCGCTCATTTATGCACCTCGATTCAGAGAGGCGTTGATCATCTTCAGCGTTTGCGCCGGATCTTCCGACTGCGTGACTGGACGACCAATCACCATATAATCCACACCAGCGGCCAGCGCCTGCTGTGGCGTCATAATACGGCGCTGGTCACCCGCCTCACTACCTTCAGGACGAATGCCTGGCGTCACCAGCTTGAATGTCTGTCCAAACGCCTGCTTGAACCTCACCGCTTCATGCGCCGAGCATACTACCCCGTCCAACCCACAATTTTGCGTCAAACGCGCCAACTTTTCAGCATGCTCCGCAGGTGACAACGTCACACCAAGATCGGCAAGGTCGCTGGCTTCCATACTGGTCAGGACCGTCACTGCAATTAACAGTGGCGCATCTTTACCAAAAGGCCGTAATGCCTCGCGAGCAGCGGTCATCATTCGTGCCCCACCACAAGCATGCACGTTTACCATCCAGACGCCAAGGTCAGCAGCTGCCGCGACGGCATGCGCCGTGGTGTTGGGAATATCATGAAATTTCAAATCCAGAAAGACGTCGAAGCCACGCTGTTGCAGATCCCGTACCAATTGAGGTCCAAAAAGCGTGAACATCTCTTTGCCCACTTTCAAACGACAATCTCGGGGATCAATTCTGTCGACAAACGCTAATGCCTTATCACGTTTTGAATAATCCAACGCGACAACGACGGGAGAATCAGTAGCAGCACGGGAAGAAGATGAAGCAGTAAACGTCATGACCAGACCTTCTTGATGATGGGCGCACGAACGGCGCAAAATGGGTAAACGGCGTGCATTCTACCTGTGGTAATAGAAAATTAACAGGCGCGTTTACATTTCTGCGAAGCGATGTGGCACAGGAGCCTGAGGGCTGGTTGAAGAAAAATAAATAAGTATGTTGTAACTAAAGTGAATTTTTTTTAAAAATTAAAGCCCGTCCAGACCGCGAATTGGCTTAATGGTTGACCAGGAGCGGCACGATGGGCAGTGCCAGTACAGCGAATAAGCAGTAAACCCACACTTCTGGCAACGATAGCGCGGCTTGCTGCGCACCTGCTCACCAACCATATCGCGCAGGACCATCAGACTCTCTTTTGCGCGCCCTTCTTCTGCTTCATTAAGGTGGTAATCCATCAGTTTATGGAACACACGCATCGTCGGATGACGTTGCAACTGACGGGTAATATAAACCTGTGCAGTATCAGTACCCTCGCGCGCCTCAAGAATATCAGCCAGCATCAACTCAGCGGCAGCACCGGTGTTTTCTTCGACCGCACGGCGTAAAAACTCCGCCCACTCATCGTTTTTACCCAGCTGTTGGTAGCAGCTCTGCAGCATTTCCAGCGTTTCACTGACCAACTCTTTATCCTGGGAGATCACGCGTTGCAGGCATTCAACGGCCTTCGCGTAATCACCCTTCAACATGTAAACGCGCCCCATCATAATCGAGACACGAGCACTGTTTTTGTCTGCAGCGGCTCCTTTTTTCAGCAATGCCATGGCGCGATCCATATCGTCGCTGCCCATTTGCTGCAAGGCCAGTTCACAGTAAAAATGCGCGATTTCAATACGCTGATTATCTTTGCCGAGTTTCACCAGACGTTCTGCAACATCAATGGCTTTTTGCCATTCACTGGTTGCCTGATAGATTTGCAACAGTTGTTGCAATGCCCCCACACGGAAATCCGTTTCATCAGTTAGCTGATTGAACATGTCTTCCGCACGGTCATACAACCCGGCAGCCATGTAGTCACGTCCCAACTGCTGCACAGCCAACAAACGTTGTTCATAAGTCAGCGAAGCACTTTCCATGAGGGTTTGGTGGATACGGATAGCGCGGTCGACTTCACCGCGTGAGCGGAACAGGTTTCCGAGGGTGAGATGAGCCTCAACGGTGCCTGTATCCTCTTTCAACATATCGAGGAACAGATCCACCGCTTTATCTTGTTGGTTGCTCAAGAGGAAGTTAACCCCGGCGACATAGTCGCGCGAAAGACGGTTAGCTTCATCCTGCTTAGTTTGTTGCGCACTTCTGCGACCCATATACCACCCATAGGCAGCGGCTACAGGTAAAAGCAGAAACAACAACTCCAACATAAATAATTATTCCTTCACAACCGACGAGTCGGCAGTTACCGCAACGTCGGTCGCAGGCGCAAGCTGGTTTTCCAGGCGTTTAATTTTGCGTTCGGCGCGCGCAAGAGACACACGAACCTTTAGCCAGAACAGGCCACAAATTAACCAACCAATCGCAAAACCTGCTGCAAACAATACAGCAAGCAGCGTGGAGATACGATACTCACCCTGAGCTAGCAGGTAATTAAACGTTACCTGTTGATCGTTTTGCGCACCCAATGTCACCGAAATAACAAAAATCGCCAACACCAGTAAGAAAATGAGTAAATATTTCACATTACTTCCCGTTATGTGGTTTGAGCGAATAAATCGTGTACAACTTACCGCGTTAAGCCTTTTAAATTACCATTTTCACGACGAGTGCGAAACGGAAAAGCGCCTTACGCTGTATGATTTGAGGGCTAAATTTGAAAAATCAATCACGGTCTGCGTTATTGCTCACGCTGCGCTATTTCCTTTGTCTCCTGGACGGGCGGTGTCAGAGGTCCACATATTCGCTGTGCAAACCATGTTGCCAGCGTTACCAGCAGCCACGATATCAGCGTCGCAACAACCAAATCGCGCGGCCAGTGCATGCCCAGAAGCAAACGACTGCCCATTACGCCGGTCGCCCAGACGAGTAAGAACACAATCGTCAGCGTGCGCCTGCGTGGCCATAACAACCCGACACCCAGTAACGCCCAACTGGCAGCAAACAGGGTATGCCCGGAAGGGAAAGCAAAACCGGTCTCTTTTTGCCAGTGCTTACGTAAAAAAGGCGGAATATCCTGCTGCCCGGACAACTGCTCTTTTACTAAGTGTCCGCGATCTTTACGTTTTAAAGTGTAGAACTCATCTACCGGAACATGGTGCGTTTTTTCCAGCCACAGAACAAATGGCCGGGGCTCCTGCACCCTCTCTTTAACCCAGGATTTCACACCCTGGCCAATTAAGATAGCCGCCGCCAGGATCGCAAATAGCATAAAAGCAGCTTTCAGACGAAATCGCAGACACCACAAAAACCACGCACAGAGAACAACATGGGTGATAATCCCCCAGGGTTGCGTCACCGTTTCAGTTACCCAGTATAAGGATTTTAACCACCAGACATTCTGTCCAGGCTGCCAGCTCCAGCCGGATATCCATACGGAAACCGGCATAATCAGTAACAGTGCTGCGCCTACAGTGGTTCGCTTGGCAATAGACAGCATTGCGTCTCCTTTCGTCGATAAGTCCCACAATCATAACTGAAAAATCCGCACACCGGGGAAATTGACAATTTTGTGCCATTCGGAAATGAATGCGTTGCTGCAATTAGGTGAACACCCTTGCCTTATGGCAAAATAGTGCAATACAGAAGCCAACAGGCGACGGCACGCGCAGTGCCAGCATAATCTGGAGAATTACATGCAGCTTAAACGTGTGGCAGAAGCCAAACTGCCAACCCCCTGGGGTGATTTCCTGATGGTGGGATTTGAAGAACTGGCAACCGGACACGATCATGTCGCACTGGTTTTTGGCGATATTTCAGGCCAGACGCCTGTCCTGGCACGTGTTCATTCCGAATGTCTGACCGGCGATGCGCTGTTCAGTCTGCGTTGTGATTGTGGCTTTCAACTGGAAGCGGCGCTTACGCATATCGCTGAAGAAGGACGCGGTATTCTGCTCTACCATCGTCAGGAAGGACGTAACATCGGCCTGTTGAATAAGATCCGCGCCTATGCGTTGCAGGATCAGGGCTATGACACCGTCGAAGCCAACCATCAGTTAGGCTTTGCGGCGGACGAGCGTGACTTCACCTTGTGTGCTGATATGTTCAAATTATTGGGCGTGGATGAAGTCCGTCTGCTAACCAATAACCCGAAGAAAGTGGAAATTCTGACAGAAGCTGGGATCAATATTGTGGAGCGTGTGCCGCTAATTGTTGGCCGTAACCCGAAGAATGAACACTATCTGGATACCAAAGCCGCTAAGATGGGGCATCTGTTAAGCGAGTGACATTCTCGCTTGCTGACAGTACAAAAAGCCTGCTTTCGCAGGCTTTTTTATAATTTAATTCAACATATTACGAATAACATAGTGCAAAATACCATCGTTTTGGTAATAGGTCAGCTCTGTCGCGGTATCAATACGACAGCGACACGAAATCACCTCTTTTCGCCCATCCGCACGAACCATATTCACCGGGATAGTCGCTCCCGGTTTAATATTTTGTAAGTCCGTAATATCAATGACTTCCTCCCCGGTTAACCCCAGGGTTTTACGTGTAATCCCCTGCGGAAATTCCAGAGGCAGGATCCCCATGCCAATCAGGTTAGAACGGTGGATGCGCTCAAAAGATTCGGCGATTACTACGCGAATACCTAACAAACGCGGGCCTTTCGCCGCCCAGTCCCGACTGGAACCCGAGCCATATTCCTTGCCGGCAACAATCGCCAACGGGGTCTTCTCTTGCTGGTATTGCATAGCGGCGTCATAGATAGCCATCACTTCTGTACCCGGCAAATGACGCGTCATCCCCCCTTCCACACCCGGTACCATTTCGTTACGGATACGGATATTGGCAAACGTGCCACGCATCATTACTTCGTGGTTTCCACGGCGAGAACCGTAGGAGTTAAAATCTTTGCGCTCAACACCGTGGCTTTGCAGATAGCGACCCGCCGGGCTGTCCGGCTTGATGCTCCCCGCAGGAGAAATATGATCGGTGGTGACGGAATCGCCGAGCATCGCCAGGATACGAGCACCATGGATATCCTGTACCGGGTCCGGCTTCGCCTGCATACCATCAAAGAACGGTGATAACCGGATGTAGGTTGAGTCCGACTGCCAGCCATAGGTGTCTGCACGATCAACATTAATCGACTTCCATTCCGGCGTGCCTTCGAACACTTCGGCATACTCTTTATGGAACATCTCGGTAGAGACCTGCTCCACGGCACGGGCAATTTCCTGCGCACTCGGCCAGATATCTTTCAGATAGACAGGATCGCCTTTTCTGTCATGACCCAGCGGGTCTTTCGTCAGATCAATATTCATATTCCCGGCCAGCGCATAAGCCACCACCAGCGGCGGAGAAGCCAGCCAGTTTGTCTTCACCAGCGGGTGGATACGCCCTTCAAAGTTACGGTTACCGGAAAGCACCGCCCCTACCGTCAGATCACCTTTTTTAATCGCCGTTTCAATAGGATCAGGTAACGGGCCAGAGTTGCCGATACAGGTAGTACAGCCATAACCAACAAGGTTAAAACCCAGCTCATCAAGGTACGGCGTCAGTTTTGCCTGCGCCAGGTAATCAGAGACGACTTTTGACCCAGGCGCCAGTGACGCTTTCACCCACGGTTGGCGCTTCAGACCAAGCGTCACTGCTTTTTTCGCCAGCAACCCAGCCGCCATCAGGACGCTGGGGTTGGAGGTGTTGGTACATGACGTGATCGCTGCAATCACCACAGCACCATCCGGTAGCTGATATTGATGACCGCTCATGACATAGTCGACCGGTTGACGATCTTTTTGCGAGCTATTCACTTCAAGTTCATTACTCGCGGCGAATGCTTTCGGCACATCACCCAATGCGACACGATCCTGTGGACGCTTCGGCCCGGCCAGGCTGGCTTCCACAGTGCCCATGTCCAGTTCCAGTGAGCTGGTAAACACAGGTTCATCACCTGGGTTACGCCACATCCCCTGTGCTTTAGCATACGCACCGACTAATTCAACCTGCTCTTCACTACGCCCACTCAGACGCATGTACTCAAGAGTTACCCCGTCAATCGGGAAAAAGCCGCAGGTTGCGCCGTATTCCGGCGACATGTTAGCAATGGTCGCCCGGTCAGCGAGCGGCAGGCTGTCCAGCCCATCACCATAGAACTCAACAAATTTACCGACCACACCGTGTTTACGCAGCATCTGCGTGACGGTCAGTACCAGATCGGTAGCGGTGATCCCTTCGCGAAGTTTACCAACAAGTTTGAAGCCCACGACATCTGGAATCAGCATTGAAACCGGTTGCCCCAGCATGGCGGCCTCAGCTTCAATCCCTCCGACACCCCAGCCCAGCACACCGAGACCATTAATCATCGTAGTATGGGAATCGGTACCGACCAGCGTGTCCGGGTAAGCGATCCACTCGCCGTTTTGCAGTTCACTCCACACCGCTTTACCCAGGTATTCGAGGTTTACCTGGTGGCAAATTCCTGTTCCCGGTGGAACGACACTGAATCGGCTAAACGCCTGCTGCCCCCATTTAAGGAACACATAGCGCTCATGGTTGCGCTCCATTTCCAGTCGAACGTTCTCTTCAAAAGCATCATCGTCACCAAAACGATCAACCGTAACGGAGTGATCAATAACCAGATCAACAGGTGAAAGCGGGTTCACTTTTGCTGTATCCCCGCCAAGGCGTTTAACCGCTTCGCGCATGGCAGCCAGATCGACCACCGCCGGAACGCCGGTAAAGTCCTGCATGAGAACGCGAGCGGGTCGGTAGGCAATTTCGCGCTCGGCATGCGCCGTTTTCAGCCATTGCGCCAGAGCATGAATATCCTCTTCGGTAACAGAGTCACCGTCCTGCCAGCGAAGCAGGTTTTCCAGCAATACTTTTAGTGATTTAGGTAAACGGGTGATATCACCCAGTGATTTGGCAGCCAGGGGCAAACTGTAGTAGCGGTAGGTTTTATCTTTAACCTGCAATGTGTCCTTACTGGCTTCTCGTAGGGTAGACGACATAGCTCCTCCTTAAATGACAGGGTTGGATCCCCTGATTTTCCTCAGGGTTAGTATTAAAGATAACACAAACAAAATGTAACGCTTTGATAACAACTCAAATTGATAAACGAGGAGAACGACAAAAAGGTAACGAGCTATGCAAGTGGCGGGGAATAAGATTAAAGTGCGGTAAATGAACGGACCCGATACATCGATGCAACCGACAATACGCTGTTTAGATGACGTACTGCGATTGCGATGTGATTATTCATACTGAATTCAATAAGCATGTTAATACTTATTATTATAAAAAACGTATTGCTTATTGTTCTTGCTTATCATCTTCAATAAACAGATCAATAAATGCCCGTTGCTCAGGTGAAAGATCCCACGAAGCGGGAATATCCTGCTTTTTTTCTATAACGGTTTCATTCTCTTGCTCATTATTATGATGAGCAGGTGTAACGGTAGACTGCTGTTCCTGTGTGGACATCAATTACCCCCACACTTTCCAGACCAACAGAGCAACCACGATCCAGAACACGGCGGAGCCCAGAAACACGATGAACCATGCTTTACGTTTCATCGCGGGATCTCTGCGCGCAGGCTGGTTTCCAGAAGGCATTGCTAACCTCATACTATCGAAATCACTTATCATTTAGGCACCAAACAATCGGTACAATTAATCATCAGATAAGAGGAATCCTAATAAAAACATCCTGAAAAAGCCAGATAATTTTCGAACCCAGCTTTATAAATAACTTAATTGTTTGATCGGTTATAAATATTTGAAAGGGATTTTGGCAGGGTTACTCATTTGAAACTACTTTGGAGAATATTTTCCATAAATAATATAGGGATAATAGACAAATAAAAAATCATGAGTACATTCAACCGCCCCGCTGGTATGGCTGGAGAACCAGGATACCAACGAGGCAACTTCCGTTATTATTTCTCTGGCAATTTAATATCTTTGAACATAGCTTCAATATCATCGTTGGAACGCAACGCCACCGCCGTATCCACCACATCGCGTGTCAGATGCGGTGCGAAACGCTGAATAAAATCATACATGTAGCTGCGTAAAAACGTGCTGCGACGAAAACCAATTTTAGTGGTGCTGTGACTGAAAATATCATGAGCATCAACACGCACCAGATCCGGATCAGAGATAGGATCTACCGCCATGCTGGCAATCACGCCCACGCCCAGCCCCAGTCGGACATAGGTCTTAATAACATCGGCATCAGTCGCGGTAAAGACAATACGCGGCTCCAGACCCGCACGGTTGAACGCAGTGTCCAACTCCGAGCGTCCGGTAAATCCAAACGTGTAGGTCACCAGCGGATACTGCGCCAGTTCCTCAATGGATACGGAGGCTTTGCCTGCCAACGGATGGTCTGGCGTAACAACAATCGAACGGTTCCAGTGATAGCATGGCAGCATCACCAGATCATCGTACAAATGCAGTGCTTCCGTCGCGATGGCAAAATCAGCATTCCCTTTCGAAACGGCCTCGGCAATTTGCGTCGGCGATCCCTGATGCATATGCAACGAGACGCGAGGATAACGCTCAATAAAACCTTTAATCACGTTGGGCAGCGCGTAACGCGCCTGGGTGTGCGTGGTGGCGATATACAACGAGCCTTTGTCGGGCCAGGTATGTTCACCTGCAACCGACTTAATAGCATCCACTTTAGACAAGACTTCGCGGGCAATACGAATAACTTCCTGCCCTGCCGGAGTCACCTGCGTCAGGTGCTAACCGCTACGGGCAAAAATCTGGATGCCAAGCTCATCTTCCAGCATACGAACTTGCTTACTGATCCCTGGCTGGGAGGTATAGAGTCCTTCGGCCGTTGAGGAGACATTAAGGTTGTGATTTACCACCTCAACGATATAGCGAAGCTGCTGTAATTTCATGTTAAGCCATCCAGAATTATGCCATCAGAACATCGTTTAAAAGCAGACTCACACGCGCTGCTAATACGATTTAATAATAAAAAGCCTGCCAACTATAACCACTATATCATTTATATGTACGCTGTATAGGGATGACAAAAAATAATACGCCAGAAACAAAAAGGGCCGCTTACGCGACCCTTTGAGGAGAAATTCAGCCGGAATGCTGTTATTTCTTCCCTTCTACCCATTTGCCATCAACGAAAAATGCAGACCACCCGGTTGCTTTACCGTCTTTTTCCGCAGCGACATACTGCTGCTTAGTTTTACGGCTAAAGCGAACCATCGACTTATTACCATCGGGGTCCGTCTGCGGCGCATCGGCCAGATAGCGCAGTTTTTCCGGCAGACGATCGCGGAAGCGATACAACTCTTCCACTAACGGCGCACGGGTTTCACGTGATTTCGGGAAGGTGTTCGCAGCCAGGAAAATACCTGCTGCACCATCACGCAACACGAAATACGCGTCCGATTTTTCACACGGCAATTCCGGCAACGGAACAGGATCTTCTTTCGGCGGAGCCACTTCGCCGTTACGCAGGATCTTACGGGTGTTTTTACACTCGTCGTTAGTACATGCCATGTATTTACCGAAACGCCCCATTTTCAGGTGCATTTCAGAACCACATTTCTCGCACTCAACGACAGGACCGTCATAACCCTTAATGCGGAACTCGCCCTCTTCGATTTCGTAACCATCGCAGGTCGGGTTGTTACCACAGACATGCAGCTTACGTTTTGGATCGATGAGATAGCTGTCCATCGCCGTACCACACTTCTGGCAGCGACGTTTCGCGCGCAAAGCGTTCGTTTCCGCATCGTCGCCTTCCAGCACGTTCAATACTTCGTTTTCCGGCACCAGGTTAATGGTGGTTTTGCAA
Source organism: Citrobacter youngae (assembly GCF_003818115.1). Classification (GTDB taxonomy): domain Bacteria; phylum Pseudomonadota; class Gammaproteobacteria; order Enterobacterales; family Enterobacteriaceae; genus Citrobacter; species Citrobacter youngae. Next base: position 131,868 of record NZ_RPOI01000008.1, on the reverse strand, counting down.
CGCTCTTTCGGGGAAAGTGCGTAGCCGGAGCAACCAAGGAAAACGCCGGTGCTGGCGGTACGAATACCCATCTTGCGCCCACATGTCGGACAATCAATGCTGGTCAGCACCATCTGGTTCGGACGCATACCGCCTTCTTCAGGATCTTTCTCGGCTTTATCCAGTTGCTGAGTAAAATCGCTGAAGAAGTTGTCGAGCACACCTTTCCACTCGGCTTCGTGGTTCGCCACCTGGTCAAGGCTGTCTTCCATCTGCGCGGTGAAATCGTAGTTCATCAACTCGCGGAAGTTTTCTTCCAGACGATCGGTGACGATTTCACCCATTTTTTCTGCGTAGAAACGACGGTTCTCCACGCGAACATAACCGCGATCCTGAATCGTAGAAATGATCGACGCATAGGTGGAAGGACGACCAATGCCACGCTTTTCAAGCTCTTTAACCAGCGAAGCTTCACTGAAGCGCGCAGGCGGTTTAGTAAAGTGCTGCGCTGGCGTCAGTTCGATAAGCGTCAGCGTATCGCCTTTGTCCACCGCCGGTAAGATGCGATCTTCATCGCCTTTACGCAACGCCGGCATCACTTTCGTCCAGCCATCGAAGCGCAGAATACGACCGCGCGCCTTCAGACGGAAATCACCCGCACCCACGGTGAGCGTGGTGGAATCATATTTAGCAGGGGTCATCTGACAGGCAACAAACTGGCGCCAGATCAGCTGATACAGTTTTTGCGCATCGGCTTCCATATCTTTCAGCGATTCCGCCTGTACGGCGACATCGGAAGGACGGATAGCTTCGTGCGCTTCCTGCGAGTTCTCTTTGCTGGCGTACTGGTTCGCGCTCTCCGGCAGATATTTTTTACCAAAATTATCGCTGATGTAATCGCGAACCATGGTTACTGCATCCTGGCTCAGGTTGGTTGAGTCAGTACGCATGTAAGTGATGTAACCCGCTTCATACAAGCGCTGCGCCATCATCATGGTTTTCTTCACACCGAAGCCGAGACGCGTGCTCGCAGCCTGCTGTAGCGTGGAGGTAATGAACGGTGCGCCCGGCTTGCTGCTGGTCGGTTTATCTTCACGTTCCAATACGCTATAGCGCGCTTTTTCCAACAGGCTAACAGCGGCAAGCGTTTGTTCCCGATTGACGGGACGGAACGGTTTATCATTTTGATGCGTCACCTCAAGCGGCAACGCGTCGCCGCCCGGCGTGGTCGTGTTAGCATCAATTTCCCAGAACTCTTCTGGAACAAATGCTTTGATTTCGCGTTCACGCTCAACCACCAGACGCACAGCCACAGACTGTACGCGACCGGCAGACAGACCGCGTGCAATTTTTTTCCACAGCAGTGGCGACACCATATAGCCCACAACACGGTCCATAAAGCGGCGCGCCTGTTGCGCATTAACACGATCGATGTTCAACTCGCCCGGTTTTTCAAACGCCTGGCGAATAGCATTTTTGGTAATTTCATTAAACACCACGCGGCTGTAGCGGGTGTCGTCGCCACCGATGACTTCCCGCAGGTGCCATGCAATGGCTTCCCCTTCGCGGTCAAGGTCAGTTGCGAGATAGATGTGGTCGGCTTTTTCAGCCAGTTGCTTCAGTTCAGAAACCACTTTCTCTTTACCAGGCAGCACTTCATAGCGCGCATCCCAGTTGTGCCACGGGTCAACACCCATACGGTTGACGAGAGCGCCACGTTCATCCTTTTTGGGCTTTTTAGCCGTTTTGGTGGAGGTTGAGTCGGCGCTCTTTTTAGTTGCTGAGCCACTGGTCGGCAAATCACGGATATGACCGACGCTGGATTTCACCACGTAGTCATTACCCAGATACTTGTTGATCGTTTTGGCTTTTGCCGGGGACTCAACGATGACAAGAGCTTTACCCATATTCACCTTTACCTAATTTGATTCTTCCAGAATGCGTCGCACGTTGATTCACCTTCCACTGGCGACGAGACATCGATATGGTCTCTGCGTCGGCGGATATCAACCCTTTAAACTGATTCGCGCTTGTAATGTAACTCTCATGTAACTGAGTTAACAGGCTTTTTTTCTCACAAACGCTCTAGCACGACGAAGTATTGGTCGAATGTCAAGCAAATCTGTTGCCAGATTGACGAAAGCGTCACACTGTACCTGATAAAATGCGTTACGCAACTTTATTAGCATGCAAAAACAAATCTCGCCAGTTGTAACACTGTCGTAAAACCTTCATTTATGTCAGGGAATATTTGCCCATAAGGCGGGCTCAGCGTAGACTAATGTCCTTGTTTAAGGAGTAAATCATGCATAAAGACACTCAACCCATCGATCGCGAAACACTGCTGATTGAAGCCAACAAAATCATTCGTGAGCATGAGGACACGCTGGCGGGGATTGTCGCCACCGGCGTTACGCAGCGAAACGGCGTGCTGGTTTTCAGCGGAGATTACTTTTTAGACGAGCAAGGGCTACCAACGCCCAAAAGTACGGCGGTGTTTAATATGTTTAAACACCTGGCGCACGTACTTTCTGAAAAGTATCACTTGATCGATTAACACGAGTAATCATTTGCCGGATGGCGGCATCGCCTTATCCAGCCGATATTGATGCATATTTGTAGGCCGGATAGGAGATATGTGAGCATCGCTATCCGGCAATGACAATTTTACATCAGTGGCTTCTGCCCCCGCTGCCACCAGCGCATCAGCAAACGGTCAGCGCTCTCCGCCGCACTACCGGTAAAACGATCCATCAGCTTTTTACGCTGCAGATAGCGAACGTTCAACACTTCACGACCGTCCATTAGCCCGAGGATCACTTCATCGCTGGTATTGATCTCATCCACCAGCCCATTTGCCAGCGCCTGTTGACCAAACCAGTGTTCACCGGTGGCAACCTGCTCAATGTCCAGAGTCGGACGCATGCGCTGCACAAAATCTTTAAACAGATGATGCGTTTCGTTCAGATCTTCGCGGAATTTCTGCCGCCCTTCTTCCGTGTTTTCACCGAGTAAGGTCAACGTACGCTTATACTGTCCGGCGGTGTGCAGTTCGATATCAATATCTTTCCCTTTCAGGAAGCGGTTAAAGTTTGGGATCTGCGCCACCACGCCAATTGAGCCGACGATAGCAAACGGCGCAGAGACAATTTTATCCGCCACACAGGCCATCATATATCCGCCGCTCGCAGCGACTTTATCTACCGTAACGGTCAGCGGGATCTGCTTATCGCGCAGGCGTTGTAACTGGGACGCAGCCAGGCCATAACCATGTACCACACCGCCCGGGCTTTCCAGACGAACCACCACCTGATCCTGAGGTTTAACAACCGCCAGCACCGCCGTCACCTCTTCGCGTAATGCGCTGATCTCATGGGCATCCATACTGCCTTTAAAATCAAGCACCCATACACGAGGTTTATCTGATGACGTACTGTCACCCAGTTTCGCTTTTGCCTTAGCCGCTTTCGCCTCCAGCTTTTGTTTCTTTTTCTGTGCCTTGTGCCAGAGCTTTTGCTGATGCCCGTCTAACAGGGCCAGCGAAAGGTCTTCCTTCATCTCTTTATATTGATCGCTGAGGTTAATAACCCGCAATTCCCCACGCTGACGTTTGCGTTGTGTCGCGTTTACGATCAGCATCACCACCACTGCAATAGCCACCACGACAGTGACAATTTTTGCCAAAAACAGCCCATATTCAGACAACAATTCCACGAGACCCACCTTGGTTAAACAACGCGACTTCCGCTCAGTGTACAACAGGCGTGTCACCTCGTCTTGCTTCATACATCCAGTGCTGAATCAGTAAAAAGCATGACAAAGCGTTCATTTTGCGGTGTTATTGCCTTTGGCTGATTGAAAAAGTACAGGGTTTAAGGCATAAAGCCCAAAAGTTATCGCGAACGAGATATCCAGGACGTCGCCGAGGAGTAGCCGTGCATTACCAACCTAAACAAGACCTTCTACAGGGCCGCATTATTCTTATCACCGGTGCCAGCGATGGTATCGGACGCGAAGCCGCGCAGACCTATGCACGCTATGGCGCGACCGTTATCCTGCTTGGGCGTAACGAAGAAAAACTGCGTCAGGTTGCCCGCACTATCGCCGATGAAAACGGAACACAACCACAGTGGTTTACGCTGGATCTACTGACCTGTACCTCTGAAGAATGTCACCAGCTTGCGCAGCGCATTGCTGCACATTTCCCGCGTCTGGATGGCGTACTGCATAACGCCGGATTACTCGGCGATATTTGTCCAATGAGTGAACAAAACCCGCAGGTCTGGCAGGATGTGATGCAGGTAAATGTAAATGCCACTTTTATGCTGACTCAGGCATTGCTGCCGTTGTTACTCAAATCCGATGCCGGATCGCTGGTCTTTACCTCTTCCAGTGTCGGTCGCCAGGGACGCGCCAATTGGGGAGCATATGCCACCTCAAAATTTGCGACCGAAGGGATGATGCAGGTTCTGGCTGATGAGTATCAAAACCGTCATCTGCGCGTAAACTGTATCAATCCTGGTGGCACGAGAACTGGCATGCGAGCCAGCGCATTCCCAACGGAAGATCCGCAAAAATTGAAAACTCCCGCCGATATTATGCCGCTCTACCTGTGGCTGATGGGCGATGACAGCCGCCGTAAAACCGGTATGACTTTTGATGCCCAGCCGGGCCGTAAACCAGGAATTGCCCAATGAGTGAAGAACGCTATCAGCAGCGCCAGCAGCGCGTAAAAGACCGGGTTGACGCGCGTGTTGCGGCCGCCAGGGACGAGCGCGGAATTATCATCGTTTTTACCGGTAATGGTAAAGGTAAAACTACAGCAGCGTTCGGTACAGCGACTCGCGCAGTGGGCCACGGCAAAAAAGTCGGTGTAGTGCAGTTCATTAAAGGTACATGGCCAAACGGCGAAAGAAACCTGCTCGAACCTCATGGTGTAGAATTTCAGGTGATGGCGACCGGGTTTACCTGGGAAACGCAGAACCGCGAGTCTGACACCGCAGCCTGTATGGCCGTGTGGGAACACGGCAAGCGAATGTTGACCGATCCTGAGCTGGATATGGTTGTGCTGGATGAACTGACGTATATGGTGGCCTACGACTACCTACCGCTTGAAGAGGTGATCAACGCCTTAAACGCGCGCCCAGCCCAGCAGACGGTCATTATTACTGGTCGAGGATGCCATCGCGATATTCTGGAGTTAGCCGACACGGTCAGCGAGTTGCGTCCGGTCAAGCATGCTTTTGAGGCGGGCATTAAAGCCCAAATGGGGATTGATTACTAACAGCAGGCCGGATAAGGCGCTTGCGCCGCATCCGGCTCCACGCTAACGCCTGATGGCGCTTTGCTTATCAGGCCTGGTAATGATTAACCGTTGTTGCTGCGTCCGCCCGGGCGACGGCTGCTGCCGACCTGAGAGTGACGTTTCACCGCACGACGGATCTGATTCGCCTTCATGCGACGACGATCTTTCTCGACGGCCACTTTAGAGGTCGTTTCCGGCTTCAGCTCCACCAGTTCACGCAGATAGTTGGTCTGAGCAAGATCAAGCTCTGTCCAGCCACCACGCGGCAAGCCTTTCGGCAGCGGGATATCACCGTAACGGACACGGATCAGACGGCTTACCTGCACACCTACAGCTTCCCACAGGCGACGAACCTCGCGGTTGCGGCCTTCAGTCAGCGTGACGTTATACCACTGGTTAATCCCTTCACCACCGCTGAACTTGATCGTTTTAAACGCAGCCGGACCATCTTCCAACTGTACGCCACGGCTCAGATCACGCAGTTTAGCATCGTCAACCTGACCGAATACTCGCACCGCGTACTCGCGTTCAACTTCACGGCTCGGGTGCATCAGACGGTTCGCCAGTTCACCATCAGTAGTAAACAGCAGCAGACCACAGGTGTTCACGTCCAGACGACCTACGGCAATCCAGCGCGCGTCGCGCAGTTTTGGCAGGCGATCAAATACGGTCGGACGACCTTCCGGGTCGTTACGGGTACACAGTTCGCCTTCTGGCTTGTAATAAGCCAGAACGCGGCAGATTTGTTCTGCAGATTCTTTCACCGAAATCAGATGACCGTCGATACGGATTTTCAGACCCGGCGTCACTTCAACGCGATCGCCGAGCGTGGCAATTTTGCCATCAACGCTCACGCGACCCGCGGCAATTATGGATTCAATTTCACGGCGAGAACCGTGGCCAGCACGCGCCAGCACTTTTTGTAACTTTTCGCTCATAGAGCTTCCTTTAGGTGTCGCCTTCACAGGCGTCGAACAGGAGAATCAACGGCGCCAGTCAGCGCCATTTTAAGGCCGCGTAGTATAGCGGTTCGCGCCCTTATAAGAAAGGTTTAACGTCACCAACACCTTCGCGCAATACCACCGGGGAATCGTCGGTTAAATCGATGACCGTGGTCGGCTGTTGGCCAAGATATCCACCATGGATAATCAAATCCACCTGTTTCTCCAGACGGTCTTTAATTTCTTCCGGATCTGACTCAGTAAAATCACTGCCCGGCAGCATCAGTGATGTGGAGAGCATCGGCTCGCCCAGCGCTTCAAGCAGCGCCAGTGCAATTGGGTTCGAGGGTACACGAAGGCCGATAGTCTTACGTTTTTCCTGCAACAAGCGGCGCGGAACCTCTTTCGTCCCCTTCAGGATGAAGGTGTAATTGCCCGGCGTGTTGTTTTTAATTAATCGGAAGGCCACGTTGTCGACAAACGAATAGGTCGACAATTCGGACAGGTCACGGCACATCAGCGTAAAGTTGTGCCCGTCCGGCAGGTGACGGATGCGGCAAATGCGCTCCATTGCACCTTTATCTTCAATTTTACACCCCAACGCATAGCCGGAATCGGTTGGATAGACAATCACCCCACCTTTCCGCACGATATCAACGGCCTGGTTGATCAGTCGCTGCTGCGGGTTTTCGGGATGAATATAAAAAAACTGGCTCATACTTTCCTCTCTGTGGTCTCGGGCTGCTCCCAAAGTTGCCAGACGCCTTCCACGCCTGCGGGCAACCAGAGTTTACGCCCCAGTTCAATCCATGGGCAGGGTAGATGAAAATCAGACCCTTGCGATGCCCACAGTTGATGCTGACGCGCAAGCGTCGCCAGATGGGTGCGTTCATTGGGAGACTGCTGGCACTGTGCCACCTCCATCGCGTCACCGCGGTGCTCAGCAAAATGCGCAACCAGTCTTTTCAGCCACTTAGCGCTAAGATCGTACCGACCTGGATGAGCCAGAACTGCCTTACCGCCAGAATGATGAATGACATCAATAGCTTGTTCTATTGTACACCACTGTGGCGGAACGTAACCGGTTTTCCCACGAGCAAGATATTTTTTAAAGACATCCGCCATGGTTGTGGCTTTGCCACATTCCACCAGGAAACGCGCAAAATGCCCCCGCGTAACCGCCCCGCCATCAGCCAGTCGTAGAGCCCCTTCCCATGCGCCGGGAATGTGCGCTTTGTCGAGCCGTTCAGCAATCAGGCGCGCACGCTGCTGACGACGTTCCGTCTGTTGCGCCAGAAAGTCGCACATCACTGGATGCGCGATATCAATGTTCAGACCCACTATATGGATCTCATGGTTTTCCCAGACCGTTGATATCTCAACGCCAGAGATCAAATTTAACGCTAAACCTGAACGTGAAATTTCTTCTCTTGCCGCCGCAATGCCCGCCGTGGTGTCATGATCTGTGATCGCCAGTGTACCGACTCGCATCTCTACCGCACGGTGTACTAAGGCTTCTGGCGTTAATCGCCCATCAGAAGCAGTAGTATGGCTGTGCAGGTCATAAATCACTGCGTAATTCGTGTCGCTCAAGGCGGCTCCCGTTTCAATAAATGTCGTAACACGCCCATCATAACGGTTTCGACAAATATACTGAAATCAGGTGTTGACTTTATTCCACCGAACTAGTTAACTAGTACGCAAGTTCACATGAAGAAGGTATCTGAGATGAAAGCAACATTTATCCTGCACGGTTGGTGGCGCACTTCCTGATTTCGGGCAGTGTCTTACGTCTGCAATATGCAACCAGATACCCGGCCCGCCAAATGAGCGGGCTTTTTTTTGAACAAAATTAATGAGAATAACGATGCAAACACAAAAACCAACACTTGAACTGCTCGCCTGCGATGCCGCCTACCGTGAGAACCCGACGGCGCTGTTTCATCAGGTGTGTGGCGCACGACCGGCAACGCTGCTGCTGGAATCCGCCGATATCGACAGCAAGGACGATCTCAAGAGCCTGCTGCTGGTCGACAGCGCGTTGCGTATTACCGCCCTGGGTGACACTGTCACTATTCAGGCACTGTCGGCGAATGGCGCATCGCTGCTGCCCCTGCTGGACGCCGCCCTGCCCGCGGGCGTTGACAACGATAAACAGCCGAATGCTCGTCAGTTGACATTCCCCAGCGTAAGCCCGCTGCTGGATGAAGATGCCCGCTTATGTTCCCTTTCTGTATTTGATGCGTTCCGTTTACTGCAGGAACTGGTTAATGTTCCGGCGCAGGAACGTGAAGCCATGTTCTTCGGCGGTCTGTTTTCCTATGACCTGGTTGCCGGATTTGAAGATTTACCCCAGCTTGAGGCGGGTAACCAGTGCCCGGACTACTGCTTCTATCTGGCAGAAACGCTGATGGTTATCGACCACCAGAAAAAAAGTACCCGCATTCAGGCCAGCATCTTTACGCCAAATGACGAGGAAAAACTACGACTGAACGCCCGCCTGGCACAGTTGAGCCAACAGCTTACCGAACCTGCGCCGCCGCTGCCCGTCACTGAAGTCCCGCAGATGCGCTGCGAATGCAATCAGAGCGATGAAGAGTTCGGTGCCGTGGTGCGCGGCCTGCAAAAAGCGATTCGCGCAGGTGAGATTTTCCAGGTGGTTCCATCTCGTCGTTTCTCGCTGCCCTGCCCGTCACCGCTGGCAGCCTACTATGTGCTGAAGAAAAGCAACCCCAGCCCGTACATGTTTTTCATGCAGGACAACGAGTTCACACTGTTCGGCGCATCGCCGGAAAGCTCGTTGAAATACGATGCCACCAGCCGCCAGATTGAAATTTACCCGATTGCCGGGACCCGCCCACGCGGTCGTCGTGCAGACGGAACGCTTGACCGCGACCTTGACAGCCGTATCGAGCTGGAGATGCGTACCGACCATAAAGAGCTTTCAGAGCACCTGATGCTGGTTGACCTTGCGCGTAACGACCTGGCGCGTATCTGTACGCCGGGTAGCCGCTACGTTGCGGATCTCACCAAAGTGGATCGTTACTCCTTCGTTATGCACCTGGTTTCGCGCGTGGTCGGCGAATTACGTAGCGATCTGGATGTGCTGCATGCTTACCGCGCCTGTATGAACATGGGCACGCTGAGCGGCGCGCCGAAAGTTCGCGCTATGCAGCTTATCGCCGAGGCCGAAGGTCGACGCCGTGGAAGCTATGGCGGTGCCGTAGGTTACTTCACCGCCCATGGCGATCTGGATACCTGTATTGTGATTCGTTCCGCCCTCGTGGAAGACGGTATTGCTACCGTACAAGCCGGTGCCGGGATTGTTCTGGATTCTGTTCCGCAGTCTGAAGCCGATGAAACCCGTAATAAAGCGCGTGCGGTTCTGCGTGCTATCGCCACCGCACACCACGCACAGGAGACTTTCTGATGGCTGACATTCTGCTGCTCGATAATATTGACTCTTTTACCTATAACCTGGCGGATCAGCTACGTACTAATGGTCACAACGTGGTGATTTACCGCAACCATATTCCGGCCCAGACGTTGATTGACCGTTTAGCAACGATGAAAAATCCGGTGCTGATGCTCTCTCCAGGTCCTGGTGCGCCCAGTGAAGCGGGTTGCATGCCTGAACTGTTAACCCGCCTGCGCGGCAAGCTGCCGATCATTGGCATCTGTCTGGGTCATCAGGCGATTGTTGAGGCCTATGGCGGATATGTGGGCCAGGCTGGAGAAATCCTGCATGGCAAAGCCTCCAGCATTGAGCACGATGGTCAGGCGATGTTTGCTGGTCTGGCGAATCCGCTGCCGGTGGCACGCTATCATTCGTTGGTTGGCAGCAACGTTCCGGCAGGATTAACCATCAACGCCCACTTTAACGGCATGGTGATGGCGGTGCGTCACGATACCGATCGCGTATGCGGTTTCCAGTTCCATCCGGAATCCATTCTGACCACCCAGGGCGCGCGTCTGCTGGAACAAACGCTGGCCTGGGCGCAACAGAAGCTTGAACAAACCAATACGCTGCAACCCATTCTGGAGAAACTGTATCAGGCTCAGACGCTGTCTCAGCAGGAAAGCCACCAGCTGTTCTCTGCCGTGGTCCGCGGTGAACTGAAGCCGGAGCAACTGGCTGCGGCGCTGGTGAGCATGAAAATTCGTGGCGAACACCCGAATGAAATTGCCGGTGCGGCAACCGCGCTGCTGGAAAACGCAGCCCCGTTCCCGCGCCCTGATTATCTGTTCGCCGATATTGTCGGTACCGGCGGCGACGGCAGCAACAGCATCAATATTTCTACCGCCAGCGCCTTTGTTGCAGCGGCTTGCGGACTGAAAGTTGCCAAACACGGTAACCGCAGCGTTTCCAGCAAATCGGGTTCTTCGGATCTGTTAGCGGCATTTGGCATCAATCTGGATATGAACGCCGATAAATCCCGCCAGGCGCTTGACGATCTCGGCGTGTGCTTTCTGTTTGCGCCAAAATACCACACCGGTTTTCGCCATGCCATGCCGGTACGCCAGCAGTTGAAAACCCGCACGCTGTTTAACGTGCTCGGCCCGTTGATTAACCCGGCACATCCGCCGCTTGCGCTGATCGGCGTTTACAGCCCGGAGCTGGTGCTGCCGATTGCCGAAACGCTGCGCGTGCTCGGCTATCAGCGAGCAGCCGTAGTGCACAGTGGTGGCATGGACGAAGTTTCGCTGCATGCACCGACCATTGTGGCAGAGCTGCACGATGGTGAAATCAAGAGCTACCAGCTAACGGCGGAAGACTTTGGCCTGACGCCATATCATCAGGAACAGTTGGCTGGCGGCACGCCGGAAGAAAACCGTGACATTCTGAGTCGCTTGTTACAAGGTAAAGGTGAGGCCGCTCATGAGGCTGCTGTTGCCGCGAATGTCGCCATGTTAATGCGCCTGCACGGTGAAGAAGACTTAAAAGCCAACGCGCAAACCGTGATTAATGTGCTGCGCAGCGGTGCGGCTTACGACCGTGTTACTGCACTGGCAGCGAGAGGGTAAATGATGCAAACCGTTTTAGCGAAAATTGTCGCTGACAAGGCGATTTGGGTAGAAGCCCGCAAACAGCAACAACCGCTGGTCAGCTTTCAAAATGATGTTCAACCCAGCACGCGTGATTTCTACGATGAGCTGCAAGGAACACGTACCGCTTTTATTCTGGAGTGCAAAAAAGCCTCTCCGTCAAAAGGCGTAATTCGTGATGACTTCGATCCGGCACAGATTGCGGGCGTATATAAACATTATGCTTCCGCGATTTCCGTGCTGACGGACGAGAAATATTTTCAGGGTAGCTTTGATTTTCTGCCCATCGTCAGTCGCATCGCACCACAGCCGATCCTGTGTAAAGACTTTATTATCGATCCTTACCAGATTTATCTGGCACGTTTCTACCAGGCGGACGCCTGCCTGCTGATGTTGTCGGTTTTAGATGATGAACAGTATCGTCAGCTCGCCGCCGTCGCCCACAGCCTGAAAATGGGCGTGCTGACCGAGGTTAGCAATGAAGAAGAGCTGGAGCGCGCCATTGCGCTGGGGGCGAAAGTCGTCGGTATTAACAACCGTGATTTGCGTGACCTGTCGATTGACCTCAACCGTACTCGCCAGCTTGCACCACGTTTGGGTCATGGCGTCACCGTCATCAGCGAATCCGGGATCAACACTTATGGTCAGGTTCGCGAACTCAGCCATTTCGCCAACGGATTTCTGATAGGTTCTGCGCTGATGTCCCATGATGATCTTCACGCCGCCGTTCGTCGTGTTTTGCTTGGCGAAAATAAAGTCTGCGGACTGACTCGTGCACAGGATGCAAAAGCAGCGTACGAATCTGGGGCCATTTATGGCGGCGTAATTTTTGTCCCGACCTCACCACGCGCTGTCAGCGTTGAGCAGGCGCGAGACGTTATGACGGGTGCGCCGCTACAGTATGTAGGCGTGTTCCGTAACACCGACATCGCAGACGTCCGCGAAAAAGTCACCGCACTGTCGCTGGCCGCCGTACAACTACATGGAAGCGAAGATCAGGCCTATATCGATGCTCTGCGCAATGTGCTACCCGCGCAGGTGCAAATCTGGAAGGCGCTAAGCGTCAGCGAGACATTGCCAGCCCGTGATTACCAGCATGTCGATAAATACGTTTTCGACAACGGTCAGGGCGGTAGCGGGCAACGCTTCGACTGGTCACTCTTAGGCGGACAATCGCTGGATAACGTTTTACTCGCTGGCGGACTCGGTGCAGATAACTGCGTCGACGCGGCTAAAACCGGCTGTGCCGGGCTCGATTTCAATTCTGGCGTAGAGTCACAGCCGGGCATCAAAGATGCGCGTCTTCTGGCTTCAGTCTTTCAGACGCTGCGCGCATATTAAGGAAAAGGACATGACAACATTACTCAATCCGTATTTTGGTGAATTTGGCGGTATGTATGTGCCACAGATTCTGATGCCTGCGCTGCGCCAACTGGAAGAAGCGTTCGTCAGTGCACAAAAAGACCCTGAGTTTCAGGCACAGTTTACCGACCTGCTGAAAAACTATGCTGGTCGCCCAACTGCGCTGACCAAATGCCAGAACATTACTCAAGGCACCAACACCACGTTGTACCTTAAACGTGAAGATTTGCTGCACGGCGGCGCGCACAAAACCAACCAGGTGCTGGGCCAGGCGTTGCTGGCGAAGCGTATGGGTAAAACCGAGATCATCGCCGAAACCGGCGCGGGTCAGCATGGTGTGGCGTCTGCCCTTGCCAGCGCCTTGCTGGGTTTAAAGTGCCGTATTTATATGGGTGCGAAAGACGTCGAGCGCCAGTCGCCTAACGTTTTCCGTATGCGTCTGATGGGCGCTGAAGTGATCCCGGTTCACAGCGGTTCCGCGACGCTGAAAGATGCCTGTAATGAAGCGCTGCGCGACTGGTCTGGCAGCTATGACACTGCGCACTATATGCTCGGTACGGCGGCAGGTCCGCACCCCTTCCCGACCATTGTACGTGAATTCCAGCGCATGATCGGTGAAGAAACCAAAGCGCAGATCCTCGAAAAAGAGGGTCGCCTGCCGGACGCCGTGATCGCCTGCGTGGGCGGCGGTTCTAACGCCATCGGTATGTTCGCCGACTTTATTAATGAAACCAGCGTCGGGCTGATTGGCGTAGAGCCAGGCGGTCACGGGATTGAGTCTGGAGAACACGGGGCGCCGTTGAAACATGGTCGTGTCGGGATTTACTTCGGCATGAAGTCCCCGATGATGCAAACCGAAGAAGGACAGATTGAAGAGTCTTACTCTATTTCCGCCGGGCTGGACTTCCCGTCAGTCGGGCCACAGCACGCTTATCTGAACAGTATCGGACGTGCTGACTATGTATCGATTACTGATGATGAAGCGCTGGAAGCCTTCAAAACGCTGTGTCTGCATGAGGGGATTATCCCGGCGCTGGAGTCTTCCCACGCCCTGGCACATGCGTTGAAAATGATGCGTGAAAATCCCGAAAAAGAGCAGTTACTGGTGGTCAACCTCTCCGGTCGCGGCGACAAAGACATTTTCACCGTACACGATATTCTGAAAGCGCGAGGGGAAATCTGATGGAACGTTACGAAAACCTGTTTGCACAGCTGAAGGACCGCAAAGAAGGCGCTTTTGTCCCCTTCGTGACCCTGGGCGATCCCTCTGTTGAACAGTCACTGAAAATCATTGATACGCTGATCGAAGCGGGTGCCGATGCGCTTGAGCTGGGTATTCCGTTCTCCGACCCGCTGGCCGACGGCCCAACCATCCAGGAAGCGACATTACGTGCGTTCGCGGCAGGCGTCGCGCCGTCACAATGTTTTGAAATGTTGGCGTTGATTCGGCAAAAACACCCAACCATTCCAATTGGTTTACTGATGTATGCCAACCTGGTGTTCAGCAAGGGTATTGACGAATTTTACGCACAGTGTGAGAAGGTCGGCGTAGATTCGGTATTAGTCGCCGATGTGCCGGTTGAAGAGTCTGCGCCATTCAGAACGGCCGCATTACGTCATAATGTAGCGCCAATTTTCATTTGCCCGCCTAATGCTGACGAAGAACTGCTGCGCCAGATTGCCGCTCATGGCCGCGGTTATACCTATTTATTGTCACGCGCAGGCGTTACGGGTGCCGAAAATCGTGCGGCGTTACCGTTGCATCATCTGGTCGAAAAGCTGAAAGAATTCAATGCCCCGCCTTCTTTACAGGGCTTTGGTATCTCTGCACCGGAACAGGTGACAGGCGCCATTGAAGCAGGTGCTGCGGGGGCTATTTCCGGATCGGCGATTGTCAAAATCATTGAGAAAAATGTTGCAGCACCAGAGCAAATGCTGGCTGAGCTGAAAGCGTTTGTCAGCGCGATGAAAGCCGCCACCCAACAGTAAGCTAATTAAACCGCCAGTGACTTCTGGCGGTTTTACTCCCTGGCCTGCTTCATTTTGTACATGGCAGTATCCGCATTCTGGATTGCCGCATCCAGCTCCCCCTTCACCTCTGCAATCCCCCACGACACTGACAAGGGTATAGTGTTGCCGTCCACCACAAATACATGGCTGGTCACCTGTCCGCTTATACGCTGCGCAATCGCGATAGCATCACTGGCCTGAGAGCGAAACAGCAGGATCATAAATTCATCTCCGCCGGTGCGGATCACAAGATCGTGGCTGGTACGGGTGTTAGACAACATTCTGTTGGCGATAATTTGCAGCGCACGGTCCCCAGCAGCATGCCCCCAGGTATCATTGACGGCCTTGAACTTATTGCAATCCAGTAGCACTACCGAGCAATGTGATAAATCCCTGCGCTTGATGATGTCGAGAATTCGGCGATTAAAGCAGCCGGTCAGCGTATCAATATAAACTTTCAGGTCGCTTTCATTCAGCCATGATTTTAGCGAGAAAGTAATCATGATGAAAAAGAACGGCGCCAGCAGAATAACAATGCCGGCTTGCGTATCGCGCGCCATAAAACGGCCTAATGACAGCGAATAGTGCAGCGCATATTTTTCTGAGAAATTGCGCACCAAATAGCTGGATTGTCCCGCACATTTGCCGGATAAACAAAGGCTCTCTTTGTTGGTTAAATTCACTAACTCCACGTTCAATCCGGGAAGAATTTGATTATCAAACGCCTCGGCCAACGCTTCCTGCAGCTCGGGTTTCGAATGATCATAGACCAGATAGGCAACGATTTGGTCTGATATCTCTTTACCCGACAGATCGTAGATATAGCTCACCACGCTGTAGGCTTTTTCACCGGTAATTTTATCGGTATAGAAGTTTGTTGAACTGAGAGCTTTATTTTTGACATTTTTTTGCAGCAACCGGGTATAGAAATCGACGGGCGGATAGAAAAACTGCGTAATATCCATCGCCATTTCGGAGTCAGAAAAACTGAAATTGCGCGAGTCGGAAGCCATAAACCAGTAAAAATAATCTGAATGGCTGGCGATAATGTAACGATGCGCATCGAAGCTGCCTGGATTTAGCTCATTAACCATTCCACGAATGAACTCCGCCGCAGTATACATACACAGCGCATTATGGCTGGGTTGCTGAGCAATAATCGTCCCTGTCGCGGAATGAACCCGCTTTGGGTCGGCGTTAATTCCCCATTCATCTTTATTTCGCGGAACAAACTGCGCCATAACACCACACTGTTCGCCGGTTTTGATGTGGTAGTAACGCTCGCCAATCGCATCGGCAATTAGTTCATTATCGTTAAAAATGTCCAACATGTGAGCTTGCAGGCGGCTCACGCCTTCACTGGCGGTCGCCATACGCTGTTCATAAATGATAAACAGAAACAGCGAGGTAAATACCAACGTAATGAGCCCGGATACCAGCAGAGCCTGCCTGTTTCGGAGCTTATCCTGCACAATATTCACGAGTCCACCCCGATAGTTAACAGTATTACCAAACCGGTTACCCGTTTATGTTGTTGCATAACAGCGTTGTATATGGATAAAGATGTTAACCATCCAGAGACTAATGAGTTGAAATAAGAAGCGCACTCGTGCACGAAAGTTACAGACTTATACAATAAAAGCACATTTTTGTTAACACAAATGCAAACTAATCATCACCTTCAATCGGATACCCTGCCCGACGGATGGCCTCACGGCAGTCACTCACGCCTGCGGCATAGCCCGCTTCAATCTCGCAAACCGGGCTGGCGCTGCAGTAAGGTAGTGTGATTTGTGTGGCGATGACCTTTTCCAGGGCTTCCACCCTGCTCATGTAATTCAATAATTCGCGCGCAGCATACACGGCAAACTCTGTTGTATCATCGTCTATGGATGCTTCCATAAGGGAAATTTTTTGTTGTAACAGCTGACGGGTCAATATCATCGTCAATACCCTCAAAGCCAGTTTGCTT
Organism: Citrobacter youngae; assembly: GCF_003818115.1. Lineage (GTDB taxonomy): Bacteria > Pseudomonadota > Gammaproteobacteria > Enterobacterales > Enterobacteriaceae > Citrobacter > Citrobacter youngae. Next base: position 115,253 of record NZ_RPOI01000008.1, on the reverse strand, counting down.
AAAGAGTAGCATTACATCGAAGGGGAGAAAGTCGGGAAGGGAAAAAGAGAGGAGAAAAAGCTGGCCGCGAAACGACCAGCCTATCAGACTGGAATCATTGACTTAAAAACGATAACCCGCAGAGAACATAAACACCCACGGATCGAGGCGTACGCTGTCACGCTGCTGGACGCCACCCATTTTATAGCTCGCGGTGGTGTCGATATCCATGTACCAGACTGACATGTTAATCAGCCAGTCGCGGTTGATCAGATAGTCCATACCGACCTGTCCTGCTGCACCCCAGGAGTCTTTCAGGCTCAGATCGGATAAACCTGCTTCTTTCCCGTTGTTGTTAAAACCTTCATCGAAGAAAGTCGTGTAGTTCACACCCACGCCAACGTAAGGACGCAGTTTGCTGCTGGAGTCGCCAAAGTACCACTGCGCCATTAACGTCGGCGGTAAATGATGAACGGTGGCAATATCACCGGTTGCCCCGGTGCCTATCTTATGGCGAAACGGCGTGGCTGCCAGTAATTCAACGCCAATATTGTCGGTTGCCATATAGGTGAATGTCAGGCCCAACTGCGTATTGTTGCTGACATCAAAGCCACCCAGGCTTCCCAGCGTACCACCCGCGCCTTCCGTCGGTCTGACGGTAGCCGAGCCTGCTCGAATAAAGAACTCTCCGGCCTCATGCGCAAATGCGTTACCAGAGAGAAGAGTTGTTAAAGCCAATGCTGCAACTGTTAATTTTTTCATGTCCGCTCCATCGTTATGGTTATAAAAGCGGAACGAATATACCCACAATGGAGTAATAAGTGATCTAACCTGGATCACATTGAGTTTGATAATTCAACATTTATTGATCCAGATTAAGTTAGAACTTGCATTCAAAATCCTGGTTAAATTAATTCAGATCAATTTTGATATATTTTCACTATGCAAGTACCTTTGGCGCCAACACGAAGCGTTGGTTATTTGAACGTGATGCACAGAGAACAAACAACGATGTTGCAAGATGCTGAAGTCCTGGCCAAAAATTACCGGAGCTTTACAAAGATATGCCTTTCCATACATCGTACGATGCTGCCACTGTAGAGTTATCCAGGGTACAATTGCGCGCAAATGAACACCTGCAAAACTCAAGGAGAGTGCATGTCTATCACGGCGAAATCCGTTTACCGTGACACGGGAAACTTTTTCCGTAATCAATTCATTACCATCTTGCTGGTATCGTTATTGTGCGCGTTTATCACAGTGGTGCTAGGGCATGCCTTTTCTCCCAGCGACGCGCAAATCGCGCAACTGAGCGAAGGGGATCAGCTAACCAGCAGTGTGGGCCTGTTCGATCTGGTACAGAATATGACGCCGGAGCAGCAGCAAATTTTGCTACGCGCTTCTGCAGCATCGACGTTTTCAGGGCTGATTGGTAATGCCATCCTTGCAGGAGGCATCATCCTGATGATTCAATTGATTTCGGCGGGTCATCGGGTTAGCGCATTACGCGCCATTGGCGCCAGCGCGCCGGTATTACCTAAATTGTTTATTCTGATTTTTCTGACTACCCTGCTGGTACAGGTCGGTATTATGCTGGTTGTCGTACCTGGTATTCTGTTGGCTATCTTGCTGGCCCTCGCGCCGGTGATGGTCGTGCAGGATAAAATGGGCGTCTTTGCCGCTATGCGCAACAGTATGCGTCTGGCGTGGTCTAATATGCGACTGGTAGCGCCGGCAGTAATCGGTTGGTTACTGGCAAAAACGCTGCTGTTGCTTTTTGCGCCAAGTTTTGCAGTACTAACGCCAAACGTAGGCGCGGTATTGGCGAATACGCTGAGCAATATGATCTCTGCTGTGCTGCTGATCTATTTGTTCCGCCTATATATGCTGATTCGTCAATAAACCCTGAACGCATGCCGGGTGTGTTACCCAATGCTTTTTGATTACGGACTCGAAGAATGAAGCAGTTTCTTGATTTTTTACCGCTGGTTGTCTTTTTTGCTTTTTATAAGCTTTATGACATCTACGCGGCAACCTCGGCGCTTATTGTCGCAACAGCTGTGGTGTTGATTTACAGTTGGGTTCGCTATCGCAAAGTCGAGAAGATGGCGTTAATCACCTTTGTTCTGGTTGCTGTCTTCGGTGGCCTGACTATTTTCTTCCACAACGATGAATTCATTAAGTGGAAGGTTACGGTGATTTACGGACTGTTTGCCGGTGCACTGCTGGTTAGCCAGTGGGTGATGAAAAAACCGTTGATTCAGCGCATGTTAGGAAAAGAGCTGACGCTGCCGCAGCCGGTATGGTCGAAGCTAAATCTGGCCTGGGCCGTTTTCTTCATCCTGTGTGGACTGGCCAATATCTACATTGCGTTTTGGCTGCCGCAGAACATTTGGGTCAACTTCAAAGTGTTCGGTTTAACCGCCCTGACCTTATTCTTCACGTTGCTGAGCGGAATCTATATCTACCGCCATCTGCCGCAGGAAGATAAATCGTAATAAGTGTTCGCCAGATCTGCGGATCTGGCGAATTTTTACCCACCCACGTTCTTCGTGGCAGACAAGCTGGCTTACATCCCCTCCGCGCGCTGCATCCCCTCTGTTCTCCGCTCGTAAATTCTAGTAGCATCCCGCCTGTAATCTTTCTCTACAGTCGGTTCTACAATGACAACAACGAATAACACCCCCCAGGGTGAACTGGTTTTACGCACTCTGGCCATGCCTGCCGATACCAATGCTAACGGTGATATTTTTGGCGGCTGGCTGATGTCACAGATGGATATTGGTGGCGCTATTCAGGCCAAAGAGATCGCACATGGCCGCGTGGTGACGGTGCGAGTGGAAGGAATGAGCTTTTTGCGCCCGGTTGCCGTGGGTGATGTGGTCTGTTGCTACGCACGCTGCGTAAAACGCGGGACGACGTCAATCAGCATTAATATTGAAGTCTGGGTGAAGAAAGTCGCTTCGGAACCTATTGGCCAGCGTTACAAAGCCACTGAAGCCCTGTTTATCTACGTCGCTGTAGATAAAGACGGTAAACCCCGTCCGATACCAACACAGGTCTGATAACCGCGTTGACACCGTTATCAGACCTGCTTGCCGGAGAAAGCCTGACGCCGACTCCGGCACGCCAGTTACTCAATCTGCGCCGTACCGTTCAGACGGAATACGATATTCACCACCAGGCCAGATCCCGGTTTGCCCGCTTCGTAACGCCATCTGCGCATCGCATTTTTCACTTCACGCTCAAACATGTTGGCAGGCTGTGCGGAAAGCACTTCAACATTCTCCACACGGCCATCTGATGTCACATCAAACTTGACCTTCACCCGACCTTCAATGCGCAAAGCCTGCGCGCGCGCCGGATACTGTGGCTGATTACGACTTAAGGCGCGTGGCCCAGACGGTGCGCTAACCGCAGGTTTACTGGTTGCCGGCGCGGTGCTGGTCGTTGTCGAACGAGCAGGCGCCGTGTTCTCAAACGGCGATACTGGACGCGACTCAACCGGTTTCACGTCACGTTTGGGCTGCTCTTCAACCTTTTTCACCGGTTTTGGCTTCGGTTTTGGTTTAGGTTTCGGTTTCTCAATCACCACCGGCGCCTCTTTTGGCGGTTCCGGTATCGGTTCAGGTTCCGGTTCAGGCTCAACGACAGGCTGCGGCGGTGGTTGAACTGCCTGAGGTGGCTCAAGATCGGCAGGTGCGACCATCGTGATGGAGATCGGCTGCGCGGGTGCAGGCAGTTCAATAACCTGATGTACCGAGGTATACAGCAGACCCGCCACTACAGCGCCGTGAATGCCGACGGAAAGTAACGTCGGCCAGGGAAAGCGACGAGGTAAATCAAGGGTCATTGCAGTCATAATCGTTTCAGTTATAAAACCAGGCCTCGATTTTAAATGCAAATAGCAATCATATTCAATAAGCCCATGACAGTAAGCCGCATTTAAAACGCAATTTCATGTAAAAAAACCATTATCTTAATATGGCCTTAACAAAGCTATTATCTTTACGTTGCAGTTACCAGGGCTTTCCAATAACGTAAACGCGACTTTTACCGATCAAGGAGCTCTACCCGTGCTGTATGTTATTTATGCTCAAGATATCGCAGATTCTCTCGAGAAACGTCTTTCCGTGCGCCCTGCTCACCTGGCCCGTCTGCAACTCCTCCATGATGAAGGTCGTCTACTGACGGCGGGCCCCATGCCAGCTGTCGACAGTAACGATCCGGGTGCGGCGGGATTTACCGGATCGACGGTGATTGCGGAATTTGAATCTTTAGAGGCAGCGCAGGCGTGGGCAGATGCCGACCCGTATGTGGCTGCAGGCGTTTATGCGCAAGTTTCGGTCAAACCGTACAAAAAGGTTTTTTGAATTTAAATAATTCACTTTAAATTCAAATGCATAAATAAAAACAATCATCCAAAATCCAAATCAAGGGCGCATTTAGGTACACATTAACCTACGCGCCCTCTCTTTTAGTTACCGCCTATCCTTTCAGTCTGACATATGGCTGGAGATTTCTATGTGTGGACGCTTTTCACAGTCGATGACGCGTGAAGATTATCTCGCCCTTCTCGCTGAAGAAGCCGAACGAGACATTCCATATGACCCGGAACCCATCGGCCGTTTTAACGTAGCGCCGGGTACCAAAGTTCTACTTCTGAGTGAGCGTGATGAACAACTTCATCTTGATCCCGTGCTTTGGGGATACGCCCCTGGATGGTGGGATAAACCGCCGCTAATTAACGCACGGTCTGAAACTGCGGCCACCAGCAGAATATTTAAGCCACTCTGGCAGCATGGTCGTGCGATTTGCTTTGCCGATGGCTGGTTCGAGTGGAAAAAGGAAGGCGACAAGAAACAGCCCTACTTCATTCATCGCGCCGATGGTCAGCCGATATTCATGGCGGCGATCGGCAGCACACCATTCGAACGTGGAGATAAAACAGAAGGATTCCTGATAGTGACGGCTGCTGCCGACAAAAGACTGGTAGATATTCACGACAGGCGACCGCTAGTACTATCGCCAGATGCTGCTCGCGAATGGATGAGGCAGGATACTGGAAGGAAAGAAGCCGAAGAGATAGCCTCCGACGGGGCTGTTTCGGCAGATAAATTTATCTGGCACGCCGTGACGCGCGCCGTTGGGAATGTTAATAATCAAGGATCACATATAATATGTCCAATCAAGTGATACATGTTTGGGGTAAAGCTTCTACTAAACTTCACTGAATTTTGAGCCATTCACTTTTAACATCCTTCCATTTAACCCTTGAATTGTTTTCACTGTGGGATAAGCCGTCATTAAAAATGATGACAGTAGAATGCAAATAACTGAGAAAAATATAGAAAGCAAAATCTGGAACGTATCCAGTACTCCATCATAATATACTTTTATAGGAGCCATGGCATATGCCAAGTAGGCTACTGCCGCAATCCAAGAAGAAAACTGTTTTATTCTGTATTTTTTATCTATTAAGAAATAGAAATGCTCACCATCATATTTCAAGTACCGACTCAAGATCACCAACTTCCTAGTTGGAAGTCTCAAATCACATCTGTTTGAGATGTATAGCAATTTATTCCTAGTACTATCATTAGACACTCCCGTTAATTGAGCCATTATTTTATTTCTTAATTGATTAGTAATGAATTGTTTATCTTCTACTCCTAAATGTTCGCCATACTCTTTATAATAATGCCGAAGTTTTAAAACTTTACCACTTCGTAAAAACTTATAAATATATTCGCAAGTTTTCCATAATGCGGCAATCACTGGCAATGCCGCGACAATTGTCTTCCACAGCTCATCCTTAAACATCCACTCGTTCATTATTTCACTCACCATAACCATATGAAATATTTAAAAATATATCATGTGCAATTTACAATTCAACTAACAATGAGTAAATCCGAGAATCTTGTCGTGTACCGAGGCGAAAGCATCTCACGCTTCATTTGCCACTGCTGCTGTATACCCTGTCCAGCAAAGTAGAGCGTGCCCTTACCATTTTTCGCGTTCAGATGATCCAGAACTTCCATCAACTTCTCACTGTTCCGACGAGGCGCATTATCATCAAACAGATTCAACTGGGCGATGCCCTGACTGAAGAAGTCTCCCAGCATGACTCCTGCTTTCTGATATCGGTACCCGTCTTTCCATATTGCACCCAGGCTTCGCGTTGCTGCTGCAATAATGTCCCGACTGTCCTGTGTCGGGGTGAGCAGCTTCACTGACGCACTGTTACCGTAGTACGGTTCGTTCAGCGCAAAGGGTGACGTTTTGACAAAGGTCGATATGAACCGGCAAAACTGATGCTCGCCACGCAACTTTTCCGCAGCGCGCGACGCATAACTGCAGATGGCCTGCCGCATAGCGTCATAATTGGTAATGCGTTCCCCAAACGACCGGGAACAAACAATCTCCTGCTTTACTGGTGCAAACTCCTCCAGTTCAAGGCATGGCTCTCCACGAAGCTCGCGCACAGTTCTCTCCAGGACAACATTGAAGTGCTTCCGGATAAAACGTATATCAGTATCAGCCAGCTCAAGAACTGTTTTAATCCCCATGGCCTCCAGCTTCTTGCTGATACGCCGCCCGATACCCCAGACCTCATCAACCGGAAGTGCAGACATAAGTTTGCGCTGGCGTTCGAGGTTAGATAAATCCACCACTCCACCCGTCTGTTTCTGCCATTTTTTTGCGGCGTGATTTGCCAGCTTGGCCAGCGTTTTTGTCTGAGCAATGCCAACGCCGACCGCCAGGCCAGTATTTTGATAAACCGCATCTTTTAACTCACGCCCAAAATCCTCCAGAACGCGGCAATTCCTCACACCGGAAAGGTCACAGAAAGCTTCGTCTATCGAATAAATTTCGCATCGTGGTGACAATGCCTCCAGTGTGGCCATTACCCTGCTGGACATATCCGCATACAGTTCATAATTGCTGCTGAAGCAAACAACACCACATCGGCGGAATAAGTCCTTTTGCCTGAAATATGGGTATCCCATTTTCACACCAATCGTTTTGGCTTCAGCGTTACGGGCAATAACACAGCCATCGTTGTTTGAGAGAACCACAACCGGCCTTCCCTTCAGGTCTGGCCGAAATGCAGTCTCACAACTGGCATAAAACGAGTTCACATCAACCAGAGCAAACATGTTCAGCTTGCCGTTTTCACGATAAACGTTACAACGCCAAAGATATCCAGCGTATCTTCGCTGTTTATCATAATGGGTGCATAAGCACTGTTTTCAGGAACAAGCATAACGACCGGGTTTAACTGCAGACGTTTAACAGTAAACTCGCCATCAATGGCAGCTATCACAATATCTCCATGTACAGGCTTTCTTGACCGATCGACGACCAGCAAATCGCCATTACCAATACCCGCACCGATCATAGAATCGCCAGATGATTTTACGAAATAGGTAGCACTTGGGTGTTGCACTAACAGCTCGTTGAGATCAATACGTTTCTCAACATAATCCTGCGCTGGCGAAGGAAATCCGCATGGAACCAAATCGCCAAATAAAGGAAGCGCAACTATCTGACGTAGCTCGACTGGTGAATAAAACTTCATAATAAACTCACTCGCATTGATACTGTTCATACATACAGTATATACTGTCATTATACACAGTAAAGAGGAGCTAAAGCATGTTCGTGGAACTCGTTTATGACAAAAGGAATTTTGATGGTCTGCCGGGTGCAAAAGACATCATTCTGGGCGAACTTAGCAAGAGGGTTCACCGGATTTTCCCGGATGCTGATGTCCGTGTAAAACCGATGATGACACTGCCGGCGATCAACACTGACGCCAGCAAGCATGAGAAAGAACAGATAAGCCGGACTGTTCAGGAAATGTTTGAAGAGGCTGATATGTGGCTGGTGTCAGATTAAGGGGCAATATGCCGCAGTGACGTCATTGCATGCGACGCAGCTGCGGCAACGATCTATTGCTGAGGCTCCCGCTGATTTTCAAAACGAGCCTGCTCAGCCTGTTCCATTGCTATCCTCATTTCCTCCTGACGTTGATTAAAGATACTGTCTGCAGGCATCTGAACTCGCAGATCGACCCATCTGCCATCAGGAATATCTACGGGTTCACCATCTTTAACTGATTCGGTAAATGCACCATCGTCATTTTTCAGACCGATCAGATTACGGGCAAACTCCGGTGCCGATGGATGTGTCCGGTGGTACGTTTTCAGCAGAATGGAACCATCTGACTCGACTTTATAATCCACCCACAACAGGGGCTGTTTGTTTCGGTCGAGCGGTATCTCAATGCCGCCATCGATACCCCCCCATGCTGGAGCTGAGTTGAAGCCCAAAACGCCAGAAATACGATAAACGCCAACGTCAAGACGTTCTGTGAAGGCCCCCTCTGCCTGGTAGTTAACTTCCGCCGATCCGTCGCCTTTCAGTTTAACAATCGGAGATGCTTTTTTAATGAAACCATTACCGTCCACTGTGGTGTTGGCAGTGTCGTACATTGTCCGCGAGAATACTCCGACACCTGCCTGGGCCGATACGACTGTGACGCTCCCCCCTGGAGAGTAGGGTATCTGAATCGCTCCCGCCGTATCCCCTGTTTGTAACCAGATACCAGCACCGTATGTTGTAGAAGATGTGGAAGGGATAGATGCGTTGTTTCTGAAAACACAACTTCCATAATTAATAAGTGCCGAATAGATGTCATTATTCGAAGTGGCATTTATAACAATATGCCCCGCTGTTCCATGCCCAAAACCCCACATACTACCTACAATAGGTACATTTCCGTCATCTGTGCCTGCATTTCTGGTTGCCGAGGTTCCCAGACCAAGTTTAGTTCTCGCCCCGGATTCACTATTACTTCCAGTCCCCCCACGCGTAATACTGAGGGGGTTAGTGAGTCCTTCCAGACTGGTGATGTCATAGTTAGCACCTTTTTTGGCGTAATCATTAAGATCCGACTTATCCGCCTTAAGACTTACACTACTGATTAACTTTTTCGCTGATGGTCCTGTTGTCTGGCTGGTATCAGGGATCGTAATGGTTACATCACCGTCCGCAGTGAAAAATTGCTGCCAGTTCTGCTTGTCGTAGTTCAGGCCACGAAGTGCCTCTGCGCTCTGCGCTACCAGTGCAGCGGTAACCATATTCAGTGCCACACGTGGAACTGCTGACCATGCTGCACCCGATTGTGTGGGCCCGGTAAAATTACTGACCAGCGTCAGGCCCGCATTACTCTCAACTGTTTTGACCGGGAGCGTATAAGGTACGCCACCTACAGTGACAACAATAAAATCGCCGGCTGCCAGTTCGGTGCTGAATGATGTCCCGGCTCCTGATACCTGGGCAGAATTATTCGTCAGGGTGAGTGTTCCTGCTGACATAGATTTTCCTCAGTACATGTTCGGGATAATGAGAATGGGCATGGTGATATTTCTGTTACGGGTCATATCCCATCCATTGCTGAAATAATTACCAAAAACCCGGTTATAGGCAGACCTGACGCTACCGCCCGACATCACAACACCTTTTGTACGAAGGTTCCCGTAACCGCCGTCCATACGGACCTGTGCACCGGTATAAACTATCTGGCAGAACCCGCCGCCAATATCCTGGAATGCATCGGTAATCTGAATTTGCCGGTCATATACAAAGGGGCGTTTCAGCGTGGAGAACGTGACCTGACCTGCGGCGTTGGTCATCGTGATACCGTCGCCGCCGACAGGTGCGGTCTGATTGAATATCACCAGGTCTATGGTCGCCGTTCCGGCCACGTCGTCCCGCCCTGTGTAGGAGATATCGCGAACGATAATATTGCCGCCATCAAACCCCACCGATACATTCGGGTTATCCCATTTACCAAAAGGGATGCCGCCAACCGGGAGAGATGCGATACCGTTAACCGTGATGCGCCCGGACCAGGCGCAGGTCATCAGCGCAGCCTGATTAGATATGGCGGTGAAGTCGGTAGAGTTCGCAACCAGTAACCCTTCGTTATAAGTCGCTGCAGGCAGCAGTTCCATAATGTAGCCGGACCAGTCCGGAGTAAGGGATTTACCCCCGATTGTCTCTGCGCCAATGATGACCCCGGAGTCCCCGTTCCGGGTGACCCCCGTCATAATGGCTACATCAAATTCAGCAAATGAGTAGGTGTAGACAGGATTGGTGGGTATCACAATAACCTGAGAGCCTGGAACCAGTGGCGTGTTTACCGGGTACTGCATTGGCTGGGATGACCAGCCCGAGAACGATGTGCAAAAACTGGGGGCCCGCAGCCCCGCAGTAATTGCCATCACCGGACGGCCATCGTTGTAATCAATCAGAATACCTTCCGGCATTATGACCACCTCCCGACGACAACCCGTCCACCGCCAGGCAGATTGACAGTTAGTCCATTACCGTTGATAACGACGGTGTTATTGGTACCGTTAAATGAAAACTGGCCGCTGTTCGCATAAAACTGTCCATGAAATTCACAGTTACCATTTTTATCGATATTCCACCCAGCCCCTGAAGGACCTGAAACGAAAGAGGTGGACCTGATATAGTTGCCAATCTTTGCATTGGTGATACTGCCATCCTGAATTAAAGCATCACGGATAAATACCTGTCCGTTATAGACAAAGAACGCAGCAGTGTAATTTCCCGGATCACTTCCGGAATAAATACCAAACTGATCAGCAGCAAAAACCACTGTGGATTTATAGCTGTTCCCCGATGGCTCAATCGACATACCGAACCCGGTGCTGTATTTCACTCCATTCCTGACAATGCCGAGATTAGTGACATAAGAAGCTTTTGCCGTTCCATCAATATTTACTTCGGCGGTCAGTTTCTGGTTAACCGCAGCAGTCAAAGTGCCTTCTGGTCCGATTGACGCCTGAACATAACTGGACAGATCAGCGAGCCCCTGTTCGGCGGTAGCCACCGTGGTTTTTACGACCAGAATATCAGCACGTACCTCACCATATTGTTGATACTGATGCTCAACGGTGCCATGGTTCGCCAGCGCATTTTCCATAATGCCTTCCAGGTTCGTATCGACACCGGCCTTAACGTTCTGGAATGCGTCTGATTTCTGTACTGCATCATCAATGAGGTCTATGAGACTGCCAGTGTCCATAGAGCACAGCGCCGGTACTTCGACAAAACCGGATGCACCAAAGGCGTTAACTGTCCTGATATACCAGTAATAGGTATGTCCAACCTGTAGCTGATTGCTGGTCCAGGTGGTTCCCATCCCTTCACGGCTGGCATTCGCTTCCACGGTGGCTGTTGAGGCATCAGGCAGCTTCGTTTCTCCTGACGTCCAGAAATCAAACTGCGTGGAAACATTGGTAATTGCCGCCAGACGCGGGATCAGCGTGACGGCAAAGAAGCCCTGCTCAATATCAACATGGGAAGGCGCTGGCGGGGCTTCAATACTGAATTCCAGATACCCTTCCGGCGACTCTGCCCCCATCTGGTTTACGGCAATAACGTGGGCTGTGTAGGTATTTTTTGGTAACCCGGTAAGACGCGTGAACGTACCCGGAACCTGGACAGACATCACCATTTGACCATTGCGACGAATGATCACTTTGTTGTAGACCACCTGCCCGATATTCTGCCAGGACAAAATGCCCTGTACGACCTGACCAATTTCCTCTACGGTGTATTTCAGGTTCTGCGGCTGCGCCACGCCGCCAGATGGTAACTGAGTAAACGGCGGTCGCTCGATCGGTTTACCGATGGCATCGCCCCAGACATCTGCTGTTTCCTGCTTCAGTGTCAACTGTACGCCATTCTGAACGCCGAACTTCCAGTCAGTTACCCGCATTTCAACATTAACGATACCGATAGACGGGAAATTCACCTTCACATACATTCCCGGGCGGTAACGGTATCCGCTCAGATTTAACGTTACGTTCATCGTCCTGGCGATGCGGGTGCGCTTTAACTTCACGTCTGCCAGACGCTGGGCCTGAAATTCAGAGGTCACAAATCGCAGCTTCATATCCTGCGATATTTCTACCCCGTCTTCCGTCACCCATTCACTTACTGACACAGAGGGGAAATCTGCTTCGGTGTACCCCTGCTGCGGATCGACAAACGTCCCCTTGATAGTGTTAACGCGTTCCGCCTGAGATACTTCCGGCATGATTTCGATATCACCGGCCAGCTGGCTTTCAGTGATCACTTCGGTAGCGGGTCCGTAATAAGCCCCGACCAGAAGACCATGTTTGCCCGCGGTATAGGTCACATCCCCGGCACATGCTGCCAGCATCCCCTCCAGAATACTGACCTTGTTCTCACTGAGATCGAACTCACCGTTAATCGTGTAACGCTTCTCAACGGTATTACCGCCAGTAATCACATCCTCATCACAGATGTTCGCCGCTTCCTGAAACTGTTCCCAGAGGATATCGGCGTCGGGTACTTTCAGGTAATTGCGGTAATAGTCCAGGATAACCAGCGCCGCATTGTTGCTGTAGCCCGTCAACCCGGTACGCGGGTCATAAACGGTACGCCCGTACTTTTCGACCTTGATATTCGGGATACCTGACGGGAATTTTTCTGCACTGAATTTGAGGGACACGCGCAGCCACGTGATCCCCTTTCCGATCATGTCTTCTTTCCATGACGGACAGTTTGCCAGCATGTACTGATCTACTGTCTGCCGATTGGTGTGCAGCTCAAAAGATGCATGCTCCGGAAAACTGCTGATCGGCTCGTCACCCAGCCAGACGGTTCCAGTGCTGGATAATGAGTGCCCCGCCAGCGCAATGGCCAGATGCAGCATTTCGCCATCATCCTGTTCACCAGCCTGCTCTTCAGAAAAGAACAATGTTCCCGCTGTCGTGGTGTGACCATAAACAACCGTTTTGGCGCTGGCGGCGGCACGAAGGACCTGTTTACGTTCCGATGTGTCACGGTAGGAATCCAGTGATGGCTTTTTGGTCAGCGCCTGAGTTGCCACCTGGGCGGCCACGGTGATAGCCATTGCGATCCCGTAATACTGATATGAGGCGGCGGCACCTGCAGCAACGGTCGCAATAATAGGAATAGCAGCAGGCATTAACGCACCCTCCAGACACTCAGCGGCTTAACCCGCAGACTGACAAGACCATTTTCGCCAGGTACCCTTACAACGCCGGAATACACCACCCCTGCACACCGCGATCCCGCATTTTCAACAACGGCAATATCCCCACGCTGCGCCAGCTTCACCGGCACTTCATCGAGATACCGGGCCAGCACCTTTTCAAGCGAACCGCCTCCGCGCAATATCGCCTTTTTTGCCCCATGTTCGCTGTCGTAGGCTCCGCGCCAGCCCGCCGCAAAATCCTCGCCGCACATGGCCTGAGCGCAGTCCGCCGCGAACAGGCAGCAGTCATGACTACCCCATAAAAAAGGCCGCTTTTCAGCGGCCCTTATTACGGTGATTAATCTGTTATGCCAGTCCGGATGCTTCATGTTGCCTCACTTATAGGTAAATCCTGGCGCATCTTTTTTACTACCCCAGTAAATAGAACGTTCAGACATCTGCGCCACATACCGGAATATGCGGTCGCCGAGATAAGCAGCCTGCTGCGATTCATCTGTATAGCGATCAGGGAAAGGACGCTGCCAGTCTTCAAAAATATTACTGAGGGTGTACTGCAGGGCGTTTGTCCCGCCAGCGGTCGCCCCCGTACTGGATACCCGCCCTTTGAACAGGAGATCAGCAACCTGGACAACGCCGTTATCATCCATAGCCACCAGATATATTTCGGCATTTCTGCCCACACAGCGCTCATTCAGCGTGGTGGCAAAGAGAGCCATATCCAGACCGGAAAGGGTCATTTTGACCTGCGTCGGGCTGGTTGTGCTGGTTTCACTGGCATCATCAACGGAGCCCATGCGGCCCATGCCGTAATAAACATAGCCGCCGAGAACCAGCGTCCCGGTACCGGAGTGCACATAGACGGTGCCGGATTCAAACTGAATATTGGCAGCGATTGCAACCGTCACCCTGTCACGGGATAACCAGTCCACCATCGAGTCAGAAAACGGGGAATACAGCATTAAAATGCCTCCTCAAACTCAATTGTCATTGATGTTATTCCACCCGGTTTACGGTCAAATGCTCCTTGCTGGTTATCTGAAAGCTTGAAAACCCCCCAGGGTTCTCGCACTTCTACCGTACTATTTGCCGCTGGAGATGACCGCAGCATTGGAGCAATTGGAATGACAGCGACACCGCTTGAATTGCTGAATACATCCTGAGTAACTTTTTTCAGTTCAGAATTCACGGTCAGATAGTCGCCGGCTCTCATCACCATTGCATTAGCCGTCCAGCCTTTAGTTGAAAGGGTGTTTCCTGTTTGATTTGCATCCGCCACTAACACTGTAGCGGCAGTAGAGCCACCATCACGCCCCCAGTCGCGAATTTTTACACGCCCATATTCTCCGTCCAGTGATGCCAGCACTGCCTCAATTTTTCTGGACTGAGCGTCATCCAGAACTTCATAGCCGACAGTACATTTCCACCGCGCCCCCAGAAAGCGCGCCACCTGAGATGAGCCATTGAATGGAGATCTGAATGTTTTGGTATTAGACTCGAGATACCAGTTGAGGGATGAAGGGCGTGGACCTGGCCACTCTAATACATCAGCCATTTGTTAAACTCCTAGTAATCTCCGCCCCTGCCCACGGCTCTGAAAATCCTGAAGCATTTCCTGTCGGGCCTGTCTGGCACCATCATTGGCCCCTTTTCTGGCAGCTTCTTCCATTGCACGATTCAATGCAGCGTCGCCATTTCCTGAAACATGAATCGTTTGCTGAACGATTATGTCGCCAGAGAAGCCTCCCCCCTGCTCTCCCATCATCCTGACCCCCAGATTCCCGTCAGGCGTTCTGGCAAGAGGCATGATTGCTTCCGGTCCAGCTTCACCAAATACACCAGCGCCTTTAGCGAAGGCAAAAAGCTTTGGTGAATCAAATACACCGCCAGAATATGCGCTAAGTGATGGAGAGTCATAAACCCCACCTTTAGCATTTTGTTTGAAGAAATCCAGCCCACTTGATGCACTGCCATAGGCTCCGGAAGGAGTTGAGCCACCGCTGTTCGCTGAACCAAATAACGAGCCCCAAATACTTGCGCCTTGCATTGATTTGATGCCGTTTACGATCATCGCGTTCAGTAACACTTTTTGAAGGGACTTCAGAACACTCATAGACCACTCATTCCAGTCCGCTTTACTACCGCTCAACCCGTCGGCCATCGTATCGACAAGACCACTCATCGCCCCCTGAACAACGCCAGACATCTGTGTTGAATACGTTGACGCAGTATCCATCCAGTTTCTGAACCCCTGCTCAATTCCTCCCTGCCAGTCGTTATTCATTGCATCGAGACTGGCATAATGCTGCTGCATGATTTCCTTCTCACGATTCAGGGCGTCAGTAAGCATTTGGGATTTAGCGTTATATGTTTCCTCGCTCATCCCTTTGGATTTGTCTGCATAGTCACGGTCAAGCTGCTGGCGCTGAGCGTTATACTTCTGGTCCAGTTGAAGCAGATCCTGCATCCGCTTCTGTTCCTTTTCGCCCATACCGAAGCCCGAATCCTGAACAGCATAGCTGGCCCGCAAGTTTTCCAGACCTCGCTCTAACGTACTGCGGTATGATGCAAGCTCCGTCGCCTCCTTCATCAGCCGGTTGTTTTTCTCCTGTTGGGTATTGCGCTCCATCAATGAAGTAATTTCGTCCTTACGAAGCAGTAGCGATTTTTGTGCGGTAGTTAATTGGGATGGTGATCGTGTTTCCAGAGTGGAAAGCTGTTGACGCCATTTGATGAGTTCCTGTTCAGAAGAAGACAGTTTGTTTGTTGCTTCAGCCTGAGTAACCAGCAGGGCGTTTTGCTGGTTGAGCTGATCAATCATACGTTGCCCTGCATCTTCAGTAACGGCCTTACCTTTTGTCGCTCCTGGCGTTTTTGGGTCTTTGTACATTTCATTGATGCGAGAAACATTTTTCGCATACTGATCCGCACTGATCGCCCCGGCATCCAGAAATTTTTGCTGTTGCTCAATTGCCTTATTGCGTTTATCAGCATTACTTAAAAATTGCTGATTGACCCTGTCAGCCTCCTGCTGAGTTTTAATGCGCTTTTGTTCTGCCTTATCATGATTGCTGATTATTCCAGTTAAAACGCTTTCTGTGATGATTTGAGATTGAAGATTATTTAGCTCGGCTTCAAGTTCATTCTTTCTTTCACCAAAAAATAACTTCCCGCCAGCAGCCTTATCGATCCAATCAATTTCTTTTCTTATCTCTGCTAATCTTTCAGATGGTCCCTTTTCTCGGCCAAAATCCAATAATGCATCTGTAGCCCCTTTTATGGCATTGGTAACAGAATTCCACCCCCGTTCTAGAAGACCCAGGTTCTCATGAATATCATTCGCTCGTTGCTGCATGGTGTTAGCGTAAGCATCAGTCGCCACTCTCGCCGCTTCCTGCTGATTCCCCTCTTCCTGGAGGGCTTTGATCTGGTTATAAGTTGACAGCGTCAGGAAGTGATATTGGTCGTTAAGTTTGGTAATTGCTGCAACTGGATCATTTGCAATTTCATTGAAATCACCAACTAACTGATCGGTCGCAATACCAGTGGCTTCGCTCGTTTTAACAACGGCAGTAGTCACCCGTTCCAGCGAATCACCAGCAACCTTTCCAGATTCCACCAGTAGATTTAGCGCCGATGCCGCTTTGCCAGTAGTTGAGTCCGCCGCAACACCAGCGCGCGCGGCAATGTCCGCCAGTTGTCCCGATGTTTTCCCTACAAGGTTACCCGTCAGGATAAGTGACTTATTGAAAGCGTCCTGTTCCTGTGTGCCTTTGTAGTACGCCACGCCCAGCACGCCGACCGCAGCAGCCGCCAGCGTGAAAGGATTGATCAGGCCCATCACATAGGAGCCAACGCCTTTAATCGCTGGGCCGATGCCGCCGAACATGTCCTTTAACTGGCCGCCCTGCTGCATCAGCACCATGAACGGACTTTGCCCGGTAGACAGACCTACAACGATATCTGTCATCTGAGCAGGGATCATGCGCATAGCAAAAGCGGTTTGCTTTGCTGACATGCCAGTTTTGCCTAACTGCGCCTGTGTTTTTTCTAACTCGGTACGCATCTCACCGAGCGTGCCGGAAAGTTTTGTGTATGACTCAGGTGAAAGAAGTCCTGACGATTTCGCAGAGTCGAGTTGCTTTTGTTGCTCCGCGAGTCGGCGGAATCCATCGCCAACCGGATCAAGCTGAGCAACCAGGCGTTGCAATGCCGCGCGTTGCTCATCATGAGCTTTCGCTGCCTCTCTCTCAGCCTGTGCTTCTCCGGTAACTTCCCGACGAGTTTCCTGCAATTTTTTACTGTAGGTGTCGAACTGTGAAGTGTTGAGTTTTCCGGCTGAAAGCGCAGCATTAAGATCTTCTTGCTGTTGGTCAAGATTTCTCAGGGCAGCAGCTAGCGGATCAATTTTATCCAGCATGCGCTGAAATGCCTGTGCCTGCGCCTCCTGCTGGGCGGTTGCTAATTTACCTGCTTTTTCCGCTTCACGCTGAGCCTGAGCTACTCCACTCAACTCTTCCGTGGTTTCGTTGAGTTTTCTCGACAGAAATTCAAACTCTTCCTTATCAATTAACCCTTTGTCGAAATATTTTTTTAATTCGGTAAAGCGGCGCCCAACGGTGTTAATGGCTGCACCAACAGGATCGATGGCGGCGCGAAGTTTACTCATCGCCTCCTTTTCTTCCTCGGTGGCTTTTGTCACTTTCCCTGCACTGGTCGCAGCTTTCATGCCCCATTCAGTCAGACCACTGAGGGCTGTCGTCAGATTTTCTGCGTTTTTCTCAGCGCCGGTACTGTCGATAATGATAGCGAGGCGGGATGTCTGTTCTGACATTGAGATCTCCGGGCATAAAAAAGCCGCACGGTGGCGGCTACTGTTCGAATATCAGGATGTTGCTAACTGATAACCCTGGTTAATGTGTAAGCTCAGCCCGTCAGTGGTGGGACACTGGCGAACTCAATAATGAGGGATGGCTGATTAGCAGAACGCGCCAAACAAAATGGAAGATCAATGAACTCTGAGATCGTGCAAATTCTTGAGGATGCGTTATTCGGGAAGCACTCCCCCGATGACCCGCTGGGAGACAAGCTAAGGCACGCCATAGATAAAGCAATTGACGGCGTGCTGAAGGACTATTGACTAACTAATAAGGGCTTTCTATGAAATTGACCGCGGAGCAATTACGCGATGGGTGTCAGTGGCTATCCAGAGAACTGACTCGACTCGAACAACTTAACCGACCTCTTTCGATTGATGAATTCTTTGACCTCTCCGAGGACGAGAAATTTATCAACACTATGTTTGAAAAATATGGACATTTTATCATTGGCCTCCACCTGCTAGATCACCGAAGTGAGCACTGTAATAAAGAACTAATTTCATACATGGAAAATGCCCTTAGCCGGTACACGAACGTTATTACAAGAGACACCTATGGCGTAGTTGATAATGCCTACCTGCTAGCAATCAATGTTCTGTTCGACATTTCTCGCGAAGCTGATGAGATGTAACAAAAAGCCCACCTGAGTGGGCTTCATCGCATTCAATGGTATCTTTTGTACTGCTCCACAGCAAACTCAACATTGCCTTTCCTAGGATCAATACCCTTAACACATGTTCTGAGGTTGTCGCTGGCCTTCTCCATATCCCTGCCGATTGATCCTTGCTCTACGTTAGAAAGCAAGTTAAGCATTGCGTCATTCACATCAGTTATGCAATCTAATTCTTGCTTAACGAATTTATATTGCATCCACTGCACAGCATAGATCGAAGTTGGGATACCAAAAACCATTCCAATGACCCAAACAATTACCCGCCCTTTAATACCCATTCAGCAACCCTTATCCCCATAATGTTAGAAAGGGTATCGACACAAAAAGCACTTGCAAGAGTTAAATTACCGTAATTTACAGTAGCCAAGAAAGCAAAACCCGCCGGGCGGCGGGTTTAGATATTTTGAAGCCTGAATTCCTTTGCTTGTCTGGTCCACTCTGCAACCTGAGTTGCATCTTCAATGATGGTATGAGCCGAATCCCTACAAAAATCTATGATGTAAAAATGATGGTCATCATCCCGGTCAACAAAGTAAGAGTAAACAACATAACTGTCACTGGTTGATGCCCATTGTACCAAAAGACCGCCTTCATCTTCCCAACAACAACCTTCCTGCCAAATGTGTGTATGATGAAGTTCTTCACCACGTGCTTCGACTGGCCGCTCCATCAACTTATCGCGGCCAATGGTTTCAATATGCGCAGGGTGTTCTAACTGGACCTGAATAGCCGGAGCGGGAACATCACCGTATTCGATAGATTCCCGCTTATAGGCTTCGAATTCTTCAATTGGTAACCCAGTAATTGGATACTGAGAAATGACATCGGCAAGTGCCTGAGATCGACTTATTTTAAAGCCCATTCGTTGCGCTTCTCTTCCATTTTTTCAGCAAGAATGGCAGAAGCAGCACTTAAACGTGCCTTGTACTCAGCTGATCGCCTAACCGTTTGACGCGGTTTATCGCTGGCTTTCACTTCACGCTTCTGGTTCATACATTCCTCCTTATCGCCTCAGCGATTTCATGGAAAGTATACAACCGCAGTTGTGGAGTATCAACATGATGTTACTTTTTGCCTGGTCGCGATCACCGACTGCAACAGAAGCCTACCTGAGTGGGCTAGTTTGCTACTTGCAGGATTCACTCCAAGCATTATCCATTCCTCCAACAGAGATGGGATTACTTGGATCTTCAATCGTTGGGCGTGAATAGTCGGCAGTTCTTCCATTGTTAGATACGGTTATTCTTGAAAAGAATCGCACTCTTCCCGTGTATGCGTTAAAGCTATTTTTTCCATTTACATACCCACACACGGCACCGCTAATCTCCTCTCCCTGTGGGCTTGAGTCTGGATAAAATCTTACGCTATCAAAAGTTGCTGAATCAGGGGCCTTCATCATGTTACGCACCCCTTTCTCAACAAAAGAAGTGGCATCGCTTGGGGAGGGGTCTGATACATTAGTCACCACAACCACCAGTACAATGATCACAAAGAAAGCTCCAATTATGTACCCCAGAATTTTCATATCCCTATCCCCATCATTAACATTTGCACACAGGTTAGCACAGGGGGAGAAAGAGGCAACGACACAGCTATTTGGCGTTTTCCTTCCGCTTCCGTTCCGCAACCCACTCATCCTGCCAGGCATCATCAAGGGCAAGTATGGCGGCTTCAAACTCAGTGCGATCAATCACAATAGAACGAGAGTCCAGATAGCGCTCAATATCACCCAAGGAAAACGGAAGCGGGACGCCAGCCATGCCAGCATATTGCCTGCCACGCGATATCATGGCGTAACCGTTGAGGATTTCCACCGTTACTCCGTCAATTTCAGGCTCTGGAACTGGCGGGAGTTTTAATTTTTTCCTTCGCCATTTGGCTTTTTCGCCCTGCTCTCCCCCAAATTCATTAAGCCACTTCTGGGCCTCTAAGGCTTTTTTACGGTTTCCTGCTTTTGCTGCTCTTTGCCCTGGGCGATGCTGGCGGCTTCAGCCAGAATTTGCCAGTAAATCGCCGGTTCCTGTTTCAGAAGTGCGGCACCGCGTTCCGGCGTGTATTCAATCGGAACCTCTTCGCCATCTACACGCTCACCGACGCCCTTCCAGTCTTTCAGCAGGTATCGCGCGCAGTTGTCGATCAGCAGATCGTCTGCAGAGTCAATTTCCCCGACAGCTGAAAGATTAAATTCACTGGTTCCCACCTGGTAACTGGCATCCATTTTTTCAATGTGACGGCGTATAAGCGCATTACGCGAGCGATACTGGTCGTTATCAATGCTGCTGACGAGCAATTTCAGCCCTTCAATGGGTTTCAGATCTTTCAGCGGTGTAAACCAGCGCTCGCCGCCAATATCAATTCGTGGGGTTAAGATGATCATTAAAAACTCCTGCATAAAAATGCCCGCGCCGCCATGCAGAGCGGAACGGGCAAGGAAAATTTTATGGCTCAGTGACGGTAATCTCAGCGGTGGCGGTGAAGCCTCGCACTTTTCCGGTTATCGTTGCGGTGCCGTCGCCGACTCTGTCTACCTGGCAGGTTTTTTGGCCTGTCGATACCACCGTTGCAACCGTCGGATCTGATGACTCCCACTGCACAGCATCAGTCGCACCAGCCGGGGTAAGGTTCGCTGTCAGCGTGACGGAAGTACCGACATCACCTGATGAAGTTGCTGGCGTTACGCTGATTGCCGTGGCTGGGACGGTAACAGCGCGGGTAATGGTCGGTGACTCGTCGGCCGCAGTGATATCCAGTTGAACCTGGATAATGTCGGTATTACCGCCATCCGGCCAGTCGCCAGCGACCTGCACTTTCGGGAAAGTGAAACTGTACTGACCTTCGTCATTCGCCAGCGTGAAACTGAATAGCACGGTTGCGCCGGTAAGCGTTTTGCTCCAGACCTCCCACGCGGCTTTTGACCACGACAAAGTGATCGAACCTGAAGGCGTAAAGGTGGTCGGGATATTGGCCCCGGCAAACGGTGAACCGGTGCCGATACAGCGCTGCGTCTGGACGTTATTGTCGAACTGGATGTTGAAGGTATCGATACAGAAACCATCACCACCGTCGATCCCGTTCAGGTTGATTGCTGTGACCTCTTTGAACGAGTAACGCAGTTCGCCAGCATTATCCGCAGGAGTGCCGCTGATGTAACTCGTATCATCTGCTTTTGAGTCCCAACCCAGCCCCGCGAATGTGACTGTCGCGGTAACGTCACCGTCGTTAGGAACTTCCAACTGGAACACACTTACTTGCGCGCCACGAACGATAGAGGCAATACCAACATCCGAAGCGTATGTCGCAAGTGAGAAAGAGATACGGTCATTCCCCATCGTCAGCACGTTGCCCGCCCACTCCGCGCCAAAACACGAAGCCAGGAAGTCATCATGCTGGCCGTAGCGGAATTTTGCCCCGACATCGCCGCCGACATCAACAGTTCCCAGCGTAGCGCCCTGCGCCATTCGGGTGCCGCCGATCTCGTCGTTGTCGTTGGTGTTCTGGGATGGGCCAACGCCCCAACTCGTACGTTTGAAAAGATTCCAGACGCCAGCAGGCGTGATTCCTGGAGTCGTCTCCCGGATAAAGGCCGAGAGTACCTTAGCGCCGCTCGACATGCGGTCACCTCCATCGAAGTTAAGCGCTACAGAGCGCGGTAAGGAATTTGTAGATTGAGCTGAGACCAGCCATCTGTTTCACCAGCAGGAACAGCGGATACGGCGAAATAACTGAGTTTTCCGTCATTCTGGAATTCGAATAATTCACAGAGTTTGTCGGCGGTCTGGTTTATCAGCAGAGAGCCGCTACCAACCGGAACGAATATCTGAATGATGAGTACGCCGGTACGGTGAACAACCGGGCCACCGCCGATTTCATTTGCTCCGGCTATGCCTGAAATGTTGGTGAAACGAGCCCAGATATCACGACCACTTGGATCAAATACGGATCCGTTTGGATAATCCACGGCATCAGAGGCAATAGCCGTCTGCGCCGTCATTCGGGTGATGACAGCGTTACGAATTTCTGTGAGGGTCATTTGTAGGCCTGTGTTACACCATTAAATGAAACCGCATAAACGCCTGCCGGTGCCTGCTTTGAGTGCCCGTTTTCAAGCGGTACGGAATAAGGAAGGTTTGACTGGATGTAGATGACCGAATAACTTGGCGCCGCAAGAATTGTCGACGTCCCGTTATTTATAGTATTTGCACCATTCGGATCTGGCTCGCTTGGCACGTAATTGCTTGGAGAGCCAATGCTAACAAAATGCGATGCCCGGAAAGTCCCCGCGCGATAGCCTGGTGGTCGATAAATTTCCCCCTGTCCGCGCCTTAGCTTGCGTACGCGCTGGGGGCCGAATTTCCCAGCATTACTGCTGTACTCAGCATCGGCTAGACTGACTTTATTGCCTCGTTTAATCCGACGGTTACCGTTTTTGTCAGTGGTCCCGAACCGGTCACTGCTCCGAAGGGCTTCATTGATATCATTAACCCGGTCGCGCTGCTGAACCTGCATGCTATTGATAGCCCATATTTCAGGGTTACCGACCGGTGACCGAATAACGATCTCATTGAGCAACTGAATGGCTATAACACGTTGCAGTTTTCCGACATCCTCTTCCACCTTGTCAGCGAATAATGCTGGGTCAAGACTCCAGGCCTTAGCCATGTCACGCCCTCCGCAACTGAATGGAATATGTTGCTTTCGCCGGATCGGTTCCTGCCGTAATGACCTTGTAGCGCTGCTGTTCGCCGGTAATCAGGTCTGGTGCAGTGATGATGTGATCGACTTTCGGTTCGTCGGTAATTTCATTTGTCAGCGCGGTTAATTTCAGGTCGCCGTGCAGGATATTGACGCCATCGATACGGTTTAGTTTGTACCGCGACAGCACACCGCGCCCGGCATAGGTCACGGTGGTTTCACCGCCTGTTTCCGTTACCGGGTCCCATCCGGTTTGGATGACGTAAGAGCCGGTAAAGTTGTTAACGGCGTCGGCAAGATCGTCATCGAACGCTGCGGCGATTTCGGTCTGAAGCTCGTCACGAATGCCCATGATGGACACCATTGCATTGCCGGAACTCAACAGTGACTACACCACGTAATTTTCGCGTATACACCTCGCCATTTCGTTTTGCCCGGAGTGGATGCGGAGCGAATTCGACAATCCCCTTTCTCTTATTCGCATAAACGACATGGTTTATCTGGTGCCCGTTCACGAACACATCGCGACGCCCACGGCCATCACCGGCATAATGGATGCCAGGATTGATGATGTTTCTCACGTTACCCCCTCACCAGCCTTATTTGGGACTGATTGACACCATATGGCTTGAGCATCGCCAGCGCCAGTTGCAGATCGGAATCAAGAAGCGCAGTGCTATTAACCGCAAGTTCAGCGAATGTCTTTGATACGCTCACGCCGTCGGCATCAACGGAATTGCTCAGCAAAGAACCAGAGTTTGTTTTCTGCTGATACAGCCCGCCATTTGCTGCCGCCTGCGCCGCATATGCGCCAGCCTGCTTAACATCATCAGGAATAATGACTTCGTGAGTCCTGTTATCGCAGGGCATTTTCAGGTTGAGGCCATTCATCCAGGTGTTAGCCATCAGTACCGATTTTGATTTTTTACTGGGATTAGTCCAGTCGGCACCGAGTATCTGATCAACGTCCGCCACTGTGATGTAGGTGATCATGAATCACTCCTCTATGCGCCAGCCTGCCGCCTTCCAGTTTTCCACTTCATCAGGATGCACATCTGCGGTGGTGGGCGCGCCGTGGAATGCCGGGAAGTCAGTGAACATAGCAACCAACTGAGCACCATGCTCCTGCTGCTCCTGCTGCTCCTGCTGCTCCTGCTGCTCCTGCTGCTCCTGCTGCTCCTGCTGCTCCTGCTGCTCAGAATTGTTTTTTGCCGCCAGTTCAGCAGCAAGTTTTTCTGCTGCTCGCTGAGCGCGCTGTTCTTTCGTCAATCCAGCCATAATCCCTCCAGAAAGAAAAGGGGCCGAAGCCCCTTGTGTGTGATGGTGTTAGCCCAGAAGCATTACTGCATGGGCTGGTTTGATGGAAGCCACGCCCCACGCCAGGCCAACTTCATAACGCACCTGACGGTACTGACGATACAGCGCGATCTGGAAGGTGATGCCGGACTTTGGATCGGTTACGTTCATCACGTCATCAGCGGTATCACCACCATCCGGCATTGCCGGGGTTCGCGAAGCCAGCAGGAAAGCGTTACGGTCAAACGCCATATTCGCGGTGAAGCTACCAACAACCGTGATTTCGGTGTTGTCCGCCAGATTCTGGCGCAGGCCCGGCGCAGCCAGAGTGATGGTGGTGGAAGTAGCTGCCGCAACAACATACTGGTTATCATCGCCGTCGAAAGTAACGACCTGACCAGCTACGATAGCGCCCGTACCAGTATCGATGGCAATGATGATATCGCCTTCCTGTTTCGCACCATTGACCAGATATCCTGTCGCGGTAGCAGCAGGTGCACGCTTAACGCCCGCAGAGTTGTGAATGTTGAAGCCTTCCAGTCGGCCCAGCGTACCCTCGCGAAGCAGTTGCTCAGTGCCGGATTCATTCACTTTGAACAGTACCGTCTGCTTCCCGCGAAGATTCGCGATTGCAGAAGAACCGAGAACCATTTGCAGGTTGGTAGTTGGCGAACCGTTGTCCTCCAGAACTTTGCGTGCATTAGCTGCGTCGGTCAGATCCTCCTTCACGCCAAACGGCGTTGTGCCAGCAGTGCCAACGGCGCGAGAAGTGCCGTAGTAAAGTGCGCCGAGATCAGCATCGACCTCATTTGACAGTGCGCGGAATGCCTGGGTGAACTGGTCAGCAAGAATGGTGTTGTAAGTACCAGCGGGACCGAGAGCCAGTTGCTCTTCACCGTTCCATTTGACTGAGGCCATTTTGGATTTGGTGATTTTGACATCGACGGTGCCGATATTCTGATCGCCGGTATTCGGCGCAGACGGTCCCGGCACGATGTCCTCGGTAACAGCAACCGGAGCAACCGGTGCAGTAACGGTCTGGTCTTTCGCTGCTGCGTCTGCTTTGGTATTTCGCGCGACAGCAGGAATAAAGCCCACCTGTTCACGGGAAACGATATCCAGAGCTGTATAGATAGTCGGGATCAACCCGGTAAGGGTATTAGCCATTTTTCTGTGTTCCTTGAGATTTTATCGTGGATTGATTAGTGAGCTATCCAGCTCTGGCGCCAGCCACCATCCGGCAACTGGCAAATGCGATTAGTCGACGATGGTGATGCCTTCTTTCAGCGTCGACTGCTGCTCGACAGGGCTAAGACCTGTAAACGCGTCGCGCTTCATCGTCTTTTGGCCTGCCTGATGTTGAGTTGGGCGAGAACCACCGCCGTTATTGCCACTGGCTTTTAGGATGTGGTCTTTTTGCGGGTACTGCTCTACCAGGAACTCCAGCGCCTCATCGAATGAGGCCAGTTCGCCCGGTTTAGAGCGGGAATAAATTTTGTTGCCGGTGCCGTCATATGCGACAACTTTACCCTCTTCGACCTTAAACGACTGACCGAAGCGCGCCTGCAGCAGATCGGCAGGGATGGCAATTTTGTCGGCAATGAATTTCGAGCCCGAGAAGCTGCCGCCAATCTTCGCATCGTAGAGTTGGCTTTCCAGCGTCTTATTGCGGCCGTTAACCTCATCCAGTTGAGTCTGGAATGATTTGGTTATCTCCGCTTTCACCTGGTCTACAGCGCCTGCATCGATCAGCTTTTTCTGGTCGATTTTGGTCATCATTTCGATAGCCTCGAGCGCTTTAATCGGGTCAGTGATGCCGGAGAACTTCGCCAGGCTGGCTTCAGCAGCCTCTTTAGCTTCACGATGAGATTTTGCCTCGCCATTCAGCGAAGAGATTTTGCCGATGGCCTGTGCCGCATCGAAGCCAATTTCTTTCCCGTCGTCATGCACGTAAACCGGCAGACCGTTAGCATCGACTTCTGCGTAGTGCTTACCGTTTACTTCTACTGTCTTCAGTTTCATGTTGTTACCTTTGATTTGGTCATCCGACCGTTGCACCGCGCATCATCCGAATTGCGGCCATAAAAAAGGCCGCCCGGAGGCAGCCTGTTGTGATTTATTGAAGATTAAAGCCCTGCATCCCTGAACGCCTGCGCGTCACGTTCACGCAACTGCGCCAGCGTCAGCCATTCGCCTTTGTCGGTGTAGAACTCATCAGGAGACATGCCACCATCACGAATCAACCTAGCGCGCTTCTCACCAACGATTTGCTTCTGGCGATCGAACGACTGGCGCGAGAACCATTCCTGATAGTTGGTATCTCTGGGCACAACACCATCCATGTTGGCGCGTTCCGCTGGCGGGATATCGCGAACATCGATACCCAACTCTTTCGCCGATTTGAGGATAAAGGTTTCAGTGGAACGGCAGCAGAAATGAATGCGCCCCGGCCCCTGCAAATAAGGAACCTTATGACCGATTGGCTTATTATCCAGCGTGTACTTCAGGCGGTCGCGAATCCTGCACATCTGCGTCGTTCGGTTGTCCAGGGTGGAAAGCCACTGCTTACCCTTCATCAGGTCATTATTGGCGTCAGCAAAGCTGTTACGCGCCGTCGCCGCAAGATGCCCCACCGCCGTTTTCGCGATACTGGCGGCATTGGCGCGGCTCAGTTGCAATGCGCCATCCTGATAGCCTTTGCTGGCGTGACCGCGAACCTTCCGCGCTATCTGCTCGTTTGTATCTCCCAGTAAAAAGCCCTGTCGCACAGCGTTGCTGATGCGGTTGAGGCGATCCGCTTCGAGGTTTGACGCCCATTCGCTGAGTAATCGCCCCTGAAAGGGTTTCGCCATCGCTGCGGCATACACTGCATCAGGAGAGATACCCACCAGCGGATGAACGTCGGTCACGAACTCCGGCAACAGCGCGTCAAAGAGGCTCAACTGATACCCTGCCTCATGTTTCGCCAGGTCATTCAGTTCAGTAGACAGGCTGGAAAACATGCCGTTTATCGCAGTGCGGTTAATTTCCCGCACACTCGACAGCAGTGCTTCAAGACGTGTGACCGTAAAGCTATTCGGCTCTATGCTATCCATCGCCACCAGCAGGCGCGCCGTCAGTTCAGCATCACTTTCGTTGAGCAGTTTCACCATTCGACTGGCAACGCCGGTACTGTAACGACTAATCCAGATAGCGTGTGCTATGGACTCGTCACGCAGTTGATCGTTAACCGTTACCATTGTTACCACCCATCAGTGTTACCTGCTGGTTTTTCAGCTCGTCGATCACATCATCCGGCTTCGCGTCAGGGTCGATGAATTTAAGCGCCTGGAGCACGCGAACAGCATCAACCTGGCGAATGTCACCACCCTGTCGCAGGGACTGAACGGCCATAGCAGCAGATGAATCGAACGTCTGAGCAGAAACATCCAGCTCTGTGCGCACATCAACATTGCCGCCATCACTTTCACCAATCCACTCAGCCATGATTTGCAGAATGTTATCAAGTGCATCCTCCAGCGAACTCGCCATGGTGTACAGCGGCGAGTTTTCCTGCATATGCTCTTCATGCGTCTGGTCGTCAGATTTTGTTGATGTGTTTTCTGCACGCAGCAGCTTCGCGCCCGCCTGGCGCATCTGGTTTTCCAGATTTTCCAGTGATGTTTCACCTGACTCGATGGCGGCGCCGGTATGCTCGGTGTATTCCATACCCTGTTTTGCGCGGTCACTGAATTTAGTAGCGCTGGATGAGCCAATGACCAGTTCCTGATCGTCTTCCAGGCCAAAAACAGATAGAAGTGGCACACGCACAACATGAAGAATGTTGTCCTGCTCACTCTGGCTTTGCCAGTGCTTGATGTTCAGCAATGCCAGATTCAGCAGTGGTGGAGAACCGCGCATAAACCCGGTTTTTTTGGTGTAGAGCGTTACAAGGGTAATGTCGTCGCGGCTGGTTTCCCACTCTTCGTAAAGAGTCCATGTGGATTCTCCACCATCACCTTTGTTACGGCGCCAGATTTCCACTTTACGCGGCATGATGTGGCGGATCTGCTCAACTTTGGTTTGCCCGAAGTCGTCACCATCCACAACAATGACTTCTTTTACGCGCAACTCAGTGAGCACAACCTTTCCGCTGACAACCTTTGATTTCCACCCAATCACCTGGCGAGGGTTCAGCATCGTTACATATGGGCGACCACCAGCAGCCTGTTCATCTGCTTTTGTGCGAATTTCTTCAGCGTTAGTACGTGGATAATCCACCAGCGCATGGGCAAGACCGTACTGAAATGCCAGGCTGAAGAATTGCTGCGCCCAGACATCAAGGCGACTGCCTTCCATATCGATGTTTTCGGCATAATTTTTGATTTTTTCCGGCGTTTTTTCGCTTAACACGGTTGGCTCAGCAAATACACGCCCGGTATTTTGCTTAATGCTTTCTTCGTAGGCCGGGAGCAGCGTCGCAACAGACAGGCGTTTCTTATAGTCCTCTGTATCCTCGCGCGGCCAGCGAGGTAGGTAGGCTTCGCCCTGCCGGCGCATTTCCAGCGTGCCGCCCATCAGAGCATCGTTAATGTCCCACGCCTCAACCATGTCGTTATAGTCGAGGTTGGGTGTTGAAATATCGGGCATGGAGTTAGATCCGTAGTTGAGTGACTTTTCCGGTGGGCTTGATGATCGGGAATTGCTTCACGATGAAATAGCCACCAGCGTCGTTTGGGTGATCGTTGTCGGCTGATTTATCCGGCTCGCCGTTTGCCGCCCATACCTGCTGTTCAAGGCTGTCTGTATAGACCGGACAGCGGGTCACGTTCACTTTGTAGCGACGCTCGCCGTTACCATTGCAGAACATGGCGTTCACGGAGTTAATGCGGTCCTTCACTGGTGGGTTCGCAGCATTCACCACCACGCTGAATCCAGCCTGTTTAAGCTGCGCGATATCCGTGGCGCTGGCATTGTTCGATTTACGCGAATCGCCGGAGGCATCCGGGTAGATGTAAATCTGACGAGAGGGGGCATAACGCCCGCCCTCATAGCGCCAGAACTCTTCCTGAATGCGTTTAATCATTGCTGGCGTGTCATAGACCTTTACCAGTTCGCGTACAGCACGTGGCTCGCCATTCCTAATGACGTGGACGATGGCCGCCATTTTGCCAACGTTAAAGTCCATACCGATATAGAGCGGTTCGCCTGTCTGTTCTTCATCGGTGCAGTTATTCAGACGTCGATCGAACTGGTGATAGATGGTGCCGCTGGTCAGGTTGGTGAAGCGCCCCCTCAGATACGCCTTAATCAACTCCGGTGGGTAGGAATTCATCAGCGAAGGGATGTAATCCGAAGGCAGGTTCTTCGCGTTATCGAACGTGCTGGCCTGTATCAGACCATACAGGGCCGCAAGCTCTGGCTTTTCACGTACCGCCTTCACGAACTGCTGGTAAACGAACTTGAAGCCTTCCGGCGTTGTCGTTACATCGATGCCGTTACGCAGCCCATCAACTTTGTAACGCATGCGGGCTATGATTTTTCGCCAGGCCTGCTGCGCTTTGGCAGCCGCCATGACATCCAGCTCATCCACCATCGCGTTACCGATTTTGAAACCAACTATCGAGCCGGGCTTTTCCATCGAGCGACAGATTGTGGTCCCGCGGAATCTTCGCCCCTCGTAGAAGTGAACCTCTTTGTTACCCTCGTTGATTTTGACACTCAACCCCCAGTCAAATGCCACCTCTTCAATCGTTGGATAGAAGATGTCACGAATCTGCGGGTAAGTTGGCGCGAAGTAGCCCTGGTTGATTTTCGGGTGCTCCCACATCCCCTTACAGATGCCGCCACAACCCACCCATGTCTTACCCGAACCGAACCCGGCGACATAGGCTTTGAACTTGTGCTGCATTGCGAGGAAGCGAGCCTGAGGAATGTTAAGTGTCGGGCTGATCCCCATCTTCCGCCCTCGCGTCGACTACGTTGATATTGATTGCAACTGGTGTTGGTTCGTCATCCTCCGGATCGGCGGCCAGTTCTTTGCGAAGTTTGTCGATTTCCAGCTGCCGGCGCTCGATTTCAATCTGCTGCAGACGCTGAGCAAATTCACTGTCAGCCAGGCCGAGGCGTTTCATCACAGCCTCGTACATTCGCTCACGGCTGATGGCGGTTATCTCAACGCCATTCTTACCAAGCTTCACACCGGAATAGGCAAGTGCAGCATCCGGCGCCAGTTTGCGCGTATCAGCGAAGAACGGCTGACCGATGCCGTCACCATTGCAGCGTGGGCATTCAGGGTTAGGCGCGGTGGTGTGGTCGTAGCCGTAACCGCCAACATCGACAGGCTCGCGACGTTTACGCTCAAGCGCTTCGAGACGTTTCTCTTCGTACTCTACGGCATCGCGCCATTGATACTGGTGACCGAATCCCCAGCAGTAACGGCAGCTCCCGCGGCGATACTGTGATAACTGGTTGGCGTCGAATGTTGCCAGTCGCCACATCTGCTCAAGCACCTCATCGGCACTGCCGAGTGTGCGCACAATGGATGCTTTCTGCTGCTGCGCAATGGCCTGCGCAACGTTAGGATTCGTTATGAGCTGACGCCCATAGTTTGGGTCACTATAGCCAGCCCGTTCAGCTGCTGCGGTGGCGTTCTGATCCTTGAGGTATTCAGCAATGAAGCGTTTTACCTTTGGGCTCAATTTGGCATCCGCCAGTTCTTCTGCGCTCTTTTCCTTTTGCGCAGTGCGCAATTTCTTCTGCGCAGGTTTTTGCGCACTTTGCGCAGTAGGTTTTTTTATGTAGCGGCGTGCGGTCGCGTAATTCAGTCCCTGCGCTTCACACCAATCCTTTGGTGATACGCCGGTTGCGGCATTGTCGGACAGGAACCGTTGCTGAAGCTCGCCCCAGTCCGGTTTTGCCATGGTTCTATTCCTGTGGTTAAGCCATTAAAAAAGCCACTCGAAAGTGGCCTTTGTGATGGTAATTAAAAATTGCGATGGGCTAGTCAGATAAACCAAATTTCTTTTTCGCATACGATTTTAAAAGCTCTACACCTACGTCTTTAATTACAGATAAGGGCTCGTCACTAATTTCTTTTAATCGTTCAAAAATATCATTTCTATCAAGAGATAAAGCAAACTCCATACCGGAGGCTGTTAATCGTAATTTACTATTTGCATAGTCAAAGTCACCGCCTCGAGTTACACGCAGACCCAATACTTCAGGGTTTCCCGTTTCAGCTTTAAGATTGCTGACGTAGCCTTGTTCTGCTAACAGTAAGATATGGAACGCCCCTTCGCCTGTTGTAATATCATACCCTGCATCAATCATTTGATTGATATCTACAAAAGGCTTCTCTGCTTCCAAGAAAAGGGCTGTCAAACCCTTGAGGTAGTTAACATCAATTCTCATTACCATATCGCCATAACAGTTAAAAGGCTATGGTATCAACTAGTTCCACATATGTGTTCGCTACAGGTAAATTAAATTTTTTTCCATAAACTAAAATCACTTACCTCTCACTGAGTCGTAAATGCGTTCACACGTCATCCCGGCGCGGTAGCTTTCGTCAGATCGTTCAGCATAATATCGAGCTTCTTCCGCAAGACTTCCGAGCATGTCGGCGAGCATTCTGGCGTCGGCTCCGGCTGTTTTGCTTCTGACGGTAGCGGCAAGATCTGCGGTGTGCTTTGCGGCGTCCAGGCGGGCGGCAAGTTTTGTTGCTTCGGTGCGCAGCTGGCTAACAGTGGCAGACATACCAGCAGCAGTGGCAGCAGCTTTGGCGGCTTTCGCTTGTGCATCTTTCACAGCCTCTTCACGGGCAACAGTACGCCCTTGTTCAATCATGCGGGCGGCGATCTGCGCGTTCGCTGTTTGCGATGATTCAACGCTGTCACGTTCCGCCCACTTTTTTTCCCACCCGCGACTGCTCCATACACTGCCGGCGATGAATGCGACGGATACCAGAAGCGCGGCGATAATGATCTGAGAGCGAAAACTCATAGCAATATCACTCCCACAAACAAGAACCATCCCCAACCAGTCATACCCTTGCATGCGAGTATTCCGGCGACAATGAAGCAGATTGCAGATGGTAAATATTTCACTGGTCTAACCCCCAGCACGTCAGCGCGCTTTCCTGGTCTCGCCTTTCTACCTGCCCATAGCAGCCATTTTTCTGGCCTTTGGTCAGACGACAATCGCGGCCACCGTCTTTTATCCACCAGCGAATCGCTTCGCATGCGCCTTTACGATCACCAGCATTGATTCGCTTGTAGAACGTGGACGGGAAGCATTTACCTGGACCAATGTTGTAAGGGCAGAAAGAAGCGATACCCGCTTTCTGCGGTTCGGTCAGTGGTACTTTGATATTTCGGTCAACCCACGCAAGCGCCTTATCGCGTTCTATGGCGTTTACCCTGGCGCATTTTTCAGCAGACAACTTCATGCCCTGTACTACCGGCTTACCATCGACCATCGTGGCGCCACGGCAAATCGTCCAAAGTCCGCCGCCGTCGCGATAGGCCGTCAGACTGTTACCTTCTTTCTCATCGAGAAACTGGTCGAGAATCACTGACGCTGGCGCACCGGCAAGCACCAGACCCAGAACGGCGGCGCTTATCTTTGTTTTTGTCGAGGTCATAGTTATTTTGCTACCTCACCAGAGATGCGTTTCATTGCCTCTGTCACGACCTCAGCCGCCGCTGGGCGATCACGACTTGGTTTAACGGCTACATCAGCAAGGTACTTAGCTAATAACTGCGTCCTTTTTTTTTCTTCATCAAGCCGTTCACGTTCTTCTTTCCGCTTCGCGTAGTAGGTCTTAATGGTGAAATAAGCCGAGATCAGAGCGCCAAGGATAAATACATAATCTTGCAAACTCAGAACAGAAAAAAAACCAAGCAGGCCTGACCACCAGTACGGCATGTTATGTCCATCGGTTGGGTTCATACGTTGCATATCCGCACCTCCGTGATCGGGGCGCTGTGTGTGATGTAAGGGTCAGGCTTCACGGGCTGGATTTATCAATAAAGCACGTAGCGGATGATTCCCGTGGGCCTGAAATGAAAAATCCCCGGCGAGGGCCAGGGATTGGATGTTTGGTGTTTTTTTATTGCGGCGGCTGCAACGGCCCTTCGAGAACCTCAGTTTCACCGTTATGGCAGATGTCGTCGCCTCTGGTTAGATGCCAGACTCCGGTCACCGTCCTGCCAGTTTCAATGTCTTCAAACTCTTCAGGAGTGAAGTACGCCACTTCAACGATGCCATCGTGCTGAACCCAGTAATACCCTTCTTTCACATATCCCCCCAATACTAAAACGGCTAGCTTAAAGGTAGATGCTTTAAAAAGTGGTGCAATAAACCACACTCTCGCAGTGGCCGCGCTCATGCCCTTGAGTCCGTAGTCAGGGGTATCTCATGAATCCCTCACCTCTAACCGGTGAACGACTAGCGATCGCTCTGGAGTACCGGTACGCCTTCTTCTTTATTGACCCTAACCAGCGCGTATTGCAGTTTGGATCTGCATCTGGCTCTCATAGAGACTCGGGGCAGCATCATGACTGCTGCTTTGCCTAACGGCTGCGGTCTGTCCGTTCTACTCGTGCATTTTCTTACACCCTCCAGAAACGCAAAAGCCCCACGGGGTTAACCGCAGGGCTTGTATTCTTTTTGTCGACAATCGAACCTATGGCGACGATATCAGATTTACATGAAATATATGCGTTTCAGTTCGGTTTTGCAATAATAACATCCAAATTTGTCGCCTTTTGTTGTGAACGTGATCGCGTTACAGAGATAAGTGCACCGCTATCAAGTCGCTTAAGGCCGCTGCGCATTGCCAGCCAGTGAGGTAGATAGGTTTCTGTCCAAGTGGATTTTGCCACGCCCACCAGCTCCGCCAGCTTCTGGTATTCATAGGCGTCCCGCCCGGCCAACTCGGCCTTCACATCCTGCGCCGCCAGCCAGATAAGCTGGCGCAATCTGTCTATGGTCTTCTTCGCTATGCGCTTCCCGGCCAACTGCGCACTGAATTGTTCCCATGCCCACCGGGTGATCGTCTCCTGATGCTCCCAACGGATGTTTTCACTGTAGTTCCACAGCAGCCATGCCTTTTGGTGTTCGTCCAGAGACAGCAGCGCACGGCGCCATGATGCTGTGGAGTATTCAACCGGCTGCACCAGAGGAATATGTGAACCCTTAGCATGCGACTGTTTGCCCGGTATTGGTGGGTTATCCAGCGTAATCATTTTCCCGGTCACTTCATCCAGCACTCGAGGCTTCTTACGTTTAAACGTGCCCGTATCAAATTGGGCGTTCTCAAGCCAGGCCATTAACTGCCCTTTCGTCGCACCACTTAAATCGGCGGTGGCCACCATCAGCTGCTGGCGCACGTATTCAAGAAATTGAGTGTTCATACAGCACCGCCTATGGTTTTGATGTAGTTCTTCAGTATTCGGTAGTCCGTTAGCACAGAGCCCGGAAAGTGGTATAAGCGCAATCTTTGCCAGCGAACGCGGAGGTGATCGGCAACGTAGGTTTCGAATGTCATGCGGCCTCCTGCTTTTTCAGTACGCGTAAGTCGGCCAGCGCGGTGAATCTGATTTCCTTCAGTTCTTCGACTGTCCAGCGATGCGGGATATTATTATTCTCAAGCGCCAATACCGGCTCTTCGCCATAACGCTCCACCAACGAAGCTCGGTATGCTTCGATATTCCCGGATTTATGGACGTTGCAGACGTCACACTGAAGATGGATGTTGAAGCGAGTGAAGCGCAGATGCCCAGCGGCGGCCGTGGTCCGATAGTGACCAGCATGCCAGGCGAACGCCGTTTTCGTTCCACAGGAAATGCAGCCCCGCCCCTCTGCCAACTCCGTCTCGCGGCAAATGTCGTTAACGGCACGCTGCGTCAGGTCAATCCAGTGCTTCAGTGGTTTGGCAGCTGCTTTGCGCTGGCGCCAGGCGGCACGTTCTTTCTTCTCAGTAGCACGCTGTTTGGCGGACTCTTTGCGCTGAGCATCTTCACGAGCCTTTCTGGTCTGCTCTTTGCCGACGGCGCTGGCGCACTCGTAGCCGCAGACTGTCTGCGTGTCACGCACTGGATTGAACCACTGGCGGCATGCTTTGTTGGCACACTTGCGGCGAGGTAACTTAACCATAATCACCCCCACGCCTTGTTTTGCCAGACACGGCTCGGGCGCGGCGCTTTCTCGCTTTCCGGCAGTTGCACGCTGACAGTCCAGGTGATGTTGTCGCGATTCAGGCTGCGTTCTACCGTGGCGCCACGGCGGCGGTAACTGGCCACCAGTTCGTCGGCTTGCTCGGTTGTGCATTCGTGATGGTGAAACCAGGAATATTTCATCGCCATCACCCCGCAAAGCTCATAAGCTGCGATGCGGCGTTTTCCGCTTCTCGCTGAGTCTTGAATGCCCGGGACAATACCCAGCGCCACAGAACATCAAGCGCGGCTTTGTACAGTTGCTGGAACTCGGTTTCGTCCATGTTGGCGAAGGCAATGCTGCGGGGGTGTTTGCGAAGTGTTCCGTCAGGAAGCTGAATAGCGTCATAGTGACCAGACTCGACGATCACCCAGGCGCGATAAGCATCATAGGATTTGCAGATGCTAATGCTACCTGCTCGCTTATCAGCGATACGGTCGAGATATTGCTCGGCGGCGTCCAGGAGTGCAGCTTCACTTCCACCGAACGAGGCGAGGAATTTTGCGTACCCGGTCACCAATTTACGTTCGTTGGAAGATATCGCCCCGCCAGTAGGTTCCCAGTATTCAAACCCGAGATTCAGGAGCGCAAAGAAACGGCGATGGAATGCGGGATTCCTCACCTGCCGGAACTCTGCCACCAGCACGGCGCCGAGTTTGATTTTTGATTGCAGAATATCGCTGGTCTCCGGCGTCGCGGGGATCAGGATACCTGAGGACTGCTTGATGAGTTGTAGTTCGTGCGCCATGGTTTCTCTCCGTGGCGCAGTAGGTTACGGTTGTTCAGACCGTTGATTTCATATTATCAGAAGGTGAGGTTACCCGGTAGCCGAGACGGTGAATAAACTGCATAAAACCATTAGGAGTAAAGACTTCTTCATCATCCAGCAAAGGCCGCATAGAAACCATGCCATTGACGCGATAAATTAGATGCCTGCCCGATGAAGGAAAGCTAAACACCACGCAGCCGTCAGACCTTCTTACAATGTCATACCAGTTGTCTTCTGACGTTTGCAAAGCTGAATCACTCACATTTATGTTCTCCCTTCGAGCGACTAACAGACGCGATTAAAGATTGTCGGCAGCAGCATCAGAGGGTTACGCAAATTGCGGTATTCTGAAAAATGCGCGCCAGCCTTAAGCGCAATTCTAATAAAACCAGTCGTCAGCGCTTTCCCAGGTATCCTGGAGGATTGATTCAATTTTCTTTTTGTCGTCCTTGTCACCGCCTAAAACACTTAACCCATCTGACCCGGCACGGCGGATTGTGAGCCTGCAATTGTCATAGTGATCATTCAGGCGCTTAAGCAATTCTTTCTCCAGTGCTGGTACCGCGCCTTTAGGAAGTTCCTTCATGCGATCAATTAGTAATTCAACTTTCATAATGGCCTCCACTGCATATACTGTGTTTTTATACAGTATACCTACGCACAAAAATGATCAACGGCTTAAGAGCACAAATTGTTAAATTTCTGTCAGTAGTAAAAAAAGAAAACCCGCCGTAGCGGTTTGAATTAGCACTGTTTTATTCTTTCTGCGGCACAATCCCGTAAGATTCGCCCTCACTAACGCCTCATCAATGATCAACTGTGTGACCATGAGGTAAAGTGTTAACCAACTTTCATTCGCCTTTTTCAATCAGCAAAGGGCTGGTTAGTGCCAATAGCGGACGTTATTAAGCTTATGCAAAGAACAACGTTATATTTTGTCCTGATTGACACGGGATGAAAGCTCCTGATGGTTCTCTTTTCGTTCGCTGTAGCGATCCGCAAGATAGCCGGTTTGCCCCTTAAGCAGCAGAGTGATTTTAAACAGCTCTTCGGCTACATCGACAATGCGGTCATACCATGACGAAGGTTTCATTCGTCCGTTTTCGTCGAACTCTTGCCATGCCTTGGCTACGGAGGACTGGTTAGGGATCGTAAACATCCGCATCCACCGGCCCAGAATACGCATCTGGTTCACTGCATTGAAGGACTGTGAACCTCCGCAAACCTGCATTACCGCAAGTGTTTTGCCCTGCGAAGGACGAACTGCGCCTTCACTTAATGGTATCCAGTCAATCTGCGCCTTCATAACTGCGCTCATAGCCCCGTGCCGTTCCGGAGAACTCCACACCATCCCGTCACACCATCTGACCAGACCGCGCAGCTCGGCGACTTTAGGATGTGTATCTGGCGCATCATCCGGCAGGGGTAAACCTGAGGGATTAAATAGTTTTACCTCCGCGCCCATCGCTGCCAGCAGGCGACCAGCTTCTTCCGCAGCAAAGCGGCTGTAGGAGCGCTCTCTAACTGAGCCATATAGGATCAGAATCCGCGGCGGCTCGTGCAGGTGCAGGCGCTCGGCGATGTGTTGATCAAAGCATTCACTATTCAGTGCTGGAAATTGTTCCATTTTTCTACTCCGGAGAGATCAGATGATTTCAAATTTAATACATATGATTTACCATATGTATATTCTAAAGGGAACGGAGTGAAAAATGCTACAACCTGTTCAGCTTTTCAAAATCCTGTCGGATGAAACCCGGCTCGCCATCGTCATGATTCTCCGGGAGTCAGGAGAACTGTGCGTCTGTGATATCTGCGCAACCATTTCCGAATCACAGCCCAAAGTCTCGCGACATATGGCTATTCTTCGCGAGGCTGGGTTGGTTCTGGATCGTCGTGAAGGCAAATGGATCCATTATCGTCTGTCACCCCACATACCGGCATGGGCAGCGGAGACAATCACAACGTCCTGGCAGTGTATGCGAGAGGATGTGCGTGAATGGCTGGATAAATCAGCCTGCACCTCCTGTTGAGAAATGAAAACACATTTACATAATCATATATAACGGAGTCTGAGATGCTTTTGGCAGGGAGTATATTTTTACTGACGCTGATACTGGTGATCTGGCAACCCAGAGGCTTGAGCATTGGCTGGAGTGCGAGTATCGGGGCTGTGCTGGCGCTGGTAACCGGTGTCATCCATATCAATGATATTCCCGTTGTCTGGAATATCGTCTGGAACGCGACAGCGGCATTTATTGCGGTCATTATCATCAGTCTGCTACTCGATGAGGCCGGTTTCTTTGAGTGGACCGCACTGCACGTCTCCCGCTGGGGTAACGGGCGTGGTCGCCTGCTGTTTTCCTGGATAGTGTTGCTCGGTGCCGCTGTCGCTGCTTTGTTCGCCAATGACGGCGCCGCGCTGATTCTGACACCAATTGTGATTGCGATGCTGCTTGCAATGGGATTCAGCAAGGGCACAACACTGGCCTTTGTGATGGCCGCAGGATTTATAGCAGATACGGCCAGCCTGCCGCTCATTGTTTCTAACCTGGTGAATATCGTCTCGGCGGACTTTTTCGGTCTGGGCTTTACGCAGTATGCCTCCGTTATGATCCCCGTAGATGTGGCAGCGATTGCGGCCACGCTAGTCATGCTGCATCTCTTCTTCCGCAGGGACATTCCGGCGACGTATGACGTTTCGCTGCTGAAGACTCCTGCCAGTGTGATAAAAGATCCGGCAACGTTCAGGGTGGGCTGGATTGTCCTGTTATTGCTGCTTGTCGGTTTCTTTGTTTTGGAGCCTATGGGGATCCCGGTCAGTGCGATAGCGGCTACTGGCGCAGCAGTACTGTTTATAGTGGCGAAAAGAGGTAATGCCATCAACACCGGAAAAGTCCTGCGCGGTGCGCCATGGCAGATCGTTATTTTTTCGCTGGGCATGTACCTGGTTGTTTATGGCCTCCGCAATGCAGGGTTAACGGAGTATCTGTCTGGCGTGCTAAACCTGCTGGCAGAAAAGGGATTATGGGCAGCAACGTTTGGCACCGGCTTTCTGACCGCGTTCCTGTCGTCGATGATGAACAATATGCCGACAGTGCTGATTGGTGCGCTGTCGATTGATGGGAGTACGGCGACTGGCGTCGTCAAAGAGGCAATGATTTATGCCAACGTGATCGGCTGCGATTTAGGCCCGAAAATCACCCCGATTGGCAGTCTGGCAACCCTGCTTTGGCTGCATGTGCTTGCCCAGAAAAATATAACGATTACCTGGGGATATTACTTCCGCACCGGCATTATCATGACTCTGCCCGTGCTGTTTATCACTCTGGCCGCGCTGGCGTTGCGGCTCTCCATCACTTTGTAATGAGATACAGATATGAGCAACATTACCATCTATCACAATCCAGCCTGTGGCACCTCACGTAACACGCTGGAGATGATCCGTAACAGCGGTAACGAACCAACCATTATTTATTATCTCGATACTCCCCCGACTCGTGATGAACTTAGCAAACTGATTTCAGATATGGGCATTTCAGTACGTACATTGCTGCGTAAGAACGTCGAACCTTATGAGCAGTTGGGTCTTGATGAAGACAAGTTTTCTGATGAGCAGTTGATTGATTTTATGCTTCAGCATCCGATCCTGATTAATCGGCCGATTGTAGTGACACCGATCGGCACACGTCTTTGTCGGCCCTCCGAAATGGTGCTGGATATTCTACCGGAAGGTCAGAAAGGAGCGTTTACCAAAGAGGATGGTGAGAAGGTCATTGACGAAACGGGTAAACGAGTTAAGTAATCTGCCCACTTCAAAATATCGGACGCCTGTTAACGCTATGCGGGCGTCCGCTTTTCGCTCATAGCGGACCAAAATTAAATTCTAAAACGACGTGGCTAAGTGGGAGTCCATAGTGAATGACGGGACGCTCCCGGCAGCGTCATACTAAATTTGTTCCCGCTAGAGGTAGACGTTGTTTCATGATGCTATGAACGCTCTTGCCAGACAATCCAAGCAACAGCCGCTTCCCATGAAATATATCCGTTATTGCCATGTTTCGCCCTGCGAAGATCAACCGTATCACCAAACCTTTCAATGATGAATTTTTCAAATTCTATGCGTTTCTCTTCGTCGTCCGTTAAATCCATGTACTCCCCAGCAGCATCTTACTAATCGCTCTTATTGCATAAAAAATAACATATCCGTTAGAGAGTGAAAAACCCGCCGGAGCGGGTTTATTTTTGATGGTGAGTGCTATTTATTGATAACTATTTCTGACAAACCTTCTTAGATTTGCTGATAGAGCCATCATTACAAACAAACTTTTCACCCGAGCAATGCGATATTCCGCCTTTCTTACCTGAGCATGGCTTGTTTGCTGCCGTTGCTGTCAGTGAGAAAAGTGACACCAATAAAACAACAAAAACTTTCTTCATATCCCTATCCCCATCAGTAAAAGACAGGGGATCGTAGCAGGGATTGATGAAGCAAAAAAGAAAACCCGCCGTAGCGGATTGAATCAGCAATGTTTTATTACGCCGCTATTTATTTCTGCT
The DNA here is from genome assembly GCF_003818115.1 of Citrobacter youngae. Classification (GTDB taxonomy): domain Bacteria; phylum Pseudomonadota; class Gammaproteobacteria; order Enterobacterales; family Enterobacteriaceae; genus Citrobacter; species Citrobacter youngae. The sequence goes on along the minus strand of NZ_RPOI01000008.1, from coordinate 74,118 downwards.
GACAAAGCTTCGGCAAGTTAGCCCTTACCAGAGATTCAGCTAATGGTGGCTATACAACAAAAAGTAAAACTACTATGGTGGCCTTTTGGTTAGCCTCTCTACGCTATCGGATCGGCCTGCCTATCTGCAAATACTTATCACCTAATCTGTTTAAATTACTGATGGTGCTTGGCAGAAATCATGAAGCGAAGATGTAAAAAAAAGCCCACTCGGACATGGGCGGGCTAAAAGAAGAGAAATCGAACCTATTATTATACGAGGTGCTGCAACAAGATGTGACGCATCTTATCAAATGTAAAATGCGGTCATCCCTTTGAAAAACTTAAACGTAATCTCATTTTTTTTCAAATCAGTCCTCGCACTACACTTCATCTCCATTTGGACTGCTCAGTTCAATCTCCCACTCTATATCCTTCCCCTGGAACTGGGGCATTACCTCGCCCTTATCAACACTTGTCACAACCTTATATGACTCGTTTTTCCATAAACCCGTCTGAGGGCAGATTTGACCTGATGTTGACTTAGAGGCTGGAGGTGCTGCTCCATCTTTAAGATAATTATAACTGTCAACATAACCATACCCACTACGATTCACTGATGAAACCATAAATACTCCATACAATTATCCATTCATGGTATGTAAATGCGGTCACACATTCTAAAAATTAACATTGCAACAATAATTTATTGATATATATCACAAAAACTAGCTTATTCCTGCTAGGTCTCGGTTCATATGGTTGTGAGTAAGTCCTTCACAAAGATAATCCAGTGGGTTTTATCGTTCTTTCCGGTACGCTGACCAATTGCAGGTTTCACATCTGTAAGCGCCAGAATCTGGCTAACTGGGATCTGCGTTTCGTTCCATTTGAAGATGAGCACACCGTGTGGCCGCAACACGCGGAAAGCCTCTTTGAATCCGACACGTAAATCAGAACGCCACGTTTTTTTGTTCAGTCGCCCGTACTTTTTACCCATCCATGCAGACTGGCCCACGCGCTCCAAGTGCGGTGGGTCAAACACAACAACCGGAAACGTTGCGTCGGCGAATGGCAGCGCACGGAAGTCGGCAATCAGATCGGGACTGATAACCAGGCGGCGACCGTCGCACAACTCGTGCTCTTCAGCGCGGATATCAGCGAACACAGTGCGGGTGTCCTGCTTGTTGAACCAGAACATGCGGGAGCCGCAACACACGTCCAAAATTGTTTGCTCGGACATCTCACTCCCCCTTCACACCAATGCCAGCGGCGGCAGCTTCAGTCTTCACGGGAATGAAACGAGATGGCGACCAGTCGCAATAGGTATCCGTTTCGGTGTGTCCGAACATGGCTTTACAGCGCCGGATGTGATAGCAGTTACCGCAACTCGAACCTTTTGGTAGGCGCATTTTGTCCGGGTCGGAATGGTCGTAATTCAGCACCTTGATGGCGTCGCTCATGACTGCACTCCTTGGCGAAGTTGGGCGGAGAACTCATCAACCGCATCCGATAGCGAACGGTAGTAAGCTTTAGTCTCGACAAATACGGAATTTTCCTCACCGCAAAACTTCAAGAATCCTTCCACACCCTGTGCCCGCACTTCGGCCAGGAAAGCGTCAGTGGCTGGGGTTTCTGGCTCGTAACCATCGGCGCTGACGTAACGGGTAATCTCCTCTTCGTAGAAAGTTTCCGGCTCGATGTGTGCAACATGACAATCGTTAATGATGAAATTTTTCAGCCCCGCATTCTCCGCCGCCAGCTCCCTGCACTTGCTCTCGGCGTTAGCGAGCTGTACTGCCAGTTCTTCGTAGGTTTGTTTCATGCTGATGCTCTCCCGTAAAATGCCAGAACTCGCTTCATCGCCGGACTTGTACGGCATACTGATGTGACCATGTTTTTTCGCACGCTCGATTTGAGCTGCTTGATATTCAGCTCCCCGCCAGGTTGAAACGTGTAGACCGGGCGATGCGGTTCGCCAGCGCGAATAACTACTGCCCTACGAACCAGGTGAAGCAACAGGTTGTGTGCCTTCTTGCAGTCGCATCCCAGCAGGTTCTGAACCTGACGCGGCGTGATCGTCTGGTTAACCCGAAGAAAATCGACAATTGCCCACAGTGATTTGCTTGCCATAGTGTTTTTCCCTCGAAGTTATTTAACGATCCGGAGATGGCTAACGTTCTTGCGAAAGCTTTTCCAGTCAAAGTTCACCCACATCCCGCCATCCATCTGGAGGCGATCGATAACCCGCGCTCCCAACGCACCGAGAAGTTCGTCGTGGTTAAGATTTGTGAGAACGCCAACAGGACGCATCGATGACAGGCGACGGTCTATAATCTGATTCAGAATGACTTTCTCGCCACTGCTACCGCGCTGAATACCCACTTCATCCAGCACCAGCAGATCGACTTTGCAGAGGTCATCGAGAAGCGAAGCCTCTGACTGTCCACCGTCGTAGCACTCGCGAACGCGCAGCATCAGGTCAGGGATAGTCACTACCAGCACGCTATGTCCGCCAGACAACAGATGATTTCCGATCGCTGCCGCCAGATGGTTTTTCCCGGTACCAGGACTACCGCTAAACACGAAACTTGCGAATCCGGCACCGAAATTCTGTGCGTAGCTCTTTGCCATCGTGAAGGCTTTGCGCTGCCCTTCCCCGGTTACCTGGAAATTAGCGAACGTGCAGTTGCGGTGCAGGCTTTGAATTCCTGAGCGACCGAAAATTTTCTCTGTCCTGGCTTTCTGGTTCAGCCTGTCCAGTTCTTCACACCGCTTCAGACCCTCTTCACGCTGCCACGCCAGTAGTTCTGCGGCGCTGGTGAACTTCGGCTGAACCCCAGGTGGAATGAGTTTTTTCAGGCGTTCGAGCGCACTTCCGGTACCCACCATGTTTTTCATCGCTACCCCCTGAATCCGCTCGGAATCGCTTTATCTGGCTGAGAAATTTTGTTCGGATCTCTTTTTCCATCTGACGCCGCAAAAGACCACGACTCTTCGTAGTGCTTTGAGGGGCCAAAAAACGTGGATGCCTGTTTCACATACTCGGTGTTAAGTTTCCCAGCGGCAGTTACGTAATCCGCGTATCGCCGAACACCATCAGTAAGCTCCTGCACTGTTGCGCCGGATTTAATCCGTGCAGTCCAGGCTTTGAACGCATCAGCCTTGCTGTTACCACCAGCGCGTTTGGGGTATTCCTGCCACGCCAGTTCAAAATCATCCGGATAAGTATTTTTCCCCTGGGGTGTGGCGGCGCCATGCCCCGAAATATCTTTATCCTGATCTTGTTCCTGATCCTGTTCCTGATCTTGGCTTCGTAGCCCCTTCGAAGCCCCTTCGGAAATTTGGCGCGATTCACGTTTTAAATTAAGGTGAAAATCTGTTTTATAACGCTCATAAAACAATGATAAAAAAGGGTTTTCAGGTAATGACACATACTCATTCCTGACGCCAGCACAACGGTTATCCCCTGGCTTTAGTGATCGACCCACCTGATAAGCGGCCATTTCATGCACCCAAACCATCTCAGTGTCCTCGTCATAGCTACAAAATCCCGCTTCAATGGAGCTTTTTAGCCCCTTCGAAGCCCCTTCCAAGCCCAGACCCGTTTCATGGGCTATGTACAGAATTGGCAGGTAATACAACCCGAGCATGTTTGCGTGTGGCGAGGTCATCAGATAGAACGAAACCACCTGCGCCTCCGCGCCTAGCTTCCTCAGTTCACGACCTGTTATCCCAAGCCAGAACTGAGGTGCAACAGTTGCGTAATCACGCATAAAGACCTCTTAATTGCTAAAGTGGTGGCCCATCTATCTTTCTGAAGGCTGATTTTTCTGACATACTTACCTCGTAATTTCTGCCTGGAATTACACCGAAGGTCGGTTCCGTTGGCGCGGTCCGACCTTTACCTTTTTTGAGCCCGTCATATAGCCCCCAGCATCATCTGCACCAGCTCCATCAGTGGACCGGTTAAGCCAGGGTCAACGCGGTACATCTCCACGATCCCCTCGCTCAACTCTTTCAGCTTCTGATGCCGTGGCGCATTCATGGCGACGGCAATCTTCGCTTCACTGGTCTCCTTCTCCAGCCGCGCCAGGCGAGCCATGATGTTGTCTTCTGGCAGCAGACGGTTGCGAAACTCAATCGGCAGAACAGCGAGGATTGCAGGAGTCAGCTGGCGAACGTTCTCGCGGTATCGTTCGCTGTTGAAATGGTTGTCCAGGAAGCGGAAAAGCTTCTGACGTTTTCGGCAGAGATCGTCAGGGAAAGTGATGTCGTCACCGCCCTGCGCCTGGTACTCTTCGATGATCAGAGCCGTAACTACGTCCTGACCATCCACGCCCGCCCATGCACGAACGGCATCACGGATCTGGTCATGTTTATCCACTGAAACAGGTTGATTGCGATTTATCATCGTAGCCGGTTGATATCCGCTATTTTGATGAAGTGACAGTGACTGCATGGTTATGCCCTCGCTTCCTGAGCAGGTAATCCATCCGTAGGGTTGAGGTACAAATCAGGACGTAACTCATGTGGAGTTACGCCTGTAGCATTGAAAATAGGAATGACACGGTTAGCCGGTACGACTCCATTATCACGGTGACGCCAGTGACTGACCGTCATTGAAGATACATCGAGCTTTTCTGCTAAACGGGTTGCGCCCCCTACGATGCTTATTGCTTTATCAAGTGCTTTCATATTTGGCTCCAAGTAATAACGAACCAAATTAAACATTATGTTTATATATAAGTCAACATTATGAATGTTGAGGCGATAAACTTTTAGTTTAGAATCTTGATATATGAGAAAAAACACACACCAAACAGATAACCCGCAGGTTCGGCGGTTAAATGAAATCATCGAGAAAAAGCGCATATCCAAAGCGGATATAGCGAGAATCTGTGGTGTGAGCGCACAATCAGTCAACAACTGGTTTGTCAGAGGAGCGATAGGTAAAAGCTCAGCAATAAAACTTGCCGATGCGCTAGGCGTAAGTCTTGAGTGGGTTCTAGGTCAGGACGTGGATGCTAAGGACGGTTTGAGACACGACGAACGGAGACTGTTGGAACTCTATAATCAACTACCAAACGAAGAAGAACAACAGAACATGTTGCGGATCGTATCTCTACGATTGAAAGAACTAGATGAACTGTACGCCAAGTATATGGGGCGGCGGATTAAGGGTGATGTGGAGTAACTACCCTATAGTTAGGCTCTGCTCGACCACACATTTCGATGCCTAACAAACTAGAACGGCCCCGCTTACGAACTTGAAGCATGGGGAGAAAACTTGGCTATGCTCGCCATGAGAGACTGGAATAGAAAAAGCCAAGAATATTATAGATATACTTTAATTTCATGAGGTTTACATGTCTTCTTTGTGGGGTAAAAAGCAGATGGCAGAAGAACAAGATCCAAACAACAGCGAACCGGACCCGGAACAAGGAAGTTTATTTGAATTAGAGTTCAATGAATATACTCCATCGAACTTGGGTACTGTGCATCTTTCTGGTTTTGCCATTGCCACTGATGAGATGGAGTATGCGGTTAAAAGTATGAAAGCTGCACCTCCTTTTCCTGTACAAAACCCGACTCAAGTACCTGCTGCAGAGTGGTTTTGCACAAATTTGGCTGAAAGGTGCGGTATTGCAACTCCTGTTTGTAAGGTTCTTAAGTGCATCGCTGATGGCGAGTATGTATTTGGCTCTCGCATTGAGTTTTCTGCATGGAAGTCAGGACTTAACGGCCCGCAATGGATCAATTTGCTGGCAAACGCCTCTGAGTCATTGAAAAAACAGCTATGGGCAATTTATGCATTTGACCAATTCGTGTACAACATTGATCGCCATCTCAATAATTATCTTTACATGGAGAATACGCGCGGTCATATCATAGTAAAAACGTTCGATTTTAGCTTGAGCTCTTTTGTTATCGGTTGGCCACGTAGCACCCCGCACACACTTCCTACGGACTCAAGCACATCAACAAACTGGTCTATAGCTAAGCAATTTGTCGGGGATACACCAGAATTAAGAATGTGTGCATTGTCAGTACTTGACAAGATTGAGAAAATTGGAGTTGCTACAATCTCTGATATACTGGAATCTATGCCTGTCGCATGGATGCCACCAATGCATAAAGAATATTTTCTGAAGTGGTGGGATAGTGAGGAAAGAATTGAGCGAATAAACGCTATAAGACTGGAGATAACCTCTTGAAAACCTTCAAATACAGCTTAATCAGAGTTACGCCTAATCTTGAGAAAGGTGAAACGATTAACGTTGGCTTGATCGTTTACCACGACTCCGACATAGACGTACGCATGCTTAATTCAGTTTCAAAGCTTAAAGCAATTGATAAAGGTCTTTCACACAATTACTTGGAAGATCTTTCAAACTCACTTTTTGATTTATCACACAAAATAAATGACGTTGAACTTCTTCCCTGCCTTTTTAAGGGATCGTTATCATTATCTTCTTTTGGTATGTTTACCATTCAAAGCAATGATAATTACGAAACAAAAATTACTGATTTGATGAATAGGTTAGTAAATCCACAAAAACAATCTCACAAGCAACTGAAAAGAAAAGTTTTCTTTGAAATAAAGTCAACATTCATGCAGCACGGAATCTTTAGCAAATACTCTGAAGACCTTTATCAGCACAAGATTGTTGCTAACTATCCTATAAGCGATGACGAAGGTTTAGTTGCAGATTTCTTGCTTAAGAATGGCAAATACCATCTGACTGAAACTTTAGATTTCCGTTCAGAAAATATTAAAAAACAAATGGGTGAGGCTGCCGTGAGTGCTTTAACAATCTCAAAAGCATGTGAAATTTACAAATATAATATTGACTCATTTGTTATTTATGCAGCGGAAACTACAGCACAAGAAAAAACAGCAAAACAGCAAATAAATCTTCTTGAAAAACATGCAGATAACCTTATAAACGCGTACAGTAAAGAAGATATGAATTTTTATTATGAGAAGATGTTAAACGCTGCGTCAATGCTTCAGTAATTTAGTTTATGAATCCAACCCGGCCACCGCGCCGGGTTTCTTTTGCCTACCCTTTTCTTCGCATTTCCTCAGCTGCAAATCTGAACACCTGTCGCCAAAAATCGTTCTGCTCAACATCCCCCAACGACTCCAACATTGAAATGATCGCCTCAGTAGTTGGCGCGTCTCCATGTGATATCAGATTCAGCGTCGCTCTCCCCACCGCCTGACATACATCATTGTAACCCACGTAGAACTTTTCCATAGCCCACCCTCATTGATGTTTTTATAACCACAAAATAGACCACAAAACATACTACCCGTGTCAACCAGCGCCACCAATTAAACTTTTTGTTTATACAAAAACACTCATTATGTTGACACGCAAATAAACATTGTGTTTAATTACTCCATCAACACAACCACCGAGGCAGGACGCCCACGAAGTAGCCATCCGGGGCATATGAAGACCGGAATGAGGTGGTGAGATTAACGCGCAGTAGGTTTGAAACGTTCCGCCAGCCTGGCGACAAGGGCAAAGCACAGAAGTGAGCTTCGCGGTGGTGAACTGCAGAGTTAAAACGCTCAACCGTGAAGATCAGCGCCGCGGCGCCACCAGCGAAGTTCACTCAGAAAAACTGGAGAACATCATGGTTCATCAGCACTACGGTACACAGACAGTAAACCGCGGCGCAGTTCAGCCGGGGATGCTCGTCAAACACAAAGACTCAACCTGGACAGCATCAGCTAACGCTCGCGGACGTTTGTATCTGCATCGCGGCGTGGAGATGACTTACACCAAGGATTTGCTGGTTGAAGTTTATCTGAACGGTCTGGGGCATGGACTCAGCCACTAGCGGAGGATGTCATGTTAGACAATAAATGCGGTTACTGCGGCAAGCCGGTTAAACCGGAAGAAGTAATCAAAAGCACCCTTCTCTATCGCAACGGCTCACTGCTGGCGCGCAAAGAGAAAGAGTATTGCTCAAGACGTTGCGCTTCGCACGACCAGATGGCTCACGAAGGCTAACGTAAAACCCGCGCAAGGCGGGATCTACGTCCGGTGCCACCGACCAAAGTTACACCGGAAACAACATTAAAACCAAAGTTAACCCAATGGGCGCTATCAATGGTCCGGGGATTCTAACACCCAAAAATGAGGATCTCACATGGAATTCTTTTATGTGGTTAAAGCCACTCAGAAATCCGGAAAGCAAGATGCAGTGGTCTGGTTCACTGCCAAAACCGAGGCTCGCGCTAACCTGCAGCTGGATGTTGCTCTGGAAGATGCAGGCATCGAAACGGGCCGTGGTAAGGACTACGCCAGGCCGATTCGCACTGATTTTCCGGTTGTTGACGGCCTGCCGGAAGAAGGTGAAGTTGATTTCACCTGGTGTGATCGTTACGAACTTCAGGACGATGGGCACACCTGGCTGCCAAAAGCTGCTGGTGAGTCTACTGGCGCCGTTGACGCACCATCCATTCCTACTCCGACCGTAATCGTTGAAGACGCGACTGCGTCCGAAATTGTCCCGGTAGAAAACCGCACTCCAGCAGTCCGCTTTGCTGTCCATCTGATGAACGATAAATACCAGACTCATATAACTAAAGAGCAGCAGCTGGCTGCCAGCGAAATGTCACTGGACGAAAGCAATACCTATCTCCAGAACCTGCTGAAGGTGAAAAATGATGTTCCTGAAGTTGGCGAGCTCAGTCTGAATGCTGAATGGAAACTGATTCAGGCAATTAAAAGCATCTTCGCACAGGATGAAAAACACGAACCTGAAGTGATCGCTGCATTCATGTCTAACTGGGTGAACACAGATGTCGGTGACCGCAATCAACTAGTAGAAGATTGGCGCAGTGGTAAGTTGCAGTTGCTCAAAACTGAAACCATCAGCGGTGCTGACGTTACAACTTGTCAAGATCTCACTGTTGAGGACGGCATCCAGACCGAAGAGCAATCCCAGCAGACACAGCAACCGAACCTGATCGTTGTTGCCACCCTGCCATTCCGCCAGCGCGTACTGGCTCAGTTCATCGGTGATGGTGAATATCTCTATCACATCGACGCTGGGCAGAAAAACAAGATTGTCCGCTTTGAGATGGACACTGATGACACGTACATCCAGAACCTGCTGCTGGCTGCTGAGAATGTGGAAGCATTCAAAAAAGCCATTGAACACGATATTCATAAAGTCGTGAATGCCGTTAAGAAAGTCTTCCCTGTCGACGGTAAAAAAACGGAGCTAGCAACAGTTATCCAGTTCCTGACGGTGTGGTTCAAAACTGATTACATCGATCGCGGCCTGCTGGTTAAAGAGTGGAGCAAAGGTAATCGTGTAACAACCATTAATCGCACACCTTCAGGTGCGAACGCCGGTGGCGGCATTGCCTCTGACCGCAAATTCCCGCAAACCATTCTCGGGCTGGAGCATGAAATTGCTCTGGCGTTACGTGCCCGTGACCGCGAATTTGATATTTACAACGTTCCTCTGGATATAGAACTACAGGCAAACTCCATCATGAATAAGATGGACGATCCTGAATGGCTGGCTACTCGAGAGAGATTCGTTTCAATTCCTGGTGGCCTGGACTACTCACGGGCCTGCATCATCGCAACTGTAAAAACCACACCAGAGGGGCTTTATGCTGATCCTGTAAAACACCAAGAATATTTGAATAGAGTACTGACGGAAACCGACCACGCCAACCCAGATCCGTTGCTCGTTGATATAGCCTGCGGTCGTTCGTCTATGCCTGTACCTATGAAACAGGAAAAAGAAACGGCTGAAGAGGTAAACAAAATTCTTGCAGCTTCCCGCGGCGAATATGTCGAGGGGATTAGTGACCCTACAGACCCGAAATGGATCACAGAAGACCTCGCATCAACCGCCCAACAAAAAGATGACTGTTCACCAGTTAAAGAGGAAACCACCAGCGATGTGCAGATGGAAGAAACTGTCAGTGATGAAAAACAGGCTGGTACTGAAGTGCAGTCAGGCGAAAGCAGTCTGGAAACTGGTGAAGAGTCAGATACCGGCCAGCAGGCCGATGTAAACCAGAATACGGATTCTGTTAGCCAAAACAGCGATTCTGTAAACCAAACCGAACCAGTTTCGGCACAAAATGAGCCAGAAGCGCAATCTGACGAACCAGCTGTTGTTTACCCCGCTTACTTCGAGCCCGGCCGCTATGAAGGCCTGCCTAACGAGGTTTATCACGCAGCCAACGGTATCAGCTCTACCCAGGTGAAAGACGCACGTGTGTCGCTGATGTACTTCAATGCGCGCCACATCGAGAAGACCATCACGAAAGAACGCTCTCCGGTTCTGGATATGGGCAACCTGGTGCATGCGCTGTCGCTGCAACCAGAGCAGCTCGATGAAGAATTTAGCGTTGAACCCATAATTCCGGAAGGCGCATTTACCACCACGGCAACGATCCGCGCGTTTATTGATGAGTACAACGCCAGCCTGCCAGCGCAACTGAGCGCAGACGATATCAAAGCTTTGCTAGAGGAATACAACGCCACTCTGCCTGCACAGGTGCCGCTGGGTGGTTCAGCCGAGGAAACCGGCCAGAGCTATATGTCGCTGCCCGAAGAGTACCAGCGTATCGAAGCGGATCAGAAGCAGACCGCAGCGGCAATGAAAGCCTGCATCAAGGAATACAACGCCACTCTGCCTGCACAGGTGAAAACCAGTGGTAGCCGTGATGCGTTACTCGAGCAGCTGGCAATCATCAATCCTGACCTGGTTGCACAGGAAGCGCAGAAACTGGCGCCGCTGAAAGTGTCCGGTACCAAAGCGGATCTGATTCAGGCCGTGAAGTCTGTTAATCCGGAAGCCGTCTTCGCCGACGAACTGTTGGATGCGTGGCGCGAGAATCCGCATGGGAAAGTGCTGGTCACCCGCCAGCAACTGAGCACTGCACTGAACATTCAGAAAGCCCTGCTCCAGCACCCGACCGCGGGCAAGCTACTGACACACCCGAGCCGCGCAGTAGAAGTCAGCTACTTTGGCTTCGACGACGAAACCGGTCTGGAAGTCCGTGTGCGCCCGGATCTGGAAATCGACCTTAACGGGGTGCGCATCGGCGCCGACCTGAAAACCATCAGCATGTGGAACATTAAGCAGGAAGGCCTGCGCGCCAAACTGCACCGCGAAATCATCGACCGTGACTACCACCTGAGCGCGGCAATGTATTGCGAGACCGCAGCACTGGACCAGTTCTTCTGGATTTTCGTCAACAAAGACGAGAACTACCACTGGATCGCCATCATCGAGGCATCCGCTGAACTACTGGAGCTGGGCATGCTTGAGTACCGCAAATCAATGCGCGCTATTGCTACCGGCTTTGACACTGGCGAGTGGCCAGCGCCGATCACCGCTGATTACACCGACGAACTGAACGACTTCGACCTGCGCCGCCTTGAAGCGCTGCGTCTGGCTTAATGGAGGATTTGACCATGCAAAATACCAACATCATTACGACCGAGCAGGCACCAAACACCATTTCCGCCAGCAACGCTGTGTTCAACGTGCAGGCACTCGGCCAGCTTAGCTCTTTCGCTGAATTGATGGCGCAGTCTGCAGTCACCGTCCCCAAACACCTGGCGGGGAAACCCGCCGACTGTATGGCTATCGTCATGCAGGCTATGCAGTGGGGAATGAACCCATATGCGGTTGCCCAGAAAACGCACCTGGTGAATGGCGTTCTGGGTTACGAAGCGCAGCTGGTTAACGCAGTAATCTCCAGCTCCAGCGCCATTGTTGGTCGCTTCCATTACGAATACGGCGGTGACTGGGAGAAGATCGCCGGCAAAAAAGACGGCCGTGATGAATTAGGCCTGTTTATCAGGGTCGGTGCCGTACTGCGAGGCGAAGATGAAATTACCTGGGGTGAGCCAATCTACCTTGCAGATATCACCACACGTAACTCGCCACTGTGGAAAACAGCGCCGAAGCAGCAGATCGCTTATCTGGCAGTGAAGTACTGGGCTCGCCTGTACTGCCCAGAAGTCATCCTCGGCGTCTACAGTCCAGATGAAGTTGAGCCACGCACTGAGAAAGAGATTAACCCAGCACCGAAACACGTTAACCTGGCTGATATCTCAGGTGACAACGTCACAACCACGCAGAGCGCGCAGGAATCACCGGCAAATATCGACTCACTGGCTGATGAGATCCGCGAACGCATCGATACGTCCAGCACGGTAGACCAGGCTAAAGCCATCCGTGCCGATATTGAATCGCAGAAAGCACTGCTTGGCACTGCACTATTCACAGAGCTGAAAAATAAAGCCGTGAAGCGCTATTACCAGGTGGATCACCGCAACAAAGTCGAAGCTGCGATCAACTCCCTGCCGTCTCCGGATGAGCCGGATGCTGCAGCGCGTTTCGGGGAAGTTGAGCGAGTTCTTGCAACTGCGAAACGTCACCTGGGCGATGAACTGCATGATCAGTTCAGCATCACCCTGGCCGATATGAAACCGGAATACGTGGGCTAACAGATTTGGGAGGGTTCGCCCTCCCATTGAGGAGATGTAATGCGACTGATTAACCGAGGCAATCAGCAATCCCCGTTAGCGCGTCAGGCATGCGACATCGCGCTGGCCACTCATCACGAACGCTACGGCGACTACGGGCGCAGCAAGATGAAAGAGACATACACGGTTAGAGTTGAAGGTGTGAAGGTCTGGGTAGAAGTAGTGAACCGCAAGGCGAGCTACGTGGCCACGGCTATGACAGGTATGCGTCGGTTGCGCGCGCTGCCTGGTCAGGTGAGTTAATATTACTTTTATAAATGGCCCAGTACGGGCCATTGGAGAAAAACGATGGATGATATTTTGCTGACGTCAGACCTGACCAGTCGATACAAAATCTCACGTAAAACCCTTTGGTCATGGCAAAGCACAGAAACTATGCCGCGGGGTTTTGCGAAGCCGTTCCCTGCTCCTGATTTTCCTGGCAACCCAAACCGCTGGAAGTCGGAGTCAATCAAAGAGTGGGAAGGTGTGAAGCAGCCAATTAACTGAATGGCTCACCAATGATACTTTCAAGATGGCTCTGCCAAACGTGGAGCCAATGTTTTTGGTCATCGATGTAGTCGTGCAGATTATAGTGAGCCATTACACCGACCATCTGATGACCAAGTAGTTTTTCAATTACATGCGGAGGACAGCCAAGTTCTGAGAGGTTTGTCGCGATCGTTCTCCTCATATCATGGAGAGACCAGGGTTCCATTCCCGCAGCAGACCAAATATACCTCGCGTAGTTTGAAGCGACTGGCGAATGTACTGGGACGTCTTTGATTTCACCATCCAGTAAGCGCTGTGAGGTGACTAAATGTTTTGTGTTGATCTTCTCAAGATGATTTTTGACCAACCCCACCGCAGCATCAGAAAGAGCCCTTCTCATGTGCACTCGTGTTTTGTAACTTCCAGCTGGAACTATCCACTCATTTTCATTCAGTCTAAACCACGACCTTTCGCTTAATCGAATTTCTGCCGTTCTACAGCCGGTCAGCATAATAAATTTCACAAGAAATACGGATTCTATCGACATGCGATTTTGCAGCCAGCGATAAATTGCCACCAGTTCACTGTCATCCAGACGCCGTGTTCTCTTTTTCGGCTTTTGCCCAACATCAGTGGGTAGCAACCCCTCGAGCGGGTTAGTCGATATAACGCCCCTGTTGATACAGAACCTGAATGAGCGCTTGCACAGTGAAAGCATATAGTGGGCCATTACCCTGCTTTCAATCTGATCAAATACATCTATCCAGTGCATTTTTGTCGAGTTATCAACTTTGACGTTCCGCATCGGTTCGGCGATATGTTTGGCGAATACCAGCTGATAATAATCCGTCTTTGTAAGTTGATTAGCGATGCAGTGTTTCTCGATCCAATAATTGAAGGCTTCAGCCACTGTCATAGAACCTTCGCGAGATAATTTTTCCAGCTTCACTTGCTCGCGAGGATCTAAACCTTCAGTTAGCCACGTTCTGAACTGCTGACGCCTTTCCCTTGCCTGAGCAATGCTCATTGCTGGATAATCACCGACATTGAGTTTTACAGCTTTACCAGCCCACCTGTATCGGTAGAAGAAAGAAACTTTTCCAGCCTGGCTGATCCTTGCGTTGAGTCCGTGAGAATCTGAAATGGTTTCGATATCATCGCGCTTCTTGCCAAGGGCCTTCCTGAGCTTTGTGTCAGTGATCATTGAATGGGTACACATTTGGCTTTTGAGTACGCAAAAGTGTACACAAAACTCGTTGCTCTAAGCTACCCGCAATGTAACACTTGTACTCAAAGTGTGATGATTGGAAGGCCGAAAGGCAGGTAATAGAAGGCGTTAGCGTAACAGAACGTTTTTACGCGGAATTCTTCGAAATAGGCCGAATGACAATACAAAAAAGTATTTTAAGAAACAGAACGGACAGGAATACATTGGGCACCGCAACGGTGCCCTTTTTGGATCAAATGCTGTAGATCGCAAACAGCAACGAATTTCGTTGATGATTGAGAATGCATTTTCTGATGGAGTGGATACGCATGTTACGGCGCGATTGCCCTTCAAGCCAACGTGCTTTACGGCGACTAGCCTGACGCAGCATCCGCCAGCGTCCCACTTCCGTTCTACTACGCTTCATGTTAACTCTCTTCCAGTCACAGAGCGGGCATTATACCCCCAGACCGCATGCAGACCAGTGGTTTTCCCGTGTTTTTATTTGCCAGATGACTCCTGATGCGTAAACTCTTAACAATACGCTTTCAAAAGGATTTTTAATTTTATGACAACCTTCTACACCGTGGTGAGTTGGCTGGTCATTCTGGGTTACTGGGTACTCATTGCTGGCGTAACGTTACGCATTCTGATGAAGCGACGCGCAGTACCCTCCGCAATGGCCTGGCTTTTGATCATCTATATACTGCCATTGGTAGGGATCATTGCTTATCTGTCCTTTGGTGAACTCCACCTGGGCAAACGCCGCGCCGAGCGCGCCAGAGCGATGTGGCCATCAACAGCCAAATGGCTGAACGATCTCAAAGCCTGCAAACATATTTTCGCGCAAGAAAACAGCAGCGTCGCCTCCTCCTTATTTAAACTGTGCGAGCGTCGTCAAGGAATCGCCGGCGTTAAGGGAAATCAGCTGCAGCTGCTCACCAGTTCAGATGACGTGATGCAGGCGCTGATCCGCGATATTCAGTTGGCGCGCCACAACATCGAAATGGTGTTCTACATCTGGCAACCTGGCGGTATGGCCGATCAGGTAGCGGAATCATTAATGGCCGCCGCCAGACGGGGGATTCACTGTCGTTTGATGCTGGACTCCGCCGGCAGCGTGGCGTTCTTCCGCAGTCCGTGGGCGGCGATGATGCGCAACGCGGGTATCGAGGTGGTCGAAGCGCTGAAGGTTAACCTGATGCGTGTATTTTTACGCCGTATGGACCTGCGCCAGCACCGTAAAATGATCATGATCGACAACTACATCGCCTACACCGGTAGCATGAATATGGTCGATCCGCGTTTCTTTAAACAGGATGCCGGTGTCGGACAATGGGTTGATTTAATGGCAAGAATGGAAGGCCCGGTGGCCACTGCCATGGGGATCGTCTACTCATGCGACTGGGAAATTGAAACCGGTAAACGTATTTTACCGCCGCCTCCCGATGTCAACATCATGCCGTTTGAGCAGGCCAGCGGGCACACCATTCACACTATTGCCTCCGGTCCTGGCTTCCCTGAAGACTTGATCCATCAGGCCTTATTGACCGCCGCATATTCTGCTCGTGAATATTTAATCATGACCACCCCCTACTTCGTCCCCAGTGACGATCTGCTGCACGCCATCTGTACGGCAGCGCAGCGTGGTGTAGATGTCAGCATCATTCTTCCACGCAAGAATGACTCGATGCTGGTTGGCTGGGCAAGTCGGGCTTTTTTCACCGAGTTGCTGGCGGCAGGCGTGAAAATCTACCAGTTCGAAGGTGGGTTGTTACATACCAAGAGCGTGCTGGTCGATGGCGAATTAAGTCTGGTCGGTACTGTTAACCTGGATATGCGCAGCCTGTGGCTGAATTTTGAGATAACACTAGTGATTGACGATGCCGGATTCGGCGGTGACCTCGCTGCGGTACAGGATGATTATATTTCGCGTTCCCGCCTGCTGGATGCACGTTTGTGGGTAAAACGACCACTCTGGCAGCGTATCGCTGAGCGACTGTTTTACTTCTTTAGCCCGTTGCTGTAAAACGTGCCCATCAGACAGTAAACAGGTAGTCATTATGGATATGGATTTGAACAACCGCCTGACCGAAGACGAAACGCTCGAGCAGGCTTATGACATTTTTCTCGAACTGGCGGCGGACAATCTCGATCCGGCCGACATCCTTCTGTTCAATTTGCAGTTTGAAGAGCGTGGCGGTGCAGAGTTATTCGACCCTGCACAAGACTGGCAGGAGCACGTTGATTTTGACCTGAATCCTGACTTCTTCGCCGAAGTGGTGATTGGTCTGGCAGACTCAGAAGACGGCGAGATTAACGATATTTTTGCGCGTGTTCTGTTATGTCGCGAAAAAGATCACAAACTCTGCCACATCCTCTGGCGTGAATAATGAAAACAAAAAGCTGCTCTCGCAGCTTTTTTTATTTCTAGTCAGGCAATTTACTTCCGCAACGATTACAAAATTGCGCGCTGTGCTCATGCTGGCTTTGTTGGCACTGTGGACATTTGCGCTGATTTTGCCGGTGCTGAAACGCACTACTCATATGTGTTGTTATCAATCCTGTCGGGATTGCGATAACCGAATAACCAATCAGGATCAGCACTGACGCAACCATGCGGCCAAGCGGTGTATGCGGGGTAATATCACCATAGCCAACAGTTGTAACCGTAACGATTGCCCAATATACCGACGCATTCAGCGTAGTAAAACCATATTTCGGGCCTTCAATCAGGTACATCAGGGCGCCAAAGACAATCATCAGAATGGCAATAAACGAATAAAACAGCATCAACTGATGACGGGCACTTTTAATTGCGCTCCAGAACACACGCAGCGACGGCATAAATCGCAGCAGTTTGAGTATTCGCAGTACACGCAGCACGCGCATCGCTCGCCAGGCGAAAACATAACTCAGACTAATTTCCGGCCATAGCCACATCACATACAGTGGCAGAATTGTCGCGAGATCGATAATTCCCCAAAAGCTAAACACATATTTTGCAGGATTGGCCCAGCAGCACAATCTGAGCAGATATTCGATGGTAAAGACCAGCGTAATAAAGACTTCCAGCCAGACAAAAATATGCCATTCATCATAGGTTAAATGGTATTGCGTCCCGACCCCAGACTCAATGAAGATAACAATCACGCTCAGCAATGCGAACAGTGCGCACATGCCTTCAAAACGGCGCCCCGAGCGCGTGTCTAAATCAAATAATGTACGATAGAGAGTACGGCGAACAGAAGAGACTAAGCCTGACACATTTACCTCACCAAAAAGAAGGGCTGACAGTGTGTCAGCCCTCTCGATTATAGCGGGTCTACTTTTAAGCAGGAAACCGCGTGTCGGAAACTCCCTTCAAGTACAGGACGCGTTTTCGCGCATTCTGGGCCGGCGATCGGACAACGTGTGCGGAACACACACCCCGAAGGCGGATTAATCGGGGAGGGTAACTCACCTTCCAGCAGTTGGATAACCTTGTTCCTCTCCATATCAGGATCGGGAATTGGCACCGCTGACATTAGTGCTTTGGTATAGGGATGCAGCGGATTATGGTACACCTCGTCATAGGTCCCCAACTCCACCGCATGTCCGAGATACATCACCAGCACACGATCGGAAATATGCTTAACCACTGCCAGGTCATGGGCAATGAAGATTAATGATAAGCCCATCTCACGCTGTAATTGCTGCAACAGGTTAACAACCTGCGCCTGAATCGACACATCCAGCGCGGATACAGGCTCATCACAAATTATCAGCTTCGGCTCAAGGATCAACGCGCGAGCAATACCAATACGCTGGCACTGCCCACCGGAAAACTCGTGCGGGTAGCGGTTAATCAGGTTAGGCAGTAACCCCACTTTCATCATCATCGCCTTTACGCGGTCACGGACTTCCTGC
The DNA here is from genome assembly GCF_003818115.1 of Citrobacter youngae. Taxonomy (GTDB): domain Bacteria; phylum Pseudomonadota; class Gammaproteobacteria; order Enterobacterales; family Enterobacteriaceae; genus Citrobacter; species Citrobacter youngae. Next base: position 56,002 of record NZ_RPOI01000008.1, on the reverse strand, counting down.
CCAGGCAGATTCGGGTGATAAGTCCGCAGCGGTTCGGCGATAATTTCACCGATGGTCATACGTGGGTTTAACGATGCCAGCGGATCCTGGAAAATCATCTGGATGTCACTGCGCACTGCCCGCCACTCATCGGGTTTCATGCCAAGCAAATCTTTGCCGAGCCAGGCGACTTTACCATCAGTCGCTTTTACCAGACCGATAATCGCACGCGCAAACGTCGATTTCCCGCAACCCGATTCCCCCACTACGCCTAATGTTTCGCCCTCATACAGACGTAGGGTCACGCCATCAACGGCTTTCAGCGTTTTCGACGGTTGCCAGAACCACTGTTTACCATCTTTGATGTCGAAATGGACTTTCAGATCGGCAATTTCGAGGAGTACTTTTCGTTGTTCGGTTACCGCATTCATACCAGTTCCTCCACCGGTTTAAAGCAGGCGCGCAGACGGCCCGGACTAAACTCTTCCAGTGGCGGAGCACTGCTACAGATTTCCATGGCATGCGGGCAACGGGGCTGGAACGGGCAGCCTTTCGGTAAACGCAACAGATTCGGCGGATTACCCGGGATAGTCAGCATTTCTTCCCCTTCGGCATCCAGACGCGGGACGGCATTAAGCAGGCCAATCGAATACGGATGAACCGGCTTATAAAAGACATCACGCGCACTACCATATTCCATCGTGCGTCCGGCATACATCACCAACACCTTGTCGCAAATACCAGCAACAACACCGAGGTCGTGAGTAATCATAATAATTGCGGTATTGAATTCACTTTTCAGTTCATTCAGCAGCGTCATGATTTGCGCCTGAACCGTGACATCCAGCGCAGTAGTGGGTTCATCGGCAATCAGTAACTTTGGCCTGCACAGAAGCGCCATGGCGATCATCACACGTTGCCGCATCCCGCCGGAGAATTCATGCGGATACATTTTCATACGCTTACGCGCTTCCGGCATTTTCACCGCATCCAGCATCCTGACTGATTCTTCAAAGGCTTCCGCTTTGCTCATACCTTTGTGTAGCATCAGAACTTCCATTAACTGTTCGCCGACCCGCATATACGGATTCAGAGAGGTCATGGGATCCTGGAAGATCATCGAGATTTGCTCGGCGCGTAGCTTGTTCAGCTCACGCTCCGGTAAGTTCAGGATCTCACGACCGTTGAATGTAGCGGAGCCGCCAATCCGGCCATTTGCGGCCAGCAGGCCCATCAAGGCAAATGCAGTCTGCGACTTACCTGAACCAGACTCACCAACAATACCCAGCGTTTCCCCGGCGCGTAGTGAAAAGTTTAAATCGTTTACTGCAGTAACATCACCATCTGGGGTGGCAAACGTCACACGCAGATCGGTAACGTTTAGCAGTGCGTTAGCCTGTTGTTGCGCGAGCGGCGCGGTTGAGGTCTCAATTACGCTCATGGCGGCACTCCTTAACGGTCTTTCGGGTCGAGGGCATCACGCAGGCCATCGCCAATAAAGTTAAAACAAAATAGCGTCACCACCAGGAACCCTGCCGGAAACAGCAGTAACCATGGTGATACTTCCATCGAGTTGGCACCATCGCTGAGCAGTGCGCCCCAGCTACTTAGCGGCTCTTGTGTGCCAAGTCCCAGGAAGCTCAGGAACGATTCAAACAGGATCATGCTGGGAACCAGCAATGAGGCGTAGACCACCACCACACCGAGTACGTTTGGCACAATGTGTCGCACAACAATACGCACGGTAGACACCCCACCGACCTGGGCTGCTTCAATAAACTCTTTGCGCTTCAGGCTCAGCGTCTGGCCACGAACGATACGCGCCATATCAAGCCAGGACACCATCCCAATCGCCACAAAGATTAACAGGATGTTTTGCCCAAAGAAGGTAACCAACAGAATAACGAAGAACATGAACGGGAAGGAGTTAAGGATTTCCAGCAGACGCATCATCACAGAGTCGATTTTGCCGCCCAGGTAACCCGACAGTGAACCGTACAGCGTGCCCACAATCACCGCCACCAGCGCCGCAGCAATCCCCACCATCAACGAGATCCGTCCACCAATAGCCACCCTCACCAGCAGATCACGGCCAGATGAGTCAGTGCCAAAATAGTGCCCAGACTCCGTATCAGGCGCGCTGGACATCATGCCCCAGTCAGTATCGAAGTAGGTAAACTGCGATAACATGGGTGCCAACGTCACAAACAGCGCAATAATCACCAGTACCACGAGGCTGGCTACTGCCGCTCGGTTATGCATAAAGCGTCGACGAGCGTCCTGCCACAGGCTGCGGCCTTCGACCTCCAGCTTCTCACTGAAATTCTCCAGCGCTTCGCTGTTTTTCTTACTTAACATCATAGCGAGCTCCAGTATCAGTAACGGATTTTCGGGTCGATTACGGCATACAGCACATCGACAATCGCGTTAAACACGATGGTCAGCGCGCCAACCAGAATAGTCAGGCTCAGTACCAGCGAGTAATCGCGGTTTAATGCGCCATTCACAAACAACTGCCCAATCCCCGGTAAACCATAGATAGTTTCAATAACCATCGAACCGGTAATGATGCCGACAAACGCGGGTCCCATATAGGACAACACCGGCAACAGCGCAGGTTTTAACGCATGGCGGAAAATAATCCGTCGCATCGGCAACCCTTTAGCACGCGCGGTCCGAATAAAGTTAGAGTGCAGCACTTCAATCATCGAGCCGCGGGTAATACGCGCAATACTGGCAATATAGGCCAGGGATAGCGCCACCATGGGCAGGATCATAAATTTCAGCGCCCCACCGTTCCAACCGCCACCGGGTAGCCATTTCAGTGTGATCGCAAATATCATGACTAATAAGGGGGCAACGACAAAACTGGGGATCACCACCCCGGTCATCGCCACCCCCATAACCGTATAATCCCAACGCGTGTTTTGCTTCAACGCGGCGATTACGCCCGCACTAACACCGATCACCACCGCCAGAATAAAGGCCGCAGCCCCCAGCTTCGCGGAAACCGGAAAGCTTGACGCGACCAGGTCATTAACGGTGTAGTCTTTATATTTAAAGGATGGTCCAAAATCACCGTGCGCCAGCTGTTTCAGATAGCTAAAGTACTGCGTTGAGATCGGATCATTAAGATGGTATTTCGCTTCAATATTCGCCAGAACTTCTGGCGGCAAGGCGCGCTCTCCGGTGAAAGGACTTCCCGGCGCAAGACGCATCATAAAGAATGAAATCGTAATAAGAATAAATAGTGTCGGAATCGCTTCCAGACAGCGGCGTAATATAAATTTCAACATTGCCCGTACCTTCTGGCGTGTGCCTTTATACCCGTCATACTTCAAGCTGCAGATGCGTTGGCTTTGCTCGCTCACGCCCGTCACTTACTTAAGTAAGCTCCTGGCGATTCGCTGCGTTGCCGCCTTCCTGCAACGTGAATTATTTAGGGTATACCTCTCTTTGTCTAAAGAGGTATTTATAGTTCGAAGAAAAAGACACTGTGGGGCAACCTTAATCGCCCCACGTCTTGCCATTAATGCTTGATAATATACAAGTCTTTAACGTGGATATTATCCATCGGGTCTTTACCGGAGTATCCGCCTACCCAAGGTTTCACCAGACGGGCGTTGACGTAGTAGAACACCGGTACAATTGCAGAGTCTTTATCCAGCAGCTGTTCTGCTTGCGAATACAGTTCACTGCGCTGAGCATCATCAGTTGCTTTCAGGGTATCAGCAATCAACTTGTCAAATGCAGGGCTCTTATAGTGGACGGTGTTGTTGGAGCTATCGGACAGTACCATATTCAGGAAAGACGTCGGTTCGTTATAATCCGCACACCAGCCTGCGCGTGAAACATCATAGTTGCCCTGATGACGCGTATCGAGGAACGTCTTCCACTCCTGATTTTCCAGTTTCACATTCGCACCCAGATTTTTCTTCCAGATGGATGCCGCAGCGATAGCCAGCTTCTTGTGCAGATCGGAGGTGTTATACAGCAGATCAAAGGTCAACGGTTTTTCAGCGGTGAAGCCAGCTTCGGCCAGCAGTTTTTTCGCCTCTTCGTTACGTTTTTCCTGTGACCACTTGAACCACTCTGGCTCAACCAGTTTAGCGCCATCAGTATACGGCGGGGTAAAGCTATAGGCGGGCAGATCGCCCTGGTTTTTCACTTTGTTGACGATGATGTCACGATCCAGCGCCAGCTTCAGGGCGGTACGTACACGAACATCGTTGAACGGTGCTTTTTGGTTGTTAATTTCGTAATAGTAGGTGCACAGATAAGGATCAACGTGAACTTCGTTCGGGATCTCTTTTTTCAGTTTCTGGAATAACTCAATCGGCATGTTGTTATAGGTCATGTCGATTTCACCGCTGCGATAGCGGTTCACGTCAGTCACTTCAGAAGAAATTGGCAGGTATGTGACCTGGTTAATAATGGTTTTCGCGTTGTCCCAGTAGTGAGTATTACGCTCAAGTACAATACGCTCGTTGACAACCCAGTCTTTCAGTTTATAAGAGCCGTTAGAAACGATGTTAGCGGGCTGGGTCCATTTTTCACCGAATTTTTCCACCACGGCTTTAGGCACAGGGGAAAGAGAAGAGTGCACAAGGAGTTTGTAGAAATAAGGAACAGGTTCACTCAGAGTCACTTCAAAGGTATGGTCATCAATCGCTTTTACACCGAGATCGGTAACTGGCTTCTTACCAGCGATGATGTCATCAATATTGACAATATGTCCGTACTGTAAATAGCTGGCGTACGGTGAAGCAGTATTGGGGTTCGCCAGACGTTGCCAGCTATAGACGAAATCTTGTGCGGTAACAGGCGTTCCATCAGACCATTTAGCGTCTTTACGCAGATGGAATGTCCAGACTTTAAAATCTTTATTTTCCCATTTATCAGCCACACCCGGCGATGGTTTGCCATCAACGTCACTGATTAATAAACCTTCAAATAAATCACGGCTAATGTTGGATTCCGGCACACCTTCGATTTTATGCGGATCGAGTGACTGAACTTCCGAACCATTATTACGCACCAGAGTCTGCTTCTCAGCCAACTGAACGCCTGCTGGTACCACTGCTGCTGTAGCAACATTTCCAGCGATTAGCGCAGTTAGGATCCCCGCAGCTACTAAACTTTTTTTAGTGATGTTAGTCATTGTGTTTGTACTCCCTCATTATTATGGCTGGTTTTATAACCAGACTGTTAATCCTGTCAGGATCCCTGTACGACACCGGAGATTTTCTGCCGTCAGGTGTTTTTTTGTTTACTGCTCGCTATCACCGACTTTATTTATTCTGGCGATTCGTTTGATCGCCTTGCGTCGATTATCTACGTGCCTCCCCTGCCGGAAGCACGCTATTACCCTGTTGAGAGAGATTAAATGAAAATTATTCTCATCAACGTGAAATCTTCTGCTAAATACCTGGCCGGAAAGTATCAAATGCGTTTCTTCACCGCCAATACATTTTACAGATTTGTTAACTAATTCTCTTTTATCGAAAAAAAATGCACAACAAAAGCATTAACACGGCAATTTTTTAACAATAAAATAAATTAATTCAATGCATTACGTGAGACGCCCGACTCATCGCCCTGTCCGGCATCGAAGATACGTTAAAATGCACATAAATTTAACAATTGGTTATTAATTAGCACATTCATCTAAATTAGGTGCTGAAATAACTAATAACATTTCGATAATCCTTCAGCAAGCCCAAGAGTATGATGTTAATAAAATAACAATGCTGCCCTGGTTCATCTGTTCTGCTGAAAAGATAATTGTGTTGAAAATCAATACATAAAAATGCAGTGGCTATCAGCATCTTTTATTACTGCTATGGCGCGTTTCAACTTTAGTGAGAAGTATTACTGATAATGGTGGGAAACGGAGCCTGGAAGCAGCTCCGTTTATATTGATTCGGTGGATTCAGGCAAGTAAGCCCGGGAAAATGGATTTGATCCCGGTCACAATGAACTCAATGCCCAACGCCATGAGTAACAACCCCATAATACGCGTAATGACGTTGATGCCCGTTTGGCCCAGCAGGCGAACTAACCACGGCGCCATACGAAACAATCCCCAACAACACAGCGCAAACAGCGCAATCGCCACGAAAAAGCCGAACAGATTAATAGCACTATGGTAACGCGTGCCCCAGACGATCGTTGAGCTTATTGCCCCCGGTCCCGCCATTAACGGCAGCGCTAACGGGACAACGCCAATGCTCTCGCGTATCGCCGTCTCCGACTTTTCCTGCTTGTTTTGCTTATCTTCCCCAAGTTTTCCGCTGATCATCGACATCGCGATAGTCACGACCAGGATACCACCGGCAATCCTGAACGAATCAATTGAGATACCAAACAATTGCAGAATTCCATCCCCCAGAAACAGAGAGATCCACAGAATGATAGCAACCGACAGGTTTGCCGTAAGGTTGGTTTTATTGCGTGCGGCAGCGGTCTGGTAGCTGGTCATGCTGATAAAGACAGGGATGATCCCTACCGGGTTGACCAATGCAAATAACCCAATGAAAAATTTAAAATAAACAGGAAAATCGAATAGCGTATGGATCACGGTTAGCTCCGAAGCGTTAGCCGGATAAAATGAGTCATAAAATTGATGAAATCCGCGCTGAAGATACGCCTTTTGTCAGCATACTTCACCTGCTATCTGCGTATATCTACGTAAATACGCTACCATTACTCAGTGTTATTAATATGTATTAAATATGCTAATGTTAACCTCATTCATTACATCAATTTTTTAACACTTACCAAGAAACGCTAAAAGGGCCTGCTGAAAGGTGTCAGCTTTGCGGAAATTTGATCCAGATCACGCAATTACTACTCAGAAGTGAGTAATCTTGCTTACGCCACCTGGAGGTAACGCGTTAGAGTTAAATGACGCTAACGCATAAGCTCTTTTAGTAAATCAAAGTAAAGTGGACGTTAATTAACCGTTTGATTTTCAAAACGTTATACAATTTTTCGTCGGTCTGTCTATACTCTCGTATCGAGCAGATGATTTACTAAAAAAGTTTAACATTATCAGGAGAGCATTATGGCTGTTACTAATGTCGCTGAACTTAACGCACTTGTAGAGCGCGTAAAAAAAGCCCAGCGTGAATATGCCAGTTTCACTCAAGAACAGGTTGACAAAATCTTCCGCGCCGCCGCTCTGGCAGCCGCAGACGCTCGAATCCCTCTCGCGAAAATGGCCGTTGCCGAATCCGGCATGGGCATCGTCGAAGACAAAGTGATCAAAAACCACTTTGCTTCCGAATACATTTACAACGCTTATAAAGATGAAAAGACCTGTGGTGTCCTGTCTGAAGACGACACTTTCGGTACTATCACCATCGCTGAACCGATTGGTATCATCTGCGGTATCGTTCCGACCACTAACCCGACATCTACTGCTATCTTCAAATCGCTGATCAGCCTGAAGACGCGTAACGCCATCATCTTCTCTCCACATCCGCGTGCTAAAGATGCCACTAACAAAGCGGCTGACATCGTTCTGCAGGCTGCTATCGCTGCTGGCGCACCGAAAGATCTGATCGGCTGGATCGATCAACCTTCCGTTGAACTGTCTAATGCTCTGATGCATCACCCGGACATCAACCTAATCCTTGCGACCGGCGGTCCAGGCATGGTTAAAGCAGCATACAGCTCCGGTAAACCAGCAATCGGTGTAGGTGCAGGTAACACCCCGGTTGTTATTGACGAAACTGCGGATATTAAGCGCGCAGTTGCTTCTGTTCTGATGTCTAAAACCTTCGATAACGGCGTAATCTGTGCTTCTGAACAGTCCGTTGTTGTTGTTGACTCTGTATACGATGCAGTTCGTGAACGTTTCGCTAGCCACGGCGGCTACATGCTGCAGGGTAAAGAGCTGAAAGCTGTTCAGGACGTTATCCTGAAAAATGGCGCACTGAACGCCGCTATCGTTGGTCAGCCGGCATATAAAATTGCTGAACTGGCAGGCTTCTCGGTTCCGGAAACAACTAAGATCCTGATCGGTGAAGTGAAAGTTGTTGATGAAAGCGAGCCGTTTGCTCACGAAAAACTGTCCCCGACGCTGGCGATGTACCGTGCGAAAGATTTCGAAGATGCGGTAGACAAAGCAGAGAAACTGGTTGCGATGGGTGGTATCGGCCACACTTCTTGCCTGTACACTGACCAGGACAACCAACCAGAACGCGTTGCTTACTTCGGTCAGATGATGAAAACTGCGCGTATCCTGATTAACACCCCGGCTTCACAGGGTGGTATCGGCGACCTGTACAACTTTAAGCTCGCACCTTCCCTGACTCTGGGTTGTGGTTCCTGGGGTGGTAACTCCATCTCTGAAAACGTTGGTCCTAAGCACCTGATCAACAAGAAAACCGTTGCTAAGCGAGCTGAAAACATGTTGTGGCACAAACTTCCGAAATCTATCTACTTCCGTCGTGGCTCACTGCCAATCGCACTGGATGAAGTGATTACCGATGGTCACAAACGTGCGCTGATCGTTACCGACCGCTTCCTGTTTAACAACGGTTATGCAGACCAGATCACCTCCGTTCTGAAAGCAGCCGGCGTTGAAACCGAAGTGTTCTTTGAAGTTGAAGCTGACCCGACTCTGACCGTTGTTCGTAAAGGTGCTGAGCTGGCTAACTCCTTCAAGCCTGACGTTATCATCGCACTGGGCGGTGGTTCCCCGATGGACGCCGCGAAAATCATGTGGGTGATGTACGAACATCCGGAAACCCATTTCGAAGAGCTGGCGCTGCGCTTTATGGACATCCGTAAACGTATCTATAAGTTCCCGAAAATGGGCGTGAAAGCGAAAATGATCGCCGTCACCACCACTTCCGGTACTGGTTCTGAAGTGACTCCGTTTGCGGTTGTTACCGACGATGCAACGGGTCAGAAATACCCGCTGGCTGACTACGCATTGACCCCAGACATGGCAATTGTCGATGCCAACCTGGTTATGGATATGCCGAAATCACTGTGTGCATTCGGTGGTCTGGATGCGGTGACTCACGCTCTGGAAGCTTACGTTTCCGTACTGGCATCTGAATTCTCTGACGGTCAGGCTCTGCAAGCGCTGAAACTGCTGAAAGAAAACCTGCCTGCGTCCTACCATGAAGGTTCTAAGAACCCGGTAGCGCGTGAGCGTGTTCACAGTGCAGCGACCATCGCCGGTATTGCGTTTGCTAACGCCTTCCTGGGTGTATGTCACTCAATGGCGCACAAGCTGGGTTCTCAGTTCCACATTCCTCACGGTCTGGCGAACGCCCTGCTGATCAGCAACGTCATTCGTTATAACGCGAACGACAACCCGACTAAACAGACTGCTTTCAGCCAGTATGATCGTCCGCAAGCGCGTCGTCGCTACGCCGAAATCGCAGACCATCTGGGTTTAAGCGCACAGGGCGACCGTACTGCGGCTAAAATCCAGAAACTGCTGGCATGGCTGGAAGAAATCAAAGCTGAACTGGGTATTCCTAAATCTATCCGTGAAGCTGGCGTTCAGGAAGCTGACTTCCTGGCACACGTCGACAAACTGTCTGAGGATGCGTTTGACGACCAGTGCACCGGTGCTAACCCGCGTTACCCGCTGATTTCTGAACTCAAACAGATCCTGCTGGATACGTACTACGGTCGTGAGTATAGCGAAGGTGAAACTGCTGCTAAAACTGAGCCAGCAGCAGCGCCTAAAGCAGAGAAAAAAGCGAAAAAATCCGCTTAATGCACTCACATAAGTTTTAGTATCTTCATAAACGGCCCTTTGGGGCCGTTTTTTTTTGCCATACTCAGCGAAAATCAGACTATGCAGACGCCAGCCACCGAGGTGAAAAGGCGTGAGGGAAATAGGTGTGAAAGTGGCACCAGAAGGCAATACGCAGGGTATCGCTTCTGGCTAAAACAGAGGCCTACCCTGCGATTTTAACTCAGCAGGAGAACAGAGGAGGGTTAATCGTGGCTGTGACGTTCCTGAATGGCCGTCAGAGAGCCTTCAGACTGTGCTTCCTTATAATGCTTGCGGCACACCGATACATAGCGTTCATTTCCGCCTATAACGACCTGCTCTCCTTCGTTATAAGGCCTTCCGGCCTGATCAAGGCGTAATACCATGCTGGCCTTACGGCCACAGAAACAAATAGTTTTTAATTCAACCAGCTTATCTGACCATGCAAGCAGGTATTCGCTACCACCGAAGAGTTCACCACGAAAATCAGTGCGTAAGCCATAACACAACACGGGAATATCCAGTTGATCAACAACCTCTGATAATTCATAAACCTGCTGTCGCGTCAGAAACTGAGACTCATCAACCAGCACGCAGTGAATTCGTTGCTGCGCATTCTCCGCACGAATCTCCTCGAACAATGATGAATTTTGGTTAAACAATTTTGCAGGTGACGACAGGCCTATACGTGAACTTACTTTTCCCGCGCCAAAACGGTCATCAATTTCCGCTGTATATACAACGGCACGCATCCCACGTTCCTGATAATTGTATGAAGATTGCAGCAATGCCGTCGACTTGCCTGCATTCATTGCAGAATAGTAAAAATAAAGCTGTGCCATTGTGTATCGGCCCTCACCGGGGAAAATAAATATGGGCAGGATTGTATCATATTTCACAAACATGTCGGTGCAGCGTGGCATCCGGGATGTATAAAAGAACGTGCGAACATCGCCCTGTTTCGTCTAAATACCCCGCTGCGCGGAAGTGTCCTTGAGTACTTTCTCAAGTGTACGATAGAGTGAAAGTCCGCTGCCAAAGCACAAACAACCTGAAGTATGATGAGTATATACACACTCTTTCACAAATAGTGCTCCTGAAATTCATCAACGTCACTTATCATCACAGCGCAATAAAGAAACCCTGCCCTTATTGTTATTGCATCTAACGATAGCCACCTTGTAATAGGGGATTCCCGTAAGCAAAACTAATACAAAAGGTTGAAATCACTGCAAAGAGATACTATTTGTACACCATGAAATGTGACCTGAATCTTGAATTTTTACTCGCTGCTGCCATGAAGCCCGCATACCAATAAGCCTTTTTTATGCCCGACATCGTCGTAAAATTAAGACAGAACAATTAATACAGACACTAAATAAAGAGCAATTTTGAATTCCTTACATTCCTGGCTATTGCACAACTGAATTTATCGCTCTATTATTAGCTCAACAAACCACCCCCAATATAAGTTTGAGATTACTACAATGAGCGAAGCACTTAAAATTCTGAACAACATCCGTACTCTTCGTGCGCAGGCGAGAGAATGTACTCTGGAAACGCTTGAAGAAATGCTGGAAAAATTAGAAGTTGTAGTTAGCGAGCGTCGCGAAGAAGAAAGCGCTGCGGCTGCTGAAGTTGAAGAGCGTACTCGTAAACTGCAACAATATCGTGAAATGCTGATTGCTGATGGTATTGATCCGAACGAACTGCTGAATAGCATGGCAGCGGTTAAGTCCGGTACCAAAGCTAAACGCGCAGCGCGCCCGGCTAAATATAGCTACGTTGACGAAAACGGTGAAACTAAAACCTGGACTGGCCAGGGTCGTACACCGGCCGTGATCAAAAAAGCGATGGAAGAACAAGGTAAACAACTGGACGATTTCCTGATCAAGGAATAATTCAGAAATAGTTTGCTTAAAATCCCGCCACTGGCGGGATTTTTTTACCCGTACTTCGCACATCGCCCTACCCAAATTAGGTATAAAAAAACGGCGCTGGATTAGCAGCGCCGTTCTGTCCTTATAATACCGCGAGGTTACTTCTTAATACCCATCTCATCTTCAAGCCACGCTTTAAATTCAGTGCCAAGCGTATTATGGCGAATACCATATTCAACAAACGCCTGCATATAGCCCAGCTTATTACCACAGTCATGGCTTTTACCCTTCATGTGATAGGCTTCTACCGTTTCTTTTTCGATCAGCATATCGATAGCATCGGTCAGCTGAATTTCATCACCTGCTCCCGGAGGTGTTTTTGCCAGCAGAGGCCAGATATCCGCACTGAGAACATAACGCCCCACAACGGCCAGATTAGATGGCGCAACGTCTGCTTTCGGTTTTTCTACCACGCCAACCATCGGTACGCTTTCACCAGGCGTTAATTCAACGCCCTTGCAATCAACAACGCCATAAGCCGTTACGTCTGCTACAGGCTCCACCATAATCTGGCTGCTGCCTGTTTCATCAAAACGGTGGATCATTTCAGCAAGGTTGTCACGGGATAAATCAGATTCGTATTCGTCAAGAATAACGTCCGGCAGGATGACCGCAACGGGTTCATCGCCAACAACCGGATGGGCACACAATACCGCGTGCCCCAGACCTTTTGCCAACCCCTGACGCACCTGCATAATAGTGACATGCGGAGGGCAAATAGATTGCACTTCTTCCAGAAGCTGACGTTTTACGCGCTTTTCAAGCATCGCTTCAAGTTCAAAGCTGGTATCAAAGTGGTTTTCAATTGAATTTTTAGACGAGTGAGTCACGAGTACAATTTCAGTGATGCCCGCAGCAATACATTCGTTCACGACGTACTGAATTAATGGCTTATCAACCAACGGTAGCATCTCTTTCGGGATTGCCTTCGTAGCCGGTAACATCCTGGTTCCTAATCCCGCAACCGGGATAACGGCCTTTTTGACTTTTGAATTAAGGGCAGCCATTTAAAACTCTCCTGGACTGTTCATGTATTGAACATGTTCATCAATCTGTTTCGCATCCGAGTATATCAGTACCGCAGTAAGCTTCAGGTCTGAAAAGGACGCGCGTCGGTATAATTAAGATAAATACGTATAAATCTGGCGCTGATAGTAGCACTCGCCGCGTGAGGGAGGTGAGCCAATTTGATTCCCCTACCTGTCAATTGTTCATTCCGCAGACAACATCAGGCGCAAACGACCGCCTGCCCCCCAGATTTGGCATTGCCAGGACTCACTACGCTGGCTCAGTTGATTAAGATACGCATTACCTAAGGTGCCCAGCGGAACACCATTACTGATTTGTACATTATGTGAACCTGTATTTAATGTCGCATTCAGCCCTGCTGATACCAAAATCAGGTTTTTTAATCCGCTGTGATAATAGCCCACCAGCAAAGGAAACTGTCCTGGTAAATTAGCCTGACGCAGTAAATGATTCACCTGCTTCAATAACGCACCCAGCTCCGGCAATCGTTGATTTTGATGTGCCAACTGTTCCTGTAGCAAACCGTTAAATAGCGCACGCAGTAGTAATGCCGCCAGGACGCCATTATCCCCGGCCCTTGTCACATCCAGACAATAAAACGCGAGATCATGGTCTGAGAGCGGCGCAATATCCAGAACCAGCCCTGGCTGATCGGCGGCGACCAACTGGCGGTAGTTAACCCGACAATGCGAGATGACCTGCGACACTGGGGGCTGCAATTCTTGCAACAGTTTTGCAGCAGCTGCAGGATCGCCCACCATCGCATCCCAGTCGCGAAACAGCCGCTCTTCTTCTTCCACACGAGAATTAAACATATTGGGATAAAGACACGCAAAAACGGTTTCTCGCAGGCGGTTAAGGTCCTTCACGGGCTTTAAAAGAACATCATCCACACCGAGTCGTAATGCTTTGGCAATATCGGCCATATTTTCCGTTGCGGAGATCACCAGAATAGGCGTCTGATCGCCACGATTACGCAGATACTCAACCAGTTTAAGGCCGTTCATTCTCGGCATAGCGAGATCGCAAATCATCAGGTCGGGGGTGAAGCGCCCCAGTAACTCCAGCGCATCAAGCCCGTCTCCCGCTACTGCTGTTGTCGCTCCCAAAGAGGAAAACCATGAATCCAGAAGCGAGCGAAATACCGGCTCATCTTCAACGATAAGAATCTGTTTTCCGACCAATGGCTGCGTCATATTCTCCCCCCTGACTGGCTTTAGTAAATAGTGGCATGCTATTGCAACTCACGCCTGTCAGAATTTGCTTAAGTGTTGATGAAAAATGCGTTAAACGTTGGTTTTTACCAGGGGTAGAAGCTCATCCATTTTCTTCTCGACCGCTAACTGCCCGGCAGCAATAGCAGCACTGGCGCGATGGAAATCCAGCGTAGATATTTGCGGACAAAACGGCTGAATCAGAATATCAGGTGGATCTCCAGCCATACGGTTGCGCTTGAGACGGTTTTCCAGAACCTGAATCGAGGTCGTCATGATCTCCATCGCCGTAGGTGCCGTGACTGCACGCCGGGCCGTAATGTTGCTCAAACGTTCTTTCAGGCGGGCATGCCATGACAGCTCATCATCATCGTTCGATTCGGTTTCACTATTGACGTTGAAGGAGAGCAGATCCTGTTGCATCAGGTGCGCATCATGTTGCAGGTCGACTGCAATAACGATATCGGCCCCCAACGCACGCGTCAGGGAGACGGGTACAGGGTTCACCACCGCGCCATCAACCAGCCAATAACCATTATGCGCCACAGGTGACATCAGGCCAGGAATACTGCAGGAGGCACGGACGGCAAGATGCAAATCACCTTCGGTAAACCAGAGTTCACGGCCCGTACTTAGATTGGTTGCGACAGTAGCAAAACGACGTGAGCATTGTTCGATAGATTCTACCGGCATGACATTCCGATACTGATTGAATACCCGTTCGCCGCGCAATAATCCGCCCCTGCGCCACGAGAGATCCATCAGGCGTAAAACATCCCAGTAACTGAAGGAGCAAACCCACTGTTCAAGCGCGGGGAGTTTGTTACATGCGTAGGCGGCTCCGACCAGTGAGCCAATGGAACACCCTGCCACAATATCAATATCAATGCCCATGTGTTTCAGGGCTTTGATCACACCAATATGCGACCAGCCGCGTGCTGCGCCGGAACCTAGCGCCAGCCCAATTTTTATTTTTCTCATTATACCTACAGACTTCCCCTGGCTTGCAGACGTAGCAACATCGCCACGGCTCAGTTAACATAGTGCCACCCTGGCGTTTTTACGCCGTTTTTTTATTCCAGGGAGTACTTTGTGTCTCAGCTTTGTCCCTGTGGTAGCGCTGTCGAGTATAGCCTATGTTGCTACCGTTATGTGTCCGGTGCACAAGTAGCACCTACGCCGTCACATCTCATGCGTTCTCGCTACTGTGCTTTTGTGATGAAAGACGCAGATTACCTCATCAAAACCTGGCATCCAGATTGTCATGCCGCCGATTTCCGGGATGACATTATTGCAGGATTTACCCATACCGAATGGCTGGGACTGACCGTTTTTGAACAGCAGACGGCAGAAACCGACAATATCGGCTATGTCAGTTTTGTCGCACGGTTTTCTGAACAGGGAAAAACAGGCGCAATTATCGAACGCTCTCGTTTTTTAAAAGAAAACGGTCAGTGGTACTATATCGATGGTACACGCCCGCAAATTGGACGAAACGATACCTGCCCTTGTGGCTCCGGTAAAAAATTTAAAAAGTGCTGCGGCTAATCAACGCCCGACAGTATCAATTATGCAAACATTCTCAACAGGATCTCCGCTGCAAATGCATTCATTACAACGAAAAGTGCTGCGTACAATTTGCCCGGACCAAAAAGGTCTGATCGCGCGCATTACTAACATCTGTTACAAGCACGAACTGAACATCGTGCAAAACAATGAGTTCGTGGACCACCGTACCGGGCGTTTTTTCATGCGCACCGAGCTGGAAGGCATTTTTAACGATGTCACACTGCTGACCGATCTGGACAGCGCGCTACCAGAAGGTTCCATTCGCGAGCTTACGCCTGCGGGACGGCGCCGCATCGTTATTTTAGTCACCAAAGAAGCCCACTGTTTGGGCGATCTGTTAATGAAGGCCAATTACGGCGGACTGGATGTTGAAATTGCTGCGGTTATCGGCAACCACGACACGCTACGTTCCCTGGTTGAGCGTTTTGATATTCCTTTTGAGCTGGTCAGCCACGAAGGATTAACGCGTGACGAACATGACCAGAAAATGGCCGATGCTATCGACGCACATCAGCCAGACTATGTCGTGCTGGCAAAATATATGCGTGTCCTGACGCCGACATTTGTTTCTCGCTTCCCGAATAAGATTATCAATATCCACCACTCATTCCTGCCAGCGTTTATTGGTGCTCGCCCGTACCATCAGGCCTATGACCGCGGTGTGAAGATCATCGGTGCGACGGCGCATTATGTGAATGATAACCTCGATGAAGGTCCGATCATCATGCAGGACGTGATTCATGTGGATCATACCTATACCGCAGAGGATATGATGCGTGCCGGTCGTGACGTTGAAAAAAACGTATTAAGCCGCGCGCTTTATCAGGTTCTCGCGCAGCGTGTCTTTGTTTACGGTAACCGAACGATTATTCTGTAATCGATTGATAATTTTATTGGTTACCTTTACATCTTTACGCGTAAAAATCAGGCAACCAGTTCTTTTTTATCAACGGAATGCTTTACAGGGGCGCATCATTTGATATGATGCGCCCCGCTTACAAAGGAAGCAGGCCAGTAACATAGCATTACCCCGTGGTGGGGTTCCCGAGCGGCCAAAGGGAGCAGACTGTAAATCTGCCGTCATCGACTTCGAAGGTTCGAATCCTTCCCCCACCACCATTATTCACTACAGTGATGTAGTAACCCCAATAAGCTATGCTGAAGTTTGCACTTACTGGGAAGGGTGAGAATCTTCGATTAAGGTTCGACTCGAGCGAAAGCGAGAGAACGTTGCCAGCGGCAACGGCCCGAAGGGTGAGGAGCGAAGCGACGAATAATCCTTCCCCCACCACCATCCTCAAGCTTTACCTACAATTTGAATTACCCCTGGTGGGGTTCCCGAGCGGCCAAAGGGAGCAGACTGTAAATCTGCCGTCATCGACTTCGAAGGTTCGAATCCTTCCCCCACCACCATCATCTCCTGTAAGACTTCACTAAATCATATCTCAATGCCTTATATTCTACCCAGTCGGGAAGGATGAGAAGCTTCGACTAAGGTTCGATTCGAGCGTAGCGAGAAAGCGTTGCCGCAGGCAACGACCCGAAGGGCGAAGCGCACAGCGCTGAGTCATCCTTCCCCCACCACCATCTTCTCTTGTAAGACTTTACTAAATCATATCTCAATGCCTTATATTCTAACAAGTCGGGAAGGATGAGAAGCTTCGACTAAGGTTCGATTCGAGCGTAGCGAGAAAGCGTTGCCGCAGGCAACGACCCGAAGGGCGAAGCGCACAGCGCTGAGTCATCCTTCCCCCACCACCATTACTTCATATATCACCAACACCAAGTCCATCTGCAATACCCCATATTCTGCCCTCAATACGTGCCAGCAATTTGCCTGAGGCGCTACGCTTATCAGGCCTACAGAGAACTGACGTCTGTGTAGGCTGGATAAGGCGGTTACGCCGCCATCCGGCGTGCAGAATACAAAAAACCCCGCCGTAGCGGGGTTTGGTGCGTTACAACGCGAAATTAATGACGGGCGCGCACAATCTGATATTTACGTGTCAGATACTCGACTGGCACGCTCCAGATATGTACCAGACGCGAGAATGGGAACAACAGGAACAGCGTCATACCCAGCACAAGGTGCACACGGAAAATAAATGCGACGCCATCCAGATACTGAGACGCTCCGCCATGGAAGGTCACCACTGATTGTGCCCAGTTCACCAGCTTCATCATTTCGCTACCGTCCATATGCTGGGCGGAGAACGGAATGGTCAGCAGGCCCAGTGCACACTGGATAACCAGAACAGACAACACCAGAATGTCGGCTCCCGTGGTCGTTGCACGCACGCGTGGACTAAACAGACGACGTTTCAGCAGCAGTACGCCCCCCACCAGGCACATCACACCACTGGCACCACCGGCAAACATCGCCATCTTTTGCTTCACTTCAAGCGGTAACCACGCTTCGTACATCCAGTGTGGCGTCAGCATCCCCAGGAAATGACCCGCGAAGATGCCAAGGATCCCAATGTGAAACAGGTTTGACGCAAGGTTCATCCCTTTGCGATCCAGCATCTGGCTGGAAGCCGCACGCCAGGTATACTGACCGTAGTCGTAACGTAACCAGCTGCCAATCAGAAAGACAGAACCCGCAATATACGGATAGATGTCAAAGAAGAACGTATTCAGGAAGTGCATTAGTTCTGTCCTCCGGTGGTGATGTTCAGGTACTGCGGCGCAACGGCCCCGGCAAAACGACGCTGGTGAGCAGAAATTTCAGACTCACCACATCCCTGGTCGGCAAAGAATTTCACCTGCTCTTCTTCCCAAACAGCATCCAGTGCCTGCGGCGTGTCGTCACGAACTTCATCCGCAATTTTTTCGGCCACTTTGTCACCGTCGATAGCGGTATTCGCCAGTTTTAACAGCAGATCGAACAGCACCGCGTAACGGCTTTCGCGCTGTTGCAGACGCGCACTGAGCAGCGCCAGAATCGGGGCGATATCCTGCAAGCCACCTAACGCTTCGCTTTTTGGCAACTGTGCGAGGTACTCCAGATACAGCGGCAAGTGATCTGGCAATTCGCGGCTATCGAGTTGTAGCCCGTGCTGCTCATACTGCGCCATCAGGTCAACCATCGCCTGTCCACGATCGCGGGATTCACCGTGAACATGTTCAAACAGCAGTAGCGAAGTCGCACGACCACGGTCGAACAGTTCGCTATAGCTTGCCTGTGCATCCAGCATGTCCTGCGCAGTTAAATCGCGCAGGAAAACGCCCAGAGTCTGGGCATCCTCTTTGTCCAGGTTTTCAGATGACGCGAGTGCATCGAAAAGTTCCTGCTGATGCTGCCACAAGGCAGCATCCGGGTACTCGAGCAGACGCGAAACAATGACGAGTTCAATCATTGGTGCGGCTCCGTTTTGCTGGTCACATCGACAGCATCGATGCGGCGACTGTTGAACAGATTGAATTTAGTATCAGAACCGTGGCAACCATCACCAAAGGTGAAACCACAACCGCTCTTCTCCGGGAATGCTTCACGCGCCAGTTCGCGATGGCTGCTCGGGATCACAAAACGATCTTCATAGTTAGCAATCGCCAGGTAACGATACATCTCTTGTGCCTGAGCTTCGGTCAGCCCGACTTCTTCCAGCGCGCGGGTATCAACTTTACCGTCTACGGTTTCTGCGCGTTTGTAGTGACGCATCGCCAGCATACGTTTCAATGCCCGCAGTACCGGCTGGGTATCACCCGCAGTCAGCAGGTTCGCCAGGTACTGAACCGGGATACGCAGGCTGTCCACGTCTGGCAGAATACCGTTGCTACCCAGTTCACCCGCGTCAGCAGCGGACTGAATCGGAGATAAAGGTGGCACATACCAGACCATCGGCAACGTGCGGTATTCCGGATGCAGCGGCAGCGCCAGCTTCCAGTCCATCGCCATTTTGTATACCGGAGACTGCTGGGCCGCGTCGATTACACTCAGCGGAATGCCATCTTTCAGTGCCTGTTCAATCACCGCTGGATCGTTTGGATCGAGGAATACGTCCAGCTGACTCTGATACAGATCTTTCTCGTTCTCGGTGCTTGCCGCGCTTTCAATCGCATCTGCGTCATACAGCAGCACGCCGAGATAACGAATACGACCTACGCAGGTTTCAGAGCAAACTGTCGGCTGACCGGCTTCGATACGCGGATAGCAGAAAATGCACTTCTCAGATTTCCCGCTCTTCCAGTTGAAGTAGATCTTCTTATACGGGCAACCGGTGATACACATACGCCAGCCACGGCACTTGTCCTGGTCAATCAGCACGATGCCATCTTCTTCACGTTTGTAGATGGCGCCACTTGGGCAGGTCGCCACGCACGCCGGGTTCAGGCAGTGCTCGCACAGACGGGGCAGATACATCATGAAGGTGTTTTCGAACTGGCCGTACATCGCCTTCTGTATATTTTCGAAGTTCTGGTCTTTCGCCAGTTTCTCGAACTCGCCGCCCAGGTCATCTTCCCAGTTCGGACCTTTGGTGATTTTGTCCATACGCTGACCGGTAATCAGCGAGCGCGGACGGGCGATCGGCTGCGCCTTGCTATCAGCAGGTGCGTTGTGCAGCGTCTGGTAGTCGAAATCAAACGGCTCGTAGTAATCATCAATGCCCGGCAGATGCGGGTTAGCAAAGATTTTACCCAGCAGCAGCGCTTTGTTACCCATGCGCGGCACCAGCTTGCCGTTGATTTTACGGATCCAACCGCCCTTCCATTTTTCCTGGTTTTCCCAGTCAGTCGGGAACCCCGTACCTGGCTTCGTTTCAACGTTATTGAACCAGGCATATTCGGCACCTTCACGGCTGGTCCAGACGTTTTTGCAGGTTACTGAACAGGTGTGGCAACCGATGCACTTATCGAGATTCAGCACCATGCCGACTTGTGAACGAATTTTCATTTTACGCTCTCCTGTACCTGGTCATTGCCTTCACCATCCAACCAGTCAATGTTCTTCATCTTACGTACCACAACGAACTCATCACGGTTCGACCCTACGGTGCCGTAGTAGTTAAAGCCGTAGGCCAGATGTGCATAGCCGCCGATCATGTGGGTCGGTTTCGGCGTAATACGCGTTACCGAGTTATGGATCCCGCCACGCTGCTGGGTAATTTCTGAACCTGGCAGGTTCACAATACGTTCCTGCGCGTGGTACATCATGGTCATCCCGGCCGGCACACGTTGGCTGACAACGGCACGGGCGGTTAAGGCACCGTTGCTGTTGAAAACTTCGATCCAGTCGTTATCTTCGATACCCAGTTCTTTCGCATCAACTTCACTCATCCACACGATCGGACCACCGCGTCCCAGCGTCAGCATCAGCAAGTTGTCGCTGTAGGTGGAGTGGATACCCCATTTCTGGTGCGGCGTCAGGAAGTTGAGCGCTTTTTCCGGATTACCGTTAGACTTCTCGCCCATCACCTCTTTCACCGAACGGGTGTCGATTGGCGGACGATAAACCAGCAGGCTTTCACCGAAGTCGCGCATCCACTGATGATCCTGATACAACTGCTGGCGACCAGAAAGCGTGCGCCAAGGGATCAGCTCGTGAACGTTGGTATAACCGGCGTTATAAGACACATGTTCATCTTCCAGACCTGACCAGGTCGGGCTGGAGATAATTTTGCGCGGCTGCGCCTGAATATCACGGAAGCGAATCTTCTCATCTTCTTTGTTCAGCGCCAGATGCGTATGGTCACGTCCGGTAAATTCACTCAGCGCTTCCCAGGCTTTCACGGCAACCTGACCATTTGTTTCCGGTGCCAGGGTGAGGATCATCTCAGCGGCATCAATAGCCGTGTTTAGACAAGGCTGTCCTTTCGCCGGGCCTTCCGCCTTGGTGTAATTGAGCTTACGCAGCAAGTCCATTTCACTCTGGGTGTTCCAGGCAATCCCTTTACCACCGTTACCGATTTTTTCCATCAACGGACCGATAGAGGTGAAGCGCTCGTAAGTTGCCGGGTAATCACGCTCAACGGTCATGATGTGCGGCGCGGTAACACCCGGAATCAGGTCGCATTCGCCTTTTTTCCAGTCCTTCACGTCTAACGGCTGCGCCAGTTCGGCGGCAGAGTCGTGCTGGATTGGCAGCGTCACCACGTCGGTTTCTTTCCCGAGGTGGCCTACGCAGACTTCAGAGAATTTCTTCGCGATGCCTTTGTAGATTTCCCAGTCGCTTTTCGATTCCCAGGCCGGGTCAACAGCGGCAGACAGCGGATGAATAAACGGATGCATATCCGAAGTATTCATATCGTCTTTCTCGTACCAGGTTGCGGTAGGCAGCACGATGTCGGAGTACAGACAGGTGCTCGACAGACGGAAGTCCAGCGTCACCACCAGATCCAGTTTGCCGTCCAGCCCGTTGTCCTGCCATTCCACTTCTTCTGGCTTCACGCCGCCCTGTTTACCCAAATCCAGCCCCTGAATACCGTGCTCGGTACCCAGCAGGTACTTCAGCATGTATTCATGACCTTTACCGGAAGAACCGAGCAGGTTAGAACGCCAAATAAACAGGTTACGCGGATGGTTTTTACCGTTTTCTGGTTGTTCTGCCGCAAAGCGAATAGAACCTTCTTTCAGAGATTTAACGGTGTAATCGACGGGTGTCATCCCAGCTTTTTCCGCCTCACGCGCAATGTACAGCGGGTTAGTACCCAACTGCGGTGCGGACGGCAACCAGCCCATACGCTCGGCGCGTACGTTAAAGTCAATCAAATGACCGCTGTAGCGGGATTTATCCGCCAGCGGAGACAGCAGTTCCTGCGCGGTGACCGTCTCATAGCGCCACTGGCTGGAGTGGTTATAGAAGTAGGAGGTGCTGTTCATGTGACGCGCCGGACGCTGCCAGTCGAGGGCAAACGCTAGCGGCTGCCAGCCTGTCTGCGGACGCAGTTTTTCCTGGCCCACATAGTGGGCCCAGCCGCCACCGCTCTGACCAACGCAGCCGCAGAAAATCAGCATGTTGATCAGGCCACGATAGTTCATATCGAGGTGGTACCAGTGGTTCAGACCCGCGCCGACAATAATCATCGAACGACCGTGCGTCTTGTCGGCATTATCTGCAAATTCACGGGCGATGCGCACGATTTGAGAACGTGAAACACCGGTGATTTTTTCTGCCCACGCCGGGGTATACGCTTTTACGTCATCGTAGCTGGTCGCGCAGTTTTCATCATTCAGACCACGCTCAAGGCCGTAGTTAGCCATGGTCAGATCGTAAACGGTGGTCACCAGAGCCGTAGAGCCATCGGCCAGTTGCAGTCGTTTCACCGGCAGTTTATGCAGCAGAACGTTTTCCAGTTCGACTTTATTGAAGTGTTCAGTTCCTTCGCCACCGAAGTACGGAAAACCGACTTCAGCGATGTCATCCTGACTACCCAGCAGGCTCAGTTGCAGTTCGGTTTCGGCACCAGACGTACCGTCACGCTGCTCCAGGTTCCATTTGCCTTTTTCACCCCAGCGGAAGCCAATTGAACCGTTTGGCGCAACCATTTCGCCGTTGCTGTTAATCGCGACAGTTTTCCATTCCGGGTTGTTTTCCTGGCCCAGAGAATCGACCAAATCTGCCGCACGCAGCATACGCCCAGCGGCATAGTAACCGTCACGCTCTTCAAGCATGACCAACATTGGCATGTCGGTGTAACGGCGCACGTAATCGGTAAAGTACTGGCTTGGGTTGTCGAGATGGAACTCACGCAGCATAACGTGGCCCATCGCCAGCGCCATCGCCGCATCGGTCCCCTGCTTCGGTGCCAGCCACAGGTCGCAAAGCTTGGCGATTTCTGCGTAGTCCGGCGTAATCGCGACAGTTTTGGTACCTTTGTAGCGAACTTCAGTGAAGAAGTGCGCATCCGGGGTACGGGTCTGCGGTACGTTAGAACCCCAGGCGATGATGTAACTGGAGTTGTACCAGTCAGCAGATTCAGGTACGTCTGTCTGCTCACCCCAGGTCTGCGGAGACGCAGGCGGTAAGTCGCAATACCAGTCGTAGAAGCTCAGGCAAGTACCGCCGATCAGCGACAGGTAGCGCGCGCCAGAAGCATAAGAAACCATCGACATTGCCGGGATCGGTGAGAAACCAGCAACGCGGTCAGGACCATAGGTTTTCACGGTATAGACGTTAGATGCCGCAATCAGTTCGTTTACTTCCTGCCAGGAAGAACGGACAAACCCGCCACGACCACGCGCTTGTTTGAAGCTTTTTGCTTTATCGGCGTCTTCGATGATGGAGGCCCAGGCGTCAACGGGATCGCTGTGCAGTCTTTTCGCTTCACGCCACATCTTCATCAGACGTTTGCGCATCAGCGGATATTTGAGGCGATTTGCGCTGTAGAGATACCAGGAATAGCTCGCGCCACGCGGGCAGCCGCGAGGTTCGTGGTTTGGCAGATCAGGACGAGTACGCGGGTAGTCAGTTTGCTGGGTTTCCCAGGTTACCAGACCATTTTTCACGTAGATTTTCCAGCTGCATGAGCCGGTACAGTTTACGCCGTGGGTTGAACGCACGACTTTGTCATGCTGCCAACGCTGGCGGTATCCGTCCTCCCAGTCCCTGTTGGTGTTGAGAAGCTGGCCGTGCCCATCGGCAAAGGTTTCGCCCTTCTGTTTGAAGTAGCGAAACCGGTCCAGGAATTTACTCATCGGTTTTCTCCTGTAGGAGCCTGACGGCTCTCTGATAAATCGACATTGCTTGATTGGGGGTGAAGGTAACGCTCTGAAAGGACGTGATAATTGATAACGATCAAGGCAGGCAGGGATGAAAAATGAGGGTTGGTTTTTACATACCCCCAAAGTGGGATATTGATATTTAACGTAATGAATTGAATTTAAAGGATTTTAAATAATTCACTTATCATGCAAATGTTAAATTCTTTATAAGTGGGTATTAAGGGGTATCCCCCCTGCTTAGCATATTGCGTACGCCGTTCTCACAGGCTGTTGTCATGCCACAATACAAAAGTATGTTGTAACTAATTACAGGCAAAAAAAAGCGCGGTCTAACACCGCGCAATGGATAATCAACCTACACTTCATCCTTCAAACTGCTTCTGCGTTGGCTGCGCTCGTTCTCCCCAGTCACTTACTTCAGTAAGCTCCTGGGGATTTCTCACTTGCCGCCTTGATGCAGTTAGAATGATTTTGTGTATACCTCTTTTTTACTTTTTAGAATGACGTCCGTATACCACCCAGGTGATGACCACGCAGGCGACATAGAAGATCAGAAATACTTTCATCGCACCGACCGGAGAACCGGTTAATGCCAGGGACGTACCAAATGCTTTCGGGATAAAGAAGCCGCCGATCGCACCAATAGCAGAGATAAAGCCCAACGCTGCCGCAGTGTCGGTTGCCGCCTCGCGCATCGCTTTCTCTTCTGAACCGCCTTCAGCTTTCACTCTGTCCATCGTCAGCTTACGGAAGATGACAGAGATCATCTGGAAGGTTGAACCACTCCCCAGCCCGGCCGTCAGGAACAGCGCCAGGAACACGGCGAAGAAGGCAATGAAGTTGCCGCCGACACCGTTTGATGGCAGCGTCAGGAACAATAAGGCACTGAAAATAGCCATCAGCACGAAGTTCACCAGCGTGACGCGGGTCCCGCCCAGACGGTCAGAGATTGCGCCGCCCGCAGAACGCGCCAAAGCGCCAATGAACGGCCCAAAGAAGGCATAATGCAGGATCTGCACTTCCGGGAACTGCGTTTTTGACAGCATCGCGAAACCTGCGGAGAAGCCGATAAAAGAGCCGAAGGTTGCCAGATACAGCAGGCTCATAATCCACAAATGCCCGCGTTTCAGCACCGGCAATTGCTCTTTCAGCGAGGCTTTTGAGGTTGCCAGTTCGTTCATACCGAACCATGCGGCCAGCGTGAAAATAGCGAGGAACGGCACCCAAATCCATGCGGCGTTTGCCAGATACAACTGCGTGCCATCCGGTTGTTCAACGCCATGGCTGCCAAAAGCGGCGAAGATGGACAGTGAGACCACCAGCGGCGCAACCAACTGCATCACGCTGACGCCCATGTTGCCCAGGCCGCCGTTCAACCCCAGCGCGCCGCCCTGTTTCTGTTTTGGAAAGAAGAAGCTGATATTTGCCATGCTGGAAGCAAAGTTCGCACCGGCAAAACCGCACAGCAGGGAGATAATAATAAAGGTACTGAACGGCGTGGTGGTATCCTGCACAGCAAAGCCTAACCACACGCAGGGGATTATCAGGATACCTGTGCTGAACGCTGTCCAGCGTCGTCCACCAAACAGGGGAACCATAAAGGAGTACGGTACGCGCAGCAGCGCGCCGGAAACTGAAGGCAATGCCGTCAGCATAAACAGCTGCTCAGTGGTGAAATTGAATCCCACTTTCGGTAAGTTCACCGCCACTGCGCTAAATAACATCCATACGCAAAACGCCAGCAGCAGACAAGGGACTGAAATCCACAGGTTACGGCTGGCAACTCGTTGACCACGCTGTTCCCAGAAGGCGGGATCTTCCGGCCGCCATTCCGTGATTACAGCTCCAGATGCCCTTTCCGGGGCAGATGAGTGACTCATAGACACCTCTGATACTTGTTTCGATGCCTGCAACATTAGGGTTTACAGCCGGGGGTAAGTTGATATAAATCAAAGGAAAAGGTGTCATTATTAACGCCTAAAATTTATCATTACCCTAAATGAGTACATAACTTCGGTAAAAAAGATGTGGTTTTTCACGCTTCTGTCGCACCCTACTCCCCGACGTCCGGGATCTCTCCCCCTGCCGGCAATTAAGGGGTAGCCCGTTTGAGGTATGGGTATACTCCAGTGTATCGCTGAGAATAGCGGCACTGCCTGCAGCAGAATCGTCATTCAATAAGGTTTTCTGCTCACTGAAAACCCGAAGGAAGAAGTCACATGTTTAAACGTTGTCTTTCCCCGCTTACGCTGGTTAACCAGGTGGCGCTGATTGTTTTGCTGTCTACCGCGCTTGGCGTGGCGGGTATGGCTGTCTCCGGCTGGCTGGTTCAAGGCATTCAGGGTAGCGCTCACGCGATCAATAAAGCCGGCTCGCTACGTATGCAGAGCTACCGTTTGCTGGCTGCCGTACCGCTGGACGCCAGCGATCAACCGCTGCTGGATGAAATGGAACAAACGGCGTTTAGCCCTGAACTGACTCGTGCCGCGCAGCGCGACGGCCAGCAGATCCAGTTAAAGGCATTACAGGATTACTGGCACACCGAACTGGCACCTGGGCTTAAACATGCACAAACGGGGGATGCGGTCGCCGACGACGTTTCACGCTTTGTGACCGGACTGGATAAGTTGGTTACCGCCTTTGACCATACCACGGAGTTGCGTATTGAACGCGTTGTTATGCTGCATCGCCTGATGGCAGTATTTATGGCTCTGCTGCTGGTCTTTACGATTATCTGGCTGCGCGTACGTCTGCTGCAGCCGTGGAAACAACTGCTGGCGATGGCCCGCGCCGTCAGCCAGCGTGATTTTACGCAACGTGCGCATATCAGCGGACGTAATGAGATGGCGGCACTGGGTTCGGCGCTGAACAATATGTCCGAAGAACTGGCCGAAAGTTATGCCGTACTGGAACAGCGGGTGCAGGAAAAAACCGCGGGTCTGGAACATAAAAACCAGATCCTCTCTTTCCTGTGGCAAGCCAACCGCCGTCTGCACTCACAGATACCGTTGTGTGAGCGGCTTTCACCGGTACTCAACGGGTTGCAAAATTTAACGCTGCTGCACGATATTGAGTTGCGGGTTTATGACCTGGAAGATGAAGATAATCATCAGGAATTTACCTGCCAGTCGAGTGCCAGTTGCGATGAAAAAGGTTGTCATCTGTGTCCACGAGGCACACTGCCCGCCATTGATGGTGGCACTACGCTGAAATGGCGGCTGACCGATGCGCATACCCAGTACGGTATTCTGCTCGCCACCTTGCCGTACGGGCGTCATCTCAGTCACGATCAGCAGCAACTGGTCGATACTCTGGTTGAACAACTCACCGCAACACTGGCGCTGGACAGACACCAGGAACGTCAGCAGCAGTTGATCGTGATGGAAGAGCGTGCCACCATTGCTCGCGAACTCCATGATTCTATTGCACAATCGCTCTCCTGTATGAAGATGCAGGTCAGTTGTTTGCAGATGCAGGGCGACGCGCTCCCGGAAAACAGTCGTGAGTTGCTAAGTCAGATTCGTAACGAGCTGAACGCCTCCTGGGCACAGCTACGTGAATTGTTGACGACCTTCCGTTTGCAGTTGACTGAGCCTGGGTTGCGGCCCGCGCTGGAAGCCAGCTGCCAGGAATACAGCGCTCGCTTTGGTTTTACGGTGAAGCTGGATTATCAGTTGCCGCCGCGCCTGGTCCCTTCACATCAGGCGATCCACCTGCTGCAGATTGCCCGTGAGGCCCTGAGTAATGCGCTTAAACACTCTCAGGCCAATGAAGTCATCGTGGCGGTGGTGCAAAATGGCAAACAGGTCAAACTGACAGTGCAAGATAACGGCTGCGGCGTACCAGAAAACGCCGAACGCAGTAACCACTACGGCATGATTATAATGCGCGACCGTGCGCAGAGCTTGCGCGGCGATTGCCGTGTACGCCGTCGCGAGACGGGCGGTACTGAAGTTGCTGTCACTTTTATTCCCGAAACAAACTTCACAGAAGTCCAAGGAGATACCCATGAGTAATCTGGAACCGGCAACCATCCTGTTGATCGACGATCATCCGATGCTGCGCACCGGTGTAAAACAGCTTGTCAGCATGGCGTCCGATATCACCGTGGTCGGCGAAGCCAGTAATGGCGAGCAGGGTATCGAGCTGGCTGAATCACTTGATCCCGATCTGATCCTTCTTGATCTCAACATGCCGGGAATGAACGGTCTGGAAACGCTTGATAAGCTACGAGAGAAATCTCTGTCCGGACGCATCGTCGTTTTCAGTGTTTCCAACCATGAAGAAGACGTCGTGACTGCCCTGAAACGCGGTGCTGACGGCTATCTGTTGAAAGACATGGAGCCAGAAGATCTACTGAAGGCGTTGCAACAGGCTGCCGCCGGTGAAATGGTACTGAGCGAAGCCTTAACCCCGGTTCTGGCCGCCAGCCTGCGCGCTAACCGTGCGACCTCCGATCGTGATGTAACTCAGTTGACGCCACGTGAACGCGATATTCTTAAGCTCATCGCCCAGGGTCTGCCTAACAAGATGATTGCTCGCCGCCTCGATATCACCGAAAGCACGGTAAAAGTGCATGTAAAGCATATGCTGAAGAAAATGAAGCTTAAATCACGCGTTGAAGCCGCGGTATGGGTGCACCAGGAACGCATCTTCTGATAACGCGAGTATTAACGAGGATCATTTCCCGAAACGGCATTAAACGGTTCGGGCAGTGATAGCGTGATCTCATTGGAAGAGACACGCTGGCCCTGCTCGTCTTCCACGACGACCGACAGCCGCCAACGGTTGGTTGCTCCTTCACTGCTATCCCACTTCGGCATAATAACCGTCCAGCCTTGCGCACTACGAGGATGGCTTCCGGCCGTTAAACTCAATGCTTTCGTGTCTCCCTGCCATGTCAGATGACGGATGCCATACTGACTACGCACCTGTAATTTCAACGCTACCGTCCCGCCGGGTTTCAGATCCCACGGCGGTGTTGTCAGAAATACAGATAAGGTTTTACGCTGGCGATACTCCAGCGTTGGCACGCTGTTACGCTGAGGATCGTCATAACGACTCCCGCGCAGCGATCGGCTGTTTGCGACTTCACTCACCATTAACTGTTTTTTTAACGGAACGCCAAAACGATAATTGAGGGTCAATCCCAGATTATTTTGGCTTACCCCGCTTTCGCCCTGTTTATGCTGCGCGGTCACCGTAATCAGCGGCACTGGCGTATAGCTCAGTCCCAGGTTTACCGCCACCGGATTGCGGTAGCCCGTTCCCGAATGGAAAAGGTCTACCCGATCGCCAAAATATTGCTCGACGCTGACGCTGGTATTGAGATGCTCATAAAAGGGTAACCGCATCAACGCAGTAAGGTCGTAGCCCCGCGCCATCCTTTGCTCCTGTGTCGAAGAACGATTCTGCCACGAGGAAAACGGCTGGTAGTAGTTGGCGGATAGCCGCAGATACTCTCCCCACGCCTCGGCGCCGAACCCGCCACGCGGCAGATTCTCATCCAGCAGGTTGTCATAAAAGGTGTTGTAACCCACTAACCAACCGTCACGTACCCAGCGCTGCCCAATCCCCGCATTACTGACCAGGCCTTCGTCCTGCTGCGTCAGTCCCAGCTGGCTCCAGGTGAGATAGCGTTGATTGTCCTGCCACGGGATAAACCAGCTTCCTCGACTGCCGGCAAAGCTACCTTCATTATCCACCTGCAACCCAACGCTGGCATTCCCCCACGGAGAAAGCCAGGATTCCAGTTGCTGATTCACCTGCTCACTGACTGTGTCACGCACCTGGCCAAACGCGAACTGCTTCGCTTGCTCGCCAGTATCAAGGCCGTTATCGGTCATGCTGGCTTCCCCAAACGCTTTAACCATTTCGGCAAAGTGCTTTTCGCCTGCCCGCGACTCCGACGCCATACCGAGATCGGGCAAGCCATCACTATTGTTATCGAAAGGGTTTTCCGCCTGGTGAATAAAAGACGATTGCGCGCTGGCAGTACCGCCTGCAAACGGCAAGAGTGAGAATACTGCGAGAGATAAATAAATATTACGGCTCAAATCGTTAGTGGTTTCTTACATCAATTAGCCACAGCGGCATACTTATCTTAAACCATAACGTCTTCAGCATTGATTTTCAGCCCTTCCTTCCTTTTTCGGCATTATCCTGGCATCGGGAAATAGGTGTAACATACGTGTCAGTTATTAACGCTCACATGCAGCAACAGGAGTAAAAATGCAAAAGATAGTGATCATCGCGAACGGTGCAGCCTATGGAAGCGAGTCGTTATTCAACAGTCTGCGTCTGGCCATCGCTCTGCGCGAGCAGGAGGGCAGCCTCGACCTGCGTCTGTTTTTAATGTCGGATGCCGTCACTGCAGGGCTGCGCGGGCAGAAACCGGGGGAAGGTTATAATATTCAGCAAATGCTGGAAATCCTGACAGCACAAAACGTTCCGGTAAAACTCTGCAAAACCTGTACCGATGGCCGCGGGATCACCGCTCTGCCGTTAATTGATGGCGTTGAAGTCGGTACGCTGGTGGAACTGGCTCAGTGGACGCTGGCAGCAGATAAGGTTTTGACCTTCTGATGCCAACACTTTCAGGCAAGCGTACTGAAAGTGCCGGTAATTTCCCGATTTAATCTCAGATGGGCGCGGTTTCGTTAAACGTAAGCTCGCCCTTTCAACCCTTTTAAGGGATTTTGTCATTTTTGTTTAATCGTTATGCCATTTTTTGATCAAAATCAGCATCCTGCCCCCTCCCCTTTGGTGTTATGCAATGAGTGAAATGTGAACAACATCACGCAGCACTTTCGACAGAAAGTACGTTGTTTTCAAGAACGGGGTGAAAAATGGCATTAGTGAAGGCAAGTTTGAAATTATTTGGTGGAGATACGGTGGTGGTACGCTGTTCGGAGCGTTGTCACATCCATCTGATGAGCGAGAAAAATCACGTCAAAGACACGCAGACCGACATTTTAAGCGTGCAGAATCGTGATAACGCATGGCTGACTGTACCGTATACCGGCGTCTGGAACGTGCTGATCGACAGCCACAGCCAGTCTCTGGAGCATTCAATCAGTTATATTGCAGCCTGATGATGTACTGCCCGAAAGCATCTACGCTTATCGGGCACACAACAGATAACCTGGCAACGCCTAGGCAAATCCGGGTCGCATGACGCCTTCCGGCAGGTTCTCTCCCAACAATCTTTTGACCGTAATCACCAGATCGTTAAGACAGTCATCCTGCATGCCCAACTTCACCAATTCCTGTTCCAGCGAGAACAGATATTGCGCGTTAGTTCCCAATGGCCCACTGGCAGAAGCAATAAGCGGCGCGATAACCTGAGCACGGGTATCGGACTCAAACAATGGATGTCGCGGATCCATAATAAAGACCAGCGCACTCACCGTTCGGCCATCATCCAGCGTGAGCTGACACCACGTTGGCAGGTAGCAACCCGTGATCATTTCACGCTTCCACAGCAGGGACAGCTCTTGCTCCAGCGATGCATCCGGTAAACGGTATGCCACACCCGTAGTGCGCCCCCCCTCTTTCAGGGCCAACATCCGTCCCGGCTGACACGCCGTTCCTCGCCCTGCCGTCAGGCGCAAACAAAATGCGCGATGCCAGCCGACTAACGTCCCGGTACAGGACTCTTCAAACTCTAACGCCGGGTTCCACATCAACGATCCATAACCAAAGATCCACACCGGTCCATCATCTGGACGGCAGGCAAGCGTGGCGGCCAGTGAGGCTGCCCGTTGTTCCGCCGACCAGAGTAGTGATTCTTCAATATCACCAAATGCCGTCTTACAGTCAGCATTCAATAAAAAATCACGCGTTAACACCTTACACCTCCGCCACTGCGACTTCCCTGCGACAACTTTTTTGACGCCTTCCAGGCTTTTTTACTGCTCATTTTGAAACCAATACCAGGACAATAGGCAATTCATCGACTGCATGCAAGGCAACAAAGGCTCAACGGCACTTTATATCCTCTTTTTATGTCCCGGTCTGGCGCGACCGTCAGCATCTCATCGTGTGATATTTTGATTGATTTAGAAATCTAACATCTTGTTATTTAAATGCTCTCTAAACAAGACACACCATTTTGCTCACTTTGATGCAAAAAATGGTCCATGCCGTAAAATTACGTAAAATCAGATCGGAAATACCGAAAGATCTGTTATTTTTTACATTCTTTAATACATTTATAATTATAAGCACCTGCAGAGATGGAGAATTAATTACATGACACATGCACATGAGGCGGTAAAAACCCGCCACAAGGAGACCTCACTCGCCTTTCCGATTTTGGCGCTGGTAGTACTGTTCTTTTGGGGGAGCAGTCAGTCACTACCAGTGGTCATCGGCATTAACGCACTAGCTCTTATTGGTATATTAAGTAGCGCATTCAGCGTTGTCCGTCATGCAGACGTATTAGCTCACCGACTTGGTGAACCCTATGGCTCGCTGATTCTCAGCCTTTCGGTGGTTATTCTCGAAGTCAGTTTAATTTCCGCATTAATGGCAACTGGTGACGCCGCACCCACGCTAATGCGCGATACGCTCTATTCAATCATTATGATCGTAACCGGTGGGCTGGTCGGGTTTTCATTACTGTTGGGTGGCCGCAAATTTGCCACCCAGTATATGAACCTGTTCGGTATTAAGCAGTATTTAATTGCTCTATTTCCGCTGGCCATTATCGTGCTGGTATTCCCGATGGCATTACCGGGAGCGAATTTCACCACCGCACAGGCACTGCTGGTAGCCTTAATTTCAGCAGCAATGTACGGCGTATTTTTGCTGATCCAGACTAAAACACACCAGAGCCTGTTCATTTACGAACATGAAGATGAGGGGGACGGCGATGACCCACATCACGGTAAACCTTCAGCGCACAGCAATCTGTGGCACGCAGCCTGGCTTGTCATCCATTTGATTGCCGTTATTGCCGTTACCAAAATGAATGCCAATCCGCTGGAAACATTACTCACTGAGCTGAATGCACCAGTGGCATTTACCGGTTTCCTGGTGGCGTTGCTTATTCTCTCCCCTGAGGGTTTAGGTGCGTTGAAAGCAGTACTGAACAATCAGGTGCAGCGAGCGATGAATTTATTCTTCGGCTCAGTACTTGCCACCATCTCACTGACCGTACCCGTCGTCACACTGATTGCCTGGGCAACAGGGAATGACCTGGTGTTCGCGCTGGGCGCACCAGAGATGATTGTCATGGTTTCTTCGCTGGTGCTGTGCCATATCTCCTTCTCCACCGGACGCACCAATGTGCTCAACGGTGCAGCGCATCTGGCACTGTTTATCGCCTACCTGATGACGATATTCGCCTGATAATCAACTCAGGTGCAACCCACGGCCCTTTGCAGGGCCGTTTTTTTATCCTGGTTTATTGCTCCGGGTAGACCTGTTGGCCATCCACAAACGTTAATAGCGCTTGTGTCTGGTGCAGTTTATCTGCAGTAACTGCCAGAACATCCTGATCCAGAACGGCAAAATCAGCGAGCTTGCCAGCGCGCAAACTCCCTCTCTGCTGTTCGGCAAATGCCAGCCAGGCGGCATTTAGCGTATACATTTTTAACGCATCTTCCCGGCTGATCCGACGTTCCTCATCACGTACAGAGCCGTCGAGCGCTTTCCCCGTCACATGGTATTCAATGGCATGCCACACACCCGCAACGCCAATTCTTGTCGCATCCGTTCCCCCTGCAACGATCACGCCTTGCTCTAGTGCGGGTTGAATGGGGGATGACTGTGCTGCAACGGTTTTACCATTAGCGCGTTCAATGGCGGGAGATTCAAAATATGGCCCCATCTGCACGGAATAGGCTAAACCTAATTGCTTCATCCGGGCTATCGTCTCTGCCGTACCGGTATTTAAATGGGCTATTGACCAGCGAAGCTGGGTAATATCATGCGTTTGCAGGGTTTGCAGGCAGCGCCTGATTCAGTTCCTGTAGGGTGGGATCTCGCTTTTCAACAAATTGTTCAGGTATCCATGATCCCACCACGGCCACCCACTGCGCTGCGTTTTTCTCTTCTGCCGATTGCGACAGTTTGCGCAGAGCATCAGGTATAGTTTTAGCATCAAACCAGTAGGTTTCGAATAAGAACGTCCTTCCTCCGCGAATACCATGCAGATGCGTATCAATTAATCCGGGGATCACCGTTTTACCCGCAAGATTAATTTCTCGCGTATTCTGCCCTGACCATTTTTTAATCTCTTCATTATTTCCGACAGCAATAATGTGTTGCCCTTTTACCGCCAGAGCCTGCGCGTTTGGCTGTTGTTCGTCCATGGTAATAAGCTGGCCGTTATACAAAACAACATCAGCTTTATCCTGTGCAGAAGCCAAAAAGGATGTCCCCATCAGCATTACAGCCAACGCCATATTACGCATCGCAGGAGGAGGTGTTTTGAAGCAAAGGCCCATTTTACTCATCATGTTTATCTTCCTTTCTTGTGCAAAGCTAATCAGGAAACCTGTGCCGAAACGCAAGGCTGGCAAGTTGCGCGCTGGATACCAGTTGTTCAAGCGAGTGTCCGCAACGCGCTTTTCCCGACAAACCCAACATCGTGGTACAGACGTAATCGGTCATACTTTTCGCCTCTTCGGGGTAACGCTGGGCAATAAAGTTATGGATCTTATTTTCAGCTACCGAGTAGAACGCACGGGCGGCATTGCGTGCCTCAGGGTCATTGCAATGTGTTCCTTCCAGCACTAAACATCCTGCCGCATCGGGATCGGCTGCGTAATGACGTGCCGCCTCCTCAAGCAGCGTTGCCAGACAGTCAGCAACAGGTCTGTCGGCACATAAAATATCGTCAAAAGGGATCGCATCGGTTTGTACGTAACGGCTCAATACTCGTTGATAAAGGCCGAGCTTATTCCCAAAAGCAGCGTAGAAACTGGGGGGTTTGATACCCAGTACCTGAGTGACATCCGCCACGCTAACGGTATCGTAGCCGTGAGCGTGAAATAAACGTTGTACCGTCGCAACCGCCTGTTCTGGGTCAAAATTACGTGGTCGACCCGGCGCGCGTGAGCATTTTGTAGTGACCATTATAAATCCATTGACAGAAAACCATGCGCCCATTATATATCGATCACTACATAATTGTTCAAGGAGTATCTGATGTCTTCATTCAAGGGTAAATCGGTGCTGGTTCTTGGTGGTAGTCGTGGGATCGGTGCGGCAATTGTACGCCGCTTTGCCGCGGAGGGCGCATCCGTCACCTTCACGTATTCCGGCTCTCCTGACGCCGCCAAAGCGCTGGCCGATGAGACTGGCACCCATACGGCGCAAACCGACAGCGCCAGACGCGAGGACGTTATCGCACGGGTGCGGGAAAGTGGCCCGTTAGATGTGCTGGTCGTTAACGCTGGGATTATCCTGTTCGGCGACGCGTTGGAGCAGGATCCTGATGAAGTTGAACGTCTTTTCCGCATTAATATTCACGCCCCCTACTACGCCGCGGTGGAGGCTGCACGCCAGATGCCTGATGGAGGACGAATCATTATTATCGGTTCAGTAAATGGTGACCGTATGCCCATCGCCGGTATGGCCTCTTATGCGTTGAGCAAGTCGGCACTACAAGGGATGGCGAGAGGGTTGGCTCGTGATTTTGGTCCGCGTGGTATTACGGTGAACGTTGTGCAACCTGGCCCGATTGATACCGATGCCAATCCGGCAGAAGGCCCGTTGAAAGAGCTGATGCACAGCTTTATGGCACTAAAACGACATGGGCGACCGGAAGAAGTTGCCGGAATGGTTGCCTGGCTTGCTGGACCTGAAGCAGGGTTTGTGACAGGCGCAATGCATACTATTGACGGCGCGTTTGGCGCCTGACGGAAATAACAGGCCGGAGGAATATCCCCCGGCCTGTTGAACGCTCTTAGTTTTCAGTATCCAGCTCGTCGAAGCTTTTCACCAGGTCATCAATGGCTTTAATCTGCGTCAGGAACTGTTCCAGTTTCGCCAGCGGCAGCGCGGATGGACCGTCGCATTTAGCATGGGCTGGATCCGGGTGCGCTTCAATGAACAGACCCGCCAGGCCTACCGCCATACCGGCGCGAGCCAGTTCGGTGACCTGTGCACGACGACCGCCGCTTGCTGCGCCAAACGGGTCGCGGCACTGCAGCGCGTGGGTGACGTCAAAAATCACCGGAGAGTTACCGGAAACTTTCTTCATCACGCTAAAGCCCAGCATATCGACAACCAGGTTGTCATAACCAAAGTTCGCACCACGGTCGCACAGGATAACCTTGTCGTTACCGCCTTCATGGAATTTATCCACGATGTTGCCCATCTGACCCGGGCTTACGAATTGCGGTTTTTTCACGTTAATAACAGCGCCCGTTTTCGCCATCGCTTCTACCAGGTCGGTCTGACGAGCAAGGAATGCCGGCAGCTGAATCACATCCACCACATCGGCAACAGGCTGTGCCTGGCTGGCTTCATGAACGTCGGTGATCACTTTTACGCCAAACGTCTGCTTCAGTTCCTGGAAGATTTTCATCCCTTCTTCAAGACCTGGCCCACGGTAAGAGTGGATGGAAGAACGGTTGGCTTTATCAAAGGAGGCTTTGAACACGTAAGGGATACCCAGCTTTTGAGTAACGGTTACGTAGTGCTCACAAATGCGCATCGCCAGATCGCGGGATTCCAGCACGTTCATTCCGCCAAACAGCACGAACGGCAGGTCATTTGCCACGTTGATGTCGCCAATGCTAACCACTTTTTGTTTCATAGGATCGCCTTAAACGGTAGGTAAAGTGTTATTAATCAATGCAATACAATTTGCTTGTGCGAAATAGTATTAATCTGCGCACGGATCATTTCGCTGATCGGGTCTTCCGGACACTGCTCAACGAAATAACTTAAATCAGTCAGCGCAACATGTTCACATTCCAGCTGCGCGTAGATTAATCCGCGATCGCGTATTTCATACGGATCCTCAGGATTAAACTGCAGTAATGCTTCGCTGGCTCGCAGCGCCAGTTCCATTTGTCGCTCTTCCATTAGCGATGATTTCAGCGTGTCGAGCAGTTTGCGGATCACTTCCGCGTTATCCGCTTCGTCAAGATCCTCGTTGAACAGTTCAGCAACCGGGCTAATGTTACCCTTCAGCCACACTTCCAACGTGTGTTCATTTAACGTTTCGCCATTGAACGGATTGATTAGCCACATTTCACCATCGAGCGATTCAATACGCAGGATGAGTTGTGTCGGGAAAATCACCGGTACCAACGGCAGATCCAGTCGGTTAGCAATCCACAATAAGATGGCACCGAGTGAAACCGCACTGCCCTGACGATTTTTCAGAACCTGGTCGAGCCATAGTGCATCAGAAAGACGATAGACGCCGTGGGTGTCCGTAAAACCCCATTCGCCGTAAAAAAGTGCCAGCAGTTTATCCAGTTGCTCATCCTGAGACAGGAGCTGGCTAATTTCTTCTTGCGCCAGACCAACCAGACGTTCCAGTTCGTCATAGACAGTTTGTGTTGGAAAATCCAGACGGATAGACTCCGACGCCAGGATCATCCCATCACACAACGGCGCTTTATTAAATTCGAAATCAGCTAACGACCTCATGACTTACCCCAGTAACGGTATTTTTGTGGTGGCGAGTTTAATGATGATGTACAGCACCACCAGCGCCAGCGGAAATGCGATTAATCGCGCCTGCTGACTGCGCGCCCGACGGTAATCGAGCGCAATAAAACCCAAAACGATGTAAATGATAACCCCAAACAGCTTTTCAGTCAGCCATGTCCCCTGCTCGGTGAATGGCAGGATGTGCGTTTTAGCGATCAACGCCACGCCGCTGAGGAGTAAAACGGTATCAATGATCGGTGGCAGAATACGCGTCCAGCGCGATGATGCAAGACGTGTATTGGTAGAACGCCACCAAAAACGCAACGTGAGTAGCCCGACAGAAAGCACGATGCTAACGAGATGAATAGTAAGTAGTGTGCTGAACGAATTCATGATGGGATGCGCCCGAGCGTAATCCGCTCGTTGCCGCCATAGTCACGACAGGTTTCAACCGCCTGGTAACCTGCGCGGGTAAACGCGTCGCGTACCGCCTCACCCTGTTGCCAGCCATGTTCCAGCAACAGATAACCGCCGGGCGTTAGCATGTGTCGAGACTGATCAATGATATGCACGATATCCGCCATACCCTGCTCGCCCGCTACCAGTGCCGATAGCGGCTCAAAACGTACATCGCCCTGCGCCAGGTGAGGATCCTGCTCGTCGATGTACGGCGGGTTACTGACGATCATCTCAAACTGCTGCCCCTGCAAAGCACTGAACCAGTCACTTTGCAACACATGCACATTGTCGATAGCCAGATTTTGTCGATTGCGGTTTGCCAGGTTTACGGCATCCGGCATGCGGTCAACTGCTGTCACCGTGCAATCCGGACGCTCAGACGCCAGCGCCAGCGCGATGGCGCCTGTACCGGTTCCCAAGTCGAGAATACGGCACGGCGAGGCAGGCAAACGCGCCAGTGCCTGTTCAACCAGGCACTCGGTATCCGGGCGTGGAATAAGCGTAGCCGGAGACACAAACAGCGGCAGCGACCAGAACTCGCGCACACCAGTCAGATGTGCCACCGGCTCACCCCGCTGACGGCGTTCCAGTAATGTACCGAGCCGTTGATGCTGCGCCTCGGTTAACACCGTTTCGCCGAACGCCAGAATAAAGGTGCGCCCCTTACCGGTGACAAACTCGAGTAAAATCTCGGCGTCGCGGCGCGGGCTTTCGCTTGCCTGTAATTGGCTTATCGCTTCACGCAGCCAGTGCTGATAGTCCATTAATCTTGCTCGGACAACGCCGCCAACTGGTCGGCCTGGTATTCCTGGACGATTGGCTCAATGAGCATATCCAGTTTACCTTCCATCGCTTCATCCAGACGGTAAAGTGTCAGGTTGATGCGGTGATCGGTCACACGCCCCTGCGGGAAGTTATAGGTACGGTTGCGATCGCTGCGATCGCCACTGCCCAACAGGTTGCGACGTTCAGAGGCTTCCGCCTGCTGACGCCTGGCCACTTCGGCGGCACGAATACGCGCGCCCAGCACTGACATCGCTTTCGCTTTGTTTTTATGCTGTGAACGTTCGTCCTGACACTCCACCACAATGCCGGTCGGCAAGTGGGTAATACGGATAGCGGAGTCGGTGGTGTTAACGTGCTGACCCCCAGCGCCGGATGAGCGGAAGGTATCAATACGCAGATCGGCTGGGTTGATATCCGGCAGTTCTGCTTCCGGCAGTTCCGGCATCACCGCTACCGTACAAGCGGAAGTATGGATACGCCCTTGAGATTCGGTCGCCGGTACGCGCTGTACGCGATGACCGCCGGACTCAAATTTCAGCCGACCATACACGCCATCACCGCTGACTTTGGCAATAATTTCTTTGTAGCCACCATGTTCGCCTTCGTTGGCGCTCATGATCTCTACCCGCCAGCGACGCGATTCAGCGTAACGGCTGTACATGCGGAACAGATCGCCGGCAAACAGCGCCGCTTCATCACCACCGGTTCCCGCACGCACTTCGAGGAAGGCGTTACGTTCATCATCAGGATCGGTTGGCAGCAGCAGAACCTGCAGATGCTGTTCCAGTTGTTCACATTTTTCTTTTGCTTCGCGCAGTTCATCCTGCGCCATTTCACGCATTTCAGGATCGTCGAGCATCATCTGTGCCGTTTCGATATCTTCCTGAACCTGTTGCCAGTCCGTAAAACAACGGGAAACATCACTTAATTGCGCATATTCGCGCGACAATGCACGAAAGCGTTCCTGGTCTGCGATAGTTCCCGCATCACCGAGCAGCGCCTGAACTTCTTCATGGCGTTCATGCAGGGCTTCCAGTTTGGCAACGATAGAAGGCTTCATAGGCGTAAATGCACCCTGTAAAAAATGAGATTGGTGTATTGCTACTCCAGCCCGAGGCTGTCGCGCAGAATATTCAGGCGTTCACTGTCCCCGTCACGGGCGGCCTGTTGAAGTGATTTGGTTGGTGCGTGGATCAGGCGGTTAGTCAGCTTCCACGCCAGGTCCTGCATAATGGCTTGCGCATCACCGCCCTGTTCCAGAGCAGCCAACGCTTTAGCGGTCAGTTCATCACGGATTTGTTCAGACTGACTGCGATAATCGCGGATGGTCTCGCTTGCGCTTTGTGCTCGCAGCCAGGCCATAAACTCGCTGGTTTCCTGCGCAACGATGGTTTCCGCTTCCACGGCGGCCGCTTTGCGCTGCGCCAGGTTATGCGAAATGATGCTTTGCAGGTCGTCAACACTGTACAAATAGGCGTTGGACAGTTTGCCCACTTCCGGTTCAACATCGCGTGGTACCGCAATATCGACCAGCAGCATAGGCTGATTACGGCGATTTTTTAGCGCACGTTCGACCATCCCCTTGCCAATAATAGGCAGCGGGCTGGCGGTAGAGCTGATAATAATATCGGCATCCTGTAAGCGGGCATCAATATCGCTCAGAGAAATCACCTCGGCGCCGACTTCATCGGCCAGCACCTGCGCACGCTCACGTGTGCGGTTAGCGATGATCATCTTCTTCACTTTGTGCTCACGCAGATGTCGCGCCACCAGCTCGATGGTCTCGCCGGCACCCACTAACAACACGGTTACCGTGGAAAGGGATTCAAAGATCTGCCGCGCCAGGGTACAGGCAGCAAACGCGACGGACACCGCGCTGGCACCGATATCCGTTTCTGTGCGTACACGCTTCGCGACAGAGAATGATTTCTGGAACATACGTTCCAGCGCACTGGCGTTCAGATGGCCTTTTTGCGAGTCCGCAAACGCTTTTTTCACCTGCCCCAGAATTTGTGGCTCGCCAAGCACCAGCGAATCCAGACCGCTGGCGACACGCATCAGATGGCTGACGGCGTCGTTGTCCTGGTGCCAGTACAGGCTACTGCGCAGGTCTTCTTCGTTCAGATTGTGGTACTCACACAGCCAGCGAATCAGCGCTTCCTGCAGGTTATCCTGCTCTTCTACGCTGAGATACAGCTCTGTGCGGTTACACGTCGACAGCACTACCCCGCCCTGCACCATTGGCTGCGCAAGCAGGCTGTCCAGCGCCTGATCGAGCGTATCCGGCGAAAACGTTACGCGTTCTCGCAGCGATACAGGTGCCGTTTTATGGTTAATACCAAGCGCTAAAAGGGTCATGTGTGCGGGAATAGTACCAGCGTTGATAAGGTTAGACTGGGTGCATCATACAGGATGCGTGCAGCCAATAAAAGAGACTGCCCCCTTTTGGAGTAATAGCTTACGGTTTAAATTAAGATAACGTGACCGTAGACGATATTCACGGTCGGCGCTAGCATTAAGGGTTATAACTGCAACCGCTGGCATGATTTTGCCGGATGGCGAAAAACGCGTCTTTTCCGACCTGCGGATTCAGTTTGTAGGCCTGATAAGCGCCGCGCCATCAGGCAATTAATGCACCGTATTACAAGGATTTGTCATCATTATGACCCTGCCTGATTTTCGCCTGATTCGCCTGCTGCCGCTGGCGGCCCTGGTTCTTACTGCCTGTACGCTCAACGCGCCGAAAGGTCCCGGCAAAAGCCCTGACTCTCCGCAGTGGCGCCAGCACCAGCAGGAAGTGCGCGCCCTGAACCAATATCAGACACGCGGTGCGTTTGCCTATATTTCCGACCAGCAGAAAGTGTATGCCCGCTTTTTCTGGCAGCAAACTGGCCAGGATCGCTATCGCCTTCTGCTAACCAATCCGTTGGGCAGTACCGAACTGGAACTGAACGCGCAACCGGGCAACGTGGAACTCGTCGACAACAAAGGGAAGCACTACACCGCTGACGACGCCGAAGAGATGATTGGTAAACTGACCGGCATGCCTATTCCATTGAACAGCTTGCGCCAGTGGATCCTGGGTCTGCCGGGAGACGCCACCGATTATAAACTTGACGACCAATATCGTCTGAGCGAAGTGAATTACAGTAAAGATGGCAAAAGCTGGAAAGTCGTGTACAGCGCCTACGACAGCAAAACGCAGCCGGCGATGCCTGCAAATATGGAGCTGTCCGACGGCTCCCAGCGCATTAAGCTGAAAATGGATAACTGGATTGTGAAATGATGACCCGTTGGCCCTCTCCGGCAAAATTGAATTTATTTCTATACATCACCGGGCAGCGTGCGGACGGTTATCACACGCTGCAGACGTTGTTCCAGTTTCTGGATTACGGCGATACGATAGATATTGCGCTGCGCAGCGACGGTGAAATTCACCTGTTAACGCCCGTTGATGGGGTTGAGCATGAAGACAACCTGATCGTTCGCGCAGCGCGTTTGCTAATGACAACGGCGTCTGAAAGCAATCGTCTTCCCAAAGGGAGCGGCGCGGACATCAGTATCGACAAACGCCTGCCGATGGGCGGCGGCCTCGGTGGTGGCTCATCGAATGCCGCCACCGTTTTAGTGGCGCTGAATCATCTGTGGCAGTGTGGGTTGTCTGTAGATGAACTGGCAATACTGGGCTTAACGCTGGGCGCCGACGTACCGGTATTCGTTCGCGGTCACGCAGCCTTTGCTGAAGGCGTAGGAGAAATTCTGACGCCGGTCAATCCAGCAGAAAAATGGTACCTGGTCGCCCATCCGGGAGTCAGTATTCCAACGCCGGTGATTTTTAACGATCCTGACCTCCCCCGTAACACGCCAAAAAGGTCAATAGAAACGTTACTAAAATGTGAATTCGGCAATGATTGCGAGGTTATCGCAAGAAAACGTTTTCGCGAGGTTGATGCGGCGCTTTCCTGGCTGTTAGAATACGCGCCGTCGCGCCTGACTGGTACAGGGGCTTGTGTCTTTGCTGAATTTGACACTGAGTCTCGTGCTCGCCAGGTGCTTGAGCAAGCCCCGGATTGGCTCAAAGGCTTTGTGGCGAAAGGTGTCAAC
The DNA here is from genome assembly GCF_003818115.1 of Citrobacter youngae. Lineage (GTDB taxonomy): Bacteria > Pseudomonadota > Gammaproteobacteria > Enterobacterales > Enterobacteriaceae > Citrobacter > Citrobacter youngae. The sequence goes on along the minus strand of NZ_RPOI01000008.1, from coordinate 12,896 downwards.
CTCTCCCCATTGCACAGAGCGCTACTCTAAATCATTTGGGTTTCAGGAAGATGGCGAGATGACGAATCGCCAGACACATACAAAAGTATGTGACTGGTGTGAGAAATTGATGCCAGCACGTGAAACGCGGCTGATGACGAGTAAGCCGGGCAAGCTGAGTTGCGGTGACAACGTCACCCTGTTCCAGACGTTGCATCGCGCTCTTTAATACACCGCCTGGAGAGGATACTGCCTGGCCCGCACAGTTTTCGGCAGATTCTTTCCACCAATGGACGCATGCCTGAGGTTCTTCTCGTGCCTGATATGAAGCTTTTTGCTGGTAACGCCACCCCGGAACTAGCACAACGTATTGCCAACCGCCTGTACACTTCACTCGGCGACGCCGCTGTAGGTCGCTTTAGCGACGGCGAAGTCAGCGTACAAATTAATGAAAATGTACGCGGTGGTGATATTTTCATCATCCAGTCCACTTGTGCCCCTACTAACGACAACCTGATGGAATTGGTCGTTATGGTTGATGCGCTGCGCCGTGCTTCCGCAGGCCGTATCACCGCCGTTATCCCTTACTTCGGCTATGCACGTCAGGATCGTCGCGTACGTTCTGCTCGTGTTCCGATTACCGCTAAAGTCGTCGCGGACTTCCTGTCCAGCGTTGGCGTTGACCGCGTCCTCACCGTTGACCTGCATGCTGAACAGATCCAGGGCTTCTTTGATGTGCCGGTTGATAACGTATTCGGTAGCCCGATTCTGTTAGAAGACATGCTGCAGTTGAATCTGGACAACCCGATTGTGGTTTCTCCAGACATCGGTGGCGTCGTGCGTGCCCGCGCTATCGCTAAACTGCTGAACGATACCGATATGGCTATCATCGATAAACGTCGCCCGCGTGCGAACGTTTCTCAGGTGATGCACATCATTGGTGACGTTGCGGGCCGTGACTGCGTGCTGGTTGATGACATGATCGATACCGGCGGTACGCTGTGTAAAGCAGCTGAAGCGCTGAAAGAGCGTGGTGCTAAACGCGTATTTGCTTATGCAACTCACCCGATCTTCTCAGGTAATGCGGCAAACAACCTGCGCAACTCAGTAATTGATGAAGTCGTTGTCTGTGACACCATTCCACTGACCGACGAAATCAAAGCACTGCCAAACGTGCGTACGTTGACTCTGTCGGGTATGCTGGCCGAAGCGATTCGTCGTATCAGCAACGAAGAATCCATCTCTGCTATGTTCGAGCATTAATCGAACCCGGCTCAAAAACCCGCTGCGGCGGGTTTTTTTATCTGTAATATTTATTTGTATGACTTTTGCCTCCTTCACCTGCCATTCAATTGACAGATGATGCGCCCATGGATGAAACATTATTGTGAACAGATTATTTTCCTCACATGTGATGCCTTTCCGCGCCCTCATCGACGCTTGTTGGAAAGAAAAATATACCGTTTCTCGCTTTACCCGCGACCTGATCGCCGGGATAACGGTTGGGATAATTGCCATTCCGCTGGCGATGGCGCTGGCAATCGGTAGTGGCGTTGCACCACAGTACGGCCTGTACACCTCTGCCGTGGCTGGGATTGTTATCGCCCTCACCGGGGGCTCACGCTTTAGCGTATCAGGCCCAACTGCCGCCTTCGTGGTGATTTTGTATCCGGTGTCGCAACAGTTTGGACTGGCAGGTCTGCTGGTCGCCACGCTAATGTCCGGGATATTCCTGATCCTTTTCGGCCTCGCTCGATTTGGCCGCCTGATCGAATACATTCCGGTGTCCGTTACGTTAGGTTTTACCTCGGGTATTGGTATCACCATCGGTACCATGCAGATTAAAGATTTTCTTGGCCTGCAGATGGCTCATGTCCCTGAGCACTACCTGCAGAAGGTCGGCGCGCTGTTTATGGCCCTGCCAACCATCAACGTGGGGGATGCCGCGATTGGCGTGGTCACGCTGGGGATCCTGATTTTCTGGCCGCGTCTGGGGATCCGCCTGCCGGGCCACCTTCCTGCACTGCTGGCAGGCTGTGCGGTGATGGGTATCGTGAACCTGACGGGTGGCCATGTAGCGACCATCGGGTCTCAGTTCCATTACATTCTGGCCGATGGCTCGCAGGGTAACGGTATCCCACAGCTGCTGCCGCAGTTGGTACTGCCATGGGATATGCCAGGGTCCAACTTTACGCTGAGCTGGAGTTCATTACAGGCACTGTTACCCGCAGCTTTTTCGATGGCAATGCTCGGGGCAATCGAATCTCTGCTGTGCGCTGTCGTCCTCGATGGGATGACCGGCACCAAGCATAAGGCCAATAGCGAATTGATTGGTCAGGGTCTGGGCAACATCGTCGCACCGTTCTTTGGCGGTATCACTGCCACGGCGGCAATTGCCCGTTCTGCGGCTAACGTTCGTGCCGGCGCAACGTCGCCAATTTCTGCGGTCATTCACGCGATTCTGGTGATCCTCGCCCTGCTGGTGCTTGCGCCGCTGCTTTCCTGGTTACCGCTGTCGGCGATGGCTGCCCTGCTGCTGATGGTGGCATGGAACATGAGTGAAGCACATAAAGTTGTGGATCTCCTGCGCCACGCGCCAAAAGACGACATCATCGTTATGCTGATGTGTATGTCTTTGACGGTGCTGTTCGATATGGTTATCGCCATCAGCGTCGGTATCGTTCTCGCTTCGCTGCTGTTTATGCGCCGTATTGCACGCATGACGCGTCTGGCGCCGGTCAACGTAGACGTACCAAACGATGTACTGGTACTACGCGTTATTGGCCCGCTTTTCTTTGCCGCAGCAGAGGGACTCTTTACCGATCTCGAATCTCGCCTTGAAGGCAAACGCATTGTGGTGCTGAAGTGGGACGCGGTCCCGGTACTGGATGCCGGTGGTCTGGACGCCTTCCAGCGTTTTGTTAAACGCCTGCCGGAAGGTTGTGAGTTGCGTATCAGTAATCTGGAATTCCAGCCGCTACGCACCATGGCACGCGCGGGTATCCAACCCATCCCCGGCCGTCTGGCGTTCTTCCCGAACCGTGATGCCGCGCTGGCAGATATTTAATCATACGATGTTACCGGCTTGCGCAGGCTTGCCGGTAACACTTCTCTTCTGTAAACGCGTCTGAGTTGCTATTATCCAGTTCCCCTGGTTCTGATGATATCTGCAACGATGAACGCTGATACTACATTTATATTCCGTGAAATAACTGAGGCTGATATTTCGTCCGTTCAGTCGTTTATTATCCACCATTTAAATCTCTATTTTAACGCTAACCGACCAGCACCTGAACCGCATGCAGATGTATTAAATCTGCGCTCACACTACCTCCATCAACCGCGAAATCTGTTGCTCGGCGCATGGAATAACCGACAGCAACTTATCGCTACGCTGGCGGTCTGCCAGTACGATGACCGAATACCGGCACTGCGCGGACGCTATCAATTATCCTCAACCGCGGAAATTTGCCGCTGCTACGTCGCACAGGAATATCGTCGGCAAGGCATAGGCAGCCAACTTGTCCTGCTGGCGGAACAATTTTGCGACCGACAACAATATAAAACACGCTATCTGCACACCCACCATTTTTTACCTGGTGGCTATCAGTTTTGGTTGCGAAATCACTTTACCGTCTTTTTTGATGAAGGTGGCGAACAGCAAATCGTACACATGGAAAAATATCAATAAAAATGTGACGCCGCGCAAATAATTAAATATCACAGTAAATCTCGTTATTAAGCGTGGTCAGCTCGGCAAAGAAAACATTAATTGATCAACATCAAACAATTCTCATTTAGTTTATCGGCATTTGTGTTTTTCACATAATTAATGTCACAAACACCAAAGCAACGAATTGATTTTATTGAATTAAAAACTAAAGTCGGTATCGACCCTACTTATTCAAGCGGTTGACGGGGCTATTCGATACCGATAAAGTCCCCACCGACAGTATTTCAGAATCTATTTATCATTTTGAAACGGAATATGGTGCGGATTATTTTAATCTTATGCCATAGCTGCCCCCGCAACTGTAAGCGGAAACTGAATATCACTGTGTCGTGGATTATCCACGACAGGTCACTGTAAAGAACGCCTTTATGGGAAGGCCGATATTCAGATTGCCGCGAGCCAGGAGACCTGCTGTCAAGGTTGTATACATTGAGTGGACGGGATGGTCCATGGGGTGATTTATTTGACGAATGAATAATATAATTTCTGAACAAATTGGCAACAATATGTTTTATTTTCATATTATCTTGCCCGCAGTTCACGATTAGATGTCATCTATCGTCATGTGCCTGTCCCGAATTTATGGAACGAAATGAACCATGACCAGACGTTCAGATTCTGGCATGAACGGGACAACGCTAATGCACGCAAAAATAACTTCTGCTTATTGCAAACTTTCACTTCTGGCACTGACTGGCGCAGCACTCTTCCTGACCAGCAATATGGCTTCTGCGGCAAAAACAGAATATCCATTAACGATCAAAAACTGTGGTAGGGATATTACGTTTAATCATGCGCCAAAACGCGTGACTACCGTTGGACAAAACAGTACTGAAATCCTCTATTCCCTGGGTCTGGCCGATCGTGTTGTTGGAACATCACTGTGGTTTGGCCCGGTACCTGAACAGTACAAAGCAGCGAATGACAAGATTGCAGTCATTGCGCAAAACATCCCGAGTTTCGAAGGGATTATTGCGAAAAAACCGGATCTGGTGGCCAGTCAGTTTGAATGGCAGATTGGCCCTGCGGGCACAGTTGCCTCTTACGAACAATTTAGCGAATTACACGTTCCGGTTTATACCGCCCCAGCCGATTGTGCCAAAGACAACGAAGACGGCGGCGACGGCGTGCGTAAGAGCATGTTTGATATCGCCATGGTCTATCAGGAAATTGCCGACCTGGCGAAAATTTTTGATGTACAGGACAAAGGCGATGAACTGATTGCCAGCCTGAAAGCACGTGAAGCCGCTGCGAAAGCTAAGATTGCCGGCATGGACAACCACGTATCTGCCGTCTTTTGGTTCTCCAGCGCCGACCTGCAGCTTGACCCCTATGTCGCCGGGAAATTTGGCCCCGCGGCGTGGATAGCGCAATCTCTTGGGGTGAAAAATGTCATTGATTCCGCCGAGGAGTGGCCAACAGTAGGTTGGGAAACCATTGCCAAAGCCAATCCATCGGTCATCGTCCTCGGCGAGATGGGCCGTCGCCGCTTCCCGGCCGATGACTGGAAAGTCAAAATGGAATACCTCACGTCCGATCCTGTTACCCGACTGATCCCGGCAGTGAAAGAAAACCACCTGCCGGTGATCGACGTGCAAACCATGAACGCGGGTATCAGAACCATTGACGGACTGGAAAAACTCGCCGATGCGCTGGTGCAATATGGTCTGGCGCACCCTCAGACGACTCACTAACTCTCGTCGCGCGTTATGCCTTATACGGGCATAGCGCCCTTTCGTATTCCGGGAAGTCGTAAACAATGAGCGAATTACGCAGGACGCGTCATGCCATGAGCCAGCTTGCAGGCAGGACGCTGTTCCACGCGCTGTGGGTCAGCATGGTGATGTGCGGCGTCCTTCTGGCGGGCATTTCAATCGGTGAGACGGTTATCCCGTGGCAGCATGTCAGCCATACGCTGGCAAACCGCTTGTTTGATACACAGTATGCGGTGGATGCGCTTGATGCCGGGATTATCTGGAACTACCGCCTGACCCGCGCGCTGGTTTCCGCCTGTTGCGGAGCCTGTCTGGCGGTTTCAGGCGTGGTTCTCCAGTCGCTGCTGCGCAATGCGCTGGCCGAACCTTACCTGCTGGGTATTTCTGCCGGAGCCTCAACGGGCGCGGTGCTCATCGCCCTGACCGGACTTGGCGCAGGGATCATTTCCATGTCGCTTGGCGCGTTTATTGGCGCGCTGACGGCATTTCTGTTTGTCGCGCTATTGGCGATGGCGGCAAGGGGCAAAAGCGGCTCGGCCACCACGCAAATCATTCTCGCCGGGATTGCCAGTTCGCAGCTGTTCAATGCCATTACCTCGCTCATCATTACGCGCTCAGCCAATGCCGAACAGGCTCGGGGCATCATGTTCTGGCTGCTGGGCAATCTCAGCGGAGTACGCTGGCCGGATGTCGTGCTGGCCATCCCTACTGCGCTGATTGGCATCGTCGTTTGCTTTTGCTACGCCCGCCATCTGGATGCTTTCTCGTTTGGCGCGGAATCAGCGGCATCGTTGGGCATTCCCGTTAAACGCACCCGTGGCGTACTGATTGCCGCCGTAACAGGGATGACGGCCATAATGGTATCAATCGTCGGCGCCATTGGCTTTGTCGGACTGGTCATCCCCCATGCTGCGCGGTTACTGGTGGGAAATCAGCACCATCGCCTATTGCCCGTCAGCGCTCTTATTGGTGCCATTTTCCTTATCGTCGCGGATGTTATTTCACGCACCTTACTTCCAGGACAGGTCTTGCCGATCGGCGTGATTACCGCACTGGTCGGCGCACCTGCATTTGCCATCATTTTGATACGAGGGAATCCGGGGAAATGACCGCTAATCCTGTGGTAAACGCCCAGCATCTGTACTGGGAGGTCAAAGGCAAAGCCATCGTCAATGATGTCTCTTTTCAGGTCTCACGCGGCGAGTTTGTCGGCATTATCGGCCCCAATGGTTCCGGGAAAACGTCGCTGATTTCGCTCCTGGCGGGTTTACTGAAACCGTCTTCCGGGCACGTTACGTTAAACCATCAGGATATTCGACGCTATTCACGCCGCCATCTGGCGCAAAAGGTGGCACTGGTTGAACAACAGGCTGAAACCAGTGAGCGTCTTACCGCCATTCAGGCGGTTTCGCTTGGTCGCACGCCATGGCTGAGCCTGCTGTCGCCGTGGTCGAGGAAAGACGACGATATTGTGCAGACGATGCTGGAGAAAGTCGCTCTACAAAACATGCAGCATCGCTGCTGGCATACCTTCTCCGGCGGAGAGCGTCAACGTCTGCACATCGCCAGAGCACTGGCACAACAGCCGCAGGTACTGCTGATGGATGAGCCGACAAACCATCTTGATATCCAGCATCAGATTGGCCTGCTCAATCTGGTTAAACGTGAAAAACTCACCGTCATCGCCGCCCTACACGACCTGAATCATGCGGCGATGTTCTGCGATCGCATCATGGTGATGAAAGCCGGACAGCTGGCGATGCAGGGGCGTCCTGCCGCCATTTTTACCCGTGAAAATCTTAATAGCTGGTTTGGGATCGACGCGATTGTCGAACACGCCCCCGACGAAGAGAACTGTTTTATCCGTTACCAACGCCCCGCGTAAACACCGAAAGGAACCGCAATGAAATGTGTTAAGCAAAGTTTGCAAATCTTATGCCTGTTAGCCTTCACCTCGACGGCTTTTGCACAAACCTACGAAGTGCTGATGAAAAACCGCGGTACAGGCGGCCCGATGGTTTATGAGCCGGACTATCTGGCGATCCAGCCAGGTGATAGCGTGAAGTTTATCCGCAAACATAAGAGCCACAATGCCGCGTCGATTGCCGAACTCTCTCCCGCCGGATACCCCGGCTTTATCGGCAAAATCGATGAAGAGATTGAAGTGAAATACGACAACGCAGGTTTCTACGGCATCAAATGTTCACCGCACTACGCGCAGGGCATGATCATGCTGATTAAAGTCGGCGACGCCGTTTTACCCGACAGCTACCGCGCGTTCAAAGCCCCTGGTCTTGCCGATAAGCGTTTTCAGGAAATTTATACCCGCATCGATAAACAGTAACGCCGTCACAAAGGGAGAATAACGGTGGTGGACAAAAAAACGCTTAGCGAAACAATCCAAACTCAGCGACGCGATTGCCTGTGCAAGCTGACGAAATTTGTCGGCGCAGCGGGCGTGACTGCCGCCGTCTGGCCACTCATTTCCGCGCTGGGTCCGGATGATAAAACGGTGGCGGAAAATGAACCTGTTGATGTCTCCCTCGCAGGCGTAACAGCAGGCCAGACGGTGAAGCGTATCTGGCAGGGAAAACTGATCCTGATTCGCCACCGCACGGCGGAGGAGATTTCCGCGGCGCGGCAAGCTGATCTGCGTCTACTGGCCGATCCGCAGGCAGATAGCGAGCGGGTGGCAGCGGCACATCCACAGTGGCTGGTTGTACAAGGTTACTGCCCCCACGCGGGTTGTGTACCCAATGCCAACCCCAACGGACAGGGCTGGGTCTGCCCGTGTCATGGTTCCGAGTTTGACACCTCCGGGCGCGTAACACGAGGCCCGGCCACGGCGAATCTGCCCATCCCTGACTTTAGCGTGTCGGCTGACGGCCTGAGTCTGCGTATTGGTACGAAGGATGCCTGAGATGAAATCCGCTTATCCGTCCTCCCCCTGGTATCACCTGCAGTTTCGTCTTCCTGTCCCCCGCTCAGTCGCTGGCGTGTGGATCTTTGCTATTGGTCTCATATTGCTGGTCATGCTCGGCGTGCAAATGCTCTCCGGTATCGTGCTGGCTATGTTCTATGTGCCTACAGCGGGATCCGCTTTTGACTCTATTGTTCATATTCTGCGCGCAGTCAGACACGGTGAGCTGGTGCGCAATCTGCATGCTATTGGCGCGTCGCTTTTTTTCTTCGCCTGTTATCTGCATATTTTCCGGGCAATGTATTACAACGTCTACCGCAAACCCTATCTGAAGATGTGGGCAATCAGCGTGACGCTGTATGTGCTGTTGATGATCACCGCGTTTCTCGGCTATAGCCTGATTTGGGGGCAAAAAAGCTACTGGGCCGCTACGGTCATCACCAGTTTCGCCCGGGCGATACCGTTTATTGGCGATACGCTATATACCTTATTGGTCGGTGGCTATATGCCCGGCACGCCGACATTAGGCCGTTTTTATGTCCTTCACTTTATCATCCCCTTCGCCATTGTCGCGGTTACGGTATGGCACATCCGTACCGTCCAGTCGGCTTTTGCCCACGCGCGGAAGAAAACATTTTCGCCCAAGGAGTCTCAGCGTGTGTTGTTCGATTTTCGCATCACCGAAAACGATGCAATCAAACTCACCCTCTTTTTAATGCTGTTCGCCTGGTTTCTGTTTTTCGCGCCGCACTATCTCAGCAGCGCCGATAACTTTATTCCGGCAGACCCGACACTCACACCGGCTATCGTCGCGCCTGAATGGTATTTCCTGCCTTTCTTCTCCATTCTGCGCTGCTTCCCCAATGAACTGGCAGGCATCACTGCGATGTGCGCTGCGGTACTGATTTTCTATTTTCTCCCGTGGCTGGATACGTCACACGCACGGTTTCGTAATAACAGTCGGCTGGTTAAAGCCATTTTTTGGCTGTGGGTTGCCAATGCGCTCTTTCTGGGTTGGTTGGGCTCAAAAGCATTGGTCGGGCCGGACTTAATTAATGGTTTTAGCGATGACGATGGCTGGACACGCGCGGCGTCTCAGCTTTCAACCGTTATTTATTTTGCATGGTTTCTGCTTGTGCTGCCGTGCCGACGTTTACTGGAACGACAGGACTGACATCATGGCGCGATTTTTACCCACTGCAACTCTGACTCTGGCTCTTTTCTTGAGCAACGCGATTTGCGCACAGCTACCCACCGCGCAGACATGGTCGTTTAGCGGCGTGAACGGTAAACACGATAGCGAACAACTGCGACGCGGGCTGCAGGTCTATGAAGAGAAATGTCGGGCCTGCCACGGTATGAAATATCTCACTTTCAAAACGTTAACTAAAGCTGGAGGGCCGCAACTCAGTGAGGCGGAGGCCAAAACACTGGCCAGCGGCTACGTCTTCGCGACAATTGAAGACGACGGTCAACCCGGCGAACGGGAAGGCAAGCTGAACGATGTTTTCGCGTCACCTTATCTGAATGACCAGGAAGCAAAATACCTTAATAATGGCGCGCTGCCGGTTGACCTGAGCTATATCGTTCGAGCGCGAACCTACGACCGTGAGTTTCCGCGATTTTTACTGGATGCGTTCACCCCCTACACCGAGCAAGGCGCTGATTACGTTTATGCGCTGCTGACCGGGTATGCAACCGATGACCCGGAGATGAAAACCAACCGTTTTTTCCCTGGCGGGATGATTAATATGCCCAAACCGCTGGCTGACAATGACATCACCTGGGCTATGCAAACGCATGCTCCCCAAACGGAAGAACAGTACGCACGAGATGTCACCGCGTTTCTGGCATGGGCCGCTGACCCGCAGCTTGAGAGCAGAAAACATCAGGGAGCGGTCGTTATGGGATATCTGGCGAGTATGCTGGCGCTATTAGCACTGTTACAGCGCATGCGATCCCGCTCGCGCAGCAACGAGAAAAACTAACGACCAGTCAGCGTAACGCTGGCTGGTCTGCAGGTTATGTCAGCACTTAGCTGTGGCGTTGGCTATCATTACGACGGCAGCGTTTGTCGTAATGGCGAACCCACCAGTAGCGGTCACTGATTTGTTCATGTCCGCCGACGCGGGCACCCGCCAGCCAGAGGACGCCACCAACAAAAATACTGAGCACGGCACCATGTGCAAAAAACTGTGGCAGATTAAATTGCGGTAACTGGTTTAAAATGGAGTAACCAACACCACCAACCATCACCACCAACCCTAAAGCCATGAGCACGTTACCGAGTAACGAAGCGTTTTTGCGTTTCATGTGTCACCTCCGGAACTTTGGGTTGTTACAGGGAATACCCCTAATCCTTATGTGTAAAGTATAGACAACACTGCCATTCGCAAGTGCGCCTGTGATCACAAATACAAACACCAACGCAACAAAACTTTACAAATAAGCTACTGAACACCCTCAATTTCCAATAGTCCACTTCTGCAATTATTCAGTTTTCGGTGCGACCCACCCAGTTTTTTGTCAAGCGCGTCGGCAAACAGTAAACTACACGCCGGTTATAGACACACTCAGGACAAATTACGTGGCGATTAAATTGATTGTCGGCCTGGCGAATCCCGGCGCAGAGTATGCGGCAACGCGACATAATGCAGGCGCGTGGTACGTCGATTTACTGGCAGAGAGACTCCGTGCCCCCCTGCGCGATGAGCCGAAATTCTTCGGTTACACCTCCAGAGTCACGCTTGAAGGTGAAGATGTCCGCCTGCTGGTACCGACCACATTTATGAATCTGAGCGGCAAAGCCGTTGGCGCAATGGCCAGCTTTTATCGCATTAACCCTGATGAAATTCTGGTCGCCCACGATGAATTAGATCTGCCGCCCGGCGTCGCCAAATTTAAGCTCGGCGGCGGTCATGGCGGACATAACGGCCTGAAAGACATCATCAGCAAGTTAGGCAATAACCCTAACTTTCATCGTTTACGCGTTGGAATCGGCCATCCGGGCGATAAAAATAAAGTTGTCGGTTTTGTTTTAGGCAAACCGCCTGTTTCAGAACAGAAGTTAATTGATGAAGCCATTGACGAAGCGGCACGTTGTACCGAGATTTTATTCAAAGATGGACTAACCAAAGCAACGAGCCGGTTACACACCTTTAAAGCGCAATAAGCAGCGATGTGCGGCATTTTTCTCGCGTGCTGTGTATAATAGGCAAAGTTATTTACATTTCTACAATCTGTTTTCCATAACAGGTTGAATATCAAAAGATTAAGGTGATTTAAACATGGGATTCAAATGCGGTATCGTCGGTTTGCCAAACGTAGGCAAATCCACCCTGTTCAACGCGCTCACAAAAGCGGGTATTGAAGCGGCAAACTTCCCGTTCTGTACTATCGAGCCGAACACGGGTGTTGTCCCGATGCCCGATCCTCGTCTGGATCAACTGGCCGAAATCGTCAAACCGCAGCGTATCCTGCCCACCACAATGGAATTTGTGGATATCGCGGGTCTGGTAAAAGGCGCATCCAAAGGTGAAGGCCTGGGTAACCAGTTCCTGACCAACATTCGTGAAACCGAAGCTATCGGTCACGTTGTTCGCTGCTTCGAAAACGACAACATTATCCACGTGAACAATAAAGTGGATCCGGCTGACGATATCGACGTTATCAACACCGAACTGGCACTGTCCGATCTCGACACCTGCGAGCGTGCTATCCACCGTGTACAGAAGAAAGCCAAAGGCGGTGATAAAGACGCTAAAGCTGAACTGGCTGCACTGGAAAAATGCCTGCCGCAGTTGGAAAACGCCGGTATGCTGCGAGCGCTGAAAAACCTGACTGATGAAGACAAAGCAGCCATCAAATACCTGAGCTTCCTGACGCTGAAGCCAACCATGTATATCGCCAACGTGAACGAAGACGGTTTTGAAAACAATCCGTACCTCGATAAAGTTCGCGAAATCGCCGACGCTGAAGGGTCTGTCGTGGTTGCCGTTTGTGCCGCTGTTGAAGCTGACATCGCTGAACTCGACGATGCTGATCGTGACGAATTTATGGCTGAACTGGGTCTGGAAGAGCCGGGCCTGAACCGCGTTATCCGCGCAGGCTACGAACTGCTGAACCTGCAGACCTACTTCACCGCGGGTGTGAAAGAAGTCCGTGCATGGACCATCCCTGTCGGCGCAACGGCCCCGCAGGCAGCTGGTAAGATCCACACCGACTTCGAGAAAGGCTTTATCCGCGCACAAACCATCGCGTTTGAAGACTTCATCACCTATAAAGGTGAGCAAGGCGCGAAAGAAGCCGGCAAGATGCGTGCAGAAGGTAAAGATTACATCGTTAAAGATGGCGATGTGATGAACTTCCTGTTCAACGTTTAAGTTGCTTCTGCTGTCTGATCAGGCTTTCCGGAGCTTTATCAGATCAATGAACGCGAAAAAAATCCACGCAGCTGCGTGGATTTTTGTTTTCATAGCGACCGTGTCAGCACCTTAGAAACGCAGCTAAAATTGAGCACGCTGGTAAGTGCAATTGTAAGCACACCTGT
>NZ_RPOI01000007.1 GCF_003818115.1 Citrobacter youngae | reverse complement strand
GTTGGTAGAGCGCACCCTTGGTAAGAGAATTTGCCTGGCGGCTGTAGCGCGGTGGTCCCACCTGACCCCATGCCGAACTCAGAAGTGAAACGCCGTAGCGCCGATGGTAGTGTGGGGTCTCCCCATGCGAGAGTAGGGAACTGCCAGGCATCAAATAAAAGCGAAAGGCCCGGTCGAAAGACCGGGCCTTTTGTTTTATCTGTGGTCTGTCGGTGAGCGCTCTCCTGAGCAGGACAAATCCGCCGGGAGCGGATTTGAACGTTGCGCAGCAACGGCCCGGAGGGTGGCGGGCAGGACGCCCGCCATAAACTGCCCTGACGGATGGGCTTTTTTGCGTCTGTACGGAGAGAAAACCGCCGGATGCGGCGCAAACGCCTTATCCGGCCTGTAAAAGCTTGTCCTGCTACCCACGCTCGAGGTTGAGTAACGGGTACGGCCGTCCGAGATCGTCCACTTCTGTACGTCCTGTCACGTTAAATCCCATCTTCTTATAGAATCCAACTGCCTGCTCATTCTGTTCGTTAACGTTGGTTGTTAGCGTTAAACTCATTGATAAAGCATGTTCAATCAGTAACTTACCCACACCACTACCACGCACATCTGGATCGACAAACAACGCATCTATATGCTTATCGGTCAGAAGCATAAAGGCGACAGGCTCATCTTGTTCTGTCACTGCAACCCATAGCGGAGCTTCTGGTAAAAATGAACTTACCAGCTCTTCCAGCTCAATCCGATAATCCGCAGAGAGGAAATGGTGCGTCGCATCGACAGAACGACACCAGATAGATACGAGCTTATCACCTTCGTCCTTACGCGAACGACGAATGGTAAAGGGCATAGCATTCTCCTTTTATCTTTACTGCACTATTCTACAGCAAGGGCCGTGAAACTTTCTCAACTTGAGGATGCAGGCTCGACATTCGCATGATTCCTGGGTATCTTCAGCTGTCTGGATGTCTAAACGTTTAAACGTATGTAGTGAGGTTATCAGGTTATGCCAATTCGCGTGCAGGACGAGCTACCCGCCGTCAATTTCTTGCGTGAGGAAAACGTCTTTGTGATGACGACATCCCGCGCTTCCGGTCAGGAAATTCGACCACTGAAGGTGCTCATTCTCAACCTGATGCCCAAGAAGATTGAAACGGAAAACCAGTTCCTGCGCTTACTGTCTAACTCACCGCTACAGGTAGATGTTCAGCTATTGCGCATCGATGCCCGAGAGTCACGCAACACCCCCACGGAGCATCTGAATAACTTTTACTGTAATTTCGAGGATATCTGCGATCAGAACTTTGACGGACTGATCGTGACCGGCGCGCCGTTGGGTCTGGTTGAATTTAATGACGTGGCTTACTGGCCGCAGATTCAACAAGTGCTTGAATGGGCGAAAGATCACGTTACCTCGACGCTATTTGTTTGTTGGGCGGTACAGGCCGCGCTGAATATCCTGTACGGAATTCCCAAACAAACCCGCACGGACAAACTCTCAGGTGTTTATGAGCACCATATTCTTCACCCTCATGCGCTACTGACGCGCGGATTTGATGATGCGTTCCTGGCTCCGCATTCGCGCTATGCCGATTTTCCTGCTGCGCTTATCCGGGACTACACCGATCTCGAGATTTTTGCCGAGACAGAAGAGGGAGATGCCTACCTGTTTGCCAGCAAAGATAAACGTATTGCCTTTGTGACGGGTCATCCGGAGTATGACGCCCATACGCTCGGCAGTGAGTATTTTCGTGACGTCGAAGCGGGCTTAACGCCGGAAGTACCCTATAACTACTTCCCGAAAGATGACCCGCAAAACAAACCGCGGGCAACCTGGCGCAGCCACGGCAATCTGTTGTTTACTAACTGGCTCAACTATTACGTCTATCAGATCACGCCATATGATCTGCGTCACATGAATCCAACGCTGGATTAATCTTCTGTAGCAGACGATCCTTAAGCGTTTCAGCATGTTGAATCAGGCACCTTCGGGTGCTTTTTTATTTCCGAAACGCACCTCATCATGTAATTAAATTTTATTTATATTGTTATCAATGAGTTAATTGATATTTAAATTAAAAATGGAAATTGTTTTTGATTTTGAAATTTAAATGAGTAGTCTTAGTTGTGCTGAACGAAAACCGCACAACGATCCTTCGTTCGCATTGGGGATGTGATTGGATCAATGACGAGGAACTACGCAATGAATCAACAGGCAACGACAACCGATGAACTGGTCTTCACTAGGCCGCGTGGCGAACAGGAACAGCAGATTCTGACCGCTGAAGCGGTGGAGTTTCTGACCGAGCTGGTGACAAGATTTACGCCGAAACGCAATAAACTTCTGGCTGCACGTATCCAACAACAGCAGGATATTGATGACGGTAAGTTGCCTGATTTTATTTCGGAAACAGCTTCCATTCGTGAAGGTAACTGGAAGATTCGCGGTATTCCTGATGATTTACTGGATCGCCGCGTAGAGATCACCGGACCCGTTGAGCGCAAGATGGTCATCAACGCGCTCAACGCGAACGTCAAAGTCTTTATGGCTGATTTTGAAGATTCGCTGGCTCCTGAGTGGAGCAAAGTAATCGACGGGCAGATAAACCTGCGTGATGCGGTCAATGGCACCATTAGCTATACCAACGAAGCGGGTAAAATTTATCAGCTCAAACCTAATCCGGCTCTGTTGGTATGCCGCGTTCGTGGTCTGCATCTGCCGGAAAAACACGTTACCTGGCGTGGCGAATCCATCCCGGGCAGCCTGTTCGATTTTGCCCTCTATTTCTTCCACAACTACAAAGCGTTGCTGGCAAAAGGCAGTGGCCCTTATTTCTATCTGCCAAAAACGCAGGCCTGGCAAGAAGCGGCATGGTGGAGCGAAGTGTTCAGCTATGCGGAGGATCGTTTTAATCTGCCGCGCGGCACCATCAAAGCGACTCTGCTGATTGAAACGCTGCCGGCCGTCTTCCAGATGGACGAAATTCTGCACGCCCTGCGTGACCATATTGTGGGTCTGAACTGCGGTCGCTGGGACTACATTTTCAGCTATATCAAAACGCTGAAGAACCATCCGGATCGCGTGCTGCCGGACCGTCAGGTGGTGACGATGGATAAGCCATTCCTCAGCGCCTATTCGCGTCTGCTGATTAAAACCTGTCATAAACGTGGCGCATTCGCGATGGGCGGCATGGCAGCGTTCATTCCCAGCAAAGATGCGGAACGTAACAACCAGGTTCTGACCAAGGTAAAAGCGGACAAAGCGCTGGAAGCAAATAACGGTCATGACGGCACATGGATTGCCCATCCGGGGCTGGCAGATACCGCTATGGCGGTGTTCAACGACGTACTCGGTGAAAACAAAAATCAGCTGTTCGTGACCCGTGAAGAAGATGCCCCGATTACCGCAGAACAACTGCTGGCACCTTGTGAAGGTGAACGTACTGAAGAAGGCATGCGCGCCAACATCCGTGTGGCGGTGCAGTACATCGAAGCGTGGATCTCCGGTAACGGCTGCGTACCGATTTACGGTCTGATGGAAGATGCGGCTACCGCAGAAATCTCCCGTACCTCCATCTGGCAGTGGATCCACCACCAGAAGACGCTCAGCAACGGCAAGCCGGTTACCAAACCGCTGTTCCGTCAGATGCTGGCCGAAGAGATGCTGGTGATTCAGGACGAGCTGGGCGAACACCGCTACAGCAGCGGGCGTTTTGACGATGCCGCGCGCCTGATGGAGCAAATCACTACCTCTGATGAATTGATCGATTTCTTGACCCTGCCAGGCTACCGCCTGCTGGCGTAATCCACCACATAACAATATGGAGCATCTGCACATGAAAACCCGTACTCAACAAATCGAAGAATTACAGAAAGAATGGACTCAACCGCGCTGGGAAGGCATCACCCGTCCATATAGCGCGGAGGAAGTGGTGAAATTACGTGGCTCGGTCAACCCGGAATGCACGCTGGCTCAGCTTGGCGCGGCGAAAATGTGGCGTCTGCTGCACGGCGAATCGAAGAAAGGTTATATCAACAGCCTCGGCGCGCTGACTGGCGGTCAGGCGCTGCAGCAGGCGAAAGCAGGTATTGAAGCGGTCTACCTTTCAGGATGGCAGGTGGCGGCAGATGCCAACCTGGCCTCCAGCATGTACCCGGACCAATCACTGTATCCGGCGAACTCCGTCCCGGCGGTGGTGGATCGGATCAACAACACATTCCGTCGCGCCGATCAGATCCAATGGTCAACCGGTATTGAACCGAACGATCCGCGCTATGTCGATTACTTCCTGCCGATCGTCGCCGATGCGGAAGCGGGTTTTGGCGGCGTCCTGAACGCGTTTGAACTGATGAAATCGATGATTGAGGCTGGTGCAGCGGCCGTTCACTTCGAAGATCAGCTCGCATCGGTGAAAAAATGTGGTCACATGGGCGGCAAAGTTCTGGTGCCGACTCAGGAAGCTATTCAGAAACTGGTGGCGGCCCGTCTGGCGGCCGACGTCATGGGCGTTCCGACGCTGGTGATTGCGCGTACTGATGCTGACGCCGCTGACCTGATTACCTCTGACTGTGACCCGTACGACAGCGAGTTCATCACCGGCGAACGTACCAGTGAAGGGTTCTACCGCACCCATGCGGGCATTGAGCAGGCG
The DNA here is from genome assembly GCF_003818115.1 of Citrobacter youngae. Classification (GTDB taxonomy): domain Bacteria; phylum Pseudomonadota; class Gammaproteobacteria; order Enterobacterales; family Enterobacteriaceae; genus Citrobacter; species Citrobacter youngae. The sequence goes on along the minus strand of NZ_RPOI01000007.1, from coordinate 150,044 downwards.
ATCAGCCGTGGCCTGGCGTATGCACCTTATGCGGATCTGGTGTGGTGTGAAACCTCCACGCCGGACCTCGAACTGGCGAAGCGCTTTGCCGATGCGATTCACGCGAAATTCCCTGGCAAACTGCTGGCCTACAACTGTTCGCCGTCATTTAACTGGCAGAAAAACCTGGACGACAAAACCATCGCCAGCTTCCAGCAGCAACTGTCGGATATGGGTTACAAATACCAGTTCATTACCCTGGCGGGCATCCACAGCATGTGGTTCAACATGTTCGACCTCGCGCACTCCTATGCGCAGGGTGAAGGCATGCGCCACTATGTTGAGAAGGTTCAGCAGCCAGAATTTGCGGCGGCTAAAGACGGTTACACCTTCGTGTCCCATCAGCAGGAAGTGGGTACAGGCTACTTCGACAAAGTCACTACTATCATTCAGGGCGGCGCTTCCTCGGTGACCGCGCTGACCGGCTCGACCGAAGAATCGCAGTTTTGATTAATGCCCGGTGGCGCTGCGCTTACCGGGCCTACGAAGGGATGTAGGCCGGATAAGCGAACGCGCCATCCGGCATGACGTTGTGCCGGATGGGAGAAGTCGATGACGCGTGGCCTGGAATTACTGATTGCTCAGACGATTTTGCAAGGTTTCGACGCCCAGTACGGGCGTTTTCTGGAAGTCACCTCCGGCGCGCAGCAGCGTTTTGAACATGCCGACTGGCATGCGGTTCAGCAGGCGATGAAAAGCCGTATTCACCTTTACGATCATCACGTGGGTCTGGTGGTGGAGCAGTTGCGCTGCATTACAGACGGCAAAAGTACCGACGCGGATTTTTTACTTCGCGTGAAAGAGCATTACACCCGGCTACTGCCGGATTACCCGCGCTTCGAGATTGCGGAGAGCTTTTTTAACTCCGTTTACTGTCGGTTATTTGATCACCGCTCGCTGACTCCCGAGCGGCTGTTTATTTTCAGTTCTCAGCCAGAGCGTCGTTTCCGCACGATCCCACGCCCGTTGGCGAAAGACTTTTTTCCTGATACCGGCTGGGAGTGGCTGCTGACTCGCGTCCTTAGCGATCTGCCCCTGCGTCTTCCATGGCAGAATAAACATCGTGATATTCACTACATCATCGAACACCTGACCGAAACCCTGGGAGCGGATGTGTTGCAGGGCTGCCATTTACAGGTGGCGAATGAACTGTTTTATCGTAACAAGGCCGCCTGGCTGGTCGGTAAGCTGATTACCCCTTCTGGAACGCTGCCGTTTTTACTGCCAATCCACCGGACAGACGAAGGTGAGCTGTTTGTCGATACCTGCCTGACCACGACGGCGGAGGCGAGCATTGTGTTTGGCTTTGCCCGCTCCTACTTTATGGTGTATGCCCCGCTGCCCGCGGCGTTAGTGGAGTGGCTGCGCGAGATCCTGCCCGGTAAAACCACCGCTGAATTGTATATGGCGATTGGCTGCCAGAAGCATGCAAAAACGGAAAGTTATCGGGAGTATCTGCTCTACCTGGCCAACTGTGATGAGCAGTTTATTGAAGCGCCGGGGATCCGCGGTATGGTGATGCTGGTGTTTACCCTGCCGGGCTTTGACCGGGTGTTTAAAATCATCAAAGACAAATTTGCGCCGCAGAAAGAGATGTCTGCCGCCCACGTCCGCGCCTGTTATCAACTGGTCAAAGAGCACGATCGCGTTGGGCGGATGGCTGACACCCAGGAGTTCGAGAACTTTGTGCTGGATAAACGGCAAATCGATCCGGCGCTGATGGCGCTGCTATTGCAGGAAGCCCCGGAAAAAATTACCGATCTTGGCGATCAGATTGTCATTCGCCATCTGTATATCGAACGACGGATGGTGCCGCTGAATATCTGGCTGGAGCAGGTCGAAGGTCAACAACTGCGCGATGCCATTGAAGAGTACGGCAACGCGATTCGTCAGCTGGCCGCCGCCAATATTTTCCCCGGCGATATGCTGTTTAAGAACTTCGGCGTCACCCGTCACGGGCGCGTGGTGTTCTATGACTACGACGAAATTTGCTATATGACGGAGGTGAATTTCCGCCATATCCCGCCCCCGCGTTACCCGGAAGATGAGATGAGCGCCGAGCCGTGGTACAGCGTATCGCCTGGAGATGTCTTCCCGGAAGAGTTTCGCCACTGGCTATGTGCCGACCCGCGTATCGGGCCGCTATTTGAAGAGATGCACGCTGACTTGTTCAACGCCGACTACTGGCGTGGTCTGCAAACGCGGATTAAAAACGGGCATGTGGAAGATGTTTACGCCTACCGGCGCAAACAGCGTTTCAGCGTGCGTTATGAAACCGATCGTAAGCCGGGTAAGGCGTAGCCGCCACCCGGCAATCCCATCTTAACGAAACCCGCCATACGCCAGCGTCACTTCTTTCGCCGCTTTGATCGCCATGGCGCCAAACTCGGTCACGCGATCGTCGGTAATGCGCGAAATGGGGCCGGAGATGGAAATGGCGGCAAACGGCTGGCGGTGCTCGTCATAAATGCACGATGCCACGCAGCGCAGACCCAGCGCATGTTCCTCATCATCAAAGGAATAGCCGCGCTTACGCGTCTGGGCCAAATCCTCTTTCAGATGCACCGGCGACACCAGCGTGGCGTGGGTATAAGCGTGTAGTCCTTTGCGGTGCAGCAACCCTGTCACCTGTTCTTCGCTCAGCTGGGATAAAAACGCTTTGCCCGCCCCGGAGGCGTGCATCGGCAGTTTGCCGCCGATGGGCGCAGACATGCGCATCAGTTGGGTACACTGCACCTGGTCGATAATAATCGCCTGATGATCGCTTTGATCCAGCACGGCGAGGTTGACCGTCTCACCGGAATCTTCCATCAGCTTGCGCAGGATTGGGTGGACAATCGCCAGCAGATTACGGCTTTGCAGAAAGCTGCTGCCGACGATAAACGCATGTGCGCCCACGGCCCAGTGGCCTAATTCACCCACCTGACGAACAAATCCCTGCTGCTGCATGGTGGTCAACAATCGGTGAGTCGTGGAGTTTGGCAGGCCAGCCTGCTGCGCCAGCTCGGTCAGCGCCACGCTGCCGTTGGATTCCGCAATCCACTCGAGCAGCTTCAGGCCACGCGTCAGGGACTGAACCTGCCCGGTTGCGGGCGCAGTAGTAGCGGCGGGTTTTCTACCGCGTTTCGCGGGAACGGGGGCAACCATGGCAGACTCCTTTTCTGTATCGTGGAAATCATTTTCGTTTTATTCAAATATAATGCAAGAATTCCTGTACTGATCGGATGAGTGAAGCTGAACATGTCTCATGTTGGCCGTTGTTCTCTTTTCCGCCTCTCAGGTTTGTGCCAGTATGGCCTGTTGAGTTTTTTTCGGTCTGGTTGAGCGTTGTCGGGAGCGAGTGTGAGCAGCAAAGTAGAACAATTACGTCAGCAGTTAAATGAACGTATTCTGGTGCTGGACGGCGGTATGGGCACCATGATCCAGGGATATCGTCTGAGCGAAGAGGATTTCCGCGGCGAACGCTTTGCCGAATGGCCGTGCGATCTGAAAGGCAACAACGACCTGTTGGTGCTCAGCAAACCGGAGGTGATCGCCGCGATTCACCACGCCTACTTCGAGGCGGGCGCGGACATCATCGAAACCAACACCTTTAACTCCACCACTATCGCCATGGCGGATTACCAGATGGAATCCCTGTCGGCGGAAATCAACTTTGCGGCAGCCAAACTGGCGCGTGCGGCGGCAGACGAATGGACGGCGCGCACGCCGAACAAACCGCGCTATGTCGCGGGCGTGCTTGGCCCAACCAACCGTACGGCATCTATCTCGCCCGACGTCAACGACCCGGCTTACCGCAATATTACCTTTGATCAGCTGGTGGCCGCTTACCGTGAATCCACCAAAGCGCTGGTGGAAGGTGGTAGTGACCTGATCCTGATTGAAACTGTCTTCGATACCCTCAACGCCAAAGCCGCTATTTTCGCGGTTAAAACTGAATTCGAAGCGCTGGGCGTTGAGCTGCCGATTATGCTCTCCGGCACCATCACTGACGCTTCCGGGCGTACGCTCTCCGGCCAGACCACCGAAGCATTCTACAACTCCCTGCGCCACGCCGACGCGCTGACTTTTGGTCTGAACTGTGCCTTAGGCCCGGACGAACTGCGCCAGTACGTGCAGGAACTGTCGCGTATTGCCGAATGCTACGTTACCGCACACCCGAACGCCGGGCTGCCAAACGCTTTTGGTGAGTACGATCTTGATGCCGACACCATGGCGGCGCAAATCCGTGAATGGGCCGAAGCGGGCTTCCTGAATATTGTTGGTGGCTGCTGCGGCACCACGCCGGAACACATCGCTGCCATGAGCCGCGCGGTGGATGGCTTGCCGCCACGCCGCTTGCCGGAAATCCCGGTTGCCTGCCGCCTTTCCGGCCTTGAGCCGCTGAACATCGGCGACGACAGCCTGTTTGTGAACGTCGGCGAGCGTACCAACGTTACCGGTTCGGCGAAGTTTAAGCGCCTGATCAAAGAAGAGAAATACAGCGAAGCGCTGGACGTCGCCCGCCAGCAGGTAGAAAGCGGCGCGCAGATCATCGATATCAACATGGATGAGGGGATGCTCGACGCCGAAGCGGCGATGGTTCGTTTCCTCAACCTGATTGCCGGTGAACCGGATATCGCCCGCGTGCCGATTATGATCGACTCCTCCAAATGGGAAGTAATCGAAAAAGGGCTGAAGTGCATTCAGGGTAAAGGCATCGTTAACTCCATTTCGATGAAAGAGGGGGTTGAGACCTTTATTCATCACGCGAAGCTGCTGCGTCGCTACGGTGCTGCAGTGGTGGTGATGGCCTTTGACGAGCAGGGCCAGGCCGACACCCGCGCGCGCAAAATTGAGATCTGCCGTCGGGCGTACAAGATTCTTACCGAAGAGGTGGGCTTCCCGCCGGAAGATATTATCTTTGACCCGAACATCTTTGCCGTCGCGACCGGCATTGAGGAACACAACAACTATGCGCAGGACTTTATCGGGGCCTGTGAAGACATCAAACGCGAACTGCCGCACGCGCTGATCTCCGGCGGCGTTTCTAACGTGTCATTCTCATTCCGTGGCAACGACCCGGTACGTGAAGCCATTCACGCGGTATTCCTCTACTACGCCATTCGCAACGGCATGGACATGGGGATCGTTAACGCCGGACAACTGGCAATCTATGACGACCTGCCCGCCGAGCTGCGCGATGCGGTTGAAGATGTGATCCTCAACCGCCGTGACGATGGCACCGAACGACTGCTGGAGCTTGCTGAGAAGTATCGCGGCAGTAAAACCGACGATACGGCGAATGCCCAGATGGCGGAGTGGCGCAGTTGGGACGTGAAAAAGCGCCTCGAATACTCGCTGGTGAAAGGCATTACCGAGTTTATTGAGCTGGATACCGAAGAAGCGCGCCAGCAGGCTGCGCGCCCGATCGAGGTTATTGAAGGACCGCTGATGGACGGCATGAACGTGGTTGGCGACCTGTTCGGCGAGGGCAAAATGTTCCTGCCGCAGGTGGTGAAATCCGCCCGCGTGATGAAGCAGGCGGTGGCGTACCTCGAACCGTACATTGAGGCCAGCAAAGAGAAAGGCTCCAGCAACGGCAAAATGGTCATCGCTACCGTGAAGGGCGACGTGCACGACATCGGTAAAAATATCGTCGGCGTGGTGCTGCAATGTAACAACTACGAAATCGTCGATCTTGGCGTGATGGTGCCCGCGGAGAAAATCCTCAGAACCGCGCGTGAAGTGAATGCCGATCTGATTGGCCTTTCCGGGCTGATTACCCCATCGCTGGACGAAATGGTCAACGTGGCGAAAGAGATGGAGCGTCAGGGCTTCACCATCCCACTGCTGATTGGCGGTGCGACCACCTCAAAAGCGCACACGGCGGTGAAAATTGAGCAGAACTACAGCGGCCCGACGGTGTACGTGCAGAACGCCTCGCGTACCGTTGGTGTCGTGGCTGCGCTGCTCTCTGACACCCAGCGTGATGACTTTGTCGCCCGTACGCGTAAAGAGTACGAAACCGTGCGTATCCAGCATGCGCGTAAGAAACCGCGTACTCCACCCGTAACGTTACAGGCTGCCCGCGACAACGATCTGGCCTTTGACTGGGAAAACTACACCCCGCCGGTGGCGCACCGTCTGGGCGTACAGGAAGTGGAAGCCAGCATCGAAACCCTGCGCAACTACATCGACTGGACGCCGTTCTTTATGACCTGGTCGTTGGCCGGGAAATATCCGCGAATCCTCGAAGATGAAGTAGTGGGCGAAGAGGCGAAGCGCTTGTTCAAAGATGCCAACGACATGCTGGATAAACTCAGCGCTGAGAAGACGCTGAATCCGCGTGGCGTGGTGGGTTTATTCCCGGCCAACCGCGTGGGTGACGACATCGAGATTTACCGTGACGAGACGCGTACGCACGTCATCAATGTGAGTCATCACCTGCGCCAGCAGACGGAAAAAGTCGGTTTCGCCAACTACTGCTTGTCTGACTTTGTTGCACCGAAACTGAGCGGTAAAGCGGATTACATCGGTGCTTTTGCGGTCACTGGTGGTCTGGAAGAAGACGCGCTGGCAGATGCTTTCGAAGCGCAACATGACGACTACAACAAGATCATGGTGAAAGCGATCGCTGACCGTCTGGCGGAAGCGTTCGCAGAATATCTGCATGAGCGCGTGCGTAAAGTCTACTGGGGCTATGCGGCGAATGAGAATCTCAGTAACGAGGAGCTGATCCGCGAAAACTACCAGGGGATTCGCCCGGCACCGGGCTATCCGGCTTGTCCGGAACACACCGAAAAAGCCACCATCTGGGAACTGCTGGACGTGGAGGCGCATACCGGGATGAAGCTCACCGAATCCTTCGCCATGTGGCCAGGTGCGTCGGTTTCCGGCTGGTATTTCAGTCATCCGGACAGCAAGTACTACGCTGTGGCGCAAATCCAGCGCGATCAGGTTGAAGACTATGCGTTCCGTAAAGGGATGAGCGTAGCGGAGGTTGAGCGCTGGTTAGCGCCGAATCTCGGCTACGATGCCGATTGATTCACAAAACTGTCATCTTTCTTTACAACAAACAGGGCACTCAATGAGTGCCCTGTCTCTTTATTACGTTTAAACCCTTATACTGAAAGAAGGCTTCGGCCTCAGGAACATATAACGATAAGGAGTACCTGATTCCGTGTTAACTCTGTTACACCTGCTTTCTGCCGTCGCGATGCTGGTTTGGGGGACGCATATTGTGCGTACCGGTGTGATGCGCGTCTTCGGCGCCCGCTTGCGTACCGTGCTCAGCCGTAGCGTTGAAAAGAAGCCGCTCGCCTTTTGTGCGGGTATCGGCGTGACGGCGCTGGTGCAAAGCAGCAACGCCACCACCATGCTGGTGACCTCGTTTGTTGCACAAGATCTCGTGGCGCTCACCCCTGCGCTGGTGATTGTGCTCGGTGCCGACGTGGGGACCGCGCTGATGGCGCGTATCCTGACCTTCGATCTCTCCTGGCTGTCGCCACTGCTGATTTTTATCGGCGTCATTTTCTTTCTTGGGCGCAAGCAGTCTCGTGCCGGACAGCTGGGCCGGGTAGGTATTGGTCTGGGGTTGATTTTACTGGCGCTGGAGCTGATTGTGCAGGCGGTAACGCCGATCACTCAGGCTAATGGCGTACAGGTTATTTTCGCCTCGCTCACCGGCGATATCATGCTGGATGCGCTGATTGGCGCCATGTTTGCGATTATCAGTTACTCCAGCCTGGCGGCGGTGCTGTTGACGGCCACGCTGACCGCTGCAGGCATTATCTCGTTCCCGGTGGCGCTGTGTCTGGTGATTGGCGCCAACCTCGGATCCGGCCTGTTGGCGATGCTTAACAACAGCGCCGCTAATGCCGCCGCCCGCCGAGTGGCGCTAGGTAGCCTGCTGTTTAAGCTGGTGGGTAGCCTGATTATCCTGCCGTTTGTTCATCCGCTGGCTAATCTGATGGATGAACTGCCGCTGGCGAAATCTGAACTGGTTATCTACTTCCACGTCTTCTACAACCTGGTGCGCTGCGTGGCGATGGTGCCGTTCGCCGAACCGATGGCGCGTTTTTGTAAGCGCATCATCCGCGATGAGCCAGAACTTGATGCGCATCTGAAGCCCAAACATCTGGACGTTAGCGCGCTGGATACGCCGACGCTCGCTTTGGCTAATGCCGCCCGTGAAGCTTTGCGCATAGGCGACGCGATGGAGCAGATGATGGAGGGGCTGAAGCGCGTGATGCACGGTGAGCCGCGTGAAGAGAAAGAACTGCGCAGGATGGCGGACGACATTAACGTGCTATACACGGCCATTAAGCTCTATCTGGCGCGGATGCCAAAGGATGAGCTGGCGGAAGAGGAATCACGCCGTTGGGCGGAGATTATCGAAATGTCGCTCAACCTTGAGCAGGCTTCCGATATTGTCGAACGTATGGGCAGCGAGATAGCCGATAAGTCGCTGGCCGCCCGCCGGGCATTCTCGGTAGAAGGGCTGAAAGAGCTGGATGCGCTTTACGATCAGCTGCTCAGCAATCTGCAACTGGCAATGTCGGTGTTCTTCTCAGGTGATGTGACCAGTGCCCGTCGTCTGCGCCGCAGCAAGCACCGCTTCCGTATTCTCAACCGTCGTTATTCGCATGCGCACGTTGACCGTCTGCATCAGCAGAACGTGCAGAGCATCGAGACCAGCTCGTTGCACCTGGCGCTGTTGGGCGATATGCAGCGTCTGAACTCGCTGTTTTGTTCAGTGGCTTACAGCGTGCTGGAACAGCCGGATGAAGACGATGAGCGGGATGATTATTGAGTGAGGTGAAGCGGTAGGCCGGATAAGGCGAAGCCGCATCCGGCATCAGACAATAAATCAACTAAAAGCAGTGGCCTGCTTCAACGGCAACCGCCTCTTCACCCGCTTTAAAGATATACGTGGTGTTTGGGCCGCCGAGCACAGATTGACCGTTACTCACTTTAATCCAGTTACCTTCCGGCAAGCCAATCACCGTCAGCTCCGGTGCCACAACCAGCAGTTCGCGGATACGCTGTTCACGCGTTTCGCCTTTGTGGCCTTCCGGCAGCGCGTTGGTGAAATGTGGGTTAATCTGCAGCGGGAACAGACCCAGCGCATCAAAACCTTTGGGATCGACAATCGGCATGTCGTTGGTAGTGCGGATGGTCTGGCAGGCAAGGTTGGAACCCGCGCTCCAGCCGATGTACAGCGCACCGCGTTTGACGACATCCACGATCGGCGCCAGCAACCCGCGCTCACGACTCTCTTTCAGCAACTGGAAAGTATTCCCGCCGCCGACAATCACCAGCTCGGCGTTTTCAATGGCTGCAATTGGATCGGCAACGGTATGAATACCGGTAACGTTAACGCCCATTGGCGCAAAGATGGCTGCCGTTTTCGCCGTGTACTCATCCCAGGTTTGCGTCACGCCAGCGAACGGAATAAACACCGCCGTGCGGCGACCATTCAGTTGCTCTGCGATCAGCGGCAGCGCATGTTCCATCCAGCCTTTGCCCGGCAGCGTCGAGTTACTCAATAAAAGCAGTTCCATCATTTCTCCATGTAATCAGAAAATTACAAACCGCGCTAATGCTACCACTATCAATCTAATGCCTTACTGATATGGCTCACGATGTTGGAAGGGGAGATAGAAGCTGGGACTATTTTCTAAGTGTCAATCCAATACCGAGCGCCTTCATCACCGCCAGCGTGGTTTTCAGCGTCGGGTTTCCTTTCTCACTAAACGAGCGATAGAGTTGTTCGCGGGATAATCCCGTTTCTGCCGCGATGTTCGCCATTCCCTTAGCGCGTGCCACCACGCCCAACGCTTTTGCAATGTACGTTGCATCGCCTGTTTCGAGGGCATCCGCCATAAATACAGCAATTTCTTCATCATCAACTAGCGCAGCAGCGGGATCGTACTGAGTAAGCTTATTCATGGCGGAATGTCTCCTGATAGTCCAGTGAACGGGCGAGCACTTTTGCAAGGGTGATATTGTTAGCTTGTGAGCTTTTATCGCCACCACATAGCAAAATGATGATGCGGCAGCCATGCTGTTTAAAGTAAATCCTGTAACCAGGACCGTAAGAAATGCGCATTTCGCTGATGCCTTCACCTACAGGTTTAACATCGCCAGCTAAACCATTCGCCAGTCGAAAAAGTCGTGCGGCAATGAGCGTTTTGGCCCTGCGATCCCGTAGGTTCTGCTCCCAGCGTTGGAAAACCGTGGTCTGAAGAATTTCCATGATTACGTTCCATGTATTTTATAAACTACATTGTGAATTGACAAGTTGAAAGTAGAGAATAAAAAACTGGGAGGTGAGAGGAAATGCTGGTGGGCGTAAACAGGAAAGCACCTCGCAATAATGCGTAATTTTTCAGGATGCTGTGGTTGATACGAGAAACGATAACAGGGGATAGTCGGCTTTGTGCCAGGAACGGACGTTACTAACATAATTCAAGAAGATTAAAGTACTTCGGAAACGATTTTGTTAGAATGTTTTAATTGTGTAACCAAGATACATTTTCTTATGAGGGTATATGTGTGTTTTTATCTTACAATCAGAAGGTTACAACCTGAACTTGTGATAGTAAAGTTGTATAATTAATTATATTAACATTGAAAAAATCATAGGAATGCTAGTGATAAAGCCTGAAATTACATCTTTATTCAAATACTGTTCTATCGGTAAGAATCAATTAAGCGCTCTTGCACAGCGGAAAATCTGGTACTCAAAACCGGCAGCATTTAATGATCCTTTTGACACCCAATTTTATGTGAGAGGACAAAGGCATGTGTACGAACGGGAAATGGACTCTGAAAAATTATCAGCCATTTTTGGTGAAGATATGTCAGATGTAATAGTTTCCCAAAAACGCTCTCTTGATGAACCTTTGGACAGATTTAAAAGCGGTTTAGAAAAGTTAGGTATTCTTTCACTAGCAAGCAGTAACAAAAATTTGCTGATGTGGTCGCATTATGCTTCTGAACATAAAGGTATGTGCTTAGAGTTTAAACGCATCGTCGGCACAGCCTTAGCAGATGATAAAATAACCAGGCCGATGAATTACAATGATAATTATCCATCGATACAGGCAAGTTCAATTTTAAATGAAGTCGATACATTATCTAATAAAATTAGAATATTACACACAAAATCTAAACATTGGGAGTACGAGCAGGAGTGGAGGCATGTAGTTGAGCAAGGTAATGAGTTACATCCTTGGCCCGCAGAATTAATTTCTGTCTATTTCGGCTGCAAGACGGATATATCAGATATACATTTGGTAAGAAGTATAATTACGGATCCAAATGTTAATTACCAGAAAGGAAATTTGTACAGTGATAAATTTGACATTTATTTTCAACCGATATAATTACTTAAAAACATATCTATATTAACTAATGTTAAGTATTGTAAATACCTCACGATCGATTGAATGTCTGCTGTTCGCTCAAAGTAGACCTACGATTCAGTTAGCTTCCGCTCTGCGTCAGAAGTGGACGTTACTAACAGCGTAGTGTGTTAATCTATAGGGCGCAGGTCAGCTTATCTCTCATCAACTGTTTGAATTCTTGAGGAGCAGTAATATGGCAGTAGTTCCTAGACAAAACGCACCAAGTAAAAAAATGATCTGGCAGTACTGGATTGACAATGGAATTCAAAGAGGTTTGGATGATACGCGCTATGATAATGCGTGTGATTTTAATGTATGTGTCTGCTGTGGCCGCGAATCCTCAAAATTGGAGAGGGCACATATTATCCCTCACTCACTAGGCGGAAGTAATGATGTCTCAAATTATATTCTGCTATGCAGTAAATGCCATAGAGAAAGCCCAGATATTGCTAATGAATCTGTTCTTATTGAATGGATGAATGAGCAACCTACTGAAATGGAAAGCATGTTAAGACTAATCCAGCAGGAAATGGATAAATATAATAAAGAAACTCAAATGACAGTTAATGAAATTCTTATCAAAGAAACTTTCAGTGAGTTGTTCAAAAAGGCAGGAACACATGGTGGTAGATATTCTGATGCAACCAAGGTGTATATTATTAGAGAAGCTTTAAAAAAAATATTTATTCAGACTGTTTGATGAATTAAATTACTTATAGTTATCCAGGTTAACCAGTCCATCTAATGTTAAATTTTATTTTACATTAGATTTAAATTTTCTTTTAAGGAAATGTCCGCTCCTCGCTCTGAGCAGACCTTCAGAAAAACGATATAAAGTACCGCCTCTTACACTTCAATTCCTTTCTGCTTCAGCTCTTTTCTAATCACACGTTTAATCCAGGCTGCCAACGATTCATCGCCAGCCTGCCGCTGTGCTTCTTCCATCGCTTTGCGCAGTTCCGGATCCAGACGGAATTGAAACGGGGGATTGCCTCTTCTTTCGTTCATGTGTGTTGGCACCTTGATTATACGAGATGTGTGATGACACACTACTCTTACAAGCCAGAAATACCAACTTCTAAACTTCAATCCCTTTCTGCTTCGATTCTTTCCTAATAATTCGCTTAATCCATGCGGATATTGACGCGTCACCATCCATTGAAAGCGCTTTCTGGATCCCTGCTTCCAGTTCTGGCTCGACACGTAACGCGATTTGTTTGTTACCTTTCTTTTTGAATTCTACCGTTGACATGTGTCTGACACCTGATTTACATTGATGATCGTAAGACAAGTGTAAGTCAATTGTCTTACAGAAACAACGAAGCCCGGCAGTGCGCGAACACATACCGAGCTTCTAACCACAACATTATACGAGGTAATGCTATGGCTGATGCTAATAGTACCACTAACGCCTGTTTTGCGTCTTCTTCTCTCATACCGCAAGCTGACCTGCTTTATTTTCCACTCGCCGAGGCGTTCCGCCATCTTGATTGTCGCCATCTCACCACCGAAGAAAATCTGGCGCTATCGTTTGGCTGTGAAGAGGCGCTGGCATGGTTGTACCAGACGCTGAATTTTATGGGCGAAAGCCTGCTGACTATGGCGGGTGAAGGTCAGGAACATTTTGCCTATGAGAGCATATGCCAGTTAGGACACAGTCTGGTAAATATCAGCCAGTTGATTCCCGCGCTGGCGCAGTTGGAAGCGAAAGCTGACCAGCAGCTGTTTGTCAGCGACTCCCTAAACTAATCTGGAAAGCGCCTCGCAGACATCTTCTTCGGGGCGTGACAGACCTGTGCAACCATCTTAGTGTGACATGATGATTTGCTGGCCGGGAACAGGAAATGCTCGCTTATTACGCACACCTTAGGTGTGTCATGCGTACTGCTATGGGGGTTATCATGCGCACATTGTTTAAAGTAAAAAAATCAGTCAATGTCTCTCTGGCTCCAGAGATACTGGAAGAGGCGCGCAAGCTTAAAATCAATCTGTCAGCGGTTTTAACCGAAGCCCTAATCGAAAAATTTCGTGAGAACAAACGTGAAGAATGGCTGCGGGAAAATAAAAAATCGATAGCAGCATTAAATCAATGGGTGGAAGAAAACGGTTCGTTCAGTGATTTTCAAAGGACATTTTGATTAATGTCTATTAGAGCGCCCATCCCTGGCGCTCTGTTCCTGCTTCGTTACCCCGCCCGCGCAAATTCTGCCGCTTCGGCGATTAGCGCGTCATCCGGGCGTACGCCGGTGTACATGGCGAATTGCTCTACGGCCTGTAAGGCAATCACCTCTGTGCCGCTGATGGTTTTTTTACCCAGCTGCTGCGCCAGCTTAATCACCGGTGTTTCCGACGGCAGGGCGACCACGTCAAACACCACGCTGGCGGTAGCGACCATCGCTTCGCTGTAGGCCAGTTCATCGCTCTCTTTACCGCCAGCCATGCCGACGGGCGTCACGTTGACCAGAATATCGCAGGCAATCCCTTCCGACTGGGGCTGCCACTGAAACCCATACTGCTTCGCCAGCGTCGGGCCGCTCTCGCGATTGCGCGCGGCAATGATGACATCCGTAAACCCCGCATCGCGAAACGCGGCGATAACCGCTTTACCCATTCCACCGCTGCCGCGAATCATCACGCGTGCGCTGCTATTGAGCTGGTGGCTGGCAATCAGACTTTTTACCGCAATATAGTCGGTGTTAAATCCTGTCAGCGTACCGTTGTCATTGACGATGGTATTGACGGAATCAATGACGCTTGCGGAAGGATCGATGGCATCCAGAAACGGCATGCAGCTCTCTTTGAACGGCATAGAGACCGCACAGCCGCGAATTCCGAGTGCGCGAACGCCTTTCACTGCGGCCTCAATATCCTGCGTGGTAAAGGCTTTGTAGATAAAATTCAACCCTAACTTTTCATACAGATAGTTGTGAAAGCGAGTGCCAAAGTTGCCAGGGCGACCGGCAAGCGACATGCACAACTGGGTGTCGCGGTTAATCATGTTAAATTTCCTCGGCGTGAGACAATACGTACTGTTCGGCTTCCTGCGACCAAATCCCCTCATGTCGTTCCAGGATATCGCGCAAGGCTGGATCATCAATCTGCGTGAGCGCGGTTAATGGTAAGGCTTTGCCGGTGTAAACCAGTTTTTTCCCGCCGCCGACTGTTGGCAGTTCCAGCGTGGTTTCACCTGCCGCATTTAACCCCAGAATGTGCGTCACCACTTTTGCCGCCTGAACCTTCTTCTCTTCGATAAGTTTAACCGCCGCGCGCATGTCGTCGGTATTGCCGCCAGACGTCCCAACATAATGGGTGAAGGCGTAGTGTACGTCGTAGAAGTTAATCGGCGCGCTAAACTGCTTATCCTGCGGGCCAGCAAAGAAGTTCATGCAACCATCGGCAGCCAGCAGGGAAGAGGCCAGCGTAACCAGCTGTTCGTTGGGCACAAACACAAAGATGTCATCAAACCCGTGTCCACCGCTCAGCGCCATCAAGGTGTCATAACTCGCATCCTGGGCGTGGAGATAATGGATCAACGTTTGTGGTTCTGATGGATAGTGCTTGCGGGCGTAGCTCAACTTGTCGTTATTGGTGTCGGTTACCACCAGCAGCGCCGGGTTAACCGGGCCATGCAGTGCATAGTCGATCGCCAGTAGTCCCATCGGCCCGGTGCCGCCGAGTATCAGCGTTCGCCCCTGCGGACGAATGCCCATCTTGTGGTTATAAGTGCCTTCCTGCAGGTGGTAGTTGGCGTTGAATGCGCCAATCACGCAGGATAGCGGCTCAACCAGCGAACCTTCAAAATAGGTTTCGCCTTCGTAGGCCAGCAGGCAGTCCTGCTCCATCACCTCATTGGGAATAACGACGTGGGTGGCTTCACCGCCCACCCACGGGAAGGAGTAGCCGGGACAGTCCGGGCGATCCGGCAGTTGCAGGTTAGCCTGAATGACATAGCGCTGGCCGGGCTGAAACTTATGCTGCCATTTTTTGCCTACGGCAATAATGTCGCCGCAAAACTCATGACCGATGATGATCGGGTTGGTGGCCACATCGTCCGGCACCTTTTTGTGGTTCTCGCCCTGGTTAGCCTCTTTCCAGGAAGAAAGGCACAGGCTGTCGGTTACGACTGAGGCCAGAATTTCATCGTCCTGCATTTCAGGAAGATCGAAGGTTTCCAGGCGCAGATCGCGTTTACCATAAAGACGTAAAGCTGTTGTTGTTTGCATTGTTACCACCTCTTCCTCTTTCGAGGACTATTTGTTGAAGTTGCCCCGGCATTGCCGGAGCGAAAAAATCAGGACAGGAAGCCCAGTGCGTTACCGATAATTCCCAGCGCAAACAGGGCGAAGATTAGCCATACCGGATTAATTTTCTTGTTGAGCAGACGCACCATCAGCAGCGTCAGACCCAACGCCAGCAGGCCGGGGCAGAGTTGGTCGAGAATGTTCTGCACGGTCATGGTGACGGTGGTGCCGTCTGCGCCAGGTGTTTGCGATACCACCAGCGGCACGTTGATGCTGGTCCATTTGGTGACCAATACTCCCATCACAAACAGGCCGAGAATCGATGCGCCTTCGGTCAGTTTCTGCAGCAGGTTGCCGCCCATGTCGCTGACGATGTTGACCCCTTTACGAAAGCCAAGCTGTAAGCCGTACCACTTCATTGCCAGACGTACTGCATTGAAAATAAAGAAGAACAATAGCGGGCCGAGAATGTTACCGGACAGCGCCAGCGATGCGCCGAGCGCGGCGGTAATCGGGCGCAGCGTTCCCCATACCAGCGGATCGCCGACGCCTGCCAGCGGACCCATCAGGCCGACTTTGATGCCGTTGATTGCGCCATCGTCAATTTCCGCACCGTTGGCGCGTGCTTCCTCCATTGCGGCGGTGACGCCAATCACTGGGCCGCAAACGGCAGGGGTGGTATTGAAGAACACCAGGTGGCGTTTGAGTGCGGCAACCTGATCCTCTTTTAGTGGATACAAGCGCTTGATGGCGGGGATCATGTCGTAGCAAAAGCCCAGCCCATGAATGCGTTCGAAGTTGAATGACGCCTGTTGCAGGTTGGAGCGAACAAACATGCTAAACAGGTCGGATTTGGTCAGTTTTTTCTGTTCCATGATGGGCTCCGTTAGTCTTCAAGCTGATCAAGAGCTTGAGAAGAGGGGGCTTGCGCCTGCGGTTCAGTCTTACGCCACTGTGGGTTCAGCTGGATGTAGACCAGCGCGATAATCACGCCCACGCCGCCAAAGGCCAGCAGACTTAAATCGAGGTAACCCCCGGCGATAAATCCGAGGAAGAAGAAGGGCATCAGGTACTTCACGCCCATCATGCGCAGTACCATGGCGTAACCGACGACTACGATAAATCCTCCGGCAATCTGCAGCCCACGGGTGACGAATTCCGGAATGGCATTCAGCATGTTGCTGACCATATCCGCGCTGACAAACAGCGAGACAATCAGCGCTGGAATGGCGACGCGCAGCGCCTGTACGCCCAGGGCGGAAACGTGCAGCAAATCGATGGTGCGAAAACGGGCGTCTTCGGCGGCTTTATCTGCCGCGTGCTGGAACACCACGGTGATGGTACGGGCGAATACCGTCAGTACCTGGCCTGCCGCCGCCACCGGCAGGGCGATGGCGATACCGGTAGCAATGCTTTGCTGACCGACGATAACCAGAATGGCGGAGATAATACTGGCGAGCGCCGAATCGGGAGACTGCGCTGCGCCGACGTTCATCCAGCCAAGAGCGATCAACTCCAGTGTGCCGCCGAGCATAATCCCGGTTTTTAAATCACCGAGGATCAGGCCGATAACGGTACAAGCAATTAGCGGACGGTGGGTCTGGAACTCATCCAGCACGCTGCCCATTCCGGCAATACAGGAAAATAGGAATATGGCGATAATTTGTAGGGTACTTATTTCCATAATATGTCACCTTGTGAATGTGATCATCCCTGCCTGTTAAAGCATAAGTACACAGGCATTTTTATTTATTCAGCGAACGATTGTTCTTCTATTTTTTCGAGAATATTAATAGATGGATCGGATGCGACGACGCGTAAATCCAGCGTGACACCCAGTTTATCTAACTCACGAAACGCATGAATATCGTCGTTATCTAAAGAAACGGCTTTGGTTAATTGTTTTTTACCTGGTCGCCAGGCCATGCCGCCAATATTTAACGTGGCGATTTTTACCCCTTGTTTTACCATTGCTAATGCATCTTGCGGACGAGTAAAAAGATAAAAAACGGTTTCGTTCTGATATTGCGGATTATGGTAAACCGCGACCGCCTTTTCGATATTAACGACGTTCACTTTCATTCCCGGCGGGGCGGCCTGGCGCAATAATGTGCGACGTACTTCATCGTTATAAACGTCGTCATTACAGATAATAATCCGTTGTGCATTCGCCACCTTCGACCAGACGGTGGTGACCTGACCGTGGATCAGGCGGTCATCAATACGAGCAAGGGTAATGTTCATCAGAAATCCTCTTCGGCCGTTTCCAGATGTTTCCAGACGACACAGGTTTGTTGAGCAATGGTCGTCAGGTGTTCACACAGTTCATCCACATTCATACTGCTTTGGTTGTCTACCAGCTCCAGCGCCAACGGCAGTGATAACCCGCTGATGACCCGTATCGCCGGATTGTGCATCGCCAGCGTCGCGGCGGCATTCCAGGGACTGCCACACTGCAAATCGACGGCAATCAGCCATTCATCGCCAGTGTGAATACTTACTAACTTTTTCAGCTTTTCCACGATCTCGCTGGCGTTCTCTCCGGGGACAAATGCCACGGCTTCAACATTGGCATCACCGTAGACCATCTGTACCGATTCCAGCATGGCGCAGGCCAGTTTGCCGTGAGCACAGAAGATTGCATTGACCATAAAACCTCCTTAGCCGCGCGTTTTTCCGCCCGCAATGTTAGTGGTTACTCCGGTTATGTAACTGGCGCGCTCAGACAAAAGATAACAAACAAAATCAGCGACTTCGCTTAAGCGCCCTGAGCGACCAATAGGGATTGCGTTCTTGGTGTAGCCCTCGCGCAGCTGTTCGACGGTGATGTTGCGGGTCCAGGCCAGCGCTTCTTCATACTCGGGAGTGCGCAGACCGGTTTTTTCCAGAATGCCAGGCGCAATGCCAACCACACGAATCCCGTGTTTTCCCAGCTCTTTTGACCAGGAACGGGTGAAGCTATTCAGTGCGGCCTTGGTGGCGGCATAGCAACTTTGGCCTTCTGAGCCTTCCAGTCCGCTTTCTGAAGAGACATTCACAATCACGCCGTTACGCTGTTTTACCATTTGGCGTGCTACGGCTTGCGACATTAAGAACACACCTTTCTGGTTGATATTGACCATTTTTTCAAAAGCGGCTTCATTGAGTTCATATTGCCCGGCGGGCGCTTTTTCATCGACCAGCAGCCGCGGAAAATTAACGCCTGCGTTATTCACCAAACCATCAATACGCCCATGGCGGTGGATAATTTCGGTAACGGTATGATTAACTTCTTTGGCGCTGGAAATATCTGTCGGCCAGAAATGATATCCACTATGGCCTTCATATTGACCTGCACCACCGTGAATATCCGCCATTTGCACATTCGCGCCCTGTGCCAATAACTCTTCAACAATCGCCAGGCCAATTCCGGATGCGCCGCCGGTAACAATAATGACTTTACCCTGCAGATTTAACCACGTTTGCATAATTAACTCCCAATTTCAGATAAGGGGAGTCCACATAAAATTAATTATGTCAGGACCCATTCGAATATATTTACTTCAACAATAATTCAGCGGTATGGCTGTTAGTCACTAAACCGTTAATATAATTGCCACGCAATGCGCCCAAAATTCCACTGTATTTCTCTTCACCCATTGCAATGCCAATTGAGTAGCGCGCCTGCTTTAATTTATTGGTTTCAATGGAAAGTGTTTTTTCACTCATATTGGTTTCTACCGTCACGCCGTTGATATCGTAAAAGCGCGAGCAAATGTCTCCGGCTACCTGACGGGCATGCAGGTCATCGCTCTCTTCGCTGCCGTAAAAGGCGTGCCAGTTGGCGCCATCACGTATTGCCGGAGATCCAATCCCGACCAGTGCGACGTCCAGATTATCCCAATAAGCGGAAATCGATTTGAAATGTTGGGACTGCATAATGCCATTGCGAATGAGCGGGTTCTCCAGCAGTGCCGGGAAATCGGCCAGATGCGATTCCCCCTTGAGCTTTGCCGCTGCGCCGTAGGTCAGCGTATTAACGTGGTAGCGGCTTTCAAGCTTGCCGGATGGCCCGCCAATAATCGGCACGCAGATCAGCTGACGTGACTGACTGGCAGGGGATAATCCTTCAACAAGTCCCCGCACCGCGCGGCCCCATGAGAACCCAATAATGTCGCCGGGTTCCAGTAAGCGCTCCAGCAGCTGTGCGCCGTGCACACCCATCATCGCGAGTTGTTCGTCTTCCTGTTCGCTGTCGCAGGAGACGACGACCGCCTCTTTCAGGCCAAATTTCTGTTTTAGCTGCTGTTCCAGCCACAGGTTTTCGTTGTAGTCGTAATTAATGGCGATGGTGACGATACCCTGCTCGCGTCCACGTTTTAGCAAACGGCTGATCGTGGTGCGGTAAATACCCAGCTCGCGGGCGATTTGCGCTTGTGTCATATCCTGTTCGTAATACAGCTGCGCTATCTTTACGATCAGGCGGATATCATCGCTGTTTTCCATCGCCATTTTTGAACTCCTGCACATTTGTGCAAATCACGAAATTGCCTTCTTGATCTGATATAACCCCATTCTTTCCGCAGCTCAAAGCTATTTTCACTTATTTCAACGCCCTGATCTGGCTGATTGTGCTGCACATTTGATGTGGCGATTGTGCGATGTCGGCACAGATGTGCTTGTTGCTCTAATGTATTGATTCTGCTTCGTTTCACCCAACAAAATTGCAGTGATGGATCACCGACACTTTTGTGTCTAAAGGTGTGGCAGATCACAAATAGCGCCCGGGCGTTAGAACACGATTATTTTTTATCGTCCGCAAGGTAGGGTATATTTCGCTTTTAATACACAAAAGCATTCAAGTTGTATCAAGGCGGCAAGGGAACGAATTCCTGGGAGCATAGATAACTATGTGACCAGGGTGAGTGAGGGCAGCCAACGCAGAGACGGCTTGAAGGATGAAGTGTATACAGGAGAAATTATGCTGCCCGACTCATCCATCCGATTAAATAAATACATCAGTGAAAGCGGAATCTGCTCGCGTCGCGAGGCGGATCGCTTTATCGAACAAGGGAATGTCTTCCTGAATGGTAAACGCGCCACCATTGGCGATCAGGTGATGCCTGGCGACGTCGTAAAAGTGAATGGTCGGTTGATTGAGCCGCGTGAAGCGGAAGATCTGGTTTTTATCGCGCTGAACAAGCCGGTAGGGATTGTCAGCACCACCGAAGATAGCGAACGCGACAACATTGTTGATTTCGTTAATCACAGCAAACGCGTGTTCCCCATCGGTCGTCTGGACAAAGATTCCCAGGGACTGATCTTTCTGACCAACC
Organism: Citrobacter youngae; assembly: GCF_003818115.1. Lineage (GTDB taxonomy): Bacteria > Pseudomonadota > Gammaproteobacteria > Enterobacterales > Enterobacteriaceae > Citrobacter > Citrobacter youngae. The sequence continues at coordinate 129,056 of NZ_RPOI01000007.1, read as the reverse complement.
ACGGCGACCTGGTGAATAAAATCCTGCGCGCCGGTAACGATCACGAAAAAGAGTATCTGGTGACGGTCGATAAGCCCGTAACCGACGACTTTATTCGTGGGATGGGAGCCGGTGTGCCAATCCTCGGCACCGTCACCAAGAAATGTAAGGTCAAGAAAGAAGCGCCGTTTGTGTTTCGCATCACGCTGATTCAGGGGCTGAACCGCCAGATCCGCCGTATGTGTGAGCACTTTGGTTATGAAGTGACGAAGCTTGAGCGCACACGCATCATGAACGTGAGTTTGTCCGGCCTGCCGCTGGGTGAATGGCGTGACCTGACGGATGACGAACTGATCGATCTGTTCAAGCTGATTGAGAATTCATCATCAGAAGCTAAACCGAAGGCGAAAGCGAAGCCAAAAGCTGCCACCGCAGGCATCAAGCGCCCGGTAGTGAAAATCGAAAAATCGGCGGAGAAAGAGAAATCGCGCCCGGCGGCAATCGGCAAGCGTTTTACCTCACCGGGGCGTAAGAAGAAAGGACGTTAACGTCTGCCGCGCGTTGGTGTATTCGCCGACCAGGAAAATGACGCCTCTGAATCCGGTTTATAAGCCTGCTTTTTCTTCAATTGGCGGGCTTTTTTAGCTTCTGCTTCGCGCAAGGCCATCAGTTTATCGATGTACTCTTTCTTGATGCTGTTGGTCTCAGCGTTGGTCAGCAGGCGACCATGTGCAATGCGCGCGCGGTCAAGCAGCGTTTTCAGTTCACGCTGTTCGCGCTCGGTCATCTCTTTTTGGGTAATGCGGGGGAGTGCCATACGGGTGCCCTCTGTTAGCCGATAGTCTCAGTGTACGGTAATCCTGGTCAGGCTGATAGCGCTCAATAGGCAATACGCAATTTCCCGCCAAAGTCCTGCTGGGTATAACCCGTTGTTTTGAATCCTTTATCCGTGATGATGCTATCGATTTCTTTTAACGTGGCGATACACATCACCCCATCCTGACCAAATTTGGTATGGTCGGCGAGAATTACCGCTTTTTTGCTCATGGCAATCATGGACTTCGCCACGTACGCCTCATCAAAACTTTTTACCAGCACTCCATGCTGAGGCGAAATTCCACCTGCGCCAATGAAGCAGATATCGGCGTGAATGGCGTTAATTTGCTGACAAACCGAGACACCGAGATTGGCGCGAAAATGGTAGTCATATTCACCGCCTAAGACGTAAACGCGGGCCTGAAGATTATGCTCTTTAATTTTATCCGCAATTAACGCTGAGTTGGTAATAACAGAATAAGCGAGTGGGGGTAATAGTTCAGCAAGAATTAAGTTAGTCGTACAGGAGTCAATAAACAGCGTATCGCGTTCGCTAACCATCGTGGCGGCAATTTTACCAATTGCCATTTTTTCATCGCGGTGTATATCTATACGGGCGCCAAACTCATCTTCCTGAACGACCTGTTTTTTGACAGCCCCGCCATGGATTTTGGTAATTTGTCCTTCGGACTCCAGTATCGAGAGGTCACGGCGAATGGTCTCTGATGTAACTTTTAGCGTTTCCGATAATTTGATGACTGTGACTTCACCGAACTTATTTAATTCATCAAGAATATGTTTTCTTCTTTTAATCGGGTTCATTATTTTCCGCCAATGTCGTGCTTTGGCGCATGGTAACTGGATGCGCAAAGCAACGCAACCACTCCAGCGCACAGACAATACCTTCATCATCATTAGAGGCCGTCACATAGCTGGCGTGTTGTTTTACTGCATCAGGCGCATTGCCCATGGCGATACCGATGTTCGCAGCGGTAAACATACTGATATCGTTCTGCTGATCGCCAATCGCCGTAACCTGTTCGGTCGCTATATTTAGCTGTTGCCTTAACATGTTTATAGCATAGCCTTTGTTTATTTCAGTTCGTTGGATGTCAATATAATTCCCCCCGGTGATTGTCGCCATATAACCACAGGGCAATTCATTAATCATTGCCGTACATAATGCCTTTATTTTTGATTGTTCTGCCACTAATGTGATCTTATAAATGTCATGCTGATTAAAAATATATTCAGGCGTTGCCGAAATAAAGGGTAGCTCAAATAAGTTGGCCTCATAAGTCGTCCATGGTGCTACGAGTCGGTCATCACGATGATAAATAGCATCGGCGCTAAAAAAATGATGGGGGTAGCAGGAAAGAGAAATAGATCGGTCAATCTCCCGGAGATCCATGCAAGAGAGTGTCGCAGTATGAATAATATGCTGCGACGTCATCTCCAGAATTTGCCCGCCATTAAAACCGGCGCACCAGGCAAACAATTTATCTACCTGTTGCTGTTGTAACAGGCGCACCATAGAGGAGACCGGCCTGGCGGAACAGGCTGCCAGCAGACCGCCACGCTGGCGGAACTCAATCAGCGCCTGACGCGTGCGCGGGCTGATTGTTTTCTGCGATGTCAGTAACGTTCCATCCAGATCGGTCACCAGCAACATTTCTCTTTCCTCTGCGTTTACTGAGCAATAAACGGCGTGACGGCCTCTTTGGCGGCGTTGCAGACCATATTGTCGATTGCCGTACCGACGACCAGAATATTGACCCCGGTATCTTTAAACGCTTTGGCGTTGGCGAGGTTAATACCGCCTTCTGCCAGCGTCGGTACATCAACCGCGCCAACCAGCGCTCGCAGCCTTTCTTTAATGGCTTGTGGAATGTCGCCTGCGGCTACGCCTTCATAGCTCATACCGGTCATCAGGCCGATCATATCGACGCCAATTTCCTGCATCCGCTTCGCCACGCTGGAAACCTCTTCCGGCGTACGCGCAGGAATACCGAAAGTATGCAGATCGTCCGGGTGACCAATATAGGCGTCCACGGTCAGACCATATTGATGGGCGAGATTAACGATATCCTGCAGATCGTCCCAGTCGGATTTATGCGTGTGTAAACCATCGGCTCCGGCACGGGCAATCTCCAGAATCTCAGTGTCACTGAGCGGCACGGGCAAGGTTTCGGTAAAACCTCCCGCAATACCCACGGTAATGAAAATATCGTCAGGCACCACGTTACGCACGCCGTGTACCGCTTCAGCCATTTGCCCGTTGGTGATTTCATGGCGGATCTGCTCTGCTGCATGCATATTGCTCACGCCTTTGTGTCCACGCGCCAGCGCCAGTGCCGGGTGGTTTGGTTCCAGCAGCTTAACGCCTGCCTCACACACCGCTTTCGCCAGACGCGCATCGTCGCCAGTGATCCCCGTACTGAGGATGGTTTGTCCGCCGTGGAGCGCAATGGCATCTTTCACTTTCTGTAACGCTTTGGCGCGTTTTTTATTCATATCGCCTTTAAACATGGTGTACCTCTGGTGTTGGTGCATTAATTAACGGGCTGACGCTGCAGGTTCGCTCTGTACGACAGCCTTAAAACGGTTAGCAATAATGGTGGTAATACAGGTCATCGCCATTGTTGTGATCATCACGATAGCCATCTGAAGCGCATTGCTGGACAAGAACGGCGAGGCAAAAGCGGGAACATAGGCCACGCCTTTAACGTTAAAGAAGCCCAGCATCATGCCGCCCATTCCGGCCCAGAAAATGGCGGAGCCAAAGACAATTTTGTTGGCGAACATGAAGGGATAGGCAGATTCCACGAAGGTTCCGAAACCCAGGTTAATAAGCAGCCCCGGTGTGGCGACGGCGGCTTCACTTTTTTCGCGAGGGGCGATAACGTTGGCAAGGTTAATCCCTGCGGCAACCATCACCAGACCCACCATATCGACTGCGCCGAGGAAGCTTACGCCGGATTTTTCCATCTCCAGCAGAACCAGCGGCAGGATGACCGCGTGATAGACACCGCCCAGGATGGCTGGCCAGATAACCAGCCCCGCCAGCAGCCCGGCAAGAACAGGACTGAATGCCAGGGTGCTTTCGATAGCCAGTTTGATGTAATTACCTGCTGACAACGCCAGCGGACTCAACAGATAGTGCATGATCAACCCAGCGGCAAGACCTGAAATCCCACCGGCGACGATGTTGACGGTGGTCATCGGAAAGCGCCAGTTCAGGCACAGTTCAAACAGCCAACGAACGAAAATCCCGGCCATCAATCCGCCGATAATCCCGCCGATCAGTCCCCCTTCAACGGACAGCACCCCGGCGACGACCCCGGCAACGATTGAGACTTCATCCAGCTCAGAAATCTGTTTTGCCGCCAGCACGGCAACCAATACCGGCAGGCCTTTCAGCAGGATTTCAAAAATATCGTTAAGTTTTTCCAGACCCGGGATGTGGCTCAGGGCGAGAACAATTGCCATCGCGATAAAGCCAGGCAGCGCAGGGATCATAATGCTGCGAATGTTAAAGCGTTTGAGCAGGCTCTTTCCGGAGCCACCCAGGGAGGGTGACGTGCTCCCCAACTGCGGCTTGTACTTAATGCCCCAGTGTTTACACAGAGACGCCACGAAGGAGACTGCGCGGGTGCGGCTGGTGGTACCCGTCGTGCCCGAGGTTGCGACGACATTTGCCCCTTTTGCGGCCACCAGCGCCATTGACGTTCCGCCGGTGCCAACGATCGGCGTTTTCATTTCAACGGCAGCGGTGAAGACTTCGTGGTTCGCTTTTCCCGGATCGGCGCTCATCACGACGATCCCGTCGATCGTGCCGCTACGGATCATCCCGGCAATCTGGCGATCGCTTTCAACCACTGAAGCGTTCACCTCTGAGAGTTTGCCCTGAAATATCCGTTGTGGTTTTTGTTGGTTTTCTGTGGTTAATGCAAACACGGATGCCGCTGTGTGGGGTTTGGCAACATCCATCGAGGCTTCCGCCGCGATAAACTGCACGGCGGCAACTTCCACACCTGCGGCTTCGCACTGCTGATAGATTTCCTGGAGTAACTTCTCTGGCTCTGCGCCACCCAGGTTGTAGAGGTTGCCTCCACTGCTTCCAATAATCGCAATTTTTTTCATAGCGGCCTCAAAGATAGGGTAAAGGGGTTATCTGTGTTGTAGTGGAATCATAATTCCAACTAAAACAAAACAAATCAACATAAAATGATCGAGGGAAATTGCCATTTGCATGATATTTATTTATTAATTGATTGAAATAAAAAGAATAAATTAAGATTTTGTTTTGTGTGGTAGTTTGTTGTTTTGTGATGGAGTTCAAAGGAGTATCTATATAAATGGAGGGTAACCCTCCATTTATACGCGATCAGTTTTGTTTTATAGCGCTTCGCTTTTCAGTAATCGGTTTACCGGACCAGTAACCCGCAAGCAGCGAACCAGAAAGGTTATGCCAGACGGAGAACAACGCGCCGGGCAGGGCGGCAAGCGGGCCAAAGTAGATCTTGCCCAGCGCAGCGGCAAGTCCTGAATTCTGCATGCCCACTTCGATAGCCAACGTCCGGCAGGTTGACTCGTCGAAACCAAACAGTTTTCCGCCCCAGTACCCGCCGAGCAGACCGATTGTGTTATGCAGAATGACCGCGATAATCACCACAAACCCTACCGATGCGATATGCGCAGCAGAACCGGCTACCACGGCGCTGATGATGGCGAGAATGCACGCCATGGAAAAGGCGGGCAGGAAAGGCTCGACCGCTTTGACCACGCGGGGGAACAGATGGTGAATGACCAGGCCCAGCGCAATCGGAATGACCACAATCTGCAATATACTCAACAGCATTCCCATCACGTCGACCTGAATATGCGCATCAACGTACAGGCGCGTCAGCAGCGGCGTCGCGATCACGCCGACCAGCGTGGAGACCGACGAGATGGTAACGGACAACGCCACGTCACCTTTCGCCAGATAGATCATCACGTTAGATGCCGTGCCGCTGGCGACGCTACCGACCAGCACCATCCCTGCGGACAATTCCGGCGGCATATTAAAAGCCAGCGCCAAAATCCATGCGGCGAGCGGCATCACCAGATAGTGCAGGAAAATACCCGCCGCGACGGGTGTTGGACGTGAGAGTACGCGTTTAAAGTCGTCCACCTTCAGGTGAACGCCCATGCCGAACATGATCAGCATCAGTAACGACGGCACGAATGGCCCGACAGGCGTAAAGGTGGTGGGCGTGTAATACGCAATCACAGAGAGCAGCAGCGCCCATAACGGGAACAGCCGCGTGAGAGTAGCGAGCATGTTGTATTCCTTGCGATTGAAATGTGTTGTGTTGTTATAAAAAAGCCGGGATCGAGCCCGGCCATAGTTATTGTTTATCGCGTGATGGAATATTATTCAAACAAATTATGATGTAGCTTCTGTACCACCTGCTCGGCTTCGCTACCGGGCACGAGGAAGCACAGGTTGTGGCTGGACGCGCCGTAGCAAATCATCCGAATATTGAACGGTTCCAGTACGCCGAACACCTCTTTACCCACGCCACAGGCTTTGGACAGGTCATTGCCAATCAATGCCACCAGCGCCAGGCCTTCTTCCACTTCAACCCGACACAGGGCAGACAGTTCCATCAGCAGAGACTGTGTTAACAGCGTATCGCCGGTGGACGTTGAACCGGTGGTATCCAGCGTCAGCGCCACGCTGACTTCGGATGTGGTAATCAAATCGACCGAGATATTGTGGCGTGCCAGGATGCCGAACACTTCCGCCAAAAAGCCGCGAGAGTGCAGCATATTCAGGCTATGCAGTGTCAGCAGCGTCTGCTTACGGCGTAGTGCCAGCGCCCGGAACAGCGGTGGATTCGCGGTTTTATTACATACCAGCGTACCGCCTGCTTTTGGATCCTTACTGGAGCCCACAAACACCGGAATATCGCTACGTACGGCTGGCAACAGGGTTGCCGGGTGCAGTACTTTCGCGCCAAAGGTCGCCATTTCCGCGGCCTCTTCAAAGGCGATTTCATCAATACGCTGCGCTGCGGGAACTACGCGCGGATCGGTCGTGTAAATGCCAGGAACATCGGTCCAGATATCGACGCGTGTTGCGTGTAGGGCTTCTGCCAGTAAGGCGGCGGTATAATCGCTGCCGCCGCGTCCCAGCGTGGTGGTGCGGCCCTTGCCTTCACTGCCGATAAAGCCCTGCGTAATCACCAGACCTTCGCTCAGACGCGGGGCCAACTGGAGCGCTGCCAGTTCAGCCAGCGCCGTGACGTCGGGTTCTGCACGGCCAAAACGATCGTTGGTGCGCATCACTTTACGCACGTCAAACCACTGCGCTTGCACGTTGCGTTCACGCAGGATCTCGACGAACAGCAAGGTAGACATCAGTTCACCGTGGCTGACCAGTTCGTCGGTCAGCGCGGTTGAGGTCGCCAGTGACGCCGCTTCTGCCAGTGTGGTGATGTTTTCCAGCAGACGTTCGATCTCTTCACGGATCACGTTTGGATAACGCAGTCGTTCCAGAATATTGAACTGAATTTGACGAATGGCATCGAGTTTTTCGAAGCGCGCGGTTGGCTCCAGCCCTTCAGCCAGTGCGACCAGCAGGTTGGTGATTCCCGCAGAAGCGGAAAGTACCACCACACGGACGTTAGCATCAGAAAGCACGACATCAGCGCTGCGATTCATGGCATCAAAATCCGCCACGCTGGTACCACCAAACTTGGAGACAACTACATCAGTCATAACTACCTCGTGTCAGGGAATGAATAGAGCGACCATGGCACAAAGGAAACTGGTGCAGGCGCAAATGCAAATACCGTATTTATAAATAAAATGTGTAGCTTGCACTGTCAACGCTGGGATTATGCGGATTTTTCATGCTGCAACTGCGTTGAGTAACGGTACTAATAACAACGCTGATAACCGCTATACTTTTTAGCCACGTTTGGCGGATGCCCTGGCAATGGCATTAAAACAATCACACTTTTCTGTGACTGGCGTTACAATCGATCTCAGTCACAATTCTCAAAATCAGAAGAGTATTGCTAATGAAAAACATCAATCCAACGCAGACCTCAGCCTGGCAGGCACTACAAAAACACTTTGAAGAAATGAAAGACGTTACTATCGCGGATCTTTTCGCGAAAGATAGCGATCGTTTCACGAAGTTTTCCGCGACGTTTGACGATCTGATGCTGGTGGATTTCTCCAAAAACCGCATCACTGAAGAGACGCTGGCTAAACTGCAGGATCTGGCGAAAGAAACCGATTTGGCGGGTGCCATCAAGTCCATGTTCTCCGGTGAGAAAATCAACCGTACTGAAGACCGTGCCGTGCTGCACGTGGCGCTGCGTAACCGTAGCAATACGCCAATCATCGTTGACGGCAAAGATGTGATGCCGGAAGTGAATGCGGTACTGGAGAAGATGAAATCTTTCTCTGAAGCGATTATCTCCGGAAGCTGGAAAGGCTATACCGGCAAAGCCATCACTGATGTAGTAAACATTGGTATCGGCGGCTCTGACCTCGGCCCGTTCATGGTGACCGAAGCGCTGCGTCCGTATAAAAATCACCTGAATATGCACTTTGTGTCGAACGTCGATGGTACGCACATCGCCGAAGTGCTGAAAAAAGTGAATCCGGAAACCACGCTGTTCCTGGTCGCGTCTAAAACCTTCACCACCCAGGAAACCATGACCAACGCCCACAGCGCACGCGACTGGTTCCTGGCGACCGCGGGCGACAACAAGCACGTAGCCAAGCACTTCGCAGCGCTGTCTACCAACGGTAAAGCGGTTGGCGAGTTTGGTATTGATACTGCCAATATGTTCGAGTTCTGGGACTGGGTTGGCGGTCGTTACTCCCTGTGGTCTGCCATTGGCCTGTCCATCATCCTGTCCGTGGGCTTCGACAACTTTGTTGAGCTGCTCTCCGGCGCGCATGCGATGGACAAACACTTCTCCACCACCCCAGCAGAGAAAAACCTGCCGGTGCTGCTGGCGCTGATCGGTATCTGGTATAACAACTTCTTCGGTGCTGAAACCGAAGCGATTCTGCCGTATGACCAGTATATGCACCGTTTCGCGGCCTACTTCCAGCAGGGCAACATGGAATCCAACGGTAAATACGTTGACCGTAACGGCAACGCAGTGGATTACCAGACTGGCCCAATCATCTGGGGTGAGCCGGGCACTAACGGCCAGCATGCGTTCTACCAGCTGATTCACCAGGGCACCAAAATGGTGCCGTGCGATTTCATCGCGCCGGCAATCACCCACAACCCGCTGTCGGATCACCATCCGAAACTGCTGTCTAACTTCTTCGCGCAAACCGAAGCGCTGGCTTTTGGTAAATCTCGTGAAGTGGTTGAGCAGGAATATCGCGACCAGGGTAAAGATCCGGCTACGCTTGAGCACGTTGTGCCGTTCAAAGTGTTCGAAGGTAACCGTCCAACGAACTCCATCCTGCTGCGCGAAATCACGCCGTTCAGCCTGGGTGCGTTGATTGCGCTGTACGAGCACAAAATCTTCACTCAGGGCGCGATCCTGAACATCTTCACCTTTGACCAGTGGGGCGTTGAGCTGGGCAAACAGCTGGCGAACCGCATTCTGCCAGAGCTGAACGATGATAAAACTGTTTCTTCCCATGATGTTTCTACTAATGGGTTGATTAACCGTTATAAGTCCTGGCGCTAATCTGCTTCTTCCTTCGAACCGCAGCGGTGTTGGCTGCGTTCGTTAACCCCGGTCACATAGCTATCTATGCTCCCGGGGATTAACGATCTTGCCGCCTTGCTGCAATTCGAATGAATTTGCAGATTACCTGTGATAGAAGCTGATATTATTATCAGCTTTTTTTATAAGATAATTCCACTTCTCCACCTTATTACCTAAAAATTTAATTGAGCTTAATCCTAAAATAATATGTTCAACGTTCTCCTGTTTCTGATGTTTTAAGATTTACCGGATATTGTGTTTTCACTATTATATTTTAACTCTTTGAATTTAATTGTTTTTATTATTTATTGTTAATCGTTTTCTCTCTCGCTATCTAATTATCCTAAATTCCCCTGTGGCGTAATTTGAACACTTTGGCTTGTGTATACTCGATCTCGCCCGAAATTCTTTTGGGTAAATCTCCATTCATGCAATGAAGGGAATTTGTGATGAAAAAAGTTCTGTATGGCCTTTGGGCTATATCTGCGCTTGCGGCGACCTCTGTCTATGCCGCCCCCGTTCAGGTGGGTGAGGCTGCAGGGTCGGCTGCCGCGTCGGTTTCGGCAGGAAGTTCCTCCGCGACCAGCGTGAGCACCGTAAGTTCCGCGGTGGGGGTTGCCCTGGCGGCAACCGGTGGCGGCGATGGTTCTAATACCGGAACCACCACCACGACAACCACCAGTACCCAGTAATACCGGTACGTTTAATTCTAACCACACTTCGGTGTGGTTATTTTGCCTCTCTGGAGAAACGTCGTGAAGCGACCCGCGCTCATAATGGTTTGTCTGTTACTACAGGCGTGCTCAGCCACCACCGAAGGTTTGGGGCATTCGCTGTGGGATAGCGTATTTGGGACTCCCGGCGTAAAGATGACGGATGATGAAATCCAAAATATGCCTTACGCCAGCCAGTATATGCAGCTCAACGGCGGTCCCCAGCTGTTTGTGGTACTCGCGTTTGCGGAAAACGGACAGCAGAAATGGGTGACTCAGGATCGGGCCATTCTCGTGACGCAACATGGGCGACTGGTGAAAACACAGCTCGACGGAGACAACCTCATCGAGGTGAATAATCTGGCTGCCGACCCGCTCAGTAGGCCCAATCAGATAGTCGATGGCGCAACGTGGACCCGTACGATGGGCTGGACCGAGCATCAGCAGGTACGCTATGCCACCGCGCGCTCGGTTTTCACATGGGATGGCGCTGACACCATCAAGGTCGGCAGCGATAACACGCCGGTACGCATCCTCGATGAAGACGTCACCACCGATCAAACGCGTTGGCATAACCGCTACTGGGTAGACAGTGACGGCATGATTCGCCAGTCAGAACAGTATCTTGGCGCAAGTTTCTTCCCGGTGAAAACTACGCTGATTAAGGCGGCAAAATCATGATGAAACGAATGATTACCGCGCTGACCTTCAGCCTGTGTGCGGCATCTGTTTTTGCTGCGGGCAGTGTAAAAGTGATCACGACAGGCAGCACCGAAGCAAAAACGCTGACCGGCGCGGAGCATTTGGTCGATCTGGTGGGTCAACCGAAGCTGGCGAATAGCTGGTGGCCAGGTGCGGTCATTGGCGAAGAGCGGGCAACGGCTGAGGCGCAACGTCAGCAGCAGGCATTACTGGATCGTCTGGCGACGTTGAGTGCTGGAGAAAGCGGTGATGATGCCGCGGCTATCAACGCGTTACGCCAGCAAATTCAGGCGCTGAAGGTGACCGGTAGACAGACGATTAATCTCGACCCGGATGTAGTGCGTACCAGCGAGCGAGGCAACCCGCCGTTGCAGGGCAATTACACGCTGTGGGTCGGACCACAGCCAACGGATATCACGCTGTTTGGCCTGCTAAGCCACACGGGTAAACAGCCGTTTATACCCGGACGTAATGTTGCCAGCTATCTTGATGGGCAGCATCGGCTCAGCGGCGCGGATCGTAGCTACGCCTGGGTTGTCTATCCCAACGGACGCACACAAAAAGTACCGGTCGCCTACTGGAACAAACGTCACGTTGAGCCAATGCCCGGCAGCATCATTTTTGTCGGGTTGTCGGACTCTGTCTGGAGCAGCACCCCGGATGAAATCAATGCCGACATTCTTCGCACCCTGACCCAGCGGATACCCGAATAATGAGAAAAACTTATCTGCTCAGCCTGTTGGCGCTGGGTATCAGCGCGGCCTGCCACGGTGAAACGTATCCTGCGCCGATTGGTCCTTCCCAGTCCGATTTTGGCGGCGTAGGGCTGCTGCAAACTCCAACCGCACGCATGGCGCGTGAAGGAGAAATTAGCCTTAACTACCGCGATAACGATCAGTACCGCTACTACTCCGCGTCGGTGCAACTGTTCCCGTGGCTGGAAACGACCCTGCGCTATACCGATGTGCGCACCAAAAAATACAGCAGCGTGGAGTCGTTTTCAGGCGATCAGACATACAAAGATAAGGCGTTCGACCTGAAGCTGCGGTTGTGGGAAGAGAGCTACTGGATGCCGCAGGTGGCAGTTGGCGCGCGCGATATAGGCGGAACGGGCCTGTTCGATGCGGAGTATATTGTGGCGAACAAAGCCTGGGGACCGTTTGATTTCTCACTCGGTCTCGGCTGGGGATACCTCGGGACCAGCGGCAACGTCAGCAATCCGTTTTGCTCATACAGCGATAAATTCTGTCATCGCGATAACAGCTACAAGCAGGCCGGTTCTATTGACGGCAGCCAGATGTTCCACGGCCCGGCGTCGCTGTTTGGCGGCGTAGAGTATCAGACTCCCTGGCAGCCGCTGCGTCTGAAACTGGAGTATGAGGGTAATAATTACCAGCAGGATTTTGCGGGCAAGCTGGATCAGAAGAGCAAGTTTAACGTCGGCGCTATTTATCGCGCCACCGATTGGGCCGACGTTAAACTCAGCTATGAGCGCGGCAACACCTTTATGTTTGGGTTCACGCTGCGGACTAACTTCAACGATTTGCGACCAAACTATAACGATAACGCCCGTCCGAAGTATCAGCCGCAGCCGCAGGATGCGATCCTGCAACATTCGGTAGTGGCGAATCAGCTAACGCTGCTGAAATACAATGCTGGGCTGGCGGATCCTAAAATCCAGGTGCAGGGCGATACGCTGTATGTAACAGGCGAACAGGTGAAATACCGTGATTCGCGCGAGGGGATCGAGCGTGCCAACCGGATCGTGATGAACGATCTTCCTGACGGGATCCGCACGATCCGTATTACGGAAAATCGCCTTAACTTGCCGCAGGTGACGACCGAAACAGAGGTTTCCAGCCTCAAGCGCCATCTGGAAGGCGAGCCCTTGGGCCATGAGACTCAACTGGCGCAAAAACGCGTGGAGCCCGTGGTGCCGAAAACGACCGAGCAGGGCTGGTATATCGATAAGTCGCGCTTCGATTTCCATATCGATCCGGTGCTAAACCAGTCGGTGGGTGGCCCGGAAAATTTCTATATGTATCAGTTGGGCGTGATGGGTACGGCGGATTGGTGGGTGACCGATCATCTGCTGACCACCGGGAGTTTGTTCGCCAACCTCGCCAATAACTATGACAAGTTTAACTACACCAACCCGCCGCAGGATTCGCATTTGCCGCGTGTGCGTACCCATGTACGTGACTACGTGCAAAACGATGTTTACGTGAATAACCTGCAGGCCAACTACTTCCAGTCACTCGGCAACGGCTTTTACGGACAGGTGTACGGCGGCTATCTGGAGACCATGTACGGCGGCGCGGGGGCAGAAGTGCTCTATCGTCCGCTGGACAGCAACTGGGCGTTTGGTGTTGATGCCAACTACGTGAAACAGCGTGACTGGCGTAGCGCGCAGGACATGATGAAATTCACCGACTACAGCGTGAAGACCGGGCATTTGACCGCGTACTGGAATCCTTCTTTCGCCCAGGATGTGCTGGTGAAAGCCAGCGTGGGTCAGTATCTGGCCGGGGATAAGGGCGGAACGCTGGAGGTAGCCAAACGCTTTGACAGCGGCGTGGTTGTTGGCGGTTATGCGACTATCACTAATGCCTCGCCGGATGAGTACGGCGAGGGTGATTTCACCAAAGGGGTGTACGTTTCAGTGCCGCTGGATCTGTTCTCGTCAGGCCCAACCCGCAGTCGCGCGGCGATAGGCTGGACACCGTTAACGCGTGATGGCGGTCAGCAGCTTGGGCGTAAGTTTGGTCTATACGATATGACCAGTGACAGGAGTGAGAATTTCCGGTGATGTGAATGTTGATCGCCCGGTGGCGCTACGCTTACCGGGTATCCGGCAAGAACCGTCATGCGAACAAAATATAAACAAAAAATGTAGATCTCTGTCACATTTTTGCGTTATACAGGAACCTCGCCACTGAGTAAGAGGTGCTGTTATGACGTCGCTATCTCGTCCCCGCGTGGAGTTTATCTCCACCATCTTGCAGACCGTGCTGAATCTGGGGCTGCTGAGTCTGGGCCTGATCCTGGTCGTATTCCTCGGGAAAGAAACGCTGCATCTGGCAGATGTGCTGTTCGCGCCGGAACAAACCAGCAAATATGAGCTGGTGGAAGGACTGGTGGTTTACTTTCTGTATTTTGAATTTATCGCACTGATTGTGAAGTACTTTCAGTCAGGGTTTCACTTTCCGCTGCGCTATTTTATCTATATCGGGATCACCGCGATTGTGCGGTTGATCATTGTCGATCATAAAGCACCTATGGATGTGCTTACCTATTCCGCGGCGATCCTGCTGCTGGTGATCACCCTGTGGCTGTGCAACTCGAAGCGGTTGAAGCGAGAGTAAAAAAACAACACGCCGTTGGGGCGGCGTGTTGCATGTCAGGCTTATTGTGCAGAGACGGGCTTGGCTTTCTCTGCTGTGGGTTCCCACAGTTCTTCAAGTTCTTCCAGTGTTTTGCCTTTGGTTTCCGGCACGAACTTCCACATGAACAGCGCCGCCAGGATGCCCATACAACCGTAGATCCAGTAGGAGAAACCGTTGTGGAAATGGGAAACCAGCCACGAATTTTTGTCCATCATTGGGAAGGTCCAGGAGACGAAGTAGTTCGCCAGCCACTGGGCCGCAACTGCAATGGCGAGCGCTTTACCGCGAATCGCATTCGGGAAGATTTCTGCCAGCAACACCCAACAAACCGGTCCCCAGGACATGGCGAATGCCGCGACATAAAATAGCATCGACAGCAGCGCCACCAGGCCGGAAGCCTGCGTATAAAATGCAGTGCCGAGGCTGAACATCCCAATTGCCATGCCGAGTGCGCCAATGATCTGCAGCGGTTTGCGACCAAATTTGTCCACCGTCATGATAGCCAGCACGGTGAAGCTCAGGTTGATTACGCCGACAATAATGGTCTGCAATAACGCCACATCGGTGCTGGCTCCAAGCGTTTTGAAGACTTCCGGTGCGTAGTACAGCACGACGTTAATACCGACAAACTGCTGGAAGATGGATAGCATCACGCCGATAACGATCACGCCCGCACCAAACATCAACAGACGACCACCGGTTTTGCGTCCATGCTCGAGTGACTGATTAATCTCCTGCATGGCCTGAGTGGCGAGAGTGCTACCCATAATCTTGCGCAGAATACCTTCTGCCTGTTCATGTCTGCCGCGCGCCATCAGCCAACGTGGGCTTTCTGGTACGGTATACAGCAGCAGTAAAAACAGCAGGGCGGGGATACTTTCGGAGGCAAACATATATCGCCAGCCATCGGTATTCAGCCAGTTGGCGTCGCCTGAACGGGCAATAAAATAGTTAACGCAATACACCAGTAACTGGCCAAAAATAATCGCGAATTGGTTAAAGGAAACCAGTTTCCCACGAATATGTGCCGGAGCCAGCTCAGCAATATACATAGGTGAGAGCATTGAGGCTAAACCTACGCCAATACCACCGATGATGCGATAAATAACGAATTCGGGGACGTATCCTGCTAAATAAACAGGCACAGCATTATCGGGGTTAATGGTGGTAAAACCTAATTCTGGCCATGCGGATCCGATGCCGGAAATAAAAAATAACAGCGCAGCGATTTTCAGCGAATCCCGGCGACCAAAGCGGTTACTACAATACCCGCCCAGCGCACCGCCGATGATGCAGCCAATCAACGCACTGGCGACGCAAAAACCCAACAATGAGTTGGCGGCGGATTCACTTAAGTGTTGTGGAGCGACAAATACGGTATTTAAGGATTCTACCGTTCCGGATATGACCGCAGTGTCGTAACCGAATAATAGTCCTCCTAAAGTTGCGACTAATGTAATCGAAAAAATATAACTGGAATTATATTGAGTGTTCATTCAGACCTGCCTTAGAGGGTACAGCTCTTTTGATCAGTGCCGTGATGGTGAATTTAACAGGCAGGGAAGACAATTATCATTTTTTACATTGCAATTACGTTTTGTCTTTTCTGTGATCTTAATTCCGTTTAATTAGTTTATTTCCAGACGAAAAATAGAATTGCAGTGATGGAGAGCACGAAAGGAAATAATCATAACGGTAATGCAAAATAACATAAAAAAAGGGCGCTCCGTAGAGCGCCGAATAACAGTCACAGGTTGGGATAACATAAGTTGAGGGTTGCAGTGGCATTGCCCGTTGCCGGGCGGGGTAACACAACTACTTTGATGAAACTTAACCTTTCACACCACCCGCGGTCAGGCCGTTGACCAGCCAACGCTGCGCCAGCAGGAATACCAGCGTGATCGGAATGGCGGAAAGTACAGCTGCGGCGGCAAAGTCGCCCCACAAATAGTTCTGTGGATTGAGGTACTGCTGCATACCTACCGCGAGGGTATAGCTGTTCACATCACGCAGCAGCAGTGACGCGACCGGGACTTCGGTAATAGCGGCAATGAACGACAGAATAAATACCACCGCCAGAATCGGAACGGAAAGCGGTAGCAGCACCAGGCGGAATGCCTGCCACGGCGTTGCGCCATCCAGCGCGGCCGCTTCTTCCAGCGAACCGTCGATGGTTTCGAAATAACCCTTAATCGTCCATACATGCAGTGCAATACCGCCAAGATAGGCGAAGATCACGCCGCCGTGCGTGTTCAGGCCGATAAACGGAATGTACTGGCCCAGGCGGTCAAACAACGCGTACAGGGCGACCAGAGACAGTACTGCCGGGAACATCTGGAAAATCAGCATCCCTTTCAGCAGGGTTGCTTTACCCGGGAAACGCATACGGGCAAAGGCGTAAGCACAGGTGGTGGAAAGCGTCACGATACCAATCGCGGTAATGGTGGCCACCTTCACTGAGTTCCACAGCCACAGCAGTACCGGGAACGGCGGCGGCGTCACACGGCCATCTGCGTGCTCAACGCTAAAGCCCAGCGCCAGTTTCCAGTGTTCCCAGGAGATGTTTTCCGGGATCAGGCTACCGGTGGCGAAGTTACCTTCGCGCAGCGAAATAGCAATGACCATCAGCAGCGGGAACATGATCGCCGCGATGAAAATCAGTAGCAGAAGGTGCGTGGTCAATAAACGTAGCTTCTGAGATTTGGGTTGGACCATAGCCATATTCCGTGCCCTCCTTAGTCGAATTTCATTCGTGTGGCTTTCAGGTTAACAATCGCCAGCGCACCCACCAGCAGGAAGATCAGCGTGGCAATCGCCGCTGCCAGACCGAAGTCCTGTCCGCCGCCGCCTTCGAAGGCGATACGGTAGGTGTAGCTCACGAGCAGGTCGGTATAGCCGGCTGGCGTGGTGGTGCCAAGTCGGTCCGGGCCACCGTTGGTCAACAGCTGAATCAGCACGAAGTTGTTAAAGTTAAAGGCGAAGCTGGCGATCATCAGCGGCGTTAGCGGCTTAATCAGCAGCGGTAGCGTTATCTTAAAGAAGTTCTGGAACGGGCCTGCGCCATCCATCGCCGAGGCTTCATACAGATCGTCAGGAATTGCTTTCAGCAGACCCATGCACAGGATCATCATGTACGGATAACCGAGCCAGGTGTTGACGATAATAATCATCGAACGTGCGGTGGTTGGGTCGCTGAACCAGGCCGGTTTGATACCAAACAGTGCGCTCAGCATCATGTTGATTTCACCAAAGCTCTGGTTGAATAAGCCCTTGAAAATCAGAATCGAGATAAACGACGGTACGGCATACGGAAGAATCAGCAGGACACGGTAAATCGCTTTGCCTTTGAGAGACTCCCACTGTACGAGACAGGCCAGCACCATCCCCACAGCAACGGTGAGGATCACTGTCAGAACGGAGAAGACCACCGTCCAGACAAAGATGGCGAAAAACGGTTTCTGGATGCCTTCGTCGGTAAACACGCGAGTGAAGTTATCCCAGCCGATGGCAACGGTATAGCCTGGACTGAGTTTTTCGCTACCCCAGCTACCGTCAGCGTTAATCGCCTGGTAATAACCAATGTCGCTGTTCGACGGTATTTTACGCCGCTCTGGTTATTGGTGAGCGTGCCGTCGTCAGCGAGGGTATAGAGCGGTTGCGTGCCGGAAAACTGGCGCAGTGAACTCATGATCACTTTGCTTTCATCCGGCAGAATAGCGGTCAGTTGGTTCAGCGCCTGGCGATTCTGGGTGATGATGCGCAGCGTCCCACGTTCGCTTGCTGGTAAGGCATCCGTTTCTTTTAGTTGCAGTTTCTGTTCGCCGCCAAATTTGAAGGCATCGGAAACATAATTTTTGCCGGTTTCACCGTCGGTGAGCGCCAGTTGCCACTCCGTACCCGCCGGATACAGACCGAAGTTGTAGGTTTTACCAGCCTGATACGAACGATCCATCAGGACTTCCTGAGCACGTTCAAAGGTCAGCTGGTTGGTGCTGCTGTAGTTGGTAAAGGCAATTGCGATGGTGCAAACCAATGGAAACAGAACAAACAGCCCCATACCAGCGACGCCAGGATAAACATAACGCCAGGCATAGGTTTTACGGTTAGCGAAAATATACAGGCCAGCAGAGCTTAAAATCAGCGTCATGATGGCAAACAGGTACTCCCCCTGAGCGTACATCAAAACAACAAGGTAACCGACCAGCAGCCCAAGCAGACCTATCACTGACCATTTAAGCCGGTCGCTTTGCCACCAGTGTTTCTTTTTAATGACATCCATGGGGATCTTCCTCTTTACGCTTTATCCTTCGCACTACCTCTTTGTTGGCTGCGGAAGCGCACCCCAGTCACTTACTTATGTAAGCTCCTGGGGATTTGCCTCCTTGCCGCCTCGATGTAGCGCGAATGATTTCGCGTAACAACGTATTCAATAAACCTGATTCCCTAAGAAATAAGGGAAACCGTATTACTTGGTGATACGACCTTGTGCATCTTTCAGCGCGGCATCGACGGTCTGACGGCCGCTGGCTGCGTTGATCACTGCGGTACGAACGGCATACCAGAATGCGGACATCTGCGGGATGTTCGGCATGATTTCGCCTTTCTGGGCGTTATCCATGGTGGCGGCGATGCGTGGATCTTTTGCTAATTGATCCTGGAAGGATTTCAGCGCCACGGCGCCCAGCGGTTTGTCCTTGTTCACTTCATCCAGACCCTGGTCGGTCAGCAGGTAGTTTTCGAGGAACTCTTTCGCCAGTTCTTTGTTCGGGCTGGCGGCGTTAATACCGGCGCTCAGTACCCCAACAAACGGTTTAGACGCTTTGCCTTTGAAGGTTGGCAGCAGCGTGACGCCGTAGTTAATTTTGCTCTTGTCGATGTTCGACCACGCCCACGGACCGTTGATGGTCATCGCCGTTTCGCCCTTGTTGAAGGCCGCTTCTGCGATGGAGTAGTCGGTATCCGCGTTCATGTGTTTGTTCTTGATAAGGTCAACCAGGAAGGTCAGACCCGCTTTCGCGCCAGCGTTGTCCACGCCCACGTCTTTCACGTCATATTTGCCGTTTTCAAACTTGAACGCGTAACCGCCGTCGGCAGCAATCAGCGGCCAGGTGAAGTACGGTTCTTGCAGGTTGAACATCAGCGCAGATTTACCTTTCGCCTTCAGCTCTTTGTCCAGCGCAGGAATTTCTTCCCAGGTTTTCGGTGGATTTGGCACGAGGTCTTTGTTGTAAATCAGCGACAGCGCTTCAACCGCGATTGGGTAAGCAATCAGCTTGCCGTTATAGCGTACGGCATCCCAGGTGAACGGATAGAGTTTGTCCTGGAACGCTTTGTCAGGCGTGATTTCAGCCAGCAGGCCAGACTGCGCGTAGCCGCCAAAGCGGTCATGTGCCCAGAAGATGATGTCCGGGCCATCACCGGTCGCGGCAACCTGCGGGAATTTTTCTTCTAGTTTGTCCGGGTGCTCAATGGTGACTTTGATACCCGTGTCTTTCTCGAATTTTTTGCCTACTTCAGCGAGGCCGTTGTAGCCTTTATCGCCGTTAATCCAGATAACCAGCTTACCTTCTTCAATCTTGGCGAGAGCCGAGGCGGAGAACATCATCGTCGTCAATGCGGACAATGCGAGGATGCGTGCGCCAGTTTTGATTTTCATAGTTCCCATCCTGTTTGGTGATATTGCAGAGGTGGCTTAACGGTGACTAGTTTCTTTATACGACAACCTCTTTCCATCCTCCTTACCCCTACGCCCCACCCATTCTTTATGTGATCTGTGTTACATAAATGTGAGTAATGCGTACTGGCGCACATAAAAACCCACTGATTTTTGCAAGCGACATCACGAAATTCCTCCACGGCGTACAGCCAGGGTCTCAGACGCTGCTCTCTCATCCTCCCGCCTCCTCCCCCATAAAAAAGCTGGGGGGTGGAGGATTCACGCCGTTAAGGGATAACGCATATTCAATCCATCAATGAATGTTGCTGTCGATGACAGGTTGTAACGAAGGGAGAAGGGCATGGCGAGCGTACAGCTGCGAAATGTAACGAAAGCCTGGGGTGACGTGGTGGTATCGAAAGATATCAATCTCGACATTCACGAAGGGGAATTCGTGGTGTTTGTCGGACCGTCAGGCTGTGGTAAGTCGACCTTGCTGCGTATGATCGCCGGACTTGAAACCATCACCAGTGGTGATTTGTTTATCGGGGAGACCCGGATGAATGACATTCCACCCGCCGAACGTGGCGTGGGGATGGTCTTCCAGTCCTATGCGCTGTATCCCCATTTGTCCGTCGCCGAAAACATGTCGTTCGGCCTCAAGCTGGCAGGCGCCAAAAAAGAGGTGATGAACCAGCGTGTTAATCAGGTCGCAGAAGTACTGCAACTGGCCCATCTGCTGGAGCGCAAACCCAAAGCGCTCTCTGGTGGACAACGTCAGCGTGTGGCGATTGGCCGTACGTTGGTTGCAGAGCCGCGAGTCTTTCTGTTGGACGAACCGCTGTCAAACCTCGATGCCGCACTGCGCGTCCAGATGCGCATTGAAATCTCCCGCCTGCATAAGCGTCTTGGCCGCACGATGATTTACGTCACCCACGATCAGGTCGAAGCGATGACCCTGGCCGACAAAATTGTGGTGCTGGATGCCGGCCGCGTCGCGCAGGTAGGTAAACCCCTGGAGCTGTACCACTACCCGGCTGACCGCTTTGTTGCCGGGTTTATTGGTTCGCCAAAGATGAACTTCCTGCCGGTGAAAGTGACGGCAACGGCGATCGATCAGGTTCAGGTTGAGCTGCCTAACCGCCAGCAAATATGGCTACCAGTGGAAAGCCGCGCGGTGCAGGTCGGCGCCAATATGTCTTTAGGTATCCGCCCGGAACATCTGCTGCCCAGCGATATTGCTGATGTCACCCTCGAAGGTGAAGTACAGGTAGTCGAGCAGCTTGGTCACGAAACACAAATCCATATCCAGATCCCCGCCATCCGTCAGAACCTGGTTTACCGCCAGAACGACGTGGTGTTGGTAGAAGAGGGTGCCACATTCGCTATCGGCCTGCCGCCAGAGCGTTGCCATCTGTTCCGTGAGGATGGCACTGCATGTCGTCGGTTGCATCAAGAGCCGGGCGTTTAAGGTATCCCATTAAAAAAAAACGCAAAACCGTCAAGGTGAAGCGTTTAAAGAAAAGCAATGATCTCAGGAGATAGAACGATGATTACTCTGCGCAAACTTCCTCTGGCGGTTGCTGTGGCAGCAGGCATTATGTCTGTTCAGGCAATGGCTGTCGATTTCCATGGTTATGCTCGTTCCGGTATCGGCTGGACGGGTAGTGGCGGCGAACAACAATGTTTCCAGGCAACCGGTGCCCAAAGTAAATACCGTCTCGGTAACGAATGTGAAACCTATGCCGAAATTAAGCTGGGCCAGGAAGTGTGGAAAGAAGGCGATAAGAGCTTCTACTTCGACACTAACGTTGCCTACTCTGTTGCACAGCAGAATGACTGGGAAGCGACCGATCCTGCTTTCCGCGAAGCCAACGTGCAGGGTAAAAACCTGATTGAATGGCTGCCGGGTTCCACCATCTGGGCCGGTAAACGTTTCTATCAGCGTCATGACGTCCATATGATCGACTTCTACTACTGGGATATTTCAGGTCCTGGTGCCGGTATTGAAAACATCGATCTGGGCTTTGGTAAGCTGTCTCTGGCCGCAACCCGTTCTCAGGAAGCGGGTGGTTCTTACACCTTCAGTAGCCAGAATATCTACGACACATCCAAAGATACCGCGAACGACGTATTCGACATGCGTTTAGCGCAGATGGCCATTAACCCGGACGGCATGCTGGAGCTGGGTGTTGACTACGGTCGTGCGAATAAAACTGACGGTTATAGCTACGCGGATAGCGCTTCTAAAGATGGCTGGATGTTCACTGCAGAACATACTCAGAGCATGCTGAAGGGCTATAACAAGTTTGTGGTTCAGTATGCAACTGACGCGATGACCACGCAGGGTAAAGGTGGCTCGCAGGGTACTTACGGTTCAACCTTCGATACCCAGGCAACACCAAATGATCCCGTTATCCATCATGTAAACAACAACATCAATAACAACGGTAGCCTGGTACGCGTACTTGACCACGGTGCTATCTCTCTGGGCGACAAGTGGGACCTGATGTACGTCGGTATGTATCAGAATATCGACATGGATAACGACCTGGGTACTGAATGGTACACCGTGGGTATTCGTCCGATGTACAAATGGACGCCAATCATGAGCACCCTGATGGAAGTCGGCTACGACAACGTCAAATCTCAACAGACTGGCGATCGCAACAGCCAATACAAAATCACCCTGGCGCAACAGTGGCAGGCAGGCGACAGCATCTGGTCTCGTCCGGCAATCCGCGTCTTTGCAACCTATGCCAAATGGGATGAAGAATGGGGCTACGTGAAAAACGGAGATAAGGTCTCTAAATATGCTGCTGCAACCAACTCCGGTATCAGCACAACCAGCCGTGGCGATAGCGACGAGTGGTCCTTCGGTGCCCAGATGGAAATCTGGTGGTAATCCAGCATTAACCTGACGTAATGACCTAAAGAGGGGCGTAAGCCCCTCTTACTTACGGTTTAGCGCGCTATTGCCTGGCCACCGCTGAACCCATGCTATCTGAGGTGATAACAATGAAAATGAAGAAAAGTCTCGTTGCCCTTTGTTTATCGGCAGGGTTATTTGCCAGCGTTCCCGGAATCAGCCTGGCCGATGTGAATATCGTTCCGCAGGACACCGCAGCTGCACCGTCGATTCCGACGGCTGCGTTGCAACAACTGGCCTGGACGCCCGTCGACCAATCGAAAACCCAGTCAACCCCGTTGGCGACAGCGGGACAGCGTCTGGACATTGCCGGTATTAGCGGCCCGGTTGCCGCCTATAGCGTACCGGCCAATATTGGTGAACTGACCCTGACGCTGAGCAGTGAAGTTAACCAACAAACCAGCGTATTTGCGCCAAACGTTTTAATTCTTGATCAGAACATGACGCCATCTGCGTTCTTCCCCAGCAGCTACTTTACCTACCAGGCACCGGGTGTGATGAGTGCGGATCGCCTGGAAGGGGTGATGCGTCTGACGCCAGCGCTGGGACAGCAGAAGCTTTATGTTCTGGTCTTTACTACTGATAAAGATCTCCAACAGACCACCACGCTGCTTGACCCGGCGAAAGCGTATGCCAAGGGCGTGGGCAATGCTGTTCCGGATATTCCGGACCCGATTGCCCGCCATACTACCGATGGTCTGGTGAAACTGCAGGTGAAAACTAACAGCACCTCCAGCGTGCTGGTTGGGCCGCTGTTTGGCTCCTCTGGCCCGGGTCCGGTGACGGTGGGTAATACCGCTGCACCTGCGGTGGCCTATGCAGCCCCGGCTGCCGCGGTAGCCGCACCGGCACCGCAACCGGTGAAGAAAAGCGAGCCGATGCTGAATGACACTGAGAACTATTTTAACCAGGCGATTAAGGATGCCGTGGCGAAAGGTGATGTTGATAAAGCGCTGAAGCTGCTTGATGAAGCTGAACGTCTGGGATCCAAATCTGCCCGTTCCACCTTTATCAGCAGTGTAAAAGGCAAGGGGTAACCATCTCCCCACATTGTTGATTTTGCAACAACTGGTGCGTCTCCTGGCGCACCTTTTTTTATCCTTCGATGCTACTTGTTACACTTATGTTGCCCTACCGATCACTTAATCGTGTTTGCTCACCCCGCAAAGCCTTTTCTGCGATACAATGCCTTCAGGTTATGAATCGGAGAGTAAGGCATGCCACACCCCGCGTTAACGCAACTGCGTGCTCTGCGTTATTTTGATGCGATCCCGTCGCTTGACCCTCAATTGCTCGACTGGTTGTTACTGGAAGATTCGATGACCAAACGTTTTGAGCAGCAGGGAAAACAGGTCACCGTAACATTGATACGAGAAGGATTCGTTGGGCAAAATGAAGTCGCTGAAGAGTTGACGCTGCTGCCGGCAGAATCCCGCTATTGGTTGCGGGAAATCCTGTTATGCGCGGATGGTGAGCCATGGCTTGCCGGGCGGACCGTGGTGCCTGAATCCACCTTGTGCGGCCCCGAACTGGCTTTACAAAATCTGGGGAAAACCCCGCTCGGGCGCTATCTGTTTACATCATCGACATTGACCCGCGATTTTATTGAGATTGGCCGCGATGCAGCGCTGTGGGGGCGTCGTTCCCGACTGCGACTGAGCGGTAAGCCGCTGATGCTTACCGAGCTTTTTTTGCCTGCATCGCCGTTGTACTGAGAGGAAGATAAAGATGGAGTGGAGTCTGACGCAGAGTAAGCTGCTGGCGTTTCACCGCTTGATGCGTACGGATAAGCCAATTGGCGCCTTACTGCTGCTCTGGCCGACGCTGTGGGCGCTGTGGGTAGCGACCCCTGGTGTACCGCAATTATGGATACTGGCGGTGTTTGTCGCCGGTGTGTGGCTGATGCGCGCTGCCGGATGCGTGGTGAATGATTATGCCGACAGGAAATTTGACGGACACGTCAAACGGACCGCAAACCGGCCGCTGCCGAGCGGTGCAGTCACGGAGAAAGAGGCCCGAACACTGTTTGTTGTGCTGGTGTTGCTCGCCTTCCTGTTGGTTCTGACTCTTAACACGATGACGATTTTGTTGTCCGTTGCCGCGTTAGCACTGGCGTGGGTTTATCCCTTCATGAAACGCTATACGCACCTGCCGCAGGTGGTGCTGGGGGCGGCGTTTGGCTGGTCTATTCCCATGGCGTTCGCCGCCGTGAGCGAGTCCGTACCGCTGAGCTGCTGGCTGATGTTCCTCGCCAACATTCTCTGGGCGGTGGCGTATGACACGCAGTATGCGATGGTTGATCGTGATGACGATCTGAAGATTGGCATTAAATCGACCGCCATTCTGTTCGGCCAGAACGACAAGCTGATTATTGGCATTCTGCAGGTCGGTGTGCTGGCGCTGATGGCGATGGTGGGGTGGTTAAACGGGTTGGGGCTGGGCTATTACTGGTCACTGCTGGTGGCGGGCGCACTGTTTGTGTATCAGCAGAAACTGATTGTCGATCGTGAACGGGATGCCTGCTTTAAAGCGTTTATGAACAATAACTATGTGGGGCTGGTACTGTTCTTAGGGCTGGCGATGAGCTACTGGCACCTTTGAGTTTGGCTTAGCCTGCAAAATAAAAACCGGTCATTTCGACCGGTTTTTTTATGCTTACTCGCCCTGCGTTGCGCTTTCGATGGTCAGACGCACATCGGACGTGACCAGCTCGGCCAGCATCTGATAGATCTTCATCGTCTCTTCCGGTTCGGCATCACCGGTATCGCTGATGTAGCCCTCGTCACGCAGCGTCAGCACCAGGGAGCTGAACACGGCTTTATCGAAGAACTCAGGCGCGTTGATACCGTGCAGCACGGAAAGACGTTGTGCCACGGTGCGGCTCTCTTTCTCCAGGGTACTGCGGTTGATGGACGGGTTCGCACTCAGCAGCCAGAAGGTAATGGCATAGCGCTGTAGCGTTTCACGCGCGCCCGCAGCCAACAGCTGCAGCGTGCGAGAATGAACCGGGTTGATATGCAGCTCATCGTTCTGCAGGGTTATCAGACCCTGACGTTGCATTTCGTTGGCCAGCTCGTCAATTACCCCGGCAAGCTCATCACGCTCCCAACGCAGGAACAACTCGGCTTTCAGCATCGGGTACAGCGCTTCAATATGCTGCTGCAATGCGGCGCGTGAAATCCGGCGGTGCTGAGTCACAATCGCGGCCATCAACGAAGGCAGAACCAGCATGTGGGCAATATTGTTGCGGTAGTAGGTCATCAGTACCGCCTGCTCGCGCGGCAGAATGATGATGTCACCGATGGTGTCTTTCTCAACCTCAAACTTGTTCATCTGCAAGGCGTGGTCGATCAGTTCACTGGCGCTTTGCGCGGGAACGGTTGAGTCCGTCGCGTACGGCACGTTGCGCAGCAGGCTCAGGTAGCAGTCGAGCTGCTCGGTTAACTGTTCACGGGTCAAAGAGCGCTGGCGGGAAGCCAACAGCGCGGTACAACACAGGTTCATGGCGTTGGCCGCGCCTGCGTTGTTAATGCGCACCATCAGATCGGCAGCAATGTTATTCACCGTCGGCGTCAGCCAGGCCGGACGGATAGACTCGATAGGATCGATAGATTCACGCCACTCCGGCACATGCTGGTTGAGGTAAGTCATCAGCGGCATTGGTTCGCCAAAGTTAACGTAGCCCTGACCCAGATTACGCAGCTTGCTTAAGCCACGCAGCATTTGCGGCAGGCTCTCTTTTTCTTTCGTCGCGCCACGCAGCTCTTTGGCGTAGGTGCCCACTTCCATTACGTGCTCGTAGCCGATGTAGATCGGTACGAGGGTAATCGGACGCGTACCGCCGCGCAGCATCGCCTGAATGGTCATCGACAGCGTGCCGGTTTTCGGGTCGAGCAGACGGCCGGTACGCGACCGCCCACCTTCGACAAAGTACTCAACCGAATAGCCGCGGCTGAACAACTCGCCCAGGTATTCGCGGAATACGGTGGAATAGAGCTTATTGCCTTTAAACGTACGACGAATAAAGAATGCGCCCAGACGGCGGAAAATCGGACCTGCCGGCCAGAAATTCAGGTTGATACCGGCCGCGATATGCGGTGGAACCAGTCCCTGATGGTACAGAACGTACGACAGCAGCATGTAGTCCATATGGCTGCGGTGGCACGGCACATAGACGATTTCATGTCCGTCGTGCGCCAGTTGGCGTACGCGCTCCGCATTATGAACGTTAATCCCCTGATACAGACGGTTCCAGGTAAAGCCCAGAATACGGTCCGTCAGGCGGATCATTTCGTAGGAGAAGTTGGCGGCAATCTCTTCCATCAATGCGATAGCGTTTTGCTGCGCTTTTTCATGGGAGATTTTTTTGCTGCGTGCTTCATCTTCCACCGCGCGTGCGATGGCTTTTGAGGCCAGCAGTTTATTAAACAGATCCTGGCGGGCAGGAAGGCGAGGGCCAACCGCCGCTAAGCGCTGGCGGGCAAAGTGCATACGCGCCACGCGTGCCAGTTTCTGCGCGATGGTTTTATCTGTGCCGTGTTCGTCTGCCATGCGGCGCAGGGAGACGGAAGGTGAGAAGCGGACAAAGCTGTCGCGGCCCAGCCAGGACACAGCAAAGAATTTCTGTACGCCATTCAGCATGCGCAGTGGTGGATTGACTTCGCCTTTCTCGCGTCCAGGAGCACGGCCAAACATCACAGACACCGGCACCATCTGAACATCCAGATCGGGGTTGCTGCGATGTAAGTCGAGATAGTTATGGAACAACTTGATGGACTCTTCTTTTGGCGTGTAATAGGTGAATACACGCGGGCCGCCGTGTATAAACACGTAGCGCGGCAGCAAAGTCCCGTCTATCTCCAGCGGTTCCAGGGGATCAGGGAGGTCGTGCACCAGGCATTGGGCACGCAGCGTCAGCAAGTCAGCTTTTGAGTTGTACGGTAAGACGTACATAATGGGACGAGAGGTATCGAGTCCCAATTCCGGGGCGGGTTCCGCCGGGATAGACTTGCTTTTTACCAGGATGCTTAATGGTAAATTCAGTAATTTGTAGTAAATTCGTGGCCAGCCGGACATAAACGATGTAAAGCCTCTGGTTAATAATGCAAATGCGCTGCAAGGATATCAGAAAGTTTAGTGAATTTCTGTGGTATCCCGTCATACTTCGCGCAGCTTTGCTTATGCCCTGAAACAAACAGGGTAACGATGCAATAATACTCACGCTAATAATGTAAAAAGGTTCTTTTGATGGCCAATAATACCACTGGATTCACTCGGATTATCAAAGCAGCAGGCTATTCCTGGCAAGGTTTCCGCGCAGCATGGATCAATGAGGCGGCATTTCGTCAGGAAAGCGTTGCCGTACTGTTGGGGGTAGCAATTGCCTGCTGGCTGGACGTTGACGCGATTACCCGCGTACTGCTGATTGGTTCGGTGATGCTGGTGATGATCGTTGAAATTCTGAATAGCGCCATTGAGGCGGTTGTCGACCGAATTGGTTCTGAGTATCACGAGCTTTCTGGTCGGGCGAAAGATATGGGATCGGCTGCGGTATTGCTTTCTATTTTTGTCGCTGTGATCACCTGGGGCATCCTGTTGTGGTCGCATTTGCGATAAAGATTCCACAACTTCATAAATCTCCTGTTTTTTGTGCAGTTTGCGGTTCCAAATTCGCCTTTAGCTGTATATACTCACAGCATAACTGTATATACACCCAGGGGGCGGAATGAAAGCGTTAACGGCCAGGCAGCAAGAGGTGTTTGATCTCATTAGAGATCACATCAGCCAGACAGGTATGCCACCGACGCGTGCGGAGATCGCGCAGCGTTTGGGGTTCCGTTCCCCAAACGCGGCTGAAGAACACCTGAAAGCACTGGCGCGTAAAGGTGTGCTGGAAATCGTTTCTGGCGCATCGCGTGGTATTCGCCTGCTGCAGGAAGAAGAGGAAGGCTTACCGCTTATCGGTCGTGTGGCGGCCGGTGAGCCACTTCTGGCACAGCAGCACATCGAAGGCCATTACCAGGTTGACCCATCACTGTTCAAACCGAACGCCGACTTTCTGCTGCGCGTCAGCGGTATGTCGATGAAAGATATCGGGATTATGGATGGCGATTTACTGGCTGTGCATAAAACGCAGGACGTGCGTAACGGCCAGGTTGTTGTTGCCCGTATTGATGATGAAGTCACGGTTAAGCGCCTGAAAAAGCAGGGTAACAAGGTTGAACTTCTGCCGGAAAACAGTGAATTTAAACCTATCGTTGTCGATCTGCGCGAGCAAAACTTCACCATTGAAGGGTTGGCTGTCGGCGTAATTCGTAACGGTGAATGGCTGTAATGATCTGCTGATTTCCTGTCGGCCGGAAAGGGCGTTTACGCTGCTCTCCGGCAAATTGCCCGATGATGCTACGCTTATCGGGCCTACAAAAACGCGTTAATTTCTTTTCAGGCTCTTTTCCATGCCTTTCTTTACCTCCTCTGATAAAGCACTCTGGCACCTTGCCTTACCGATGATTTTCTCCAACATCACTGTTCCACTGCTGGGGCTGGTGGATACCGCAGTGATTGGTCATTTGGATAGCCCGGTCTACCTGGGTGGCGTTGCTGTCGGCGCAACAGCGACCAGTTTTCTCTTTATGCTGCTGCTGTTTTTACGCATGAGTACCACCGGCCTGACGGCCCAGGCGTTCGGTGCGAAAAATCCTCAGGCGCTGGCGCGCGCGCTGGTACAACCGCTGATACTGGCGCTGGGAGCGGGGCTGTTTATCGCGCTGTTTCGCACGCCGATTATCGATTTAGCGCTGCATATTGTCGGGGGTAGTGAAGCGGTACTGGAACAAGCCCGGCGTTTCCTGGAAATCCGCTGGCTAAGCGCGCCCGCCTCACTGGCCAATCTGGTGCTGCTCGGCTGGTTGCTTGGCGTACAATATGCGCGTGCGCCGGTTATCCTGCTGATTGTCGGCAATATTCTCAACATTGCGCTCGATTTATGGCTGGTGATGGGCCTGCATATGAACGTGCAGGGTGCAGCACTGGCGACGGTGATTGCCGAATATGCCACGCTGCTTATCGGTCTGATGATGGTACGCAAAGTCCTGCATTTGCGCGGAGTTTCGCTGGCAATGCTGAAGCAGGCGTGGCGTGGCAACTTCCGCCGTTTGCTGGCGCTCAACCGTGACATCATGCTGCGTTCGCTGCTGTTGCAACTCTGCTTTGGTGCTATCACGGTACTCGGGGCTCGCCTCGGTAGCGATGTCATTGCGGTCAATGCCGTTCTGATGACCCTGCTGACGTTCACTGCCTATGCGCTGGACGGGTTTGCCTATGCCGTGGAAGCGCACTCTGGCCAGGCCTATGGGGCACGCGATGGTAGCCAGTTGCTGGATGTCTGGCGGGCGGCCTGCCGGCAGTCGGGTATTGTGGCCGTCCTGTTTTCGATGGTTTATGCCCTGTTCGGCGAGCAGATTGTGGCGCTGCTGACCTCGCTGCCGCAAATCCAACACCTGGCCGATCGCTATCTTTTCTGGCAGGTGGTTTTGCCGCTGGTGGGTGTGTGGTGTTATCTGCTGGACGGCATGTTTATTGGCGCAACGCGTGCCGCTGAAATGCGCAACAGTATGGCCGTTGCCGCAGTGGGATTCGCCTTAACGCTCCTGACTTTACCGCTGCTGGGAAACCACGGCTTGTGGCTGGCGTTAACCGTTTTTCTCGCGCTGCGCGGGCTTTCACTGGCCTTCATCTGGCGACGTCACTGGCGTAATGGCACCTGGTTTGCCTGATGCCTATGGTTAAAAATTCCGAATAGTAAATAAAACCCAGAATCCCTGACTACACTTACTATCACGTCCAGCAAAAACAGCATGTATTCGGGCGCGGCACTCTCGCTATTCACAACCTAACGATGAGGACTTGATGATGAATAAAGACGAAGTCAGTGGTAACTGGAAACAGTTCAAAGGTAAAGTGAAAGAGCAATGGGGCAAACTGACCGATGATGATATGACGGTCATTGAAGGTAAACGCGACCAGCTGGTTGGTAAAGTCCAGGAACGATATGGGTACGCGAAAGATCAGGCGGAGAAAGAAGTTAAAGATTGGGAAAAACGCAACGATTACCGCTGGTAATTAACCCCTCCCTCCTGAGAGTACAAGGACGTACGCTCTTTTATTTACCGCCCGACTTTCTTTTTCACCTGAATGGTATGGTCATGCTGGCATTCGCCAGGATGGCGGCATGATTCAACTTCCACACATGCCGGACACAGGCCGTGGGCTTCAATCACATTATGGCGCAGAGCAAATCCCATTTTAGCTGCCAGCGTATGCATAATATCTTCCACGCCTTCCGCACACTCTTCTTTTACCACGCCACAGCGGTCGCAGATGAACATTGCGGAGCTGTGGGTTGGCTGATCGAACAGATGGCAAAGCACATAGCTGTTGGTTGACTCCACTTTGTGCACAAAACCTTGTTCAAGCAGAAAATCGAGCGCACGATAGACGGTAGGCGGCTTAGCCTGTGGTTCGGTTTCCCTTAACAGATCAAGCAGATCGTAAGCGCTGATTGCCCCTTCCTGCAGGCTCATCAGGCGCAGCACTTCGAGGCGTTGTGGCGTGAGCCGCACGTTACGTTGCGCACAGAGTTTTTCAGCTTGAGCCAATAACTCCTGCGTGGTGGTTTTGTCCATTTGGCGCCTCGATTTGCGTGGAAGGTTAATCCCTTACTTTATCATGTTCTGCTTAAAACGCCGAGATCCACCGCTGTGTGCTATACCTGACGCATCGCAACACTGGAAAATTAACATGAAAAGACCCGATTGTATTCGCCACTGGCGTGAAGTTGAGGGGCCTGATGACTCCACCTATCCAGGCAGCGATGAGCTTTTTTCTATTGGCGCGCCGCTGGCCCGCAGGTTGGGGTTAGGGCGATTAGGCATCCATCACGAACGTCTGCCGCCGGGTCGGCGTACTTCTTATCCACACGCTGAAAGTGATGAAGAAGAGTTCATCTACGTACTGGAAGGGTACCCGGAAGCCTGGATAAATGGTTACTTATGGAAGCTGGAACCCGGCGACAGCGTTGGTTTTCCGGCAGGAACCGGTGTGTGCCACACTTTTATCAACAACACCAGTGACGAGGTGCGGCTGCTGGTCGTCGGTGAGGCGAACAAGAAGCATAACCGCATCTACTATCCACTCAATCCGGTCTATGCAGTCACGCGTGAAGATCGCTGGGTTGATCATCCTCCACAGTTTTTTGGTCCACACGACGGAAAACCTGGGCGGAAATGACAATCCACGCGAACGAAGGGCGCTATCCACGATGATGTGGCTCACTATCGCAACGGTCTATGCTATAGTAGCGCCACTTTTTTAACCGGATGCTTGAATATTCGCCATGCTGCCTGAATCTCAGTCTACCGCTTTTCCCGCTCATCGTTTTTCTATCGCGCCGATGCTCGACTGGACGGACAGACACTGCCGCTACTTTTTGCGCCTGCTGTCCCGCCAGACGTTGCTCTATACGGAGATGGTAACCACCGGCGCGATCATTCATGGTAAAGGCGATTATCTGGCGTATAGCGAAGAAGAGCATCCGGTCGCATTGCAACTGGGCGGGAGCGATCCTGCGGCGCTGGCGCAGTGCGCAAAGCTCGCTGAACAGCGGGGTTATGACGAAATCAATCTCAACGTGGGTTGTCCTTCCGACCGCGTGCAGAATGGCATGTTTGGCGCTTGCCTGATGGGGAATGCGCAACTGGTCGCCGATTGCGTGAAGGCGATGCGCGACGCGGTGTCGATTCCGGTAACGGTGAAAACCCGTATCGGCATTGATGATCAGGACAGCTACGAATTCCTGTGTGACTTCATCAACACGGTCTCGGGTAACGGCGAATGTGAGATGTTTATCATCCACGCCCGCAAGGCCTGGCTGTCGGGGTTAAGCCCGAAAGAAAACCGCGAAATCCCACCGCTGGATTATGACCGTGTTTATCAGTTGAAGCGTGATTTCCCGCAGTTGACGATGTCGATTAACGGCGGAATTAAATCACTGGAAGAAGCAAAAACGCATCTGCAATATATGGACGGCGTAATGGTGGGCCGGGAAGCCTATCAAAACCCGGGGATTCTGGCGTCGGTCGACCGTGAAATTTTTGCTGCGACCACGCCGGATGCAGACCCTGTCGCCGTGGTGCGTGCCATGTATCCCTATATTGAGCGGGAGCTGAGTAAAGGTACGTATCTGGGGCATGTGACCCGCCACATGCTGGGGTTGTTCCAGGGAATTCCAGGCGCACGCCAATGGCGTCGTTATCTGAGTGAAAATGCGCATAAAGCCGGGGCCGATATTAACGTTTTGGAACACGCGCTGAAACTGGTGGCAGACAAGCGTTAAGTTTTCACCAAAAGTTAGTTAATTTCACCACGCCCTGCGCTTTGTCGCGGGGCGTTTTCTTTATAAATCAATACATTATTTTTGGCATGTTTCTTGTAAAGCAATGGAGAGAATTTCATTTCGGGAGAGAGCCATGCTGGAACTACTTTTTGTGATTGGGTTTTTTATCATGCTGATGGTCACCGGCGTATCTTTGCTGGGCGTTCTGGCCGCATTGGTCGTAGCCACCGCAGTGATGTTTCTGGGTGGACTATTTGCCTTGATGATTAAACTGTTGCCCTGGCTGCTACTGGCTGTTGCCGTGGTGTGGGTTATCAAGGCGATAAAAGCGCCAAAAGTCCCACAGTATCAGCGCAATAACCGTCGATTTTACTAAGGTATTGAGCGGTGCGTCACAACCTGCAACATTGCCTTTAGAACCAAATAGGAATTGATTATCAAATCTGTCACTATTGCGTGGTTAACGAATTCATCGAGCTGTACCCTACATACAGCCGAACTAAAAAAAGAAAGGGCTTCCCATGGGAAGCCCTAATTCTTTACTTCCCCGTCATAATTCAAACCGCAGGTGTGTTGGCTGCTTTCATTCACCCCAGTCACTTACTCCAGTAAGCTCCTAGGGATTCATTCAATTGCCGCCTTCCTGCAATTTGAATTATTTAGGGGAGGTCGAAGCATTATGGGATCAGCAAACTCGATCCCTGCGTGGCCCGGCTTTCCAGTGCTTCATGGGCCCGTTGCGCGTCACTTAACGCAAATTTCTGACCCGGCGCGACATCCACTTTGATCACCCCGCTGGCAATCAGCGAGAACAGTTCATTGCTGGCTTCGGTTAATTCATGATGGTTGGTGATGTAACCCTGGAGTGAAGGACGGGTCACGTACAGCGAACCTTTTTGGTTCAGAATACCTAAGTTCACGCCAGTCACCGGCCCGGAGGCGTTGCCAAAGCTGACCATCAATCCCCGGCGTTGCAGGCAATCCAGCGAGGCTTCCCAGGTATCTTTCCCCACCGAGTCATACACCACCCGTACTTTTTTTCCGCCGGTTATCTCCTTAACCCGTTCGACGATACTTTCTTCACGGTAGTTAATGACCTGCCATGCGCCGGCCTGCTGCGCTATTTGTGCCTTCTGCGCATTGCCGACAGTACCAATCAGCTTCGCGCCCAATGCTTTTGCCCACTGGCAGGCAATCATCCCGACGCCGCCCGCAGCCGCATGGAACAAAAACGGCTCATCAGGCTGAATTTCATAGGTTTTACGCAGCAGATAAAAAACGGTTAACCCTTTCAGGAATGAGGCTGCGGCTTGTTCAAATGAGATAGCGTTGGGTAGGATGGCGGCTTTATCGGCCGGAACGTTATGCACTGAGCTGTAAGCGCCAAGCGCTGACTGCGCATACACCACGCGATCGCCAGCTTTAATGTGCGTCACTTTGCTCCCCACTTTGCTGACTACGCCGGCGGCTTCGGTTCCCAGACCGCTGGGCAGAGAAGGCGGTGGATAAAGACCACTGCGGATGTAAGTGTCGATATAGTTGATGCCAATCGCTTTGTTCTCGACCTGGATTTCGTTCTCTGCCGGATCTGCAGGCGTAAACTCGACGACCTGAAGCACTTCAGGACCACCATGCTTGTGAAATTCAATACGCGTTGCCATGCTTCCTCCAAAAGAAATGTGGTAATCTTTCGACCCAATCATTATCTCGGTAACTCCATTCACTATGGCAGGAAATAAACCCTTCAACAAACAACAGACTGATGCTCGTGAGCGCGATCCCCAGGTCGCCGGGCTGAAAGTACCGCCGCACTCGATTGAAGCGGAACAGTCGGTGTTGGGCGGTTTAATGCTGGATAACGAACGCTGGGACGATGTGGCCGAGCGCGTGGTGGCGGAAGATTTCTATACCCGACCGCACCGGCACATCTTCACGGAAATGCATCGACTGCAGGAGATGGGAAAACCTATCGACCTGATCACGCTCGCAGAATCGCTGGAGGTTCAGGGACAACTGGACAGCGTCGGCGGCTTTGCTTACCTGGCTGAGTTATCTAAAAACACGCCAAGTGCGGCGAACATTAGTGCTTATGCGGATATCGTCCGCGAACGCGCCGTTGTTCGTGACATGATTTCGGTGGCCCATGAAATTGCGGAAGCTGGTTTCGATCCGCAAGGGCGCTCCAGTGAAGACCTGCTGGATCTTGCGGAATCCCGCGTCTTTAAAATCGCTGAAAGCCGTGCCAACAAAGACGAAGGCCCGAAAAACATCACCGATGTGCTCGACGCAACCGTCGCGCGTATCGAGCAGTTGTTCCAGCAGCCGCACGACGGCGTCACCGGCGTAAACACCGGTTATGACGACCTCAACAAAAAGACCGCGGGTCTACAGCCGTCGGACTTGATTATCGTCGCCGCGCGTCCGTCGATGGGTAAAACGACATTTGCAATGAACCTCGTCGAAAATGCGGCGATGTTGCAGGATAAGCCAGTTCTTATCTTCAGTCTTGAAATGCCCTCAGAACAAATCATGATGCGTTCTTTGGCCTCGCTTTCGCGCGTGGACCAGACCAAAATCCGTACCGGTCAACTGGATGATGAAGACTGGGCGCGAATTTCCGGAACAATGGGTATTTTGCTGGAGAAACGAAACATCTATATTGATGATTCTTCCGGCCTGACGCCAACGGAAGTGCGCTCGCGTGCCCGTCGTATCGCCCGTGAACACGGCGGTATCGGCCTTATCATGATCGACTACCTGCAACTGATGCGTGTACCGTCGCTCTCCGATAACCGTACGCTGGAAATTGCTGAAATTTCCCGCTCGCTGAAGGCGTTAGCAAAAGAACTGCATGTGCCGGTGGTAGCGCTATCGCAGCTTAACCGCTCTCTGGAACAACGCGCCGACAAGCGCCCGGTTAACTCGGATCTGCGTGAATCCGGCTCCATCGAACAGGATGCCGACTTAATCATGTTTATCTATCGTGATGAGGTTTATCACGAAAACAGTGACTTAAAAGGCATCGCCGAAATTATTATTGGTAAGCAGCGTAACGGTCCGATCGGTACGGTGCGCCTGACGTTTAACGGACAGTGGTCCCGCTTCGACAACTATGCCGGTCCTCAATATGATGATGAGTAATTTCTAAGGAATACAAATGCAAGCGGCAACTGTAGTCATTAACCGCCGCGCTCTGCGACACAACCTGCAACGTCTGCGTGAACTGGCTCCTGCCAGCAAACTGGTTGCGGTCGTGAAAGCGAACGCTTACGGCCACGGTCTGTTAGAGACTGCGCGAACGCTCCCCGATGCGGACGCTTTTGGTGTCGCTCGTCTTGAAGAAGCCCTGCGGTTGCGAGCGGGTGGGATCACGCAGCCCATCCTGCTGCTGGAGGGATTTTTTGATGCCTCCGATCTGCCGACTATTTCCGCGCAGCGTCTGCATACAGCCGTCCACAACCTGGAGCAGCTTGAAGCCCTGGAAGCCGCAGAACTGGCTGAACCGGTCACCGTCTGGATGAAGCTCGACACGGGGATGCACCGCCTGGGCGTGCGCCCTGAGCAGGCCGAAGCGTTTTATCAGCGTTTAACGCAATGTGACAACGTGCGCCAGCCGGTTAATATCGTCA
Source organism: Citrobacter youngae (assembly GCF_003818115.1). Classification (GTDB taxonomy): domain Bacteria; phylum Pseudomonadota; class Gammaproteobacteria; order Enterobacterales; family Enterobacteriaceae; genus Citrobacter; species Citrobacter youngae. The sequence continues at coordinate 92,112 of NZ_RPOI01000007.1, read as the reverse complement.
GCCACTTTGCGCGCGCGGATGAACCTGAATGCGGCGCGACGGAAAAACAGCTCGATATCTTTAATGGCTTTTGCGAGGGAAAACCTGGACAGCGTTCAATTGCTGCGTCGGGCGGTATTTTGCTGTGGCCCCAGTCCCACTTCGACTGGGCGCGTCCGGGGCTGATTCTGTACGGCGTATCGCCGCTGGAAAACCACTCTATCGGTGCCGATTTTGGCTGTCAGCCGGTGATGTCGCTGACCTCCAGCCTGATTGCGGTGCGTGAGCACAAAGCGGGCGAGCCGGTTGGCTATGGTGGTACCTGGTTGAGCGAGCGCGACACGCGTCTGGGCGTGGTGGCAATGGGCTATGGTGATGGTTATCCGCGCGCGGCGCCGTCCGGGACGCCGGTGCTGGTTAATGGCCGTGAAGTGCCGATCGTCGGTCGCGTTGCGATGGATATGATCTGCGTCGATTTAGGCCCCGAGGCGCAGGATAAAGCCGGCGATTCGGTGATTCTGTGGGGTGAGGGACTGCCCGTTGAACGCATTGCTGAAATGACGAAAGTAAGTGCTTACGAACTTATTACGCGCCTGACCTCAAGGGTGGCGATGAAGTATATCGATTAGCAGAATGATGTGCTGGACAGGCGGTTACGCCGCCTTCCGGCAATATTGCCCTCAACATCCTCTCGATCTTCTCCCGCTTCCGGTTTATTGTGTTCTTAACCCTTGCCTGTAAACCTGGAGAACCACACGTGTTTCAAAAAGTTGACGCCTACGCCGGCGACCCGATTTTATCGCTCATGGAGCGCTTCAAAGAAGATTCACGTAGCGACAAAGTGAACCTCAGCATAGGCCTGTATTACAACGAAGACGGAATTATTCCTCAGCTTAAAGCGGTGGCGGAAGCGGAAGCTCGACTTAATGCCAAACCGCATGGTGCTTCGCTGTATCTGCCGATGGAAGGTCTGAACACGTATCGTCATACTATTGCGCCGCTGCTGTTTGGCGCAGATCATCCGGTTCTCCAGCAGCAGCGCGTGGCAACCATTCAGACGCTGGGCGGCTCCGGCGCGCTAAAGGTTGGCGCAGACTTCCTGAAGCGCTATTTCCCTGATTCTGGCGTGTGGGTCAGCGATCCGACCTGGGAAAACCACATCGCGATTTTTGAAGGGGCGGGATTCGAAGTAAGTACTTACCCATGGTATGACAACGCGACTAATGGCGTGCGTTTCAACGATCTGCTGGCAGCGCTGAATACCTTACCGGCGCGTAGCATTGTGCTGCTGCATCCGTGCTGCCATAACCCCACGGGTGCGGATTTAACACCAGCACAGTGGGATGCGGTGATTGAGATCCTGAAAGCGCGCGACCTGATCCCGTTCCTCGACATTGCCTACCAGGGTTTTGGTGGCGGAATGGAAGATGATGCGTACGCCATCCGTGCGATTGCGAGTGCTGGTTTACCAACTCTGGTTAGCAACTCATTCTCCAAAATTTTCTCATTGTATGGCGAACGTGTTGGCGGGCTTTCTGTGGTGTGTGAAGACGCCGATGCTGCCAGCCGCGTTCTGGGGCAGCTAAAAGCGACGGTGCGCCGGAACTACTCCAGTCCGCCAAACTTTGGTGCGCAGGTGGTTGCCGCGGTACTGGGGGATGAAGAGCTGAAAGCGAGCTGGCTGGCGGAAGTTGAGGCAATGCGTACCCGCATTCTGGTGATGCGTCAGGAACTGGTTAACGTATTGAATGCGGAGATCCCGGGCCGTAACTTTGATTACCTGCTGCAACAGCGCGGTATGTTCAGCTATACCGGGCTCAGCGCCGCTCAGGTCGATCGCCTGCGCGATGAGTTTGGTGTTTACCTGATAGCCAGCGGACGTATGTGCGTGGCCGGGTTGAATCACGGTAATGTGCAGCGCGTGGCGAAGGCATTTGCCGCCGTCATGTAATCGGCTTTGTGTGATGCCGGATGGCGCGTAAACGCCTTATCTGTCCTACAAGGATACATGGATTTTAGTTTGTAGGCCTGATAAGCGGAGCGCCATCAGGCGTACTTTCCTGTGTGATCATGCTCCTTTTCCTGGACAAAACCAGAGAAAATCCTTCCTTTCCCTTCCCCCAGGGGGTAAGGTCAGATAGTTTTTTGACCAGTTGTTAAATAAAAAATCATAACTAACTGACTACTTAGGGAAAAATATGCGCAAGTTTACCCTGGCACTGAGTGCCGTTTGTTTATTGTTCACGTTAAATCAGCCCGCTCAGGCGTTAGTTTCCTCTCCTTCTCAGCTTAATCCGGGCACCAACGTTGCAAAACTCGCTGAGCAGGCCCCCATTCACTGGGTCTCCGTGGCACAAATCGAAAACAGCCTGACCGGACGCCCGCCGATGGCCGTTGGCTTTGATATCGATGATACGGTTCTCTTTTCCAGCCCGGGCTTCTGGCGCGGTAAAAAAACGTATTCCCCGGACAGTGAGGATTACCTGAAGAATCCGGCCTTCTGGGAAAAAATGAACAATGGCTGGGATGAATTCAGTATTCCGAAAGAAGTGGCGCGTCAGTTGATTGATATGCATGTGCGTCGTGGCGACAGCATCTTTTTCGTGACCGGGCGTAGTCAGACGAAGACCGAAACGGTATCGAAAACGCTGGCCGATAACTTTCACATTCCGGCCGGCAATATGAATCCGGTCATTTTTGCCGGTGATAAACCCGGTCAGAACACCAAAACGCAGTGGTTGCAGGATAAAAGCATCCGCATGTTCTACGGTGACTCCGACAATGACATCACCGCCGCTCGCGACGTAGGAATCCGCGGTATCCGTATTTTACGCGCCTCTAACTCTACCTATAAACCGCTGCCGCAGGCTGGCGCGTTTGGTGAAGAGGTGATCGTCAACTCGGAGTATTGAGAATACGAAATGCTGCTTTTTTAAACAAATTTACGCTGCTGGCTTTTACCTTTTGCGGACTTGCTGCACACTGAATAAAAGATGTTCTCATTAGGCAATATGCTGGTAAGGGGAATAAAGATGACGAATTCGGAGTTGCTGCAATACTGCATGGCAAAAACGGGTGCGGAGCAGAGCGTGCATAGTGACTGGAAAGCCACGCAAATCAAAGTTGAAGATGTACTTTTTGCCATGGTCAAAGAGGTCGAAGGTCGCCCGGCGGTCTCTCTGAAAACCAGCCCTGAACTGGCAGAATTGCTGCGTCAGCAACATAAAGACGTGCGACCCAGCCGCCATCTCAATAAAGCGCACTGGAGCACGGTGTATCTTGACGGCTCGCTGCCAGGTTCACAGATTTATTATCTGGTGGACGCGTCTTACCAGCAGGCCATAAACACCTTGCCGGAAGATAAACGCAGGTTGCTGGTGCAGCCTTGATCCGTTTTGCCGGATGGCGTCGCTAGCGACTTATCCGGCCTACAGGGTATGTGCCCGTAGGCCTGATAAGGGCAGGATTACAACAGCGGCTTGAGGAAACGTGCCGTGTGTGAGACTTCACATTCAGCGACCGTCTCCGGTGTGCCGGAGACTAAAATTTCCCCGCCGCCGCTGCCGCCTTCCGGACCGAGATCGACAATCCAGTCTGCGGTTTTAATCACGTCCAGATTGTGCTCAATCACCACGATGGTGTTGCCCTGATTCCGGAGCTGATGCAGCACGTCCAGCAGTTGCTGAATATCCGCAAAATGCAGACCGGTGGTCGGCTCATCGAGAATATACAGCGTTTGCCCGGTACCGCGTTTTGACAACTCACGCGCCAGCTTCACGCGCTGCGCCTCACCGCCAGAGAGGGTCGTTGCGGACTGACCCAGTCGGATGTACGTCAGGCCAACGTCCATCAGCGTTTGCAGCTTACGCGCCAGCGCCGGAACGGCATCGAAGAACTCACGGGCTTCTTCAATCGTCATATCCAGCACTTCGTGGATAGTCTTGCCCTTGTACTTAATCTCCAGCGTTTCGCAGTTATAGCGCTTACCTTTGCACTGATCGCACGGCACGTAGATATCCGGCAGGAAGTGCATTTCGACTTTGATCACGCCGTCGCCCTGACAGGCTTCACAGCGTCCACCACGGACGTTAAAGCTGAAACGGCCTGGCGTGTAACCGCGCGCACGTGACTCCGGCACGCCGGCAAACAGTTCGCGCACTGGCGTAAACACGCCGGTGTAGGTTGCCGGGTTAGAGCGCGGTGTACGGCCAATCGGGCTTTGGTCAATATCGATGACTTTGTCGAAATGTTCCAGACCCTGAACATCGCGATACGGCGCAGGTTCCGCCAGCGTCGCACCGTTCAGCGCCGTCTGCGCAATTGGGAACAGCGTATCGTTAATCAGCGTCGATTTACCTGAGCCGGAAACCCCGGTAATGCAGGTAAATAAACCAACCGGCAGCGTCAGAGTGACATCTTTCAGGTTGTTACCGCGTGCGCCGGTGAGCTTCAGCACTTTTTCCGGGTCAGCCGCCACGCGCTGTTTCGGTACTTCAATTTTGCGCTTACCGCTCATGTACTGGCCGGTTAGCGACTCAGGCACCGCCATGATATCTTTTAGCGTTCCTTCAGCAACCACCTGGCCGCCGTGAACGCCCGCGCCGGGGCCGATGTCGATAACGTGGTCAGCGGCGCGAATCGCATCTTCATCGTGCTCGACCACAATCACGGTATTACCCAGGTTACGCAGGTGGATAAGCGTACCCAGCAGACGTTCGTTATCGCGCTGATGCAGACCGATAGACGGTTCATCCAGCACGTACATTACACCGACCAGACCCGCGCCGATCTGGCTTGCCAGGCGAATACGCTGAGCTTCGCCGCCGGAGAGCGTTTCCGCTGAACGCGACAGCGTCAGGTAGTTGAGGCCGACGTTGACCAGGAACTTCAGACGATCGCCAATCTCTTTAAGGATTTTCTCGGCAATCTTCGCCCGCTGACCTGCAAGCTTCAGGTTGTTGAAGAAATCCATCGCATGACCGATGCTCATGTCGGAAATCGCGGGCAGTGGCGTATTTTCGACAAATACGTGGCGGGCTTCCCGGCGTAAACGCGTCCCTTCACAGCTGGCGCACGGTCGGTTACTGATGAATTTGGCTAATTCTTCGCGTACCGCACTGGATTCCGTCTCTTTATAACGGCGCTCCATATTGTGCAGCACACCTTCAAACGGGTGACGACGTACGGACGTATCGCCGCGATCGTTCATGTATTTGAATTCGATATTTTCTTTACCCGAACCGTACAGCACCACTTTATGCACAGTAGGGTTCAGGCTGGCCCACGGGGCTTCGACATCGAACTTATAGTGTTCCGCCAGCGACTTAAGCATCTGGAAATAATAGAAGTTACGGCGATCCCAACCGCGGATGGCGCCACCGGCCAGCGACAGTTCCGGGTTTTGAATCACCCGGTCAGGATCGAAATACTGCTGCACGCCGAGACCATCACAGGTTGGGCATGCGCCTGCCGGGTTGTTAAACGAGAACAGGCGGGGTTCCAGTTCGCGCATGCTGTAGCCGCAAATCGGGCAGGCGAAGTTGGCGGAGAACAGCAGCTCTTCCGCTTTCGGGTCGTCCATATCGGCGACCACCGCCGTACCGCCGGACAGTTCCAGCGCGGTTTCAAAGGATTCAGCCAGTCGCTGGGTGAGGTCGTCACGGACTTTAAAGCGGTCAATCACCACTTCAATAGTGTGTTTCTTTTGCAGCTCAAGTTTGGGCGGATCGGAAAGGTCACACACTTCACCGTCGATACGGGCGCGGATATAGCCCTGTCCCGCCAGGTTTTCCAGCGTTTTGGTGTGCTCGCCTTTACGCTCTTTAATTACCGGTGCCAGTAGCATCAGACGCTTGCCTTCCGGCTGCGACAGCACGTTGTCCACCATCTGGCTAACGGTCTGCGCCGCCAGGGGAACGTCGTGATCCGGGCAGCGCGGCTCGCCAACGCGGGCAAACAGCAGGCGCAGATAGTCGTGAATTTCGGTAATCGTACCTACCGTGGATCGCGGGTTATGAGACGTCGATTTTTGTTCAATTGAGATGGCAGGAGACAGCCCCTCAATGTGGTCGACATCTGGTTTTTCCATCAGTGACAGAAACTGACGCGCGTACGCGGAAAGGGATTCAACGTAACGACGTTGCCCTTCGGCATACAGGGTGTCGAAAGCAAGCGAAGATTTGCCTGAGCCCGAAAGCCCGGTGACGACAATCAGCTTGTCGCGCGGGATGACGAGGTTGATGTTTTTGAGATTATGGGTGCGGGCGCCCCGAACTTCGATCTTATCCATTCATCTTTCCCGGATTAAACGCTTTTTTGCCTGGCTGCATGGTGCTACCGGCGATCACAAACGGTTAATTATGACACAACCTGACCTGAATGGATATACAGTATTGGAATGCAAAACGCATGTTCCTGTGCAACAATGTCTGGCGGAGGTTGTTTACTGGAATCAACTTCGCAACGTAGTAAAAGCGCTATTGGAAATGCTACAATCCCGCGCTTACACTTATTCAGTAACGTTTTTCAGGAGACACGATCATGGCCAGCAGAGGCGTAAACAAGGTGATTCTCGTCGGTAATCTGGGCCAGGACCCGGAAGTACGCTATATGCCGAATGGTGGCGCAGTTGCCAACATTACGCTGGCTACTTCCGAATCCTGGCGTGATAAAGCGACCGGTGAAATGAAAGAGCAGACTGAATGGCACCGCGTTGTGCTGTTTGGCAAACTGGCGGAAGTCGCCAGCGAATATCTGCGTAAAGGTTCTCAGGTCTATATTGAAGGCCAACTGCGTACCCGCAAATGGACCGATCAGTCCGGCGTAGAAAAGTACACCACTGAAGTTGTTGTTAACGTTGGCGGCACCATGCAAATGCTGGGCGGTCGTCAGGGCGGTGGTGCTCCGGCAGGTGGCGGCCAGCAGCAGGGTGGTTGGGGTCAGCCTCAGCAGCCGCAGGGCGGTAATCAGTTCAGCGGCGGCGCGCAGTCTCGCCCGCAGCAGTCCGCTCCGGCAGCGCCGTCTAACGAACCGCCGATGGATTTCGACGACGATATTCCGTTCTAAGATAGCGGAACGCATTAACGTTCGTACTGATGAAAACCCCGTTGCGACGGGGTTTTTTACATCTCTTGTTCAGAGTAAATTACTCGGTATTTTCTGGTTTATCATCGCTGCTTGATGATTCATTTAATACGAGCTGATTAGCGCTACTATTCGATAATATTTATTTATAACCATGGGAAATGAAAATAAATGTAGGCATTATCGAATAAAAACAGAGAATATGAAGGTAATAATTGGTGAATATGTATCATACATTCAATTTCTTCTGTTTGAGATAGTTTTCCGGAGAGTAATATTTAATTAATTTAATGGGAAAAATGTATTTTACGGCATGGTAAATATTGACAAATTGCTGCCCGGCTTTAAATAATACTTTTAGCTTATCAATTCTTCGTTAATGAAAATACATTTATTATTCGCTGCTTTTTTATTGGTGGGGTGTTGATAAATGCTTTGATAAACTATTTGTTATGGAGCTTACTATGTATCAAAGGAAGATAAACCCTAAAGCAATAATACCCTTTGCACTATCATTTACCGCAGCGCAGTTGGTTTGCGCTGGATTTGCGAGTGCAAAAAACTATGAACTGAATTATATAGATGTTAATGGTGGTCAGGAAGGGATCATCATTCGGGATACGATTGCTGATGATAAAAACTATGATATCACGGTAAATATTGATAACCCTGTGCGAGGTGAAGGTAATGGCCTTGAGGTGAAGATTGGCAGTATCACCAAAGACCAGGCGGGAGAGTATCAAATTGGTAATTACAACGTTAATATCAGCGGAACTACGCAACAGGAACACCGCGCCGGGCTGGCCTTTTTTGGCTTATCCGCCGAAGGTCAGGGCACCAACGTCAAAGTTGATAACTTTAGCCTGAAAAATACTTTCTTAATTGGCTCTAAGTATACCCATAATAATACTGCGTTGTATGCGGGAAGCGGTGCGGATATCACTGTAAACGGCAATGTGTATGTTCGTTCAGAGGTTGAACACACCAACGATGGAGAAGATGCTACGCTGGCAAATAATGGAATCTATGCACGTGGAGTAGGTTCAACTATTACGGCAAACGGTGGTAACATTTACATTAATACTTACGCCAGTAATTTCAGAGAACTGCTGGAAAACAACAGCGGTTATCCTGATGGTTCATCAAAAAGTGATGCGGTTAGTGCTAAAGATGGTGGCGTCGTTAATATTAATCAGTCAGGTGAGTATAAGGTCAATTTGTTGGGGAATATCGACTTTGGCGATAAAATATATGCTCATACCAGCCAGATGAATATTACGCTAAATGGTGCAGAATCATTTTGGCATGGGCACGAAGCGAATGTTCTGGACATCGACAGTAATAAATGGGCGGGAGATTTGAATCTGACGTTGATGAATAATGCCCACTGGATTCCAGATGGTAAAGACGCTCAGATCAGTGCTATCACCTTGCAAGACGGCGGGACGATAAACCTGCATGGTTTTAACCTGCATACCAATCAGAGCATCAACGAAACGGTGAAAATTCACGATCTGAAAGGCAACAACGGTATTTTCCTGATTGATGTAAATACAAATAAAACAGATGAGCAGCGGCGTAATGGTAGCGACTTTATCGAAGTCGTTAAGAGTAGCACGGGGGGAACTCATGCCATTGAGGCGTTAAATATTAATAAGCTCAGCAATCTACAAGAAGATATCTGGGTTGCCGATGCCGCCAGCAATGTGATGTTTGAAGCGTACGATAAAATCGATATCACTAACGAGTATGTATATGACTATAAACCGCTACTGCGCTCTGATATTCGGGAAGGCGATCCGGCAAGCCAGTATGGCACAAACTGGTATATTACGGGGATTTCAACGAAAGCCAGTGCGGGTAGCAACACCGCGATTGCCAATGCCGGGTTAAACTACGCGGCGGCCACCGCCCGTCTCGAAATCGACAGCCTGAATAAGCGTTTAGGGGAATTACGCCAGAACCAACAGCAAAATGGTCTGTGGATACGCTATAAAGGCGGTGAAATGGAAAGCGATAATGGCAGCTACTTCAAAAACCTGTATAGCTTCTGGCAACTTGGTTATGACAATAAGGTAGAGAGTGAACAATCAGTCTGGACGCGAGGCATTGCGGCGCATTACATGAGAGGTAACGCTGACTTTACTTATGGCACGGGCGATAACAAGAGCTACGGTGGTTCACTTTATGCTGCATGGAACCGTCCGGAGAAACAGGACTACCTGGATCTGGTTCTGAAATATAGCCGCCATGAGAGTGATTTTAACTACCGAAATGTGTACGGCAATATGGGGGGGGCGGATAGCAGCACGTGGTCAATTAGCGCCAGCGCAGAATACGGCCGTGAGTTTAGTCTGGGAGAATCCTCTTTCATCGAACCGCAAGCGCAACTCGTGTATACCCGATTGGATGAAGCGCGTTATACCACCAGCAGTGGGCTACGGGTACGTCAGAATGATATCGACAGCGTGATTGGTCGTGTCGGATTGCGGGGAGGTTATCGCTTTGAGGAACGCCCGGATAGCGACATTTATGTGAAGCTGGATCTGCTGCATGAGTTTGCCGGCGATCGTGATGTCACTGTGTGGGGTAAAGACGCGTCCATGACGGTCCGTGAGGGAGGTAGCGACTCGTGGATTAACTACGGTATTGGAACCAATATTCATCTTACTCAGAACAATAATTCCCGACTGTACGTTGACCTGGAAAGATCGGCTGGAGGCGACATTGATATGAACTGGCAGGTGAACGCAGGGTTCCGGATGGAGTGGTAAGCGGTTACCGGAACGTCAGTAAAATCGTTATCGCTTAAAACCGTGTCCGACCGGGTATAATCTGGTCGGACACACTGCTGTTATCAATTCAACACCATCGGCCAGTCTGGCGGAGTATGGCTCATCACGTCGAGCATCACAGATTCGATGTTATTCCAGATAGTGGATACATCTACCAGGGTGATACCGAGTAATCCGGTTGCAAACCAGCAGGCAAAAACAAGCCCTAAACCGCTGCTGATAACGGCCAGTCCAACATAATCTGATTTACGAAAACGAATATTGAGCGTACTGGCTAAAAACATCAGTACTGCGCTGAGCAGTTGCCACCGCAGAAGAACTACGCCAGTTGTTATTGTTGCCATGAAAAACGTCCTCAGAAAGTCTTGATGCCCAGGACAGCGCGGGGTTATTCACAGAGGGTGTGGTACTCTGGCTATCGACGGGCAATAACATGAATGAAACAATGTTTCTGTTACATTATTTCTGTGAACTATATCACATTTGCTCGTTTGTTCACCAGTATCTGACGTTATTTTTGCCGGTTTTTATCCATGTTAATTGTATGGTTATCTTGATTCATAAACGAATAATAAATTATGCGTTATGTAAGATGCATTCATGTTACTTGTTTTCTTTATCCGAAATTAATCGTTAAAAAAGTTAATGTGTTTTATGCGTGCCGCCAGTATAACGCGTGTAAAACATTACTCTTTCTTGATAATGATGTTGCAAAATAAGCGTAACTTTAAGTTTGCCTTACGGGAAAATAATATCATCATCCACTATTATCAGACTTTTACATAGAGACGTCTGTTGATAATGTTGATAGATTCATGCAACTTAACCAGTTGGTGTTTATAGCATCCTGCCTTGATGGGTACTGGCATATACGAAACAGGGAAATAGGGCTGACATGAATCTCAGTGCGCAAAGCAAGATGCTGAAGCTCCTCGGCACGCTCACGGTGGTATTGCTCCCCGTGGTGCTGGCGCTATGGTTTGCTCATATCCGGGCGACGTCCGAAACCCGCACTCAACTCCACTCATTTGCTCAACTGGTGTTAAATAAAACGGAACTGGTGATCCAGCAAGCTGATTTAGCGCGTGATATGGCTCAGCTGTATCAGGGTAAGATGTGTACCCCTGCCCATCAGAAAAGTATGCTGAATATTATTCGCGGGCGTTTATATATCAGCGAGCTAATTTATGCACAAGATGATCATTTTTTGTGCTCTACGTCGATGGCACCGTCAGTTCCCTATATTATGCCAACCGCTGACTATAAACGTACGCCGGACGTTTCGATCTATTACTATCGCGATACGCCTTTTTTCTCTGGCTACAACATGACGTATATGCAAAGAGGAAACTACGTCGTTGTCATTAACCCATTATCTTACAGCGAAGTCATGTCAGATGACCCTGGCCTATTGTGGGGCGTCTATGACACGATAACGGATACTTTCTTCTCCGCCAGCAATCAGGCGCATGTTAAGCAATTTCTGCCGCTGGTGCGCGGTAAAGCCTCTACCTTCCAACTGGACGATCGGTTCTATACCATCGTTCGTTCTGAGAAGCGCCCGATCGCGATTATTGTTTCGACGACCCGCGATCGCGTCCATCAAAATTTCTATCACGAAGCCGCACTCACGATCCCCTTTGGGGTGATCTGCAGCATTCTGATGCTGTTGATGTGGTGGCGTACGCGCCAGCAGTACCATTCCCCTCGTCGTTTGTTAAGGCGTGCGCTGGAAAAACGCCAGCTACGCCTGCATTACCAGCCGATCATCGATATCAAGAATGGTCAATGTGTGGGGGCCGAGGCGCTGATGCGTTGGCCAGGTTGCAAAGGCGAGGTCATGAGCCCGACGGAATTTATTCCGCTGGCTGAAAAAGAAGGCATGATTGAAAGGATCACGGATTACGTGGTCGAAGAAGTGTTCAATGATTTAGGGTATTTTCTTTCAGCGCATCCCCAGATTTATATCTCAATTAACCTCTCAGCTTCTGATTTCCATTCATCCCGACTGATTGCCCTGATCGCTGAGAAAGCGCGTGATTACTCAGTCGCTGCCCAGCAAATTAAAGTCGAAGTGACGGAGCGTGGATTTATTGATGTGCATAAAATGACCCCGGTAATCCAGGCATTCCGTCAGGCCGGTTATGAAGTGGCATTTGATGATTTTGGGACGGGATATTCCAATCTGCACAATCTGGCGGCACTGAACGTGGATATCCTGAAGATTGATAAATCTTTTATTAGTACGCTGGCGACCAACAGTACCAGCCACCTGATTGCCGAACATATCATCGAAATGGCGCAAAGCTTACATCTGAAGACAATTGCTGAAGGGGTGGAAACGGCAGATCAAATGGAATGGCTGCTTGAACGTGGCGTTCAGTATTGTCAGGGGTGGTATTTTGCGAAAGCGTTACCGCCGCAGGAGTTTATGCTCTGGCTACAGCGCTCGCCCGCCATACTGACGCAGAGCGGGCAATAATCCTACAGGCGATGACGGTAGTCGCTGGGTGTACGATCAAACTCGCGGCGGAACACGCGTGAGAACGTTTGTTGCGACACATAGCCGAGATCCATCGCAATATCGAAAATAGGTCGTTCGGTCGTCCGTAGTTCCACGGCGGCTAACAAAAGTCGGCGCTGGCGGATATAGTCACCCAACGTCTGACGCATCACCGTGCGGAACATCCTCTGTAAATACCACTTCGAGTAACCTGATTTTTTTGCCACCGCCTCAATGTTCAGCGGTTGATCGATATGTTCATCAATCCATTCAATAAGGGTCTGAATTATCTGCTGATGGGACATAGGGCTGCCTCTTTCTCAGTATTCGATTCGTCGTTTTGTCTGTGGGCGAGTATAATTCCTCAAGTTAACTTGAGGTAAAGCGATTTATGGAAAAGAAATTACCCCGGATAAAAGCGCTGCTCACGCCAGGTGAAGTCGCAAAACGTAGCGGTGTCGCGGTATCAACTCTGCACTTCTATGAAAGCAAAGGGTTAATCAGCAGCATGCGCAACAGCGGCAATCAGCGTCGATACAAACGTGATGTGTTGCGTTATGTCGCGATTATCAAGATTGCCCAGCGTATCGGTATACCACTGGCAACGATTGGCGACGCGCTGGGCGTATTACCTGAAGGACATTCACTTAGCGCTAAAGAGTGGAAGCAGCTCTCTTCGCAATGGCGTGAAGAACTGGACCGGCGTATTCATACCCTGGTGGCGTTGCGTGATGAACTGGATGGATGCATTGGTTGCGGTTGTTTGTCGCGTAGTGATTGCCCGTTGCGTAACCCAGGCGATCAGCTTGGTGAGCAGGGAACCGGGGCGCGTCTGCTGGAAGATGATTGATTGGTTTAAATATATGACGGATATATACCCTAAATAATTCGCGTTGTGGGAAGGCGGCAAGAGCACGAATCCCGATGAGCTTAGTAAACTAAGTGATTCGGGTGAGTAAACGCAGCCAACACACCTGCAACGTGAAGTATGACGGGTATAAAACTAAAGCGCCACAGAGGGCGCTTTAGTTTGGTTCCGGTCTTCGTCTTTCACTCTATCCCGCTGGTTCACGGGAGGGTTTCCCCCGACATCAACACCCCTCAGTCGAGCACATTAGGGGAGGTTCCGGCTTGTGTTGATAAGGTAAGTGTATGCCACCCCCGTCTATTTGCCAGTCGATTGATGGTTTTTTAGCCGAAAAATTTTCCGCATCTTCATTCGTTTTTTTGCGCGAATTAACGTGAAAGATTACCGCTGGGGTTGTAATAACTGCGCGAAATTTGTTGCCAGATTGCGCATTGACGATAACGTTTGCGCATCGACTGGCTATTTCTTGTGCGTTATAAGAAGAAATGAGTAAAAAGCGGCAAAGTTCAGTTGAAAACCAGTACATGATCGCTAGATAATCGTTTGCTTTTTTTTACCACCCGTTTTTATGCGCGGAGCTAAACGTTTGCTTTTTTGCGACACCCCTACTGACGCAAACCTGGCACAGGGAGAAAACGTTAAGCAGGCAGTGGATTGTCCAGCACGCATAATGACGAAAAATAAACTCTCAGGGGATGTTTTCTATGTCTACGCCTTCAGCGCGTACCGGCGGTTCACTCGACGCCTGGTTTAAAATTTCGCACCGTGGCAGTACCGTTCGACAGGAAGTCGTTGCCGGATTAACGACGTTTCTGGCGATGGTCTACTCTGTTATCGTGGTTCCAGGAATGCTGGGTAAAGCCGGTTTCCCGCCAGCCGCTGTATTTGTGGCAACCTGCCTGGTAGCCGGTGTCGGCTCTATTGTGATGGGCCTGTGGGCCAACCTACCGCTGGCGATTGGTTGCGCCATTTCTTTGACGGCGTTTACCGCATTCAGCCTGGTGCTGGGGCAGCATATTAGCGTGCCTGTTGCGTTGGGCGCGGTGTTTCTGATGGGTGTTCTGTTTACCATCATTTCCGCGACAGGTATTCGTAGCTGGATCCTGCGCAATCTGCCACAGGGCGTTGCGCACGGTACGGGTATTGGTATCGGCCTGTTCCTGCTGCTGATTGCGGCAAACGGTGTTGGTCTGGTCATTAAGAACCCGCTGGATGGCCTGCCGGTTGCGCTGGGTGACTTCGACACCTTCCCGGTCATTATGTCGCTGATTGGTCTGGCGGTGATTATCGGCCTCGAAAAACTGAAAGTACCGGGTGGCATCCTGCTGACCATTATTGGTATTTCCGTCGTTGGCCTGATTTTCGATCCGGCCGTGCATTTCTCCGGTATTTTTGCCATGCCGTCTCTGAGCGACGAAAACGGCAACTCGCTGATCGGCAGCCTGGACATTATGGGTGCACTGAACCCTGTCGTTCTGCCGAGCGTGCTGGCGCTGGTCATGACCGCCGTCTTCGATGCGACCGGAACCATCCGCGCGGTTGCGGGCCAGGCGAATCTGCTGGATAAAGACGGTCAGATTATCGATGGCGGCAAAGCGTTAACGACTGACTCCCTGAGCAGCGTGTTCTCTGGCCTGGTGGGCGCTGCTCCGGCGGCGGTTTACATTGAATCTGCAGCGGGTACCGCGGCAGGGGGTAAAACCGGTCTGACGGCGATCACCGTAGGTGTTCTGTTCCTGCTGATCCTGTTCCTTTCTCCGCTCTCTTACCTTGTTCCTGCTTACGCAACGGCACCGGCGCTGATGTATGTTGGTTTGCTGATGCTGAGCAACGTGGCGAAAATCGATTTTACCGACTTCGTCGACGCGATGGCGGGACTGATTACCGCTGTCTTTATCGTGCTGACCTGTAATATCGTGACCGGCATTATGATCGGTTTTGCCACTCTGGTTATTGGCCGTATTGTTTCCGGCGAATGGCGAAAACTGAATATCGGAACGGTGGTGATTGCCGTGGCGCTGGTTGCATTCTATGCAGGCGGTTGGGCTATTTAATTCCGATACGCTCTTGATCCTGAAAACGGGTGGCTTTTGCCGCCCGTTTTTATTTTCAGAACACACTCGTTGTCTTTTGCGTTACTCTCGAGTAGATAGAATTGAGGCACGACGCCTCTCACCACTAATCATAAGAAACATCGCAAACAGGGAACGCATGGAAATCTTTTTCACCATACTCATCATGACCCTTGTGGTCTCGCTGTCGGGGGTATTTACTCGCGTATTGCCCTTCCAACTCCCTTTACCCCTTATGCAGATCGCCATCGGCGCCTTGCTGGCGTGGCCGACGTTTGGTTTGCATGTGGAATTCGATCCTGAGCTGTTTTTGGTGCTGTTCATCCCGCCGCTGCTGTTTGCCGATGGCTGGAAGACGCCAACGCGTGAGTTTCTGGAGCACGGACGAGAGATCTTCGGTCTGGCACTGGCGCTCGTACTGGTTACGGTGGTCGGCATTGGTTTTATGATTTATTGGCTGGTCCCGGGGATTCCGCTGATCCCCGCTTTTGCGCTGGCCGCAGTGTTATCGCCAACCGATGCCGTTGCCCTTTCTGGCATTGTCGGCGAGGGGCGTATACCGAAGAAAATCATGGGCATCCTGCAGGGCGAAGCGTTGATGAACGATGCGTCTGGCCTGGTATCGCTGAAATTTGCTGTGGCCGTGGCAATGGGAACGATGGTGTTTACCGTTGGTGGTGCGACGGTTGAGTTCTTTAAGGTAGCGATTGGCGGCATCCTGGCGGGTTTTGTCGTCAGCTGGTTGTATGGACGCTCTCTGCGCTTTCTTAGCCGCTGGGGCGGCGATGAGCCGGCAACGCAAATTGTTCTGCTGTTCCTGCTGCCGTTTGCTTCTTACCTGATTGCCGAACACATTGGTGTTTCCGGGATCCTCGCGGCGGTCGCAGCCGGGATGACGATAACCCGTTCAGGCGTAATGCGTCGTGCGCCATTGGCGATGCGCTTACGTGCTAACAGCACCTGGGCAATGCTGGAGTTCGTCTTTAACGGCATGGTCTTCCTGCTGTTAGGGCTGCAATTACCGGGGATTTTGGAGTCTTCTCTGGTGGCGGCAGAAGCCGATCCGAACGTTGAAACCTGGATGCTGTTTACCGATATCGTGCTGATTTACGTAGCGCTGATGCTGGTGCGTTTTGGCTGGCTGTGGACGATGAAAAAATTCAGTCTGCGCTTCCTGAAGAAAAAGCCGATGGAGTTTGGCTCATGGACAACGCGTGAAATCCTGATCGCCTCCTTTGCGGGAGTTCGCGGGGCGATTACGCTTGCCGGTGTGCTCTCCATCCCGCTGCTGTTGCCGGATGGTAGCGGCTTCCCGGCGCGCTACGAGCTAGTATTCCTTGCCGCGGGCGTGATCCTGTTCTCGCTGTTTGTCGGTGTAGTGATGCTACCGATTCTGCTGCAACACCTGGAAGTGGCAGATCACTCGCAGCAACTGAAAGAAGAGCGGATAGCCCGCGCTGCGACGGCGGAAGTCGCGATTGTTGCTATCCAGAAAATGGAAGAGCGTCTGGCGGCGGACAGCGAAGAGAATATTGATAATCAACTGCTGACCGAAGTGAGCTCTCGTGTAATCGGTAACCTGCGCCGTCGCGTCGATGGACGTAACGATGTGGAAAGCTCATTACAGGAAGAGAACCTCGAGCGACGTTTCCGCCTGGCGGCATTGCGTTCAGAACGTGCAGAGCTTTATCACCTGCGCGCCACGCGCGAAATCAGCAATGAAACGCTGCAGAAACTGTTGCACGATCTGGACTTGCTGGAAGCGTTGCTGATCGAGAACCAATAAACGGTTGTGCCGGATGCGCTACGCTTATCAGGCCTACGGAATCGAATTGTAGGCCGGGTAAGGCGTTTACGCCGCATCCGGCACTTACGATTCTTGCGTTAACCAAAACCCTTCGCAGCATGTCAGCCACGCCTGAGCGCTGTGCGACAGATACACGCCTTCACGCCAAATCATGCCCAGTTGCCAGCGTAAATCGCTCTCCAGCGGGATCCAGCGCAGCGTCTGTTTATCCAGTCGTTGGCAAATTGGCTCCGGTAAAATAGCGATACCGACGCCGGCTTGCACCATGGCCGCCAGAAAATCCCACTGCCCGCTGCGTACCGCGATGCGCGGCTTGACGTTGTGCTGGCTAAACAGTTCAAGCAGCTGGCGACTCAAGGCGAAATCTTCGTTATAGATCAGCAGCGGGTGCTCCGCTAACGCTTCGGGGGAAATGGACTCACACGTTGTCCACTGACCGGAGCGGGGGACCAGCACGCAGAGCGGATGACTGAAAAGCGGTAAGGTTGCCAGTCCACTCTCTTCCTCGACCGGAAGGGCCGTCATGGCGACATCCAAATCTCCGCTCATGACTGCCTGTTGGACGGTTAAGCCACCAAACTCCGATATTTTAAGCTCAACGCCGGGATAACGCTGGCGAAACAGGCTGATGGGACCTGCCATCAACATACCGACCATTGGCGGGATACCAAGGCGCAATAGCCCTTTGTTCAGATGGTTAATGTCGCTAAGTTCGGCTTCAAGCTGGCGAAACTCGGCCAAAATTGCCAGACCGCGCTCAAAAACAACCTGTCCGGTATCGGTCAATAAAAGCCGCCGACCGTCGCGGATTAACAGCGTGCAGTTCAGCTCGTCTTCAAGGTTCTTCAACATTTTGCTGATGGTGGGTTGGGTGACAAAAAGCTTCTCCGCTGCGCGGGTAAAGCTCTGCTGACGCACCACCTCAACAAAATATCGCAGCGTTCTGATATCCATGATTATTCCTTAAGACTATGCCTGCAATGAGTTTAATTCATTTCAGTCCTGGACGGGGGCTCTCTATACTGGCGCTCTCTATTTTTTAAGGACATACCCTCATGGCTGTGGCGATAAGCCGCGTGACGCCTGCTGTCATTCAACGACTCCAGATCCCCGTTCAGGTTCTGTTGTACGCAGGTCTCTTTGTATTTGCTCAATATCTTGTCTCCTGGCTGCATCTACCGCTTCCCGCCAACCTGGTCGGGATGGTGCTGATGTTGGCATTAATTATCTGCCGGGTTATCCCGCTGAGCTGGATACGCGCCGGTGCCCGCTGGTTACTGGCTGAAATGCTGCTGTTTTTTGTTCCGGCAGTGGTGGCCGTCGTCAACTATACGCAGCTGTTGTTAGTCGATGGCTGGCGTATTTTTGCTGTCATTGCGATAAGCACGCTGATGGTGCTCGGTGCCACGGCGTGGGTGGTCGATAAAGTGTATCGCTATGAAATGAGCAGGTTAAACCGTGAGTAATTTCCAGCTAAGCGTGTTGTGTCTGGTGATTACGCTGGGTATCTACTTTGCTAATAAGCGTTTGTATCGCCGTTTTCGCAAATTACCGCTGATGCCGCTGGTCCTCACGCCAGCACTGTTGGTGCTGATGCTGGTGTTCGGGCATATTTCCTGGCAGAACTATATTGGCGAATCACACTGGCTGCTGTGGTTATTAGGTCCGGCGACCATCGCCTTTGCCGTTCCGGTGTATGACAACCTCGCGGTGATTAAGCGTCACTGGATGTCGCTGACGGCGGGCGTGGTAACGGCAACGCTGGTGGCCGTTACCAGTTCCGTGTGGCTGGCGCGCCTGTTTATGTTGCCTGATGAGATCCAACGTAGCCTGGCGGTACGTTCCGTCACCACGCCGTTTGCGCTGGCAGCGGCAGAACCCTTGGGCGGGCAGCCGGACCTGGTGGCCTTGTTCGTGGTGGTGACCGGTGTATTCGGTATGGCCGTCGGCGATGTGCTGTTTTTACGGCTTTCCATCCGTGAAGGAATGGCGAAAGGCGCAGGATTTGGCGCCGCATCGCATGGCGCAGGCACGGCGCGCTCTTATGAGCTTGGTCAGCAGGAGGGCGTGGTTGCCAGTCTGGTAATGATGCTTTCCGGTGTGGTGATGGTGCTGGTGGCACCGTTGGTGGCGAGGCTGATGTTCTGAGAAAAGATATAATCCTCCGGCCCGAAAGCCGGAGGAGAAGGGAGGTTAGTGTGCACGACCTTGTTCTACGCCGTACCCGGTTTGGGAACGGATGAACTGAGCACGGAACTGCTCGCGTTCGCGGTTGCCTTCTTCTGAGTTGTCGGTCGCAGAGAAGAACCAGATCCCGAGGAACGCTACGCTGATGGAGAACAGCGCCGGATATTCATACGGGAAAATGGCTTTTTCGTGACCGAGGATCTGGACCCAAATGGTTGGGCCGAGAATCATCAATACTACCGCTGTTAACAGACCTAACCAGCCACCCAGCATTGCGCCACGGGTGGTCAGACGCGACCAGTACATGGAAAGCAGGATGATCGGGAAGTTGCAGCTGGCCGCGATGGCGAACGCCAGACCCACCATGAAGGCGATGTTCTGATTTTCGAACAGCACGCCGAGCACGATGGCAATCACACCCAATATCAGTACGGTAATTTTCGAGACGCGCAGTTCTTCACGCTCGGTAGCGCCTTTGCGGAATACGTTGGCGTACAAGTCGTGAGAAACTGCCGAAGCGCCCGCCAGCGTCAGCCCGGCAACCACCGCCAGAATGGTGGCAAAGGCCACTGCAGAGATAAAGCCGAGGAACAGGTTGCCGCCCACCGCATTCGCCAGGTGAACCGCCGCCATGTTGTTACCACCGATCAGTGCGCCTGCAGCATCTTTGTACTCTGGGTTAGCACCTACCAGCATGATCGCGCCAAAGCCGATGATAAAGGTCAGGATGTAGAAATAACCCATAAAGCCGGTGGCATAGAATACGCTCTTACGCGCTTCGCGGGCATCGCTGACCGTGAAGAAACGCATCAGAATATGCGGCAAGCCTGCCGTACCGAACATCAATCCAAGACCTAACGACAGGGCGGATATCGGATCTTTTACCAGACCGCCCGGGCTCATAATCGCGGAGCCTTTCGGGTGTACCGCCATCGCTTCGGTGAACAGGTTGTTGAAGCTGAAGCCGACGTGCTTCATTACCATGAAGGCCATAAAGCTGGCGCCGAACAGCAGCAGAACGGCTTTAATGATCTGTACCCAGGTGGTTGCCAGCATGCCGCCAAACAGCACGTACATCATCATCAGTACGCCAACCAGCACCACGGCGATGTGATAGTTCAGACCAAACAGCAGCTCAATCAGCTTACCTGCGCCGACCATCTGGGCGATCAGATACAGCGCGACCACCACCAGGGAACCACAGGCCGACAGAATACGGATTGGCCCCTGCTTCAGACGATAAGACGCAACGTCTGCAAAGGTATAACGACCGAGGTTACGCAGGCGTTCCGCAATCAGGAACAGGATAATTGGCCAGCCGACCAGGAAGCCGAGCGAGTAAATCAGCCCGTCATAACCGGAGGTAAATACCAGCGCGGAAATTCCAAGGAACGATGCCGCCGACATATAGCCGCCCGCAATCGCCAGCCCGTTCTGGAAACCGGTGATGTTACCGCCGGCGGTGTAGTAGTCATTACGCGAACGTACGCGCTTAGACGCCCAGTAGGTAATACCGAGCGTAAAGATGACGAAAATCAGGAACATGATAATCGCCTGCCAGTTGGTTGGCTGGCGTTGAACTGCACCGCTAATAGCATCCGCCGCGTTTGCGGCGAAGGGCAGCGTGGCGGCAAGCGCCGTCAGGACTCTCTTCATGATGCTTTAACCTCGTGCAGAACCGCATTGTTCAGGCGATCAAATTCACCGTTGGCCCGCCAGATGTAGATCCCGGTCAGGATGAAGGAGATGAGGATCACGCCGACCCCAATCGGAATACCCCGGGTGACGCTGGTTCCCGCGTGTAGCGGCGTACCCAGCCAGCCAGGCGCAAAGGCAATCAGTAAAATAAAGCTGATATAAACTGCCAGCATGATGATGGACAGAATGGTGGCAAACCGTTGCCGTTTTTCTACTAACTCCCTGAAACGCGCACTGTCTTCTATCCGCTGATAAATATTGTCATTCATCACAGAGTCTCCAGAGGTCCCCCTGCGTCTTTCGTGCTACAGGTTCGTTGGCCGCACTCGCCTACCCCAGTCACATAGTGAACTATGTGACTGGGGATATGCTTGCTTGCCGCCTTCCTGTAACACGAAATCCTTTGGGGGAGGTTTTTATATTTCCTTCCCGGTCAGGGGAGGGGTAGGGATAGGATTTGTAGGCCCGATAAGCAGCGCGCCATCGGGCATTTCACGGTTATGGTTATGATGGCATCGCGATGGCCTGCTTCTCTTCGAGCAGTTTCTCTACCACGCCAGGATCGGCGAGGGTTGAGGTATCGCCCAGATTGCTGGTATCGCCCGCCGCGATTTTTCGCAGAATACGGCGCATGATTTTGCCGGAGCGGGTTTTCGGCAGTGAGTCGGTCCAGTGCAGCACGTCTGGCGTTGCTAACGGGCCAATTTCTTTTCGTACCCAGTTGCGCACCTCGGCGTACAACTCAGGTGACGGCTCTTCACCGTGATTCAGCGTGACGTAGGCGTAGATCGCCTGGCCTTTAATATTATGCGGAATCCCCACCACTGCGGCTTCGGCAATCTTCGGATGCGACACCAACGCCGATTCGATTTCAGCCGTTCCCAGACGGTGACCGGAGACGTTCAGCACATCGTCCACACGTCCGGTGATCCAGTAATAGCCATCTTCGTCACGGCGTGCGCCGTCGCCGCTGAAGTACATGTTCTTGAAGGTAGAGAAGTAGGTTTGCTCAAAGCGTTCGTGATCGCCAAACAGCGTTCTCGCCTGGCCCGGCCACGAGTCGGTAATTACCAGGTTGCCTTCGGTCGCGCCTTCCAGCGGATTACCTTCGTTATCGACAATCGCAGGCTGTACGCCAAAGAATGGACGGGTTGCAGAACCGGCTTTCAGCTCGGTAGCGCCCGGCAGTGGGGTGATCATGAATCCCCCGGTTTCGGTCTGCCACCAGGTATCAACGACCGGACATTTTTCGTTGCCAATTTTCTTCCAGTACCACTCCCATGCTTCCGGGTTAATCGGCTCGCCAACGGAACCCAAAATGCGTAGCGATGAACGGTTAGTGCCTTCAATCGCCTTATCACCTTCTGCCATCAGGGCGCGGATAGCCGTTGGCGCAGTATAGAGGATTGTGACCTGGTGCTTGTCCACGACCTGTGACATACGCGCCGGGGTCGGCCAGTTAGGTACACCTTCAAACATCAGCGTGGTGGCACCGCAGGCCAGCGGACCGTACAACAAATAGCTGTGGCCGGTAACCCAACCCACATCAGCAGTACACCAGTAGATATCGTCCTGATGGTAATCAAACACATACTTAAAGGTCGTTGCCGCGTAAACCAGATATCCCCCCGTGGTGTGCAGCACGCCTTTTGGCTTACCGGTTGAACCAGAGGTATACAGGATAAACAACGGATCTTCCGCGTTCATTTCTTCCGGCTGATGTTCAGGGCTGGCTTTTTCTATAAGATCGGACCACCACAGGTCACGGCCTTCCTGCCATTCCGTTTTTCCACCGGTTCGTTTGAGGACGACCACATGCTCCACGGTCTTCACGTTCGGGTTTTTCAGCGCATCATCGACGTTCTTTTTCAGCGGGATGCTGCGTCCGGCGCGCACGCCTTCATCAGCGGTGATCACCAGGCGTGAATTGGAGTCGATAATACGTCCGGCGACGGCCTCCGGTGAGAACCCACCGAAGATGACTGAATGCACCGCGCCAATGCGGGCGCAGGCCAGCATGGCGACCGCAGCTTCCGGCACCATCGGCATATAAATAGCTACCACATCGCCTTTTTTAATGCCTAAATTCAGCAATGTATTGGCGAAACGACAAACATCGCGATGCAGTTCGCGATAGGTAATGTTTTTACTTTGGCTGGCGTCATCGCCTTCCCAGATGATGGCGGTACGATCGCCGTTTTCCTGCAGATGGCGGTCAAGGCAGTTTGCCGCCAGGTTCAGCGTGCCGTCTTCGTACCATTTAATCGACACGTTGCCGGGTGCAAAAGAGGTGTTCTTTACCTGGCTGTATGGCGTGATCCAATCAAGAATTTTTCCCTGCTCGCCCCAAAATGTGTCGGGATCGGTAATGGACTGTTGGTATTTCGCTTCGTACTGCTCCGGGTTTATCAGGCAACGGTCCGCAATGTTTGCGGGAATAGCGTGTTTGTGTATTTGGCTCATGGCTTTTGTTCTCCTTGTAGGATGTTAATAATATGTCGCACAAACGTTAAATGTAGGGGCTTTGCGAGTTTTGTTTAGTATTTGGGCGACAGATCACGCAATAACCGAATTGTGCAAATTAGCGGCAAACTGAATTTTGAAGAGAACTAGCAAAAATTGATTAAACCTCGCGATAACATGCGGTTATATAGAGAGTTTTGAAAAGGTGATCTGTGTCGGATATAGACAAAAGAGTGAGGGATTAGAAGGGGTAAATAACTCTAAAGTGGTATTTTACATACACTTACAATTGATTAAAAACAACATTTCTTGTGGGGTTTCTTGTTACAAATAGGGTGGAGCAATGTCATGACAGTATTCGTGTGGTTGCTGTTATGGAAAACAATAAAAGAACCGCCATTGCAGATAATGGCGTCATCTGGATGAGACCCCTATGGCAAGGATAAAATCACGCGTACGCCGTTTCTTCAGCCTGTTAGTACCTTTATTATTTATCTCTGCAGTTTACGCTGAACAAACCCCCGTACCCGCAAAAACCGTCACCGTTGAAGCGAAGAATGAAGTCTTCGCCCCTCAGCATCCCGATCAATATCTCTCCTGGAAAGCCACGTCTGAGCAATCAGCCCGTGAAGATGCGCTGGCAGAAGATCCGCGTCTGGTGATCCTGTGGGCGGGATATCCCTTCTCGCGCGATTACAACAAACCGCGCGGGCACGCGTATGCCGTGACCGATGTCCGTGAAACCTTACGTACCGGTGCACCCAAAACGGCAGAAGATGGTCCGTTGCCGATGGCCTGCTGGAGCTGTAAAAGCCCGGACGTGGCGCGTCTGATCCAGAAAGACGGTGAAGATGGCTACTTCCACGGTAAATGGGCGCGCGGCGGTCCTGAAATTGTTAACAATCTTGGCTGCGGAGATTGCCATAACACCGCGTCACCAGACTTTGCCAAAGGCAAGCCAGAACTGACGCTGTCGCGCCCTTATGCTGAACGCGCGATGGAAACCATCGGCAAACCGTTTGAGAAAGCTGGTCGCTTCGATCAGCAATCCATGGTCTGCGGCCAGTGCCACGTGGAGTACTACTTCGACGGTAAAAACAAAGCCGTTAAGTTCCCGTGGGACGACGGCATGAAAGTCGAGAACATGGAGAAATACTACGACACCATCGCCTTCTCTGACTGGACCAACTCCCTGTCTAAAACCCCAATGCTGAAAGCGCAGCACCCGGAGTATGAAACCTGGAGCGCAGGCATTCACGGCAAGAACAACGTGACCTGTATCGACTGCCACATGCCGAAAGTGCAGAACGCGGAAGGCAAGATCTACACCGACCATAAGATTGGGAATCCGTTCGATAACTTCGCTCAGACCTGTGCGAACTGCCACACCCAGGACAAAGCGTCCCTGCAAAAAGTGGTCGCCGAGCGTAAACAGGCCATTCATGACCTGAAAATCAAGGTTGAAGATCAACTGGTACATGCCCATTTCGAAGCGAAAGCAGCATGGGATGCTGGTGCGACCGAAGCGGAAATGAAGCCGATTCTGGAAGATATCCGTCACGCGCAATGGCGTTGGGACCTGTCTATCGCCTCACACGGTATTCACATGCACGCGCCGGAAGAAGGCCTGCGGATGCTGGGTAGCGCAATGGATAAAGCCGCTGACGCACGTACCAAACTGGTCCGTCTGCTGGCGACCAAAGGCATCACGCATGAAATCCCGTTACCGGATATCTCTACCAAAGAGAAAGCCCAGGCGGCGATTGGTCTGAACATGCAGCAAATCAATGCTGAGAAACAGGACTTCATCAAAACGGTGATTCCGCAGTGGGAAGATCAGGCGCGTAAAAACGGTCTGTTAAGCCAATAACCCCATTTCGCCCCGCAAGGGGCGGATAACTCAACGGAGTGAATATGAGCGTATTACGTTCGTTATTAACTGCTGGGGTGCTGGCGTCAGGCTTGTTATGGAGCCTGAGTGGAATCACTGCCACGCCAACGCCGCAGGAGTCGGATCAACGCTGGACGGTTACCCAACAGCGTAATCCGGATGCCGCCTGTCTGGACTGTCACAAGCCGGATACCGAAGGCATGCATGGTAAGCATGCGGAAGCCATCAACCCGAATAACAAACTGCCTGTCACCTGCACCAATTGTCACGGCCAGCCGTCACCGAACCACCGCGAAGGGGTGAAAGATGTGATGCGCTTTAATGAGCCGATGTACAACGTGGAGCAGCAGAACAGCGTCTGTATGTCCTGTCACCTGCCTGAGCAGTTGCAAAAAGCGTTCTGGCCGCACGATGTCCACGTAACCAAAGTGGCGTGTGCCAGCTGTCACTCACTGCATCCGAAGCAAGACACGATGCAGACGCTAAGCGATAAAGGACGGATCAAGATTTGCGTCGATTGCCACAGCGATCAACGTAACAATCCGAACTTTAACCCGGCGTCGGTTCCGTTGCTTAAGGAGCATCCATGAGTTGCTCTCGTCGCCAGTTTATCACCGGCGTCGGCGCGCTGGTGGCAGTGAGCGGGACGGCGGGGCGCGTTGTGGCGAAGACGTTGAACATCAACGGCGTGCGTTACGGTATGGTTCATGATGAGTCTTTATGCATCGGCTGTACGGCTTGCATGGATGCTTGTCGGGAAGTTAACAACGTGCCGGAAGGCGTATCGCGTCTGACGATTATTCGCAGCGAGCCGCAAGGGACATTTCCTGATGTGAAGTATCGCTTCTTCCGTCACTCGTGCCAGCATTGCGACCACGCTCCCTGCGTTGACGTCTGCCCGACGGGGGCATCGTATCGCGATGCCGCCAGCGGCATTGTGGATGTGAACCCCGACCTTTGCGTTGGCTGCCAGTATTGCATCGCCGCGTGTCCCTATCGCGTACGCTTTATCCATCCGGTGAGCAAAACGGCGGATAAATGCGATTTCTGCCGGAAAACCAACCTGAAAGCGGGCAAACAGCCCGCCTGCGTTGAGTCATGCCCGACGAAGGCGCTGACGTTTGGTAATCTGGACGATCCCAACAGCGATATATCCCGTTTGTTGCAGCAGAAAACCACCTACCGTTACAAACTGGCGTTGGGTACAAAACCGAAGGTCTACCGCGTTCCCTTTAAATTTGGGGAGGTGAGCCAATGACATCCGCTTCTGCATTTCATTTTGAATCACTGGTGTGGGACTGGCCCATTGCCATCTATCTGTTCCTGATAGGTATCTCTGCCGGACTGGTCACGTTGGCGATTCTGCTGCGTCGCTTCCATCCGGAGGCGGGCGGTTCAGACAGCACGCTGCTGCGCACCACGCTGGTGTTAGGGCCGGGGGCAATTATCCTCGGTCTGTTAATTCTGGTGTTCCACCTGACGCGTCCATGGACTTTCTGGAAACTGATGTTCCACTACAGCTTCACCTCGGTGATGTCGATGGGGGTCATGCTGTTCCAGTTGTACATGGTGGTGTTAGTGCTGTGGCTGGCAAAAATCTTTGAAAAAGAGGTGATTGCCCTGCAACAGCGGTTCGTGCCGCGACTGACGATGGTGTCAAAACTCCTGACGCTCATCACGCCGTTCCATCGCGCGCTGGAGACGCTGATGCTGGTGCTGGCGGTCCTGCTCGGGGCGTATACCGGGTTCCTGCTGTCAGCGCTGAAATCCTACCCGTTCCTGAATAACCCGATCCTGCCGGTGCTGTTCCTGTTCTCCGGGATCTCCTCCGGTGCGGCGGTGGCGCTGATTGCTATGGCGTTACGTCATCGTAGTAATCCGCACAGTACGGAAGCGCATTTTGTGCATCGCATGGAAGTCCCGGTGGTATGGCTGGAGATCTTCCTGCTGGCGGCGTTCTTTGTTGGTCTGGCGCTGGGCGATGACGGCAAAATGCGTGCGCTGGCGGCGGCACTGGGCGGCGGATTCTGGACCTGGTGGTTCTGGCTGGGCGTGGCCGGGCTTGGGCTGATACTGCCGATGCTGCTAAAACCCTGGGCCAATCGCAGTTCGACGTTTCATGGCGTGCTGGCAGTGTGCGGCGCCAGCCTGACCGGCGTACTGCTGCTGCGCTTTTTTATCCTCTATGCGGGTCAGCTAACCGTTGCGTAAGGTGATATCTGGACGTTCTCCTTCCTGAAGCCGGTTTTCTGGCGCTGTTATTAAGCCTCGGGGTCAACGTGTTGACCCCGCTTGCCGTGTTTGTAGGTGTCCGCCAGCGTTGGCAGGGGGTGATGCGCCTGGCAAGCGTGGGCGTGTGGACGCAATTTGCCCTGCTGCTACTGGCCTTTACCATTCTGGTATTCTGCTTTTTGACCAGCGATTTTTCGGTGGTCTACGTTGCCCAGCACAGCTACAGCCTGCTGCCGTGGGGATTAAAACTGGCGGCGGAGTGGGGCGGTCATGAAGGATCGCTGCTGCTGTGGGTGCTGTTTCTTTCCGCCTGGAGCGCGCTGTTTGCTCTTCGCTATCGGCGTAATACCAACGCGCTGTTTCCGCTGACGCTCAGTGTCCTTTCAATGATAACGACCCTGCTGCTGCTGTTTGTGGTGGTATGGTCCGATCCGTTCGTGCGTATCTTTCCGCCAGCCATTGAAGGGCGCGACCTTAACCCGATGCTGCAACACCTTGGATTAATTCTCCACCCGCCGCTGCTGTACCTGGGTTACGGTGGTTTGATGGTGGCGGCAGGCGTGGCGCTGGCCTCGCTGCTACGTAGTGACTTTAATGCGCAGAGCGCCTGGGTGTGCTGGCGCTGGGCCTTGCCCGGCTGGTGCGCGCTGACACTGGGGATTATCCTCGGCTCCTGGTGGGCCTACTGCGAGCTGGGCTGGGGCGGCTGGTGGTTCTGGGACCCGGTAGAAAATGCTTCCTTATTACCCTGGCTTTCCGCCAGCGCGCTGCTACATAGCCTGTATATCACGCGCCAGCGCGGGATCTTCCGCCACTGGTCGCTGCTGCTGGCGATCGTCACGCTGATTTTATCGCTGCTGGGGACGCTGATTGTGCGTTCCGGCATTCTCGTTTCGGTGCATGCTTTCGCGCTGGATAACGTTCGTGCCGCGCCGCTGTTTGCGCTGTTTACCGTGTTGAGTCTGGCGTCGCTCGGGCTGTACGCCTGGCGGGGCCAGCAAGTCCGGCAGAATGCGCGTTTTGGCGGTTGGTCACGCGAGATGCTGATTCTGGTTGCGTTGCTGCTCTTTAGTGCGGTGCTGCTGATTGTGCTGATTGGCACGCTCTACCCGATGATTTACGGGCTGTTCGGCTGGGGGCGGCTTTCTGTGGGCGCACCGTACTTTAATCGCGCGACGCTGCCCTTTGGGCTGCTGATGCTACTGGTTATTGTGCTGGCTACGGTCAGAAGCCGCAAAGTGTCTTTCCGCATCCAACTTCCGGCACTGCTGGCGCATGCCGGGGTGCTGGTGTTTGCGGCAGGGATCGTCTTTTCCAGCGGGAGCCGTCAGGAGATAAGCCTGAACCTGAGCCCCGGGCAGCAGGTGGAACTGGCAGGCTACGTTTTCCGTTTTGAGCGTCTCGACCTGGAAGCCAAAGGTAACTACACCAGTGAAAAAGCGCAGATCACGCTGTGGCACAATGAGAAACGCATTGGCAGCCTGCAACCTGAAAGGCGCTTCTATGCCGCGCGTCGTCAACAGATGATGGAGCCGGGGATCCGCTGGAATCTGTTACATGACTGGTACGCGGTGATGGGCGAAAAAACCGGAGCGGACCGTTATGCCATGCGATTGTACGTGCAGACCGGCGTGCGTTGGATTTGGGGCGGCGGACTGTTAATGGTCTTTGGCGCGCTGCTGAGCGGATGGCGAGGAAGGAAGCGTGATGCGTAATATCTGCGGTTTTATCGTCCTGTTTTTTATCACTTTCGCCACGCATGCCCAGGTTGTGGACACATGGACGTTTGCCAACCCGCAACAGCAGGAGAAAGCGCTGTCTATTGCCAGCCAACTGCGCTGCCCGCAGTGCCAAAACCAAAACTTGCTGGAATCCAATGCGCCGGTAGCAGTCAGTATGCGCCATCAGGTTTACAGCATGGTGGCGGAAGGGAAAAGTGAAGCCGAGATAACCACGTGGATGACCGATCGTTACGGTGATTTCGTGCGCTACAACCCGCCGTTGAATGAGCAAACGCTGCTGCTGTGGGCGTTGCCGTGCCTGTTGTTGTTACTGGTCGGCGTGGTGGTCTGGCGGGTGAGAAAGCGTCAGCGCGCAGAGGAGGAGGTGCAATGAGTCAGTCCGAACATCCCACTGCGCCGTTACGACCAATGCCCGTGAAGCGGCTGACTGCTGCGGTGGTGCTGATGGTTGTGGCCTGCATCGGCGGTTATCTGTTGACGCCAAAATGGCAGGCGGTGCGGCAGGAACAGGCGCGGTTGGCGGACCCATTACATGCGTTCTCCGATGATAACATTCAGGAAAAACAGCTACTTTCTTTGCAGTCGCAGATTCGTGCCGCTCCACAGGACGGTGTGTTATGGGCGCAACTGGGGGAATATTATCTTTGGCAAAATGCGTATCACAATGCACTGCTGGCCTATGAGCAGGCGCTGCGTTTTCGGGGTGAAAACGCCGAAATCTATTCGGCGCTGGCGACGGTGTTGTACTATCAGGCCGGGCAACATATGACACCGCAAACGCGCGAAATGATAGATAAATCCCTGGCGCTGGACGGTAACGAAGTTACCGCGCTGATGCTGTTGGCTTCCGATGCGTTTATGCAGGCTGATTACGCACAAGCGATTTCAGTGTGGCAAAAAGTAATGGATTTAAACTCGCCGAGGGTGAATCGTGCGCAGTTGATCGACTCGATTAATATGGCGAAATTATTGCAGAATCGGCAAAAATAAATTTGTTTTTTTTGTGATTTGTATCATTTTACCTGTTTAAAAAACAGGCAATTGAACAAGTGGGCAAAAAAAACTCATGGAAGAACTTCTTCATTTTTTATCAAATAAAAATTCTTTTATAACAAAAAGTTATTCATGATTACCGATATAAACTCGCGTTTTTATGCATAATTTCAGCTAAACCCCCTGTTCTGAAAGGCTTGCGCGAGATAGCGTGCAAATGATAATGATAATAAGCGTTAAAAAACTCTATAAACGAACGCAACACAAATCATACCCTTTCAGTATGTACTGTTCTCGCATTTTTATATGCGGAATAGCGCTCCATCGAGGAAGTCCGTTGTTATGAAAAATTTGAAAGTCAGCCTGGCATGGCAGATCCTCATCGCCATGGTGCTGGGCATTTTGCTGGGGAGTTACCTGCATTACCATAGTGACAGTCGCGAATGGCTGGTGTTAAACCTGTTGCAACCGGCGGGTGATATCTTTATCCACCTGATTAAAATGATTGTCGTGCCGATTGTTATCTCCACGCTGGTTGTGGGTATTGCCGGGGTGGGTGATGCCAAACAGCTGGGCCGTATTGGCGCCAAAACCATTCTCTATTTCGAAGTGATCACCACCATCGCCATTATTCTCGGCATTACGCTGGCGAACGTGTTTCAACCGGGTTCCGGGATTGATATGTCGCAGCTGGCGACTGTGGATATTTCGAAATATCAAAATACAACCGCAGAAGTGCAAAGCCACGCGCATGGCCTGATGGGCACGATTTTGTCACTGGTGCCGACCAACATCGTCGCATCGATGGCGAAAGGCGACATGCTGCCGATTATCTTCTTTTCGGTGTTATTCGGTTTAGGCTTGTCTTCGCTGCCAGCTACTCACCGCGAGCCGCTGGTGACCGTGTTCCGCTCTATTTCCGAAACCATGTTTAAAGTGACGCACATGGTGATGCGCTACGCGCCGGTTGGCGTTTTCGCGCTGATTGCTGTGACCGTCGCGAACTTCGGTTTTGCCTCACTGTGGCCGCTGGCGAAGCTGGTACTGTTGGTGCATTTTGCCATCCTGTTCTTTGCGCTGGTGGTGCTGGGTATCGTGGCGCGTGTCTGTGGTCTGAGTATCTGGATCTTAATCCGTATCCTGAAAGATGAGCTGATTCTGGCGTATTCAACCGCCAGTTCTGAGAGCGTACTGCCGCGTATTATTGAGAAAATGGAAGCCTATGGCGCGCCAGCCTCAATTACCAGCTTTGTGGTGCCGACCGGCTACTCATTCAACCTTGATGGTTCAACGCTGTACCAGAGTATTGCCGCGATCTTTATTGCGCAGCTGTATGGTATCGACCTGTCGCTGTGGCAGGAAATCGTGCTGGTGTTGACGTTGATGGTGACCTCGAAAGGGATTGCGGGCGTGCCGGGCGTCTCCTTCGTGGTACTGCTGGCTACGCTTGGCAGCGTGGGGATCCCGCTGGAAGGCCTGGCGTTTATTGCCGGTGTTGACCGTATCCTCGACATGGCGCGTACCGCGCTGAACGTGGTGGGGAATGCACTGGCGGTGCTGGTAATCGCCAAGTGGGAACACAAGTTTGACCGCAAGAAAGCGCTGGCTTACGAGCGCGAGATGCTGGGTAAATTTGATAAGACCGCGCAGTAATTAGTGATGGGTGCCTGATGGCGACGCTCACGCGTCTTATCAGGCCTACAAAGGATGTGTAGGCCTGATAAGCGTAGCGCCATCCGGCAACCAGCATCAACCATTGGTCAGCTTTTCAAACTCTTCACAGCCGGTATCAAATCCTTCCATACAGCTCAGATTCAGCCAGTGCAGCGCCTTCTGTTTATTCTTCACGATAAACCCCTGCTCGCCGTTTAAGAACATCATTCCGGCCCAGTACTCGGAATAACCGGTGCGGGAGATGGCCGAGCTGCGCTTGAAATACCATGTGGCCTTTTCATCGTCAGCAGGAATACCCACGCCATTGGCGTAGATCAGTCCGAGCAGCATTTGTGCATCGACAGTGGAGTCATTTTCCAGATCTTCAGAGGCGTTTTGCAGCAATGTAATGGCTTTGGGGTAATCTGTGCGTCCAGCCTGCGTGTTCACCAGAATTCTCGCCAGCGTAATTTCCCCCGCCTTACTGCCTGCCTCGGTCGCTTTTTCGGCCAGCGTTTTGGCTTGTGGATAATCCAGACTGACCGGGTTGGTTATCTTAATTTGCGCCAGTAAGGCCCAGGCATCCGCATCGCCATTGTCGGCTGCTTTTTGCGCCCAGTATTCGGCTTTGCTCAAATCGCCTGAACTAAACCAGGTGTCGGCGAGAAAGTATTGTGCGCGTCGGTCTCCTGCCTCAGCGGCCTGTAAGTACTGGCTTCCTGGCTCAGTATCACTGGCATGGGCAAAGAATGTCATAAAGAACATCAATGCAATGAGTTGTTTCATTTTGAGTTTTATTTAGGGTACGGAATGAACAGTATAAAGAGATCGTATGGATAAAAAAACAGCCTCCGGGCGGAGGCTGTTGCAGAACAGGTACGAAAACGGACTAACCCATCGCGCTTTCGCGCAGGCTGGCTTTCAGCTTGGTGTACTCATCAATCACATACTGTTCGGCGGCGCGCTGATCGGCAATGCGTTCAACGTTAACGGCACAGTACTTGTACTCCGGCGTTTTGGTAATCGGGCTCAAGTTCTCGGTTACCAGCTCATTACAGGCCCCAATCCACCATTGGTAGGTCATGTAAATCGCGCCTTTGTTTGGACGATCGCTGACTGCCGCACGGGTAATGACCCGACCTTTACGCGAGTTCACCCACACCAGCTCTTCATCCTGGATGCCCAGGCGTTCTGCGTCGGCGGTGTTGATCTGGGCATAGCCCGGTTCATCCGCCAGCGCGGCCAACGCCGCACAGTTACCGGTCATCGAACGGCAAGAGTAGTGGCCGACTTCACGCACCGTTGATAGTACCATTGGGTACTCTGGGGTGAGTTTGTCGATTGGCGCTACCCAGTCACAAGTGAAGAACTGCGCCAGGCCGTTCGGGGTGTCGAACTTCTCTTTGAAGAGGTAAGACGTCCCCTGGTCGGCATCGGAGGTGTCGCGGCAAGGCCACTGGATATAACCCAGTTCGCCCATCTTCTCGTAAGTGGCACCGTAGAAATCCGGGCACAGATGACGCAACTCGTCCCAGATTTCCTGGGTGTTGTTGTAGTGCATCGGATAGCCCATACGGGTGGCGATTTCACTGATAATCTGCCAGTCCGTTTTCAGATCCCACTTCGGCTCAACGGCTTTAAAGAAGCGCTGGAAGCCACGGTCAGCCGCGGAGAATACGCCTTCATGCTCACCCCATGACGTAGACGGTAAAATAACGTCTGCGGCAGCGGCGGTTTTGGTCATGAAGATATCCTGTACGATGACCAGTTCCAGATCCTCAAAGCCTTTACGTACCGCGGAAAGCTCAGCGTCGGTCTGTAATGGATCTTCACCCATAATGTAGGCCGCACGAACTTCGCCATGGGCCGCACGGTGCGGCAGCTCGCTGATGCGATAGCCGGTATGTGCAGGCAGGCTTTCCACGCCCCAGGCTTTGGCGAATTTCTCGCGGTTCGCCGGATCTTTCACGTACTGATAGCCCGGATAGGTATCCGGCAACGCGCCCATATCGCATGCGCCCTGAACGTTGTTCTGGCCACGAACCGGGTTAACACCGACGCTTGGCTTACCGAGGTTACCAGTCAGCATTGCGAGGCTGGTCAGTGAACGCACGGTTTCCACGCCCTGATAGAACTGGGTAACGCCCATGCCCCACAGGATGGCCGCACTTTTCGCCGTGGCATACATACGGGCAGCCTGACGGATATCGTGCGCGCTAACGCCCGTGATATCTTCGACGGACTCCGGCGTGTAGCCTTCGACAATCTTGCTGTACTCTTCGAATCCTTCCGTACGCGAGGCGACGAACGCCTGGTCGTACAGTTTTTCTTCGATGATGACATGACCCATAGCGTTAAGCAGCGCGATATTCGAGCCGTTTCTCAACGCGATGTGCATGTCAGCAATACGCGCAGTTTCAATTTTGCGCGGATCGCAGACGATAATTTTCGCCCCGTTACGTTTAGCGTTAATCACGTGATTCGCCACGATAGGGTGGGAATCCGCCGGGTTATACCCGAAGATGAACACTAAATCGGTGTTATCAATTTCATTGATAGCATTACTCATTGCGCCGTTACCGACCGATTGGTGCAGACCTGCAACCGATGGGCCGTGTCAGACGCGAGCGCAGCAGTCAACGTTATTGGTACCAATAACGGCGCGCGCGAATTTTTGCATTACATAGTTGGTTTCGTTACCCGTACCGCGAGATGAACCGGTCGTCTGAATAGCGTCCGGGCCATACTTCGCTTTGATGGCGCTCAGACGAGTGGCGACGTAATCAAGCGCTTCATCCCAGGAAACAGATTCCAGTTTGCCGCCACGCTGGCGACGGATCATTGGGGTTTTCAGACGAGGGGTCAGGATCTGGGTATCGTTGATAAAATCCCAGCCATAGTAGCCCTTCAGACACAGAGTACCCTGGTTGGTTTTCCCCTGCGCCGCTTCAGCCCGGACGATTTTGCCGTTATCGACCACCAGGTTGATTTTGCAACCTGATGCGCAATATGGGCAAACCGTGACGACTTTTTTCATCGGTCTCGCTCCAGTTAATCAAATCGCGCATACGCGCTTGTCGCTGTGGTTATGCATCTTTTATGCCATGTTTTTATCAGGGGCATTCATCGATATTACGGGCGAATTTTGCGCAAAACCCTGACGAAAAACAGGCTGTCGTCATATTTGACGTGACGAATCTCCAATACGTGACGCCCCGGCAGTGTGACCGAGGTTATGTTTCCCACACATCCTTGTGCCTTATCGCTGTCACTCTGGGCAGAATCAATCACACTCATTTAAGTTGGCCAGAAATGGGGAAAAACAATGAAGCCAGCCATACTGGTTGTGGATGATGACGTGGCAGTCTGCTCGCTTTTACAGGATGTGCTGAACGAACACGTCTTTGCGGTGACCGCTTGTCACACCGGGCAGGAGGCGTTGCGCTGCATTGAGACTCAGCCGGAGATCGCGCTGGTATTGCTGGATATGATGTTGCCCGACATCAACGGTCTGATGGTGCTGCAGCAGGTGCAAAAGATGAGGCCCGGATTGCCGGTGGTGATGCTGACCGGGCTTGGTAGCGAGTCGGATGTGGTGGTCGGGCTGGAAATGGGCGCTGACGATTACATTGGTAAACCCTTCAATGCCCGGGTGCTGGTGGCGCGGGTGAAGGCGGTGCTCAGACGCGTGGGCGTGCTCACGGCTGAAAGCGGCAGTCCACAAACCACGGGTCTTTCTTTTAACGGCTGGCATCTTGATACCGCGGGTTGCCAGCTTCGCAATCCTCAGCAATTGAAGGTTGAACTGACGCAGGGTGAATACAGTCTCCTGTTGGCGCTGGC
Organism: Citrobacter youngae; assembly: GCF_003818115.1. Taxonomy (GTDB): domain Bacteria; phylum Pseudomonadota; class Gammaproteobacteria; order Enterobacterales; family Enterobacteriaceae; genus Citrobacter; species Citrobacter youngae. The sequence goes on along the minus strand of NZ_RPOI01000007.1, from coordinate 56,303 downwards.
GCAAAATGCCCGTCGGGTGCTTAGCCGCGAACAATTGCTGGAACTGACGCGCAGCGACAGCGTTGAGGTGTTTGACCGCACCATTGATGTGTTAATCATGCGCTTGCGGCGAAAAATAGAGATCAACCCGCACCAACCGATGTTGATCAAAACCCTGCGCGGGCTGGGCTATGTATTCGCCGCCGATGTGCAGCATCACGACAAGGCGGCGTAAATGCCTTATCCGGCATCAGTCATTGTGGCTTTTAACTCTGCCAGCGTCTTCGCGCCGTCTATCGCATTGGCGCACAGCAAGCTTGCCCGCGCACAGGCGTGTGCCAGCCGGATGCTCTCTTCCAGCGACCAGCGCTCATGACAGCCATACAAAAATCCGGCGCAAAACGCATCACCCGCCCCGACGCTGCCAACGATCTCCTCCTGCGCCAGGTACTGTGACGGAACCCAAATGCCCGCCCGATCCGGCGCTTCACCCCAGGCACCTTCCGGACAGTGAATAACCACCCGCTGGCGTACGCCTGCACCCAATAATTCGCGCGCGGCGGTAGCGATATGCGGGATATGCAGCTCGCCGTTGGGCTGGCGGATCTCCAGCCCGCTAAATTCTCCGGCTTCCAGCTCGTTAATCACCAGATAATCGAGATGGCGCAGGGCGGGCATCACCAGTGGCTGGTAGCGCGGATCGCCCTTGCGTGAGACCAGATCCAGCGACGTTTCAAAGCCGTTGTCGCGCATTTGCGCCAGCAGCCGAGCGCTACGCGTGCCGTACTCTTCATCCGGCATGTCCAGGCTGTCGAGCAGCAGCAGATAGCCAAGATGGAAGATTTTCATCGAGGTATCCAGTTGCTCAAAAGCGGGCAGATCCAGCAGGCGATTTGCGCCGGGCGAATGAAAAAATGTGCGCTGACCGCTCGGGTCGGTCATCACCTGCGACATTGACGTAGGGGCTGATGTTGTGCGCTGAACATGCTGGCGATTAACGTGATACTGTTCCAGCATCGCCATGATGTAATCGCCATCGCTGTCCTTGCCAATTAAGCCCACCGCCTGCAGCGGCAATCCGGTGTGCATTTTTGCCAGTGTCAGCAGCACGTTCAGCGGCGCACCGCCCGTGGCGCGTTCGCTACGGGTGATTTCCGCCAGCCAGCCGCGCTCCGGCCACTGCACAATCTGATGTACATGATCGACCAGCATGTTGCCTGCGGCGATAATGCCTTTACGTTCCATCAGATTTGCCCCGCGCTGCCAAAAATACGCATCTGCTCTGAAACGGTATCAGTAATGGCCTCTTCAATGCTGAGCAGCAGTTCGGCGAATTCGTCGTACAAGGGCTGACGATTCGCCATCCGCGTCTCCACTGCTGACAGCGCCGCCTGCGACATGCCCGTATAAAAGTTGATTTTGTGAATGCCAAGCTCGATTGCCCGACGGAAATCGTCGTCGCTGATGCCGGAACCGCCGTGCAGTACCAGCGGGATCGCCGCTTGCTGGCGAATGGCGTCCAGACGCGGGAAGTCGAGCACCGGTTCGCCTTTATATTTGCCGTGGGCATTGCCAATGGCGACCGCCAGCGCGTCAATACCGGTTCTGTCGACGAAATCACGCGCCATCATCGGGTCGGTGAATAGCGACTCGTCGGCATGACCGTACAGCGCGCCGCCCTCATCACCGCCCACTGCGCCCAGTTCAGCTTCCACAGACACGCCGACAGCGTGGCACATCTTCACCACTTCGCGGGTTTGACGGATATTTTCTTCATATTCCAGCGTGGATCCATCGAACATCACTGAGCTGAAACCTAAGCGTAACGCTCGCACCACCGACTCAAAGTGCAGGCCGTGGTCAAGATTCAGCACTACCGGAATGTCATGTCTGGCGGCTTCGAACTTGACCGCTTCGACCAGAGAATCCAGCGAGATATATTTAAAATGCACTTCGGCGATATTGATGATAAACGGCGAACGTTCCTGCTTTGCCGCGGCAAAAAGCGCACGCAGGAAGTGTGAGTCCAGAACGTTAAATGCCCCTAAGGCATAGCGGTGCTCGCGGGCATGGGCAAGCCCATCGGCGAGAGATATCAACGGCATAATGCGCTCCTTGGTTAGCGGAACAGGCGATATTCGTTACACAGCACCAGCAGCGCCGGTTCGTCTTCTTCAATGTCGTTGTAGCGGGAAATCGGTTGCAGAAAATGGTTGTCGTGGTCGTCGTCATTAACAGAAGAGACCTCGCCAACCAGCACGTCGCCAAAACCTTTTTCCGCCCAGAAGCTGTGATACAGGCCCGGCGGCAGGCAGATGCTCTCACCCGGCGTCAGGCGTAGTTGGCTGCCCGCGGCATGGGTTTGTCGACAGCCGTCAATCACCACGCTAACGTCGCTGTCTTCCGTTTGCTCGCGGATCCCTGCATTCCACAGTTCGACAATCAGATTGCCGCCGCCGCGATTGATAATGTCTTCGCGTTTGCGCCAGTGAAAATGCATCGGCGTGACCTGCGCATCGCGAACATGCATGATTTTCTCGGCGTAGCATTTCTCGTAAGGCATGCCTTTCGGCGAACCATTACGCAGGGTGAACAGCGTTAATCCTTGGGCGGCGAAATTGTTGCCGCCGAACGCGGTGACATCCCAACCGAGCTTGAGGTCGAACACTTCGCTCCAGGCAGCGGCATCAAGCTTGCGCCATTGGGTCGGCGGGAAACTGGCAAAAGGGGGGAGATGCACGTCGTGCAGAGAGAAAAACTGGCGCGTGTGGCCAAGGATCTCGTTTATTGCGGAGCGTTTCATTGATTCTCCTGTGGCTGATAAGATGACCTTTATGCGGCCCTCTCGCAAAGGGAGAGGGAGAAAATCAAAAGCTTTCCCATGGATCAAATGGGATACCATCCGGTTACCTCTCCCTCACAGCAGAACAGGGAATCGTTATATTTTATTGTGTTTTTTTATGGGGTGGTGTGATTCATTCAATAAAATGATAAATGAAAAGAATATTTTTATAAATGTTATTGTAAATCATTGAGTTAATTTGTTCATTTTTTTAGTCACATCTCAGTTTTCTGGAACCATTTGGATGTGAATGCTGGATTGTTACCTCGCGATGAAAAAACGAATGCGGCGTTTTATAAATCTTTTTGTTAAAAAATTAATTTCATTGAATCTAAAATCGTGCCAGTTAATCGTTTATTTATATGTCAGGATTATATTACGTGTTTGATTAATAATAATTAATTCACTTTCCATATTTTTTTCAGTAAAAAATAACCTTTTTTAGTTATTATTGATATGCTGACTGGACTTTATTTCTTATGTATTACTTTCTTTTGGTAAGGGATGCGATAATGAAAAAAGGTTCAGGGTTCTATAATCTGGAAGGTATAGTTTCAGAGGAGAGTATAAATAAGTATTTATTCTCCGTAAGGGGCGAGGGTAAGTTAGGGGTGCTTGATGTTGAAACAATTGAAGGTTATGAAAACTTAAGTAAACCATACAGTTATAAAATTACATTCACATCAAAACTAAAAAGCATCCCTCCTGATTCACTTCTAAATATTGAAGGCTCGCTGAAAATCAGAGCACCTAATCATAACTGGAATAAATATATTCAGGGTTCTGAGATGTGGCTATATGAACGACAAATTGAAGGCGTCATTACGTCATTTTCGCTTATTAGCACATCAGCGGATGAATCACTGTACGAAATCAGGCTGGAGCATAAGCTTGCATTACTCTCTCAACGCAAGCGATCGGCTATTTACCTGAACATAAATGTGCCGAATTTGGTCACGCAGCTCCTCAAAGAACATGCTTTTGCCGATTATGAAATCGACTTTGATAATCTTGTTTGTATGTATCCTAACCGGGAAATGATCGTCCAGTGGGAGGAATCAGATTTAGCGTTTATCAGCCGCATCCTGTCAGAAGTTGGGATCTGGTTCAGAATTGAAAATCATCATGCCGTTCCGCACATTATGGTGCTTATCTTCAGTGATTCACAAAGCCGGTACATCTTCGATCAAAAGATTATGCATGCATCTCATGCGGGTCTGACAGCAAATGATTACGCGATCGATAAGCTGGTATCAAAGCACAACGTTGTTTCCGCAGCCGTTAAAGCAAAGAACTTTGACTACCGGCTTGCCAATTCGCTAGTACTCAATGCTGATGCCGAGGAAGCAGAACAGACGTCGACGACGTATGGAATGGATTATCGTTATGCGGATATTCATCACCAGCCGGGATCGAAATTTGCGGAGGAACAACCGGGCGAATCAAGCTGGTTCTACGCCAAACTGCATCACGAAATTATTCTTAATAATCAGTCCGTTTTAAGCGGCGTGACCACCAGTCCGTCGATCGTGCCAGGTATGGTGCTTAACATCGACGGTACCATTCCGCAGGCGTTCACTTCGGGCTTTGTGGTAACGGCAATGCGAGTGACGGGCAGGCGTGATGCAGCCCTGCAATCCCAACTGTTCGGTATTCCTTACAATGAGCGCGTTTGCTTTCGACCGCAGCCATTACCCCGGCCACGTATCGCCGGTACTGTTCCCGCAATCGTTTCATCACCAATAGACAATGACCAATATGCCCACATCGATCTGCAGGGGCGCTATTGGGTGAAGTTTGATTTTGACCTCGACCAGCATAGGCAAGGCTATGAAAGTATGCCCGTTCGTCTGGCGCGAGTTTATGCCGGCGATACTTATGGTCATCACTTTCCACTCATTCAGGGTGCGGAGGTCGCCATTGCGTTTGAAGGTGGCGATCCGGAAAGACCTTTCATTGCTCATGCCCTGCATCATGCACCAAAGCCGGACCCCGTCACCAGCCGCAACAATACCCGCAACGTCATCCGCACTGCGGGTTTCAATAAGCTGCGGATGGAAGACCGACGCGGGCAGGAACACGTCAAGCTGAGTACCGAGTACGCTAAAACCCAGCTAAACATGGGCCATCTTGTTGATGCGGGTGGTAAGCCGCGCGGTGAAGGCGCAGAACTGCGCACCGATGATCGGGCAGTTTTGAGGGCCGCAAAGGGAATATTGCTGACGACAGAGGCGCAGCCAAAAGCCCAGGGTCAGCAGCTCGACATGAACGCAGTCGTTCAACAGCTACAGGCTGCCCTTGTGCTGGCAACTTCTCTTCAGCAAAGCGCCCTGACGGCGCAGGCGTTAAACGTTGAAATGGAGCAACAGCAGCAGCTTAACGCTGCGCTTCAACAGCTCACCCGCTCGGGGCTGGTGGCCTATGCCGATAAAGGTATGGCTCTGCTCACACCGGAAACCATGGCGCTGTCGGCAAACAAAGATCTGTCGCTGAACGCGGCCAATAACGGCAGTTTTAACGTTTTTAAGAAACTCTCCATGGCCGTCGGGCAGGGTTTATCGCTTTTCAGCAGAGCGATCGGGATCAAAATTATCGCCGCAAAAGATGATATTTCCGTCCAGGCGCAGCGTGGCGAAATGGGCCTGCTTTCTGATAAGCATTTTCATATTCAAAGTATGAACGGCAATGTGACCATCAGCGCCAAAAAGAATATTCAGTTGCTGTGTGGAGGGGGCGGTATTCGAATAAATGAAGATGGCTCAGTAAAAATATTCTCTCCCGCCAAAGTGCAGCTCAAAGGCACCACCCTTGACTGGAGCGGGCCGGAATCCGTTAAAGATAAATCCCCCGTTTTTCAGGAAGACCAGTTTCACCGCCGCATTAAATTACATGGTTATGGAAATACGGACGATGTTCTGAAAAAGACAAAATTCAGACTGACTAAGGCCTCCGGTGAAATCATTGAAGGTGTTACCGACGATGAAGGCATGACGCCGTTACTGGATATGACGGAAATGGATGAAATGAAAATGGAGATTTTGCCAAATGAGTAACAGTCCCTTTAATCCGCGAGTGGTGGCGACAGGTGTACAAGGCGTGCCTAAATCCACCGGCGGAAAAATGGCCGTCTGCGAAGTGGCGGTTAAAAACCCTATGCCCTGCATTGTGATCCTTGTTCATGGCGTCAACGATGTTGGCGAGGCATATCAAAATCAGGAGCAGGGGATCATTGCCGGCCTGAATGAACGTATGGGCCGCACGGATATGTATCCGCATGAATGGCATCAGTACAAAATGGATATGGGGGATGGCGAGCAGCAGCAGGTGAAAATGCCCGGGCGCAGCCCGGTAATTCCATTTTATTGGGGGTATAAACCCGTCGATCATGCGACATATATAGAAGACCAGCGGCGTTATCGCGAAGAACGGGCTAAATCAGGAGACGCCGCAAAACTGCCTTACAACGCCTATCAGGAAGATGACAACGCAAAGCTGGAAAAGCTGGGGCATATTCCCCAAACCACGTTGAAATATCAGAATGATAATTTCGGTAATGTTCTCGATGACGTGTACGCCAAAGGCGGGGGTACCTTTGCCAATGCAACAACCACTATTCCGGATATGTTAGGGCCGGGCTCCGGCGGCCTGGCGAACGGTGCGGCAGGATTTGCATCACTGTATATGAATGGCGGGGATTTTACGCACCCAATTTATGATAACCCGCACCGAATTTATCAGTTTTTTGCCGCGCAGCGGCTGGCCGATTTAATCCTGCTGATTCGAAGTGAACCGGCAACGCAATTCGATCCCATTAATATCATTGCGCATTCCCAGGGAACGATTATTACCATGCTCGCGAATATGCTGGTCAAAGCAGCAGGTGCCGATCCCGCCGATTGTGTGATCCTTAACCATTCTCCCTACGCACTGGAAAAAACGGCTGCTGAAGGTATGACGCCCGGACATCACCAGACGGATCGTGCCCGACAGCAGACGTTTAAAAATTTCTGTCATTTGATGGCGACAAACGCCAGATATGGCAAGGGGGAATACCACACGCAGGCCGAGATTGATGAATTAGAAGGCGCAATTTGTCTGAGTAAAACCAATTCTCAATGGCGCAAGAATAAACATTATACCCGTAATAACTTTGGCAAGGTGTATAACTATTTTTGCCCCAATGACAGTGTGGTTTCATTACTTAACGTCCAGGGTTTGGGCTGGAGGGGAGTCCCTCATGACATTGCCAGCGGCATAGACAATCTGCGCCAGCGGGTTTTCTGCGAAAATGGCCCGGAAATAGGCGGCAGCCCACTGAGCATGCCTTTTGAAATGCCGGCGTTAAAAAAGGATTGTTTTGATCAGGATACGGGCGCGACCAGACAATATACGTTTGCGGATGTGGTTGTGAATGGTGAGCAGCTCCCCGTCACCTTCAGACACCAGTTACAGGGCGCGGGAAGTCAGTATAAATATTCGATAACACCGGGTTCACCCGATCAGGACATCTCATTTTCGGCAAAAGCCACGGTTACTGCGCGCACTGAGACAGATTTCAAAAATCTCAGCGGCGCAGGTTTCGATTATTTACAACCGGGCCAGGAATTAACGCCCGCTGAACTCGCGATGTTCGCCAAAAAATATGCTAAGCCTTATACCAAAGGCGTTGTCCTGGGCGGGGGATACAATAAGACCGTGCAGCTTATTTATGAGAAAACGCCGGATGAGCTGCAAAAAGAATGGCTGCAATCAGAACAGGTTGGTTACAGCCAGCATTCCTCTATTGTTATGTCGAAAGATGCCCCCGCGAAAGCGATGGCCTTCGATCTGGCGGTGGGAATATGCGGGGCATTTGATCACCGCTGCGGAGAATTCTGGACCGAGCTACTCCTGCGCGGGGACTGGCGTATGAAGCGTAACGGTCTTCAGGAAGCAGTTGAATATTATAAATCAGGAGAGCTAAACGACAGGAAAACAAAAATATATATGAATAAACCAGATGATATTTTACCGACAGGAACGTTTGGCGTGGTTAACGAATATTGCCATTCAACAACGGTTAAACCTGCCAGACATAATGAAATATATAATACCGAGACACCCAATCTGCAATGGGATATGCCCAAAATACTTAACGTTTAAGGATGAGTTATGATAATGGGAAATGTGGTAAGCGTAATCGTCGTAGCAATTTCACTATGTGTTATCTCTGGCTGTACAAAAAAAACACCCTCACAGGTTATTTATCGTTATGACGATAATCGTTATCTGGAGTTAAAAGGCTATTATTGTGAGGGAGCACTTTGGTATCACGATGGTAAAAAAAATATTCATAAAGAGATATATGATGGAGTATTTGCTTCCTTCAGGATATTCTCTGGGATATATATCCATCCATCGGATAAATACATCTTTATTCCTGAATGGGAACCCGGTGCATATACAATATCTAAAGACTATGGACAAACGTGGCAGGTCGCAACGTATATGTCCCCATCTCAGGGGCAAGAGAAAAATTCTGATGGGAATATGGTAGATAGACCTGAAGGAAAAGAAATAAAAAGAGTGGTGGTGGTTAATAATCAGGCATTTATTTCCACTGCACAAGGACATTTATATCTGAGCTCATACCCTTTTGACGACCCGCGCTTAAAGCCGGGTGGTCCGGGTATAGATTATCAATACTTTGATGACACGTATTATCTCTACAGACCAGGCAAGCATAAATCCAGTGGCGAGTATGTGAACGGCCATATGAGACCTGAATCGCCAGGGCGCGCCTGGGGAACGGTGGTGTTTATGAAAGCATCCTTAGCCCATTTAACGGAAGGTTATAAGGCCAACTATCAAAACCTGCCGGACAAAGAACCGGAAGTGGTGGGCTATAAGGGCTGGACCCGGATGCACTGCGATATGGATGCGGGGAAATAATCGGCAATGGGATATGCCCAAACCGCTTAACGTTTAAGGATAAATTATGAATAAGGGAAGTGCGTTAAAAATAATGATCGGAACTATTTCGCTATGTGCTATCGCTGCCTGTACAAAAAGAACACCCTCACAGATTATTTATCGCTATGATGATAACCGATATCTGGAATTAAAAGGCTATAATTGTGAGGGAGCGCTTTGGTATCATGATATCAGGCGGAATATACATAAAGAATTAGTAAATGGCGTTTATTCAACGTATCAGATCTTTTCCGGTGTATATATTCACCCATCAGATAAGTATATTCTGATACCACGATGGGAGCCAGATGCTTACAAGATATCTAAAGATTACGGACAAACGTGGCAGGTAGCAGACTATATGGCCTCTTCCCGGGCGCTGGAAAGAAACTCCGATGGGGTTATGCGTGACTATCCGGAAGGAAAAGAAATAAAAAGAGTGGTGGTGGTCAATAACCAGACGTTTATTACCACGGCGCAGAATCATTTATATATGAGTTCATACCCATTTGACGACCCGCGTTTAAAGCCGGGTGGTCCGGGTATTGATTATCAATACTTTGATGACACGTATTATCTCTACAGGCCAGGCAAACATAAATCCAGTGGCGAGTATGTGGACGGTCATACCAGTCCTGAGTTTCCAGAAGCTGCCTGGGGAACGGTGGTATTTATGAAAGCATCCTTAGCCCATTTAACGGAGGGTTATAAGGCTAACTATCAAAATCTGCCGGACAAAGAACCAGAAGTGGTGGGCTATAAGGGCTGGACGCGGATGCACTGCGACCTGAATGCGGGGAAATAATATGAAAGGTGTAATCAGACTAAATGACCCGCTGGAAAACGGTGGATATGTGAACAAAGCTTCTGGTAGCAAGTTTATGGGAATCCCTGTTGCTTTAATGGGGGATACTGTTTTTTGTATTGCGCATAAAGGGACCTTTCCCATACTTGATTTTGAACCAACCTGGACAATGGACGGTAGAGGCGTTGTTGTGGATGGGTGTAGGGCTGCTTGCGGTTGTGCAATAAAAACCACACTGCCAACGGCGGGGATAAGTAAATGAATAAATGGAAGAGACCAAACAAGAATCCGTATCAGGAGCCAGAACAATTCCCGCTTAATATTGTGCTGATCATTAGCTGTGCTATATTTCTGTTTTTTATAACGTACAATATATTCAGCTGGTTGCAGGACAAGAAGGTTCCTGATGATCTGATATGGAATGCAATAGGTATCCCGTCGCTAATAGTGTTAGCAATCTGGTGTGTGGTGGTAATCATTTACGGTGTTATATATTTTCCATGTTACTATGCGGGTTATCTTGAGCTGTATGGTATGAATAGGTGGAAAAACTGGGCAATACGAGCATTGCCTCTTTTAGACTATTCATCCATTCTCCCGGTACCTGAACTGGCATTAAAAATTCAGAAACTAGAGGGTGAAGCGCCAGCAGGTTCTGCAACGCCGTTACGAATTGATATTGAAGTTGACTCAATGGATGACACCAGAGTTGATAAAGTGCTAAGGCAGTTGATAGAGCCCCTCAAAGATTCTCTTGTCAGGGATTATCGGCCTTTTAATACCTGGATGTATGTTAAGGGAGCGGATGACACTATCGGTAATAGTTTTAAGGCGGTACTGGCAAGTCTGGGCATCCCCAACGATAAGGTCGGAAAAATTAATATCCTTTACGAATGTCCTGATTATTTTTTAATAAATGATTGGGTTGATTTAAATATGTCTGAAAATAGCCTTGTTATTGCAGTTGAATTGCATAATGAAAATAATTATGATTTCTTCGAAAGTGCTAATGCTTTTATTTTCACCAGTACGAAACTGCTTGAAGATAAAGACACACCTTTATATTTATTACGCATGATGGACAGTACCCCTTACTATCTTGATGAAATCGTAAGTACATATCTTTCTGCACAGCAAGTGGATGTTAGTAAGATTAAAAAACTATGGTTCAACTCACTGGATAAGCAGTCAAAATTCGTATTGTTTAGTGGAATAGAAAACGCAAAAACGAGTATTCTGGCCGATAGTCGATATGAACTGGAGGCCGTAACTGGGCAAAGCACAGAGGTTCAGCGCTGGGTTGTATTGGCGTTGGCTGCGGATGCTGCAAAATATGGTCAAGGCCATCAGTTATTCGCCAGTACATCTGCAGACACTATTCAATCTGGCATAATAGCTGCTAAATATCCAGGATCTTGTCCGGCACTTGATAAGCTGGATTTCGATGATTATTGGAGAATAATAAAATTGTGCGCCATTATTTTATGGTGTATAGGATTTGTAAGTCTCGTACCACTGGAACTGTTCCAAAGTCACCCCTGGTATACGTTTACACCTTTAGTTATTGGTATTCCGGTTATTTACACGGCGGTTATGATTTTTTCTTTTATACTGAGTCATAATATAGAGGAGAAAATGGATATTTATTACTCTCAGTATTTATGAGATAAGCGCCCTGACGGGCGCTCTTGCTTCTTTGACTCTCTTTGTGGCAGGAGAGCATCAGTCGGTTCAGGATTTATTTAACCGTCCAACCCTTATAACTGCCGACGTTGTTTTTATCGATCATCGTCACCGGGATCAGCACGGGTTCTTTCGGGGCGGGTTTCCCCTGCAATATGTCATAACCGATTTCGACCGCTTTGGCAGCCATCACCTGTGGATCTTGTGCTGGCGTCGCCACAAATAGTGAGTTTTCGCGCTTCAGTGCTTCTTCACCGTCTGGGGATCCATCTACGCCGACAATAAAGAATTCGCTACGCTGCGCCTGTTTTGCCGCCAGATCGGCGCCGATCGCCGTGGGATCGTTAATCGCAAACACGCCGTCGATCTTCGGATTCGCCGCCAGCAACGCGGTCATGATCTCCAGCCCGCCTTCGCGACTGCCTTTGGCGTTTTGGTTATGCGACAGCACCTTGATGTCCGGGTGGCGTTTAAATTCGGTCTGGCAGCCTTCCACACGGTTCTGGACGGCAGATACCGGCGGCCCGTTGATAATGACGACGTTGCCCTTGCCTTTCAGACGGTCGGTAATGTATTTACAGGCCATTTCACCTGCCTGAGTGTTATCGGAAGTAATGGTCGCGTCTGCGCCTTCCGCCGCCACGTCAACGGCAACCACCACGATCCCGGCGTCTTTCGCGCGTTTAACCGCCGGGCCGATGCCTTTGGAGTCGGCGGCGTTAAGGATAATCATGTCGACTTTGGCGGCAATAAAGTTGTCGATTTGCGACACCTGTTGCCCCAGATCGTAGCCGCTGGAAACCAACGTCACTTTGACGTTATCACCGGCCAGTTTGCGCGCTTCCAGCTCCGCGCCTTTGGTTATTTGCACGAAGAACGGGTTCGCCAGGTCGCCCACCGTAACGCCGATCGATTTCAGTTCTTTTGCCTGCACAAACGGAGCGCTAGCAAGCAGTGCGCCAGCACAGAGCGCGGTCACTAAGGGCTTCAATCTCATGCTGTATTCCTCGAAGTAAGATGTTGTTGTTATGCACTTTGATGGTGTCGGGTACGGTATTTGTCGATCAGCACCGCTATGATGATCACCGCCCCTTTGATCACCAATTGCCAAAAATAGGAGACGCCCATCAGCGTCATGCCGTTATTCAGCGTGGCGATGATCAACGCCCCCACCAGCGTGCCGGTGATGGTGCCGATCCCGCCAACAAAGCTGGTGCCGCCGAGGATCACCGCCGCGATGGCGTCCAGCTCATAACCCATGCCTAAGTTGCCGTTGGCGCTGTACAGCCGCGAGGCGCTCATCACTCCGCCAAGACCTGAGAGCAAACCGCTCATGCCGTAGACGAACAGCAGCACCAGCCACACTTTGATCCCGGTTAAGCGCGCGGCCTGCATATTGCCGCCAACCGCATAGATATGAACGCCGAGTGTGGTGCGCCTAAGAATGAACCAGCACACCACCACCACCGCCAGCGCAATGACCACCAGCCATGGAACCGGGCCGAGATAGTTGTTGCCGATCCACTCAAAGCTGATGTTGGAGTTAATCACCGTCGTGCCATCCGCCAGCAGATAGGCCGCGCCGCGCAGCGCCGTATAGGTTCCAAGCGTGACGATAAACGGCGGCAGGCCGGCAAAAGCGACCAGCGCACCGTTAAACAACCCCAGCACCATGCCGAGCAACAGTGCAGCAGGCACTGACAGCATGGCAAATTCCGGGATCAGCGAAACCACCATCGCCGCTACTGCGGTGGTGCCGAGAATCGAACCAACCGAAAGATCGATGCCGCCGGTTAAAATAATGAAGGTCATGCCAGCGGCCAGCACGATGTTGATCGACGCCTGGCGGGTAATATTCAGCAGGTTGCTTTCGGTAAAAAAGTTAGGCGCGATAAAGCCAAACACCGCCACTATCAGGATGAGAATCGGTAAGATACCGACCGTTTGCATCAGATCGCTCATCAGCATTTTTTTTGCGGAGGCGGATTTCACCACCTGCTGGGGAGTGGTTGGATTATTCATGGGGCACCGCCTGATGATGGGAGTCGTTCACGCCGGTTGCCAGCGTCATAATGTTTTCCTGGGTAATGCTTTTCCCGTCCAGCTCGCCGGCAATGCTGCCTTCGCGCATGACGTACACGCGATCGCTCATCCCGACCACTTCCGGCAGTTCGCTGGAGATCATTAGGATCGCCACGCCTTTGCGCGCCATATCGTTCATGATCCGGTAGATCTCGCTTTTGGCGCCGACGTCCACGCCGCGCGTCGGTTCATCGAGGATCAAGATGCGTGGGCCGATCGCCACCCAGCGTGAAATCAACAGCTTTTGTTGATTGCCGCCGGACAAGCCGCCTGCGCGGACCTGTGCATGCGGCACGCGGATGTTGAGCAATTTGATGGCGTCATCGGAAATCGCCTGCGCCTTTTTGCGATCGAGCATGCCCCAGGTGGCGTCGCGCTCCAGCGTCGCCATGGTGATGTTCTCTGCCGCTGCCAGCTCCAGAAACAGCCCCTGTTCTTTGCGGTTCTCCGTCAGAAAACCAATGCCGTGATCAATCGCCTCGCGCGGGGAGTGGACAACCACCGGTTCACCGTCCACTTCAATCATGCCGCCGATGGCTTTGCGCACGCCAAAAATCAACTGTGCCAGTTCGGAACGCCCGGCGCCGACTAAGCCCGCGAGGCCGACAATCTCCCCGGAGCGCACCAGTAAGCTGCACGGTTGGACTTTATTGCCGTCGGTCAGGTGGTGGACGTTAAGGCGCGCTTTACCCAAAGGAATATCGCGCTCTTTGTTGAACAGATCGCTTAACGGACGGCCCACCATCATGCGCACCAGCTCCGGGGCGTTGAGTTTGTCGCGAGTCAGGCTGCCGACGTATTGCCCGTCGCGCAGGACGCTGACGCGATCGGAGAGTTCGTACACTTCCGCCATGCGGTGGCTGATGTAGATAATCGCCATCCCCTCATCGCGCAGGCGCATGATCAGTTCAAACAGGCGGTGGGTTTCACGGGAGGAGAGGGCGGCGGTGGGTTCATCCATCACCAGAATGCGGCTGTTACGGTGCAGGGCGCGGGCGATTTCTACCTGCTGCTGTTCGGCGATGGTCAGCGTCATTACCCGGTCGCTGGCCTTAAACTGGGCGCCGAGTCGGTCGATAACCTTCTGTGACTGCATGATCATCTCTTTACGCTGGACCAGACCGCCGCGCGACAGCTCGCTGCCAAGAAAGATATTTTCCGCCACCGTCAGGTTTGGCGCGAGCTGCATCTCCTGGTAAATCAGCGTGATGCCTGCGCTCAGCGCATCCTTTGGCCCACGAATGTGAAACGGCTGACCGTCAATCAGGATCTCCCCGCTGGTGGCGGTATAGGCGCCCGCGAGGATCTTCATCAGGGTGCTTTTCCCCGCACCGTTCTCGCCCATCAGGGCATGAATCTCGCCCGGCCAGACCGTTAAATCGACCCCTTTCAGCGCGTAAAATTTGCCAAACGCTTTGGCAATGTTGCGCATCTCCAGAACCGGTGTCCTGCTCATGGCGGATCTCCTGTGGGGTGGCCGATATCAGCAGTCCATCACAGGAATGTAAATGCAAAATGTCAGAAGCCGTTCATATTTGTCATATTGCGATTTTTCTTCACGGAGCGTGATATGCCGCAACCGGGACGTCACTTTTTCGCCAGTGCGCGTGGACGATTACTGTTCTTTAATCTGCTGGTGGTGGCGGTCACGCTGATGGTGAGCGGTGTGGCGGTGCTGGGATTTCAGCATGCCAGCCAGATCCAGGAGCAGGTGCAGCAGCAAACCGTTGACGATATGACCGGCAGCATGAATCTGGCGCGTGATACGGCAAACGTCGCGACAGCGGCGGTGCGGCTGTCGCAGGTGGTTGGCGCACTGGAATACAAAGGTGAAGCGGAGCGGCTGCAGGAGACGCAAAGGGCGCTGAAGCAGTCGCTGGAACAACTGGCTACCGCACCGCTGGCGCAGCAGGAGCCGGTGCTGGTCGAGCGAATTATCCAGCGCAGCCAGGAGCTACAAAGCAGCGTGGAAGGTATGTTGCAGCGCGGTCAGCGGCGGCACCTGGAACGTAACGCGCTGCTCAGTTCGCTGTATCAGAATCAAAGTTATTTGCGTCACCTGCAAAAGCTGACCGGCGCGCAGGATGACGTGCTGCTGGGACAAATAGACCGCTTAATTGTGGCTGCCATTGAAACCCCCACGCCGCGTTCGGTGATCAAACAACTGGACGAGGTGATGCCCGCGCTACCTCTGCAAACCAGCAACCTCCTGATTAGCAACATCCTCAACGATTTCAACCAGGAGTTGCATAAGCTGGAGCCGCTTTCGTCGGCACTGGAACAAAGCGATCTGGCGATCAGCTGGTATATGTTCCACATCAAAGCGTTGGTGGCGATCCTCAACAGCGATATCAACCAGTATGCCTCGCAGGTGGCGATTATCTCCGAACAGCGGGTGGCGCAAAGTCATCGGGAACTGCAATCCGGCGCGTTGTTTATTTTGGCGTTTGCGCTGCTGGCGGTGGTGATCACCGGTTTTGCCGGGTGGTATATCTACCGCAATCTCGGTTCCAACCTGACAGCCATTTCGCGGGCGATGACCCGGCTGGCGCATGGGGAATCAGACGTCAGCGTCCCGGCCCTGCAACGGCGCGATGAGCTGGGCGAGCTGGCGCGTGCCTTTAGCGTCTTTGCCCGCAATACGGCGTCGCTCGAACACACCACCCGGCTGCTGAAAGAAAAAACCACGCAGATGGAAATCGACCGCACCGAGCGTCAGGGGCTGGAGGAAGCGCTGCTGCACAGTCAGAAACTGAAGGCGGTAGGACAGCTGACGGGCGGATTAGCGCATGATTTTAATAACCTGCTGGCGGTGATTATCGGCAGTCTGGATCTGGTGGATCCGGATTCTCCCGACGCGCCACGGGTCAATCGGGCGCTTAAAGCGGCTGAACGTGGTGCGCTGTTGACCCAGCGGCTGCTGGCTTTTTCGCGCAAACAGTCTTTGCATCCGCACGCGGTAGAGCTGAAAACGCTGCTGGAGAATCTGGGAGAGTTGATGCGTCATTCGCTACCCGCCACGCTGACGCTGGAAATTGAAGCCCAGTCTCCGGCCTGGCCCGCGTGGATTGACGTCAGCCAACTGGAAAACGCCATTATCAATCTGGTGATGAACGCCCGTGACGCCATGGACGGGCAGACGGGGACGATAAAAATCCGCACCTGGAATCAACGGGTTACGCGCAGCGATGGGCGTAAGCAGGACATGGTGATGCTGGAGGTAGCCGACCAGGGAAGTGGGATGTCGCAGGAAGTGAAAGCGCAGGTCTTCGAGCCATTTTTCACCACCAAACAGACCGGCAGCGGCAGCGGTCTGGGATTATCGATGGTGTACGGCTTTGTGCGTCAATCCGGTGGTCGGGTGGAGATTGAAAGCGCCCCCGGGCAGGGAACCACGGTTCGGTTACAGCTTCCCCGTGCCGTTGTGCCGGTACAGATTCAGGCAGAACCGATAGCGGAACATGCGGCGAACAGCGGTGAAAAGCTGGTACTGGTGCTCGAAGATGAGGCCGACGTGCGCCAGACGTTGTGTGAACAGTTGCATCTGCTGGGCTATCTGACGCTGGAGGCCGCCAACGGCGAGCAGGCGCTGCATATGCTGGCGGCTTCCTCCGAGATTGATATTTTTATCAGCGACTTAATGCTGCCTGGAGGGTTAAGTGGGGTGGATGTCGTCAACCATGCGCTGAAGCACTACCCCCAGCTCACCATTCTGCTGATTAGCGGCCAGGATTTACGTCCGGCGCATAACCCGGCGCTGCCGGATGTGGCGCTATTGCGTAAACCGTTTACCCGAGGAGAACTGGCGCAGGCGCTGCGACTCGCACGTAATTGAGATTCCTCCGCTACCCGCGCAAATACGCTTTGATTACCGTGGGGTGTGTTTCTTGATGAGGCGGGTTTGATGCAACGCTCCCTGACATTCTTTCTTTTCAGTCTGCTAATGGTGACCACCGTTTCGGCGCAGGCCGATATTATCGATGACGCCATTGGTAATATTCAGCAGGCGATAAACGACGCATACAAACCGGACAACGGGCGGGATTATGATGATTCCCGTGATGAAAGCTGGCAGCGCCAGATGAGTGACGATCGGCGCAGGCAGTATGATGACAGGCGACGCCAGTTTGAAGATCGACGTCGCCAACTGGATGACCGTCAGCGCCAACTTGATCAAGAACGGCGTCAGCTAGAAGACGAAGAACGCAGAATGGAAGAAGATTACGATCGTTAACTGTAACTATCTAAATGTAAGAATATTTTATCCCCTGTAAGGGATTTAGCTGTCAGCTCAACATCTCGCCATTTTATGTCAATGCATGCACTTGAGCACAGTGCATGTATGCATTATAATCTCTCTATGCTTATGGAAAAGGAGCCGGCAATGGAATGTCTAAATCATTAAATATCAGGAGCTTTCGGGATACATGGCTTGAAGATTTTTTTGAGCGGGCGACATCGCACAGAAAAATACCAGCGGATATTCATACTGCATTAGCCAGAAAGCTGGATATCATTAATGCGGCTGTTTCGCATCGGGATTTGCGCTCGCCACCCGGTAACAGATATGAAGAGTTAACCGGAAAATTACAGGAATATTCTTCAATCAGAGTAAACAAGCAGTACCGATTAATATTTAAATGGGTTAACGGTAAGGCCGAAGATGTGTACTTAGATCCACACATCTACTAGAACTAGAGAAAATCTAAGGTAACGATATGAAACAGGCAACCAGAAAACCAACGACTGTGGGTGATATCCTGCAATATGAATACCTGGAGCCGCTCGAACTGAAAATTAACGATCTGGCTGAAATACTGCATGTTCATCGCAATACGGTGAGCGCACTGGTCAACAATAACCGCAAATTAACAACGGATATGGCGTTTCGTTTGGCCAAAGCGTTCGATACCTCCGTTGATTTCTGGCGTAACTTACAGGCGGCGGTTGACCTGTGGGAAGTTGAAAATGACATGCGGGCGCAAGAAGAACTGAACCGCATTGTTTCGGTTAAAGATTTTATCGCTCAGCGAAATAGCGAGTCTAAAAAAGTCGCCTGACTGTCGTCTTGTCGGCCGGATAAGATGTTTTCATCGCATCCGGCAAATTTCCTTACTCCAGCATAATCTCCATTCCGTCATATCCTGCCTCAAACCCTGCGGGAAGCTGGTTTTCCATCATCCACAGGTCGAACTGATGGCTGATATGCGTCAGGATCACCCGTGGACAGCGGATAACGTCGTTCAACGCGATAACGGTATTTAAATCACTGTGATTGCGCGGTGGCTCGCTACGCGGGGCGTGGCTGCAGTCGATGATAATCACCTGCGGTTGGTTATTGTGCAGAAACTTCAGCGTCTTGTCGGGCAGTCCGGCGGTATCAGAGAGCCACGCCACGCGGCTGTGCGCGGTCTCCAGCAGATAGCCAAACGTCAGCTTAGAGTGGTTGAGCGGTAAAGGGGTCACCTGCAATCCCTGTAAATCGAACACCACAAACGGCGCGACGGTCTGGCTAAAATCAAGAATGCCGGGATGCTTAAACAGATCGTCGCAGCCCTGTTCATCCGGTGGGCCGTACACCGGGATAGTTTTTCCCACCCCCCAGCGCAGCGGAAACAGTCCCTGTACATGATCCATATGGTAATGAGTGAGCAGGAACTGCTGGAAACTGCCTGCCGGCCAGTCGTCCATCAGATGGGGGATCCCCGCGTCCAGCAGCGTCACAGCGTCGTTGAATTTGACCACGCCACTGCAGGGACGTCGGCGGAATTGCGTCTGTACACGCGCCCGTTGGCAGGCCGCACAGTCGCAGCCAAATGTCGGCACCAGCTGTGCGCCGCCCGTTCCCGTTAGCGTAATGGTCAGACTCATGGCTCCCCCTACAGCGGTTTGGTGAAGCGAAAATGGCTCATGGTATAGCCTTCGCGCTGGTAAAAACGGTGTGCGTCAAGGCGTTGGGTGCTGGTGGAAAGCTCGGTGACTTCTGCGCCCGCTTCGCGCGCAGTGGCTTCGGCCCAGGCCAGCAGCTGGCTGCCAACGCTTAGCCCTCGTGCCTGTGGCATCACTACCAGTTCCTGAATCTCACCAATCCAGTTAGCGTGGTGCAGATGAAACTGCAAATGTAGACCGATCAAGCCGATGACCTGTCCGTCGAGCAGCGCCAGCTGGTAGTGCATATTTGGATCCTGCAGATTGGCGGCGTAGCCAGCGCTAAAAGCCTGCAGGTCGAATTGACCCTGCTTCAACTCGCAGACCAGCGCGTAAACCGCATCGGTATCGTAGAGCGTGGCGCGGCGTAATTCACAGACAGACATGTTTCTTCTCCTTGCGTCCCATCAGTGTGAGTAGTGTAGCGACAGACTGTTGCAAACTTCCATCGTTGTTCAGGACGTGGCAGTCATACGGCGCATAGCGCGCTGCGCGTTCAAGGCGGGCGGCGATTTCCGTTTCGCTCTCCCGCCCACGAGCCTGCAGGCGCTGGCGTAAAATCTCCGGGGAAACCTGTAAGCAAATGGGGAGTAGAGAAGTGCCATAACGACTCTGCGCCTGCGGCAGATGGGCGCGTGAACCGTTGACCACCACATCAAACCCGGCGTGCAGCCAGAGGTCAATCTCCACGCCGACGCCATAGTACAAACCGTTGGCATGCCAGCTCAGCGCCAGCAGGTTCTGCCCGGCGCGGGTAAAAAACTCTGGTTCGCTCAGCGCAATATGATTTTCATTCCCGGCGTTGGCGGCGCGGGTGATGTAACGATGTGCCACCAGTAGTTGCGCCGGTTCCTGCTGGCGCAATTCTGCCAGCAGACTGTCCTTACCGGAGCCGGATGGTCCCATCAGCCAGATCAGTTTACCCATAGTCAGAATACCCTTTTGCCCTGACGCCAGACGTGGTCGATATGGATGTTGCCGCCTTTGCGGTGTGCCAGCACCAGATCCGCGCGTTTCCCTTCGGCAATAACGCCGCGATCGTCGAGATTTAAGGCCCGCGCTGGGTTGCGGGTCACCAGACGAATAGCCTGCGGCAGCGTAAAGCGGTTAGCGTCGTCATCCGCTACGCGAAATGCCGCATCGAGCAGGCTGGCGGGGTAGTAGTCGGAGGAGAGAATATCCAGCAGCCCCAGCTCAGCCAGCCTATGTGCAGCCACGTTGCCGGAGTGAGAACCGCCGCGCACGATGTTAGGTGCGCCCATCAGCACGTTCATTCCATGCTGGCGTGAGGCTTCGGCGGCTTCGAAAGTTGTGGGAAATTCGGCGATCACGCTGCCAAGTTGATGCGATTCAAGGACATGATCGTGGGTGGCGTCATCGTGGCTCGCCAGTGCAATCTGCCGTTCACGGCACATCTGGGCAATGGCCGAGCGGTTGGGCTGTGACCAGCGTGCCGCCAGGGTGAGTTGTTCTTCTTCATAGCGGGCCATTTGTTCGTCGGTCAGTGAATACTTGCCCTGATAGTACTCGCGGTACTTCTCACGATTGGCGAACTGACGCTGGCCTGGCGAGTGATCCATCAGCGACACCAGCGTCACCGGTTCGCGGCCGACCAGCTTTTCAAACAGCGGCAGGGTGGTGTGATGCGGCAATTCGCAGCGTAGATGCAGACGGTGCTCGGCGCGATTGACCCCGCGCTTTTGCGTCTCTTCTACCGCATTTATCATTTTCTCCAGGTTTTCCAGGCGGTCGCCGCCGTCGCGCACATCGCCAATCGCCACTGCGTCCAGCACGGTGGTAATGCCGCTGGCGATCATTAGCGCGTCGTGGCTGCTCATTGCCGAGTGGGCAGGCCAGTCTACCTTCGGGCGCGGGGTAAAAAATTTGTCGAGATTGTCGGTATGCAGCTCGATAAGCCCTGGCAGCAGCCAGCCGCCTTCGCCGTCCAGCGCCTCAGGTAGGCTGCTCGGACTTTCAGCAAAGGCGCGGATAATCCCGCCCTCGATTTCCAGCGATCCTTGCACCACGTCATCTTCCAGCACCAGCTTTACATTGTTGATAATCATGCTGTTGTTCCCATCAGGTGCAGGCGATCCGCTACGCGGTCGCGCACGGTTTGATCGTGAAAAATGCCGACAATTGCCGCGCCGCGGTCTTTCGCTTCTTCAATCAATGCGACGACTGCGGCGCTATTTTTGGCGTCCAGCGAGGCGGTGGGTTCATCGAGCAGCAAAATTGGGTAATCGACGATAAACCCGCGGGCGATGTTGACGCGCTGTTGTTCGCCACCGGAAAAGGTCGACGGTGCCAGGTGCCACAGCCGCTCCGGCACGTTCAGGCGGGTAAGCAGGTTAGCCGCTTTGGCTGCACACTCCTCACGGGAGACACCCAGATCCAGCAGCGGTTGCATCACCACATCCAGCGCGGAAATCCTCGGGATTACGCGCAGGAACTGGCTTACCCAGCCGATGGTTGAACGGCGAACTTCCAACACTTTGCGCGCCGGGGCCTGCACCAGATCGACCCACTCATCGCTGTGGCGAATGTGGATGTGTCCTTCATCCGGCAGATAGTTGGCGTACAGCGATCGCAGCAGCGTGGACTTGCCGCTACCCGAGTGACCGTGCAGCACCACGCATTCGCCATTTTTCACTTCCAGCGTGGCGTTTTGCAGCACCGGCAGACGCACGCCGTTTTGCTGATGCAGCACAAAAGTTTTACTGACGTTTTCAACGCGGATCATTTGAGCCTCTTAGTTCTGCAAAACGGACGACACCAGCAACTGGGTGTACGGATGGTGCGGGTCGTCGAGCACGCGGTCGGTTAACCCACTTTCCACCACCTGACCCTGTTTCATCACCAGCAAACGGTCTGCCAGCAGACGCGCCACACCCAGATCGTGGGTGACAATCACCACCGCCAGATCCAGTTCCACCACCAGGCCGCGCAGCAGGTCCAGCAGTTTGGCCTGTACCGAAACGTCCAGCCCGCCGGTGGGTTCGTCCATAAACACCAGTTTGGGATGGGTGACGAGGTTGCGGGCGATCTGCAGGCGCTGCTGCATACCGCCGGAAAAGGTGGTTGGCAGGTCGTCGATACGCGAGGCAGGGATCTCCACCTCCTCCAGCCAGCGCTGTGCGGTGGCGCGGATCTCGCCGTAATGACGCGCGCCGGTGGCCATCAGGCGTTCGCCGATATTGCCGCCGGCGGAAACCTGACGGCGCAGGCCATCCAGCGGATGCTGATGCACCACGCCCCATTCGGTGCGCAGCAGACGGCGACGGTCGGCCTCGTTCATGCCGTACAGCGAACGGTTCTGATATAAGATCTCACCGCTCTGCGGCGTCAGCCGTGAAGAGATCGATTTCAGCAGCGTGGTTTTGCCAGAACCGGACTCGCCGACGATACCCAGCACTTCGCCAGGCCACAGGTCAAAAGAGACATCGCTGAAGCCTTTGCCCGGCGCGTAGAGATGGGTCAGGTTATTGACTGAAAGCAGCGGTTGCGTCATTGGCTGAGGGCCTCGCTCTGTTGGCGGCAGTAGTCGGTGTCGGAGCAGACAAACATGCGTTTGCCGGTGTCATCAAGCACCACTTCATCGAGATAGCTGTGGGTTGAGCCGCAGATGGCACAAGGTTCATCCCAGCTCTGCACGGTAAACGGGTGATCGTCGAAATCGAGGCTTTCCACGCGGGTGTAAGGTGGCACGGCATAGATGCGCTTTTCGCGGCCTGCGCCAAACAGTTGCAGGGCCGGCATCATGTCCATCTTCGGATTGTCGAATTTCGGGATTGGCGACGGGTCCATGACGTAGCGGTCGTTGACCTTCACCGGGTAGGCGTAAGTGGTGGCGATATGACCGAAGCGGGCGATATCTTCATACAGTTTCACCTGCATGATGCCGTACTCTTCCAGCGCGTGCATGGTGCGGGTTTCCGTTTCGCGCGGTTCGATAAAGCGCAGCGGCTCGGGGATCGGCACCTGGAAGATGATTATCTGATCTTCTGTTAGCGGCGTTTCCGGAATGCGGTGGCGGGTCTGAATTAGCGTGGCGTCTTCCGTACGTTCGGTGGTGTTAACGCCAGTTACGCGCTTGAAAAAGTTGCGAATCGACACGGCGTTGGTGGTGTCGTCCGCGCCCTGGTCAATCACTTTCAGCACGTCCGGCTCGCCAATCACGCTGGCGGTAAGTTGAATGCCACCGGTTCCCCATCCGTAGGGCATCGGCATTTCGCGACCGCCAAATGGTACCTGGTAACCGGGGATCGCTACCGCTTTCAGAATTGCGCGGCGGATCATGCGTTTGGTCTGCTCATCAAGATAGGCAAAGTTGTAGCCGGAGAGGTTAGTGGTCACGAGTGGCCTCCTGTTGCAGGCGTTTGAGCAGTTCCAGTTCGGCCTGGAAATCGACGTAATGGGGAAGTTTGAGGTGCGAAACAAAACCCGCCGCCTCGACGTTATCCGCATGCGCCAGCACGAACTCTTCGTCCTGCGCCGGTCCTGTGACCGTTTCATCGTATTCGGCTGCCTGTAGGGCGCGGTCCACCAGCGCCATCGCCATCGCTTTACGTTCGCTCATACCAAACACCAGCCCGTAGCCGCGGGTAAAATGGGGGGATTCATTTTCTGGCGCGACAAAACCGTTGACCATTTCGCATTCAGTCATCAGCAGTTCGCCGACGTTCACCGCAAATCCCAGCTCTTCCGGGACGGTTTCCAGTGCCACATAGCCGCTGCGGATTTCGGCGGCAAACGGGTGGTTGCGCCCGTAGCCGCGCTGGGTGGAGTAGGCCAGCGCCAGCAAATATCCCTCGTCACCACGCATCAGCTGTTGCAGACGTGAAGCGCGTGAGCAGGGGTAAACCGGCGGCGTGCGGGTGATGTCGTCGGGTGTCGCGCCATCATCCTCTTCACGTTTTGCCAGGCCCTGGTTCGCGAGCAGGGAAAAGACGTGCGGGGAGGCATCCTGCGCGCCGTCTGCGCTGCGCAGCGGCGGGGTTTCGCCATTGGCCAGTAAGGTAAAATCCAGCAGGCGATGGGTATAGTCATAGGTTGGACCCAACAGCTGCCCGCCGGGAATATCCTTGTAGACCGCGGAGATTCTGCGCTCAAGGCGCATTTCTGCGCTGTTAACCGGTTCGCTGACAGCGACCTTTGCCAGCGTAGTGCGGTAAGCGCGGAGCAAAAAGATGGCTTCGACGTTATCGCCGCTGGATTGTTTTAGCGCCAGTGCCGCCAGTTCGCGATCGGCGATGCCGCCTTCGGTCATCACCCGATCAACGGCCAGGTTCATCTGCTGTTCGATTTGCGCCACGCTCAGTTCAGCAATGGTCTCATCGCCCCGGCGTCGGTTTTCCTGCAGGGCGTGGGCGTTGGCTATCGCCTTTTCGCCCCCTTTGACGGCGACGTACATCAGCACACCTCCACATGGGTGGTTCGCGGAATAGCCAGCAGCCGTTCGCCGCAGGTGAGGATCAGATCGACTCCCAGCGGGAACGGGTGCGGGCGCTCGGTAAGTTCGTGAATCAGGCATTCCGGCAGCTGTGGCGCGATCATGCGCTCTTCGGCGATGCCCGCGCCGGTCAGACGCAGCATGCGTCCACCGCTTAAGCCAGAAACTTGCACAATCAGCGTGGCGCTGGTTTCAGGTGCGACGGCGGAACCGGCTGAGAGGGCATTTAGCTGTTCGCTGCTAATGCGTTCGTCGGTGACGGCAAAGGCCGCCAGCTGCGGCTGATCCACCAGCGGCGCGTTGGTGTGAAAACGCAGGTTCTGCCGGGCGATATCGTTATCCATCGACGGCGCCAGCCAGACCGGCGTGTCGCCATCGACCAGGGTCAGCAGCACGCTGGTGGTCGCCAGACCCAGCGGCTGCCAGCCGTGTTTCAGTTGATGCAGGGCGACGATTACGCCCGGTTCGCTCATGGCTTTCAGCAGGCGACGAAAGCTCTGCTGAGCATCCTGAACGGGTAAATTAAATGCGGTCAGAAGTGCCGTAGATCGTGTCATGCGTTATCTCCGCGTACCAGCGTGAAGAAGTCGACCCGGCTGGCGTTGACTTCGGCACGGCGGGCGCTAATCAGCGCATCGCGTTCCGCTTCCAGCGGGGCAATTAAGGTTTCCATTAGGTTCTGGAAATGCGTTTGTTCCTGCAGTAGCGCGTCAATCACCGCGCACTGCTCGGCATGTTGTTTGTTGCGTCCCAGCAGGTAGCTGTAGCCCAGCGTGCCGCTTTTCAGGCGAATAACCGCGCGGGTAAGCGTGGTGTCGCCAGCAAAGAAGCGATTACCGGTGCCGCCCATACGGGCCTGGATCTGCATCAGTCCGCTTTCCGGGGCGCGGATAAGCTCATAGTCCGGCGTTAGTTTGAGCGCCTTGATACGCGCATTCAGGGCATCGGCATTGCTGTAAGCCAGCGCGCGCATCCAGCGCTGGCGGGTGGCGGTATCGAAATGCATTCAGTGCTCCATGGTGAATTCGATCATGTCGGCGCGGGTCAGGCTGACGGAATATTCCGCCGCCTGTTCTTCGCCTTCACGGTGGTTCAGAGTGCGCACGCACAGCAGCGGCGCCATGTTGGGGATTTCCAGCACCTTGCTCTCTTTGGCCTGCGCACGGCGGGCGCTGATGCGCGTTTGCGTGCGCAGCAGCGTCAGACCGGATTGTTCGCGCAGGTAGTCGTGCAGTGAGCCGCTGTTGAAGCCTTGCAGCAGCGGCCACAGCGAGAGGTCGGAAAAATAGTGGTCGATCTGGCACAGTGCGATCCCGTTAACCCGGCGCAGGGTGCGCAGGTGAATCACGTTATCGCCCTCGTTTATGCTGAGCGCATCGGCAATGTGGCTGGAGGCCGGACGCAGCACTGCCAGCAGTTTTTCACTGGTGGGGTGGCTGCCCTGGTCCAGCAGGTTCTGACTAAAGCGCGCCTGGGCATTCAGCGGGTAGTCGAACGGGCGCATCAGCACCAGAACCCCCACGCCCTGACGACGCTGCACCCAGCCGCGTTCAACCAACTGGTCAATGGCACGGCGCAGGGTGTGGCGGTTTACCTCGAAGCGCGCGGCAAGCTGATGCTCGGCGGGCAGATAGTCACCGCAGCGATAATGTTGACGTAGCTCCTGCTCAAGTCTCGCGGCAATTTCCTGATAACGCGTTGGATAACTGGTCGGATGTGTAGACAAGTGCATAGCAATCAATGCCTCGCTAATCAGATAAAGTGCTTACGCAAACGCTGGGAAAGGAAATCCAGCAGGCTGACGGTGACGATGATTAACACCATCAGGGCGCAGGTTTGCTGGAACTGAAAGCCGCGAATCGCCTCCCATAAGGTCACGCCGATACCACCGGCTCCCACCATCCCGACTACCGTGGCCGAGCGAACATTGGATTCAAAGCGATACAGCGAGTAGGAGATAAGCAGCGGCATGACCTGTGGCAGGACGCCGTACAGAATCTCTTCAATTTTGTTGGCTCCGGTGGCGCGAATACCTTCTACCGGACCCGGCTCAATGGCTTCTACCGCTTCGGAAAGCAGCTTGGAGAGTACCCCGGTGGTATGGATAAACAGCGCCATTACCCCGGCGAACGGACCCAAACCAACGGCGACCACGAACAGCATGGCGAAGACCATTTCGTTGATGGCGCGACAGGCATCCATCAGACGGCGCATCGGCTGGTAAATCCACCACGGCACGAGGTTATCGGCGCACATCAGACCGAAGGGAATCGACAACACCACGGCGAGGGCGGTACCCCAGACGGCGATTTGCAGCGTGACGGCCATTTCACCGAGATAGTCCTGCCACTGACTGAAGTCAGGTGGAAAGAAGTCGGCAGCGAAGGTTGCCATATTGCCGGAATCCTGGATCAGCGTGAGCGGGGCCATTTCGGCGCCTTTCCACGAGACCACCAGCACGGCGAGAAGAATGGCCCAGCTCAGCAGCGAGAACCAGCTACGCTTGGGCGGGGCAACGGTGATGGTTTGCATGTTTGGCTCCGTGCATCGGTTATTGCCGGATGGCGGCGCAGGCGCCTTATCCGGCCTACAAAACATCGTAGGCCCGGTAAGCGAAGCGCCACCGGGCATCAGGGTTATTGCACAGCTTTGGTGACGCTGGTCATGGCGCCCAGGGCGGCGGTCAGGCGGTCGAGATCATCAAGCTGTGCTTTCAGCGCCGAGGTTTTGCTGGTTTTCTCTTCCTCGTTCAGCCCTTTGTTGTCCTTTACGCCCTGCATCTCTTTAAACAGCGCCAGTTGGCGAATCGGCACCAGTTGCAGATCGCTGGAGGCACGGAACGGCGCCCAACCCAGGCGTTCCAGGACGGTTTTCTGCTCCGGCGTTTTGCCGTAGTTCATGAAGAAGTCGTACACCTTGTCCTTGGTGGCTTCAGAGAGGTTCTTACGCCAGACGATCGGATCGCCTGGGATCAGCGGTGACTTCCAGATAACCTTCAACTCTTTCAGCTTGTCCGGTGCGGACGTTTTCAGCTTGTCGAGGTTTTCGGTGTTGTTGGTAGCCACATCCACCTGTTTGTTGGCGACGGCCAGGGCGTTAGTTTCATGCCCGGCGTTAACGGTGCGTTTGAAGTCGCTGGCGGAGATGTTGTTTTTGGCGAAGACGTAATAACCGGGGACGAGGAAACCTGACGTAGAGTTGGGATCGCCGTTGCCGAAGGTTAGATCCTTACGTTTGGCGATCAGATCGTTCAGGTTGTTGATCGGGCTGTCTTTGTTAACGATCAACACGCTCCAGTAACCCGGGGATCCGTCGGCGGCGACGGTCTGGGCAAACACTTGTCCGTTAGCGCGATCCACCGCTTCCATTGCTGAGAGGTTGCCGTACCAGGCGATATCCACTTTGTTAAAGCGCATGCCCTGGATGATCCCGGCGTAGTCCGGAGCGAAGAAGGCGTTTACTTTCACGCCCAGCGATTTTTCCATGTCCTTCAGGAACGGTTCCCACTGTGGCTTCAGGTTTTGCTGTGATTCGGTCGAAATAATGCCAAAGTTCAGCGCTTTTTCTTGCTCCTCGGCATGGGCCGGGCTTAACAAGGTACTGACGCTAAACATGCTGGTGAAAGCCAGCGCGGCAACTGTCTTATAGCTCATGTCGTTTCCTTAATTAGTCATTGTTCCAGGCTATTTCACTTGCCAGCCTGAATCCGGGCAGTGCTCAAAATCCTCACGTACTGCGTGTACGCTCCGGTTTTTCCGCGCTGGCCGTCTCCAGCCTGGCTGCGCCAATAACGCCTGGTTTTTTAGAACTATGCAGCCTGTGCGTTCTGTTCGACGCGGTTCATGCTGCGGTAGAGATGGTCAAAACGGTCGTTGTCAAAATGCTGGCTGCTGCCATCAAAGAAGACGTTGCCCTGGCGCAGCGCGACAATGCGTTCGCAGTAGCGCAGGGCGTAATCCACCTGATGCAGCGTGACGACCACGGTGATGCCGTCGGTCTGGTTGATGTCGCGCAGGGT
This sequence comes from Citrobacter youngae, assembly GCF_003818115.1. Classification (GTDB taxonomy): domain Bacteria; phylum Pseudomonadota; class Gammaproteobacteria; order Enterobacterales; family Enterobacteriaceae; genus Citrobacter; species Citrobacter youngae. Next base: position 27,562 of record NZ_RPOI01000007.1, on the reverse strand, counting down.
GTCCATCACGATGCGCGCGGATTCCGGATCCAGCGAGGCAATCGGCTCGTCGGCAAGGATCACTTTGGCCTGCTGCATCAGCGCGCGGGCAATCGCGACGCGCTGCTGCTGCCCGCCGGAGAGCGTGGAAACACGTTGATATGCAAAGTGCGCCATGCCGACGCGGGTCAGCGCCTGTAACGCGCGTTGTTTCTGCTCAGCGGTAAACCAGCTAAAACAGGTGCGCCAGAACGGCGTGCTGCCGAGCGCGCCAATCAGGACGTTCTCCAGCACCGTCAGGCGGTTCACCAGATTGAACTGCTGGAAGATATAGCCGGTGTGGGCGCGGCTTTTGCGGATATCGCGCGCCAGGCGGCCTTCATGTTGAACGGTGCGGCCCAGCAGCTCGATGTGGCTACCAGGCGATTTATCACCGACGATCAAACCGCTTAAATGACGTAAAAGGGTGGATTTGCCGGAGCCGGACGGCCCAAGCAGAGCCACCATCTCACCGGCACAGATATTCAGATCAACCGCATTAAGCGCCTGATGTTGATTGAAGGATTTGGAGAGTTTCTCGACGCGAATAACCGTTTGCATGATGCGGCCTCCCTAAAAAAGTGGCCCCATCGTGGCGGATTAATGTGACGTTTTCGTTAAAGGAAGGTTACTTGGCGATGAAGAGTTGAGCGATATTTGATGACAGTACGGGAGGGCTGGCCTCCCGTTGGATTACTCTGTAGGGGGTTGCTGTTGTTTGACGACGTTGATCATCCACGGCACGCCATACTGGTCGCTCACTTTACCGAAACCGTGGGCCCAGAAGGTTTCCTGCCAGTCCATTTCGATTTTTCCGTTTACTGCCAGGTTATCAAACCAGCGTTTACCTTCGTCGACGTTTTGTGTGTCGAGCACCAGCGTAAAGCCAGAGTAGTGCGCGTTTCCGTCGGGGGCGCTATCGCTCATCATGATATCGCTGCCCGCAACGCGCAGGTTGGCGTGGGCAATAGCGGTATCGGGGAATTTCATGCCAGAAGGGCAACCTTCTTCACTGTCCTGCGCCGATTTGGGCATTTCACCGAAGTTGATTTTGTAGAGCAGCTCAGCGCCTAACGTTTTTTGGTAGAAGGCGATAGCGTCAGCGCAGTTGCCTGCAAAGGAGATATAGGGACTTAACGGCATAATCTTTACCTCAGAGTAAGAGAAGCCAGTTAAGTGTAGTTATCGTCTGTATAAATAAACCAGGCGGGAAGTATGGGCTTCCCGCCTGGCAGATGAGCTGGTGTAGACCTGATGAGCGTAGCGCCGTCAGGCAATTTGCATCAGTTCTTTTTCACAAACTCAGATTTCAGCTTCATTGGGCCAAAGCCATCGATTTTGCAATCGATGTTGTGGTCGCCTTCAACCAGGCGGATATTCTTCACTTTGGTACCGATCTTCAGCATGGAAGAGCTACCTTTTACCTTCAGATCTTTTACTACGGTAACGCTGTCGCCATCGGCGAGCAGGTTGCCATTAGCATCTTTAACGATCAGTTCGTCGCTGTCCTGAGCGGGTTCAGCGTCGTTCCATTCGTGAGCGCATTCCGGGCAGATGAACATGCCGTTATCTTCGTAAGTGTATTCGGAGTTGCATTGTGGGCAGTGTGGTAATGACATGTGGATTTCCTCAAAAGTCAGCAGGGGCAAAAGCGCCCAAAATTGGCAGATTGCCGAAAAAGGCCGCAATTATACATAAAATCCCTGCTTTTGTCGGGGCTACAGGCCAATTATGCCCAACTATCTGTTGTGGCGTCAGGTTGCTTTCACGTCTATGAAAACCAGACGGAATATTTTTTAAGGGAAATTGCTACGTTTAGCTATTTAAGATAAGGTGAGGCGAAACACCCGATATTCATAGGTAGCATGGCTTACAGACTAGCTAAGTCATTGTGAGTGAATACTTTGTGACCCCCTTAAATTTGGTAGGGGAATTAAGCTGGCATTTTTTAAAACTGAACTACTCTGTTTATCTTTCTTACTTAATATAGTAAGTGAGAGGCATCAGGCCAGCAGTCATACGATAAATTTTATTTTAATAATATCAGCTGGTTGTTTTAATTTTAATTATTTCCACACGTAATTATAAAAGCCGAAAATCTATAAATAAAACGATTTGGCTAAATAAAAGTAATGCTATTTGCGTTAAGGAAAGATTTTCCATGTACACACAGACAATTTATGAATTAAGTCAGGAAGCTGAACGCTTACTGATGCTCTCTCTTGAACATCTCAGGCAATTGCAGAAATTGCCAATGACCTCGGCGAATGATGTCATGCTGAAAAAAGGAGAGCATAGTGGACAGGTTGTTCAGCCCCTGCATTTCAGCGCGCGTGGCATGGATGTCCAGCAGGCAACGCTCAACAATGAACTGCGAAAGATTACCCGTCTGGAAATGGTTCTGGCGATCGTCGGTACGATGAAGGCGGGAAAGTCGACGACGATTAACGCGATTGTCGGAACTGAGGTTTTACCTAATCGTAATCGCCCGATGACGGCGTTACCGACCCTTATCCGCCATACACCGGGACAGAAAGAGCCGGTGCTGCATTTTTCGCATGTCGCGCCAATTGACGCCTTAATGAAAGTATTACAGCAGCGCGTGCGGGAATGCGATCGTCAGCGTCTGGCTCAGACGCTGGAAATAGATAAGGATATGAATGCCCTGCTTCAACATATTGAAAACGGCGTGGCATTTGAACGGTATTACCTTGGCGCACAGCCTATTTTCCATTTTCTCAAGAGCCTGAACGATCTGGTGCGTTTGTCTAAAGCGCTGGAGGTGGAGTTTCCGTTTGCCGCCTATGCTGCAATTGAGCATATTCCGGTTATTGAGGTTGAGTTCGTGCATCTGGCCGGGCTGGCAAGTTATCCGGGACAATTGACGCTGCTGGATACTCCCGGGCCGAATGAGGCCGGGCAGCCACACTTACAACAAATGCTCAATGAACAGCTGGCGCGGGCTTCAGCGGTACTGGCGGTGATGGATTATACCCAACTGAAGTCGATTTCGGATGAGGAAGTCCGTCAGGCCATTATGGCGGTTGGAAAGTCAGTACCGCTGTATGCGCTGGTTAACAAATTCGATCAGAAAGACCGCAACAGTGATGATGAAGAGCAGGTGCGGGCGTTAATTTCCGGCACGTTGATGAAAGGTGGTATTACGCCTGAACGTATTTATCCGGTCTCCTCAATGTGGGGATATCTGGCCAACAGGGCACGTCATGAACTCATGAATAATGGGCGCTTGCCGGATCATCAGGAGCAGCGCTGGGTCCAGGACTTTGCCGAAGCGGCACTCGGCAGACGCTGGCGTACCACCGATCTTGAGGATAAAGAACATATTCGCCATGCCGCCGATCTGCTGTGGGAGGATTCGTTGTTTGAGCAGCCGATCCAGAAAGTCATTCACGCCGCTCACGCCAATGCTTCGCTGTATGCGCTTCGCTCGGCATCGCACAAGTTATTGAACTATTCGCAAAGCGCACACGAATACCTGGAGTTTCGCGCCCACGGCTTAACCGTAGCCTATGAGCAGTTGCAGATGAACATCGCGCATATTGAAGATGATATGCAACAGTTGCAGAGAAGCCAGGCGCGGGTGGGCGACGAGGTCAGTCACGAGGTTGAGCTGGCGCTGGAGGCTGCTGCGGCCTATCTTAGTGAGCAACAGACCGAGATTCTGTGCGGCATCAACACGTTCTTTGTTAAAGAAAACGTGCTGATGATGTCACAACATGGCATGGGAGCTGCCATTGCAACGGCGGAAATGGCCGGTGATATGCTGGTGTTGCATGACGAGGGGCAAGCGAAAATTGTGTTAGATAAAATTCGCTCCTCCTGTGAGGTTGTCCTGCTGGCGGCGCAGGAGAGTATCAGCCGGAACCTGGCGCTGCGTTTTGAGGCGCTTGAATCGACGTTATCCCGGGCGCTGAATGACGCTATGCGGCCTATTGAGCAGCGGGTGAAAGAGGAACTGAACCACGCCGGTTTTCGTGCTCGGATCCGTTTTCCAGCCTTTCATGCGGCGATGTTTAATTTCAATACCCGCCAGTTGTTTAACGAGGCTATTGAACAGGATATCCCTGCTGATAATACCCCGTCCACCGGTGGTGTTGTGCGTGACACGTTCTCACGTTGGTTGAATCAGCCCAACTGGGGATGGAATGATTATGTCGAAACAAAAACGCGTTACCTCATTGATATGGGCGCGTTGCACAAGAATCTTGTCCATTATGTCACTCAGTTTTGCCAACAAATTCGTAAAGCTTTAGTTGCTCAGGTCGATATTTCCGTTACGGCAGGCATGGCCACGTTTTTTGCTGATTTTTCACTGTGTCTGACGCAATTGCAGGCGAGCCTGCGCGAGAGTCTGACCCTGCGCCAGCAAAATGAATCGGCGGTGAATGCAATGAATGAACAATTGCAGCATCGTATTACGACGGCGGCATGGATTTATGAAGATTCCCGCTTGCTGCGTGACGATATCCACACCCTTTTTGCAACCGAGCATACATGACTAACGTGTTACTGGAAGGCCCTGGGCGGACGCTGGAGTGCGTCTACCCGAAGTTTATGGTCGATCTGGTTCAGGGAGATGAAACCAAACGTTCCGGCGGTTTTCTGCAGCAGCAGCAGCGGTTGCGTGCGCGCCTGACGCAGGAAGTGTTATCCCAGACGCAACTGCGGGCGTGGGTGATGGCGGGGGTTTCCAGCGAACACCTGGTGATGCGCCTTAAGCTGGTGGAAAAACTGGCGGGTACTATCGATCCTGGTCACCTGGCGCTGGTACGTATTGCCGAGCGACTGGTGTTCTTACAACAAACTGAACAGCCACGCGGACAATCAACTCCCGGCGTGATGCAGCAATTAATTTCACTGGCTGACGGGTTTGCCCAACGTAGCGCATATAAAGAGAAAGCGTTGACGCAACGTGGGCTGACCGTGCAGGCAGGCGAACACAGTGAACAGATTTTTACTCGCTGGCGGGCTGGCGCGTATGACGGCTGGTCATTACCCGGACGCTGCTTTGTTGCGCTGGAGGAACTGCGCTGGGGCGCCTTTGGTGATGCCTGTCGGCTGGCGAATGCCGATGTAGTGTCGATGCTAAAAGACAATTTACGCACGATGGCTGCCCAGACGCTGGCGCATAGCGTGAATGCGGCACCAACTACGCGCCATTATTATCATCAATGGCTGAACTCACCTGCAGTTGGGGGTTCGAGCGAACATAACGATCTGCTGAGTTGGCTGGGTGACTGGTGCGATGCGCAGCGTCATCCGGTGAGCTGGTCGGTGACGCAGCGTTGGCAGAATGTGGCGTTAGGGATGCCGAGACTGTGTTCGGCAAAGCGACTGGTTGATGCGATGGTTGAGGAGATTTTCGCACCCCCCCAGCTCATCAGTTGAGCTGGGGGGGCGTGAGGCAAAGGCAGGCTTAGTGGTGCAGTGAGTCTGCCGGGGTCGCCACTGTCTCGTTGGCGACCTGATTTTTATTAAAACGTTTGGCATACAACGCGGTGATAATCGGCACCAGAATGGCGGTGACAATCACGCTGGCAGCGACCAGAGCAGTTGCCGAAGCGGCAACCGGTTCAAATGCCGGGTTAATCTGGGCGATGATGACTGGGTTAGCCACCGCGGCACCAGCTGCAGAAGAGGCTGCTACGCCCGCCGTACCATTCCCGCCACCAATGACGCGGTCAGCAATAATCAGCGGGATACCGGTGATAACGATGACGGCCACACCCAGCAGGATACCCAGCAGACCGGTATCAACGATGACGCTCAGGTTAATGGTGTTACCCAGTGCGAAGCCGAAGAACGGAATCAGTACCGGTGTCGCTTTGCTAAAGAAGGCACGCAGGTCGTGATCCAGGTTGCCCAGTGTAAAGCCGATCAGGAACGGCAGGACCGCGCCGATGAAATGGTGCGGCTCGAAAGAGGCCAGACCGGCAGAGCCCAGAATGACCATGGTCATTAACGGACCGGATTCCAGAGACATTAACACAAATGCGCCAGACTCTTCTTTCGTACCGTACTGGTTCATCAGGCTGGCGTACAAACCCCCGTTGGTCATGTCCATTGCTGAGACAATTGCCAGTACGGAAAGACCTGCAAAGAACCCGGTTTGAATGCCTGTATCAGGAATAAATGAAGCGGCAATCATTGCCACTGCCCAGGCTACGGCTATTTTGGTTAATACCAATGTACCTGACTTGCGTAATACCGTACCGGTTGCTCGTAAATCAATTGATGCACCGATACAAAAAAACCATACTGCCAGAATCGGAACTGTCCCGCTGATCATACCTTTGGTAAATGAACCGAAATACGCGCCCGTATCGGGAGCTAACGTATTTAACACTGCGCCTAATAACAGAGGAATCAACATCATTCCGCCGGGGATGCGTTCAATCGTGGCTTTAATTTTCATAAACGTCCTCATGTCTTGTCGCAGGTTATAAACGCGCAAGAAAGTAAAAAATCATTTAAATTCAAAATGTTACTTGTGTTTTTTAACAAAGAAAACGGCTATCTCTTTGTTTTATAAAATCTAACGCGGCATACGTTGAGCATGTTTCTGCTCCCAGGGATATTGCGTCTGGAATTAGTTTGCATTCACAGGAACATTGATTCAATCAAAATAAAACGATGTTTTAGTTATCTTCATCACATATTCCGAGCAAAGATCACTACAGGTTCCGATTATTAAAAAACCTGTGATCTTTTTGTGAAGGGATTAGGTGGTTTTTTTGCTAGCAGAATAATAGTGACTGCTGTGATTGTTGATGGAGCCAGGTGATTTATTCTTGTATTTAATTGTCAGTAAATCGCAAGCGTGCCATGTAAAAAAGCTGACTCAGAATGACCTTATTTACGCAGGTTGACGAAATGAAAAACTATGTGTGAAGTTGATCACACATTTAAACACTGTTAGGGTAAAGAGGTCATTAACCGCCCAATCAGGCGTCAACAGGTTCGGTTGTACTGCTCATTTTCAGTCAGTGTAAGTAAACCTGCTACGCTTGTTACAGGGATTGCGCCTGTGCAATCCCCGCTCGGCGATGACCTTAGCGCATACGGCGTTGGGAGACTCGAACTGTAGCGCGACAGGGCTAAGTCTATGAGGACTGGTATGCTAAAAAGGAAAAAAATAAAGCCAATTACGCTTCGCGACGTCACCATTATTGATGACGGAAAACTGCGAAAAGCTATTACCGCCGCGTCACTCGGTAATGCAATGGAGTGGTTTGATTTTGGTGTTTATGGGTTTGTTGCTTACGCATTAGGTAAAGTGTTCTTCCCGGGGGCTGACCCCAGCGTGCAGATGGTTGCTGCACTCGCTACCTTCTCCGTTCCCTTTCTGATTCGACCGCTTGGCGGATTGTTCTTCGGTATGCTTGGCGATAAATACGGTCGCCAAAAGATCCTGGCTATCACGATTGTGATTATGTCGATCAGTACCTTCTGTATTGGGTTGATCCCTTCGTATGCGTCTATTGGTATCTGGGCACCGATCCTGCTGTTGCTGTGTAAGATGGCACAGGGCTTTTCGGTCGGCGGCGAGTATACCGGCGCGTCGATTTTTGTCGCAGAGTATTCCCCGGACCGTAAGCGTGGATTTATGGGCAGTTGGCTGGACTTCGGCTCGATTGCCGGGTTTGTGCTGGGTGCGGGCGTGGTGGTCCTGATCTCAACTGTCGTCGGCGAAGACAACTTCCTTGAGTGGGGTTGGCGTATTCCGTTCTTCCTGGCGCTACCGTTAGGGCTGATTGGCCTGTATCTGCGTCATGCTCTGGAAGAAACACCTGCATTTCAGCAGCATGTCGACAAGCTGGAGCAGGGCGATCGTCAGGGTCTGCAGGAAGGACCGAAGATTTCGTTTAAAGAAATTGCGACTAAACACTGGCGTAGCCTGCTGGCGTGCATCGGTCTGGTGATTGCGACCAACGTCACCTACTACATGCTGCTCACCTATATGCCGAGCTACCTGTCGCATAACCTGCACTACTCTGAAGATCACGGTGTGCTGATTATTATCGCCATTATGATTGGTATGCTGTTTGTGCAGCCGATTATGGGGCTGCTGAGTGACCGCTTCGGACGCCGTCCGTTTGTGATTATGGGCAGTATTGCGCTGTTTGTGCTGGCCATTCCGGCATTTATCCTGATTAACAGTAACGTTATCGGCCTGATTTTCGCCGGGTTGCTGATGCTGGCGGTGATCCTTAACTGCTTCACCGGGGTGATGGCATCAACGTTACCGGCGATGTTCCCGACACATATTCGCTACAGTGCGCTGGCCGCCGCGTTTAATATCTCGGTCCTGGTAGCTGGTCTGACCCCGACGCTGGCCGCCTGGCTGGTGGAAAGCTCGCAGAACCTGATGATGCCAGCTTATTATCTGATGGTGATTGCGGTGATAGGTTTAATTACCGGCGTGACCATGAAAGAAACCGCCAATCAGCCGCTGAAAGGGGCGACACCTGCCGCTTCGGATATTCAGGAAGCGAAAGAGATCCTCGGCGAGCACTACGACAATATTGAGCAGAAAATCGAAGACATCGATCAGGAAATTGCAGAGCTGCAGCTTAAGCGTTCGCGCCTGGTGCAGCAGCATCCGCGTATTGATGAGTAATCGTGTCATTGCCTGATGGCGCGAGCTTTTAGGCCTACGGGTAGCATTGTACTTTGTAGGCCGGATAAGGCGTCAGCCGCCATCCGGCGCGTGGCCTTAAGGTTGGCTTAATATCCTTCAGGCAAACTCTCCTCCATAGTATCGGAGGAGAGTGTCATGAAAACCCGTATTTATGAAAGTTTGACCACCGTTTGCAGCGTACTGATTGTGAGCAGTTTTTTGTACGTGTGGGTGAGCTCTTACTGATCTTTCTCCAGCACCACCCAGGCGCGAGTGCCACTGGCTCCTGGGCGGTTTTGCAAAAAGAACTGCCCGTGATGTAACTGGGTAATTCGACTGACAATGCTCAGCCCCAGCCCAATCCCGCCAAAACGGCTATCCATACGCACAAACGCTTTGCTCAGTTCCCCACATTTACTTTCATCAATGCCTGGCCCTTCATCTTCGACGGCCATGACGGCATCATGCTCTGTATTCAGGCTAATCGTAATATGGGTGCCTTCCGGGCTGTAGCGATGGGCGTTCTCCACCAGATTTCTCAGCAGCATCCGCAATAGCGTGGCGTCGCCGCGTACGATGACATCCTCTGCGCTCGCCGGTAGGAGCAACGTTTGCTGGCGCTGGTCCAGCATCGTGCTGAGTTCATCGTAAGAGGGCAGAATCACGTCCTCCAGTAGTTTGACGTGCTGGTAGCTTCCGGCCGAAAACGACTGACCCACACGGGCGAGTTGCAACAGCTGCGACACGCTGTCCATCATTTGGTCGAGACGGGTGATGAGCGGCGTAACGTCAACATTGTGGGTTTTTGACAGCAATTCCAGATGCAGACGAACGCCGGATAGTGGCGTTCGTAGCTCATGGGCAACGTCGGCAGTAAACAGACGCTCGTTGTCGATAGTGGTTGTTAGCCGCGTAACCAACTGATTGAGCGCCGTCACCACCGCCTGTATCTCAATGGTGGAGCTACGGATATTAATGGGAGCCAGATTATCCGCTGTGCGAGTTTCTAACTCCTGTTGGAGATCGGCAAGAGGACGGGTAATGCGCCGTACCGCCTGATAGCAAATAATGAGCGTCAGGCTGACCATAAAAATGCCGGGGACGATCAGGCTGGCGATAGCCTCGCGGATCTCATGCATGATATGGCGATCGTTGTTACGGTTTTCGCGTAACGCCTGTTCGAACAGCTGTATTTGCTCGGTGCTTTCGTGCCACAACCAGAAGGTGCTAATCAGCTGGAAGACCAGCAGAATCAGGCCGATCGTCAGCATTAAACGCTGGCGAAGCGGGAGCGGTTGTTTTAGAAAACGCATCAAATTCACTTAGCTTTCCTCAGTAGCGGCCAGCATGTAGCCAAAACCTCGAACCGTGCGAATGCGTGATTTTCCCACTTTATCGCGCAGGTTGTGGATGTGGACTTCCAGCGTATTGGTTGATGGCTCGTTGTCCCAGCTGTAGATGTCGTTATACAGAATCTCCCGGTGTACCGGGCTTCCCGCTTTGAGCATCAGCCGCGACAATAGCGCGTACTCTTTTGGCGTTAAGACAATTTCTTGTCCATCCATCCACACCTGGCGGCGGCCGATATTCAATGTCAGGTTGCCAATGATAATCTCACTTTCACCCTGATTGTTATGCCGACGTAACAGCGCCCGAATGCGGGCATGCAGTTCTTCCAGCGCGAACGGTTTGACCAGATAGTCATCAGCGCCGACATCCAGTCCGGTGATGCGGTCTTTCACGGTGTCGCGGGCGGTCAGGATGAGTACCGGCACGGTGTATTTTTTCTGCCTGATGCGGGTCAGAAAATGCAGGCCATCCTCATCCGGTAAACCTAAATCCAGAACGACAAGGCTGTAATGCCCCGTTTCCAGGCAATGCTCGGCGGCACGGGCCGTGGATACGCCATCGCAGGCGTAGCCTTCCGTTTGTGCGGCAAGTATCAGCCCCTGTAGTAACAGCGTATCGTCTTCAACAATCAGAATTTTCATTCGGTTAGCCTCCCCGGCAGGGTTGCAGAATATCATCTGCCGCTTGGTATTTCTGTGTTTGCACGCCCGTTAATCCCAGCAGGGTTGAGAACAGATTATCCTGTGAGAAATCTTCTGAGCTGGCCCGTTTTTGTAAACATGTCTGAGAGACCTGATAGCGTTGCTGATAATCTTCTGAGAGCCACAACAGCATCGGTACATGTTTTTGTGTGTCAGGTGCAATCGAATACGGCAGACCGTGCAAGTAGACGCCGTTTTCTCCTAAGGATTCACCGTGATCGGAAAGATAAACCAGGCTGGTGGTGAAATTGTCCTGATGCGCTTTCAGTATATTGATCGCTTTATCAACAATATAGTCAATGTACAGGATGGTATTGTCGTAGGTATTCACCAGTTGCTGCTGCGAACAGGTTTGAATTTCGTTGGTATCGCAGGTTGGGGTAAATTTCTTAAACTGTGGCGGATAACGGTTGTAATAGGTTGGACCATGGCTGCCGATGGTGTGCAGCACGATCACGCCGTCGCCCTTCAGGTTATTAATGTACTCTTCCAGCCCGTGGAACAGGACTTCATCGTAGCATTCACCGTTAATACACTGTCCTGGTAAGTTCAGCGCAGTCATATCCTGATGTGGTACGCGGTCACAGGCACCTTTACAGCCGCCGTCGTTATCATTCCACAGAACGTTAATTCCCGCCCGTTGGATGATATCGAGTACGCCTTCCTGGTGGTGAGCCAGCTCTTCATCGTAATGCGCTCGTGGCATGTCGGAGAACATGCAGGGAACGGAAACGGCTGTCGCCGTACCGCAGGACGTTGTATGTGGGAAATAAACGACATCATCTTTTTCCAGCAACGGATTGGTCTGACGTGAATAACCTGACAGAGAGAAGTTGTCGCCGCGTGACGTTTCACCGAGCACCACAATAGTGAGGTTCTTACGTTTTCCTTTCACCATTTCTGGATTACGGTGTGCATCTTCGCCAATACGCACCAGCGGCAGGTTGGCCAGCCTCTGGTGTGAATACCAGGATGACGTTGCCACGATGCTGTTGGACGGGCTGAGGGACTTAACCAGCTCTTTGTTATTACGAAACAGCGATGCGTAATCTTTATAGAAGAAGGCGGCGACCAGCACGATAAGCAGTGCCGATATCAGGATATTCGCAGCGCGATACAACACGCTGCGCAGCACTGGCGTAATGGTTTTGATTCTTATCCAGCAGGCAACGATGGCAGCCAGAATGCCGCTCAGCCCCAGCGTCAGGAGCATTTGCGGCGTCATGAGGGCGAAGGTTTCAGCCGGTGTGGTATCCATCATGTTGGCGATCATCGAGCGGTCGATGATGATGCCGTAGGTCATGATGAAATACTGGGCGGATGCTCCGACCAAAATGAAAATGCACGCGACCAGGCGGTTAAGCCACAGGAAAGAGGCCAGCGTGAGCACGATATTCATGACGCTGAACGCGACAACCGGCATCGATAAGAACACCAGGATATTGCGCAGGGAATCCAGCGGAAGGTCTTGCAGTACCTGTTTGTAGAACGCGATGTTCAGGAAGGTCGCAAGATAAAATGAGATCAGCAATAGCCAGCTGATTTGCCCGAGAGTCGGTCTTTTAAACAGGAGCTTTAACATTAAGGGGGTTCCATCGACTAAGTGGAGCGGATCCTCTCAAAGTAAAATTAAGCCAACATTAAGTTCTTAATGTTAGCAGGTACTGGTGGGGTGTGTGATGCGTAGGCCCGATGCGCTTATGTCATCGGGCAACGACGCTTACAGGCATTAATTATTGTTGGTCGGGGCATCCAGAGGATACGGGTTTTTATGGATCCGGTTGTAATTGAGCGCATACAGTGCGGTGATTACCATCAACATCACGAACGACCACATCACTTCTTTGGCGCCAGAACCCACCACCGCCCAGATGCAGTAGACAAATGCCACAAAGGTCACCAGTAAGTACATCGGACGCGCTTTACCAAAGTGACCGTGGCCCAGCAGCAGCAATGCCGCGCAGGTGTACAGATATGGCACCAGGGTGAAGATAACGGAGACCGAAGAGACCAGACCAAATTCTTTTGCGGCGTTTGGCGACATGCTGCTGAACTGGAAGAGGGTCATCAGGATCCCGACGATGATTAGCCCGGCAACCGGTGTTCCCGCCTTGTTGACGCGAGCGAAAATCGGTGGGAACAGGCCGTCATCGGCTGCCGCTTTTGCGGTCTGGCCGGCCAACAGTGTCCAACCACCCAGTGAGCCAAGGCACCCAGCCGCTGCACAGAAGGAGACAATGGCCCCAGCGGTATCACCCAGTGCCATGCGTGCAGCATCACCAAACGGTGAGGCTGACACCCGCAGCGCAGCGTTAGGGATCATACCCATAATCGCCGTAGTTGAGAGAACGTAGCAGACGGCGGCAATCAGTACCCCGCCAATGGTGGCGATAGGGACGTTACGTTTCGGGTTTTTAACCACACCGGCGGCAACGGAGGCGCTTTCAACCCCAATGAACGACCATAAGGTTACGTTTAAGGTGCTTTGGATGGCGCCGAAGGTATTCATGCCGCTGACGTTCCAGGCCGCCATATAGGTTTCACCGCGGAACCAGAACCAGCCGAAGACGGCAATACCGACAATGGGCACCAGTGCCAGTACTGTCGCAACGGCCTGCACGCGAGTGATCATTTTTGGACCGACAATATTCAGCAAGACGAAAACCCACAGTACAACGACACAGGTGAGCGTCAGAACCAACGGATCTTTTAAGATAGGGAAGAAGTAGCTCAGGTAACCGACGCCAATAACGACCATGGCGATGTTACCAATCCAGCAGGCCAACCAGTACAGCACGTTGGTCTGGTAGCCTAAAAAAGGACCGAAACAGCGGCGGGCATAAGCGTAAGAACCACCGGGACTGGAGTCTAAGGACGACATTTTGGCGTACACCATCGACAGTGCCAGCGCACCGATAATAGTGACCAACCATCCGTAGATTGCAATCCCGCCAGTTGACGCCAGGTTTGCGGGTAGCAGGAATACACCGGAACCCATAATATTCCCCGACACCATAAGGGTGACGGGGATTAAGCCCACTTTGTGAGCATCAGCATCCGTCGACATATTTTTTAACTCCTGATAAGGATAAATGACGTCACATCATACCTCTTCAGAAGACTATTTTATGATGGCGGAACAGGGGTATCGCCAATGCTGATATTATTATGGCTCATCGCTAAATGATCAAAAATCAGGCAGCGGAGGGTTCCCGATGTTGACTGACATAATGCAGTGGCGTCATTCCATAGAACTCTTTGAAGACGGAGATAAAGTATGAAGTACTGTTATATCCGCACAGCTGAGATACCTGTGAAATGTTTTTCCCGTCCATCATTAATTGATTGACGGCATAACGCATACGACACGTGGTTATTATTTGACTGTAACTTGTATTTTCATTTTTTAGCTTTTTCTTTAACAAACTGGGACTCAGGCATAAGCAACTGGCGACCATGCTTAAATTCCAGTCTTTATGAATATCGCTCTCAATGATGTGGTAAACGCTGTCGCTGATGCGATTGCGTAACATATGCATAAGTAGGGAGATAAACTTTTTGCTGTCGAGAAAACGCGATAATACGGTGAACAGTAGCGAACGGGTACGCTCATTTTCGCCTTCGTTTTGCGTTTCCATCACGCTGTGTTGAGCGGCAACCCGAAAGACATCCGGCGTCAGGCATACGGCGGTCATCACCGGATTGGCGCTACGTTGCCAGAGAGGGAACTGTGAAAGATCTTTATTTAAAAATCGTAGATAGTCTTTAATGACATCGCGACTGATATGTACGACCAGTGCGTTATTAAGTGAAGAAAAATCGATAATATTATTATCACACGCCACCAGAGCCATGTGGTTAGCTTTTAAACTGATGGCTTCTTTACCGTTAATCCTTAACCAAACATCTTTCTCCGTTAATACAACAACACAAGCTTCTTTGCTGCAAAGCCTCATACCCAAACTCCCGGAATATGAACATCAAATACCGTAACTCAGCACCTGCTGAGTAATCGCGGCTAAAAAAAAATTGTATGATGAATCAAGACAAGCGATAAAATAGCGTGATTTTTAGTAATTACAATATCTGTAGGGATTCTTGGCATGTACATAATTTTTTACGCAAGTGGCAACGTACTATTTGCGTATAAAAAAAGCGCGGGGTGGTCCCGCGCAAAAGGTATGACAATGTTATTGTTTTGCAGCAATACTCAGGAATTACTCAACTATCACACGTCAACCTTATAAAAAATAGACTATCTAAAAAACGACATTAGGCTTTCACGCACATGACGTGATACACACCGTCAATAATTTCCGTTCCTTCGGTTTCATGTTCAAAGCCAGGAAAATGATGATCCCAGGATTGCAACGAACGTAGATAACTAATCTGCGGGCTGTTGGCATCGCCAAAGTTTTCCCCGGACAGCAGCATTGGAATTCCCGGTGGGTAAGGAATGACGGAGTTGGCTGCGATACGACCCGGCAGATTTTCAATCGCCACCATCTCAACGTTATCGCTGACTATCGCGTTATAGGCTTCACGCGGGGTCATTTCAGCAACAGGCAGGCCAGAGTAGGCCGCATTGAGTCGGCTACCTGGGTTATTTTCTTTCAGCCAGGCGAACATGGTGTCGCCCAGATCGTGAATACCCATGTTTGCGTAAGTGTCAGGATGTTCCTCTACCAGTTCCGGCATCACCTGTGAGAGCGGAGTATTGGCATCATAGTGGTGTTTGAAAGAGCACAGTGTGTTTATCAGCGTGCCCCATTTACCACGGGTGATCCCCATTGAGAACAAGAACATAATCTGGAAATCGGTGGTACGGGTCGGTACGATGCCGTGGCGGCTAAGCCAGGCGGTAACCAGCGCCGCCGGAACACCGGTCTGTTCCAGTTCACCATCATCACCCATACCTGGCGCCAGAATACTGACTTTAATGGGGTCCAGCATGCTCCAGTTATCTGGCAGGTCTTTAAACCCATGCCAGGATTCACCGGGGCGCATTACCCAGCAGTTCTGGTCGGTCGTCAGGAGTTGGGTTGGCGCATCGGCAAAGTCATAGGTTTTGCCGGTCTGCGGATCGGTAACCACCTCTTTGTTCCACGGTTTGAAGAACCAGTCGCCCTCAGCCGTGAATTCTTTGTACAACCGTGCCATCGCCTGACGGAAATCGACGGCTTCATCGATCACTTCCTGGGTGAGCGACAGGCCACTGTTACCGTCCATCATGGAAACTGCCACGTCGTTTGATGCACAGATGGCATACAGCGGAGACGTGGTGGCGTGCATCATGTACGCCTGGTTAAAGCGGGAGAAATTAACCGCGCCACGGCCTTCACGGACGTGAATGTAAGATGCCTGAGAGAGCGCATTCAGCAACTTATGGGTCGAGTGGGTGGCAAAAACGGTGGGGCCGTTATGGTCGCCAGGTGCACCACGCATAGCGTAGTGATCGGCATAAATCGGGTTGAAACGCGCATAGCCGTACCAGGCTTCATCGAAATGAATGCGATCGCTGGTCTGGGCTAGCAGGTCTTGCGCCTCTTTTGCGTTGTAGCAGACGCCGTCATAGGTGCAGTTGGTTACAACGCTATATGACGGTTTCTGTCCGGTTTTGTCTTTTGTCAGTGGGCTTTCGCTGATTTTTCTCTGCAATGTTTCGGGCTGCATTTCCTGCGGGTAGATAGGCCCGATAATGCCGTAGCGGTTGCGGCTTGGTACCATGTACACCGGTTTTGCCCCGGTAAGAATGAGCCCTTGTTCAATGGATTTATGGCAGTTACGGTCCAGCACTACCACATCGTTATCAGTCATGCATGCCTGCATGATGGTGCGGTTAGAGCCAGAAGTACCGACCACCACGGACCATGAGTGGTCAGCGCCGAAGACACGTGCGGCATATTTTTCGCTTTCACCAAACGCGCCAGTATGGTCAAGCAGTGAACCCAGTGATGCGCGTTCAATACCCATGTCGCTACGGAATAGGTTTTCACCGTAGTAGTCATGATAGAAACGACCGGCCGGCGTTTTAGTAAATCCCACGCCGCCCTGGTGACCAGGGGCTGCCCAGGAATATTCGTGAATGTCACTGTATTTCATCAGCGCGCTGAACAGCGGTGGTAACAGCTGTTGGCGGTAACGGGTCATCGCAGCAACGGCGCGCCCGGCGATAAAGTCAGCGGTATCTTCAAGAATCCAGGCGAATTCATCGACAAGCTCCAGCAGATCGCGATCCAGCGATGCGGTGGCTTTTTCCCGATCGCCCAGCAGGAAAACGGGGACGTTTTGCTGGCGTTCATGGAGCTTGCCGATCAATTGCCTGACATTCAGGTGTTCATCTTGTTGTTCCATTTGATAGCTGAACATCAGGCAATCAATGGCTTCATTTGCCGCGAGGATGGCATAACCATCGTCGAATGAGGTGGATTTAATGACGGTAACATTTTGGCGACTTAAGGCATCTGCCAGACGCTCAACAGCGCTACCAACCCAGGTGTCCTGATGCAGAAACTCACTTTCAACAATTAATACTTTCATCATCTTTTACCCGGTAGTGGAGAGGTTGCAATTTATGGATTGCAGACACACCGTATGAATGTGACGCAGGCAAGTATTATCCTGACAAATTGGGCTGTAAAGTGGCTGATAAATGAGCGTATTTTGTTTTTATTCCTTTATAAACAAATAATTAATATTCATCGAAGGCAATTTTTCAGCATTGTTTATCGACAGGGGAATTATTTTTTTGGCTGATACTGATATTGCCGAATGGGGTGTGCTGTCAGTGGGCATGTGTTTGCGCCATCCGACGCTTATCCGGCTATCGATTGTCGATGTTGCTGGCTCAGTTTGCGGTACTGCTGTGGTGACATGCCGACAAATTTGCTGAAAGTATCGTAAAAACGACTGCTGGAGCGAAATCCGGCGGTAAGGGCGACGTCCAGAATGGTTTTATCAGTGTCGCTCAGCAATGCGCGAACGTGGTTGATACGCATCGCGGTAATGTACTGCTTCATGGTGAGTTGCATCACACGCTGGAAAATCCCCATTGCATAGTTGGGGTTGAGCTTCACGTGCTCCGCAACATCGTTGATGGTGAGCGCCTGATCGTAGTTGTCGGCAATAAAACTGAGCATTTGACTCACGTAAAACTGCGCGTGACGTGAAACGCTGTTTTTGTGCGTGCCCGCGGTTTTATTGACCAGGACGGGCTGCCAGCCGGAGAGGCTAAACCGCTTGAGCATCAGGCTAATTTCATCGATGGCAAGCTGGCGAATCTGTTCGTTCGGGCTGCTTAGCTCCTGTTGCCAGCGCTGAACTTCAAAGGTGCTCAACTGCTGAGAGGCCTGTGATTTGATGACCATGCCATGAGTGACGTGGTTGATCAGCTCACGGTCCAGCGGCCAGGAGAGAAACAGGTGCATGGGTAAATTAAAGATAGCCATGTTCTGGCAGGCGCCAGGTCGTATTAACTGGTGCGGCGTACAGGCCCAAAACAGGGTGATATGGCCCTGTTTTATCTGCACCACTTCGTTATTGATCAGGTATTCCACATCGCCGTCGAACGGTACGTTAATCTCCACCTGTCCATGCCAGTGGCTGGTGGTCATGGCGTGCGGTGCGCGTAGTTCGATATCGAGACGTTGATATTCCGAGTACAGCGACAGTGGGCTACGGGTTTGTTTCTCATCGCTGTTACACATGTGCGGATCGGGGGGAAGCGCTGAGATTGGCGGCGTGGTCATGGTAACTCCAGTTCCTGATTGTTCAGAATCATGCCATTTTTCAGCGGATAAGACTGCGAATCGGCGCGCAAATCAGGTCACCATTACCGGGTAGTGTGCTTTTTTGAACCCGTATACTCTGCTTTTCGGCAAAAATTATCCCAGAAACTCAGTTTTCGGCCGAACGAAAAGGCGAACTGAGTTTCTGGGAGTACTCGGTACAGAAGCCGGACGTTTTTCTTGCGTCCTCATGCCACCATGGCGTCATCACCCCACGTTCTGGAGAGTCATGATGTCTGCACCCAAAATTACTTTTATCGGCGCGGGATCGACGATTTTCGTGAAGAATATTCTCGGAGATGTCTTTCACCGCGATGCGCTGAAATCCGCACATATTGCTTTAATGGATATCGATGCAGCCCGCCTGGAAGAGTCGCATATTGTGGTGCGTAAGCTGATGGACTCGTCTGGCGCTTGCAGCCAGATCACTTGCTATACCGATCAAAAAACGGCATTGCAGGATGCCGATTTTGTAATAGTCGCTTTCCAGATTGGCGGTTACGAGCCGTGTACCGTGACCGATTTTTCCGTGTGCAAACGCCACGGTCTGGAACAAACGATAGCCGACACATTGGGGCCTGGTGGCATTATGCGCGCGCTGCGTACGATTCCGCATTTATGGCAGATTTGCGAGGATATGACCGACGTCTGCCCGCATGCCACCCTGCTTAATTATGTTAATCCCATGGCGATGAACACCTGGGCAATGTATGCACGCTATCCGCATATTAAACAGGTTGGGTTATGTCATTCGGTGCAGGGAACGGCGGAAGAGTTGGCGCGGGATCTGGATATTGATCCTGCTTCTTTGCGTTATCGCAGCGCCGGGATCAACCATATGGCGTTTTATCTGCAACTGGAGCGTAAAACGGCTGATGGGACCTATGTCGATCTCTATCCGGAACTGCTGGCAGCTTATGCAACAGGCCAGGTGCCGAAACCGAATATCCACGGCAATACTCGCTGCCAGAACATTGTGCGTTATGAAATGTTCAAAAAATTGGGGTATTTCGTCACCGAGTCGTCGGAACACTTTGCTGAATACACGCCGTGGTTTATCAAACCGGGTCGTGAAGATCTGATTGAGCGCTATAAGATTCCGCTGGATGAATATCCGAAGCGCTGTGTAGAGCAACTGGCGAACTGGCATAAAGAGCTGGAAGAGTACAAAACGATGGCGCGCATTGATATCAAACCGTCAAGGGAATATGCCAGCACAATCATGAACGCTATCTGGACCGGAGAACCCAGCGTGGTGTATGGCAATGTTCGTAACGACAACCTGATCGATAACCTGCCGCAGGGTTGTTGTGTCGAGGTGGCTTGTTTGGTTGATGCCAATGGTATTCAGCCGATAAAAGTGGGGGCTCTCCCGTCTCATTTGGCGGCGATGATGCAAACGAATATCAATGTTCAAACCCTGCTGACGGAAGCTATTCTGACGGAGAATCGCGATCGTATTTATCACGCGGCGATGATGGATCCGCATACCGCTGCGGTATTAGGGATTGAAGAGATTTATGCGTTGGTGGATGATCTGATTGACGCGCACGGTGAGTGGTTGCCGGCCTGGTTGCATCAATAAGGTCCATCTTGCGTCTGCCGGATGAACGTTATCGACATCCGGCAGTATGTATATTTAGTTGGCGATTACCAGTCCGTAGCGACGCAGCTGTGCACAGTGAACTCGCGCCAGTACAAGCACTGTCGTTAGCGCGCCGAGCAGGGCGCAGAACATATCCGACTGGGTATCCCATGGATCGCCCTGCGTACCCAGGAAGTCATCTGCGCCTTGCCCCATCGCCAGTGCCGCCCACCATTCAATGAGCTCATAGGTGGCGCTGATTGCCAGTGCTACGCAGCAGACTAAAAACGCTAACATCTTGCGGCCGCGGACAATATTGCCGCGGACTAAAATCTCTCTTGCCGTCAGCGCTGGCACCAGTCCCTGGAAAAAATGACCCAGTTTGTCATAGGGGTTGCGACTGAGATCCAACCACGCCTGCACTTCAAAACCAATGGGGACTTTGGCATAGGTATACATGCCGCCAACCATCAAAATGATGGCATGAAAGAAGATAAGCGTGTAGAGCATGGGAGTCAGCGGGTAGCGCTTCATGGTGGCGAGCAGCAATGGCACAACAATAATGACCGGCGTCACTTCCATCAGCCAGGTCAATTTTTCGGTGGCACAGAAGCCAGTGTAGATAAGGATCAGCGCCAGCACTATAGCGCCAGTGTTCAGTATTACAGGATTCAGTGTGCGGAGCATGGCGAATTCACAAGTAATGGAAAATATTACTATTCACTGTGAACGGCAAAAATTCAACGCCAGTTAATGGGGGGATAAAGTTGGCCCGGGGGGATCACTGGGCTGGCCCCAAAAATTTGGTGTCAGTCCAGTGCCGGGCCGAATAGGTTACTTCGCGCAGTTAGCGCATTGTTTGCTCACGATTTGCTGGAAGAAATCGTTGCCTTTGTCATCGACCAGGATGAAAGCAGGGAAATCTTCAACTTCGATTTTCCAGATAGCTTCCATTCCCAGCTCTGGGTATTCCACGCATTCCAGATGCTTAATGCTCTGTTGCGCCAGTACAGCTGCCGGACCACCGATGCTACCTAAGTAGAAGCCGCCGTGTTTATGGCAGGCGTCGGTCACTTGTTGGCTGCGGTTACCTTTCGCCAGCATGATCATGCTGCCGCCATGGGACTGCAGCAGGTCAACATAGGAGTCCATACGACCCGCAGTGGTTGGACCCAAAGAACCGGACGGGTAACCTGCCGGCGTTTTCGCCGGACCCGCGTAGTAGATCGGGTGATCTTTCACGTACTGCGGCAGACCTTCGCCGGACTCGATACGTTCTTTCAGCTTCGCGTGGGCGATGTCGCGACCCACAATGATTGTACCGCTCAGCGACAGACGGGTGGATACCGGGTACTGAGAAAGCTGGGCAAGGATCTCTTTCATCGGACGGTTAAGGTCGACTTTAACCACTTCTCCTTCGCCGGCCTGGCGCAGAGATTCCGGGATGTACTGGCCTGGATTATGTTCCAGTTTTTCGATCCAGATACCTTCGCGGTTAATCTTGGCCTTAATATTACGGTCTGCGGAGCAGGAAACGCCCATGCCTACCGGGCAGGATGCGCCGTGGCGAGGCAGTCGAATCACGCGGATGTCGTGAGCGAAATATTTCCCGCCAAACTGGGCGCCGAGGCCGAGTTTCTGGGCTTCTTCCAGCAGTTCTTGTTCCAGTTGCAGATCGCGGAATGCCTGACCGTGAGCGTTACCTTCAGTCGGCAGCGCATCATAGTAGTGTGTGCTGGCCAGTTTCACCGTTTTGAGGGTGCTTTCTGCTGACGTACCACCAATTACAAATGCGATATGGTACGGCGGGCAAGCTGCAGTCCCCAGCGTACGCATTTTCTCAACCAGGAAGTTTTTCAGTTTGCCGGGAGTCAGCAGTGCTTTCGTTTCCTGATACAGATAGGTTTTGTTGGCAGAACCGCCGCCTTTTGCCACGCACAGGAATTTATATTCGTCGCCGTCCACGCTGTACAGGTCGATTTGCGCAGGCAGGTTAGTGCCGGTATTCACTTCTTTGTACATATCCAGCGCCGCGTTTTGCGAGTAGCGCAGGTTATCTTCAATATAGGTATTAAATACGCCTCTGGAGAGCGCCGCTTCGTCACCGCCGCCGGTCCAGACACGTTGACCTTTTTTACCCATGATAATGGCCGTGCCGGTATCCTGACAGGTTGGCAATATGCCTTTGGCGGCAATCTCGGAGTTTCTCAGGAATTGCAGCGCAACATACTTATCGTTTTCGCTGGCTTCAGGATCATGGAGTATGGAGGCGACTTGCTGTTGGTGTTCAGGGCGAAGCATGAAGGAGGCATCGTGGAAGGCTTGCTGGGCCAGTAGCGTAAGTGCTTCAGGCGCTACTTTCAGGATTGACTCGCCTTCAAACTCGCCGACGCTGACGTGATTGGATGTCAGCAGGTAGTACTCAGTTTTGTCTTCCCCCAGTGGGAAAGCCGCCTGGTAAGTGAATTCAACTTTTGACATTTGCTTCCAGCCTTTTCATTTTTATCAGGAATTTAAAAATTCTCTGCGTCTTAACGGTGGCGTGCCGCACCATAGCGGACGGCACGCGAAGTGTGATTACAGGAAACCGTACATTGCGGCGAAGACCCAACCAAAGACACAGGATACGCTTACGCCGATCAAACCAGGCAGAATGAAGCTGTGGTTGATAACGAAACGGCCAATGTGGGTGGTACCTGAACGGTCAAACTGAATAGCAGCCAGATCGCTCGGGTAGGTCGGCAGAATGTAGTAACCGTAACAAGCCGGAGCAGAAGCAACGATGTACGCTGGATCAACCCCGATAGCCAGTGCGACTGGAACGATAGCGGCCAGCGCTGCAGCCTGAGAGTTTACAAACTTGGAGACTAACAGCAGGACGATCGCATAGGCCCACGGATGTTCTTTCACCATCTCGCCCAGTACGCCCTGAATTTCAGACATATGCGCACCGAACATGGTTTCGGCCATCCAGGCAATACCGTACACCGCAACAATCGCGATCATACCTGAACGGAAGACTTCATTTTTTGAGATAGATGCGGGATTCGTTTTGGTTAAGATGATAATCAATGCGCCAGTCAGCAGCATGAACATCTGGATAACCAGGACCATTGACAGCGGTTTGCCACCAAAAGAAGGGCGCAGTTCAGATACTGCACCGAGCACGGCAACAACGGCGATGGCAGCGAGGAAGATCCACATTGCCAGCCAGTTACTTTTCGGCAGTTTTTTGTCTAACAGTGTTGCCGTGTCGCCATACACATAGTGATGGTTTTCAGGTACGGAAATAAACTTCTGGAACTCTTCGTCTTTATCCAGATCTTTACCACGGAACCAGCTGAAAATACCGATAGCCAGGATACCCAGCAGGGTAGACGGAATGGTGATGCCAAGCAGGTCGAGGAATTCGAGGTGCTTGCCTTCAAATGTCACGTTACCCAGCATCGCAACCAGCGAGACAACGGCTACAGAAACCGGACTGGCGATAATCCCCATCTGTGCACCGATAGAACTCGCCGCCATTGGGCGTTCCGGGCGAATATTGTTCTTAATGGCGACGTCATAAATGATCGGCAGAATGGTGTACACCACGTGGCCGGTACCGCACAGGATAGTCAGGGTACAGGTAACAAATGGTGCTACGATAGAAACGTATTTTGGGTTACGACGCAGCAGCTTTTCAGCAATTTGCAGCATAACGTCAAGACCGCCGGAGGCTTGCAAAGTTGCAGAAGCGGCCACCACGGCAATAATAACCAGCATTACATCAACAGGGGGTTTACCCGGCTGGAGATGGAACACGAAAACCAGAATAACCAGGCCGATACCGCCTAACAAACCCAGCGCGATACCGCCCTTTCTGGCACCATAAAACAAACATATTAATATTATGAGAAGTTGTATACTAAATAACATTTTATTTACCCTCGCGAAAAACCCAGTCAATTTTTTGAAAAATGGATCTGTGGCACATTCTTTTTTGCCGGAATAAGCATCAAAAAATGGTCAGTATTCGATATGTCCGTATTTGCGATTAATGTTTAAATGTCTGGCTAGAATGTATTTATAACTTTTTGGAAATATTTAGCTTTTTTCTATGGCATTGATCAGAGGAGAGAATCCTCAGGCGATGGGAAGTAGGGCTGGTTATGAAGCGCTGCGGCTGACGCTGTAGTTGGGCTGGCTTACACCGGTTTTCCGGGGGCTGACCGTTGGTTCTACATTGTCCGCTATTACGTAAAACACCGGTATACCAGGTGAGTGTATTCTTTATGTGATCGCGGTCACGCCATGTCATGTGGTAATGAGTCTGGCGTACGGATACGTTTATTTGCTCACAAAAATGTACGGTGTCCATAGTACGTAGCATGGTCTCCATTGCTACCAGTCTAGATTTTTATGTCTGATGAAATTCAGACTAATCCTTTAGGAGTAAAAATACACACTCTGTGAGTTAGTTAATACTTAATTAACTTTTGTTAGCGATTTTGAAATTAAAAACAGTGTGATGTTTATCAATAACAAAATAATGAATTTAACATGTTTGATACAAATATATTTGATCTAACGCAAATTAACTATTTATCTGTTTTAGCGGGATGAAAAGGGATTTTTCATTATTTTAATAATTGTTACTTTTATATAACGAATAATCCCTGGGGGAGCGTTTTATTGGCAGTATTGTTTAAGTAATGAGTAATGCTCAGCCTGAACGCGGTAGCGGTAAACCGGTCGGCCAGTAACACCATAATGGATACTGGTAAATAAGATATGACAATTGACGAGCCAGATAAGGTATTTACGGCATGAGACCCGGGAGATATTGACCTCGTTCGCCAGTTCATCCGTGGAGAATTCCTGGTCCTGGTGCTCATCAATCCACTGGCACAGCGTACGTAACGTTTGTGGTGTCAGCCCCTTGGGTAAGCGCCGCGTTTCCTGCTCGCTGGAAGAGCTACCATGAATCAGTTGGTCAAGCTCTGACTGTTCATAGTACTGATGCTTCTCCATATCCGTTTTCTTCTGCAGCCAGTTGGTTAAGGCTTCTTCAAAGCGTGAGGCCTGAAATGGTTTGATCAGATAATCAACGACACCGTAGTGGAGTGAGTCTTTAATGGTTGTCGCATCGGCGGCGGAGGAGATGACGATGACATCACATTTACAGCCTTCGCTGTGCAGAATGGGTAACAGGTCCAGACCGTTTTCTTTCTGCATATAAATATCCAGTAGAATCAGGTCAATACGATGTTCGCCATGAAAGATGATCTCTTTGGCTTTTTCGAGAGTAGAGGCCGTTCCGCAGCAATGAAAACCAGACAGCTGCGCGACATAACGGCGGTTTAACTCCGCTACCATTGCATCGTCATCGACAATTAAGACATTGATCATCTGCTGGCCCTCTCACCATTCCACGGTAACTGTACAAAAAATTGGGTGAAGACCCCAGGTTCGGATTCGACGGAAATATTGCCGCCAACGTTTTCAACCTGCTGTTTCACAAGTGCTAAACCGACGCCTCGTTCGGTTCCTTTTGACGAGACGCCCTTCTCAAAGATGTGGTCAATGCGTTCGGGGGCGATCCCCGGACCATCGTCATTCACTTCGCAATGCAACCAGCCGTGTCGATAATGTAAGGATACGCTGATCTCACCCCCCGGTTCTTGACCTAGCGCCTCCAGGGCGTTTTCAATCAAATTACCCAGCACGGTGATCAACACCGCCACCTGATCTTCATTACTATTTTCCGGCAACTGGCTTTCATTACTAATGATCAGGCTATGGCCTAAATCAGATGTGCGATTAATCTTACTGAGTAAAAAGCCCGCGATCACCGGTGATTTTATTTTGCCTAACAGTGAGCCAATCTCTTCCTGATAATTGTTGGCCGTCTTAATGATATAATTTTCCAACTGCTTATAACTTTTCAGGTGCAATAATCCCAGAATCACGTGTAACTTGTTCATGAATTCGTGGGATCGTTCACGAAGTGCATCGGCATAGTTAACCATACCGTCCAGACGTTGCATGAGTTTTCGGACTTCAGTCTTGTCTCTGAACGTTGAAATTGCCCCGATGATTCTGCCATTGCTGAGTACTGGAACGGTGTTGATTAAAAGCAGCCGGTCCTTCACCGTGATCTCCTCATCACGGCGTGGTGTTCCATCACGTAGCACCTGCGAAAGATCAACTACCTGAGACCATGCATGGCTGAGTGTGGAGAGTTGGGCATCATCCTGCGACTTTCGGTAATCCAATAGCTCCTGGGCGGCCTGGTTTATTAGCGTGACCTCACCACTATCATCAACGGCAATGACCCCCTCCTTTATAGAGTGCAGCATCGCCTGGCGCTGTTCGAACAGGTTGGATATTTCATAAGGCTCCAGACCAAACAGAATGCGTTTGAGAACCTTCACCAATACCCAGGTACCTAGTAACCCAACCAGAACACCAAATAAGATAGACCAAAAGATACTGCCGCGGCTGTTATTGATCTGTTCGGTGACCCTGCTTAACTCGAGACCGATCGACACAACCCCAATCTGCTGGTGATGATCGTCATAAATAGGGGTGAAAACGCGTAGCGCTTTAGCCAGAAAGCCGCGATTAATGGCAACGTTCTCTTTGCCCTGTAACGCCAACAGGATATCGTCGCCTTTAAACGGTTGGCCGATACGTTGTGCTTCAGGGTGCGAATAACGAATGCTTTTCATATCCGTGACAACGATGAATAAAAAATCGTTGCGCTTATTTACCGCTTGAGCAATTGCCTGGATGCCGCTGTCCTCAGGCTTTTTCTTGAGCCCCTCGCGGATTTCAGGAGAGTTTGCCAACGTTCGCGCGACCGCAAGCGCTTTGTCTGCTAAGGCATCACGTGTCGTGTTGCTGATTTGCGAGAAGTAAATCAAATGAACGACGAGCAGCACAGAGAAGAGGACCGCGCTGACCATGAGGATCACGGTTGTGCCGAGTTTCATCGGGCGTTTGCGTATAGCCGTTCGTTGCAGAGGGTGTCTCATCGCCGTCCTGGAATCACTGTTTGTGCGGGTATTATCGCCCGATGAGGTACGTAATTCAAAGGTAGTAGGGGGATTCGGGCATTCCCGCCGCCATCCCTTCTTATATATGTAGTAGAAAATGGGCATCCGTTATTTTCTTTCTATATAGAAAAGAGGATTCAATGTTGGTTTCTTCTTTTTCCGGGATGTGATGCAGGAAATATTGACGGCTTTGTGGATAACTCTGTGTGTAAATGGGTATAAGGCGGGGTTCTGCTGGGGATTGCAGCAGTCAGTCATTTTTCTGTCATTTAAGGGTTGCGGGCTGAGGGAAACTCCCTATAATGCGCCTCCATCGACACGGCGGATGTGAATCACTTCACACAAACAGCCGGGCCGGTTGAAGAGAAAAACCTGAAAATGAGGGTTGACTCTGAAAGAGGAAAGCGTAATATACGCCACCTCGCGACAGAGCGCTAAAG